>CAWDPX010000017.1:0-141384 GCA_963804345.1 uncultured Verrucomicrobiae bacterium | reverse complement strand
ATTGCTTTGGCGCCGACAATGGCCGCGCGCAAATCATCGGGACGGACTTCAAACGCGAGGTAACGCCAGTTCAGGCCAAGCGCGGCGAACGCGGCGTTATGCATCGCGGGCGACGCGGAATGGCGGATGGGAAAGCCATAGACCGCGCAACAGCGCGTGGCGGCATTGATGGCGGATTGAACCGGTTGAGACACGCGCAATATATACGCGGCAACGGCGCGGGTTAAAAGCGCAAAGTCCGGGAAACGAAGATGACAGGGGGCGTATCTCAATTATTTTGGAGATAATTACTTGGCTCTGTTCCGAAGGAACATTTGATAATAGCCCGGCATTTCAATGCCGGGTTCGTCATCCAAAAGGTATTCCGTCCCGGAGGGACTGGTGAATCTGGTCTTGCCTTTCAATCGTCCCTCCGGGACTTATCCACCGGTGAACCTGTTCCCGGCGTTGAAACGCCGGGCTATTTTCAGGTCGTCCCTTCGGGACTGGTGAGATGGTCTAAACAGGCTCGTTCAAAAATCGAGATACATTCACCGAATGCCCCAACAGCAAATCGCGATGGACAATTCACCGGGACCGGAATAAGTTCGGTTTCATGAAACAGGATCGGCTGCAAAACCGGCCGTCCATTGACTGTTAGACGGCAAACGATAGGAGACAATTATGGCACTGACAATTTTAGCAGCTTTGATTCTTGCGAGCGCGGCCTATCACTTTTTGGGGCTGCGGAGACATACTCTCGGACGCCAGATTATTTTTTGGCTGATTTTCTTGGCTGTTTCAACCGCTATCGTTGGTAAGAACGGCTGGACTCGGCCATTGGTTATTTTGTTTTTTATCAATATCGGCGTTGCGATATGTTCGCTTTGCATTTCTGGCTCACCGCTCTATCAGGCATTTTGGGGCGATGTCGCCGGGAGCAGCGCGAGCAGGCCATGTCGAAGATGCCGCCTTTTGTTCGAGACAGAATCGTTCGGGATTTGAAAAATGATGCCGCCTCCTAATTATAAGACAGGCTGCTCTTTTCCTCCTCTTTCATTGCCCAATGCGCCAGCTTCGGCTAAATTGGGCGGGTGAAATCCAAAGGCACAGTTTATCTCGTCGGGGCCGGGCCGGGCGACGCGGGGCTGCTCACGTTGCGCGGCGCGGAATTGCTCCGGCGCGCGGACGTGGTGCTCCACGACGCGCTGGTGAATCCCGATCTGCTCCGGCTGGCGCCGCCGTCCGCCGAACTCATCGCGCGCGGCAAAAACATGACGATGCCGCAGGAGGAAATCACCGCGCTGCTCATCGCCCGGGCGCGCGAAGGCAAATGCATCGTGCGACTCAAAGGCGGCGATCCCTACATCTTTGGGCGCGGCGGCGAGGAAGCCGAGGCGCTCGCAGCGGCGAAAATTCCTTTTGAGGTTGTGCCCGGTGTTTCGTCGGTCGTGGCGGCGCCGAATTACGCCGGCATACCGCTCGCCCATCGCGGGCATTGTTCCAGCTTCACCGTTTTCACCGGCCACGAAGAATCCGATGATGCCGAAACGGCTTTGCGCCATGACCAAATCGCCAAAATCCCCGGCACCAAGGTCGTTCTCATGGGCACCGAGAAACTGTCCGGCTGGACCCAATCGCTCATCGCACACGGGATGTCGCCGGAGACACCCGTGGCCGTGATTCGCTGGGGCACGACGGGACGGCAACAAACCGTTACCGGCACGCTGGCAACCATCGCCGGCGTGGCCGCAGAAAAAAAACTGTCGCCACCGGTGCTGACAATTATTGGTGACGTGGTGAAATTGCGCGGACAATTGAACTGGTTTGAAAAGCGGCCGTTGTTTGGCCGGCGTGTCGTCGTGACGCGGCGTTCGGAACAGGCGGGCGGTTTCGCGCAGCGCTTGACGGAACTTGGCGCGGACGTGCTGGAGGTGCCGACCATCAAAATCACGCGACCAACGGAGACCGACGCCATCGTGGACGCGCTGCTGGGATTGAATGCCTACGACTGGCTGGTGTTCACGAGCGCAAACGGGGTGACGGCATTTTTCGACATCTTTTTCCGGCGATTCCAGGACATGCGCGACATTGGCGGTGCGCGCATCGCGGCGGTCGGCCCGGCCACGGCGGCGAAACTGCGCGAGCTGCATCTCCAGTTGGATTTGACGCCGGACGAATTTACCGGAAAGAAAATCGCCGCAGCGTTCGAGAAATTTGAGACCATCGAGAACCTGAAGATGTGCCTGCTGCGCGCCGAGGTGGCGAATCCGGATTTGCCGAAAGCGTTGGAAGAACTCGGCGCCATCGTGGACGACATCGCGATATATAAAACGGTGGCCGAAACCGAAGACCCGGCGGGTGCGGGGACGACGCTGCTCGAAAGCGGCGCGGATTGGGTGACGTTCACGAGCGGCTCGACGGTGGAACATTTTCACGCGCGTTTTGATTTGCCGAAGTTGCTGAAGAAATTCCCGCAAATGAAACTGGCGTCCATCGGTCCGGAGACGAGCAAGGCCATCCGCGCCCTGGGGTTGGAACCCGCGCTGGAAGCGAAGGCGCACACGACGGATGGCTTGACAGCCGCGCTGTTGAAGGCGGTTTGAAGCATGAACATTTTCGCGCTATTGGCTGTCTATCTTCTAAATTTTGTGAACATTTTTTGAAAAATGGAACGCTGGCTGAAAAACAATTTTTTGTCCGGGGTGGCTTTGGTTCTGGCCGGGCTGAGCCTCGGCGACGCCCATATTCACGCCGACACGTTCACGGCATCACTCGACCGCGACACCCTTGCGCTGGGGGAAAGCGCCACCCTGTCGCTGACGTTTGATGGCGGCTCGCCCAAAGACGTGCCGCTGCCGCCGAATGTCCCCAACCTGCAAATTGCCTACGTCGGCCCGTCAAGCCAGTTCAGCTTCATCAACGGCCAGACTAAATCAACGGTCACGCATAATTTTACGCTCACACCGCAACAGACCGGTGAGTTCGATATTCCATCACTCACCGCCGAGGTCAACGGACAGCGCCTGAGTTCGGAGCCGTTGAAATTAACCGTACGCCCGCCGAACACGCCGTCGCCATCGGCCGTCAATTCCGGTTCGGAGATTGCGTTCATGAAACTCACGCTGCCCAAAAAAGAGGTCTATGTGGGTGAGGTGGTCGCTGCGGAGTTGCGGATTTATCTGCGTGATGACGTGCAAAATTTCGCCAATTTCCAGTTTGTCAGCTCGCCGGCGGATGGCTTCACCATTGGCAAAATGGCCCAGCAATCGGTCCAGCGGGCACAACTCGGCAACCACATTTACAGCGTTGTCCCCCTTTCCGTGCCCCTGACGGTCGTCAAAACCGGCGCGGTGAGCATCGGCCCCTTCACCGCCAACGCCATTCTGGTGGTCTCGGCCAATCGCCAGCGCGACCCGGTTTTTGAAAGATTTGGAATCCACTCCATCTTCAACAGCGGCGAAGAGAGACAGGTTTCGTTTGCCACGGAAGCATTGAACCTGGAATCGCTGCCTCTCCCCGCCGAAAATGTGCCGGCGAATTTCAACGGCGCGATTGGTGATTACACCATGACCGTCACCGCCGGCCCGACCAATGTCGCCGTCGGCGATCCCATCACCGTGCGCGTCCAAATCTCCGGCCGCGGCGCGCTCGATGCGCTCACCCTGCCCGATCAGCCCGCCTGGCGTGATTTCAAAACTTTTTCGCCCACACAGAACCTCAAAACAACGGACCCGCTCGGGATTGAAGGCGTAAAAACCTTCGAGCAGATTGTCACTCCGCAAAACACGGACGTTCGCGAATTGCCATCGTTTTCGTTCAGTTTTTTTAATCCGGACACAAAAACCTACCGGACCCTCAGGCAGTCGCCGGTGCAACTCGCCGTGCATTCCGGCGGCACGACACCCGCGCCGATGATTGCCGCCACGAAAACGCCCAACCCGCAAACTCCGCCACCGCAACTAGATATTCTTCCCATCAAAGATCAGCCCGGCGCGCTCACGCCAGCCGGCCCGCCGCTGTTGACGCGCCCGGCGTTTCTGGCCGCGCAAAGCCTGCCCGTGCTGGCGTGGCTCGCGGCTTTCGTGTGGCGCAAACGCACGGACAGCCTGGCGAACAATCCCCGTTTGCGACGGCAACGGCGCGTGGCCGGGTTGATTCAAGGCGGACTCAACGATTTGCGCCGGCTCGCGGCGGAAAATAATTCGGCCGAATTTTTTGCGACACTGTTCCGGCTCTTGCAGGAGCAGCTTGGCGAACGGCTGGATTGTCCCGCGTCGTCCATCACCGAAGCCGTGATTGACGAGCGTCTGGTATTGCTGGGCGCGCCGGAACCGACACTGGCCGGCCTGCGCGAATTGTTTCAACTCTGCAACCAGGCGCGTTACGCGCCCATGCGAACGAGCGGGGAACTGGCCGCGGTAATTCCGCAATTTGAAAACGCCGTCCGCGAACTGCAAAACGTGGAAGCATGAAAATAGATTTTTCAACATTTTTAATGGAGTTGCCGTTTACATCCGCCCTCACCCCGGCCCTCTCCCCCGGGGAGAGGGTGAGCAACATTACATCGCCGGATAATTTCTCAATCCTTGGTGACATCACTGATTTTGTTTCATCGGCAGTGAGAGGCACGACCGCACGGCTTGTTGAACTGCTCAAAACGTGGCGAACGATTCCCCCTCTCCTTGGGGAGAGGGCCGGGGTGAGGGCGGACGTCACCACTGATTTCATTATCGCACCCGAAGCGTCCTGTTTCACATCATGTCATCCACGAAAAATATCGAGGAACTTGAAAGTGTTTCCACGCCTTCTGCTGGCCGTGGCCGCTGCCTGGATTTTCACCGGCAGCACGCTGGCCGCCGACATATCGGCTGAATTCAACACCGCAAACAAACTTTACGCCGAGGGCAAATTTGCCGACGCCGCCACCGCCTACGGAAAAATCATCCAATCCGGAGCGGTTTCCCCGGCGCTTTATTTCAATTACGGCAACGCGGAATTCAAATCCGGCAATTTTGGCCGCGCGATTGCCGCGTATCGCCAGGCGGCGCAATTGACGCCGCGCGACGCGGAAGTGCGGGCCAATCTGGACTTCGCGCGCAACCAGGTGCAGGGCCCGTCCCTCCGCGAAAGCCGCTGGTCCCGCAGCGCGGGATGGCTCGGCCTGCTCACTTTGAATGAGTGGACGGAACTGGCCGTGGCCGCCTTCTGGTTTGCGTTTGCCCTGCTGGTGGCGGAGCAAATCCGGCCGTCGCTCAAAACGACGTTGGGCGGTTTTACCCGGGGCGCGGTGGTGGCAACCGTTTTGGCATGTGCGTGCCTCGGCGTGAACGCCGCAATCCATTTTTCCAGGCAAACCGCCGTGGTCGTCGCACCGGATGCCACCGCCCGCAGCGGGCCGTTTGACGAGGCGCAAAACGCGTTCACCGCCCACGACGGCGCGGAACTGGCAGTGCTGGACCGCCGCGACAACTGGCTGCAGGTGACCGACCGGTCCGGGAGAATCGGCTGGCTCCAACGCCGGCAGGTGGAAGTTTTGCCCGGCAGTTGAAGCAAGGGCGAAATGGGGACTCTGGTCAAATCTGCAATGTTCAACGGAATTCATCGCCCCGTTGCGGCAGGCTCATGATAGGGTTTGCCGGCCCGGTAGAACTCAAGCCGTTGCCGGTTTTCCCCGGCTAGTTTTTTAGCCCCGGCATCGGTTGCGAGTTGCACCGCCTTTTCCGCCGTGGTCACCGCGTCCGAAAAACGGCCCGCTTCGGCATAAGCGGCGGCCAGCGTCCCGAGGAACGAGGGTTCGCCATTATGAGTCAGTTCACACGCGCATTCGGCCAAACGGACCGCCTCGGCCCCGTTGCGAAGCTCGTCATCGGGACTGGCGGCCAGCACCCACGCCAGATTGTTCAACGCTTCGGCGAAATTCGGATTGACCTGGATGGCCTTGCGAAAGTTCTCAATCGCTTCCTCAAACCGGCCCCTGGCGGCGAGGGCAACACCCAGGTTGTCCAGCGCTTCGGCGAAATTTGGTTTGATCTGGATGGCCTTGCGAAAATACTCGATCGCCTCATCAAACCGGCCCTGATGGAGGAGGACCCCGCCCAGATTGTTCAGCGCTTCAGAGTTATTTGGTTTGATCTGGATGGCCTGGCGAAAGTTCCCGATCGCTTCCTCCAACCGGCCCTTATCGGCCAAGGCGATACCCAGATTGTTCCGCGCTTCGGAGTTGTCCGGATTGATCTGGATGGCCTTGTAATAGTTTTCAATCGCTTCATCCCACCGGCCCTGGGCGGCGAGGGCGACCCCCAGGTTGTACAGCGCATCGGAGAAATTCGGCTTGATCCGGATGGCCTGGCGAAAGTTCCCGATCGCTTCCTCCAACCGGCCCTGATGGAGAAGGGCCTCTCCCAGATTGTTCAACGCGCCGGCGAAATTCGGTTTGATCTGGATGGTCCTGCGAAAGTTCTCAACGGCTTCATCCCACCGGCCCTGGGCGGCGAGGGCAACCCCCAGATCGTTCAGCGCTTCGCAATAGTCCGGATTGATCTGAATGGCCTTGCGATAGTTCTCGATCGCTTCCTCAAACCGGTCCTGGGCGGCGAAGGCGTTGCCCAGATTGTTCAGCGCTTCGGCGAAATTTGGTTTGATCTGGATGGCCTTGCGAAAGTTCCCGATCGCTTCCTCAAACCCGCCCTTTTCGGCGTAGGCGGTCCCCAGGTTGTTGTAGGCCAGCCAGCAGTCCGGATTTTTGGCCAGCGTGTCGCGCCAGAGGGTTTCCAGGTTCCGGTAAATCCCCGCCTGCCGCCAGGTCAACCAGCCAAGCGTCAGCACCAATGCCCCACAACCTGCCAGCTTGAGAAAGGGTTTGGTCTTGAATGCGATGGTGATTCCCGCCGCTGCGAGCGCAATCAAGCCGATGCTCGCGACATATTGGTAATGGTCCGCTACGAACGTGTAACGAAACGTGTAAAGCATGATGAAACCGAGCAATGGACTCAACGTTGCCACGTAAAACAATGTCGCCACCTCAACACTGCGCCCGAACAATCGTCTGGCGAAATAAATCGCCGCGCCCAGTCCGAGGCCCATGAGCAGCCAGCCATAAGCTGATGGTTTGGCGGGTTCAATCGTCCAGCGCGGATAACTGAAGGTCAGATTCACCGGCCAGAACAATTTGCCCGCGTAAAACCAAAGTGCATGGCTCGCGACCAGAATGCGTTCCCGCAAACCCATCGAAAAAAGTTCGCCCTGCGTGCCTTGATGGAACCGCTCCCACCACACCGTCACCAGTCCCATTCCCAAACCCATCGCCAGAAAAGGAACGACCTGAGCCAGCCGCCGCCAGTCAATCGGTTTGGTTTTCAGCCACAGAATCAAGAGCAGCGCCGCCGGCAGGGTGCAGGCCGTCGTTTTGCTGAAGAGCGCCAGCGCGTAAACCGCCAGCGCCAGCCAATACCAAAATCGCCGGGATCGTTCCCCGACAAATTCAATCCAGCAGAACAGCGTCAACAAATAGAAAAAGAGCGACAAGACACTTTTCAATTCCGTGATCCAGGCGACCGTTTCCACCTGCACCGGATGCAGGGCGAAAAGCGCCGCCGCCAGCCAGGCGCCCGGCACGCTCAATCGTTTCAGTAATCGCCAGACCAGCAGCGCATTGATTGCGTGGAGCAAAATATTGACCCAGTGATAACCCGCCGGATTCAAGCCCCAGAGTGAACGTTCGATGCGAAAGACCGTGTAAGTCAGGGGAAAGTATTGCGAGGGCGAATCCGTCGAAAACCAAATCCGCCTCCAGCCGTCCGGCGCCGTGAGCAGCGGATTTTTTGTGACATAAGCATCATCATCCCAGATGAACCCGCCGCGCAGGGCGGGAAAATACGCCAGGAAGACCAGGAGAACAATCAAGCCGCCCTGCCACACCGGCAGCATTCGTCCACGAATCAACATTCGCCCGGGGAAGGTCTTTAGTGACACGCGGTTTTTTTACCCGCAAAGGCCGGCCGAGGCAAGTTCCGCTGTTGCCATTTGCCGCCAGCCGCGTACAACATTGTCTCTGCCACGGACCATGCTCGAACTTTTGCTGTCACTCAAATCGGCGGTTTGTTATTGGTGGAGCCGGATTTTTTGATTTATGAAATTGATGACAGGAACCGTTGTCGGACTTTTGGCGTTGCAAACGGGCCTGGCCGCCTGGGGTGGTGAGTTGTCGGTCTCAAACGGCCGGGTGAAATTAAAGTGGGAGGAAAAAACCGGCTCCTACCGGATCATTTGCGCCGATCCCGGCTGGGAATTTTCCGGAAATCTGCCCTCGGCCTCCGATCCCGCCACCCAAACCAAGGGCCATGACGCCATCGGCGCCTATCGTCAGGTGAATTTTGACTGGCAGGACGGTGGATTGCCCGTGAGCGGGAGCATCCGCGTCTATGAGGAAAAGCCGTTGGTTTTATTTTCCGACACTTGCGGCCCGGCGCGCAAAATTGCGCCCGCACCGTTTCCAGATTTTAACGGATTGCCTGCCCGCCTGCACGTTTTCAGCTACCGGCAGGAAGTGTTTGCGCCGCCGTCTTTCACGGCCAACGAGTGTTCGACACCGTGGCTGCTGTTTGATGACCAAGCCAACGCGGCGGTCATTTCTCCCGCCGCGCATTTTATGGTGGCCAGCATGTTCGGCGACGGTCACCGCCGTATTGCCAGCGGCTTCAACACCAATCTGTGCAACCTGCCCCGGGGATTTTCCCAGCCGACAATTCTGGCCTTTGGCAAAGGCATCAACCGCACCTGGAACTTGTGGGGGCAATCGCTCAACGAGCTTCGCGGCGCGAAACGCCCCGCCCGGGACGCCGATGCCCTGCTGAAATATCTTTCCTATTGGACCGACAATGGCGCGACCTATTATTACAATTACGACACCAACCTGGGTTGTGCCGGCACGTTGCAGGCGCTGGTCACACATTATCGGCAGGAACAAATCCCCGTTCACTGCCTGCAACTGGACAGTTGGTGGTATTTCAAAACCTTCACCGATGCCGGCGGCGCCATCGGCAAAACCAAACAGCCCGGATTGCCGGCGGGCGAATGGAACCGCTACGGCGGGCTGCTCGAATACAGGGCGCATCCGTTTTTGTTTCCGAACGGGCTGGCTGAATTTCAAAAATCCGTCGGCCTGCCGCTGGTGACGCACAATCGGTGGATTGATCCCGCCAGCCCCTATCACGAAAAGTACAAAATTTCCGGCGTTGCCGCCGTGGACCCCAAATTTTGGGATGATCTTGCCGGCTATATGCATTCCTGCGGCATTGTGACTTACGAACAGGACTGGCTGGACCGCATTTACAAATATTCACCGGAGTTCAGTTCCACCGTTGATGCCGCGGAAACCTTCGTCCGTGAGATGGCCCGCGCCTGCCACGAACGCGGCATCACGATGCAATACTGCATGGCGTATCCTTGTTATTTCATGGAAGGCAGCCGCTATGACAACCTGGCCACCATCCGCGCCAGCAATGACCGCTTCCAGCCGCCGCGCTGGAATGATTTTCTCTACACCTCGCGGCTGGCGTACTCACTGGGCCTGTGGCCGTGGTCGGACGTCTTCAACAGTCCGGAGATCAACAACCTTCTTTTGGCCACGCTTTCCGCGGGCCCGGTTGGCATCGGCGACGCCATCGGAAAGGAAAATAAAGCCAACATTTTCAAATCGGTTCGCGCCGATGGCGTCATCGTAAAACCCGATGTCCCCTGCGTGCCGCTCGACCAATGCTATGTCACCGATGCCACGAAAAGCGGCGAACCGCTGCTGGCCGGCACTTACACCGATCACGACGGCGTGCGCACCAGCTATGTTTTCGTCTTCAACCGCAATCACACGGAGACCAGGACCGCGCAATTTACGCCTGCCGAGCTGGGTTACACCGGCACAGTTTGCATTTACGACAACGCCTCTGAAACCGTCACGCCACTGAAATCAAACGAACGGTTCGAACTCTCGCTGCCGCTCAATGGCGTGCGCTCTTATATCGTTGCCCCCGCGGGCCGGAACGGCATCGCGTTTTTTGGCGACCGCGGGAAATTTGTTTCCACCGGCAGGCAGCGCATCAGCCAAATCAAGGACGATCCCAGCGGACTGACCGCCACCGTTCTCTTTGCTGATTCCGAAAAAAACGTTGAACTGCACGGTTATGCCGACGTGAAGCCGTCCGTGACGGTTCAGAATGGAACGGCGGGTGAAGTAAAATTTGACCCGGCCAACCGTCATTTTGTGGTAGAGGTGTCCGTTGGCCGGTCAAAGCCGGTTGAATTCGAATCAAACATCGTGCGGCGGGTTTTTGTAAAATTTGCCCTGCAGCAGTAATGGAAAAATATCAGTCGGTCCCCATCCCATCCTGCTTTGCGATCAGCGGGGTCTTTGCCTGCCAGATTGAAAACTCCGAAAGCCTGCAGGTGTGCTTCGTGGATTCCCAACCGGCCGCAACCTGCAACGCAAGCCTTGGCAAGCCCAAGTTGACTGCGGCACTCCTGTTTTCGCCGGGTCGAAATGGTCCTGACAGGCGCCGGATTATTTCCGAAGCGGATTTGCCGCCGGCATCAATGCAGGATGGATTCTTGGTAGCATTTGGCGGACATCCCGGTGCTGCGCTTGAAGGCGATGCAAAAACTGTTGACGCTTTGGTAGCCGCACATCCGAGCCAGGGCTCCAATTTTGTTGCCGGATTCCGCGAGTAGTTTTTTGGCGCGTTCGATGCGAACGCATTGCAGTTCCTGCCCGGGCGTGCGCCCGATGTGTTCCAGAAATGCCTTGTGCATTCCGCGTCGGGACATGGCGGCAACGACAACTAGATCCTTGACACAAATAGGCTCGTGACAGTGTTCCCAGATAAAGCGCAGGCTTTTGGCCACGCCCTGGTGTTTGATGGCGAGAAAATCACTGCTCCGGCGGACCACCACCCCCTTGGCGGGGATTCGGATGGGGGCCTTGGGCGCCGGCTGTCCGCTCATCAGCCCGTTCAGCAATTCGGCCCCGCGATAACCCAAGGATTCCAAGTTGGTGTCCACGCTCGAAATGGGAATGTGCATCGCATCCGGCGCCAAGAGGTAATCCTCCGCGCCAACGATCGCCACCTGATCGGGAATGGTGACGCCCAAGTTTTCGCACGATTCCAGGACGTCCAAGGCCAGTTGGTCGTTGGCGGCAAAAACCGCCAGCGGCTTGGGCGCGCGTTTCATTTCCGCCCCCAGCCATTTGCGTTTGCGTTTCCATTCTTCACGACCGGAGGCAAAATCCGCCGACCGATGCCAGCGCAACCAAAGGCATTTGCGGCCAGCCGCTTCCAGCGTGCTGACAAATCCCTTGCCGCGTTCCTCATACGACCAGTTGTCGGCATCGCTGTAAAATATGAAATTGCCAAACCCGCGGGAAATAAAATGGTCGGCCACGAGTTGCGCCGCATGGACGTGGTCTTCCAGCACCCGGGGGAATTTTAACTGAGGGCGGCGCAGGCTGAAATCCACCGTGGGCTTCCGGGTGGACTCTACAAATTCGGCGAGATCATCTCCGGCTCCAAGCCAGGCAAGAACCCCATCCCCTTCCCATCCCCAAGGAATGACTTTTTCCCTCGCCAAGTCAGCATACAAATGCCAGCCGTGTTCCTGGGCATATTTTTCAATGCCCTGATGCAGGCGGTAATCATACCACCCCAATGCCAACAGCACGCGCTTTTGTTTTTTGGGCATGGATTTCACCAAATTATAAACTAAAACCAGTTTTCAATAATGTTTCAAACGCACAGCTTTTGTCCCGCGCGCAAGGGTTGTGTAATAAATCACAGTTACGGGCAGAAAGTCACAACAGGATTCAATGCATGATTTTTGTGCAAATTCCAAAATTTGCCTAGCTGCACAAATGTATGGTTCTTTGTGAAGGGATCCCGCTGGTGTGACAGGCAGACAAGGGCTCTCACAAAAAAATCGGCCAAAATTAACCGTGCATGCCGCGGGTACGTGGCTGGTAAATGCCGGTCTCTTCCTTCGATAAATCCAAGGTTTGGGCGGCCACCGTGCCGCACACGCTCCGCGATCCGCTCCATCACTGGACTTGTCCGGGGTTGAAGCGTTGCTTCGGCAACACCGATTTTTGCAATAATTTCAAATTACTTTGCAAACATAGATGGTTGACAAAAAGTCGTGTTTCAAATAGGGTCTAAATGCTTGGGAAAGAGAAAAACTAAAAATGTTTATGAAAAAAATTACTTTCATCAGTATATGCATGTTTGGGATTATTTTTTCGGGCCTGGGTCAAACAAATATTATCGAATGGCAGACGAACTGGCCGGCGGGCGGCACCAACAATACATTTACCAACCAGCTCAATTTGCCTGCAACATCGCCTTGGTACACTGGAACCAAGGCATTGGTGGTGGGTGTGAGTAACGGCGTCACAACGAACCTGGTGGTCACGGTCACGGCCGGAAGTTCTTTGACTTGGTGGACTTATTTTGCGCCAGTGGGCGTTTCAAACAATGCCTCGGCCTTCTCGAAGACCAATACCACCAGCATGCCCGTACAACTCAGTCCCGGGCAAACGATTCAGGTTTCCGTGAATTTTACCGTCTTGGATTCGGGAGCGCAGAACTCCAGCCGGCATCTTCGCTTCGGTCTGTTGTATAGCGGCACCAACGCCAACGCCACCGGAAGCGGCAATGCTAAAAACACCAGTGTCAGCGGCTACGGTCAAAACATGAACTTCGGCACCACGTTTGGCATTGCTCCCTTGCAGACCTTTGCCGATACCAACAATCCGGCTGATTCCGGCGCCATTTTGTCTTCGACTTCGGAAATGGATACAAGTTTGGGTGCAAACTCAGGCGGCACCACGAACGATCCGGCATTCAAAGACGGCACGAATTACACCTTGGTGCTTTCAGTGAAGGAGAACAACCCCACCAACATGAGCATCACCACCACTTTTGGGGGTTCCACGTTTGCCAATGGCAGCAACATCACCCAGACTGTGACGGACACGAATTATTGTTACACGAATTTTGATACCTTTGTGATGCGTCCAAACGACGGCAACACGACGGCGCTGGGTTTCACCTTCACTTCGTTCGAAGTCGTGACGATTACCGCACCGTCTGGACCTCCCACCATTACAAATTCACTGTCCGATGGAAACCTGACCCTGTCTTGGTCGTCCAATTACATCGGGTGGAGTTTGCAATCACAGACGAACGCTTTGAACATCGGACTCTCGGCCAACTGGGTAAATGTGGCCGGTTCAAGCACAACCAACAAAGTGGTCTTGCCGGTTGATACGTCCACCGGCACTGTGTTTTTCCGGCTGATTTCTCCACCATGACATTATCCATGACATGATTCTTGTGAAAAATAAAAAAGGGTTCACGTTGATTGAGTTGCTGGTGGTGATTGCCATCATTGCGATTCTGGCGGCGATTCTGTTGCCGGCGCTGGCACAGGCTAAAAGGCGGGCGATGACCATAAACTGTATTTCCAATTTTAAACAGATAGGAATGGCCTTGCATATGTATAACGATGACTTTGCAGATTGGCTGCCACCCGGACCGGCGGATACCGGTAATGTTCTTACGGCCCTCAATATTTATTATTTGGCTCAATCGGAACCGCCGGTCTATAGCGGAACTACAAGCAGTTCAAACTTCAAAAAATGGCTGCCATATTATTTGGCCACCTATATGTCCCAACCGGGGCCGAGTGAAGTTGGAAACAATACCAACGTCCTCAAAGGATTTGTATGCCCCGGCTACATCAATAGCCTGCCGGGCAACAGCATCAATCCCAGTAACGGTAAGAATATGGGCTACATGCCGGACTCTGATAATTATGTGAGTGCTTTTTCCTACTCCGTCACGCGCAACTTGAAAAATTCGTTTTACACCCTGCCCCAATTACCGTTCGGAAAACAAAATGCGTATCAAGCCTCGAAAATTAACGATGTGGCTCGCGCTGCATCCTTAAGCGATGTTTGGGCATTGGCGGATTTCGATACCACGGCCGTCGACCCCGCTTCCGTATCTTCATTGGGCAATCAAAACGGCTTTGCTCAAAATCCGGTTCACGGCACCGTTAGGAATTTTGTCTATTTTGATTTTCACGTCGGCACGCTGAAAGTGACGACCCCAGCGGATTATTAGGCCGGTGCCGCTCACGCCCTTTTATTGTTGGGAATTTCCCATTTTTCAAAGCGGGCGGTTGTTCAAAGGCTGATGATATTCAATCACACATATGAAAGCTCCAGCCTCATTGTTTCTGTTGTCATTTGGCATCATGCTGGGTCTTTCTGCCGCGCCGCCAGACATGGTTTCCAGGCCGGAACCAAAAATATTCGACGTGAGCAAATTCGGCGCGAGGGGTGACGGTACCCATCTGGACACCGCTGCGATTCAGAAGGCGCTGGACGCCTGTGGCGGCACCGGCGGCATGGTGAAATTTCCGGCGGGAACTTATTTAAGCCAGCCGCTCACGTTGCGGACCAAATCCACGCTGCAACTTGACGCGGGCGCGACGCTCAAGGCGACGGATGAGCCAAAAGATTATTTGCCGGAGGATGTGGCCTGGGACGACATTCTCAATGGCTCGAAAAAAGGCCCCCTCACTCCCTTCATCAACGGCAAGGATTTGACGGACATCGTAATCCACGGCCAGGGAACGATTGACGGTTCGGGCGCCAAATGGTGGATTCCCGCCGAGGCCGCGCGCCGCAAAGAACCCGGCTATACGCTGCCGCGCCCGAATCTGATCGTTTTAACGCGCGTCAAGCATCTGGAGGTCGCGGGCGTCACCCTGAAAAATTCCCCCAAATTTCATCTCGTGCCGGACAATTGCCAGGATGTGTTGATTGCGGGCGTGACCATCCTCGCGCCGGAACACGCGGCGAACACGGATGCGATTGATCCCAGTTCATGCCGGAATGTGCTCATCACCAATTGCACCTTGGCTGTGGGTGACGACAACGTGGCGATCAAGGCCGGGAAGAAAATTGCGGGGCGCGCGTTCGCCTGCGAAGACATCACCGTGGCCGGCTGCACGTTTTTGCACGGCCACGGCATGTCCATCGGCAGCGAAACCGACGGCGGTGTGCGCAATGTGGTTGTAAAAAACTGCACTTTTCAGGACACCGAGAACGGTCTGCGGATCAAGTCGCAGCGCGGAAAGGGCGGGTTGGTGGAAAACGTCAGCTACAGCGACATCACCATGACGAATGTGGATCCGGCCATCACATTCACCTGTTGCTACCTGAACAATTCCGCCAAAGACGCCGTGCAGTCAACTCCCCCGAAAGACGCCGGCACGCCTTCCGCCGGTGAAAAAATTCCGGTTTATCGGGACCTCCGGGTCAGCAACCTCAAGGCCACCTGCCAGAAATCGGCGGGCGTCATTTTGGGTTTGCCGGAGAGTTGTATTTCCAATGTGGTTTTTGAAAACGTCCAAATATCCGCTCACACCGGGCTGGCCATCCGCAATGCAAAGGGCGTTCAATTCAACAATTCCAGGGTGCTGGCGGCCGACGGCGCGGCGTTCAGCGCCGAAAACTCCCAGGTCGAAGGCCTGGCGCCTGCCAAGAAAGGGGAATAAATTGACAACTGTTGTGCCGGTTGAGTTGTGCCGAATTGCCGACAGTGCAGTATTTTCAAAGCCATTTGCAACCTGGCAGGGTTGAGTAATATGGGGTTTCAGCCACATTTACATGTGACCCTTTATGTTTAAATCTAAAACGGATTGCTTCGGCAATCCCGCCCAATAACAACCTGTAAATTCGTGTGAAGTCCCTTCATCAAAACATTCTTATTCTCGCGCTCCTGTTTGGAGTTGCCGTGCCCGGACGTGCCACGGTGCTGGTCAGCAACGTCTGGAACACCAGTGTGCGCACTTATCCGACGCCTACCGACACGAATTCGCCGTACTCGGAAATGGGCGTTGATTACAACGCCAGCGGCGATCTGGAATCTGCATGGTTTTTGGGCGGATATGCCACGGCCACCGTAGCTCCCGGACACCTGAACCTTGGAGAGCCCAGCAGCAGTTCGTCGGCGTCGTACACGACTTATTTCACAACGGAACAGAGTCCCGTCACCTTGGCGGGAACCGGCGATCAGCTTAAAATCACCTGGGTCTTTACGCCCAGCGGGGTCAATTCCGGCAGCACCAGTTCCAGCGGTTTGCGTGTGGCGGTCATGGACAGCCCCTCGACTTCGAGATTGACCGGTGATGGCAGTCCGGGCAACAGCACCTACGCGGGTTACGGCATGTTTATGAACATGGCCACGACACTGGGCAGCAGCACCCCGTTTCAATTGATGGAAAGAAGTGCGCCAGGGACCATTTCCGCGTTCCTGTCTTCCAGCGGCAGTTGGACCTCGCTGGCAAACGGAGCGGCCAACGGCAACACTGGATATGCTAGCGGCACACAATACATCTTTGTCATGACATTCAGCCGCAACGCGTCCAGCGGGCTGGACATCACAGCCACCATGACCGGCGGGAGTCTCAATAACACGGGCAGCGCGTCGGTTTCTTATAGTGATGGCACTCCCAACACGTTTACGTTTGACACCTTTGGCCTCCGGCCCTCCAGTTCAGCTGATTCCGCTACTTCATTCGACACCACTCTTTTCAAGGTTGAGTTCATCTCCGGGGCCACTCCTCCGGCCATTGAAACCGACACGCAAGACCAAACGGTCCTGGTAGGTCAAGAGGCCACGTTCAATGTTCTTGCCAGCGGCACCTTGCCTTTGGGTTATCAATGGTATTACAACACCAACACGGTATTGACCAACGCCACCGGTTCCATATTGACGCTGACCAACGTCCAGCTTTCGAATTCAGGTGGTTACTTGGTCGTGGTTACCAACTCTTATGGTTCGGTGACGAGCTCAGTGGCCCAATTGACCGTGAGCGCTGCGGTCGCCCCCACGATTATCACCCAACCGCAGGATCAGACCAACCTTTTGCCCGGGGCAACCGCCACCTTCAGCGTCGTTGCCAGCGGCAGCGATCCCCTCAACTACCAGTGGTATTATAACACCAACACGCTGCTGACCAACGCCGCCGATTCCATTTTGACCATCACCAATATTCAACCGGGCAATGCGGGCAGCTATTCCGTTGCCGTAAGCAACATTGTCGGCGGAATTGTCAGTGCCAATGCTTTCCTTGCCGTCAATACCAATCCCGTGGCACCGGTCTTCAATTCACAACCCGCTTCGCTGCTGGTGGTGCTGGCTGGTAGTACGGCCAGCTTCACCGCCGTGGCGGCCGGCACCGCGCCCATCAGCTATCAATGGAACAAGAACGGCGCCCCGATTCCGGGCGCAACGTCATCCACATTGACCCTGACAAATGTTCAGGTTGCCGCCGACGGCGGCTACACTCTCACCGCCTCCAACAGCATCGGGACCGCGACCAGCGATGCCGCCGTCCTTGCCGTGACAACCACGATCCCGGTGGTCAACTCCGCGTATAATCTGGTCGGTTTTGGCCGGGTCACCACCGGGGGCGGCGTGCTGGCCGATACCGATCCCAACTACGCCAAGGTTTACACGGCCACCGATCTGGCCAATGTGCTGAACAGCAAGACCGTGAAGGTGATTGAAGTCATGAACGATCTCAATCTTGGCTACAACGAAATCGAAGCTTCGGCGAAAGCGGGCAGCGAGCCTTTCCGCAGCGCGGCCACGCCGCTGCTGCATCCCGTTTTGCTTCAGACCGGCGTCAGCCTCATTGATATCCAGAAGAAAACCGGCTTGACGATTTTTTCGGCCAACGCCTCGACCATCCGGCACGCCAAGTTGAACATCAAGAATTGCAGCAACATCATCGTCCGCAATCTCAAATTCGACCAGCTTTGGGAATGGGATGAACTCACCAAGGGACAATATGACGAAAACGACTGGGACTTCATCACGCTGGGCGACGGCGGCGCGGTGAGCAACGTCTGGGTCGATCACTGCACGTTCACGAAATCCTATGACGGCATTCTCGACACCAAGGCCGGTTGCTCGGCCATCACCATTTCGTGGTGCCACTACACCGGTGACGACGGCGCCGCCAACACCAACAGTTGGGTCTGGCAGCAGATTATCTCGCTCGAATCAAACAAAACGAGTCACGCAATGTATAATTTCCTGCGCACTCGCGGTTTCAGCACCACCAACATCGTCACGATCATGCAAGGGCATGACAAGACCCACCTGGCCGGCCCAAACGATCTCGACCCGAACAACGCGACCATCTCGATGACGTTCCACCACCTGTGGTTGAACAGCGTGTGGGATCGTTGCGTGCCGCGTCTCCGGGCCGGCAACGTGCATGATTTTAACATTTACGTGGACGACACCTCGGTGCTGGCCGCCAAGCGCCTGCGCGATGCGATTGCGGCGACCATGAGCACAGCGGACCAAAATACACTGAATAACACATATGATTTCGATCCCCCCATCAACGGCAGCATCTCCACCGAGAACGGCGCCCTCCTGGTTGAAAAGTCGGTTTACATTGATTGCCTCTACCCGCTGCGCGACAACCAGACGGATGTGAACAATACCAACTACACCGGCAAGATCAAGGCGCTCGACACGATTTATCAGATGGATAGCACGGTCATCCGCGGCAACAGCACTGACCCGGGCAATCCGCTGGGTCCGTTTCAAGCGAAAATCCATTTCCCCTTCTCGTGGAATTTAACCGGCAATCAACTGCCTTACACCTATACGATGGATGATCCGAGCCAGCTTCAAAACATCGTCACCAGTCCCACCGCCGGCGCCGGGGCCGGGGTGCTCACTTGGAACAAAACCAACTGGCTGGTCACTTCCTACGCTGCCACGGCCCCGACCATCGTGGCCGACCCGCAAAGCCAAACCAATACGGCCGGCCTAAGCGCCACGTTCAGCGTTGTGGCCGGTGGCAGTCAACCTTTGAGTTATCAATGGCATTTCAACACCAATGCGCCAATTGCCAATGCCACGAATGCCTTTCTGACGCTTATCAATATTCAAGCCACCAATGCAGGCACTTATTCTGTGACCGTGAGCAATGCGGCTGGTTCAACCATCAGCTCCAATGCCCTTCTCAAGGTGTCGGCGGGCACGCCGTCCCAACCGCAACTGTCGGGCTTTGGCTGCAATAACGGGACTTTCAGCCTTACCGTCAATGGCGACACCGGGCCGGACTACATCGTGCAGACGTCCACGAACCTCACGGATTGGAATGGTATTTTCACCAACTATTCGCCCACACCGCCATTTGTCTGGATTGATTCCAGCGCCAGCAACTTCAGCCAGCGGTTTTATCGGGTCCAACTCGGGCCGTAACCCCGGCCCGCCATTTCCGTCCAAAACTAAAAGTGAAAAAACTCCAGACTCTTTTTCTGGTCACATGGTTCGCAACCCCGCTGCTCCGCGCGGAGCCGGTTGGGTGGTCGCAAGTGCCCGGAATTCTGGCGCGCATCCAGGCGCCGGCGTTTCCGGCGCGCGACTTCGTTATTACAAACTACGGTGCGGTGGCCGACAACCAAACCGATTGCACGGCGGCCATCGGCAAGGCGATTGACGCTTGTGTCAAAGCTGGCGGCGGGCACGTGGTGATTCCCGCCGGCGAATTTTTAACCGGCCCGATTCATTTGCAGAGCGACGTGGATTTGCATCTGGACAAGTACGCCACAATAATATTCAGCACCAATTCCAGTGCGTATTTGCCCGCAGTATTCAGCCGCTTCGAAAGCATTGAATGCTATAATGTGAAGCTGGTGAACTGCTCGTTGCAACCGGCAAAGTGATGCCAATCGTGGTATGTTTCATGCGAACAAAACAGTCGTAAAAACCGTGACATCGTGTAATTATCTTCCCTTTCGCGTCTCGTTTTTGTCGGCGGTGGCGGGGCTTTTGGTGTTTGTCACGGTGACGCTGGCCGCGCCAGCACTGCCGAACATCAATACCAACAACGTCATCACCGTCACCAACGCCCCCTACAACGCAACGAACAATGGCATTGCCGACAACACCATCGCCATTTCAAATGCCATCGTCGCTGCGACTTTGGGCGGCAATACCAATGGCCTGTTCGGCGGCACGGTCAGAATTCCCGCGCCGGGCACGTTTTTGTGCGGGCCGCTCACGTTCAAGAACAATATTAACCTGCAAATTGATACCAACGCGACCCTGCGGATGTTGCCGTATGGCACATATCCAGGCGGAACATCGCCACCGGATTTCATCACCTGCTCCAGCATTACCAATGTCGAGATCAGCGGTTCGGGCACGATTGACGGGCAGGCCACCGCGGGTGGTTGGTGGAATAAATTAAGCACCTCGCAGCGCCCCTACCTGATTTACTTGAGCAAATGCCAGCAGGTGCTGATTCAGAATGTGACCTTGACGAACGCGCCGAAAATGCACATTGCCTTCAAGAACGGCGGCGGCAACATCACGATTCAGGGAATTACCATCAACACGTCCGGGAGCTCGCCCAACACCGACGGCATTGATCTGATCGGGACCAATTGTCTGGTCCAAAACTGCTCCATCAGCGACGGCGACGACAATATTGCGCTTGGGACCAGCAGCAGTGGCGTTCCATCATCGGATACAGTCATCACCAATTGCGCCTTTGGCAGCGGCCATGGCGTGTCCATCGGCAGCAACACTGCTGGCGGGGTGTCAAACCTGACCGTGATCCGGTGCACTTTCAACGGCACGGACTACGGCATCCGCATGAAATCCAATGACGGCAGCGGCCAAGGTGGCATTGCGCAGAACCTCTCCTATCTCAACATCGGGATGACAAACATCGGTGATGGTGCAATTGTCATTTATAGCTACTACGACAGCAATGCCGGCGGCCAGTTCGGGACACCCACCAGCGTCACGCCGTACTTCGCTTCAACCCAGGCCGTTGATGTCACCACCATCCCGGTCTGGCGCAATATTACTATCAGCAATGTGAACGCAACCGTGGCCAGTGGCGGTGTCCCGGGCATCATTTGGGCGCGCAGGGAAGTGCCCGCCACCAATATTCTTTTAAGCCAGGTCAACATCACCGCCTCCAAGTCCTTTGATGTTTACAACGCGCGTGGTTTCCAATTCGCCGACTCCAAAATCACCGTACCCGCCGGCACCACCAGCTTCCTGTTGTATAATGCCCAACTCATCATCACCAACAGCGTATTCACAACCAACTTGATCACCCTCGACGGGTTGACCACCAATGGTTATGGCAACAGCCTGGCTTTTTATAACGCGCGAACGTCATTGAGTAACACCAACGTCTTTGATGACGGTCCGCTAACCATCGCTGACAGCATTCTCACTGTCAGCAACGATTTCATGCTGTTCCCCAGCACCGTGCTAAATTATACGCTGGACTCCAGCACCAACCGGGTGGCAGTGGTGGGCAATCTGGCCCTGGGTGGGACCATCAACTTGACCAGCGGCCCCGGGTTTGGCGCGGGGACCAACACGCTGCTGACCTACACCGGAAATTTAAGCGGCAGCCTGCCCACGCTTGGCTCGACGCCGGGGGGCAGTTACATCTACTCTCTCGGCACCAGCACCACCAACCAGGTGAACCTCATTGTGTCGTTGCCCGCGCCTCCGGCCCCCACCAATTTCACGGCGATGGGAACAAACCTGTTGATCAAATTAAAATGGAACGCCGTGCCGGGCGCGACCAGTTACAATCTCAAACGCGGGACGGCCAACGGCGGGCCGTATCCGACGGTTTACAGCGTGTTGGCGGCGACCAATTATTCGAACGCGGCAGTGACCAATGCCGTGACTTATTATTACGTTGTGACGGCGGTGTCCGGCGGCGAGAGCATCAACTCTCTACAGGCCAGCGCCACCGTCCTGCCTTCAGCGGCGCCAACCAATATTATGGTGCAAGTCAGCAGCGGCCAATTGCAATTGTCCTGGCCGCAGGATCATCTCGGCTGGCAACTCCAGATTCAAACCAACAGTCTCAACGTGGGTTTGGGGGCCAACTGGGTCAACGTCCCCAATTCCACGACTACCAACCAGATCTACATCTTCATCAATTCAACCAACGGCTCCGTCTTTCTCCGGCTGAAATCTTCATAACCGGGGTCAAAATCGTCCCGGGCTACAGTTTCTCGTGGTGAGGTGAATTGGCTTCAAAGAGCTGGAGCTGATTTTGGATGACTTCAGCCAGGGGTTTGTTGTTTTGTGCGGTGCTCAGATCCAACACCTGCCGGGCCGTTTCGATTGCTATTGGAAATGGTCCGGCCTCGGCATAAGCCGCCGCCAGGGGGTCCAGTATCTCCGGAGCCCTACCGCCGGAAAGTTGTACCGCCTGTTGCGCCAGTTCCACCACCTTTTTCCCATCGCGCAACGAGTTTTCCGGACAGGTTGGCCAGCAGCCAAGCCAGGTTATTTCGAGCCGTAACGTGCTTGGGATCGAGTTCGAGAACCTTCTGAAACTGCGCGATGGCCGCCTTAAATTCTCCCCGCTTTTGCAGCAGTAGGCCCAATTGATTGTGAGCATGAATGGAATCGGGCATCTGTTTTAGTGCCTGCTCATGCTGTTCAATGGCCTCGTCCCACCGTCCTTGGTCGGTCAAAATATTGGCCAGATTGACACGGACCTTCGCATTATCTGGCGCAACCTCAAGGGCCTTCTGGAATTGCTCGACTGTCCGGCAGCGCTTGTGAATGCCATTATAAATTCACCGACGGAACAATCCTGCGGTTGGCCGGTTGGGTCACTCTGAAAACTAAACAGGCGCTGGGAATTTCCCAGCGCCTGTAGTGGAAAGAACAGCCAAACTTACTTGCGTATCCGGCGCGCAACCAACAAACCGAGCACGCCCAAACCGGCCAAAGCAAACGTAGCCGGCTCAGGGATAGGTGTGACATCCGCCCAAGTTGTGCCGACAAGAAGGTTGTCAACCAAAAAAGTGCCCGCGCCGGATTGAGCTTTGAACCCTACATTGTCTATTGATGTCGCCGTGATACCTGAAAGGCTCGCAGTGGCCGCAGGCGCGGCGGCGCCGGGGGTTGGGTCTATCCAAAGGCTGGCGGTCTTTGCAGTGAGATCAATTTCTTCAACGATGAAATACGTCGTACCTATCGTCAAGGCAGAGCCTGTACCAGCGGTTGCGGCCTGAGCGTTAGCTCGCAATTCAATCTTACCGCTGGAATAATAATAAGCGTCAATTGCATCGCTGCTGCCATTCGGGGTTGAAGTGCCCGGATTCATCGCGGTGAAGTAGTTATTGGCACCGTTAACTACACTTGGATCAAACAAGAACGAATAGTAGATTTGTCCGCTGGTCTGATTTGCGAATGTAATATAGCTGGTTCCAGCGGACCCGTTAGCGATTTGAAGTTCGTTGCCGCCCTGATCCGCCAAACCTGCATAAGTCAGGTTGCCGCTAACAATGCTCAAACCGGAATTACCGCCAGTCCAAGTGCTGCTGCCAGGGTTTACCTGGTTCTGAAGGGCGCTTCCCGCAGTGTAATTAAAAGCTTCTGAAAACAACGGTGTAGCCCGCGCGCTTTGAAACAGCATGCAACCAACACCGACCAAGACCAAAGATAAACGTTTCATGATATTACAACTTTCTTTAGGGTTCATTGAGTTGTTACATTTTACCAATCTAATTGTCTTAATTTTACCCTGCTTCCTCGATTTGTCATCATCGTTTTTTTGCAATCGGCTTTGAAATTTGGGCACACTGGATGCGTCCATAAAAACATGGTTTTTATTCGTGTTTTTGATGTTTTATGGCGTTCGAATGGCCATCAAGAGCGTGCTGTGCTGGAAGCGTAAAAACTAACAGATTTTATTGGCCGGCCTTGGGGTTCCAATCTTCTGAACCACCGGGAACTTTCCCCGGCGTAATGGCTGCGGCTTCGGCCTTTGTCAATTGCTTTGACCAATCCACGCGTGAGGCTGTGTGAAAAGTCGGTCATAATTTGAAACCTTTACGCCGGAAGATGGTCTGATACAAGCATGAATCATCGTACCGGACTGGACCGCTCCCAAACGCTGCTCTTCCCCGAACGGCTGGAGGATTATGTCGCCGCCGAGAACCCCGTACGCTTTATCGACGCCTTCGTCGGGACGCAGGATCTGCACGCGTTGGAGTTCGCCAAAGCTCAGTGCGCTGATACGGGGCGGCCGCCGTATGACCCGGCGGACCTGCTCAAACTGTATCTTTACGGTTATCTGCATCGGATTCGCTCGTCGCGGTTGCTGGAGGCTGAATGTCACAGGAATGTGGAAGTGATCTGGCTGCTGGGCAAACTGACGCCGGATTTCAAAACCATCGCCGACTTCCGGAAGGACAATCTCAAGCCGCTGCGGGCGGTGAACCGGCAGTTCACGGTGTTGTGCCGGAAACTGGAGTTGTTCGGCGGCGAACTGCTGGCCGTGGACGGCAGCAAATTCGCGGCGGTCAACGCGCGGGACCAGAACTTCAATGCGGCCAAGCTCCAGGACCTCATCGAGCGGGCGGACGCGCGGCTGGCGGAGTATCTCGAGCAACTGGACACCAGCGATGCCGCCGAACCGGGCGGGCCGGCGCTCACGAAAAGCGAACTGGCGGCGAAGATCGCGGCGTTGCAGGAGAAGCAGGACTGGCACAAGGAACTGCTGGCCCAGTTGCAGGACGGAGAAGACAAGCAGGTGTCGGTGAGTGACCCGGACAGTCGGAAGATGCCCACGGCCCACGGGATGATGGTGGGCTACAACGCGCAAATGGCGGTGGACGCCAAACACAAGCTGATTGCGGCCGACGACGTGACCAACGAAGTGACGGACTATAAACAACTGGCGAATGTGGCGATTACCGCCAAGGCGAATCTGGAGTTGAAGGCGGCGGAAGTGTTGGCGGACGCGGGCTATTATAACGCGGCGGAAGTGGACCGGTGTGCCGAACAAGGAATCACGGCCTACATACCCAAAGCGGACACGAGTGCGAACACGGCGCGGGGATTGTATGGCAAGAGCCGGTTCAAGTACGACGCGCAGAAGGATGTGTACGTGTGTCCGGCCGGAGCGGAGTTAACGCATCGGTTCAACACGTATGAACTGGGACGGGAGTTGAGATATTATCGGGCGAGCGGGTGCAAGGGGTGCGCGTTGAAGAAGCAATGTACGCGGAACAAGGCCAACCGGACGATCACGCGGGAGGAGAATGAAGGCTTGATGGAAGCGATGGCGTTGCGGATGGCGGCGCAACCGGAGAAGTTCAAGTTACGGAAGACTTTGGCCGAACATCCCTTCGGGACGATCAAGCGGTGGTTTGGGTACACGCACTTTTTGCTGAAGGGCTTGGTGAAAGTACGGACGGAATGGAGTCTGACGACGCTGGCGTACAATCTCAAACGGGTGCTGAACCTGGTGAGCTTCGAGAAACTGATGGCAGCGGTGGGAGTGAAAGTCCCGCAAAGGGCTTGAACGGGGCGGGCGGAGCCTTTTTTTCGTTGGATCATCCCTTAATCCTCCCGGGCAGTCTGTCCGGACGAACGCAATCTCCAACCGACAAAAAACCGGCGGTCTGAAAACCAGATCGCCGGTCAAACTTTTTCCCCGCCGATCACTCACCCCGCGCCGGACTTTTCACACAGCCTCGCGTTGCTTTGGGCTGCCGCCGGGGCCGGGACAACAAAATTAGAGCGTTCCATTTCGTGGTGCGGAACCGGAGGCAAGCGAATATGCTGACGCCATGAGCGCAATCTTCCCGCCCTGGCCCCGGCTTGCCCTGGCCGGTTGCAGTCTGATGTTGGGTGCAGGATTGTTGGAACAAACGGCGGCGGCAGAGCCGGGGATGGCCAGCCAGCCGGCATACGACGTGACCAACGTACTGCAAGTTGTCCGTCTGAGTTCGGAGAATCCCAACGTCAGCCATTCCATCCGTCTGGAAGGGACCGTCTGGTGGGCAAATGCGGCGCAGGGACGGTTTGTTTTGAAGGATGAAACCGGGGTGGTGGAGTTGGAAATGGACCTGGCCAGTCAGCCGGTCCAGCCGGGACATCGGGTGCGCGTGGCGGGCAACGGCACAATCGTCCAAAGAGGGGCCGGCTTCATCAGACTCGGCACCAAGGGGCCGGTGGTGGATAACTTGCGGTTGGAAGTGATCGGACGGGCGGAATTTCCCGAACCGCGGCAAATCGTCATTGGCCAGACGTTGCGCGACGGGGAAGACGGCCAATGGGCGGAAGTGGAGGGGAAGGTGACGTTTGTGAAAGAGGAGCCGGCCGGGGTGAAGTTGGAACTGAGTGCCGGAGCCGACCGAATGCCGGTGGAGATTGCGGACGGTTCTTCATTGCTTTCAATGCCGCTTTTGAACAGCCGGATTCGCGCCGTGGGATTTTGCCAGAGCGCCTTCACCATCACGGGGCAAAAGGTTCCCGGCCTGCTCCTGGTGCCGGGCCGCAAGGAGATTGAGTTCATTGAAACCCCGCCCCATCGCAACGCCAATGGAGATACGAATGCGAACAGCGGAACGTTTCCTGTGCTGACGACCGCCGCCGCCGTCAACCAGATGAAACGGGAGGAAGCAGAGCATGGGGCCCCGGTCAAAATCCAGGGCGTGGTCATCTGCGTCGTGTCGAACCGGCATGCCTTCATTGTGCAGGATGCCACCCGCGCGGTTTATGTGGTTGTGGATCCGGCAATCATTTCCGAACTGCCGCAAGTCGGCGCCTATTTGGAAGTGGAAGGCAAAACGGACAAGGGCTCATTTGCCCCGATTGTGCGGGCACGCCAGGTCAACCTCCTGGGTTTGGGGAGCATGCCGGATCCCATCCAACCGACTTGGGACCAATTGATGAATGGCAGTCTGGACGATCAATTGATTGAAATCAGGGGCATTGTCGAACAAGCCATCCCACATCCGGACGGCTTTCCCAACGGCTGGTCAAGAGTGTTCCTGCGCACACCGGGCGGCGTGCTTCGGGTGGATTTATGGCTGGTCGGCACGAATTCCGATAATTTGGAAAATTACGAGGACGCCGTCGTCCGGCTGCGGGGATGCCTTTTTGTGGCACGGGACATTGTCGCCAATCAACTGGAGCTGGGGCACATTCACATGCGGGTTGACTCCATCATGGTGGACCGGCCTGCGTTGGCGGACAAATTTTCCGCGCCGAAAAAGCGCGCGGCGGAACTGACGCTTTTCGATCCCCAAGCCAGTGCGTTTCAGCGGGTGAAAGTATCGGGACAGATCCTGCACATGAAAGGGCGGGATTATTACATGGTGGATGGCACCAATGGCGTGCGGTTTACCTTGAGGCGGCCGGTCGGACTGCATACCGGCGACCTGGTGGAAGTGGTGGGCTACCCGGAATTGAGCGGAGCCGCGCCGCTTTTGCGCCAGGCGATCGCGCGAAAAACTGGACATGCCCCCCTGCCGAAGCCCAAAAATTTGTCACCCGATGATCTGCCCGGCGCGATTTATGATTCGACCCGGGTGCGGATTGAAGGATGGCTGGTGAGCTCCCGGGCGTCGCCCACTAATGAGGTGCTGGAAATCCAGGCCGGGTCATGGAGGTTTTTGGCGCGCGCGAATGTGAGGAAAGTTTCGCTGTCGCCGCCCCGCATTGGCAGCCGGCTTGCCCTGGTCGGTGTGTATGTGGCCCAAGGCGGGAACCGGGCACTCGACAACGACGCGGCTCCCTTTGATTTGCTGGTTCATTCACCGGCGGACATGGAAGTGCTCGCGCAGCCGTCGTGGTGGACGCTGCAACGGTTGTTGGTGGCCGTGGGGGTGCTGACCTGTGCGCTGACCGTCATGGCGTTGTGGATTACCCAGCTTCATCGACAGGTCGAGAAACGCACCGCCGAACTGGAAACCCAGATTCAAAACCGCCAGCGCGTTGAACACCAGCGAACGAGGGAACAGGAACGCGCCCGCATCGCCCATGACCTGCACGACGATCTCGGCTCGGGCATCACGGAAATCGGCATGCTGGCCGCCCGGGCGAAATCCGCATCCGCACCTGACGAAAAGCGCAGCCAGTATCTCGGGCAGGTGGGTGAAAAGGCGCGTGAACTGGTCACGGCCCTGGACGAAATCGTCTGGGCCACAAACCCCGCCCATGACTCGCTGGCCTCGCTCGTCAGTTATTTCTGCCTTTACGCGGACCGTTTCCTGGGGCTGGCCAACATCACCTGGCGGCTCGAAGGCCCGCCCGCCTCGGCGGAACTGGCGGTGGATTCCCGCCACCGCCACCAATTATTTCTCGCCTTCAAGGAGGCGCTCACCAATGTTGTGCGCCACTCCGGGGCCACGGAAGTCCGCCTGGGCATCCAGATCGAACCGGACGGCCTGCATCTGGTCATCGCCGACAACGGGCGCGGCCTGCCGGCAAATGCCCGCACCGGGGAAATGGACGGCATGGACAACATGCGATCACGCATCGAAAAACTGGGGGGGCGGTTTGCCATTACCAGCGAAGACGGAAAGGGCACCACGGTACGGTTTCAGGTGCCAATGAAATGAACGTTTATGACCCGCATTGCGATCATTGAAGACAATAAAATAATCCGGGAAAGCCTCGTCGAGTTTGTCCAGGCGGATCCGGAATGCCGTTGTGTATGTGCCTGTGCGACGGCAGAGGAGGCGTTGACCGCCATCCCGCGGCACCAGCCCGAGATCGTGCTGATGGACATTCAATTGCCAAACCTCTCGGGCATCGAATGCACCGCCCAGCTCAAACGGATGATTCCCTCGCTCCACATCATCATGGTGACCGTGTATGAGGACACGGAAAGGATTTTCAGGGCGCTGCGCGCTGGTGCGTGCGGCTACCTGCTGAAGCGTTGCACGCCGGAAGAACTCATTTCCGCCATTCGCGAAGTCCGGCAGGGGGGTGCGCCCATGTCGCGGGATATTGCGCGCAAGGTCATCGCTTCCTTCCAGGAGCCATTGAAAACAACCGCGGAAATCGAAGAACTTTCGCCCCGCGAACGCGAAATCCTCGAATTGCTGGCCCAAGGTTTACCCAACAAGGAAATTGCCCGCCGGATGGGAGTGAACGATGGGACTGTCCGGTGGCATCTCCGGCATGTTTATGACAAGTTGCACGTTCGCTCCCGCACCGAAGCAGCGCTGAAGTTCCGGTCAGCCAAGGCTGAATGAGCCGTGTAAAAAAACATGCTTGGGGCGTGAAGAATGCCTGCGAACTGGCGTGTTGACTGCCCGCACAAGCGTGAAGGTGCGGATTTCGAAAAACCGTCATGGCCTATGTCGAAGATTTGCGAAGCATGTTAAACGAGGGAGGCGTTATGAACCGAAAGGCATTTTTGAATTCTCCATCCGGCCATTAATATTAAGGATTCAGAGGCGGAAATCGAATACACCTGCCCCATGGGGTTTGGCGGAAATCGCAGAAACGAGGTTCTTTCTATGGTAAAGATTGGCTCCAGAGGTAGGGCTCGGCGCTGTTATCACTCAACTCTATTGAGTTTCGGCATTTGTTTACACCGACTTGCCGAACTTTTCAAGCCGTTTCTGTCACGTGCCGAACGGTGCCTTCCACTATAAGTTTCTGACAGTTCTTCTGACAGTGGCTAGTTAAACCTTCCATTGCTCGGACCGTAATAGACTTAACACGCTTCCGGCGCGGCGACGAGCCTGCGGGCACAAAAGTTACATCCGCGTGGCTTTCCGCTTTAAAACTACATTTGTGTAGGAATTTTCCGGTTCTGATTTGCTCCGATTTCGTTTGTCTCGCTTTTTTCTCATGCGATAAAACATTGATTTCACAAGGTTTCTTCGCGTTCGCAAAAGATTTCTCCAAAACTTTTTTCCATTGGTATCGCGCTTGCAAAGGGAACAGTCGCGCCGGATGGAAGTTTCCGCCGGACTAAAAACAAACCAACAAATTTAATTATGAAAAAAATTGAAGCCATAATCCCGCTTTCCAAATTGAATGAAGTCCAGGACGCCTTGGGTGAAATCGGCATTGATGGGATGACCGCTTGTGAAGTGAAGGGATTTAGCCGGCAGTACCGGCATACGGAAATCTACCGTGGCAGCGAATACACGATGAATTCTCTGCCGAAGCTCAAAATTGACCTGGTCGTGGGGGACCGAAACGCGGAACGAGCGGTGCAGGCCATCATCCATTCATCGAGGACGGGCAAAAATGGTGATAACAAAGTCTTTATCTCGGACATCAAAGAAGCCGTTTGCCTTCGTGCCGGGGAACAAGAGGAAATCGCAGCTTAGAACCAACCCCCAAAGACCAACTGCAATAACCGATAGCAAAAAACAACTTAACAAAAACATGAGCACACCCAAGAGCGTATTAGAACTGGCCAAAAAGGCCGGGGCGAAAATGGTGGACATCAAGTTCGTGGACACCTTTGGCACCTGGCAACACTTCAGCATCCCGGTCGCTGAATTAAACGAAGATTCCTTTTCCGAGGGACTGGGCTTTGACGGCTCCTCCATCCGCGGCTGGAAAAGCATTGAAGCTTCCGACATGCTCGCGATGCCCGACCCCGCCACGGCGTTCATTGATCCCTTCTGCGCCGTCCCGACGTTAAGCCTCACCTGCACCATCGCGGAAACCGGGACCTTGGAACCGTACACCCGCGATCCCCGCGGCATCGCCCAGCGCACCGAAAAATATCTCATCTCCACCGGCATCGCCGACCAGGCGTTCATCGGGCCCGAGGCGGAATTTTTCATCTTCGACAACATCCAGTTCGATTCCAAGACCAACGGCACGTTCTACTCCATTGACAGCGAGGAAGGCGTCTGGAACACCGGTCGCGATGAAATGCCCAACCTCGGCAACAAAATCCGCCACAAGGAAGGTTACTTCCCCGTCGCGCCCGCCGACACCCAGCAGGACATCCGCACCGAAATGTGCCTGGTGATGGAAGAGCTCGGCGTCAAGATCGAGCGCCAGCATCATGAAGTCGCCACGGCCGGCCAGGCGGAGATTGACTACCGCTTCAGTCCGCTCGTCACCGCCGCCGATTGGATGATGGTTTATAAATACGTCGTCAAGAACGTTGCCAAGAAACACGGCAAGACCGCCTGCTTCATGCCCAAGCCGCTCTTCGGCGACAACGGCTCCGGCATGCACACCCATCAATCCTTGTGGAGCAAGGGCAAGCCGCTCTTTGCCGGCAAGGAATACGCCGGTTTGAGCCAGATGGCGTTGTACTACGCCGGTGGTTTGCTCAAGCACGCCAAGGCCCTGTGCGCCATTTGCAATCCCACCACGAACAGCTACAAACGCCTCGTGCCGGGCTACGAAGCGCCCGTGAACCTCGCCTACAGCGCCCGTAATCGTAGCGCCGCCGTGCGCATCCCGACCTACAGCGAGAATCCGAAGGCCAAACGCCTCGAATATCGCCCGCCGGATCCGGCCGCCAATCCGTATCTCTGCTTTGCCGCGCTGGTCATGGCCGGTCTGGACGGCATCCAGAACAAGATCAAGCCGGGCGAACCGCTCGACAAAAACATCTACGAACTGCCGCCGGAAGAACTGAAGAAGGTTCCGAACGTTGCCGGCAGTCTCAGCGAAGCCCTCGATTGCCTGCAAAAGGACCATGCGTTTCTGCTCAAGGGCGACGTCTTCACCGAAGACTTCATCGAAATGTGGATCAGCACCAAGCGGAAAGAGCACGACGCCATCCGCCTGCGTCCGCATCCGTACGAATTCTTCATGTATTACGACGTGTAAAACGCAGTTGGGAGGAGCTGAGGAGGACAACGGCGCGGGCCAAACCCCGCGCCGTTCTGGTTTTCACTTCCTGGGAGCGCTGGCGTCCCGCCGGCCCGTTGCGTCGCGATGGACAATCCCAACTGCCGACGAGACGGCGGCGCTCCCAGGCGGAAAGGAATTTTCAATTTGCGATTATTTGCTTACTTCGGAGCATAACTCAGCCTGGTAGAGACCAGCTTTGGGAACTGGCTGTCGCAGGTTCAAATCCTGTTGCTCCGACCACTTCCATTTCTCCATCGCATCCGGCGCAACTGGTTTCAGTTCCGAAAGAACAGCAGCCATACCGCAATGAGCATCGGCAGCATGAATGGCAGGGTGAATTTCACAATATAGCCGAGAAATGTGGGCGTGTGGACTTTTTGATGGTCGGCGATGGCCTTGACCATGAAGTTGGGTCCGTTGCCGATGTACGTGTTCGCGCCGAAAAAAACCGCGCCAAAGCTCACCGCGAGAATGCCCCCCGGATGATTTGCCAAAAGCGTGCTGGCATCGTGCGACCCGGAAGCTCCGAGCAACGCGCTAAAGAAACTGAGGTAGGTCGGCGCATTGTCGAGCACACTGGAAAGGATGCCGCTGCCAAAATAGAAAAAGCCGGGCGTGGGCGAGCCGAGCTTGCCGGCGTTGGCGGCCAGCCAGTCCAGCGCCGGCATCATGGTCGCAAAGATTCCGACGAACAGGATGGCGACTTCCTTGATCGGGTGCAGCGTGAACTGATTGGAGGCGTGAACCGATTCCCGGGTCGTGAAATAGGATCCCAACGCCGCGCCAATCATCAGGGCTTCGCGAAGAAACAGCGGGTGATTGACAAACACCGCGCCGAGCACCAGGGCGAGATAGAACAGGTTGGACAGCCCGTCAAACCGCCATTGCTCGTGGCCGGTTTGTTCCTGGCGCACCGGCTTGGGCGCGCGGGCGTAGTTGCGCGCGTCCACCACGTAAAACATCGCCAGCAAAATCGTCACGCCAGTCAGCCAGATCAGCCAGCCGTGTTGCGCCACCCACCAAAACGGCACGCCGTTCAAATAGCCCAGGAACAGCGGCGGGTCGCCCACGGGAGTGAGACAGCCGCCGGCGTTGGACACGATAAAAATGAAGAAAACCACGTGATGCGCGGTGACGCGGTATTTGTTGGCGCGCAGCCACGGACGGATCAAGAGCATCGAAACCCCGGTGGTGCCGAGCACGTTGGCCACCAGCGCGCCCACAGCCAGGAAAATGACGTTGGCCATGGGTGTGGCCTCTCCCTTGATGGTGATGTGAATGCCGCCGGAAACCACGAAGAGTGATCCGATGAGCGCGATGAAGCTGAAATACTCGCTCGCGGTGTTTAACACCCGCGGGGTCGCGTTCAGCACCAGCAGATAATACACGACCACCAATGCCGCCAGGGCGAAGGACACTTTGGGATAATGCCTGCCCCACCAGTCCGCAAACCGGAGCGGCGCCAGGGCAATGGCCGCCAGCAGCGCGATGAAAGGCGCGACCATCCACGGATTTGGTTGAATCTCTGTAATCATGATGTGTGACAAGCTGCAAACGTCCCACACTCGGGACAACGATTTTGACAATTATTCGCCATGCGTTCATCCCAAGTTGACGCACAAATCTGGCGTTCCGGTGTGTACGCAATTTTGGGGCCAGTGCTCCGGAAGTTCGTGGGAGAGCAACAAACGGTCGCGGAAGAGAACGCGAAAATACTCGAAGATCGCACCCATAGACTTCAACCTCTCCCGCCGCAACGAAGCTACATCCGCGTAGCTTCCACAATAAAACCTACATTCGTGTAGGATATTTCCGGTTCGGATTTTCTTTAATTTCGTTCGCATCGATTTTTTTTGCGCGATAAACCGTTGATTTCACAAGGTTTATTCGCGTTTGAAAAATATTTTGCCAAAACTTTTTTCATTGGTATCGCGCTTGCAAAGGGAACAGCCGCGCCGGACGAAAGTTTCCGCCGCACAAAAAAAACTATGAAGAAAATTGAAGCCATCATTAAACCATTCAAACTGGAGGAGGTCAAAGATGCCCTCAGCGAAGTCGGCATCTCAGGATTGACTGTGATTGAAGCGAAAGGATTCGGCCGCCAGAAGGGCCATACCGAAATCTATCGCGGCAGCGAATACACCGTGGATTTCCTGCCGAAGATCAAAATCGAACTCGTCGTGGCGGACAACCAGGTGGAAGCCGCCATCGGCGCGATCGTCAAGTCGGCCAAGAGCGGCAAGATTGGCGACGGCAAGGTGTTTGTCTCCGGAGTGGAACAAGCCGTCCGCATCCGCACCGAAGAGAAAGGCGATTCGGCCATTTAAACAACTAATCAACTTGAACCTCAATCGAATAAACAAAATGAAACGATATCTTTTGACCCTTGCTCTGATTGCAACCACCGCGTTCAGCGTTTTATCGCTGCGCGCGGGTGACACGAACGCCATGGCCGGCATGGCCATGACCAACGCGCCCGCTGCCGCCGCGCCCGCCGCCGCACCAGCCAGTACCGACCCCAAACCTGATCCGGCGGGAATTGCCACGGGCGCGTCCGCCGACGCGCAAGACGCCGGTGGCAATCACTTTGTCGTTAGTGAACCGACCGCCTTGACCGGCGACGACCTGAAAGACACCAACAAGGTGGCCGCCTACACGGATGCCAAGAAGTCCTTCGACGACTACACGTCCCAGGCCAAGCTGGAGCCACTGGCGGTAAAACTATCCGACTCGGTCGGCCACAACCGCGTGGCGATCAACTTCATGTGGACGCTGGTCACCGGCTTCCTGGTCATGTTCATGCAAGCCGGCTTCGCGCTGGTGGAAACTGGATTGTGCCGCGCTAAAAACGCCGGGCACACCATGTCCATGAACTTCATGATTTATCCCATGGGCATGCTCGGATTCTACGTGTGTGGATTCGCCTTCATGTTCGGCGGCCTGGGCGGGATCGGAACGATGGGCGGCTACGGCGGCCTGAACCATGAGATTACATGGACGATATTCGGCCATCCCTTCGGCATTTTAGGATGGAAAGGGTTCATGCTGCAGGGCGCCGGTTATGATGCCGCAGCCTTTGCATTGTTCCTGTTCCAAATGGTGTTCATGGATACGACGGCGACCATTCCGACCGGTGGCGCGGCTGAACGCTGGAGATTCTCCGCGTTCATGATCTACGGCTGCTGCATCGGAACGATCATGTATCCGCTCTTTGGGAACTGGGTCTGGGGTGGCGGCTGGCTCTCGCAACTCGGCTCGAACTTCCCCGGTCTCGGGCACGGCCATGTGGATTTCGCCGGTTCATCGGTGGTACACATGCAAGGTGGTGTGATCGCACTCATCTTCTGCTGGCTGATCGGACCGCGCCACGGCAAATACGACAAGAATGGGAAAATCGTTCACCCGATTACTGCGCATAACATTCCGTTCGTCATGCTCGGCACGTTCATTCTTGCGTTCGGCTGGTTCGGATTCAATCCTGGCTCATCCCTTGCCGGCACGGACCTGCGCATCGCCGTGGTGGCGGTCAATACGATGCTCGCCTCTGCGACCGGCGCTTTGGGCGCAACGTTGTGGATGTGGTGGTTCAAGACCAAAAAGCCCGATCCTACGATGATGTGCAATGGCATGTTGGCTGGGCTGGTAGCGATTACTTGTCCTTGCGCGTTCGTGAGCGCCGGCGGGGCGAGCCTCCTCGGTCTCGTTGCGGGCGTACTCGTGGTCGAGTCGGTGTTCTTCTTCGAGAAGCTCGGCATTGATGATTGCGTGGGTGCCATCTCGGTTCACGGTGTGAACGGCGCGTGGGGTTGCCTCTCGCTCGGTTTGTTTGCCGATGGCACCTACGGCGACGGCTGGAACGGCGTTTCAGGAACGGTCCGGGGATTGTTCTATGGCGGCGGCATGGGCCAATTCTGGGCTGAACTGATCGGAGTAACGACCTGCTTCGTTACACTGTCAGTTCTTTCGATAATCGTTTACTACATCGCTGAGATGATCGTGGGCAACCGGGTTTCACTGGAAGATGAAATCGAGGGACTCGACGTTCCTGAAATGGGGGTACCCGGCTACAGCGGTTTTGTGATGGACAAGCGGGCTGAAACGCCCATGCCGAAAGTTTGATCGGGTGGGGAATAGTTGAAAAACATAATGCACACGGCTGCGCGAGGGATGACTCCCTCGCGCAGCTTGCCGCAAAAAGAGAATTCAAATATCATGCAACACGAATTTATTAACATGCTTCAAGAACTGACAGGACTGCTGGCTGGCGCGATCATCGGGGTGGGATTCGGAATGATTCAGGATGCCGCGCGGCGGCACAACGAACGGAAGCAGGCCGCCGGCAAGCTTAATAGCGGCTGGTCGCTCATGCCCGGCTCCGGCGCCCGCGTGGCCTATCTGCTGATTGCCCTGGTGCTGGTCCAAATCGTCTGTCCCCTGCTCTTCAAAGACGGCACACAATGGTGGGTGTCCGGCGGGCTGGTGGGCGGATACGGGTTCATGCTTTTCTGGCAGCTTCGGCAACGCTTGTCTCAAGGCAAGTAAAGCCCGCTGCCGAGGTTCAGGACCGGATGTTCCATCACGGAAATCGGAGCGCCAATCCTTGCCGCGCCGAAGCTTCCGAGCGAAGGTTGGTCCGAATCGGCACGAACAGGCGATTTCTTGCAAACCTTGCCGAATCGGAGTTCGGCGCTCCAGGGGGGGGGCAGCAGCGCTGCCCAATGACAACGATTCGAGATGGAATGGGAATGAACGCGGACTATTTTATGAAAGGAGGTGGTGATACGAAATGATGAGTGATTGGAACTGCTCAGGCTGATGAAATTTCGCCAACGCAATATTTGTCCGGGTTGTGGCAAACGATGTATGGCGGCAGTGTCGCGCCTGTGGTTGGTTGGCATTGTGGATGCAGCAAAGGAAAAAAATTGTGAACTTATTGGAAAATGAAAATCAGCGCGGGTGTGGCGGACTTGAAGAGGGAGGATGCAGTCTGGCGGCGGAAAAGGGTTGCCGGGCGGTGGATGAATTGAATCTGCTGCTCAACATTTCCTACGCGCTGGAAAGCAGCCTTGAACTGCGCGACGTCATCCGTCCGGTCCTCCTCAAAATGGAGGAGGTGATGGGCCTTCAGTGCGGCACAATTACCATCCTCGACCGCAAAAGCGGCAGTTTGTCGTCTTCCGAGGCTGTCGGATTGCCGCGCCAGCTCTCCAAGGAAGAGTATCTCCGGCATTATCGCCCGCTGATTGACGACGTGATTCGCACCGGCCAGGCCGTGGTGGTGCCGGATATTTCGGCGGAACCATCGCTCAAACGGGAAAGTGCGGAAGGAGCCGCGGAAAAAATGGCGCTCATTTGCGTGCCGGTGAAATTCGGCGAGGAGGTCGTGGGTTGTCTGAGCGCGGAACGTCCGAACCAGGCGGCGGTCAGCCTGGCTGCCGACCGGCGGCTGCTCTCGCTCGTGGCCAACGTCATCGCCCAAAGCGTGCATTTCCACAGTGTCACCGAGGAACGCCTGAGCGTGCTGCGCACGGAAAACGTGCGGTTGCAGGAACAGCTTCAGAACAGTCTTCGCCCGCCGAACATGATCGGCAATTCCAACGCGATGCGCTCGGTCTATATGCACATCGAGCAGGTGGCCGGCAGCATCACCACCGTGCTCATCCGCGGCGAATCCGGCGTGGGCAAGGAACTTGTCGCCCGCGCGCTGCACGAGCAAAGTCCGCGCAAGGGCAAGGCCTTCGTGAAGTTCAACTGCGCCGCGCTGCCCGAATCCATCATCGAAAGCGAATTGTTCGGCCACGAAAGGGGCGCGTTCACCGGCGCGGTTGCCATGCGCAAGGGGCGGTTCGAGATTGCCGATGGCGGCACGATTTTTCTCGACGAAATCGGCGACCTCTCGCCGGCCACACAGGTCAAACTGTTGCGGGTCTTGCAGGAAAAGGAATTCGAGCGCGTCGGCAGCCAGACCCCCATTCGCTGCAACGTCCGCATCATCGCCGCCACCAGCCGCAATCTCGAAGAGATGATCGAGCAGGAAAAGTTCCGGGCGGACCTGTACTACCGGCTCAACGTTTTCCCGATCTACGTGCCGCCGTTGCGCGAACGGAAGTCGGACATCCTCCTGCTGGCCGATCATTTTGTGGAGAAGTTCAGCAAAAGCAGCGGCAAAAATGTGCGGCGGGTTTCCACCGCGGCGATTGACCTGCTGGCCAGCTATCATTGGCCCGGCAACGTGCGCGAACTGGAGAATTGCATCGAACGCGCCGTCCTGCTCTGCCCGGACAAGGCCATCGAGGCCCACCACCTGCCGCCCACGTTGCAGAAGAAGGATGCTTCCGAAAAAGGCTCCGGCGGCACATTGGAATCCGCCATGGCCGCGCTCGAATACGAAATGATCGTCGCCGAACTCAAAGGCAGCGACGGCAACATGGCCGCCGCCGCGCGCAATCTAGGTCTCACCGAACGCCAGATCGGCCTGCGGGTGAAGCGTTTCGGCATTGATTTCAAACGCTTCCGGCGTGGCGAAGAATCCGCCGACGCAAAAGATACATCCGCGTAGCTTCCCTGCTTCGTTCCAACCTGAACGTAGCCTTTCCTAAAGTTGTCCGCCGCCAACCGGGCGAAAGCTGGATATATTTTCACCTTTGTTTCCAATGGTTTCTTCGGCTTCTTCGGATTGAATTCATCGTCATTTCAGCGTTGGCATCCGGCTTGCAAAGGGAGTTGTCAGGCCGGTGGCTCAAAACTGCCGGCGGAGAAAACGAACAACTAATTTGATTATGAGAAAAATTGCAATTTACGGCAAAGGCGGCATCGGCAAATCCACCACCACGCAAAACACCGTGGCCGGCCTGGCCGAGATGGGCAAGAAAGTCATGGTCGTTGGTTGCGATCCCAAGGCCGATTCCACGCGCCTGCTGCTCGGCGGACTGTCGCAACGCAGTGTGCTCGACACGCTCCGCGAGGAGGGCGAAGACGTGGAACTGGCCGACATCCGTAATGGCGGCTTCTGCAATACCCTGTGCGTGGAATCCGGCGGCCCGGAGCCGGGTGTCGGTTGCGCGGGCCGCGGCATCATCACCTCCATCAACATGCTCGAACAGCTCGGCGCGTATGACGCCAGCGAAAATCTCGATTACGTCTTTTACGACGTGCTGGGCGACGTGGTTTGCGGCGGGTTCGCCATGCCGATTCGCGATGGCAAGGCCGAGGAAATTTACATCGTCTGCTCCGGCGAGATGATGGCGATGTATGCGGCGAATAACATCTGCAAAGGCATCTTGAAGTTTGCCACGAATGGCAAGGTCCGGCTCGCCGGGATCATCTGCAACAGCCGCAAGGTGGACAACGAGAAGGAAATGATCGAACAGTTCGCCAAGTTGCTCGGCACGCAGATGATTCATTTTGTGCCGCGCGACAACGATGTGCAACGCGCCGAGATCAACCGCAAGACGGTCATCGAGTGGAACAAAGACTGCCACCAGGCGGACGAATACCGCACCCTGGCCAGGGCGATTGATCAAAACCAAATGCTCGTCATCCCGAAACCACTCCCCATGCCGGAGCTGGAAAAACTCCTCATGGAATTTGGACTTTATAACTGACGCGACACTCAACCATCAACCCTCAACTCTCAACAACTAATGCCCACAATGATTCAATCCATCGTGCGACCGGAAAAAGTCCACGAAGTCATGAAAGCCCTGCTCGACGCCGGTTTCCCGGCCGTCACGAAGATGGATGTCTTCGGGCGCGGCAAACAACGCGGCCTCAAGGTCGGCGAGATCACCTACGACGAATTGCCGAAAGAGCAGTTGCTGATGGTCGTCGCGGACGCGGACAAGGATTTGGCCGTTGAAACGGTCCTTAAATCCGCCCGCACCGGCGACAAAGGCACGTTCGGCGACGGAAAGATTTTCATCTCGAAAGTCGAGGAGACCTGGACGGTGAGCAGCGGCACGAAAGACGCCTGAACATGAAACAAATCACCGCCATCATCCGCATGAACATGATGAACGTCACCAAGCAGGCGCTCATCGACGCCGGTTTTCCGGCGTTCACCGTCCGGAAGGTGCTCGGGCGCGGCAAGGGCAACGTGGACTACCGCGTCATCCATGGCGCGGAAGCCGGCGCGCCGGAAGCCATCGCGCGCCTCAAGGACGACGGCCCCATGCTCATTCCCAAACGCATGATGAATCTCGTTGTGCCGGACGAGGCCGTGCCAAAATTGATTGAAACCATCATCCGCGTAAACCGCACCGGCAAACGCGGCGACGGAAAGATTTTTGTGCTGCCCATTGAGGAGGCCGTGCGCGTCCGCACCAACGAACGGGGCGCTGCCGCCCTGGCATGATCTCAGATCACGAATCTCAAATTTGAAATATTATGTCTGAAGCCATAACGCCAACAACCCTGCCCGACCCGAATGTGGTCAAGGAGGAGATGCTCAAGCTTTATCCGCCGAAGACGCGGAAGAAACGCGCCAAACAAATCTTCGCCAACGATCCCGCCGCTCCACCGGAAATTGCCGCCAATACGCGCACCATTCCTGGCATCATCTCGCAACGAGGTTGCACCTATGCCGGCTGCCGTGGCGTGGTGATGGGGCCGATTTACGATCTGCTCCAAATCACCCACGGCCCGGTTGGATGCGGGTTTTACGCCTGGATGAGCCGCCGCAACCTCGCCCGCCCGAAACCCGGCGAGACTAATTACATGCAATATTGCATGAACACCGACATGCAGGAGGACCAGATCATCTTCGGAGGCGAAAAAAAACTGATCCAAGCCATCCGGGAGGCCTACGCGATTTTCAAACCCAAGGCCATCGCCATTCTCGCCACCTGCCCGGTCGGCCTCATCGGCGACGACATTCACACCGTCGCCCGCCAGATGAAGGAGGAGCTGGGGATCAATGTCATGGCATTCAGTTGCGAAGGTTACAAGGGCGTCAGCCAGTCCGCCGGCCATCACATCGCCAACAACGGCGTGTTCAAAAGCATCATCGGGCTGGACGACAAACCCGACGAAGCCGAGTTTACGATGAACATCCTCGGCGAATACAACATCGGCGGCGACGCCTGGGAGATTGACACGCTGCTCCGCAAATGCGGCATTCACATCACGTCCACGTTGAGCGGCGATGTCAGCTACGAACAGGTTAAAAAATCGCACACCGTCATGCTCAACGGCGTCATGTGCCACCGTTCCATCAATTACATCGCCGACATGATGGAGAAAAAATTCGGCATACCGTGGATCAAGGTGAATTTCATCGGTGCCGAGGCGGCGAAGAAAACGTTGCGCAAAATCGCGAAATTCTTCGACAGCAAAAAACTCGCCGACCGCGTCGAGGAGGTCATCGCGCAGGAGATGCTGGCGCTCAAGCCGGTGCAGGACGAAATCCGCGCCCGGTGCCAGGGCAAAACCGCCGCGCTGTTCGTCGGCGGATCGCGGGCGCATCATTACCAGGATTTGTTCCGCGACATCGGCATGGAAACGGTTTCCGCCGGATACGAGTTCGCGCACCGCGACGATTACGAGGGCCGGCGCGTGCTGCCGACCATCAAGGTGGACGCCGACAGCCGCAACATCGAGGAACTGCACGTCGAACCCGATCCGGCGCGCTTCAAGCCCACCAAGACGCCGGAACAGATGGCGGCGCTGACCGCCGGCGGTTTCACCTTCCGCGATTACGAAGGCATGATGGCCGAAATGAAGAAAAGCACGTTGATCGTTGACGACATCAGCCATCACGAAATCGAGAAGCTCATTGAAATTTACAAGCCGGACATCATCGGTTCGGGCATCAAGGACAAGTTTGTCATCGAAAAGATGGGCGTGCCGTGCAAGCAACTGCACAGCTACGACTACAGCGGTCCGTACGCGGCCTTCACCGGCGCGGCGAATTTCTACCGCGAAGTGGACCGCATGGTGAACACCAAAATCTGGAAATTCGTCACGCCGCCGTGGGAAAACGAACCGCAACTGTCCGCCAGCCTGGTGCATCCCTCGCGCATCAGCGGTTCAAAGCGGAACGGCGAAGCCAAATCCTGGCGCAAACCGGCGGCAGTCGCCGAAGAGGTCGTTTAACCTTCAACCCGACAAAATTATGCTCAACGGAACAACAGCCGAAATCAAACCGCGCGAGGCGCTGCGGATCAATCCGGCCAAAACCTGCCAGCCCATCGGCGCGATGTACGCCGCGCTGGGCATTCACGGCTGTATGCCGCACAGCCACGGCTCGCAGGGCTGTTGCGCCTACCATCGCAGCCATCTGACCCGCCATTTCAAGGAACCGGTCATCGCCACGACCAGCTCCTTTACCGAAGGCGCGTCGGTATTCGGCGGTCTGGCCAATCTGAACCAGGCATTGTCCAACATCTTCACGATTTACAATCCGGAAATCGTGGCGGTCCATACCACCTGCCTGTCCGAGGTCATCGGCGACGATATCCCGATGATGATCAAAAAATCCACCGAGGACGGCACGATTCCCAAGGGCAAAGTCGTCATTCACGCCAACACGCCCAGCTTCGTCGGTTCGCATGTCACCGGTTTTGCGAACATGACCACGGCCATGGTCCGGTATCTCGCGGAAAAGAATGGAAACCGGCTGTTTCAACTCAACCTCATTCCGGGTTTCGTTGACCCCGCCGACATCCGCGAACTAAAACGCATCGTTGCTGAAATGGGCGTCAAAGCCGTGGTGTTCCCCGATACCAGCGGCGTGCTGGATTTGCCCCAGGACGGACGTTACCGGATGTTCCCGCACGGCGGCACGACGATTGAGGAGTTGAAATCCACTGGCGACAGCAGTTGCACCATCGCGCTCGGCCATTTCACGTCGCATCCGGCGGCGACGGAACTCGACGAGAAATGCGGCGTGGGCTGCGCGTTTCTCGAATTGCCCATCGGTCTCACGGAAACCGACCGGTTCATCCACGCGCTGCGCAATTACGGCGGCGTGGACGTGCCCGCGACCATTGGCGACGAGCGCGGCCGCCTGCTCGACGCCATGAGCGACATGCACCAATACTTCCACAAGCAACGCGTGGCCATCGCGGGCGATCCTGACCACGTCATCGCGCTCACGCAATTTCTCTCGGATTTGGACATGAAGCCGGCCTACGTCATCACCGGTTCACCCGGAAAACATTTCGAACAGCGCATCACGGAGATTCTGAAGGATCAGGCGCCCGACGCGGTGGTGAAGCAGAACTCCGACCTGTTCGAGCTTCATCAAAGGATCAAAAACGCGCCGGTGGACCTCATTATCGGCAACACCTACTGCAAATACATCGCCCGGGAGGAGAAGATTCCGTTTGTGCGCTTCGGTTTCCCGGTGCTGGATCGCATGGGCCACCGCTATTTTCCCTGCGTTGGTTATATGGGCGCGCTGCGGCTCATGGAAAAAATGACCGACGCCATGCTCGACCACAAGGACCGTGAATGCGCCGACGAATACTTTGAACTGATCCAATGAGCACGACACTGGCCAGCCCGCTGTCCGCCACCGGTCTGGTGAATTTCACCATCCGGCCCGCGTGCGAGAGCGACGTGCGGGAGTTGATGAAGATGATCCGCGAGTTGGCGCAGTTTGAAACCCTCGAACATGAACTCGAAGCCACGGAATCATCGCTGCGTGACTGGCTCTTCGGCGGACATCCCGCGGCGGCGGCGCTGATCGCCACCGTTGACGGGGTGCGCGCCGGCTATGCCGTCTATTTTCACACCTTTTCCTCTTTTGCGGGGCGGCCCGGTATTTTCCTGGAGGATGTCTATGTTCGCCCGCAATTTCGGAGACGCGGACTCGGAAGCGCGTTGCTCAAAGCAGTTGCCCGCATCGGCGCGGAGCGCGGCTGCGGCCGTTTCGAGTGGATCGCGCTGCGCTGGAACGAAACCGCGTTGAAATTCTATCAAAGCCTCGGTGCCAAGGTGATGGACGATTGGGTGCTTTTGCGGATGAACAGACAGGAAATCCGCAATCTCGTCGGCGCGAAAGAAAAGGCGGCAGCATGAAGCCAACGGAAAGAGAACATTCAACATTTAACATTCAACATCGAACATTCAATAAAGCGGGAAGGTGCCGTTCCTTGAGTGTTGGGCGTTGGGCGTTGAATGTTGAATGTTCCCCCATCCCATGATTGAGCTGCTTCCAGAACGTCAGCCGCAGGTTGTGCGCAAGACCGGTGGCGCACCGGCCGCCGACATGGCGTGCGGCAAGGCCAGCACCGCTGGTTCCGTCAGCCAGCGCGCCTGCGTGTTCTGCGGCTCGCGCGTGGTGCTCTATCCCATCGCCGATGCGCTGCACATCGTCCACGGGCCGATTGGTTGTGCCGCTTACACCTGGGACATCCGTGGCGCGCTGTCGAGCGGCCCGCAACTGCATCGCAACAGCTTTTCCACCGACCTCCAGGAAATGGACGTAATCTTCGGCGGCGAGAAAAAACTCGAAGCCGCGCTGCTCGAACTTATGGCGCATCACCAGCCCAAGGCCGCGTTCATCTATTCGACCTGCATCGTCGGACTCATCGGCGATGACGTGAGTGCCGTCTGCAAACGGGTTTCCGCCAGGACCGGCATTCCCGTTCTTGGCGTTCATTCGGAAGGTTTCAAAGGTACGAAGAAGGACGGTTACCGCGCCGCGTGCGAGGCGGTTTACCAACTGGTCGGCACGGGCGACATATCCGGCATCGGCCCGCACAGCATCAACATCCTTGGCGAATTCAACCTCGCCGGCGAGTCATGGATCATCCGTGAATACTACAAGCGCATGGGCATTGAGGTGGTTTCCTGCGTCACCGGCGATGCGCGCGTCGAGGACATTCGCCGCTGCCACGGCGCGAAGCTGAACCTTGTTCAATGCTCCGGCTCCATGACGCATCTGGCGAAAATGATGGAGCATGACTACGGCATCCCGTTCAAGCGCGTTTCCTACTTTGGCATCGAGGACATGAGCGCCGCGCTTTACGAAGCCGCGAAATTTTTCGGCGACGACCCGGCCATCATGCAACGCGCGCAGCAACTGGTGCGCGTAGAAATCGCCGCCATCTATCCCGAACTCCAGCGCTACAAACAAAAACTCATCGGCAAACGAGCGGCCATCTACGTTGGCGGCGCGTTCAAGGCGTTTTCACTGATCCGCATTCTGCGGTTGCTCGGCATGGAAACCGCGGTGGTGGGTTCGCAGACCGGCGACGCGGAGGATTATCGCCAGCTCCAGGAGATTTCCGATCCGGGCACGATCATCGTGGACGACTCGAACCCGCTCGAACTGGCGAAATTCTGCCTGGAGAAGGACGTGGACCTGTTCATTGGCGGCGTAAAGGAGCGGCCCATCGCCTACAAGCTGGGAATTGGTTTCTGCGACCACAACCACGAGCGCAAGGAACCGCTGGCCGGATTCGTTGGCATGTTGAACTTCGCGAAGGAAGTTTATGCCAGTGTCGCCAGTCCCGTCTGGCAATTCGCGCCGAGGCGTGCCTGTTCAAAGTGAGGCGTCCCTACGTTTAGGTGGCTTTGAATTCCTGAACCTACGCAAATGTCGGCTTCGCGCAGACCTCACAATCAACTCTGCAACGCGGGTAATTAAAATGTACCGGTTTTCATTGAGGTTTTTCAGCCATTTGAAAACCAAACCCGAAACCCAAGGCGGGTTGGCATCCCGATTGCAAAGAGACCAGTTGCTGTGCTGAAAACTGACATTCAGGAAACGTTGGCGGAGGCGGCCGGTTGCCCCGCAACTTGCGTCGGTCTGGCGGATTGTCCAAGTGCGGCGCGGTGCTCGGTTTCAAAATCATCAATCGGCAATCATCAATCGGCAATTCATTCTGACGAGGAGCCTCAATCAAAGAATTTCACTTCCACGCGCAATGCCTGCAAATTATGCACGCCGCTGGGTGCGTGCCTCGTCTTTCGCGGTGTGGAAGGTTGCATCCCGTTTCTGCACGGTTCACAGGGCTGCTCGACTTACATCCGCCGGTATCTCATCAGCCATTTTCGCGAGCCGATGGACATCGCGTCATCGAACTTTCATGAGGAAAGCGCGATTTTCGGCGGCAGCAGCAATTTCCAGCAAGGCGTGCTGAATGTGCTGCGCCAATATGAGCCACAGCTCATCGGCGCGGCCACGACCTGCCTGGCGGAAACCATCGGCGAAGATATGCCGCGCCTGCTGCTGGATCTGAAGGAAAAATATGGCAACCGTATTACCGCACCCATCGTGACGGTGTCCACCGCCAGCTATCGCGGCACACACATGGACGGTTTTCATTCCGCCGTCCGCGAATTGGTGGAGCAACTGGCGGAAAAGTCAGACGGAGAACATCCAACATCCAACATCCAACATCCAACATCCAATGAGGCAAATCGGCGCGTCGCCCTGTTTCCCGGCATGGTGTCCGCCGCTGATTTGCGGCACTTGAAGGAAATCCTCGCGGACTTCGGGCTGCCGTTCACACTGCTGCCGGATTATTCGGAGACAATGGACGGCGCAACGTGGTCGGAATACGAGAAATTGCAATCCGGCGGCACGCCCATCGCCAGCATCCGCGCGCTCGGTTCGGCGCAAACTTCAATTGAATTTGGCCGCACGCTGGCCGACACGGAAACCGGCGGGACGGTGCTGCAAAACAAATTTGCCATTCCGCGCCGGTTGCTCGGCCTGCCAATGGGCATCCGCGAGAGCGACGCCTTTTTCAATGTGCTGGCGGAAATCGCAGGCAATGAAACACCGGTCAAATACCAGCGCGAACGCGGCCGGCTCGTGGACAGCCTGATTGACGGCCATAAATATATTTTTGAAAAGCGCGCCATCGTCTATGGCGAGGAGGATTTGGTCATCGGCCTTGCGGCCTTCCTCTGTGAGATCGGCGTGACGCCGGTGTTGTGCGCCAGCGGCGGCCACAGCAAACAATTTGAAAAGGCGTTGCGCGAAGCCGCGCCGTCGCTGCCCGCCGAATCGCTGGTGAAAGAGCGATTCGATTTTGCCGAAATCGCCGAACTTGCGCCGTCGCTCAAACCCGATTTTATGATTGGCAGCAGCAAAGGCTATCAAATCGCGCGTTCGTTGAACGTGCCTTTGATCCGCGTGGGCTTTCCGATCCATGACCGCATTGGCGGCCAGCGGGTGCTGCACCTGGGCTATCGCGGCGCGCAGGAGCTTTACGACCGCATCGTCAATGCGCTGCTTGAAGTGAAACAGGAAACCTCAACGGTCGGTTATGCCTACCTATGAACGCGACCAGGATTGATTTCAGCAACCATCCCTGTTTCAGCAAGGATGCGCACAAGAAATATGGCCGCATCCATCTGCCGGTCGCGCCGCGTTGCAACATCCAGTGCAATTTTTGCAATCGCAAATACGATTGCCTGAATGAAAGCCGCCCCGGCGTCACCAGCACCGTGCTGACGCCGCAACAGGCCCTGGCCTACCTGGGCGACGTAATGGCGAAGCGGCCCGAAATTGCCGTCATGGGCATAGCCGGGCCGGGCGACCCGTTTGCCAGTCCCCAGGAAACGATGGAAACGTTGCGGCTGGTCCGGCGGAAATTCCCTAAAATGATTTTGTGCGTGGCCACCAATGGCCTCGGCGTCGTGCCTTATGTTAACGAGATTGCCGATTTGAAGGTGAGCCACATTACAATCACCATCAATGCGGTGGATCCGGTGATTGGCGGCAAGATTTACGCCTGGGTGCGCGACGGCAAACGTCCGTTGCGCGGCGAGGAAGCCGCGGCGGTGCTGGGAGCGAAACAAATCGAGGCGCTCGTCCGGCTCAAGGCGCGCGGCATCGTCGTCAAGGTCAACACCATCATCATGCCGGGCATCAACGACGATCATATTCCGGACATTGCCAAGAAAGTTTCCGCCCTCGGCGCGGACATCATGAATCTCATGCCGCTCGTACCCGTGAAGGGCGCGGTGTTCGAGGATGTGCCGCCACCGGACACCATGGCCGTCGCGCGGCTGCGCCTGCAATGCGGACAGCTTTTGCCGCAGATGACGCATTGCGCCCGTTGCCGGGCCGATGCTGTGGGCTACGTCGGCGAGAGCGTGACCACCGAACAAATCGCCACGCTGCAACACTACGCCAACCTGAGCCTGAACCCCGCCGAAGACGCCGCGCGACCTTACGTTGCCGTGGCCACGCTCGAAGGCGCGCTGGTCAACCAGCATTTGGGCGAGGCCGATCGTCTGGCGATTTACGAGGCGAACGCCGCTCTGCCCGGCACGTTCCGATTGGTCGAAATCCGCCGTACGCCGGAGGAAGGCGGCGGCGAAGCGCGCTGGGCAATGCTGGCGGATTCGTTGAAAGACTGCCGCGCGATTCTCGTCAACGCCGCCGGCCCAACGCCGCAAAAGACGCTCACCGCGCACGGACTAAAAATCATCGAGATGGAAGGCTTGATTGAGGATGGGCTGAAAGCCTTGTTCGCCAATCAGCCGATTCCGGCCTCGATGAAACGCCGTTTCACCGGCTGCGGCGCGGGCATTTCGTGCAAAGGAAACGGAACCGGCTGCGGCTGATTTTCCCCTCAATCCTCAACTCACAACCAAAACATGAGCAAACCCAATCATCACATATTTGTCTGCGGCAGCTTTCGTCCCACCGGGGCGCAAGGCGTCTGCCACAAAAAGGAATCCTCACATCTACTCCAGCACCTCACCACCGAAGTGCAGGATCGCGGTCTGGATGACGTAATGATTTCCAGCACCGGCTGCATGAACATCTGCGACAGCGGGCCGGTGATGGTCGTTTATCCCGAAAATATCTGGTATAAACAGGCGACCATCGAAACCGCCGAGGCGATCCTTGACAGCCTGGAGGAAAAACGCGAATTGCCATCAGCCACGTTGTTTGCCTGAACGAAAGAAACCATGGATAGACACGGATTCACACGGATGAAAACCAGGCTGAATTCTGTTGGTAGGGCGCGTTACTCCGTGCGCGCCGTTTGTGGAATGTCGTGCAGCGGCGCGCACGGAGTGACGCGCCCTACCGGTTTATTCGTGTCCATCCGCGGTTAAAAAACGACCATGACGCCGCATCTTATTGACACCACGCTGCGCGACGGCGAACAGGCCGCCGGAGTGGCCTTCTCGCGGACGGAGAAAAAAAACATCGCCATCGCGCTCGCTCGCGCCGGTGTGCCGGAAATCGAAATCGGCATCCCGGCGATGGGGCGAAGCGAGGTGGATGACATCAATACCGTATCCGACCTGGGCTTGACCTTGCGTCTGACCACCTGGTGCCGGGCGAAACGCCTGGACCTGCTGGCCGCCGCCCGTTGCCGTGTCCATGGAGCGCATTTTTCACTGCCGGTGTCGCAAATTCATCTGCGCGCCTGGAAGAAGGATCACGATTGGGTCTTCCGGACGATGACGGAACTGGCCGCCGAGTTTCGCGACGCATTCCGCTTCCTTTCCGTCGGCGCGCAGGATGCCTCGCGCGCCGACCGCGTCTTTTTGATCGAATTCGCGCTTGCCGCACGGGAGGCCGGGCTGGCGCGCCTGCGCATCGCGGACACAGTTGGCATTTTGAACCCGTTGCAGACCTGCGATCTCATCGGCACCTTGCGCGCCGCCGTGCCGGAGTTGACCCTGGAATTTCACGGGCACAACGACCTGGGCATGGCGACGGCGAACACCATTGCCGCGCTCGCTGCCGGCGCGAATGCTGCGAGTGTCACGGTCAACGGCCTGGGCGAACGCGCCGGCAACGCCTCGCTCGAAGAAGTGGTGATGGCGACGCGGCTGACCTTGAAGCAGGATTGCGGCGTGGATACGCGCCAGCTCGTCGGGTTGAGTGAATTGGTGGCGCGCGCCTCCGGCCGGCCGCTCGATCCGGACAAGCCGGTGGTGGGCGAATCGGTGTTTCGACACGAATCGGGCATTCATTGCAGCGGGCTGCTGGCTGACCACGAAACCTACGAGCCGTTTGCCGCCGGGGAAGTCGGCCATACTCCCACCGCCATGCAACTGGGCCGCCACTCGGGCGGCGGTCTGCTCCGTCACAAACTGCAAAAGTTGAACCTGGACCTGCCGGCGGAATTACAACTGGAGTTGCTGGAAGAAATCCGGCTCATCGCCATCAGCCGCAAAGTTCCCGTCACCGACGACGAACTCAAAACCTTGGTTGCCAATTTAAAGAAAAACCATGGCCTTCCTGATCTATAAAAAAACCGCCGACGGCAAAACCGTCCGCTACGAAAAAATCCAGCCGCTCAAGCTCAGCGGGCGCGACGGCCTCATCGCGCGGCACGTTAAGACGTTGAGCGATTCCGAAACGCAGAGCTGGAAACTCGACGCAGCCGCGTTGCCGAAGCTCGCCGGAATTGCGCCGGCCAGCGACGCATTTGCGGTTTTGTTTGATGTCACAGGCCGCGACGCCACAAGCGTCTGCCTGTACGAACTCGCGCGGATTCACGGCAGTTGCTGCGACACCTCCACGCAACTGGCGCTGGATTTTTCCGTGGTGATAGACCGGGAAATTGGCGGCAACGCGGCGGAATTCGCCGGGAAATTTGAAATTACACCGCCGGCCCAGCCCAAATTGCTCGGCGAAATGCTTGCGCTCACCGGCGGCCCTGGTGGTGGCGACTGGAAGTGGGACGCGACCTCGCTGCAACTCGGCGCGACGGTCGTTCAAGCGCAGCACGGCAAGGCGACCACGCGTCAATGAAATGACTGCCGGCTGATTTCCCATGTGCGTTGAAACTGCTCCCAAATCCGGCTGCCGAAAAAGTTCCTGTGGCTGCGGCGGTCATGGTCGCCGTGCCGCGCTGCCTGACGCGCGTGCCATCCTTGACTTGAAATTCGGTGAGGAGGCCGTGCAGGAATGCGGTTGCAGCGGTCGCACCTGCCCGCGCCATTACCTCGCTTGGAGCGGCTTTGTGCTTGGCGGATTTCTGGTGTTGCACCTCGCCGTCAACCTGCTCGGTCTGTGGCCGGCGCGGTTTCAATCGGCGGTGAACCGCATTCACGGCCTGGGCGCGGCGTTGCCAGTACTGGAAATTGGTTTGATTTTCATTCCCTTGACGATTCATGTCGCGCTTGGCCTGCGGACGCTGGGGCGCGAAAAATTAAAATTCGGCGTGGAGAAGCATCATCATGGCAGCGACCTGCGCCAGTGGTTGCAACGCGTCAGCGCCTTGATTCTACTGGTGTTCATCGCTTTCCACATCGGCACACTGCACCGCTGGTTCGGCGGGCGGTTCGATCCGCGCAACGCCTTCAACTCGGCGTCGCAGGCCATCTGGCAGTTCTGGCACGGATTGCCCGCCGGTCATCCGGGCAACCTGCTCTTCGCGGAATTTTACCTGCTCGGCATGATTGCGGCGGTGTATCACCTCGCCAACGGCATCGCCACCGGTGCGGAAGTTTTGGGATTCACCACCACCCCCGGCGCGCAGCAACGGCTCTGGCGCATCTGCCTTGTCGCCGCGCCCGCATTGCTGCTCGCCGGCCTGGCCGTGTGGCATGCGTTTGCGGTGAGGTGAAGCAGATTTGCGCGCCGCCAACAAAGTCACATCGGCGTAGCTTTCGGGTTAAAAACTTCATTCAGGTAGGATTTTTCCGGCGGGATTTTTTCGCCGGAAACATTCCAATCACGATAAACACTTTGTTTCACAAGGGGTTTGTCCGCTTCGTTAGAAAGTTCAACTGCTTGGCATCGCAGTTGCAAAAGCACTTTAGTCCGGCGGCATTTTTATTTGCCCCGGAGTGACACGATAATAACCATGAACGACAGAATCATATCGTCCAACCCGGTGCTGGCACGGCGGTTGGCGCGCGAATGGTCGCAAGCGGAACTGGCTGAACGCGCCGGCATCTCGCGCGCGGCGGTCAGCGCCATCGAGGGCGAACGTCTATCACCGTCGGTTGCGACGGCCTTGGCGCTGGCGGCGGTGTTCGAGTGTTCGGTCGAAGAATTGTTTGGCCGTCCGGCAACACCCGTTTTGACCGGGCCTGACTGGGCGTGGCTGCCGCGCGCCGAAACGTGCCGCTATTGGGAAGCCAGCGTGAATTCACGGCGGCGGCTGTATCCGGTCGAGGCGGTGACCTTGAATCCTACGCCGCATGACGGCGTCTGGCAAAACGGCGTGTTGCGCGAGAGTGGTCCGGCGGTGGCGGAAACAACGCTGGTGATGGCGTGCTGTGATCCGGCGGCGGGTTTGCTGGCAGCGGAATACGCGCGGGCGTCCGGTTTCCGATTGCTTGTGTTTCCTCGTGGTGGACGCAGCGCGTTGGAATTGTTGCGGCAACGGCTGGTTCATGTCGCGGGACTGCATTATTCCACAGATGAATCGCCGGAACGCAATGCTGAGACCGTGCGGGAGCAGTTCGGCGGCGATTGCCGACTGCTCCGCGTTGCAAAATGGGAATCCGGTATCGCACTGGCGGCGGACGATCGTTCGCGTTCAGCGGAATCCGTGGCTCGGCGTCCGTTGCGCTGGGCGGCGCGCGAATCCGGTTCGGCGGCGCGCGAATGCTTGGATGAACTGCTCGGCAAACGGCATTTCGCCGGGCGCGAGGTGAAAGGTCACGCGGCGGTGGCCGAGGCCGTGCGCGCGGGCTGGGCGGAGGCGGGCGTTTGCGTGCGCTTCAGTGCCGACGAAGCCGGATTAAATTTTCTGCCGGTGCGGAAGGAAGCTTTGGATTTGTGTTTTTCCACCGCGTTCCAACACGACCCGCGCATCCAGGCTCTCGTCCGATTATTGCGCAGCCGCAACCACCGCCGCCTGATCAGCGAATTGCCGGGATATGACGCCCGCCAAACTGGAGCAATGATGAACATCTGACATGAAGCGATCCGACAATCAGGATGCCATGAAACTGGCTTGCACCCGGCGGCGCGCGTTTACCCTGCTCGAACTGCTCGTTGTCATCGCCATCATCGGTGTGCTGGCTTCGCTGCTTCTGCCGGCGCTTTGCTCGACCAAAGCGAGGGCGTTGCAAATTCAATGTCTGGCCAACCAGTCCTCCCTGGGCAGGGCATTTGCCATCTACTCCTCGGACAACGAGAGCTTTTATCCCGCCGCGTTTTCTTATCGCGGCATGAGTATCGGCCATGGAATTGAGACGCCGAACCAGCCAACGCAGGGATATGTGCATTGGTCGGGAGTGCTGATGAGTCAGGGACTGGCCACCGAGCAATCGTTGCACTGTCCCGCCTTCAATCGGGGCGGGTTGCCTCCGGCCAACACCGAAGCGGACAATCTGGAGAATGGCCAGCACGACGAGACACCCGGCGTCGTGGATGAGCAGGCCAAACGCTGCGCCTTTACCGTCAATCAGGCGCTCTTTCCAGCCAACCATTTTGTCATCGGCTTTCAGGGAGCCTGCCGGCCATGCCGCTACGTGCGCGATTCCTCGGTGGACAACCCTGCCGGCACAGTCATGGCTACTGAATGGACTACGGACTGGCGACTGTTAGTAGGTGCGTCCGGAAATCTGGTGTGTCGTAGTTATCTGCCGGTCCATGGTTTCAGCGGGCTGGGGCCGGCCGCAGTCAACAATCGGTGCGACACGCGCCTGTTTGGTTGCAAACGGCCCTGCTGGGCGGCGATGCGCCGGTTTACGCCCGCCGACATAGTTGCCGAGCCTTCGCTTCCCGGAGCCAGCCTGCCTTGGCTGGACTGGGTCGGACGCAATCATCAGCACAAAGGACTCGTTAGTTCGCGCTCCAGCAATTTTATTTTTGCCGACGGCCATGCGGTCAACACCACCATTTTTAACACGCTTCAACCGTTTCAGTGGGGAAGTGAATTTTACAGTCTCCAGCCTGGGAATGACATCTCTGACTAAAGCAAATCCATCCAATCCATGACTACGAAATCAACTCAGCACGTGCGAACGAAGTCAAAACCGCAGTGGTTGGCGGCAGTCTTGGGCGGGCTATTGACGCTCCTGACTCTGCCGGTCGTCGCACAAACCACCGCGCCAATTTATGCGACCGATGACACTTTTGTAATGTCACCGGGGCCGGGCAACATGGCCAGCTACTGGGATGGAGCCGAACGCAATTTCGGTTATATGCGCTCGCGGCACGTTGCGGCGGCCACAGCGCATCCGGGAGGCAATCCCGCCAATCCAAGCATGGGCGAGTTTGACGTGGTGGCCCGGTTTTATCCGTCCAACGCCGTCGCGCAACTCGACGCGCAATACGGCGTGGGTTGCTGGCGCATCACCGGGCTGGCGCTGAAACTAACGACCTCCGACAACGTGGCCGGTCCCGGAATGTTCAATGCACCAGGCACTGCCGGCCAATTCAATGTCTGCTGGATGCCCAACGATGGCGGCTGGGTTCAAGGCAACGGTTACATCAATCAGGGAAGCAGCTCGCACGATCCGGTCGCAAGTCCGGATAATTTCACCAACCTGACCTACAACGGCCTGCAATCCATTTTGAGCACCAATCCGGCGGTGGTGCTGAACACGCTGAATTTTGTGAAGCAGGGAACGCTCATTCCCGTGACCAATTCCCTGACGACAACGAACCTGTCATTCCTGGCGGCGCTCATCAACACGCAGCCCACCACGCTGTTGTTTAACGCGGCGGATGATCAGGTCGCCTTTAATTTCACTTCGCACCAATACGGCGACGACCGGGGCACGAATGAGTATTCGGCGACGATTTTTGTCACCGCCTCGCCGCTGCCGCCGCCGGTGGCACAAATCAGACTTTTGAACGGCACCCAGTATTTAAACTTGAGTTTTCAACGCCTCGCCGGGGTCACCAACCTGACTTACCTCGTGGAGGCCGCCGCCGCTTTGACCCAAAGCCAGTGGACACTCGTGGCCGCTGGCACCAACGGCATGCCTATGAGCGGACCGGGACTGGTCAGTGAAACCGTTTCGGTCACGGCAGGGTCTCAAAAATGTGACCGTGCGCGACCTCGTACCAGTGCCCGCCGCCACCAGCCGCTTTTTGCGAATACGCATCCTCAAATGAAAAACAACATGAAACAAACCCTCAAAATGAAACTCATCAACCATTATAAACCCGCACTGGCCCTGGCGGCCGTTTGCACCGCGCTCTGGAATGTTGCCGTTCAGGCGCAACCCTCCGTTTCCGTTTATGACACGGACGACTCCTTTGTGCTGAATCCCGGCCCGGGCAACAGCAGTTATCCAAACGCCGCCAGCCAAAATTTTGGCGGCATGAACTCGCGTTCCATCGCCTCGCCCTCGGCGCATCCTGGCAACTACCCCGCCAATCCCTCCAAAGGCGAATTCGACTCGGTCCTGCGGTTTGATTTCTCCTCCACGGTGGCCACGCTGAACTCAGAATACGGCGTTGGCGACTGGAGCATTTCATCCCTGTCCTTGACCTTGAACACCTCCAGCACCGTCGGCAATTCCATGTTCAACAGTCCCGGCACCAGCGGGAGCTTCAACGTCAGTTGGCTGTTCAACGATGGCGACTGGATTCAAGGCACGGGCAGCCAGTCGCCTGCTTCCTACACCGGCATCACTTACAACAGCCTCCAATCCACGTTGAGCGCCACACCCGCCACGCTGCTCAACACCTGTTCGTACGTGGCGCAAGGAACGCTGGTGCCCGCAACGTATTCAGTCAGCACAGCCAACGCCGACTTTTTGTCCGCCTTGATGTCCGGCGATTCGATTTCGTTGCTGCTCACCCCTGCCGACAATCACGTAGCCTTCAATTTCACCTCGCACAGTTACAGCAGCGGCAGCAACCCGGCGCTGTATTCGCCAACCCTGTCCTTTGACATCGCCGTGGTGCCGGAACCGGCGACGGCGACCATGATTGCCGGTGGGTTGCTGTTGCTGTGCGTGCGGCGCCGGAACCGGCGCGCTTAAAGGCTGGACATGATTCTGACCCGCACCGCGCGAATTCCCTGGGCCTGGGTTCTCTGGATGAGCCTGCCGGTCGGCGTGTTTGCCTTTGTCGAAAAATGCAGCGGCACGGCGCTGATTTTCACGATGCGCAAATTTATCGCCGACCCGGCGCTCATCTCGCTGCTGGGCAGTATCAACATCGCCTTCAATTTCCTGGTCGCCCCGCTCGTCGCCTGGAAGAGCGACCGGCTGCGCACCCGCTGGGGCCGGCGCAAGCCGTTCATCGTGGCCGGGCTGGTCTTGCTGATTCCGTCACTGGTGGTTTTGCCGCTCGCTCCAAATCTGTGGACGCTCATTCCAGCGATTCTGCTTTACCAATTCGCGGTGGACTTCGGTTTCACCGGGCCGTGGAGTCCGCTTTATTATGAAATCGTGCCGCCGCCGCAGCGGGGCCGGGCGGTGGCGGTCAACCGTTTGATGAGCGTGATCGCCCGGCTGTTTTTCAACTTTCTGCTCATCGGCCGGTTCGACGAGGTCAACGCCGTCAAGCTGACCCCCGGTTTCGGCGGCCTGAAGGCGCTGAACCTCACGGGAGAACAGTTGATATATTTTCTCGCAGCCGCGCTGGTGCTGGCGAGCGTGTTGTTTGTCATTCTCTTTGTGCGCGAAACGCCGCCGGCGCCGGACGAAGACGAAACAGTTCGACCCAAGCCGCTATCGGCGTTCTGGCCGGGCCGCGCGTTTTTTCAGAGCGTTTTCGGCACGGTTCGCGCGCGGCTGCTTTGCCTGCTGGTGCTGGCGTCGGTTGCGGCCCAAGTGGGACTCGGCCAGCTTCAGCCGCTGCTCATCACCGAGCAATTTGGCTACACTAAGCGCGCCATGGGCAATATGCACGGCATCATCATTCTGCTGGAAATCGGACTGGTGCTGCCGCTGATGGCGTGGCTGCTGGATCGGACGGATCGCTTCCGGCTTTTTCAGGCGGGGCTGTGGCTGGCCGCGCTTCAGCCGCTGGCCTACTGGCTCTATGTGAAATTTGCCGCGCCACAACAGATTCCGCCGGTCCCGGCGGTGATCGGTTTTACCGCCGTCGGGGCGCTGGCGCGAACCGCAACGCTGCTTTCACTGGAACCGTTGCTCTTCGACCTCACGCCGCCGAAATTGCTGGGCACGTTCAACTCCGGTTTCTTGATCGCACGCGGTCTGGCCACGGTGCTGCTGATGAACGGAGTCGGGTTGTGGGTCAAGCTCTACTCCGGCTATTTCTGTGCGCCTCTGAAATTCGACTACATGAGCGGCTATTTGTATCTGTTCGCCTGCGGTCTGGCGGGCTGCTTGTTGGCATTGTATGTAGGCGTGCAGCACCGTCGCGGACGGTTGCCGCCGATTGAGTCCACGAGCTTGGCTGACTCCGGGGATTTACGGCCAGCCTCGTTCTGCCGATGCGTCGGATGAATGCGAAAATGATTGGAAATAGAATTATGTTAAAAACAGTTCACCCTTCTCCATCCATGAACCTGATCCCAATCGGAGTCGTTCACTCTGCGTTCAAGCAGGCGACCGGCACACCGATCCAACCGTGTCGGGCCGGTGATTCGCCCGGATACGTCACCTTGCTTCCGGAATTTGTCGCTGGATAGGAAGACTTGGCCGACTTCGACCGCATTTGGTTGATTTATTGGTTTCACCGGGCGGCGGTTGCCAAGATGAGCGTGGTGCCTTACCGCGACACGGTGGAACACGGCCTGTTTGCCACGCGCGCTCCAGCCCGCCCAAATGCGCTCGGAATTTCATGCGTGCGGTTGTTAAACATTGAAGGCTGCATCCTTCGTCTGGCCGAGGTGGACATTCTGGACGGCACACCTCTGCTCGACATCAAGCCTTACGTTCCGCAATACGACAATTATCCGGTGCAACGCTGTGGCTGGCTGGATACGGTGCCGGATAAACCGGTCGTCGCTGACGCACGCTTTGAACGCAAAACACCCTGGTAAGATCGAGGCGGACGGCTGGTATTGCATTTGCGCCAGCCACGCTTTTGTGGAAAGATTTTCGCTGTGATGAAGAAAATAATTTCAGCCTTGATCGTGGGAACTTTGCTATTCTTCGCGGTGCCATTGCGCGCCGCGACGGTGATGGTTTTCGCCGCCGCGAGCCTGACGGAGTCGCTCCAGGAAATCGCCGCCGCCTATGAAAAACAGTCCGGCGACAAAATTGTCTTCAACTTCGCCGCGTCCGGCACGCTGGCGCGGCAGATTGAGGAAGGCGCACCCGCCGACATATTTATTTCCGCCGACGAGGCCAAGGCCGATGCGTTGGAAAAGAAGGGATTGCTCGTGAAGGAAACGCGCAAAAGTCTGCTGGGCAATTCGCTCGTCATCGTCACCCCGCCGGACAGCACGGCGATCCAGTCGCCCGCCGATTTGACCAATGCCGCCGTCAAGCGCGTCGCGCTCGGCGATGTCAGGATTGTTCCCGCCGGAACTTACGCGAAAGCTTATCTCGAAAAATCCGGGCTGTGGGCGGGAGTCGAACCCAAGGTGGTTCCCTGCGAAAATGTTCGCGCCGTTCTCGCCGCCGTGGAATCCGGCAACGTGGATGCCGGTGTGGTTTACAAGACGGATGCCGCGATTTCCAAAAGGGTAAAAGTGGCTATTGAGGTGCCGGCTGCCGATGGACCGAAGATTTCCTATCCGGCGGCACTGGTGGCGAACGCGCCGCAACCGGACGCCGCGAAAAAGTTTCTGGGATACCTGACGGGCAGCGGGGCAGATGCAGTCTTCGCCCGCCACGGGTTTATTGTTTTGTCCACCGCCGGTAAATAACCAGTCAAACCAAAAGGAAAATCATGAAACTCAGCGCCCGCAATGTTCTTAAAGGCAAAATAAAAAACATCAAACGCGGCCCCATCAGCAGCCTCGTCGTTCTGGAAATCGCCCCGAAAGTTCAAATTGTTTCAACGATTACCGCCGAAAGCGCCGCCGCCTTGAAACTGAAAAAAGGACGGACGGCCTACGCGGTCATCAAAGCCTCCAGCGTGATGGTCGGCGTGGATGAATAACCCCGCTGGCAGCCACCGCCGCAGGTCATGACACCCGCCGAATGGCAGCTCGTCGCGTTCACGGCGGGCATGGCCGTGTTGAGCACGGCGTTGATTCTCGTGCCGGGCGTCACGCTGGCGTGGTGTCTGGCGCGGCTCCGCTGGCGCGGCAAATCGCTGGTGGAAACGGTGGTCGCCCTGCCTCTCGTTCTGCCGCCAGTGGTCACCGGACTGGTTCTGCTGAAACTGTTTGGCCGGCGCGGCCCTCTCGGCCACTGGCTTTACTCGGAATTCCATCTCGACATCGTGTTCACCTGGCGCGCCGTGGCCCTGGCGCTGGCGGTGATGTCATTTCCCCTGCTCGTACGGACGGCGCGTGCCGCGATTGAGGAGGTGAATCCGGCGCTGGAGCAGATGGCCCGCACGCTGGGCGCGGGCGAATGGCGCGTGTTCTTCACCATTACATTGCCGCTGGCACGCCGCGGATTGCTGGCGGGAACATTGCTGGCGTTTGCGCGCGCACTGGGCGAATTCGGCGCGACCATCATGGTGGCCGGGAACATTCCCGGCGTCACCACCACGTTGTCCACCGATATTTACCAGCTCGTGCAACTGGGCGAAGACAGCCATGCCTGGACGCTGGCCGGCATTTCGCTGGCACTGGCGTTTGCCGCGCTGTGGATCAGCGAGCGGTTGCAACGCAGGAGCAAAATATGACGCCCGGCATCCAGGCCAGCTTCACGAAACGCTTCGCCAGCGGCCCGGTGATTCGCGCGGAAAACTTGCACGCCAGCACGAACGGCGTCACCGTGCTGTTCGGCCCGTCAGGTTCGGGCAAAACGACCATGCTTCGCTGCCTCGCCGGATTGGAGCAGCCCGAAGCAGGGAATATCCAATTTGACGGTGAAGTGTGGTTCGACTCGGACTCAAAAAAGATTGTTCCGGCGCGAAAACGGAATACAGGATTTGTGCCGCAGGATTACGCATTATTTCCGCATCTCACTGTTGCGGCCAACATCGGTTACGGATTGCACGGGCAAAGCGCCACCGAAAAAAAGGCACGCGTCAGTAAAATTGTGCGCTGGCTCAGGCTGGACGGACTCGAAACCCGCCTGCCGCACGAACTTTCCGGCGGCCAGCAGCAACGCGTCGGACTTGCCCGCGCCGTGGTACGCCGTCCGCGTTTGCTGTTGCTCGACGAGCCGCTTTCCGCGCTCGACACACCTACACGCCAGCGATTGCGTGGCGAGTTGCGTTCGCAGCTTTTGCAGTTGGGAATTCCTGCAATTTTGGTGACGCATGACCGGTATGAAGCCGCGGCCTTGGGCGACCAGCTCGTGGTGCTCGACCAGGGACACGTGCTCCAGACCGGACCGGTCGCGGATGTGATAAATCATCCAGCCAATCTGGCGGTGGCGGCGATTGTCGGAACCGAAACCGTTTTGCTCGGACACCTCACCCGTGTGTCAGATGGACTGGCGACCGTGAACGTGAACGGGCATGAATTTACCGCGCTGGCCGAAGATTTGCCTTCCGGCGCGAATGTCGTACACCTCTGCATCCGCGCTGAGGACGTGATCTTGATTCAGAACGGCGGCACACCAGCCAGTGCGCGCAACCGCCTGTCCGCAACGGTGCTTGCGCTCTCACCGGAAGGACCGATGATGCGGATCGAACTGGATTGCGGTTTTCCATTGAAAGCGTTGCTGACCCGTCAAGCTTGCGATGAACTGGCATTGAAGGCGGGCGCTTCCGTGGTTGCCTTGATCAAAGCTCCGCACATCCATTTGATTCCACGTTGAGCCACAGCTCGACGTGACATGTGGGAAGGCGATTATGGCAATCCTCTTCCATGGGTAATTTAATTCTTCTTCCTGTGAACAGTTGTCCAGCGCGCGAATCCTAAGAGCCAGTCCCCGGAGCCGGGCGGCGGGTCAAGGTGGAAATTCAAGGGCAACGGGGGAATTCGACCTTGATGCGACAACCGGCGACATACCATCAAATCAGGATTCGCGCGCGCCCTTGTCAGCGCAACTGCGCCATGGGCAAGAATCAAAATACCAGTGATGACCGATACAGGCGACAAAACCGGTAGCAAATTTGATGCGGACTGTCTGTGACGTGGACAATTCGCGGACGAGAATATGGACTGAACACGGTTTTGGATTATCCGGGGATTTGGAGAGTCAACGTCCGTTTAATGCCTGCGACCGGTATTCGTCCGTAGACATGGATTGTTCTTGGGCAGTACGCGTTTGTTGCATGGACTATTTCAGTTGTGTTGTCTGGCTGTCACGCGACTTGTTACGCGGATGTTGCGCGAGCTACTTCGCGGATTTCAACGGCAATTGACCAGACGTTGCCCAGACACTTCCGGACAGTTGCGCCAGCAATTACGCGGACATTTATCGGTGTTCAGTGAGATGTTTCCCGACAACTGCCCGGATGATTCGCCAGACGCTACGCGGACTGCCAACCGGACGCCAAAATGAATTGGTGGATGCCTCCGTAATGCGTTTCAAATGGAACTCGATAATGATTGTAGTGGACGCACTGAACATCCGTTTCTGAAACCGGAGCGGAATGGAACGGCTGTGAAATGTGGCGGGGTTTTAGAAACGGATGCTGAGTGCGTTGCCGTGTAGGTTCAATTGAGAGGTGCCTTGTCTGGCCGGTTTCCGAATACCTGGAGGAAATCCGGTCAGTCAAAGCGCCGGACATTACATCAGGTGGAAATACCCTTTGATTTTTTGTAGCCCTGTTCCAACTGCTGTTCCTGAAACCGTCTGATTTTCTCGTGCTGGCTTTTGGCGATGGCGGTCAACGGGAGAATTTCCGGCCAGTTGATTTGATGTTTGCCGGCGATTTTCCGTGCGCGGTTGCTGGTCGTCAATTTCAGCACCTGATTGGCCGCACCCAGCCAGTGCCTTGCCGGAATCTGGCCACGTTCGACCTGTTGCAGGAATTCATTCAGAAACGCGCGGACACAAGGCAGTAATATTTTCAAATGTGCCACGTCGCGCCTTTTTTCCTGCGGCACACTGGCGACCAGTTCCAGTTTGCACGCCAGCAGTGAAATGGGATCAAGGACGCGGATGATTTTCCCATTCCACTCCGCCTGAACTGCCAGGGCGTCCACGGAACCTGAAACTCCAGGAATCCGCCGGACCACTTCAATGTTGGATTTCAAACCGCCGATTTGGAAGGGAATGGTGCCCGCCAGCGCGGTCATTTCCACTTTGGACGGATAACCCGGAGCCAGTTCCAATTGCCGGGCAATGCGTTGGACATCATCGGAGCTGCCTTTGAAGTCAATGTCTTCGCTGGTGAATGGCTGTAATGGTTTAAGTTGTGGTTCGGTGGACAGATACCGTTCAGCCCAATAATTGACCGCCTGACCGCCGATGAGAAGATAAGGCTGTCCTGCCCCGTCGCGTATTTTGAAAACTTCTGAAAACTGGTGGAGGGAAAAGCCCACAGTTACGCCCATTGGGACATGGCGCGGGCGACCTGCTTGAAATTGGTGATTCGCCATTTCGCACCATTGCCCACCAGTGAAGCCCGTTGCTGAAGCACGGCTGCCGCCTGCGGACTGCGGCGGGCCTTGCGCGCCGCAGTCATGCGGCTTTGCGCTTCCTGCTGTTTCACTTCATTGAAAGACATCGGTTTCACTGAAGCAAAACATACCGCAATCAGGACTTTGAAGCAACCGACAAGGCCGAAGTTCGCAAACTTTCCAGCCACGGCCCGTTTTCCGGGTGCTTTCACCGGGCGGATCAACAAGCCATCCTTGCCCAGGTCGAAATACATTCAACGGATCGTGGCGCTCCAACCCTTCCCGGCGGCACCAGTCCAGCGGGAAAACCGTCTCATGTTTCTCGGTCAAGGTCATGGTCATTGCCTTTATGGTAAGAATGCATCACCTAAAAATTGCCATTAGTCAGGGTTTCCCAGGGGTTTATCCGCAAAACGGACACTTCATTTTGTGTCTAATTGACACAAAACCGACGGCCTTTTCCGGTAGACTCTCCAATTGCAGATGAGAAAGGAGAGCCATTGTAGAGCAACAATGCAAGCGGTGCTGGTGATACACCGCCGCTGTCACGGCTTCCGTCAGAATGACAGCAATAAATGGGATTAAAAGGTGATCGGAAAGCGAACAAAGCTTTTTGGGAAACAAATAATACTGCGGTTTATGTTCACAGCCGTCGCGCATAAAAATCTAGCCGATGCCGAGAGCTATTTCGACGAGCATCTGGCGCAGAACGATTACTACGCCGCTGGCGAAATCCGTCCCGGCCAGTGGATTGGCACGGGCGCGGAACGATTGGTTTTGAGTGGGCAGGTCACGTGCGAACAATTTCACGCGCTGTGTGAAAACCTAAATCCTGAAACCAGCGAACGCCTGACGCAACGGCAACAGAAGGAGGACAAGCGGCGGGTCTTTTATGATTTCACCTGCTCGGCCCCAAAATCGGTCTCGGTGCTGGCAGTGACATTGAATGATGAACGACTGGTGGCGGCACATGAGGAAGCGGAGCGCATGGCGTTCCGCGAACTGGAAACCTTCGCGGCAACGCGGGTGCGCAAGGCAGGCAACCAACGCGACCGCATGACCGGGAACCTGGTCGCCGCCGCGTTTCTGCATGACAGTTCCCGTGAACTCGACCCGCTTTTGCACACGCATTGCACAGTGTTCAACGCCACGTTTGATGAAAAGGAACAATGCTGGAAGGCGCTTCAAGCCCGTCCGATGTATGACGCGATTCGATACGCCACGGCGGTTTATCGGAATGAACTGGCGAGACGGGTTCAGGAAATCGGCTATCAAATCAGGCCGGCGAAGCACGGCTTTGAAATCGAAGGCGTGAGCGATGAGGTGTTGCAACGATTTTCAAAACGGTCGCAACAACGGGACAAGGTGGTCCAGGAAATGGAACAAAAGCTGGGGCGGAAACTGACCAACAATGAAATTGCCCATGCCGTGCATCAGAGCCGGGCGAAAAAGATCAAAGGCATCTCGACGGCAGAAGTGCGCGAAAAGCAACTGGCTCAGTTGTCGCCGGATGAACGGCAAGTGTTACAGAGTATTTGCGCGTCAGCAACCGGCCGGCCTTCCGCGTTGATACCGGCGGATGAAAACCAAGTTCTGACCCACGCCGTCAGCCATGTATTTGAGCGCAAGTCCGTGGTGCCGGAGCATGAATTGCTGGGAGTGGCGCTATCGCAGCGTCCGGGCGAAGTGGATTTGCCGGCGTTGAAAGCTGCGGTAAAGCAATCGCCGAACTTGGTCAGGACAGAATACGGATTTTCGACCAGGGAAATTTTGGCCACGGAACTGGATTTGATTCAGACGGTCAACACGGAATGCGATTCGGTCACTCCATTGCACGCCAGTTTCCAACCCGCCGGCTGGCTCGGTGAAGATCAACAGCGCGCCATCCTGCATGTGCTGCGCACCGGTGACCGCATCACCGGTATCCGTGGGCTGGCGGGCACGGGTAAAACCACGACCTTGCATGAACTGGTCGCTGCCTGCAATGAGGCTCGTGTCGAACCGCTATTCTGCACACCGACGGCGGCGGCAACGGATGTTCTCCGCAACGAAGGCTTCGAGGCGGAAACGTTGCAATATTTGTTGCAGTCAAAGCCCAGGCTGTCCAAACGGCAGTTGGTCGTTCTCGATGAGGCCGGGGCGGTGGGGATTGACGACATGAAACAGCTCTTTGATTTGGCGAAAGATTGCCGCGTTCTGCTCTGCGGCGACACCGGCCAGCACTCATCGGTTGCCCGTGGCGATGCGCTCCGGATTTTGGAAAAACATTCCAAGTTTCAATCCGGTCAATTGACCCGCATTCGCCGGCAACGCCGCGCCGAATATCGCAAGGCCGTCGAATTGGCCGCGCAGAAACGGACGGTGGAAGCGTTCGCACAACTGGAACGCATGGGCGCAGTAACAGAGCTTTCGGGCGACAATCTGCACGGTGTGCACGGTGAGGCCGCGAAGTCATATCTGAAAGCATTGGAGCAAAACAAATCCGTGCTGCTGGTCGCGCCGACATGGGATGAAATTGAGGGGGTGACGGAGAAAGTTCGTGTCGCGTTGAAAACATCCGGTCGGCTGGCCGGTGAAGAAAAGGAATTCCAAGTTTTCGATTCGCTGTCATGGACGGAAGCGCAGAAACGGAATGCGCGGCAATACCGTCCCGGCATGGCGCTTCGGTTTCACCTGGCGGCGCATGGTTTTGACAAAAATGAATCCGTCGCGGTAGTCGCCATCGCCAATGATTCGCTCAAGGTTCAACGCGCCGATGGTTCGGAAGATGTTTTCCCATTGGGTGCAGGCCGCGCCTGCTTTGATGTGGGGGAGAAACGGAGGTTGAAAGTTGCTGCCGGTGACAAACTGTTATTACAGGCCAACTGGCGTAAAAAGTTTATCAACGGTGAGTTGGTCGAGGTCAAAGCAATTCAAGGTGATTCCGTTTTGCTGACCGATGGTCGGATGATTCCTGAAACTTACCGCACCTTCACTCACGGTTACGCCGTCACTTCACACGTCGCCCAAGGCAAGACCGTGGATGAAGTATTGGTCGTGGCTTCATCGCGTTCGTTGCCCGCCATCCATCAGGAACAATTTTACGTCAGCATCTCGCGCGGGCGCGACACCTGCCGCGTTTTTACCGATGACGCCGAGTTGTTGCGCTCGCACGTCACCCGGTCCAGTGCGCGACTGGCGGCTGTGGAAGTTGTCGCGCGCGTTCACCGCCGAAAATTCATCCAGCGTGTTTTGCAGCGCGGCCATCGCTTCCTGAAACATTTCCGCCACCGCATCACGCAATCCATTTCATCCCGCATAGGCCCCAAACAAATCCATAAACCGCACTATGAACACCAATCCACTCACCGAATCGCCGTCTAGCTCGCGTGACAATCCCTGTTACGGCATCGACGCCACCGTGGCAACGTTGAACGCGATTGCGGACGATGAGGAAAGCTTTCAACTGCCTTATGCACAATTTCTGTATTCCAAGCTGTGCGCCAATCCTGCGCTGGAAAAAAAACCCCACACTTCACCACAACAGTTGTTGATCCATTTTGCCGTGGCCGAGGTCACAGTGCTGGGCAGCGGACTCAAATCCATAGACCGGGCCATCCAGAAACATGAGCTGAAATTTGTCCAGCGGGCGAACCGGCGTTTCGCAGCCATGTTGAAAACCCATGTTGCCTCCGTCGCCATCACTTTTGCCAAGGAAAACGTATGAATCACGAAATCAACCCACTGTGAGCAAGGAGCGGCGGTTCACGTATGAACGAAAAATCGATGCTTATGCTGCCACGTCTGCCGGCGCGCCTCGACATGAATCAGACGGCGGAGGTCTTGGGATTTTTGCCGTATGAGATTCCGGTGCTCATCAGTTCAAGCCTGCTCAAACCATTGGACCGCCCTGCTCCCAACGGCCACAAGTATTTCTGCACTGACGAGATCATGGAATTGTCACACGACCGCACCTGGCTCGACAAGGCCACCCGCATCCTGATCAAATATCGGCAGGATAAAAAGCTGCGGGAAAAGGAACGCCAAGCGGTTGCCTGACCTCGCTGTTCAATTTGTTGCGTGCAACAATAATCCCGACGATTCACTTGGCTTTGCCCGGCTTCCGGCTTCTTCCACTGGTGTGAACGCGCCTTGCACTTTCTTGGCTATCCGCTCGTAATCATCCAGCGGCGGGCAAATCGCAACGCCTGCCTTCGCATACGCCTGATGCACCGCGCGAGAATTGTGACCCAAGGCATTTTGCGCCCAGCGTTCGGGATAACCGCAAGCACGTGCCCGCTCTGCCCACGCATAGCGGTAACTGTGCAGCGAAACACCGTTCAATTTCAGCAACCGGCAGCGACGGCGAAATTCAGCGGAGCGGGCGGAATTATTGGTCTTAGCGATCTTCACAAACAGGACGCCATTTGAAGGCAATTGGCGCAGCAGGTCTTCAAGCGGCCTGCCAATTTGCAGGTGCGCCCACTCGCCGGTTTTTTTGCCGTTGATAGGAAAGGATGTGCCGCTGCCAGTCAATTTGCTCCGCGCAAATCTGCGCGGCATCGGTTTGCGCTGCGCCCGTCTCCCAGAGAAATTCGTAATACTGTCGCCGCTCGACATTTTTCTCGGCGGCAATGATTCGCTGGTGTTCTTTCCAGGTGATGCCCCGTTTCTTTTTGGTCTCAACGACCGGCCACAATTTGGATGGCAAAATCGGCCACGGCAACCACCCCAAACCCAATGCGAGATTATGCAGACAGCGCACGAACGCGTTGGTCATCGCGCCACCCGCTTTAAGCACGCCCATCACGTCATCCGACGTCGTCTCAACCAGTTTCAAATTCCGCAGCAGATTTTGCGGCCTGCGCATGGCGACACGACGACGGTCTTCTTGTGTCTGTTGTTTGCCACGACTGCAAAATTCATTCATCACGTCCTGCCAGGTGCGTTCGAGCATTTTTGGGTCATGGGCCGATAAATAAACCTTGGCCAGCGCGACATTCAGTGTGGGAGATCGAACCGCCTCGTTCCTGGCGTGCAAAATCCGTCGTGCCTCCGGGCCGTCTTTGGTTTTAAGGCTTTGTTGCCTTCCCGTCGCGCCATCCTCCACATAGTAGATGCCGTTGCGTTTGAACAAATAAAACCGCTCTTTCATGTGCGCCTTTCATGAGGATAACAGAAACGCACATTGCCCGGTTAACGGCATCTGGCAGACACGTGAAAGAAATCATCGGGAACGTGACCGGCACGTCACTCCGGCAAATTTCTTCTGACACTTTTACTGACAGTTGGGCCATTTTGGACATTTTGAAGCCCTTTTCCTGGAAGCTGTCGTTGTCCGCCAACGACTTAATTAAATGGCTCCAGAGGTAGGGCTCGAACCTACAACATCACGGTTAACAGCCGCGCGCTCTACCATTGAGCTACTCTGGATTCCAAAGAGATTGAATGTTAACAAACCGGCAATCGGCGCGTCAAACCGATTCGTCACGCAGACTGGCAGCACGGGCAATAAAATGTGCTCCGCCCGGCCTGACGGATGCGCTTTATCAAGCCGCCGCAATTCGGACAAGCCTGCCCCGCCCGGTCATAAACCCGCAATCGTTCCTCGTAATAATCCGGGGAGCCCGCCGCCCGGCCGAAATAAAACAATCCATTCGACCTGCTCCCGTCAAAATTCAACGGCACGGTGCTGCCACCTTCGATGGCTTCGGCCAGCACTTTGCGAATCGCCTGCCAAAGCCGCGTGACTTGTGACCCGGCCAGTCTCCGCGCCGGCAATCGCGGCGAAATCCGCGCGCGAAACAACGCTTCACTCGCATAAATATTGCCGATGCCGGCAACCAGTGTTTGGTCCAGCAATTTGATTTTGATGGCCTGCCGCGACCGTTTCAGCGACCGCCCGAATGCCGATTTGTCAAAGGCACCGCCAAGCGGCTCCGGTCCCAGCCGTTTCACGGCGGAAGTGTCCAGCGTCAACCGGCCAAAATAGCGCGTGTCCTCGTATATCAGATTTTCTCCCCCCAAATCGAGCACCACCGCCGCGTGCCGGGGCGGACGCACGTTTTTCCGCGCGAAATAAATCCGGCCGGTCATCCCCAGATGTCCAAGCAGTGTCACGGGTTCGTCGCCGGTTTTCGCGCGAAGTTGAAACAGCAGATATTTGCCGCGACGCGACAGTCCGGTGAATTTTGCGCCCAGCAGGGCTTGGTGGAATTTGCGAAGCGAAGTTGGCGCCAGCACTTTTGCGCGCCGCACGTTCACGCCACGAATGGTTTTGCCGCGAATCAGCGGGCGCAAATGGCGGGCAAGCACTTCGACTTCGGCAAGTTCAGGCATGCGGGGAAATGACGAATGACGAAATCCTAATGACTAAAGAATGACGAAGCTCAAATACCCAATCAGCGCGAAGGCACGGTGATTGGTTTCGTAATTGGGGCATTGGGATTTCTTTTGTCATTCGGATTTAGTCATTTGTCATTGCTATCCGGCCGCGGCGTTGAGTCCGCTGGCAACATTGAAGAACCCAAATTCCATATTCTCGCTTTTCGCGTCACCCTGTTACCCGCGTGCCCACTTTTTCACCCATGACCACGCGGCGCAAATTATGCGGCTTGAAGAAATCAAAAACGATGATGGGCATTTTGTTGTCCATGCAGAGCGAGAACGCCGTCGAATCCATCACCTTGAGCTGCCGTTGCAACGCGTCAAGATACGTGATTTGTGAGAAACGCTTTGCCCTCGGATTTTTCTTCGGGTCGGAATCATAGACGCCGTCCACCTTGGTCGCCTTCAAAATCACTTCCGCGCCGATTTCATTGGCGCGCAAGGCGGCGGCGGTGTCGGTGGAAAAAAACGGGTTGCCGGTCCCGCCGCCGAAGATGACCACCCTGCCCTTTTCCAGGTGTCGCACCGCGCGACGGCGGATGAAAGGCTCGGCGACCTGGGCCATGGCGATGGCGCTTTGCACGCGCGTGGGCGAGCCCAGTTTTTCCAGCGCGTCCTGCAACGCCAGCGCGTTGATAATCGTGGCCAGCATCCCCATGTAATCGCCGGTGGCACGCTCGATGCCGTGTTCGCTGCCGGACAGACCGCGAAAAATGTTCCCGCCGCCGACCACCACGACCACCTGCACCCCGAGTTCACGCACCTCGCGGATTTGCCCGGCCATGTGGCGCACCGCCTGGGGGCAAATGCCAACGCCGTTTTCGCCGCCCAGCGCCTCGCCGCTGAGCTTGAGCAGAATACGGGAAAACTTTGGCTTTTTGGCAGTCGTCATAAAACTGGCAGCATGCGCGGCATCGCGAAATTTCTAACAGCCGCCGGGCCATCCGTCAAACCAAAGTCGCGACCAAAAACAAGAAAGGCGTCCGGGATGGACGCCTTTTGAAAGATTTGTTTCGCAGATTTACGCCGCGCTTTCGCCGACCTGGAACCGCACGAACCGGCGAATGGTGATTTCATCACCGAGCTGCTTGGCGATTTGCGCCACGTGTTCCTTCACGCTGATTTCGGAGTTGCGCTTTACGAAGCCCTGGTCCACCAGACAGTAGGTCTGGTAAAATTTTTCCAATATGCCCGACAGGATTTTTTCCATGGCCTGCGCCGGCTTGCCCTTGAGGCGGTCGGATTGCGCGGCAATTTCGCGTTCCTTGGCAATGATGTCCGCCGACACCTGCTCGCGCGAAACCGCGTGCGGATGGCCCGCTGCGATCTGCAGCGTGATGTCCTTGACCAGTTCCTTAAATTCCTCCTTGCCCGCGGTTTCGGCCTTGCCCGCGCCGATTTCGACCAACACGCCGATTTTGGCGCCGGTGTGGATGTAACCGGCAATCAAACCGTTGCCGGCCACCTCCATTTTCGCGTGGCGGGCGATTTTGATGTTTTCGCGGATTTTCGTGACGAGCGCCTCGCGTTCCGCTTCGAGGTTCGGACTGGCTTCGGTCGCGTAACGTTTCGCCGCGTCATCGCAAAACGCGCGGAACAGTTCGTTGCGCGCCACAAAATCCGTCTCGCTGTTCACCTCCACCAGCACGCCGAGTTGTCCCCCGGGCGCAATGTACTGGGTGATGGCACCCTCCCTGGCCTCGCGCACGGATTTCACGGCGGCGGTGGCCTGGCCTTTTTTTCGCAGGATGTCCACGGCGGCCTTAAGGTCGCCCTTCGCCTCCGTAAGCGCCTTTTTGCAATCCATCATGCCCACGTTCGTCATTTCACGAAGTTTGGCAACATCAGCAGCAGTAAATTGAGACATATAAAATAAGTTGTTGGTTGAAAGTTAATGGCAGCCGGAAATACTCCCGGGCCGCGGCAAATCAAACCGGCGCCTGCGGAACGGTCGCAACCGGAACGGCCTCCACCGGCGCGGGTTCGGCGGGTGGCGCTTCCGCCGGCGCGGCTGCTTCCGCTGCCGCCCGGCGCGAACGTTTGGATTCATACTCCGCCTGCGCCAGCGTGATGGTCTGGCCAACGGTGGCCAGAATCGTACGGATGGACCGGATGGCGTCGTCGTTCGCGGCAATGGGAAATTCCACCAGGTCGGGATCGCAGTTCGTGTCCACGATGGCAACGATCGGCAGCTTGAGTTTGCGCGCCTCGGCGATGGCATTGTGCTCGCGTTTGATGTCCACAACGAACATCGCGGCGGGAATCTTGTCCATGGCGCGGATGCCGTCGAAATATTTTTGGAGCCGCCCGGCTTCGCGGCGGATGACCGCCTGCTCCTGCTTGCCGTAATTGGCCAGCGTGCCGTCCGCGTCCATTTTCTCAATTTCCTTCAGCCGTTTGATGGACGTTTTGATCGTGTTGTAATTCGTCAACGTGCCGCCAAGCCAGCGTTCGGTGACAAAAAACTGGCCGCATTCCTTCGCGGTGTCCTTGACGCACTGTTGCGCCTGCTTTTTGGTGCCGACGAACACCACCTTGCCGCCTTTGCGAACCGTTTCCGACAAAAAATCGCATGCGGCTTCGAGCTGCGCGAGCGTCTTGCTGAGGTCAATGATGTGAATGCCATTGCGCGCATCGAAGATGAACGGCTTCATCTTGGGATTCCAACGCCTGGTTTGATGTCCGAAATGGACGCCCGATTCCAACAATTCTTTTATGCCAATGCTTAACACAATTTTCCTTTGGTTAAAAATTCGCCGAAGCGAACCATCCCGCGGAACACGGGATTGAGTTTGATGTTGTTATGGCCCGCCTCCGCGCTGCTTCCGTCTCCGTCCCGCATTGCGGGACTTCGACGCGACAAGCCGGCGCGGCAAGCCGCATTCACTCGAACGCGAAAATCAAGGCCGTTTTCCCCTCGCCAAACATGGCGAAAAGGCTTCTTAGAATATCAAACAATCACGCGGTGGCAATAGTTTTTTAGCAAAAAGGCGCATCCTAATTTCTGAACAGCGGCGGAAAATTCTCATTAGCACCGGGCTTCAGCCCGGTGATGATGGTCGAAAAACGTCGGAAAGCCGTTTTAACGGCTTCGGGCGCAGGATAACCCGTTGAAACGGGTTTTGTCCTCGTGACAACTGGTTTCACCCGGCTGAAGCCGGGTGCTAATGAGGGGCGCCCGCGTTTCATTGCGTAATTTCCTCTGGACAAACCGGTGCACCATACGCAAAGTCAAAAATATGAAAATGGACGGCGGCAAAACAAGCCGGCCAATGGCTGTTAGCCGACATCACGCGCTTTGATATGCCGATGTTCTTTTTTCAGTTTGAGGTACGTCCAAAGAAGACACATCCGAAGCGAGACAAGTATGGCGGCGCAACGGTCAATTGCTGGGTTCTGCGTGACACGCAGAGTCAGGCGGAGGCGGTGGCGCGAGGTTGGATTGGTGATGAGGATTGGCGCATCACGGGAGTCAAGGAAGCGACACTCATCACGAGAGAGATTCAGGCTGAGCATCCCAAAGGGATGCAGTATTTCGAGCAGGCGGAGATTGATCGCGAGGTCTTTGTCTTTCACACTTGGCCAACACCTACCGTCCTTTGAAATTCAACCATGTACTATTATACGGCCATTGAGCAATTTGACCCCAACAACGGGGAGCGGTGGCTGGGTTATACCCGATGGCTCGGGCGCACCGACCTGACCCGCGTCGTGACGCTTGACAGCATTCTCTGTCCCCCGGTCGTCCATGTGGAATCCAGCGAGGACTGGCCGTTCGTTGCGCAGGAGGCGTTCATGCTCGATTTCTACACCAGCCTCGACTTTGTCCTGCGGCGGGTTTCAGGCCATCGCCCCTCGGTGATAATTGCCGTCGCCCGTGATCCTTCGGTCGCCGATGTCGCCGATTTCCCGCATCCCGATTTCGAGATTGCCGGCTTCGATATTGTGGACGCCCAGTTCATCGCCAGCGCGCTGCTCAACGGTTGTAATTTCCCCGAAGCGTTCGATGTCTCGGAGCTTTCATCGGAGTCCGGTCTCATTGCGTCGCGGGAGCGGGCCTTCAAGATTCGTAACGCCTTGCACCGGCACTATCCGAACCGCGACAAAACGAAATCCCATGTCTGGGCCATCTGGCGTTACACCGGAGCCACCGACCCTGGCGCCTGACCCGCGCCGGGGACACATTTGGGCACTGCCTTGACCGTCATGAAATTTGAAATTGGGGCGCGGCGTTTACGCCGCTTCATCGTCGTTCGTCAGAGGAATCGTGCGTTGAAGCGGCCTGAAGGCCGCGCTCCGGGGCAGTGCTTCAAGCCGCACCCCACGCCGGTTATTCCGCGCCGGGCGGCTTGTCAAAGGTTCTTGGCTGCATTATCGTCTGACGATGTTGTTGAAGAAACATATTACCATTACATTGGCAGTTCTGCTTTTCTGCGGTCTGCGCCCCGCGGGCGCCGACGTGATTCAATTGAAGGATCAGGCCGCCGTTACCGGCAAAATCCTTGCTGAAAGACCTGATTCCATCGTCGTGGATGTTGGCTATACCGTGCTTGTCGTGCCGCGTAACGTCATCGCCGGCATTTCCAAGTCCGACAACGCCGCGCCAACGCCAACGCCAGCCGCATCCAACCCGGTCGTCAGCGTCAACGCCATTCCGCAATTTTTTTATTCGGACAACCGCCCCGCCGCCGCCCGCGATGTGCAGGACCTCGTCAAGCAGATCGGCGAGGCGGTCGTGCAGGTCCGCACGCCCGGCGGCCTGGGTTCGGGATTTTTCATCAACGCGGACGGTTATCTGATCACGAATTTTCACGTCATCGAGGGCGAGACGGAAATTTCCGTTGAAGTGTATCATCAGCACAACGGCCAGCTTGACCGCGAGACCTACAAGCAGGTGAAGATCATCGCCATCAACAAATTTCACGACCTGGCGCTGCTGAAAATTGAGGACAAGAACGCGCCCAAGTTCAAATACGTCACCCTCGGCAACTCGGACGTGTTAAGCGTCGGCGATACCGTGTTTGCCATCGGCAGTCCGATGGGATTGGAACGCACCGTGACCTCGGGGATTGTCAGCACCAAAACCCGGCAGCTCGAGGGCGAGCTTTACCTGCAAACTACCGCGCAGATCAACCCCGGCAACAGCGGCGGCCCCCTGTTCAATCTCGGGGGTGAAGTCGTCGGCGTAACGAACATGAAAATCACCTTTGGCGAGGGCCTGGGTTTTGCGATTCCCGTCGAACTGGTGAAAAACTTTCTGGAACACCGCGATGCCTTCGCCTACTCCACCGACAATCCGAACAATCCGTATCACTATCTCGAACCGCCCGGCCGCACCAAAAACCAGCCGGCGGCGCAATGAACTTGGAACTTCCATCAAATCTGGATTCCTCAAAGATTTCAGCCAAGTGATGGCTGTCCGCCAGGCTTCGAACGACCCAATGACGAAGCCCTAATGACTAATGACGAATGAATGACGAAACCCGAAACAAAAGCAGTGCGATGTCATCCGCACCGGCGAAGGATGTGCCGGCGACGCACAGGTTGGGCATTGGTTATTCGGGCATTCCTTCGTCATTCGGATTTCGTCATTCGTCATTCCCCACGAGCGGCGTGTCCCTTAAAAACATCACGGAAGCCGAATTGATGTCGCAACTTTTTACCAACACCGAGTTTAATCTACCATGACCACACGCATTTTTTGTTTCACCCCAAAACGCACGGCTGGAATTTTTTCCGCGACGCTGGCCGCGGTGCTGACGCTGGCGACGCCCGTCCGCGCCGCGATTCCGCCGGCCGAGAACCTGTTGCCGTCGGACACGCTGTTGCTCATCACCGTGCCCGACTTCTCAACGCTGCGCACCGCCAGCAAGCAATCGCCGCAGTGCCTTTTATGGAATGACGCGGCGATGAAGCCGTTCCACGACAAGTTCATGGCCAATTGGAACGAAAAACTTGTCGCTCCGCTGGAACGCGATCTCGGCGTCAAGTTCAGCGACTTTACCGATCTGCCGCAAGGCCAGTTGACCCTGGCCGTCACGCAAAACGGGTGGACCGGCGGCGACGGCCCGGCGCCCGGCGTGCTGTTGCTGCTCGACACCAGGGGCAAAAGCGGTTTGCTCAAAACCAATCTGGCCGCCCTGCGCAAAAAATGGGCGGACGCGGGCAGGCCGATGCACGACGAAACCATCCGGGGCATCTCATTTTCCGTCGTGCCGCTTTCGAGCAATGACATTCCGGCAACGCTCGCCGGTGTTTTCCCCAGACGCCAGCCCGTCCAGGAACTGGGCAAGGAGAACAAACCGCCGCCCCCCGGCGAAATTGTTGTCGGCCAGTTTGAATCGCTGCTGATTGTCGGCAGTTCCTTGAGAGCCGTCGAACCCGTGGCCGCGCGGTTGACCGGCGGGGCGCTGCCGCCGTTGGGCGACAACGCGCTCTTTGCCGCCGACCGGCTCGCGCAATTTCGCGACGGGCCGCTGTATTATGGCTGGTTCAATGCGAAAACCCTCTTCGACGTGCTGGTTCACATTACGCCGCCGGAGCCGAACCCGGAAGCGCCCAGCCCGGTGCCGCCGATTCCGTGGGACAAAATTCTCGGCGCATCGGGTTTGACCGGTTTGAAGTCCGCCAGCTTCAGTTACCGCGAATCACGCGATGGCGCGCGGGTTGATTTTTACCTCTCCGCGCCGGAAGCCGGCCGGCAGGGCATTTTCAAAATAATCGCCGCCGCGCCGAAGGACGCGAACCCGCCGGCCTTTGTACCCGCCGACACCGTGAAATTCCTGCGCTGGCGCGTGGACGGCCAGAAATCCTGGGCGGCGCTGGAAAAAATGCTTTCGGACATTTCGCCCACCTGGCTCAGCAGCCTCAATACCGCGATCAGCATCGCCAACGCGACCGCCCAGCAAAAAGACCCGGACTTCGACGTCCGCAAGAATCTCATCGGCAACCTCGGCGATGATTGGATCAACTATCAAAAAGCGCCGGCGGGCAAAACGCTGGCGGATTTGAATTCCGCCCCCTCGCTTTTCCTGTTTGCCGCGTTGAATCCCGACCAGGCCGTGCTGGCGATCAAAAACGTTGCCTCACTCTCCTCCTCGCAGGATAACTCGCCGGCCCCGCGTCAATTTTCGGGCCGGACCATTTACACGATTGCCCTGCCATCGCGCGCCGCCGCGCCGCGTTCGCTTTACTGCGTGTCCAGTGGCGGTTATGTCGCCCTGACGACGGACGTTTCGATGATTGAGACTTTTCTGCGAAGCGCCGACAGCAAGGCCAAGCCGTTGCGCGAAACCGCCGGCTTTACCGACGCCGCACAGCACGTTGGCGGCGCGGGCAATGGCCTGTTTGCCTACCAAAACCAGCGCGAAACCATGCGCATGGCTTTTACCGCCTTGAAAAACAGTTCCACGGACAGCCCGTCATCCGGCGGCGCCAACGCGTTCAGCGGCCTGCCTTTTGCCTCGCCGGAAAAAATCTTCGGCGGCTGGCTGGATTTTTCGCTGCTGCCGGAATACGACAAAGTTTCCAAATACTTCTATTATTCCGTCACCAGCGGCAATGTCACGGCGGACGGTTTTTCCTTCAAAGTTTTTGCCCCGCGCCCGCCGCAGTTGGAAAAATAACGGTTGAAACGTGAATCATTAAATTGTTGAATCGGATTCACCCCCCGGGGTTGACGATCCAACCGTTTAGATTCTTCGATATTTCCAGAAGGTGACATCCACCCTCGCCCCGGCTCTCCCAGGAGAGGGTGAATCGTTCGCCGTGCCTTTGAAAATTCATACGACGGGATTGGCCGGACGCTCATCAGCAAAACCAGAAACAAACGAAAACGATTTCCTCTCCTGGGGGAGAGGATTAAAGGTGAAGGCGGACGTAATCACTCATTCCTGTGAAAACGTCGAGGAAGCACCGTTTAACGGTCTAACGATTCAACGAACAATACCATTCATTCCTGCGGATAAACCAGGATGCGGTCATGCACCACGACGACCAGATCGTTCTTTTTGTCGCCGGTGACATCGGTCACGAGCGCCTCGCGCGGCTCGGGCAGGGCGTCGGTGCGTCCGCGGAAGGTGTGCTGCTCGAACACCTGCCAGCGATTGGAAGGAACGAGCTTGTGATGTGAATCAAAGCTGACGAGGTCGAGATAATTTTTTGCCGTTTCCAAAAACACCAGATCCTTGCGCCCGGTGCCGCTCAAATCGCCCGCCACCACGTCATTCAAATACCCGTCCTTGATCGGCGTGTCATAGCCATCGAGCGCGGTCAATTCCCAAACCTCGCCCGCCAGGGGCATCCACGCGACGGCGTTCTGGCCGAGAAACGCCACGCTCTGGATATTCGTGCCACCGAGCGCAACCGACTGCAAACCGGTGAAATCCGACACCGGCAGTTCCACGTTGCGGGACACCCGCCACACCCCCGCCGCATCGCGTTCGCACAACGTCAACTGTTTGTGCTCCGCATCGAGCAGGAAAATCGCCGGCACGTTGTTCGTGCCGTTCCGCACCACCGTGGCGCCGGCAATCCGCGAATCGCCCGCCGCGCCGTTGATCTGGTCCTTCACGCGAAAAACCCAGTCCGGCTGGTTGGTGGAACCCGGGGTTTTGACTTCCTGTTCGAGCACGACGGCGCGCACGAAATTTTTCTGCGGCAGCAACAACTCCGGTTTGCCGTCGCCGTCCACGTCCGCCGACGCCAGCCACGGCTGCTCAATCGGGCCGCCGGGCGGGTCCACGTCCACCTCATCGAAATCCCCGCCGGATTTTTGCAGCAGCACCTTGATTTTTTCATACGGAATCAGCGCGACCAAATCCGCCCGTCCGTCCTGGTTCACGTCCTGGATGGCAAGTGCCGTGGGATTGGATTTAAAATTCTCGCTGAGCGTTTGCGTCCGCATCTTGCCGTCCGCCAGGCGCGTGACCAGCGAACGCCGGCCGTCCTTGTCCACTATCACGCACAGCGACGGCTTGGCGCCGGGCTTCAAGGCACCGACGGCCATCACGAGCGGTTTGCCGTCGAGCGGTATGAGCGTTGGAAACGGCAGCCGTCCGTTTTTATCAAATTGCGTCACGCCGACCGCGTTTTCGTCGCGGCTCAGGAGAAAAATGTCCGGATGGCCGTCGCCGTTCCAGTCCGCCGCCGCGAGCTGGCTCACGCCCGCCAGGGTGGGAAAGGTCTTGGGCGGGGCAAGCGAACCGTCCGGCTGCTGGAAATAAACCGAAAGCTGGCCGCTGGCCGGCTCGGCCACGAGCAAATCGGGACGGCCGTCGCCGTTGACATCGGCCCAAAGCAGGCCGCGTTGCGCCGCGTCCGTCTTGTTCAGCGGCAGAATTTGAAATTGTCCGCGCCGGAACGCGCCGGACAAGATTTCGGCGGGCTGGCGCGTGAATTGCGAAACCGACGCGCGGCCGGAATCCCGCGCGATGGTCACGATGTAATTTTTGGCGCCACCTTCGAGGGTGTCCGCGCAAAACGAGCGGATGGGCGGGGTCTTGAAATAGATTTCCGGCCCGAGCTGGCCAGCGGCGTTTTGCAGCCGGAACCGCAGCGGTGTCGGGCTGTCCCAGTCCACGAGCAGCAAATCGTTCCGGCCATCGCCGTCCACGTCCACGATTTGCACGGATTTGGGCGTGCCCGAGCACGGAATTTTTTGCGGCTCGCCGAGCGTGTGGTCCGCCAATTGCGGCAGGAAATACAGCGAGCCGTTGTCGCCGAGCAAAACGAGGTCGGTCCGGCCATCCCCGTTCAAATCGCCGGGCGTCAGCGCATTCGGGTTCAACTGTCCGTCCACGATGTGCCAGTGTTTCGGCTCGCTCCAGCCATTCGTGCCTTCGTTGTAAATCACCTCGAGATCCTTCGCGTCGCCGTAAAAGGCGATGTCGGGTCGGCCGTCGCCGTTGAGGTCGGCCACCACCATCGCGCCCAAGCGCTCGTCGGTGGGGATGGAATCAATGCGGAAACGCGCGCCGGGCGGGAGTTCATTGATTTCGAGTTTGCGCGGCTGGCCGGCCGCGGCCACTTGATTAGTTTTGCCCGTTTGATTGTAAAGCAAATTGATTTTGGAGCGCAGATTGTTGGCGACGATGAGGTCGTTCAGGCCGTCGCCGTCCAAATCCGCCGCGTGCAGGAGGTTGATTTGAACGTCAATCGGGAAAATTTCCGGGCCGGTGAAACCGAAACTGTTCGTGACATTTTCGCCGTGCCCGGCGAAGGCAAAAACAAAAACCAACGCCGACAAAACACTGGAGCGAGACCATTTCATGGTTTGCATAAACATCCGCAACCTGCCATTCGACGGCGCGCTTGGCCAGTTTATTCGACAATGGTTCGGCGTGGTGGGGCGAGACTCCCGGCGAGCCGCATCGTTGAAATTTGTTACGGCTCGCGAGGACGCTCGCCCCACCGCCGGCCGGCTATTCGCCGATGAAGTGCAGGGTGACGCGGCGCGCGTGTCCGCGAACGCGGTGTTCCCACAGATAAATCCCCTGCCAGGTGCCGAGGGCGAGCCGCCCGCCGCGCACGGGAATGTTCAAGTTGACCGCCGTCAGCGCCGCGCGAATGTGCGCGGGCATGTCGTCATCGCCCTCCAGCACATGCACATAAAGCGGATCGCCGTCGGGAACCAGCCGTTGGAAAAACGCCTCCAAATCGCGCCGCACATCCGGGTCGGCGTTTTCCTGAATCAGCAGCGAGGCCGAAGTATGCTGCAAATGGAGTGTCAGCAAGCCATCCTGGAAATGGTTTTGCTCCACCCACCATTCAACCTCGCGCGTGAACTCGCAAAGCCCGCGCCCGCGGGTCGGGACCGTCAATTCATGGAAGCCTTGCCGGAGCATTTTGAAATTTGGTCTGCGTTGTAATTTGATCGGTAGGGCGGAGCTGCCGCTCCGCCTGGCCGCGCGGCAGCGCGGCCCTACCCGGTTGGCCTGATGCAGAATTTGTTCATTGCGGGTTCGCCGGCGCGCCTTTCGCGTCCAGCATCTGCTCCAGGTTCGGATTGCGCGGCTGGCCGGCGTCGAGCGCCTTTTGATAATGCCAGCGCGCCAGTTCCACCTGGGGCGGCACCTGGCTGATGTAAATCACCGCCAGATTGTTGTGCGCCGGGCCGTAATTGGGGTCGAGTTGAATCGCCTTGCGCAACGCCGTTTCCGCCTGCGCGCGCAGGCCCTTGTGACCGAGCGTGACGCCGAGATAATTTTCAATTTCCGGATTTCGGGGATCGAGCTTGGCCGCGCGGCCCAAGGCGTCAAGCGCGTCGTCGTATTTTTCGCGGAGAAATTCAAGGCGGCCCAGCGTTGCCAGGTTGTAGGGGTCGTCCGGACTTTGAGCTACGGCGGCTTTGATGTGTTTTTCCGCATCGTCGAGCCGGCCCTGCTCCATCTCAATCGTCGCCAGGTTGGCCAGCACCAATCCGTTGTTTTCATCATGCTGCAAAATTTTCTGATAATCATCCTCCGCCTTGTCGTATTGCCCGGAGGAAAAATAATGTTGCGCCTCGGCCACCAGTTCGGCCGCGCCGCCGGGCAGCTCCTTGATGGATTTTTTCTCCGCGTTGCGACTGGCCAGTTGCGGCGCAGGTTGCTTGAACAAGGCCAGTTCCTCCGGCGTGTAAGGGATGACCGGCGCTTCATCCACCGCCAGCCGCGCGCGCAGGGCGTTCACCTCATCGGTCAACACGTTGATACGCGCCGCGGCGTCCTGTTTCCGGCGACCGTAAAGCTCCCGGTTCGCCTCGCCCAGTTTGGCGAGCAAATCGTTGCGCTCCTGCGTCAACGTCCGGATGCGCTCCTCGTTTTCCGCCTGGTTGGGCGCCGGGACCGGCGCGGAATTCACCGCCGCGATCTGCAATTGCCGCACGCGATTTTCCAGGGCTGATTTTTCCAAAAAAACGACTGCGGAAGCCGACTGCAACTCGGCAATCTGTTTCCGCAGCCCGGCCAGTTCCGCGTTCAGCCGGGCGGCTTCCGCCGGATCCGGCGCCGCCGGTTTGAAATCGGCAATCTGTTTTTTGAGCAGCGCATTTTCCTCGCGCAGCGCCTGAATCGTATCGGGACTGGCCAGCAACGCCTGGACGCGCGATTGCAACGCCTGATTTTCCCGGGCCAGTGTGTCGGCGCGCGCCGTTTGCGCGGTTAATTTTTGATTCGCTTCGGCCAGGGCCAGTTGCGCCAGTTTCAAGGCGTCCGATGCCGCGACCGCCGGCCCCATCGCCGTTCCGGCTTTTCCCTGCGACAGGCTGACCTTGAGCAAATCGTTTTCCTTCATCAACGACCGGATTTGCGCCCGTGCCTGGGTCAGTTCGCGCGCATCAATGGCCGCCGGTTGCGCCGCCAGCGCCTCCTGGAGCTTGGCTTGAAGCGTCGTGTTGTCCACCTGTAGTTTTTGCACCTGTTCATGCAGCGCGCCGAACTGCGCCTCCAAATCGGCGGCGGAGGTTGACGCCGCGCCCGGCGGCGGCGACTGGGGCGGCGTCCCGTTTTGCGGGGTCACGGGAAGTTTCGCCGTCACTTCGGCGATTTTTTCCGCGAGATAATTCAAGCGGAAGTTGACAATTCTCGGGCTCCAATCCGGGTAAATATTCCGAAATTTTTGCAGTTCGCCCTGCACTTGGACGTATTGGGCCAGCGCCTGGCGCGATTGTCCGGAGCTGTCCAACGCATCCGCCTGCTGCATCAGGCTGTAAATGACGATGTATTGGTCGTCAGGCCCCTGCTGCGCGCGCGCTGTCGGCAACAGCGCGGCCAGTATCAAAAACAGCAGGGCTGCCGGATGTTTCATGCCGGGATGCTAGTCCAGCGGAAGCCGGCCTGGCAAATGATTACAGCGGAACTTGCCTCGGCCGGCCTTTGCGGGTAAAAAAAACGCGTGCCACAAAAGACCTTCCCCGGGCGAATGTTGATTCGTGGACGAACGCTGCCGATTTGGCAGGGCGCCCTGATCGTTCTCCTGGTCTTCCTGGCCTATTTCCCCGCCCTGCGCGGCGGTTTCGTCTGGGACGACGACTCGTGGACCACGAATATAATCGGCTTGTTACGCGACCCTTCCGGCCTGCGCTTGATCTGGTTCCAGCCCACCGCCCTGCAACAGTATTATCCGCTCTCGGGGACGACGTTCTGGCTGGATTATCAACTTTGGAAATTCTGGACTACCCCCTATCACGTGGAGAACGTCCTGCTGCACGCGCTGGCCGCGCTGCTCTTCTGGCGGTTGTTGCTCCGGCTCCAGGTGCCCGGCGCCTGGCTGGCCGGTGCCCTCTTCGCGCTGCATCCGGTCATGGTTGAATCCGTCGCCTGGATCACCGAACGTAAAAATGTTCTTTCGCTTGTTTTTTACCTCGGCGCCTGGCTGGCTTACCTGCGCTACGCGAAGGGTGTGGCAAGTGGCAGGCGGCAGGTGACAGGACCGCAAAAAGTCACTTCTGTGCCTGACCCGTCACGCGGCACGTGCCAAGTGTCACTTTTTTACGGACTGGCTTTCGTTTTGTTTCTTTGTGCGTTGCTGGCCAAGACGACGACCTTTTCGTTGCCGGCGGCCATTCTGTTGATCGGTTGGTGGCAACGCGGACAAATCCGGTGGCGGGCGGACGTGTTGCCAACCCTGCCCTTCTTCGCCCTGGCCCTGGGTCTTTGTGCCGTAACCGCCTGGTTGGAGAAATACCATCTCGGTGCGGAAGGGCCGGACTTTGACCTGACATTCCCGCAACGCTGCCTGGTTGCCGGGCGGGCGTTCTGGTTTTACCTCGGCAACCTGTTTTGGCCGGCGAAGCTTTGCTTCGTTTACCCGCGCTGGCAGCCTGAACCCGGTTCGGGGTGGCAATGGCTTTATCCGGTAACCGCCATCGGCGCCCTTTTCACGCTCTGGCTGGCCCGGGGGCGCCTTGGGCGTGGGCCGGCGACGGCGCTGTTCTTTTATGTGGGAACCTTGTTTCCGGTGCTGGGATTCATGAACGCGTATGGCATGCGTTATTCATTTGCGTGGGATCACTGGGTTTATCTGTCCGCGCTCGGGATCATCGCACTGGTGGCGGCGCTGGTGGTACGGGTGGCCGAATCCTGGCGCAGGCTGGCGGTGGTTTATGGATTTGCCGCCATTGTGCTGCCGGTGCTCGCCCTCCTGACCTGGCGGCAGGCCGGAATGTACACGGACATGGAAACCCTCTGGCGGGCGACGCTGGCCGGGAACCCGGATTGCTGGCTGGCCCACAACAATCTGGGTAATTTGCTCCGGAACCAGGGACGCATTAAAGAGGCAATGGAACACTACCATCGGGCCTTCCAGAGCAATCCGAATTCCCCCGAAGTGATGGACACTCTGGGGGCCGCCCTCGCCGACAAGGGCCAAATGGATGAAGCGATTGAGAACTTTCGCAAGGCCATCCGGATCAATCCGAATTTCGCCGAAGCGTTGAACAACCTGGGCCATGCCCTCGCCGCCAAGGGCCGGTTGGAGGAAGCGATTGAGAATTATTACCAGGCCATCCAGATCAATCCGAATTTCGCTGAAGCGCAAAACAACCTGGGCCATGTCCTCGCCGCCCAAGGCCGGCTTGATGAAGCAATTGAGAACTATCGCAAGGCCATCCAGATCAATCCGAATTTCGCCGTGGCGCTGAACAATCTGGGCATCGCCCTTGCCGACAAGGGCCGGCTGGAGGAAGCGATTGGGAACTTTCGCAAGGCCATCCAGGTCAATCCGAATTTCGCCGTGGCGCTGAACAACCTGGGCCATGCCCTCGCCGACAAGGGCCGGTTGGAGGAAGCGATTGAGAACTTTCGCAAGGCCGTCCAGATCAATCCGAATTTCGCCGAAGCGCTGAACAACCTGGGCCATGCCCTCGCCGCCCAAGGCCGGCTTGAGGAAGCAATTGAGAACTATCGCAAGGCCATCCAGATCAATCCGAATTTCGCCGCGGCACAGAACAACCTGGGGGCCGCCCTCGCCACCGAGGACCGGCTTGAGGAAGCGATCGGGAACTTTCGCAAGGCCATCCAGATCAATCCGAATTTCGTCGCGGCGCAGAACAACCTGGGGGCCGCCCTCGCCGACAAGGGCCGGTTTGAGGAAGCGATTGGGAACTTTCGCAAGGCCATCCAGATCAGTCCGAATTACGCCGAGGCGCAGAACAACCTGGCGTGGGTGCTGGCCGTCAATCCCGATGCCGAGCTTCGCAATGGGGCCGAGGCGGTCCGTTTGGCCGAACGCGCGTGCGAGCTGACCCATTATGGCGAACCCTTGTTCATCAGGACGCTGGCCGCCGCTTATGCCGAAGCGGGCCGTTTTCCGGACGCGGTGACGATGGCGGAAAAGGCGGAGCAGCTCGCAATCTCAGCCGGATCTAAAAAACTGGCCGAGAAAAGCCGGCAACTGCTTGAGCTCTACCGGGCCGGCAAAACCTATCATGAGCCAGCCCCAACAGCGCGGTGAGTTCCGTTGAACATCGCAGAATTAACCAAAGCCGTTTCTCTTCACCACGAACTTCCCGGCAGCGCCGGTTCCGGGGTTCAAGGCGCGAATTTGTTCGGGGAAATCCCACCCTGGCGCTGACTCGCTCCACCAAACCGGTCGCGCGGCGAGATGGAAAATCCGGCCTCAATCGTAATCATTTAATTGGGAATGGGCCAGGTCACATGGATGCCATTGACCTGCCCCGGCGGTTTTGTTAATTTTCCCCATCAGCGCCATGAACACCGCGCTAAACCAGCATGTGCTTGTATTGAACCGGTTGTGGCAGGCGGTCAATGTCTGCACCGCCCGCCGCGCGCTCACGCTGTTGTTTCAAGGCCAGGCCCAGGTCGTGGTCAACGCCGAGGACGGCTCGTTCCACACCTTCAATTTTCAGGAATGGCGCAACATTTCCGCAAACGCGCCGCAGGAGGAATCCGTCCGCACCATTTCCTTCCGCATTCGCGTGCCGCGAATCATTCTGCTGTTCGTTTACGAGCGGATGCCCAAGAAGGAGGTGAAGTTCACGCGCCACAACATTTTTGAGCGCGACAAGAACACCTGCCAGTATTGCGGGCGCGTGTTTGACCGGAAGGATTTGAATCTGGACCACGTCATTCCGCGCGATCGCGGCGGGCCGACGACCTGGGAAAATATTGTTTGTTCCTGCATCGAATGCAATACGCAGAAAGCCAACCGCCGGCCGCAGGAAGCCGGCATGCACCTCGTTCGCAAGCCCAAACGCCCGAAATGGCGTCCGTTTGTGCAGATCAATTTCAACCTGCACCGGCACGACAGTTGGAAGCATTTCATTGACCTGGCCTATTGGAACGTCGAGCTGGGCGAGGATGTGGAATAGCTGAAGCCGTATCCATTCAATTACCGTGGATGCACACGGAGAAGACCAGGCAAAAGATTTCTTCGGCGAACCCGGGCGGCCTCACGGATTGGCGGACTCATTTGCATTGCTGAAAAGAAATTGCCGCCGCTGCCGCCATCGATGGAGGCACTTCCTCTGCCAACCTGACAAGCTTTGAAACCGTTCAGGTTTTGGCTGATGTTTTGGCGGATTCGATCAATTCCCAAAACTTGGGATTTTCCTGAAGCGCTTCGTCCTCGCCGGTCTTCAAGCCGGAACGGAACAGAAAATCCTTGAGCGTGTGGCGGCTGAGAATCCGGTGGACGAGCACGCCCAATTCATGCCGTTCAAAATAGACGCGATAATCACCCACGCGAAAACGGTGCAACGTCCGCCCGTCCAGCTCCAATTTGCCGAAGGCGTCCAATTCAGTGCCGAGCGCCTGCTGGGGGAGTCCGCGAAATTCGCCGAGGATTTGCAATTGCAGTTCCTTGGGCATGCGCGCCACCTCGGCGGCGCTGGTTGGAGTAAAAATGATTTGGAAAGTGTTCATAGTTGTTCGAGCGATGAGGGTCGAAAGCTGCGGACCGAAAGTCAAGCCGGCGTTGCCGCGGGTGCAAAGGAACACCGTATCGGTACGCTCGCCGGAGCGCGAGTTGTCCCAACTCGCAGCAGCTCCATTCGCGGAGACCGGTTCATAAAAAAACTTTCCAACCGGCTCTTGCATTTGCCAGTGCTGCGGCTGGGGACAAGCCGCGCTCCCATTCGGTTGCATTCGGGGGCGGTGCCCCTGAATGCGCCCCAACACTCAACTTTCCGAATCTCCCAACTCTCAGCCCTCAACCCCGTCAAGAGGCTTGGCCCCCGCTGGGTTTTACATCTTCAACCAAACACTGGTAGCGCGTACGGGAATCGAACCCGTCTTTCCGGATTGAGAATCCAGCGTCCTAACCGATAGACGAACACGCCAGGCAAGTCATCGTAGCCGAGCGGTGGCAAGTGGTCAATCGCGAGAATGCGCACGGCCGCGTAAAACTTCCAACTTTGTCCCGGAATGCAGGACTTCCGCCGGCGCTGCGCTTTTGCGCGACAAGCCGATGGACAAGGCGCCACGCGGTTGCGGCGACAGGATGCACAGGTGCAAGGGCTGCGTCGCCGGGTATGATGACCGCGCACCCATGCGGTCCTGCCGGTTGGGAAATGATATGATTCCCGGCTCAGGGTGATTGCCAATCAGGAGATTGAGCCGGCTGAAAAAAAAGAAAGGCCGGACAACAGGTCCGGCCTCTTAAAACAGAATTGAGAACTAAATTACAACGGCAACAACAATGGAATCATACCTCATGCCCGGTCCCCTGCCAGTCACCAGTTCTGGTGACAAGGGCCACATATCCAATTATCCATATTTTCGTGGATTTTTACTGTTTTTAACTTCTGAAAACCGGCAGGACAGCTTGTTTTCTGTAAAAAACGGCGGCGACGTGAGAAATTGGATGCGTTTCAATGTTTACCAAGCATTATCCGTTTAGCAACGCCTCCGCGTGTTTCCGGGCGGCGTCACTCTGGCCGCCGAGCATTCGGGCCAGTTCCGTCACGCGGGATTTTTTGTCGAGCAACCTGATTTCCGAAATCGTCCGGCCATTCTCAACCTGCTTGGTCACGACGTAATGCGCGTCGGCGGCCGCGGCCACCTGCGGCAGATGCGTGATGCACAACACCTGCCGCCGGACGGCAATTTGCTTCATCTTTTCACCGACCACATTAGCCGTCTCGCCGCCAATGTTCGCGTCCACTTCATCAAAAATCAGCACCGGGATTTCGTCTTCCACCGCCAGCACGGTTTTGAGCGCCAGCATCACGCGCGCCATTTCACCGGACGACGCGATGGCGCGGAGCGGCTTGGCGGGTTCGCCCGGATTGGGAGCAAATTGAAATTCAATCTGATCGAAGCCGGTGGAAGAAAGTGACGAACCGCTGAACTGTAGCAGCCGACGTGAGTCGGCTCTAACATTGCTTTCGACAAGATGGAGCGGACTAACGTCCGCTGCTACGGAGTTGATGGCCACGTCAAATTTGCTTTGCTTGAATCCCAAATCATCGAGTTGTTTGCCCACGGCCTTCGCGAGCTGCGGAATAATTTTGCGCCGTTTGGCGGAAAGTTCTTTGCCCGCACGCAACAGTTCCGCATCCAATTTTTGCAATTCACCATTGAGCCGGGCCAGTTCGCCATCGCGCTGTTCGAGGCTCGCGAGCCGGCGTTTTGCATCGTCGCCGAACGCGATAACCTCGGCGAGTGTCGCGCCGTATTTGCGCTTGAGGGAGTGGAGGCGATCAAGCCGTTCCTCGAGCCGTTGAAGTTGCGCGGGGTCAACGTCCACTTTTTCCGCGTAACGCGAAAGCCCGGACTGCAATTCGCGCAGCGCCGATGCCGCCTGCCCGTGCAATTCAACCAGCGTGTCCGCGCCCGCGTCCACGCGCCGCAATTCCTGCAACGTGCGGCCCACCGCGCCAGCCTGGGTGAGCAATGAAGGGTCGTTCCCGTCCAGCACATCCAGCGCGGCCTGGCTTAATTGCAACAGCTTCGCTGCGTTGCTCGCGCGCTGGAATTTTTCCTCAACCCCTTCATCTTCGCCGGGCTGAAGCCGGGCGCTGGAAATTTCGTTCACTTGAAAACGCAGCAGGTCCAGTTGCTGCGCGTAGGTTTTCTCATCCACAACGAGCGCGGATTTTTCGCCTTCGAGCGCGGCGCGGCGTTGAACCAATCCGCCAAACACCGCCCGCTCCCTTTCCAAATTGCCGAACGCATCGAGAATGGCGAGTTGCTTCGCGGGATGCAGAAGCGACTGGTGGTCGTGCGGGCCGTGCATGTCCACGAGCCATTCGCCAATCGCCGCCAGGACGTTCAGGGTGGTGGCCGAGCCGTTGACGAACTGGCGGTTCGTGCCACCGGCGGTGAAGGTGCGTTTGAGGACGAGCTGATTCGCCTCGCACGGCTCCAGGCCGTTTTCCTCCAGATATTTTCCCAGTTGCGAGGGAGCGCCGGCCTCCGGTACGGCGTGTTTCAAATCGCCGCCCTGTCGAGCCGTGCCGGAGGCCGGCGCTCCGCGTCGGTTGACGTGCAATTCCGTGACGTCGAACACGGCCTCGACCGAGCAACTATCCTCCCCGGTGCGGATGAGCGAACGGTCGGCGCGTTCGCCCAGGACGAGATTGAGCGCGCCGATGATGATGGATTTGCCCGCGCCGGTCTCGCCGGTGATGACATTGCAACCGGGCTGGAGTTCGAGCGTCAAGTCCGGCACCAGCGCGAGGTTTTTGATGCGTAGCGTCGTCAACATGGTTAGATTTTGTCCCGGTAAATCTTACAACCACGGATGGACACGGATAAAATTTGGACTGCCGTGGCAGCCTGCCGAGGCGAAGCGCAGCGAAGACTGGAGTGCCCGTCCTCCGTAGCAATACTGCGGAGGGTGGACAGCGGCGGCACCGCTTTTTGCGTGATGGTTTCCGAAAGCGGCGTGGCGCTTCGCTTCCCGCCGCAGTCCATACCAGCAGTCGCCACGCAAAACGCATTATGTTTATCCGTGTGCATCCGTGGTTGAATTGAATAGGCTGGAAGCCAGCAACGAAAGAAAATTTTAATCATGTCGTTTTCATTCATTTTTCTCGGCAGCGGCACGTCGCAGGGCGTGCCCCTCATCGGCCAGGAATACCCACCGGAATTCCTGGCCAATCCCAAAAACCATCGCACCCGGCCTTCCATTTACATCGCCACGGACCAGGTCAAGTTCGTCGTGGATACGACGCCGGAATTTCGCATCCAGTGCCTGCGCGAAAACATCCGCTGGCTTGATGCGGTTGTTTTCACCCATTCCCATGCCGATCACATCATGGGTCTGGACGATTGCCGCCGGTTTTGCGATTTGCGCAAAGGTGCGTTGCCGATTTATGCGAACGCGGAAACGATGGCGGCGCTTCGGCGTATTTTCATCTATGCGTTTGACGGGCGGACAATTCCGAAAGGCTATTTCCGCCCCGAACCCCACGTCATAGCCGGAACATTCACCCTGGGCGATTTGGAAATCATTCCCCTGCCCCTGCCGCACGGCTCGACGATGACGAATGGCTATCTCTTCATGCAAAACGGCAAAAAACGGCTCGCGTATCTCAGCGACTGCAAGGAAATCCCCGTCGACGCGCTGGAAAAGGTCCAGGACGTCGAAGTCGCCGTGCTCGACGCGCTGCGTTACCAGCCGCATCCGACCCACATGTGCCTCGACGAAGCGCTGGCGGCGGCGCGGCGCATCGGCGCGGCGCGGACCTATTTCACACACCTCACGCACGATTACGACCACGACCGGGCGCAGGCGGAATTGCCATCCGGAGTGATGCTCGCGTATGATGGCCTCCAGGTGACATGCGGTGCCTAGGACACAAAATTCCAACGTTCCGGTCCGTTGAAGGTCAAATGAAGGATGCATGAAAATATTGGGGATTAAATTTACAGTTCTTCTCCTTGCGTTCGCGCCGTGGCTGGTCCATGCCGGCGGCGACGAGGTGGTCGTGATTTACAACACCCGCCTGGCCGGGTCGAAAGTGGTGGCGGAGCATTACGCCCGAATGCGGCAGGTGCCGGAGACGCAAATTTACGGGTTTGATCTGCCCATCACCGAGGAGATGACGCGCGCCGAGTTTCGCGACGGGCTGCAATATCCGCTGGCCAGCCGGCTCTTGGTGGACAAGCTCTGGCGGTTTGGTTCCGTGACCAACGCCGCGACCAACGGCCAGCCCCCACGCGTGGACCACCCGGTCGTTGAATCCAAAATCCGCTACGCTGTCCTGTGCTGGGGCGTTCCGCTGAAGATTGCCGCCGACCCGAATTTGCACGAACCGGGCCGGGAAAACGCCCGTCCGGAAATGTTGCGCAATGAAGCGGCGGTGGATTCCGAGCTGGCCTGGCTGCCGCTGGTGAAAATGAACGTCCCGCTTTCCGGACCGCTGCCCAACTGGGTTTATGGCGTCACCAACCCGGCGCTGCTCCATCCCACCAACGGCATTTTGCTGGTGGCCCGGCTCGACGGCCCCAGTGTGGAGATTGCGCGCGGTCTGGTGGACAAGGCGCTCGCCGCCGAACGCGACGGCTTGTGGGGCCGCGCCTACTTCGACGCGCGCGGACTGCCCCAAACCGACACCAATTATATTTTGGGCGACGAATGGATCCTGGGAGCGGCAGAAATCTGCCGCCAACTGGGTTTTGAAACAACCGTGGACAAAAATCCCGCCACGTTTCCCGCCGATTTTCCGATGAGCCAGATCGCCATTTATTGCGGCTGGTATGATGAATACGTCAGCGGCCCGTTTACGCTGCCCAAAGTTGAATTCATGCCCGGCGCGTTCGCGTATCATCTGCATTCCTACAGCGCGTCCACGTTGCGGAGCACGAACCAGTTTTGGGCCGGGCCGCTGCTTGCCAAAGGAGCGACCTGCACCATGGGCTGCGTCAACGAGCCGTATCTCTCCTGCACACCCAATGTTTACGCCTTTCTCGCGCGGCTGATTGCCGGCGGATTCACGTTTGGCGAGGCCGCCTGGGCCGCGCAACCCGTTTTATCCTGGCAAACCACCGTCGTCGGCGACCCGCTTTACCGGCCCTTTGGCCGGGAACCGTCGGCGCTGCACGCGGAATTCGCGCGCACCCACAACCCGCTGATCGAATGGTCTTATCTGCGCATCGTGGATTTGGGTCTGGTTCACGGCACGCCCGCGGCCCAGCTCGCCGCATTCCTCGAAACCATTCCCGCAACCACCAGTAGCGCCGTGCTCACCGAAAAACTCGCCGACCTTTACGAAATGCAGGGCAAACCGTCTTCAGCCATTGAAACGTATCAACTCGCCCTGACCCGCAACCCGTCGCCGGAACAGCGCATTCGCATCCGGCTAACGCTGGGCGAAAAACTTCTGGCGCAGAACCGCGAAGCCGACGCCCTGGAAAAATACAAACAGCTTCTCCAGGAATCACCCGATTACCCCGGCAAGGCATCCGTCGAGGCCAGACTGGCCGCGCTCGAACAAAAACTCACCGGCACCAATGCTCCGGCCAAGCCATAGCCTTTCCCCGTGACAGAACCTCGAACATCCAACATTCAACATCGAACTCCGAATGAAGATCAGCGGCGTGTTATTCGATGTTCAGCGTTCGATGTTGGATGTTCGATGTTTCTAAAAGGATTCCCTGCCCCCTGAATATTATGGCCAGTTTTTACGACACCCACGCGCATCTGGATTACCCGGACTACGCCAAGGATATGACAGAAGTCATTACCCGCGCCCAGGCCGCCGGCATCACCCGAATCATTTCCATCGGCACCGATCTCGAAAGCAGCATGCACGCCATCAAGCTGGCCGAACGTTTCGAGTGCGTTTTTGCCGCCGTCGGCTGGCATCCGTCAAACGCCCATGAAGCCCCGGACGATATTCGCGAACCGCTGCGCAAACTGGTGAAGCATCCAAAAGTCGTCGCCATCGGTGAAATCGGCCTGGATTATCACCGCCTGCCCGGCGGATCGGTCTCCGAACCGGCGAGAAAAGGCGACTCCGCGAAACGCGCCGGGTCGGAGACCGGCGCTCCAGACACCGCTGCCGATGACGCGCGTTACAAACAGAAGCAGGCTGAAATTTTCCAGCAACAGTTGGAAGTCGCCAGCGAAACCGGTCTGAACTGCGTGATCCACCAGCGTGACTCCTTTGACGACACTTTCGCCCTGCTCAAGCCGTTTGCCGGCAACGTGCGCGGTGTGTTCCATTGCTTCGGCGAGAGCGCCGACCGGATGCGCCGCGTCCTGGATATCGGCTCGCTCGTCAGTTTTACCGGCATCGTCACGTTCAAGAACGGACAAAACGTCCGCGACATCGTCGCCGCCACGCCACTGGACAAATTCATGCTGGAAACCGACTGTCCGTATCTCGCGCCCGTGCCGTATCGCGGCAAGCGCTGCGAACCGGCTTATGTGAAGGAAATCTCCGAAACCATCGCCCAAGTGAAGGCTTGTTCGCTCGAAGAGTTGAGCGCGGCGACGTGCAAAACGGCGGCGGAATTTTTCCCGAAGTTAAAATAGCAACGCCCAACCACCGGGACATTGCCACCGATCTGTAGCGGCAGCATCCTGCCTGCCGTATCCGGCGGCATCCCTGCCGCCCGGGCCATAAAACCGAAACTACGCCATGGCCCAGCTTACATGGGGCCACCCGGTTGGAAGCAGGGCGATACGGCAGCCAGAGATGGCCGCCGCTACCGTGGGAGTGTCCGGGGCGTGTTGCTTAAATGGAACGGAGCGCGGGTATCCCACCCGCAGCAGCCAGGATTGCCAGATGAGCGCACCCAATTCCAGGGTTATGGTAGTTGTCGAACGTGCTGCGGCTGGGACAGCCGCGCTCCGCCAGTTCCAAATGATTTGGGCAACACGCCCTCTGGTTGCGCCCGCATTGCATCGGCCCAAAACCAATGGCATTGCAATTGCGCATGAGACGGTGGTAAAAAGAGGCAAATCAAACTGAGGCATCTACCGACAGGAACATATGAAATCATTGAACATCAGCACCACCCTGGCCCTTGTGGCTTTGGCCATCATCTCGACCTCCTGCGCGACACCGCCGCGGACGTTTCACAGCTACGACAATACGGCATTGGTCATTGACTCCCTGGACAACCAGACCTGCCGGATGCTCCGACCGGACGCTTCTGCGAGCGAAGCCAACGACAAGTTTTTGGCGAGGGCCGCGGCACTGCCCAAAAGCGAAACCGCCGTGGTCATTCTTGAGAATTACACGGAATCGCAGATTGGTGACCAGTTTCGCGACCGCGGCACATACTGGCTCGTCAGCTTGCGGAACCTCGGATATCGGCACGTTGTCCTCCTTCAAGGCCAGGACATCGCCGATCCCGAAGGGTTGAAAATCCTCGCCGATTACGAATGACGAATTCGGGGCGGACAAAGCTGGCTGCGAATAAAAGCGCCTGATTATGGCTCCCAGTCAGCCAACGTTCGCATTTCTGCGTTGGCGGAGTGCGGCCATCCCTGCCGCAGCCAAGTGAGGCGGGCGATTGGAAAATGTTCAGTTGAACCCGAACTCCGAAGCGGTCAGCCGAAAGTAGCGGCGACGCCTCGTCGCCACAGGGTGATAGCGACGCCCCCGTCGCATTTTTCCCGGCAGCGGCATAATCGCCGCCGCAACTGGCGACGAGGGCGTCGCCTGCACCTTTCTGCGACGAGGCGTCGCCGCTACGCTCAGGCCAGCTTCGAAATTCGGGTTGAATGAAGCCGGTTGCCGCGCCCGAGGACGGGCACATCTCCATCATTTTGCCGTTACTGCCGTCAATGTCACCGGCCCAAGCAAACCGCAATCGGTGAGTGGCCAGTTGGAGGCGTCGAAGGGTTTATAATTGATGTCCACAATGTTGATGTCGCGGAAATTTTTCCACGGCACGCCGCGCCGGTCCAGGTCGCGGATGCGGTTGGCGGCGACGCTGGTGACTTCCACTTCGAGCTGGTTGCCGGCCGGCTTCAGATTGTCAACGACCACGCGGAACGGCGGCGTGATGAGTGTGCCGTAATCCTTGCCGTTCACGCGCACCCGCGCGCTCTGGCGCACGTCGCCGAGATCGAGATAAAAATTATCAGAGGGACGAGCGCCGCGAGTCCCTGTCTTTGATTCTTGGTTTGGGGACTCGTGTAACTCGTCCCTCCGAGGCGCATCAAACGTGGTCTCGTATTTCGCGGTGCCGGCGAAGGCTTGCGTGTTCGTGTCGGGGAACGTCGTCCACGAGGCGAGCCTGGCGGTTTGAAAATCCGCCGGCAGCGTCGGGCCGCCGAGGATGAATTTCACGTTCCACGGGCCGGTCAGGGTCTGGGGTTTGGCGTCTGGCGTCTGGGGCTGCCAATAATTCCAAGCCGGGCCTTCTACTTTTTTGTCGGCAAAGGCGCGGAGAATCACGGACTCGCCAGCGGCAAGTTGCAGATGAATTTCGGTTGAGTTTGCGGCGCTCTGCCGAGTCGCCGCTACGCCGGAATTGCCGGTCATTGGATCAAGAATGACAAGGGACTTGGCAGGACGGGCGAGAGAAATCCAGCCGTCGAAATTGGCTTCAGCGCGGTTGGCGATGAAATAATTGCAGCCGCCTTCGAATGAACGGCGGACAAAGGACAGACCGCTTTCCACCATCGCCTCCTGGACTGCTCCAACGTAGTTCAGTGCATATCCATACGCTGCAACTGTGCCTTCCGGTAGAATAATCTTACCAGCGCCGTTTGTGTTGAATGCAAAACCAAAGGCATTTGTGTCACCTAATTTTCCGCCGCCAAATCGAAGATTATCCAAACGGAGGTCGTCCGTCCAAAGATTCACCATTTCATCAGTTCGCTCTTTGAAATCATCTAAGCCCGAAGCATTGCATGTTGGATTTTGAACAATGATTGTTGCTCCCATTTTTTCGAGGGTTACTAAATTTGTGAAGGTTTCAAACGGCATGTATTTACACCATGGCACCACAATAACTTTGTAATTTCCGCCGGGCATCTGGATTTTTCCGTCAACAACTTTAGCTGTTTTCAGTTGTGCATCGGAGACGTAGTCAAAAGCGAACCCTTCACTCCAAAGTCGTTGCGCCATTTTGCCGATGGGCTGGCCCTCGAACCAGTCGCGCGCGTGGACGGTGAGGTGCGGCAGCAGCTTGTCGCCAGGCTGCATCCAGAAATCCGAAATGTTCCAGTAGAGCAAAATGTCGTTGTCCGGCTGGCCGGATTGCAAAATGGACTGGCAGCGCGCGGCGTAGGCGTTGACGGCGTCGGCGTCGCGCCAGATGGAGTTGCGCGGGTTCATTTCCGTTGAGGCGTAAAAATGCCAGCCGGGCCAGCCGGCCTCGTCGGGCGAATAGCAGCAGCCGTGATAAAATATGTGGTTGATTCCGGACAGAAACATGTCGTCGAAGAGATATTTCACGTCGGAAAGCTTCTCGGTGAAATGTTCCGCCAGCCAGGTGCCGGTCTCGGAACTGACGAGCGGCTTGCCGGTGACGTGCGCGGCGGACGACGCGAATTTGGAAATCAATTTGTTGCGGTCGGTGTGAAACATTTCCGTTTCGGGGATGTCGGCGGCGGCGTAAAGGTCGAGCCAGTTGCCAGGCGAACCGTGCGCCTGGTCGCGCGTGATGAAGCCGTGTTCGTGCGACCATTTCGTCCACGCGGGCAGCGATTCCTCGGCCATGATTTCGGAGACGGTCTGGCGGTAGTCGCATTTCACGCGCGCGGCGTGGTCGTCGGCGTTCGTGCCGAACAGTGCCGGCAGTTCGGTCTGCAATTTGTAGCCGCGCCGTTTTTCAAACTCGGCAAAAAAATTGGGCGACCAGTCGGAACGATACTCGTAGGAATCCTGGAACTGGGCGCGCGGTTTCGGGCCGGTGTAACCGACAAACGCGGCGGTGAACGGCTTGAGAAAATCGTCCATCGCCGGCGGATAAATCAGGTTGAGCATCCAGCCTTCGCCGCCGGGCGCGGGCCGTTTTACTTTCTGTCCGGAGGGTTTTTGCGAGATGGCGTAGATTGTCCACTTGCCGCCCGGCGGCGAGAAATCCACTTCGCCATTGGTGGAAATGGAGTCGGTCAGGTCAATGGATTTTCCGTCCGGCCCGAAGGCGACGAGCGCCTGGATGGATTTGCGGTTGAATTTTTCTTTCAGTCTTTCGCCCGCGCCAAGGTCGTAGGTTTTCACGACGACGCTGGCGTTCGCATCCTGATCCGAAACCTGCGGGCCGCCGAAACACCAGCCGGTGCCGGTCGTCATGTCCACCCCCATGCCAAGCCGGTTCGCCTCGGCGACCGACCAGCCCATCATCTCCATCCATTTTGGCGAGAGATAGCTGATGTAGTTCGATTCAAAGCCCTTCGCGCCGTAAATCGGGATGATGTGGACGCCGCCGAGACCGGCGGCGTAGTAGCGGGTGAGTTCCTTCGTGATGTTCGTTTTGTCCACCGCGCTGCCCATCCACCACCAGAACGCCCACGGCCTGGTCTGGGCGGTGACGGGCGGCCACGCGAGCGCGTCATCGGCGGCGGGAACGGAGATGATTGACGAAAAAAGAAGCGTCAGGCCAATCGCACACGCGCAACCAAACTTGTCAGGCTGTTTCATTATGAGTCCAATAGACGCTGATTTTTTGGCACGAAGCAAGCGCAGAGTGCGGACAAAAAATTCCGGCGCATCCGGCAGAACCCTGCCCGGTTATCACTCAATTTTTGTGTATTCCGGATTAGCTCAATCACGATATGTAAGTATTCGTCACCCGCCTGGAAGTTTCAGGGTGACCGGCGGGCAAGGCGCCGCCGCTCGCGAGCAATGCCAGAAACGGTCAATCACCACGCGATAAGCATTAAAAGCTGTAGCCGATGCCGGCGTGGATGAAGAGGGACTTGCTCAAATCCAATTCGGCCTCGCGGCCGCCGAAATTGTGGTTATAAGTGCCGAGGTTTTGGAATTGCACGCCAGCTTCCACGCACCAGCGTTCGGTGAATTGATACGCGGCGTTCAGCCCAAGATAATAGCCCCAGAGCAGAGAGGTGTCACTGCCACCACCACTGGCCGTAAGTGAACCGGCACCACCGGGCAGCGTAAGGGTTTCCTTCCAGGACGCTTCACCGTCGAGCAATCCCACGGCAAGGCCGCCGGTAAGGAATAAATCCAATCGTTCGGAAACCGGCAGCTCAACGTAAGGTCCGAGACGAAAACCCCAGAGGTTCGCATCGAAATGCTGTTGCGCGAGAAACGTCGCGCCGGGAACCAGTGCGGTAGTGGAGTTGACCGGCGGGACGTTGATAACAAAACCGGGGCCGCCATAGCTGCCCTGATACGGCGCGGTCGGCGGCGTGGTGCCAGGCGTGTAGCTGTAGGTGTCGGTGCGCTGCGACAACGTGGCGTTGTAGCGACCGCCGCTGTTGAATTCAACGGGCAGGAAGTTGACCGCGCCTTCGAGGCCGTAGCACAGGTGGTGCCAATCCACCTTCACGCCGAGTTCGTAATCATAGGTCAACTCGGCCCCAACGTAGGGCGAATCGTCACCGGAATTTTCCGAGGGCAAACCGGTGGCCAGGGTATGGTTGAAAGCGATGGTGTTGGCGCCGGCATTGACCTGACTGGCGTTGTCGTAGCCCCAATACCAAGACTGGCCGCCATAGTTGCCGCTGTTGTCAGTAAGCACGTAACCGTTGTCGTAATTGTAGGCGTCGCCGTTCGGAGTATGGCGGCCGGCGGACAAGGGGTCGCCGGAACTGAATGATCTGCCGACCCCTGTGAATTTGCCGGAGATGTTAAGCCCGAACCGCAACGAAAGCGAGAGGCGGTTGGTGGAAATGGAATTGGTTTGCCAATCCTGTTCAGCGGACGCCGCCGTGGCCAACACAAGCGAGCCGATCACCGGCGTCGTCCAAGCTCTGCGATTGTTGTTCATGGGTCGATGTCAGTTTTATCAGTTCACTGTTGGATGACCCGGTAAAACCGGTAGCCCACGGACATTGGTTTGCTGACGGTCTTGGGTGGGCCGTCGTCATACCATTGAGTCACGTTCGCGCTGGCAACGATGGACGGCACGGCAATACTCCACGTCACCAGGTCGGAACTGTATTCGATCGTGTACGTCCGGCCCGGAATGCTGTCAAATCCGATCACGAAACGACTCTGGCCCGCGTCACGCCAATCGATGAATATCTGGCTGATGAACACCGGCGTGCCGTTGGTCACCGAGGTCGGCGACGGAACAATCGCCACAGCCCACAACGAGTTTGTGAAGGGCCGCCGGTCTGCCACGAAGAATTCCAGCACGAAAGTGACACTGTTGTCGTTCGTGAACGCCGGGAACGGATACAGCGGCGTGCTATAGGGCGGATCATATTCCACATAAGGCACGCCATTGTTGGTGCCGGTGGCGTTGTACAGAGTCACTCCGCTGCGCAGCCCGCCGACATACAGCCGCAGCGCATGCACCACGGTCGTTCCGATGTTCGTCACCGTCACGGTTTCCTCGTAGAGCCCGGTCTGCGGGTTGAACGCGCTGGTGCCGACAACAAACAAGTCCGGCCCGATGGCGATGATGGTGTTGGTGAGGACAGTGTTGGTCGGATACGTGTTCGTAGCAACGACGACGCTGAACACGCCGGGCGTGATGACGGTCTGCACCTGTTCCGTTGGCAATGTGCCGTTGTTGTTTGACAGATTCGGATCATACGTCGTCGCGTAGGCTGACGCGATGTTCGTCAGGATGCCCGCAAAGAATGTCATGTTCGTCTCGATGAAATTGAACGGACGATTGGTCGGGAACGACAGCAGGTTCGTCGAACCGGCGACCGACGGCGCGACATTCACAATCAGATTGGTTGCCTGGCCGCTGGCCAGCGACGCGAGGACCGGCCAGGTCACGATGCCATTGGAATACACGCCGCCGCCCGACGCGCTGGTAAACACCAGGTTTGTCGGCAGGAAATCCCGCGCCAGCGTGTTCACCGCCGGCGAAGGCCCGGCGTTGGTCACCACCACCGTGTAGAAGAATGCGTCGCCCAGCGTCACGTTGGTCGGTCCATACAAAAAGACCTGCACGTCCGCCACCGGCACCACCGACGTGCTGACCCGTGATCCGGACGCGGTGCCGTTGTTGTTCGTCGGGTTCGGGTCCGGCGTGCCGGAAACGGTCGAAGCGATATTGACAAACGAGCCGCTCGCCGGCGCGGTCACGGTCACGGTGAACGTAGTCGAGGCGCCTTTGGCCAGGGACGTCAGCGGCCACGTCACGAGATTGTTGCTTAAACTGTAACCGCCGGACGCGGTCTGGAACGTGACATTCGCCGGCAAGGTATCCTGCACCACGACGTTCGTCGCCGTCGAAGGCCCGGCGTTGGTCGCGGTAATGGTATAAGTCAGCGTGCCCCCCGGCTGGATGTTCGTGCTGCCGGTCTTGAATACTGCCACATCCGCCAGCGCCGTCACCGCCGTGATCGCCTGTGAATTTGTCGCTGTGCCGTTGTTGTTGGTCGGATTTGGATCCAGCGTGTTTGCCGTGCTGAAGGCGATGTTGGTGTAACTGCCTCCATCAGCAGAAACCACCGTCACCGTGAAGTTGCTGGTGGCGTTTTTGATCAGGTTGAATCCGGGCCAGCTCACCAGATTGTTGGAAACCGCCACCGTTGCCGGCGTCGCGCTTACCAGGGTGAATCCGGCTGGCAGTTGGTCAAACAACGCCACGTTTGCTGCCGTTGCCGGACCGTTGTTGGCCACGGTAATGGTGTAAGTCATGTTGGAACCGACCACTCCGCTAGCCGGACCGGTTTTGAAAACGGTGACATCGGCCGTCGGTAAAATCGTCAACGAAACCGTGGCTGTGGCGCTGTTCGCCTGGCCGTCGTTCACGCGGAAGGTGAAACTGTCCGACCCGCTGTAATTCGTGTTTGGCGTGTATGTTACCGCCCCGGTGTTGGTGTTCAAAAGACTCAACGAGCCATTGACCGGTCCGCTCACTATCACAAACGTCAGCGGCAGGCCATTGGGGTCGTTGCCGGTGAGCAAAATCGCCAACGGCGTGTTCGCAGTCGTTGTCACACTCTGACCATTGGCAATAGGCGGCCGGTTCGTCACCGTCACCGTGATCAGCGACGCGTTGGTCCCGCCCACGTTATCACTGATGGTGTAACCGATGGTGGCCGTGCCGATGAAGTTGATGTGCGGCGTGAACAGGACATTGGTCCCGCCCACAATGAAAGCGGTGCCGTTGGTTGGATTGACACTGATGATGGTCAGGCTGCCGCCAGGCGTCTGCACCAAATCGTTGAGCAGCGGACTGAATGTGTTCGTCATGTTCTCCGCCATCGCATAACTGTCTGGATTCGCCGCCGGCGGGATATTAGTGATGGCCGTGATGACCGGCTGGCTGACATTATTGGTGGTCACGGGGTCAAATACCGGACTGGCGCCGGTCGCCAAGTTCGTGACCGTTCCGCGCAAAATGGACATCACATTCAACGTCAGATTCGTGGTCGCGCCCACCGCCAGATTGCCGAGACTCCAAACGACCTGATTGCTGGCGTTCGTCGTTGTGACAGGCACCGAACTCACAAACACCAGCCCCACCGGCAAACTGTCTGTCACGGTTACGCTGCTCGCAGTTGACGGACCGAAGTTCGTCACGGATATGCTGTAACTAAAATTCGTCCCGAAGGTTATGCCCACTGGACCATGCTTGCTCACGCTGACATCGGCCACCGGCGTCACCGTCGTAATGACCGGTACCGTCACGTTGTTCGTGCTGTTCGGATCACCCGTCGGCGAGCTTACTGTCGCCACGTTGGTCAGCGTGCCGCTGGCCGGCACCATCACCGTCACCGTCACGTTGCTCACCTGGCCATTCGCCAAGGTGCCCAAACTCCAGCTCACCACGCCGCTGTTATTGGCTCCGCCACCGCTGGCGCTCACAAACGTCACCGTGGCCGGCAACGTGTCCGTCACCACCACGCCGCTCGCGCTCGATGGCCCAAAGTTCGTCACCGAGATCGTGTATACCAAATTGCTGCTGGCCAACACGCTGGCTGAACCCACCTTGCCAATGCCCACGTCCGCCACCGGGGTTACCGTTGTGATGACCGGTACCGTCACGTTGTTCGTGCTGTTCGGATCACCCGTCGGCGAACTAACACTGGCCGTGTTGGTCAGCGTGCCGCTCGCCGGGGTTGTCACCGTCACCGTCACGTTGCTCACCTGGCCATTCGCCAAGGTGCCCAAACTCCAGCTCACCACGCCGCTGTTATTGGCTCCGCCACCGCTGGCGCTCACAAACGTCACCGTGGCCGGCAACGTGTCCGTCACCACCACGCCGCTCGCGCTGGATGGCCCAAAGTTCGTCACCGAGATCGTGTATACCAAATTGCTGCTGGCCAACACGCTGGCTGAACCCACCTTGCCAATGCCCACGTCCGCCACCGGGGTTACCGTTGTGATGACCGGTACCGTCACGTTGTTCGTGCTGTTCGGATCACCCGTCGGCGAACTAACACTGGCCGTGTTGGTCAGCGTGCCGCTCGCCGGGGTTGTCACCGTCACCGTCACGTTGCTCACCTGGCCATTCGCCAAGGTGCCCAAACTCCAGCTCACCACGCCGCTGTTATTGGCTCCGCCACCGCTGGCGCTCACAAAGCTCACTCCCGCAGGCAGCGTGTCCGTCACCACCACGCTGCTGGCACTCGATGGCCCAAAGTTCGTCACCGAGATCGTGTATACCAGATCGCTGGTGGCCAGCACGGAGGCTGAACCGGTCTTGCCCAGACCCACATCGGCCACCGGCGTCACGGTCGTGATGACCGGCGGGGTCACGTTGTTCGTGCTGTTCGGATCACCCGTCGGCGAACTAACACTGGCCGTGTTGGTCAGCGTGCCGCTCGCCGGGGTTGTCACCGTCACCGTCACGTTGCTCACCTGGCCGCTGCCCAGCGTCCCCAAACTCCAGCTCACCACGCCGCTGGTGTTCACGCCATTGCCGCTGGCGCTCACAAACGTCACCGTGGCCGGCAACGTGTCCGTCACGGTTACGCTGCTCGCGCTCGATGGCCCAAAGTTCGTCACCGAGATCGTGTATACCAAATTGCTGCTGGCCAGCACGCTGGCTGAACCCACCTTGCCAATGCCCACGTCCGCCACCGGCGTCACCGTCGTGATGACCGGCGCTGTCACATTATTCGTCGAGTTCGGATCTCCGGTCGGCGAGCTTACTGTCGCCACGTTGGTCAGCGTGCCGCTGGCCGGCACCGTCACCGTCACCGTCACGTTGCTCACCTGGCCATTCGCCAAGGTGCCCAAACTCCAGCTCACCACGCCGCTGGTGTTCACGCCGTTGCCGCTGGCGCTCACAAACGTCACCGTGGCCGGCAACGTGTCCGTTACCACCACGCCGCTCGCGCTGGATGGCCCAAAGTTCGTCACCGAGATCGTGTAAACCAGATTGCTGCTGGCCAGCACGCTGGCTGAACCCACCTTGCCAATGCCCACGTCCGCCACCGGGGTTACCGTTGTGATGACCGGTACCGTCACGTTGTTCGTGCTGTTCGGATCTCCGGTCGGCGAGCTTACTGTCGCCACGTTGGTCAGCGTACCAGAGGCTGGGGCCGTCACCGTCACGGTGAGATTGCTCACCTGGCCATTCGCCAAGGTGCCCAAACTCCAGCTCACCACGCCGCTGGTGTTCACGCCGTTGCCGCTGGCGCTCACAAAGCTCACTCCCGCAGGCAACGTGTCCGTCACGGTTACGCTGCTCGCGCTCGACGGACCGAAGTTCGTCACCGAAATCGTGTATACCAGATCGCTGCTGGCCAGCACGCTGGCTGAACCGGTTTTGCCCAGACCCACATCGGCCACCGGCGTCACCGTCGTGATGACCGGCGGGGTCACGTTGTTGGTACTGTTGGGATCACCCGTCGGCGAGCTTACTGTCGCCACGTTGGTCAGCGTGCCGCTGGCCGGCACCGTCACCGTCACCGTCACGTTGCTCACCTGGCCATTCGCCAAGGTGCCCAAACTCCAGCTCACCACGCCGCTGGTGTTCACGCCGTTGCCGCTGGCGCTCACAAACGTCATCGTGGCCGGCAACGTGTCCGTCACCACCACGCCGCTCGCGCTGGATGGCCCAAAGTTCGTCACCGAGATCGTGTATACCAAATTGCTGCTGGCCAGCACGCTGGCTGAACCCACCTTGCCAATGCCCACGTCCGCCACCGGGGTTACCGTTGTGATGACCGGTACCGTCACGTTGTTCGTGCTGTTCGGATCACCCGTCGGCGAACTAACACTGGCCGTGTTGGTCAGCGTGCCGCTCGCCGGGGTTGTCACCGTCACCGTCACGTTGCTCACCTGGCCATTCGCCAAGGTGCCCAAACTCCAGCTCACCACGCCGCTGTTATTGGCTCCGCCACCGCTGGCGCTCACAAAGCTCACTCCCGCAGGCAGCGTGTCCGTCACCACCACGCTGCTGGCACTCGATGGCCCAAAGTTCGTCACCGAGATCGTGTATACCAGATCGCTGGTGGCCAGCACGGAGGCTGAACCGGTCTTGCCCAGACCCACATCGGCCACCGGCGTCACGGTCGTGATGACCGGCGGGGTCACGTTGTTCGTGCTGTTCGGATCACCCGTCGGCGAACTAACACTGGCCGTGTTGGTCAGCGTGCCGCTCGCCGGGGTTGTCACCGTCACCGTCACGTTGCTCACCTGGCCGCTGCCCAGCGTCCCCAAACTCCAGCTCACCACGCCGCTGGTGTTCACGCCGTTGCCGCTGGCGCTCACAAACGTCACGCCCAACGGCAGCGTGTCGGTCACCACCACACTACTGGCACTCGATGGCCCAAAGTTCGTCACTGAGATCGTGTAAACCAGATCGCTGCTGGCCAACACGGAGGCTGCCGCGGTCTTGCCAAGGCCAAGGTCCGCCACCGGGGTTACCGTTGTGATGACCGGCGCCGTCACATTATTCGTCGAGTTCGGATCTCCGGTCGGCGAGCTTGCCGTCGCCACGTTGGTCAGCGTGCCGCTCGCCGGCACCGTCACCGTCACCGTCACGTTGCTCACCTGGCCATTCGCCAAGGTGCCCAAACTCCAGCTCACCACGCCGCTGGTGTTCACGCCGTTGCCGCTGGCGCTCACAAACGTCATGCCCAACGGCAGCGCGTCGGTCACCACCACGCCGCTCGCGCTCGATGGCCCAAAGTTCGTCACCGAGATCGTGTATACCAAATTGCTGCTGGCCAACACGCTGGCTGAACCCACCTTGCCAATGCCCACGTCCGCCACCGGGGTTACCGTTGTGATGACCGGTACCGTCACGTTGTTCGTGCTGTTCGGATCACCCGTCGGCGAGCTTACTGTCGCCACGTTGGTCAGCGTGCCGCTCGCCGGCACCGTCACCGTCACCGTCACGTTGCTCACCTGGCCATTCGCCAAGGTGCCCAAACTCCAGCTCACCACGCCGCTGGTGTTCACGCCGTTGCCGCTGGCGCTCACAAAGCTCACTCCCGCAGGCAACGTGTCCGTCACGGTTACGCTGCTCGCGCTCGACGGACCAAAATTCGTCACCGAGATCGTGTATACCAAATTGCTGCTGGCCAGAACGCTGGCTGAACCCACCTTGCCAATGCCCACGTCCGCCACCGGCGTCACCGTCGTAATGACCGGTACCGTCACGTTGTTCGTGCTGTTCGGATCACCCGTCGGCGAGCTTACTGTCGCCACGTTGGTCAGCGTACCAGAGGCTGGGGCCGTCACCGTCACGGTGAGATTGCTGACTTGGCCGCTGGCCAGTGTCCCCAAACTCCAGCTCACCACGCCGCTGGTGTTCACGCCGTTGCCGCTGGCGCTCACAAAGCTCACTCCCGCAGGCAACGTGTCCGTCACGGTTACGCTGCTCGCGCTCGACGGCCCGAAGTTCGTCACCGAGATCGTGTATACCAAGTTGCTGCTGGCCAGCACGCTGGCTGCCGCGGTCTTGCCAAGGCCAAGGTCCGCCACCGGGGTTACCGTTGTGATGACCGGTACCGTCACATTGTTCGTCGAGTTCGGATCACCCGTCGGCGAGCTAACACTGGCCGTGTTGGTCAGCGTGCCGCTCGCCGGCACCGTCACCGTCACGGTGAGATTGCTGACTTGGCCGCTGGCCAGTGTCCCCAAACTCCAGCTCACCACGCCGCTGGTGTTCACGCCGTTGCCGCTGGCGCTCACAAACGTCATGCCCAACGGCAGCGCGTCGGTCACCACCACGCTGCTGGCACTCGACGGACCAAAATTCGTCACCGAGATCGTGTATACCAGATCGCTGCTGGCCAGCACGCTGGCTGAACCCACCTTGCCAATGCCCACGTCCGCCACCGGCGTCACCGTCGTGATGACCGGTGGGGTCACGTTGTTGGTACTGTTGGGATCACCCGTCGGCGAACTAACACTGGCCGTGTTGGTCAATGTGCCGCTGGCCGGGGTTGTCACCGTCACCGTCACGTTGCTCACCTGGCCGCTGGTCAGCGTGCCCAAACTCCAGTTCACCACACCGCTATTATTGGCTCCGCCACCGCTGGCGCTCACAAACGTCACGCCCAACGGCAGCGTGTCCGTCACCACCACGCTGCTGGCACTCGATGGCCCAAAGTTCGTCACCGAGATCGTGTATACCAGATCGCTGCTGGCCAGCACGCTGGCTGAACCCACCTTGCCAATGCCCACGTCCGCCACCGGCGTCACCGTCGTGATGACCGGCGCCGTCACATTATTCGTCGAGTTCGGATCTGCGGTCGGCGAGCTTGCCGTCGCCACGTTGGTCAGCGTGCCGCTCGCCGGCACCGTCACCGTCACGGTGAGATTGCTGACTTGGCCGCTGGCCAGTGTCCCCAAACTCCAGCTCACCACGCCGCTGGTGTTCACGCCGTTGCCGCTGGCGCTCACAAACGTCATGCCCAACGGCAGCGCGTCGGTCACCACCACGCCGCTCGCGCTCGACGGACCAAAATTCGTCACCGAGATCGTGTATACCAAATTGCTGCTGGCCAGAACGCTGGCTGCCGCGGTCTTGCCAAGGCCAAGGTCCGCCACCGGGGTTACCGTTGTGATGACCGGTACCGTCACGTTGTTCGTGCTGTTCGGATCACCCGTCGGCGAGCTTACTGTCGCCACGTTGGTCAGCGTGCCGCTCGCCGGCACCGTCACCGTCACGGTGAGATTGCTCACCTGGCCATTCGCCAAGGTGCCCAAACTCCAGCTCACCACGCCGCTGGTGTTCACGCCGTTGCCGCTGGCGCTCACAAACGTCACGCCCAACGGCAGCGTGTCGGTCACCACCACACTACTGGCACTCGATGGCCCAAAGTTCGTCACTGAGATCGTGTATACCAGATCGCTGCTGGCCAGAACGCTGGCTGAACCCACCTTGCCAATGCCCACGTCCGCCACCGGCGTCACCGTCGTGATGACCGGCGCTGTCACATTATTCGTCGAGTTCGGATCTCCGGTCGGCGAGCTTACTGTCGCCACGTTGGTCAGCGTGCCGCTGGCCGGCACCGTCACCGTCACCGTCACGTTGCTCACCTGGCCATTCGCCAAGGTGCCCAAACTCCAGCTCACCACGCCGCTGGTGTTCACGCCGTTGCCGCTGGCGCTCACAAACGTCACGCCCAACGGCAGCGTGTCGGTCACCACCACACTACTGGCACTCGATGGCCCAAAGTTCGTCACTGAGATCGTGTAAACCAGATCGCTGCTGGCCAACACGGAGGCTGAACCCACCTTGCCAATGCCCACGTCCGCCACCGGCGTCACCGTCGTGATGACCGGCGCCGTCACATTATTCGTCGAGTTCGGATCTCCGGTCGGCGAGCTTGCCGTCGCCACGTTGGTCAGCGTGCCGCTCGCCGGCACCGTCACCGTCACGGTGAGATTGCTGACTTGGCCGCTGGCCAGTGTCCCCAAACTCCAGCTCACCACGCCGCTGGTGTTCACGCCGTTGCCGCTGGCGCTCACAAACGTCACCGTGGCCGGCAACGTGTCCGTTACCACTACAAAATTAGCGGGCGACGGCCCGAAGTTCGTCACTGATATTGTGTAAACCAGATCGCTGCTGGCCAGCACACCAGCCGGACCCGTTTTACCAATTGCCACGTCAGCCAATTGAGTGACGTTGATGGAAATGATGGCGCTGGACGTGCCGCCGTGGTTATCGCTGATGGTGTAAGCGATGATAGCCGTGCCGGTATTGGTGGGCGTGAAGGTAATGTTAGTACTGCCTGGATTGATGACAACGATTCCGTTGGAACTCGTGGTGCTGGTGATGGTCAACGTATCGCTGTTGGGATTGATGTCGTTGGTGAGCGGATAAATCGTGACTGGCACAAAGTACAGCGCCGAGTTGGTGTCGTTGACGGCCGTGGGCGACAGGCGATCAAAGAAGCTATTGTTGGTGCTGACAATCCCGTTGGTGCTGACAAAGGTGAGTTGGTTATCGGTCCGGCCCTGCGAATCGCCGGTGGTGTAATAACCGTAAGGAAGCGTCTGGCGAATGACGTAATGACCGGGTGTGATGCCGGCGAAGGAATAATTTCCATTGGCATCGGTCGTGACTCTGGCAGTCACCGGCTCGCCGGAATCCGCCACACCATTGCTGTTCACATCCTGCACGAGGTCAATTTCGATGTTGGCGAGGTTCGTCTCGCCGACATTATTGGTGCCGTTGCCATTGGCGTCATACCACACCATGCCGTTGATGGTGGAATACACCGCCGGGGCGGGAATGTATTGGAAGAAATTCGCATTCGTAAACGCGACAAGATTGGTGATGTTGAGCGTCAGCCGGCCGTTGGCGGGCACGCTGTTGGCATAGCCGGGCAAATCCGTTTCCACCACGACGTAATGGCCGGTGTTAAGGTTCAACAATTCGTAATATCCGTTGTCATCCGTGGTGGTGACCTGCACCAGCGCGCCGTCAGCCGGATTGCCATCGCCATTGGGATCGGTGAACAATTGCAAAGTCACACCACTCAAGCCGGTGTCGCCGTTGGTGAACACGCCGCTTTGATTGATGTCGTTATAGACGAGTCCATTGATGGAGGCGGAAGCGGTGTTCACGCCGATGGTGCTGGAAACCGCCGGTATCGCATTGCTGAAAACGTCCGCGGCATAGTCCACCGTGGCGGTGTTATTAGCCGGGTTGCCCTGACCCACCACCTGCATGGTGATGTCATTCGTGATGATGGCGTTCGTCGCGAGCGCCGTCGGGCTGGCGAGGTTCGTCCAAATCAAGCTGCCCGCGCCGGAACCGTTTGGCGCGATGGTGGCGGAGATGAATTGATAGTATGCGCCGCTGAACGTGTCTTCGAGTGGCAGATAGTTGACGACGGTGTTGCCGACGTTCTGGACGGTGATGCGGAAAACCACATTGCTGCCGACGGCCACTGGCGTGTTGGTGGGGCTTAACAAAATTTTCGTGACGCTCAACGCCGGATTATTGACCAGCAGCGAGACCGACGAGCTATTGGTGATCGAGACCCCATTGGCCGTGGCAGAATTTGTCACCACACCGGCAGTGGAGGCGGTAAAGGTGACGGTGATGTTCGTGCTCTGGCCGGGGGCGAACGCGCCAAGGTTGGTCCAGGTCAGGAGCCCGGTGGCAATGTTGTTGGGCGCGAGGCTGGCTGAGGAGTAACTCAACTTGGTGGACGGAAAACTGTCGGTGATGCTCAAGCCAGGCAACGTGGTGCTGCCGATGTTGACGGCTTGCAAGTTGAAAGTAACAGCTTGGCCGGCAACCGCCTGTCCGCCGGGCGGCGATTGAATGGTTTTATTCATCAGGACGCCGGGCACGCCGGGCGCGGGCTGAATCGTGGCGGTGGCGCTGGAACTGTAACTCGAATTATTCGGGTCGGTGTAACTCGCGGTGAGAATGGAACCTATCGGGGCATACAATGTGCCGTCGTTGGTCGCACCCGGACCGCTGGTGCTGGTGCCGATGCAGCCGGTGTAAATGCCGGTGTTGGTGCTGGTTTCGTAGAGCGTAAGGTTTTCCGAATCACCCGCGCTGCTGGTGACAGTGACATTGATGGTTTGCAACGTTTGAGCGTTGGTGATGCTATCCAATGCCGTTACGCTGATACAGGCATTGCTGCCCGCGGGGTAGCTGTTGGTGGGCATCCCCGTCGTGCCACTGATGAATATCGTGGTGCTCGGCGTGCCGAGGTCGAGGAAATAGGTGAAAATGCCGGCGGTCGCCACGGCACTGACCCCTTCGGTGCCTTCGTTCGCAGTGGCCGCAAGGCTGTAACTGCCCGTCGTCGGACCGGTGATCCATCGAAACTCATACGTCTTGGAGCAAGTGTCGCTGGCGACAAGATTCGCATCGTTTAAGTTGGTGCTAAAGCTGGCGGCGGGATTCGGCCCGGTGACGGCGAGGCCGAGGCTGGTGATGTCATAGCTGCCGAACGGATCGCTCACATTGGCGCGAACATAAATCGTGGAACCGGCGACCGGCGTGGTGACCAGATTGCCGTTGGGATACGGCGCGTCGTAAATGCTGAAGGAGTTGACTTGAATGACTGTGGTGGTGGGCAGGGTGATTTTCGACGGTTTGTTGGTGCTGTCGTAATCCACATGAAAAGACACGCCCGACTGGCTGTTGGTGATGACATAGCTGATGGCCTGGCCGGCGGGAATGGTGAAATTGCTGCTCAGGACGCCGTTCCAGACTAGGTTGCTGTTGGCGGCGGTGTAGGTTGGGTTGGAGAGCGTTATGATATTCGTGCCGTTGTATTGCAACGTGGCGGTGACCGCCGGGCTGGCGGGCATGACACCATTGGTGACGGTGACGTAATTGGTAATGGTGATCAGACTGTTGGATGGCATCGTAAACGCCGAGCAGAACGAAGGGGTTTGCGCGAATGTTGTCACGCTGGCGGTGAAATTGGTCGTTTCCGTCCCGATGGAATAGAAAGTGGCGGGAGAGGCTTGGTTGGTGTATTCGGTCTGAATCCAGCCGGCGCTCCGGGCGATGCTTGAAACGCGGAATTCGTCAATCAAGCCATTCAACCCCGGCGTGTTTGAGGTGAAACTCTGATGACGACCAAGTTTCGGAGGTGAGGGAGTCAGAGCTTTGTTGCCGGTATCGGCCGTGGTTCCGACTTGAGCTCCGTTCACATAAAGAAGGAAGGCGGCGTTGTAATTGCGAACCATCACGACATGCGTCCAATTCGCCGACACCGTTCCACCAGACGGGCCTCCCAGCCCGGTGCCATCATCGTAGCGTGTTTGAAAGCCAAACTGACCGGTTCCTACCGGCATCAGTGATACCAATGCGTTCGCGACGACGGTCCGATCCAGAAACCAAGTACCGCTGGACGCAGCCGTGCTGGCCTGATTCACGTAGGTGCCCGTCACTTTGATCCACATTTCGAAACTGAAGCTCTGATTCGAGCCGATGCCCGGGGCCGATGCCGCGCCGATAAAGTTCACCGGAGTGGTGTTGCCATTGCTGTAACTGGTCGCACTGCCAATCTCTCCTGCGGCGCCAAAGGTGGCTCCGGTGGCGGTCCCATTATTGCCGTTGGCGGTGGAGTCAACAGCGGTCGTCGGGCCGGCGTCGCCCAGGTGATAAACGATTTTATAATTGGAATCCCAGACGTTGTGATCGCTCTGCTGGTCCGGCGCGGCCGGATTGCCGTAATACATGTAGATCACAGTGTCGGCGGTGTGGCTGACAATGGGAACGTTCACCCACGCGACCAGCGCCCCGCTGCTGCTCGTGTATTTTTCCCGTTCGTAAGGCAGAACGGTAATGCCATCGTTCGCAGTGAAAAAAATGTCATTGCCGTTGGCTAGGGCGTGATTTTTCAGGCCGGTGTTGGATGCCAGATTTATCATGACCGGGAAATTGGTCTGGTCCGTGGTGAAAACATTCGTGTGGTTGATATTGATAAGCTGCCGGTATGGCCAGGCCCCGGTGTTGCCGATGTCGGCACTGGTGTGCGTCGGATTGTGGCCGTAGGCGACCGGATCATAGCGGTTCAAATCCTGCACGCCGTTGGTCGAGCCATTGACGCTCAGGTAAAGTTGTTTGTTCGGCGAGGGAATCAGAATCGCAGCGGTGTTGGTGGCGCTGTCGCCGAAATTCGGGTCGGCGTAGCTCACGCTTAGAATGTCGCCGGGAGTGACATTTAAAATGCCATCCTGCTGGGCCAGCCCGGACGTACCGGAGGTCGGCAGGCCGGTGATATTGCGAAAGACGCCGGTGTTCGTGCCGGTCTCGGTCAGAGTGATGGTCTGCAAATCACCATGCGTCAGATCAACCACCGTCACGGCAATCGCCTGCGCTGTGTTGGACGATGTATTGCCCGCGGCATTGGTCATCGTGACATAAACATTCGCGCCGACGGAATAGAGATTCACCGGCACCCCGTTGGTGTCGGAAAAATTCAACGTGACCGACGCCCCGTTGGTCGGTGCCGCCGGGATATAAGCCTGGGCGGAAATGGAGGTGCCGGCGATGTTGATGCTGTTGCTGACCGCACCGCTGGCGTTGACCTTGACGAGGTATTGGAAAGTGCTGGTGCCCTGGCTCAAAATGACTGGAACGGTGTAGCCTGGAGCATCGAGCGGGAAAGGCGTGCCGGTGACATTATCAGGAATCGGAACACCGTTGTAGGTGGTGGAGTTGGTGACGTAAGTCAGATTCGTGGTCGGGGAGTCAAACACCAGGGTATTACCGAGCGGCAACAGACCTCTATTATCGACTTCAACAGTGTATAGAATGGTGTCGCCAATGGTCAAGCCGGCGGGCGGCACATCAGTAACGATGACGGCGGATTTTTTCAACACCGGCACCGGAAACGGCAGTACGGTTGTGCCGGCATCAATGTAAGGATTGCCTGCCCCGGCCACGTCAGGGTCTTCACCCCAGGCTGCGGTGATGAGCGTGCCGTCCAAGGTGTAAATCCTCATGCCCGTCTGGTTCTTGCTGGGGTCGTAAATTTTTTGCGATTGCAGCGCGGTAACGGTGAAATTCGTGTCATACTGGTTGCCGTTCGGGTCCGTCAGCGGTCCGAGATGATCGCCCTTGTAATCCACATACAACATCGTATTTGCCAGCGAAGTGACCCAGACTGGGCTGCCGTCCACCGTGCCATCCGCGCTGCCCGGCCCCCAACCGACATCCGCCTCCGTCGTCAACGCGCCTTTTGGCACCAGTGTGAATCCCCAATTCCAGGACGTGTCGGAGGTATTATTTGCGGCCACGGTGCAAACGGCAAAAAAGTTTTGTCCGCCCGCGCTCACGAAACTTGCCCCGGAACTCACCGGCATTTGAAACTGGTAAACGCCATTGGTGCCCGGAATGGAAAAACTGCCCGACCCAACCTTGGTGGTGTAATTGATGGTGATGGCATTGGAACCGGGATTGTAAAGATAAACATAAGCCGGCTGCGCAACCGTCGCCGCCGATCCGACCGGCGTGTAGTAACTGTTGTCCCACTCACTGACGGGATAAAGCGTGAACCAGTCGCTGGCGTAGCTCGCGCCAACATGGCCGATGATGATGTCGGCCTGGATCGGCTTGGTGGCCGTGACCCGGCCGCCCACCTTGATCCCGCCATTCACCAGGTAAGATTCGCCCTGGTTCAAAACAATGTTCGTGGTGCCCACCCCAGTGCCATTCGGATCAATCGTCACCACCGTGTTGTTTTGCGCCGCCATGATGAACATGCCGACGTATTTGAAGAGGTTGTTGGGCAGGTTCTGGCCGACCGGGCTGATGTAATTCGTCCCGTAATCCATGGTGGACAAAACACCCACCGCCCCGGCAAACACCGGACCCGTGGGCATCGGCCAAGCCGCGCGGGTAATGACCAGCGCCTTGTTGGCCGCGATGCGATCACGCGCATCCCAAAAAATCGTCGAGGGATTTCGCGGCAAGGTCACGTTGTTCGTCAGTGTGATGACCGTACCGGCCGACAGCCCAAGCGGATTGTGCGCAAAACCCGGCGGGATGCCGTGCGCGTCATTGCCGTCGCCCCAGATCTGGGTCGTCGGCTGCGTCGGATTGCTCAAGTCGGTTTCGTAGCCATCCTCCCATTGATCATAGTAAATTACCGTGCCGCTGCCGGTGACCACGATTGAAAATGTTGACGCGATGGTCGGGCCGGTGCCGGCCACAATGGCCGCATTGGCCTGATTAATCTGCGCTTCCGGCATCGGCAGATAAAATTCCTGCACCAGATTCACCGCCTGCGCCGATGGCGCCAGACAACCAAACGCGCAAACCGCCATCACCAGCCAGCGAATCGGACGATGGAAGCTACACCGAATAAGCATGATTTGTTAAGGATAACTTCATTTTAACCACGAAAATGCCGCAGTTTTTATGCCGGGCAGGTATCAAGTGGTAAAAAACTGCCTATGGCATCGCTGATGTGTTGACAATAAAGCTGTTACGTTTTATGTCAAGCGTAACTCCAGCCGACCTTTTTTAACTCCATTTTGCTCCCCACCAATGTGGTTTGCTGGCATTTCTGCTGGCACTTTTTGAAATGACACTTTTTACACTTCTTGAAAGTGTCGCTGCCTTTCTATCTTGCTTTGGAATTCGTCAATAAACTAAATGGGTTCACTTAGCGGTGTGCCAGCCACCACCGAGCGCTTGATAGAGTTGGACGACGGCGAGAAGTTCACCAACCTGCGTCTGGATTTGTTGCTGCTGGGTCGGATAGAGTTCCTGCTGGGCTTGCAACACTTCATAGTAGCTGGACTTGCCGTTCAGATAGCGCTGCGTGGCCAGATCAACGGATTCCGCCAGAGCCACCGCCGCCTGTCTGTCATAGATGTTTTCCTCCGCCAGCTTCTGCCGCGTGATGAGCGCGTCCGAAACTTCCTGAAAGGCCGTCAACACGGTCTGCTGGTAAGCGGCCTTCGACTCGTCAAATTTCGCCTTCGACGCGCGATATTGCGCGCGCAGTTGTCCGCCTTGGAAAACCGGGCCGGACATGGTGCCGCCCAGATCCCACAAATTTCCCGCGCCGCCGGTGAAGGATGAAAGTTCGGGACTGGCCCGGCCCAGAAACGTGGTGAGGCCGATCTGCGGGAAAAAGTTCGCCACGCTGACGCCGATGTTCGCGTTGGCAGCGATCAATGACTGTTCCGCACCGCGCACGTCGGGCCGGCGGCGCAACAGTTCACTCGGCAGACCGGCGGGAATCTCCGGCGTCAGTTGCGGCTGATTGGTCAGCGAGTTGCGGACGATTGGGCCGGGACTACGTCCGAGCAAAACATTGAGCTGGTTCTCCATGGTAGCGACTTGAATTTCCAGTTGCGGAATGGCGGCGGCGGCATTGGCCAGCGCCGCCGCGGCGCGGTCGGTTTCCAGTTTGGAGGCAACGCCATTCTTCAATCGCTCGTTGAAGATGCGATAACTGCCGGCGTAGGCATTGGTGGCGGCACGCTGGATGACCAGTTGCTGATCCAGTTGAAGAAGCTGGAAGTAGGCGGTGGCGACCTGGCTCACCAAAGTGATCATCACCCCGCGCCGGGCTTCGTCGGTAGCGAGATACTGTGCGCGGGCGGCCTCGCTGGAACGCCGGATGCGGCCCCAGAGATCTATCTCCCACGTAGCACCGAGGGTGAGTTGCGCGGAACTTTCGGTGCGCCCGTTCAATGAAGCGGGAGCATTGTATAGCGCGTTGTGTCCGCGACCGATGTCACCACCGTAACCGATCTGCGGGAAGAAGGCCGAGTTGGCCACCGTCGCCTGATCTCGGGCCTGCTCGACGCGCGCCACGGCCTGCTTGAGATCATAGTTGTTCGTGATTGCGGTGCCGATCAAACCTCGCAGCACCGGATCTTGAAACACCTGCCACCAAGGCAGGTCGCCGAATGAGTTTGTGGTCTGGTTTTCGGTAAAACGAAACTGCGCCGGTGTATTCACAACGGGCCGCTTGTAGTTCGGCCCGACGGCACAACCGGCGAGAAGAGCCAGCGCCATGAGCGCCAAATATTTTGCTTTATGTTTCATCAGGGCCGAATTGGCACATCCAGTTCAGCCACGCGGAGAAAAAAGTTTTATCTGGGATCACAAGCGTTGAGTGTTCAGAAGGATTGCCCGACCATCATCTGGACGCCCGCGCCTTCCTCGCCATACGCGACGTCGAGGCGCCCGACCAGCCGCTTGACCATCACGCGCAAGCCCACGCCGGCATCGCATTTCATCTGCGAGTGTAGCGTGGTGACGCTCCATTCGGGTGCCACCCGGCCGGTTTCGACGAACACCACGCCCTGAATCCAATCTGATTGAAGCTTCTTGACGTAGGGAATGTTGTTGAGCGGATTCCAATCGGGGATAAAGCGATACTCCGCGCAGTAATAGATGGCGGACTTGTCGCTGAAACGGCCGGACGGATAAGCGCGCATGCGAAACAGTCCGCCGAGCGTGGCGCCGGCGAAGTTGGGCGGCCGGTGGGAGATGACCGGACCCGTTCCCGTGTCCTGTTCCTGCCAGGTGATGGCCTGGGCGGTCCAGAAGGAAAGGGCCAGCACCTGTTGCCGCAGATGATCGGTGGCTCCGAGCGAGAAAAACTTGTCATACGTGGCCTGCACCGCCGACCAGGTGGCGGTGCTGTCGGGAACCCCGAAATCGCGAGAGAAGCTGACCTGCTGGTAGCTGCCGCAGGACGGGTTTGGCTGGAAATCCCGGTTGTCGTAGGTTAGCCCGGTGGTCAGCCCGGTGGTCCGGATATCCGAGGTGGTCACGTCCGGGCTGTTGACGGTCTGCTGCCGGGTGAATGGCTGAAACTGGATTTCGGTGATGCCGCTGGTCAGCGGGTTCCAGGTCTTTCCACCGGTGGCACCGGACACCAGCATGCCCCGGTCCACGACTTGCGTGGGAATGGGATTATCCCGCACCGCCCCCAGCGGCAGGTCGTATCTAAAATTCAGATACGCGTAGGTGTCGGTTCCATCGCCCGAGACGTAATTGTTTTTATCCGACCCGTTGCTGCCCGCCTGCTGGCTGGCATAGTTGGGGTTGCCCTGGATAAAGACATTTTGATCCTGGTAGTAACCGGCCGAAAGCCAGGGATCCAGGAACAACCGGTCGCAGAACGGCATTTGAATGTCCTTGCCGAGGAAGAAAACCGCGACCGAGCCCTCGGTGCCGGCCATGACAGAGGCGACATAGGACATTTGTTTCTGCGGCGTGCCGCTGGCGCCATAGGCCACCGCCCCGGCCGCGCCGAAGAACTGGCTGTAAAAGGCGTAGGGCAGCAGGAAATGGTCGGGCACGAAAACGCCGTTGGTGCCCACCGTGATGGTGGCGGCAGAGGCGGGCCGACCAATACCTGTCGCCAGTGCAAGACAGAGCAAGACGAGGATTCTTGTGCGTTTCATTTTTTGGTTCAATGGTTGCAATTGTGTTATCCGGCGGCTTGCGCCCGGGCTCGGCGCCCACATTCGTCCCGTGAAATCATCAGAATGGCATGGGGTAAAGCCAGTTCAGCCACGAATAGGTACGGATGCCGATGCGGCGCATCGCCGCCCAGCCGCCGTGCAGGCTGCAGGTGTAAATCGCCGCCGCGCCCTGAGCGCCAATCGGGAACTTCGACTGGTCCGCATCGTCGAAGACAATCTTCACGGCGTATTGACCCTGCGGCTTCTGCGGTGGCGTGGGTTCGAAATTCGGCAATGTGCCGCTGGGCAACAACTGGCCCACTCCGTTTGCCTTCCAGATAGCCTCGACCTTCGCCGGGAAAATCTGGCCGGGGTACATGTTCAACGCCACTTCCACCGGCTGGCCGTTGGTGACGTACTTCAGGCTCTCCTGGTTGAAATTGGCAAGCAGGTAACGGCCGTCGTCGCAGATGAAGGAGGCGATGGCGCCGATGCGATAATCGCCCGCCACCATGCCGGGCCGGACCTGGAGATTGATCACGCGTCCGTCTTCCGGCGCGACCATCGTGGTGTTGTCGAGATAGTATTGCGCCTGGGCCAACTGGGCCTGCACGGTGGCGACGGTCGTGTTCTCGCCGTTGATCTGGGATGCATACTTGAGCTTTGCGCGGTCAACATCTGCCTGGGCTTCGAGCACGGTTGCTTGATCCACCTGAAGTTCAATCGTCCACTTCTCGACTTCCTCCTTGGTGCCGGCCTGCGTTGCCGCAAGATTCTCGGCCACCTGCTTCTGATATTCCGCAAAGGCGACCGCGTTGGTGGACTTGGCCAGCGTTTGTTCGGCCACGTTCACATCGGCTCCGAGGATTTGCACCTGCTGTCTGGCCGCCGCCAGCTGGGCTTCGAGTTGTTGCACCTGATATTCATAAGGCCGGCGGTCGAACTGGAACAACGGCTGGCCCTTCTTCACCGGCACGTCCGGTTCCACCAGCACCGCCGTCACGAGCGTCGGCTCGCTCAAACGCGGCGTCAGTTGAATCGTGTGCTGGATGACCCGCGCGTCGTGGGAGGCGGGCGTCATGAACCGCAGGCCGATCATGAAGATGAACAGCACATGCAGGAAGACAAATGCCGACACCAGCGCCCAGGCGACGCTAAACTTCAGCCACTTGAACTTGAAGAAAACCAGCCAGACAAACAGGATGAACCCGGCCGTGAGGGCAATGGCAAAAAGCATGGCGCGGTTCCTTTAGGTTGACGGAGTGCCACCCGGCGCGGGTTTCGTGTCCGCACTGGGTTTGCCCGACAGCCGCGCGATTTCCTCGTCAATGCCTTTGGCTTCCTGGGCCGGGAAGCGCCGGATGTCCACGATGTCCGTGGGCTTGAACGCCCAGATGAACGCCTGAATCCACGGCACCGCCACGAGAAATCCGGCATAGCCCATGATTTGCACCGCCTCGGCGTCGGGATGTTTGCGGGCGATGGCGATGCGGCCAGGCAATCCGGCCAGCCAGACCAGAAAAGCCAGGCCAGTCAGGACGCAGACCAGCAGCACGACGAACGTCGCGTAATCCCAGAAGTCGAGTTTGAAGCCGAGCAGCGTTTCCATTGGTCTTATCCGGGTTGAATCCTGTGTTTCACTTGTCCCCGAACGCGAAGATTTGTTTCCAGTCGTTCTTCATGCTGATGACGGTCCAGCCACTCTTCTGCGCCTTGTCGTAGAGCGCCTGCGGGAAGGCGCCGACCTTGGTGTCCTTCAGGCCCAGCGCCGGGCCGTAGGCATATTCACGCGTGCCGTCGTCGTGCAACACCAGCATAGCGAGCCGGGCGCCGTCACCGGCCTTCGTGTACTCCAGCATTTCCTGGTCGCCGGTTGAGTTGCCGAAGGCCGCGTACGGACGGCGGCCGATCATCAGGTGGATGCCCTCCGGCTTGCCGGCATTATTGTCGTTGAGCAACAGCTTGGGCTCCTTGGTCAGGATGGGTTTGCCATCCTTGTTATAGCCATACTTGGTCCCGCCCATGGTGCCGACGACCTGTTCCGGCGGGATGCCATAGGTTTGCTCGGAGTAAACGCGCACAAAATCCTGGCCGCCGCCAGTGCAGATGTAAGTCTTGTAGCCATTGGCGCGGAGATAGGTCAGCACTTCCTGCATCGGCTGGTAGGTCAGCTCGGCATAAGGTTTTTTCCAACGCGGGTCCTTGGCCTCGGCCAGCCACTTTTTCACCTCGGCCTGAAACTGTTCCGTGGACATGCCGGTGGAGGTGGCGGCGAGAACCTTCATAAGGTCCTCCATCGTGAGTTTCTCCATCGCGGCGCGGTCGCCGTGGAGCAATTCCAGCACGGTGCTGAACGGTGCCACTTTCGCAAGTTCCGGCCTGGCCTTGACCAGCGCGGGCACTTGTTCCAGACAGAACATCACCTGCGAATACATCGGATGCTCGACCCAGAGCGTGCCGTCCTGGTCGAAGGTGGCGATGCGCTCGGCCGGCGGCACGAACTGCGGGCTGGTGACGTCCGTGGTCACCTTGACGAAGTTGACGATGGCCTGTTTCGCCGCGCCGTCGTTCCAAGAGGGCAACGGGTCCTGGGCGCGGGCGATGGTGGTGGTGAAAGCCACCGCGCCAACCAGCGCGGCGGCGAGGAGGATTCGTTTATATGTGGTTTTCATAATCATTTTTTCAATTACGTTTGTTTCGCTGGTGAAGTCGCGGGCCAGTCCGTGCCGGACGAGCCAATGAACTGGCCCGCGTGGTTCAACAGTGGGTCCATCAATCTTTGTTCGCGCCTTCGGTCAATTTTTCCATCGCCGAATCCAGCGAGAAACTGCCGGCTTTCTGGCTCGGCGGGAATTCTTTGAATGTGCTCAGGAATTGCCCGACGTATTGCTGCGCCGGCACCAGCACGAAGGCATGATCCACCCGCCATTTGCCATAATTGATGCTCTCATGGTCGGCCGTCTCGAACGGGTCCGAGCGCAGGTTGAAGAGCTTCGGGAATCGCAGCGGCACAAACGGGTCCTGCCAGACATCCAAGCCGGTTGCCCGCTGTTCGGCAAAAACGATCTTGTATTGCAGATAGCGCAGGCCGACGAGCGAGCCGTCGTCGTTGAAGTAGAAGAATTCCTTGCGCGGGTCGGGCGATTTGCCGGCGAGGTAGTCGGTCAGATTGTAACCGTCGAGATGCACCTTGAAGGTTTTACTGCCGACCTTCATGCCTTTGAGCAACTGCTCTTTCACGTCCGGCACACCGGCGGCGGCCAGCAGCGTGGGCAGCATGTCTTCGTGCGAACAAATCTCGTTGCAGACCGTGCCGGGTTGGATGACACCGGGCCAGCGGATGGCGCACGGCACGCGATAAGCACCTTCCCAGTTGCTGGCTTTTTCATTGCGGAAAGGCGACGTGCCGCCATCCGGCCAGGAAAATTTCTCCGCGCCGTTGTCGGTGGAATACATGACGATGGTGTTGTCCTCGAGGCCGAGTTCCTTGAGCTTGGCGAGGATTTCCCCGACCATCGCGTCGTGCTCGACCATACCGTCGGGATAAACACCCAAACCGGTGACGCCTTCGCTCGACGGCTTGAGATGCGTCCAGATGTGCATGCGGGTGGCGTTCCACCAGATGAAGAACGGCTTGTCCGCTTTTTTCGCATCCGTCATGAAGCGCAGCGTCTCCTTGGTAAATTCCTCATCGCATGTTTCCATGCGCTTGGTGTCGAGAGCGCCCGTCAGCTTGATCAATTGCGTGCCATCTGGGTTGGCCCAGCTGTGAATGATGCCGCGCGTGGCGTATTTCTTTTTCATTTCCGGGTCTTTGAAGTAGTCGGGATTTTCCGGTTCTTCCTCGGCGTTCAAGTGATAGAGCGAGCCATAAAACTCATCGAAGCCGTGGGCGGTGGGCAGATGTTCATCGCGGTCACCCAGATGGTTCTTGCCGAACTGGCCCGTCACATAGCCCTGTCCTTTGAGCAATTCGGCAATCGTCACGTCCCGCGCCTGCAATCCCTCCTTGGCCCCCGGCAATCCGACCTTGAGCATGCCCGTGCGGAAACCCGACTGGCCTGTGATGAAACAGGAGCGGCCGGCGGTGCAGCTCTGCTGGCCATACCAGTCGGTGAACAGAGCACCTTCATGGGCGATACGGTCAATGTTTGGCGTCTTGTAGCCCATCATGCCCTGGTTGTTGGCGCTGATGTTCCAGTAGCCGATGTCGTCACCCCAAAGGATGAGGATGTTTGGTTTCTTCGCGTCCGCTGCCTGAACGGAAGACGTGACGCCATAAAGCGTCGCGCCGGCCGTCAGCACGGTCAGGCCGTATTTGAGGAGGTTGCTGCGTTTCATGTTTTGACTTTCGGTTTGTTTACTGCTGTTTGCTTCGACTTTGTTTTTTTGGGCATTATTTGTTAATGACCGAGTATTGATAACGATATGGTTTTCAAAACTTGAAGAGCAGGTTGAGGCTGAACGACTGGCCCTGGAGCCGTCCCACCGAGTAGTATTCGGTGAAATACAGAAAATCCAGCGCGACGTTCCACGGCACATAAGTCAAGCCGACCTGTGCGCCGACGGCATGGTCCTGGTCCAGGACGGATGCGCTCCTCGCAGCGCTCCCGGTATCATGAGTGACCTGCCAGCTATCGTAGCCCAGCGGACCGACCTCCAGCAAAAGTTTCTCGTCTTTGGTCAGCGGCAGATATTCACTGATGCCCCAATTGAGCGTGAGGGTCTGTCCCGGTGTGATGTCGAAGTCTTCGTTCTTTTGATTGATTTCGTAGGTCAACGCGGACATGACGGCCATGCGTTTGTCAGACCATGGATACCAATACGCCGAGCCTTGGATTTGGTGCGTCCAAAACCCCAGACCGGTGTTGTCGGGCGAGGCGTACTTTACCGCACCGACAATCGGCAAGGTAATGGTTGAAGTGTTGTAAGTGCCCATGGGCGCGTAAAACCCGTAACCCAGGGCGAAGTCCCAGTTCGTCAGGGTCAAGCCAAGCCAGACGGGCATCACAAACAAATCCCCGACGTTAAATTGTGAGGCACTGGGGTTGCGCCCGCTGCCGTTGATCGTTGAGATGGACGCGCTGGGATTCATGTTGACGAATGAGGGCGCGACATAGGCAGCGTACTTCACGCCGTCGAAGTTCCACGGCGCCACCCACATCAACACGGGGGACAAGGCATAGACATTCACATCCACGCTCACCGGGAGCGTGACACCCGGCCCCGGTCCAGGTTTGATGGTCACAGAATTGACCTGGTTGCCGTTGCCATCATTGAGCCGGTCGCTGGTGTAGTAATAATTATAGACCAGGGCGTAAAACCCCGGATCGGGCACGGCATAGTCGCGGATGTCCAGAATGCCGCCGTTGTAGTGGCCGACGGTTCCGGCCCGGACAACAAAGGTTGTGAGCGCCAAGGCCCCGACGAGCGCGGCGGCCAGGCGGCGTTGTAGATTTATGGTTTTCACACTCGTGTTCTTACTCTGATTGATTGGAGTAATCGCCATTCTTACTTCTTGTTGGGGATGTAATCCAGCGGGGCACCGAAGGGCACGCTGTCCTTTTTCAGGGAAATCTCCAGTTCCCTGGCTTTGGGCATGAACACTTTGTAGAGCACCCACGACGATGGCTCGTCATAGTCGTAAGGAGTGTCCTCATCCGGGTTGACGGTCAGGTTCAGGACGTTTGGTATCGCAAGTTTCTCAATGGGCAAAGCGCCATCCTCCACCTTGTAGGTCAGCACCTTGAAGTTCTTGTATCTCATGCCGACCAACTGCGTATCGAAGAACATCATGAATCCGTCCCGATTTGAATGTTCCTGCTTGCCCAGGATGAAGGCGGATTGATCAATGCCGTCTATCACGCGGTCGGTCGGCACCAATTCCGGGTGGCCGAGCAGGTTCATCAAGGTCGGAAACCAGTCGGTGACGTGCATCATCTCATCCGATGTTCGGGGCTGAATTTTGCCCGGCCAGCGAATGATGCCCGCAGTCCGGTTGTTCCCCTCCCAGGTCGAAAAATACCCGCCTTTCCAAGGGCCGGGAGCTCCGCGATTGCCGGGTGCCTGGAACGAGGTGTCCCGCCCGTTGTCGCCCGCGAAGATCACGATTGTATTGTCGCTCAATCCCAGTGCATCGAGCTTGTCCATCAGAACTTTGAAGTCGCCGTCAATCTCCTGGACGCAGTCCGCGACGGCTCCGCCGTTCGACGAGTGCTCATACTCTTTCCGGGGCAGCACTGGAAAGTGAATGCTGGAGTGGTTGAAATAGATGAAGAAGGGCTTGTCCTTGGCTTTCGCGTCTTCCATCCAATGACCGGCCTTTTCCAGGAACTCCAGGTCAATGTCACGCCGGACTGCCAGATCGAGAACCTTTATGTGCCGCAAGTCGCCTTTGGCTTTGGATTCCAGCATATAATCAGGCTCAAATTTTTCCTTCTTGAACCACGGGTCATTCGGCCAGGTGGCGACGTCCCAAGTGCCGGGGGGGCCATACCAGTAGCCGAAACCGTGATCCGTGGGCAACCGGCCGATGTCTTCGCCCATGTGCCATTTGCCAAGGCACGCGCTGCTGTAGCCAAGCTCCTTGAGCCTGTCCCCGATGGTCACCTCCCACGCCACCAAGCCGGAACCGGGCAGCGCCGTGATGCAGCCGGTGCGGACCGAGTAGCGCCCGGTCATCAAGTCCGCCCGGCTCGGCGTGCACTGTGCTTCGACGTTGTAGTTCAAAAACTTCAAGCCTTCCGAGGCAAAGCGGTCAACGTTCGGCGTCTTGGCGCCCAACGGATAGGCGCCGCCATAACAGCCCCAATCACCGACGCTGGTGTTATCGACGTGGAAGTAAAGTATGTTGGGCTTCTTGTCCGCCGCCTGAACGGAAGCGTTGATGCCGTAAAACGTCGCGCCCGCCGTCAGCAGTGACAAGCCGTAGTGATGGATTTTGTTTGTTTTCATTTTTGATCCTGTCTGATTCTACTGCTGGTTGTTTGGTTGTGAGCGGTTATGCGCTACATCCGCTTTCGAGGTTGAACCGGTTGCTTTTTCAAATTGGCCACGATGCGCTCGACTTCGGGAAAGGCGTGGGCGAAGTATTGCTTGAAGCCGCGGCAGACATAGTTCAGTCCCGGCTCACCATCGCGGGTGCGGATGATTCGGTTCTTCGGACGCTCAGTTGCGCTGCAATTATTCATTTTTCGCTCGTGAAGTCGCGGGCCGGTCGCTTGGCCAGCCCGCGTGTTTCACCATCGAGAGGCTTACAAGGATTTGTCGCTGAAATCACCCTTCTTGAGCAGTTCCAGGCGCTCGTTCAACCGTGTCGACCACCAGTCCAGCGCCAGTTTCAGGTCGCCCCAGCTGCCGTCGAACTTTGTGCGCAGGGCCTTGGTTCCCGCCCGCTCGTCCACCACCGCCGCCACGCGCTGGCCAGTCACGCCATCCGTGAGGTCCGCCTCAATCCGGACCGAGCCGACGAAAGCGCCCTTGCCGGTAATCAGCTGCTTGCCATAGCTGATGACCAGCGCGGCGGGATAAACCGTGGAAATCAAATCGAGGACGGGCCAGGATTTCTTGGCTTCGGTAATCGCGCCATGGATCACCAGGGTGTCCGGGCCGGCCTGGTCAACCATCTGAAAATCCTTTCCCAATGCCTCCGCCAGCGCCGTGTGGGCAAAATTCACCAGCATCTGCTGCTGCTCCCGGGACAGCTTGCCCAGCGGCGAGTTCGAGTCGTTGGAATGCCAGAGGTCGATGTTTTTGATGTAGATCTTGGTGTATTTGGCCCAATCGGCGGACTGGTCGATGTAAATATAATTGGCTTCCTTGCCGTCGCCCTTCTTCAGCAGGGAATAGTCACCGAGAAAGCCGGAGAAGTCCTTCTCGCTCTCGCCCACCTGTTTCGTGGTGCGGCAGGCGGTCAGTCCGCCGAGCAGCAGTCCGGCGGCGACAAGGCCGGCCAGCAATTTCCAGGGGCGAGCGCTGCCGGTTGAGTTCATGGTCAGGGAGGTGTTCATTTTGATTTGGTGGGTTGCTTTATCGTTGGTTGTGGTTTTTGCGGTTGGATGCTTCGCGGGTGAAGTCGCGGGCCAACTCGTGAGAGCGGGCCCGCGTGTTTCACAAGCGAACCGATAACTTAATCGCTGGTCTGGCGAGAGGCCTCCCGCTTAACCTGCTCATAAATCGAACTGAGGTTGTAACTCTCCGGCGCTTGCAGCGGCGGGAATTTATTGTAGCTCTCAAGCTCCTTGAGCCACAGCAATTGGCCAATGGGCAGGAGGTTCCAATCATACTGATAAGCGGTCATCGGCGCGGCAATGGCACCGCCGGCACCCATCGCGGTCTTTTCAACATCGCCGACGGCATTTTCGAATGGGTCGCGCTTGATGTTGTCCATCTGGGTCCACTTGAAGGTCGTGGCCGCCCCGAGCGACGCGAGCGAGGTCGAACCCATCATTGTGTAATACATCTTCCAGTTCTTGTAACGCACCGCAGACGGCGTTGCGCCGGTATAGTAGAAGAACACCTCGCGCGCCGACTTGTCCGACTTTCCAGTGAGATAGTCAATCTGGTTGACGCCGTCCAGCGTGGTCTGGACGATGCCCTTGTAGGCACCTTTCTCAATCTGCGCCTTCAGCTCGTTGCCCTTGGGTCCGCCGGCGATTTCAACCAGTGTGGGCAGCCAGTCGAGGGACGCGAACATTTCCTTGTACATCGTGCCCGGTTTGATGACGCCCGGCCAACGAATGACGCACGGACACCGCATACCGCCTTCCCAAGTGGTCAGCTTCCCGCCCTTGAACGGGGTGGTGCCGCCATCCGGGTAGGTTTGAACCTCGGCCCCGTTGTCGGTGGTGAAGACGATGATGGTGTTGTCCATCTGGCCCATGTCTTCGAGCTTCTTGAAGACATAGCCGATGTTGTCGTCCATCTGCTTCATGCCCGCTTCGTTAACGCCCCAGTCCTTGCCACCCTTGACGCCCACCATGTCCAGATACTTCTGCGAAAGCACTGTCGTGATGTGCATGCGCGCCGGATTATACCAGCAGAAGAATGGCTTGCCGGTTTTCTTGGGGTCGTTGCGGTCGAGCCAGTCAATGACGTGGGAGGAGATTTCCTCGTCCACGGTCTTGGAGCGTTCCAATGTCAACGGGCCTTCATCATGACCCATCTGGTTCTTGGCCGTGCCGTCGGGAGATTTCATCCAGATAATCGGGCGCGGTGGCGTCAGGCAGGTGCCGGTTCTGGGATCAATCGCGCCCGGTGTTTCCGGGATTCCGGGAATCGGTTCTTGCATGCAAGGTGCGCAAACCCCCTGCACAGTCGGGCTGCTGTTGATATCCGGGAAGCTCACCTGCTGCATCGCGTCGAGGTGATACAGGTAACCCCAGAATTCCTGGAAGCCGTGCGCGGTAGGCAGCGCCGCAGGATGGTCGCCCAGATGGTTCTTGCCGAACTCGCCGGTGGAGTAACCCAGATCGTAAAGGAACTGCGCCAGACACGGTGTGCCGGGTTGCAGAAAGCTCGGGCTGCCCGGCAGTTGCGGTGGAATCATGCCCGTGCGGAGCGGGTGCATGCCGGTGATGAACGCGTTGCGTCCGGCCGTGCAACTCTGCTCGGCGTAGTAGCACATAAAGCGCCCGCCTTCAGCCGCGAGCCGGTCGATGTTGGGCGTTTCCCCGAGACCCAAGCCTTGATGGTAGCAACCCGGCTGCATCCAGCCGATGTCGTCACCCATGATGAACATGATGTTTGGTTTCTTGTCAGCCGCCTGGGCCGTGCCACCGGCGCCGATCAGCGCCGTGGAAGCGGTCAGCACGGTCAGACCGTATTTGAACAGTGAGTTTCGTTTCATTTTGTTCCTATTGGTTTGTTTTGTTGTTTAATTTGAACCGTGTGGGTCAAAAATGATGTCCGGGCAATGCAATGTTGGGCGAAATAAAATTGCGTCCTGCAAGCGCTTCACGAATGCCGGTGACGAGGTCGGACGCCAGACGGCTCTTGAGGACGTAGGCGATGCCGCCCGCTTGGAAGGCGGCCTGCACATAATCGGCATCATTGTGCACTGTGAGAAATACCAGCTTTGCTTGGCAGCCGACGCGCCGCAATTGCCGGGCCACCTCAATACCGTCCATGTCTGGCATCGTGATGTCCAGCACCACCACATCTGGATTCAACTGCGCCGCCAGTTTAAGAAGATCCAAACCGTTAGAGACCGAGCCGACAATTTCGAACGTGCCAGTAAGCCGGTTGACGACTTGCGCCAGCATGGCGGCATGATCATCCGCCAGCAGCACGCGCGCGAGTTGGGGCAAGGTATTCACCAATCAGGTCGAATTCTAGGACGGGCGGGAAAACGTGGATACTGTCAATATTGACAGGTGGGGCGCCGCGACGCTAAGAGAGCAAAACTAAACGCGCGGACTCACGATATGATGCTCCACGGCGTATTGCACCAGTTCCGCCCCGGTCTTGAGGCCGAGTTGTTCCATGATTTCGTATTTGTGGAAGGCAATGGTGCGCGGGGTGAGTTTCAAAATCGCCGCCGCCTCTTTCATTTGTTTACCCTCAGCCAGCAACTGGAGCACTTCGCGCTGGCGGGCGGTAAGTTTTTCGGCGGAGGGACGATTGGAGTCACCGAGGAACACGCCGAGCGACTTGCCCTTGGTGATCAGCGGCGTGATGTAAGTTTTGCCTGATAGCGCAAGGGTGATGGCGGAAAGCAATTCAGCGGACGCGGAACTTTTCAACAGAAACGCCGACGCGCCACGACGGATTGCCTCGGCGGCGACATCCGGGTCCTGGTTGACGGTCAGAAATATGATTTTGACCCCGGGCAGCTTGCGCCGCAGTTGCGCGGCCGCCTCAATGCCGTTCAAACGCGGCATGGCAATGTCGAGAATGACGATTTCCGGGTTGGTCTTGGCGGCAAGTTCAATCAGCGCGCGGCCGTCAGAAGCCGTGCCCACGATTTCGCACGCGGGCTCGAGCAGGCGCTGGAAGGCGTCCAGCAGCATCGTGTGATCATCCGCCAGCAACACGCGCGGGCGGTGAATCATGGATGAGCTGATATGTTTAGCCATGGCATCAAAAGCATAGTGCGGCAAAAGCTGCAAATCAATTCAGCACTTGGTTCGCGGTGAGATCGCGATTACTGACCAGCTTCGCTCGTTTGTGCCGGCAGCGGCACGTGCACATCAATTTTGGTGCCTTCACCTTTGCGTGATTGAACGGAAATATGTCCATGCACCAGCCGCACCCGCTCGCGCATCCCGACCAACCCCAGTGAGCTGTTGCCCGTCGTCACCCCTGAATCGAAACCGGAACCTTGGTCCGAGATTTTGAGGCTGAGCTCTTTTTTATCCGCCCGCAAAGCCACTTTCGCACTGATGGCATTGCTGTGTTTCACCACATTCTGGAGTCCTTCCTGCACGATACGATAGATGCAAAGCGCAATTTCATCCGGCAGCCCGCGTGGCACATCGTGGAACTCACACTCGATGGCCAGTTGATGCGCCGCGCCGAGTTCCTTGGCAAAGCCGCGCACCGCCGCCACCAGACCCAACTGCTCCAGCTTGGCGGGATGCAATTCATGGGAGATCCGATGCACGCCGGACGACAAGTTTCTGACCTGCGCCGAAAACTCTAACATCCGTTCGCTGACCATACTGCCGGCGGGCGTCTGCTGACCAAGCAGGTCCAGTTCGACGGCGAGCAGCGCGAGGCTCTGGCTTAAATCATCGTGCAACTCGCGCGCGAGCCGCATCCGTTCGGCCTCTTGCGCATGAATCAATCGTCCGCTCAATTTCTGCGCCGCTTCCTCGGCCAGCTTCCGTTCGGTGATGTCAAGCGAGGTGCCGCGCACGAGCACTGGTTGCTTTGCGGCGTTGAATTCGACGCGCCCGCGTGAGGCGATCCAGCGAATCCCACCGTCCGGCAGCAACAACCGGTATTCCGTCTCGTAGTGGCCATCGCATGCGACCGCCTTTGCCAGAGTTCGACTGACAGCTTCGCGATCCTCCGGGTGCAACTTTTGCAGATAGCCATTGAGATCAATCCGCTCCGCCTGTTCAAAACCAAACAACGTGCGCCACTTGTCGGTTGCCCAGATTTCGTTCCGCACCAGATCCCGGATCCAAATCCCCAGGTTGGCGGCATCTGTCGCCAGCGCCATCCGTTGTTCACTCTCCCGCAAGTCGCGCGCGAGCCGTCCTGCATACAGAACGTCGTTGCTCAACTCCCATCCCATGGCCACAAGAATGGCCAGATAGGCAAAGCTAAGGAGATAAGGCATCCGCAGGATTTCCTCATCCACCAGCGCCGCTTGTGTGCCGCCGGCCAGAACAAAAAAAGTGATGGTTCCCCCGACCACCGCCGCCCGGCGGTGTGCTCCGCGACGCCAGAGCGACACCGAAGCATCCACCACGAACACGAGCAGTAGAAAAACGCCCAGGTAAAAAATGGCATTCCAGGGATTTTTCACGCCGTCCGCATCGGTGTAGGTCGCACCACCGAAAGTCGGTATTTTTTTGATGCCGGTGAGCTGGAGATAGACCAGTTTTGGTTGTGGCGTAAAATCCGCGATCAAGGCAGCACACGACAAACCGGGACCCAAGAACGCGAGCCATTTTCTGCCGGTGCCAAAGAATGCCCACAAGAAAGCGGCGAGGGTCACCACCTGCAATGCCGCCATGATGTCCAGCCAGCGCAGCCAGGCCAGATACTCGGCCGGACTATCGGCGCGGGCTAGCGCCATTTCACAAACGGCATAAACCGCCACCACGAAAGCATTGAGGGCGAACAACAGATTAGTTGCGTCTGGTGTGCGGCGAAGCCCCACCCGCAATTGGATCAACCCCATCGTGACGCAGGCACCAATCACCATCGGCCACGCTATTGTTAACCAAGTCATGCCGGATTTTCGCAGCGCGGAATAGAAGTGCAACGTCAAACAGCCTCATCATGGCTATTTCAAATCCGGTAAAGGCGGCGGTGCCAAAGGCCACCAGCGCAAACAGCAGGTTGGCCCAAGCATCCCGCTGCCGGCTCCAGATGATGAGGTGGATCAACCCCAGCGTGAGACACGCCGCAGCGGTCATGGACCAGATGATGGTGACCCAACTCATGTGGGGGCAAAGGGGTATATGGCCACGTCTTCGCCCGTCTTGGTCAAAGCACTCAAGCTTCGTGTCCAGGTGGCAAAAAAATCTTCAATTCCCTGTGACGCCTGTCGGGCATAAATCATCTGCTCTTGATTCAGCCTCGTGATGGCAGCGGTCTTGGCCTCCTCGTAAAAAATATAAAGAAACAAGGCTCCTGCTCCCGCAACGAGCATCGCCAAGACTATCAGAATTCTTTTGTAAGAGGTTTCAATTGGATCGCCCATGAATTTGCAGAAAGCCAGGCGCAATCCTAACTCTGCCCAAACACAGGGCTTCGCTGACGCCTTCGGATGGTTGAGATCTCATAACCAGTCTTTAAGCTGATGATCAATTCGCTATTTTATTTGGGGCGTGCATTGTCAAGTTCCGCCTCGATTTCCGCCACAGTCGGCAGGCTGCCTTTCAAATTTTTTGGCAGGGATTCGACCAGTTTTGTCTGCCATTGGGCGACCCCAATCGGCTTGTTTAAATCGCGCAACGCATACTCAACGGTTAGATGGTCACGTTCCTTGCACAGTAGCAGGCCGATGGACGCTTTGTCGTCGTCATGGCGCAACTGGTCGTCCACCACTGAAAGGTAAAAATTCATCTTGCCCGCGAATTCCGGCTCGAAGGCTTTCATTTTCAAATCAATTACTACGTAGCACCGCAGCCGGAGATGATAAAACAGCAGGTCGAGGTAATAATCCTGGCCGCTGATTTCCATGTGATATTGCCGCCCGACAAATGCGAACCCGACGCCGAGTTCGAGCAGGAATTTCTGGATGTGATCCAGCAAACCCTGTTCGAGATCGCGCTCATGCGCGTCGCTGCGGATCGTGAGGAAATCAAAATTGTACGGGTCTTTGAGCGTTTGTTCGGCGAGATCGGACTGCGGCGGCGGCAGCGTGCGCTGAAAGTTGGTGACGGCCTTGCCTTCGCGTTTGTGCAGTTGCGTTTCAATGTGGTGCGTGAGCACAGCGCGGGACCAGCCGTGTTCGATGGCCTTGTGCGCATACCAGAACCGGATGGCGGGAGTGTCCAGCTTGGTCAAGAGCAGGCGATTATGTCCCCACGGCAATTCCGAAATGGGCGCTGGCGGAGCCGATATGGCCGATTCTCTCACAGGCTGTGAGAGAATTGCGGTTTTGGATTCTCTCACAACTTGTGAGGGTTTTTCAGGCATCGCCGGCCAAGCCAGATAAAAGCTGCGCATAAACCAGACGTTTTGCGGCGAGAAACCCGCCGTGCCGGGAAATTCTTTTTGCAGGTCCTCCGCCAACCGCTCTACCACCTGCTTGCCATAGCCCTTGGTCTTTTGTGCCTCGGCAATGATTTTCCCGATGTCCCAATAAAGCAGGATCAACTCGCGGTTGACCGAAATCACCGCGCGCAGTTGCGCAGCGCGGACACGCGTCTTGAGGTCGGCGAGGAGCGTGGTGTAACCAGCGGGAAGCGCGGCGGGCAGTTTGCCAGTCTGTCCACTGGTTTTTGTCAACTCTGCGGCTGTTGTTTTTCGTTTCGTCATACAAAATGTTTGCCTGCCGTTCTGCCCACAACAATCCTCAATCGTTTTCAGAAACTTCGGGCATGATGCCGGATTTTGCCGGTGTTGAAAAGTTTTTCGCGCAGATGACTTTCAAGGCGTCCGGTGCGGCTGGCTTATTTTTGTCGCAAGCAATTCTCCACGCGCCAAATCCTAAACGCAAAAGCCCCGGAGCCGGGCGGCGGGTCAAAGGTGGAGCAGTCCGACTATGAGGGCTGACTACCTTGACGCGACGACCGGCGACATACAATCGAATCAGGATTGGCGCGCGTTCTTGCCCACGCGACTGCGCCATGAGCAAACCTCAATGAATCCAATAATGGCCGATGCAAATTCCATAGCCGAGAGCCAGCAAAAACCAAGCGACCGACCGAAGCATCACCCGCCACGTGAACCGGTCTTGCAGGTCATTGGATACCGCTTCCAATCGTTCACATTGAGCCGTAGTGCTGGCCTTGATGCTCGTCCATTCAGACGCCGCATTTTCCATCAATGCCTTCACTTGCTTTGCGACTGCCTCCGCGTCGGCAAGCTGCACCTGGATTTGTTCCGCAGCCTGCCGGGTTGCCTGAATGTGAATTTCGACTGTCTTTTTCAACTCCTTGTTCTGGCCATCCACCGTGTCGGCAAAATCATCGGCCATTGCCTGACTCTGCCGCTGGTATTCAGCCAGATGAAGTTCGATCAATTTACGGGCATCATTCATCAGGCGCGGCAGCTTGGCCGCGATGCGCCATTGCGCCTTGGTCAGCAATGACAGTTGCACCGGAAAGCTGCCGTCCGGCCCGACGCTCCATTCATACAACAGGCGGTGAATCTGATCCACTTCTTCGGCGGGCGCGTTAATCAACAGGGCGGTCAGATCATCTTTATCCATAACCTCATCCGGGGCGCTATTGCGTGAAGCATTTTTCGCGTGATGCGCTCGCGGAGAAATTCGCCAGCCCGGAATGGCTCGATAAAGTGGTGGCGGCCATCCACCGTCATTGGCGCAACAAGAACGCGCGGAAGCGGGCAAGGCAGGCCCAACCGGCCTGAGGAGGGGCGAGTCCGTTACGCAGCTCGATTTGTCTCTGAGCGAACCGGCTGGCTTCCCTTAGCTGGACTGTTTTGTTCGGCTGCCGTCGTCTTGTAGTGTCGCACAGTGCTCCATCCCTTCGGTAGGCGCTTCCCGAATGGAGCCCTGATCTTTCCCTTGTCGATGCCGACGATGAAGAGATGTTCTATCACACGCCAAAACTCTTCCTCTCTCAAATGAGACTTCATGTCGTTGATAATCCGAGCTTCAACCACTGTCTCCGTGTGGTTCTTGGGATCAGCAAGATGCTCCAGTGAAGGATACATCGAATGCGTATCTTCGAGGTCAGGCCTCAAAACAATATCGCTGAAGTAGCCTCGAACATGCCCGCTGTTGAGGCACCTTTGAATCGCATTCTTTTTTCGCGCACCTCTGCCATGCCGGCCGGTGGTGCACCATTTCTCCCATATTGCCGGTATCTTGGCGGTAGTCATATCGTTGCCGAACATTTAGCAGTGTATCCCTCAGGGAATGGTCTGCAAGCGTAGAAAACGGTGAGACGCTTCCCGCGACATGAGGAGGCTAGAGGCTCGAAGCCCTGCGCTGCCGCTCACCCGTCCCACAAATCATGCTTCACAGAACACCTGGTTTAACCCATGCCATCATGCGGTGGGTCATATTCGTGGATGATGATTGTTGGTGGCGGTGGTGAGTGTGGCTGTATGATAATGCCGATGCCGGCACGGATGTGCGGTTGATTGGGGAATTTCCGGCACAACCCGCCGCTGAACACCCAGGCCAGCACCAACACCGACAGCCAGACGAACGCGAGAAACAGATAAACTCCCCATTCTGCGATGACCCCATCGAGAAAATGGAACACCGTGTCGAGCACTGCGGCAGGATTCAAGTTCATATCGCCCCCTTCGGTTGGACACTCGTCATTACTGGTTGTTCCATGCGGGCAGGTTCACGCTGAGTTAAATTCGTCAACGGCACAATATTCTGTTCGTATTCCTCCAACGGCGGCAAAACCACCTGCGCTTTCTTTGCATAAGCACGGTGGATGGCCTTGCTGTTGTGCCCCAAAGCCATTTGCGCAAACCGTTCGGGATAACCCGCCGTTTTTGCCCGTTCCGCCCAAGCGTAGCGGTAGGAATGAAGTGAGACGCCAGTGACGCCTACGCGGCGGCAAGCCCGTTGAAAAAGTGCGGCACGGTGTTTTTCATCCATTCCTGCAAGTCGTGGAAATAACAATCCTTGTCCGGGCAAATCCCGCAGCACTTCGGCTAACGCGCTGCCGAAATGAATAATTTGGGCCGTTCCGGTCTTGGCGCGGAAAAAACTCACCACTTGGGTCCGCCAATCAATATCTTCCGCCTTCAGATGGGCGACATCGCTTTGCGAGCCGCCAATGTGCCAGCAGCACCAGAGGAAGGCGTGCATTTCCGGGTTGCGTTCACGGCTGAGAATCAATTCGTGTTCTTCCCGCGTCACCGCCCGTTTTTCCTTGTAGTGGATGGCCGGCCACTGTCGTTTGGGCATCACCGGCCAGGGCAGCCAACCCATGTCCACGGCGAAATTGTGAAACCGCCGGAGATAATTGTTGGTTGATATTTTACCATGTTCAAGCACCCGCAGAAAATGCTCCGAGCGTGTCTCGATCAATTGCCGGTCACGAATCGAATCGAAGGCTTTGTCCATGACCGCGCGTTCCGAGCGGGTCCGATTGCTGCCGGTCTTGATTTTGACAAATTCGTCCATGACCTCGCGCCAGGTGCGATTAACAAAGCTTTCATCCGTGGCCGCCAGATAGGCCTTGGCGATTTGCAGGTTGAGGGCGGGTTGTTGCCTGGCCTCGTTTTTAGCGTGCATAAGCCGCGTTGCGGTCGCGCGGTCGCTGGTATGCAAACTCTCCTGTTTGCCAGTCAGATCATTGTGAAGGTAATACCGTCCGCTATTCTTGCGGCGGTAGAGTCGGAATTGCTGTCTCATAGCTGTTTTTCTCTTTCACAGCGATGAGGTTACGACATTTGATCTCGACTCCGGTAGGGAGCAGGTGGGAGTTACAGAGAATCCGCCAGGGTTAAATTCTGCTGGCATTTCTGCTGGCACTTTTGCATCCCACTTTCGTAACTCTTTGACATCCAATTGTCAGAGAGTGGTGGCTGGGGGCGGAATTGAGCAGCTCATGCCCGTTTTTCAAAGTCAAAAATACGTGATTCATCCAATAATTGCAAGCAACTCTTTCACTACCCGGACGAACCATTACCAACCCATTCACTGAAGGTTTACTGAAGGTTTTACTGAAACTTTCACTGAAGGTTTTCAATCAAGGCGTGTTCATCCAAAGCCACCGAAATACGTCAGACCAACGGCTTCAAAATTTCCTGCAATGCGAGTGTCCCTTTGACAAACCATTTGCAGATTGGAGCGTATAACGCTTCAATCTGCAAACGCAATAATGGAGGAATCTGGCGATGATGCGTTTCCCTCCCTGCACTCTGCCTTTGCCATCTTTCACGCGGCGTGCTGCTGCGTGGTATTCCGGACCAGCCCCGGGCGTAATGGAATTCCATGGTTTTTCCGGGGTTGGGTGATGGCCATAATTGCGGCAACCCACTTGACGAAGCAACACGTTGTATTGGACGCGGTGGCTGGTACCACACTCGAATTTGCCGGGTTCGCCTTGTTTTACCGCTCGCCGAAAGAGTCCTGGAAGGATACAAAACAATCATGAACGATAGCTGCCTTGGAACCTCCACTCCTGCACCAGCAGGATTTTGCGAACCAAATCGCAGCCGCGTAGTTGTTGCTGCCTGTGTTTCCTATTCGTCATCGGAGGTTGAAAAGGCGTTAGCGGAGATTCTGGAAAGTTTGGGCGGGCTTTCAAGCTTTGTAAGAGCGGGCCAAACCGTTCTCATAAAACCCAACCTATTCAGCACGCATCCGCCGGAACATGCGGTAACGACTCATCCCGAACTTGTGCGGCAAATGGTGCTCTCGTGCATCAAGGCGGGTGCGGGCCGTGTTTGGGTGGGCGACAGTCCGGTCGGCCTGCACTCCGAAACCGAGCTCTGGTCACGCACAGGCATGACGGCGGCAGTAGCAGGCACGCCGGCTAAATTGAAATCATGGCAGGTAAAACAAATCCCCGTCCAATGCGGTGACGATGTACTAGCTGTGCCGGAATGGTATCGTGAAGTGGACGTGGTCATTTCACTGCCCAAGCTTAAGACCCACAATCTGACAACGCTGACCTGCGGCCTGAAAAATGTTTACGGGATCGTCAATGGCCCGGCAAAGTCACGATTTCACGTTAAATATCCGTCGCCACTGGCCATGAGCGCCTTTCTGGTGCGGGTTTTTGGCACCTTCAAACCTCAGCTTACCATTGCGGACGCAATCGTAGCCATGGAAGGCAACGGCCCGGCTCATGGAAGCCCAATACCGATGGGCGTATTGCTTGGCAGCCGCGATGCCGTGGCTTTGGATGCCGTTGCCTGCATGGCATTGCGGATTTCGCCTTCGGCCGTGCCCATGATCCGGTTGGCGGCAAAGATCCAGCTGGGACAAATGGATGAATCCAAGATTGAATGCACAGGCAGCGGTGTTTCGCGGTTGCAGTCGGTGAAAATGAAGCCGTCCCTCGCGCGATATCTCCGGCTCTTTCCGGAGTGTTTTTTTTGGCTTACGCCGCATCTTTTCCAGCTTCGGCCCCATATCAAGACTTTGCTGTGCGAAAAGTGCGGCATTTGCGCAGGCATCTGCCCGAAGGGGGCCATCACGAAAGATGAGCGCACCGGTTATCCGGACATCAATCATTCAAACTGCATTGACTGTTTCTGTTGCCTCGAATCCTGTCCCCACAGCGCCATCGCGGCGCGATTCTACCTTGCCAACCTTTTTTGTATTGCCCAACAAAGCCGGAGAAAGGTCATTTCAAAATGATTCGGCAGATATTCCTCCCCAGCCGTCATGACGCGGAATCAATGTGTGAACGGCTCCCGGCAATTCATGACAAGTTGGATCGGTTTCCACGTTTATCACTTGGAAGATTCCCCTCTCCAGTGAGGCAAACAAAACTGGAGAATGGCTTCCGGTTTTGGATCAAGGATGACGGGCGATGCTCCGAAATCTATGGCGGCAACAAGGTTCGAAAGCTGGAATACCTGCTGGCTGCCTCACAGCAGGGAAGGAAGAGTGCGTTGGTTGTCCACGGTGACGTGGAATCGCACACGGTACAAGCTTGTGGGATGCTGGGCCGAAAGGCGGGTTTGGATGTGCATGCGGTGGTTTTTCCCTATCGAGGTCAATCGTTCGATGCACCGGAACTGACCAGGCTTCACGAAATGGGAGTCCACATTCACCGGCGAGGTACCATGCTTACGACGGTGTTGCACGCCCACTGGATTGGATGGCACATGAAGGCGCGTGTTGTACCCTTGGGAGCCTCCACGCCAGTCGCAACACTGGGTCATGTCCGTGCTGCCTTGGAGTTGGTTGAGCAGGTGCGGGAGGGACTGCTGCCGCAACCGCGGCGCATTTACATCCCGTTCGCCACCGGCGGTTCGGTCGCCGGATTGCTGATCGGGCTGGCGTTGGCGGGGGCCACAACGCGGGTGGTGGCCGTGCAAACAGTGGAGACCATCATCGCTAATCGTCGGCGGCTGGAACGGCTCGTGAAAAACACACTTTCGCTTCTCGACTCAGGAAAAGAGAACGTTGAGCGTTGTTTCAATCAACTTGAATTGATTGACGCCCACCAACTCGGACGAGGTTATCGAGACGTCCCGATGGCAACGAGGGCGGCGATTTCCACTGCGGCAAAACATGAACTTTACTTGGATCCAGCTTTCACCGGGAAGGCATTTGCCGCCTTGCTGGATGCTCTTCCCCAATTCCCAGATGGCGAGTTGCTCTTCTGGAACACGCATGATCAGCATGGAACGCCGACCGGCAATGGAGGTGACCAATGAGCCCCAACTGCCTTTGGCGGCGACTCATTGCTGAATGGAAGATCAAGGTTTTCCTCGGCGGCGGCATTACAGCGGCATTTTGGATCGGTTACTTCCTGCTCGAACGTTTGCCGGAAGCTTCCGTGACTGAGATGCCCCAACTGGCGGTTGATCGTTTGATTCCTTTCCAACCCGAAGCGGCTTTTATCTATGTCTCCCAATTTGTCACAATGCCACTGGTGATCTGGTTAATGACATCACGACGCCAATTGTTGGCGTGTTGCCAGGGGCTGGCGCTGCTGATTGTCGCCAGCTTCATCATCTTTTATTTTTGGCCGACCTCTATTGTACGACCGGAGACGTTTCCCGGCCGCCATTTCTTCTATGATTTGATTGCAGGCTCTGACCTGCCCCGAAATGCGTGTCCGTCGTTGCATGCTGCCTTTGGCGTATTCACCGCAGGCTGCGCATTTGATCTTTTTCGGCGCTGGAACCATAATCGATGGTTCATCGGGGCTGCCTGGTTGTGGACTGCCGCAGTATTGGTATCCACCCTTTTGATTAAACAGCACGTATTCCTGGACCTGCTTGCTGGTGGTGTGTTGGGGGCGGTGAGTTGGTCGTTAATGCGCCGGCAACACAGCTTTGCCGCAGGATGCGCCATGGAAAATGCACAGATATGAAATTGCATCCTGACAGCGTTAGCACAACCGCAGCAGTTGCGACTGTGGAAGCCTTGAAACTCCTGGGAGTGGAGAGGGTTTTCGGGCTGCCGGGGATTCAAAACATCGAGTTGTTCGACGCTTTGGCCGACGCTCCATTTCCTACCTTCACACCAACCAACGAGAGCGCTGCGATATTCATGGCCGATGCCCATGCCCGAGTTACTGGAAAGCTAGGAGTTGCCGTAGTGACGGCTGGACCAGGGCTGACCAACGCCCTCACCGGCATCGCTGAGGCCCGACTTGATTCCTCTCCTTTGGTGGTTCTAGTCAGTGCGAGTGGCGAAGTGGCGGGAAAATCCTTCCAGCTTCATCAAATCCAGCAGAATGCAGTGGTGGAACCGTTGGTCAAAGGCTGCTTCAAGCCGACGACAGCGGAAGAAGTTCCTCAGGCTGTTTTGCGAGCAGCGGAATTGGCACGCCAAGGCGAGCCAGGACCGGCACTGGTCGAACTCCCCTCAACTCTGCTGATGGAACGCGCTCGGTTTACGTTTTCCACCGGTGCCACCCAAGTCGTCTCACCGGACATCACCTCCCAGCTTGATGCGGCGGCGGAACGACTGCGGCATTCTCCATCTGTCGGGATTTACGCAGGCGCAGGCGCGCTGGCGGCAGCGGATGAATTGAGGGCGTTGGCGGAATTACTACAGGCACCTGTAGCCACAACGATCTCTGGGCGTGGCGTAATTTCTGAGGATCATCCCCTTAGCGTCGGCTTTGGTTTTGGTCGCAGTGGAACGGCGGCAGCTTGGCGGGTGTTTCGCAAAATCCATGCGCTGTTGGCTGTCGGTTGCAAGTATGGTGAGACCGCCACGGGTGCTTACGGTTTGAGGCCGCCTCCGGAGCATATCCACATTGATATTAACCCGTCGTCTTTGGGGGCAAATTATCCGGCTTCGCTGGCAGTCACCTCTGACGCAAAGGTCGCGCTAAGGGGTTTGCTAGATCGCCTGAAGAAGGATCGTCGACCCGCCAATACACGGCTGCAGGAGCTCATCAGCCAAGTCCGCGCGCGCAGTGAAGTGAAGGCTTCGACAGCTCCAGCTTCCTCTGTCGGTGTCACCCCATCTCGGTTTCTGAGGCTCTTGCGTCGGTACTTGGACCGAGATGCGATACTGGTCACGGACAGCGGAGCGCACCAATTCTGGGCGCTGAACGATTTCCCGGTTTATTCACCCCGCTCATTTCTGGCGCCAGCAGATTTTCAGGCGATGGGCTTTTCAATCCCAGCGGCCATTTCGGCGAAACTCGCCTTCCCGACACGGCAGGTGGTGAGTCTGGTAGGGGATGGTGGATTCCTGATGAGCGGTTTCGAATGCCTCAATGCTGTGCGGTGGGGGGCAAAGATCATCGTGGTGGTTTTCCGAGACGGAGCTTGGGGACTGATCAAAGAAGCCCAGAGGCGCGTTTATCGTCGCACACCGTTTACGCAGATTCCCAACCCTGACCTTCAGCTTCTGGCGCAGAGTTTTGGCATGAGGTACGTTCGCATTGCCAACGATAGCGACACCGAACAGGGTTTGAGCCAGACGCTGGCAGCCGGAGTGCCAGCCTTGGTTGATGTGAACGTGAGCTATGCCGAACCGCCTCCTTATGTGAAGGGAGCGGGACCGCAAATGTTTCGTAATCTACCGCCGCGACTGAGGGTCGGGGTCGCCTTGCGATTTGCCAAACGCTGGTTTTTCCCACCCCAAACAAAAAATATATGAGCCGCATTGTCATTCGCTTTTGGGTTTATGCGCTACCGCTGCCACTGTTTGTGATTATGTACTTTGCTTGGGCGGCATGGTCAGCCAACCGCATTTTCGCGCTCTACGTGATGCTCTTGCCTCTGTTTTACGGCTACGTGGCACCCGGCATAGCGACCAACCTTTTGCATAAGTGGCGGTTCAAAGGCCCGTGGGTGGTGGGCAGCTATTACGCGCACCACGGTTTTATGTACTCGGCAAACATGAGTCCCTTGCTGTTTATTGCCTTCCTGGGAACTCACAGTGAACCTCTTTCGACAGCAACGGTGCTTCGGGTTTTGCTCTGCACGGGTGCTCTCCACGGCTACGTTCTCTGGGTGCATGACATCCTCATTGTACGCCACGATATGGTGGAGATTTACAGCCGCCCCGCCGCGGAGGGGCGGAGTCCTGAAGAAATTGTAACGCATTACGCGCCACTTTGCTTTTTCCTGATCGGACTGACGTATGCGGCTGGAGCCTTGCTGGCTTTCCATACTTTTGTGCTGAACCACAAGACCGATGTGGCCTCTGTCGTATGGGTGTCTCTCGTCGGAGTCACACTGATGTTCTCGCTTCCATCGCTGGCATACCGGGCATTGGAGGGAAATCAAAAGTAAGTGCCCGATGCCGAGACGCCAGATTGCGCTTGATTCCGTGATTGTTTGGCGGAACATCAGGCAAACTTGCGCCCAAAACATGCGATTAATGGAACTTAATATATGAAATTAAATATCAAAGTACTTTCTTTAGTGTTGGTGTTCGTATCGTCCATCGGGAGCAGCATCGTGGCATTCGCAGCGGACGACAACCGCGAAGCGGACCATGTGGCACTACGCGCTTTGCGCGATAAGGTGGCGACTGCGATCGACAAACAAGACATCAAGGCGTTGGCGTCCTGCTTTGCCAAGGAGTTCGCCTTCACCACCGTCAACCAGACTGTCGTGACGAACGAAGCGCAGATGCAAGAATTCTTTGACCGTATGTTCCGGTCGAGTGATGCGCTTGTCACCAGTATGAAAACCGAGCCGACGGCGGATATCCCGACGCGCTTTCTGGATACCAACACGGGAGTGTGTTACGGCAGTTCCAAAGACACATATACCATGAAGTCAGGACAGGTGGTCGAGATGAACATCCGCTGGAGTGCCACCGTCGTGAAGGAAAATGGGGAATGGAAGATTGCCATCGCTCACATCGGCACCGACTTCCTTAACAATCCGGTACTGGATGGGGTTAAGGCGTTCGTAAAAAAGATCGGTTTTGGCGCCGGCTTGGGCGGTCTACTGGTGGGCGGCTTGTTGGGGGTGATGATCGGTCGGTGCAAAAAGGCCAACCACGCATGACCCGGCGAATGGCACCGGAATGTGCCTCCTCACCTGGTTTCTGATTGCTGACACAATTCGCAAAGTCACTCCATGGAATCAACTTCTTCGACTGTGGTGAGAACCAATGGAGCCGGCGAGGCGCAGGAGCTGAACTCGATCCTTTCGGGTCCGAAACGGCTGTTGATGTTGGTCATCAATTATTGTCCGCTTCTACACGCCATTATGATCGGGGTGACGCTCACCGTCTCATGGGGACCGTGGTACTGGCGGCTTCTCGCCGCAATGGGTTTGCTCTATCTCCTTCCGCCGTTGGCCGCCAAAGTAATCCGGACAGTGGCACCACTCCGTGAAGGGTACATCCCAGTCGGCACAAGGCAGTTTTTTTCGTGGTGGGCCTTGTTCAACTTACAGGTGATTTTCTGTCGGCTGCCGGCATTGGAGGAACTGCTTAGGCTGGTGCCCGGTCTTTACACCCTTTGGCTGCGGCTTTGGGGCGCGCGCATTGGCCGGTTAACTTACTGGGCCGCTGGATTGCGAATTCTCGATCGCTCTTTTATATGCATCGGCGACGACGTCATCTTCGGCGCGGGGGTGCGGCTGAATCCACATGTCATGGCGCGCAATGGTCGGGGCGAGTTAGAATTGGTTTTGGCGACCGTGAACATCGGTGACCGCGTGGTTGTGGGCGGTTACTCGCTCCTGACTGCTGGAACGGTCATCGCGCCGGACGAATGCACACGAGCCTTCCTGCTTTCGTCTCCATTCAGCAAGTGGAAAGACGGAACGCGCATCGCTAAACCAGATGCCACGACATGATCTGCGATCTTCATGTTCACGTCGCTGGAGTCGGTTCTCAAGCCAGCGGCAACTTTCTCGCTCCGGCGTTCCGGCGCAGCTTTGCGTTCCGCCTGTTCGTACGTCGGTTCAAGTTGACGCCGAGAGTGATCAGCGCGCCGGATTTTGACCAGCAGATCGCGCGTTTGATCGTGGACAAGCTCAACGCGAGCCAGTTGGATCGGGCCGTGTTGCTGGCCTTCGATGCAGCCCACCGTGATAACGGAACGCGTGATGAGGAGCGCACTTTGATTATAACCGACAACGATTTCGTTGCTGACCTCGCAGCCTCTCACCAAAAGGTTCTCTTTGGCGCTAGCGTTCACCCCTACCGCTCCGATGCCTTGGCCGAACTCGAACGACTCAT
>CAWDPX010000016.1:0-78776 GCA_963804345.1 uncultured Verrucomicrobiae bacterium | reverse complement strand
GCCAGCGCAAACCAAACCGCGCTCCAGGCGGCGGCTTCCCCGAACTTGACGACACGGGCGCGGCGATGAAACAGGCCCAGGTCGAGCGCGAGAAAAACCAGCACGCAAAGGATGAAACCCGCCCAGTGCCATGGCGTGATTTCAACGAAACCGGGCATGATTTTACGCCATCAGACGCGCGCCGCCGTCGTGTTTTGCACCGTCACCTGCGAGCCGCCGATGTCCGGACGTTCGCCCTTGTGCAGCCACAACACCAGCGCGCTGGCGATGTAGATGCTCGAATATGTGCCGGTGAGGATGCCGATGAGGAAGGTGAACGCGAAATCGTTGATGACGCCGCCGCCAAAAACGTAAAGCGCCGTCGTGGCCAGAAACACCGTGCCCGAGGTGATCAGCGTCCGGCTCAAGGTTTGATTGAGCGCCTGGTTGATGATTTCCTTGAACGAGCCGCGCACCCCGAGTTTCAGGTCTTCCCGGATTCGGTCAAAAATCACGATGGTGTCGTTGGTGGAGAAACCGATGATGGTCAGAATGGCCGCGACGACGGTGGCGTTGAATTCGCGGCCCGAAACGCCGTTGGCAATGCAATAGCAGCCAATCGTCATGAACACGTCGTGAATGACCGCGACGACCGCGCCGATGGCGAAGTAAAATTCGTAACGGAACGCCACATAAATCAGAATGCCGAACAACGACAACAACGAGGCGATGATGGCCGAGCGTTTGATTTCGTCACCCACCACCGCGCCGACGCGCTGCTGGCCGATGGTTTTGAATTGCACTTGGGGGAATTGACTGGCGAGCGCCTGCTCGACCTTTTCGGCGGAGCCGTTTGAAGTGGTCACGCGGAGCGTCTCGGCGCCACCGCCAGCCACGTCTTTTTGATATTGGATTTGAGAATCCTTTTCGCCGATTTGCGTCAGCGCGGCGCGAATTTTCTCCACATCCACTTTTTGATTAAAGCTGAACGTCGTGCTGTCGCCGCCGGCGAAATCCACGCCGAACAATTTCGAGCCGCGATCAAAAATCCCGTAACCCATGCCGATGAGAATGATCGTCCAGGACAAAATGAACGCCGGCTTGGCCAGTCTCATAAAGTCGAGCTTGGTGGCCCGGATGAGATGGAACATCCGCAGCGATTTGATCCAGTTGTGGTCGAGCAGGAAATTGAAGATCAGCCGCGTCACCACCAGCGCGGTGAACAGGCTGGCGGCCACGCCAATGGTCAGCGTGACGCCGAAACCCTTGATTTCACCCGTGCCCATGAAAATCAAGATGATCGAGGAAATCAGCGTCGTGACGTGCGAGTCGAAAATGGTGCCGAAGGCGCGGGCGTAACCGGCGGCGATGGCGCCGCGCAACGACTTGCCCTTGGCCAGTTCCTCGCGGATGCGCTCGTAAATCAGCACGTTCGCGTCCACCGCCATGCCGACGGTGAGCACCACGCCCGCGATGCCCGGCAGCGTGAGCGTCGTGCCGATGGAGCACATCACCCCGAGCAGGATGATGATGTTGGTGACCAGCGCGATGTTCGCCACGATGCCCGCGAGCAGATAATAACAAAGCATGAAGGCGGAAACAAAGATGACGCCCATCACGGACGCGCGGATGCCGCTGCGGATCGAGTCCCGGCCGAGCGTCGGGTCAACATCACTGGAATAAACGATTTTGAGCGGGGCGCGGAGGGGATTTTGCAGGACATTGGCCAGTTGCAGGGCCTGTTCGGGCGTGAAATGCCCGGTGATTTGCCCGCTGCCCGTTTCAATCGCACTCTGGATGACCGGCGCGGAATACAACTCTTTGTCCAAAATGATGGCCAGCCGCTGCCCGATGTTGTTCCGGGTGACTTCACCGAACCGTTTCGCGCCCTCACTGTTCAGCCGGAATTCAATCTGCGGCTCGCCCAGGTTGCCGCGCACCGCCATGGCGTTTTCAACGATGTCACCGGCCAGGCCATGCTCCGGTTTTTTCTTCACGATGACCTGTTCGATGATCGGCGGGCCATCGGGCTGCGGCTCAATGCGCTTGAGCAATTCGTAACCGGGCGGAATCGGCTCGTTGTTCTTGATGATTTCGTCGCTATCGTCCTTCACCATCCGGAATTCCAGATACGCGGATTTCTGGATGTTGGTCTGCGCCTCCGCCTTGTCGGCCTCGGACAGACCCGGCAACTGGATCAAAATGCGGTTGCCCCCGGCGGCCTGGATGATGGGCTCGGCCACGCCGAAAGCGTCCACGCGCTTGCGCAGCACCTCGACCGCCTGCGACAACGCGCCCTCCACCCGGGCCAGATTGGTGGTCGTTACGACGGTGCCGTCGGTGTTGGTAACCGTCTCAACATAAACGAGCTGGTTGGTGTCCATTTCCACGAGGAACGACGTGCCGCCCCGCAAGTCCAGTCCCAGCTTGATCTTGCCCGACGCATCGCGCTGAAGCTGGTTCAGGATGAAAACATTGGGATGCAACACATTGGTCACGTTGATATACTGGAAATATGGTGCGATGCTGTTCGTGCCGATGGCCTCCTGCAAATTGGCAAACTCGCGTTCGGGCCGCGCCGATTGCAACGGCTGGACCCGCTGCACGATGCCCGTAAAGTTCGTGTCCCGGTTCACCGCCCGCGTTTCAAACTCCTGCACCAGGCTGCGCGACGTCGGCGGGTACATTTCATAAAACGACCAGCAGACGATCAGAACAACAAAAAGAATTACCCAGGGATTGTTTCGGCTCATGGTTGGCTCAGGATTCTGCGGCATTGCCGCCTTCGAGGATTTCCGTGACTGAAGCTTTGGTGACTTCCATTTTGGCGTCCGCCGAACGGAGGGAAACGGTCTGGTCCTTCACCGTGATGACGACGCCGATGATGCCACTGGCCGTGACGACCTTGTCGCCCGACTTGAGGTTGGCAATCAATTTGGCCTGCTGTTTGGCGCGCAGCTGTTGCGGACGGATCAAAATGAAGTAAAACACGATGACCAGCAGAATCATCGGGGCAAACGTCATCCAAACCGGCTGCTGCGGCTGGCCCGATTGCGGCGCGGTGGCCTGGGCCAAAATTCCGTTTGCGCGATATATGTCCATAAATTGAAAAGTGGCCGCACACTTTAATACAGCGCGCGCATTTGGCAAGCGTTATTGGCCGCGGGTCATGGGTCGCTTTGAAAAGAATCCAAGGATAATTCACCTTGCTTAAGCGATAATAATAACGTATATTCAAAGTTATCTTAGGGATATCATGGATTATGACCTCTGCGCGACTTAGAAAGATTGCTCGTGTGGCAATTCCCGCTTTCGCCATTGGGGGGTTTGTTTTGGATCTGTTCACCCCATTGGGAATTTCCGACTGGGTTTGGTATTTCATTCCCCTGCTGCTGTCGGTTTATGTCGGCCGCCGGCTGCTCCCCTTTCTGCTCGCCGCTGTTTTCTCGTTGCTGATACTGGCGGGGTTCTTTCTTTCCCCGCCGGGGATTGATCCCCATTTGGCGATGGTAAGCCGTTTGATGGGCATCGGCGTATTGTGGGTGATGGCCTTCGTCATTTGGCAGCGCAAGCGGGCGGATGAAGAAGTCCGCAAGTTGTCGCTCGCCGTCGAACATAGTCCGGTTTCCATCATCATCACCGACAAGGCCGGCAACATCGAATATGTCAACCCGAAGTTCGTGGAGGTGACCGGCTATTCGACCGGGGAAGTGACCGGCAAAAATCCCCGCATTTTGAAGTCGGGTGAAATGCCGTCCGGGGATTACAAGCGGCTGTGGGAAACGATCGGCGGCGGCGGGGAGTGGCGCGGAGAATTTCACAACCGGAGGAAGAACGGCGAACTTTATTGGGAGTGGGCTTCCATTTCCCCGATCTACGGCGCCGATGGCCAAATCGCTCATTTTCTGGCCGTCAAGGAAGATATTACCGAACGCAAGCGGACGGAGCATTCCCTGGCTGAGACGCTCGATTTCAACCAGAAAATCATCTCGAACGCTCCGGCGGGAATTCTCGTCTTCAAGGCGTCCGGTCAGTGCGTATTGGCCAACGAGGCAGCCGCCCGGACGCTCAATGCCACCGTGCCCCAGCTTTTGAATCAGAATTTCCGGCAGCTCGAATCGTGGCACAATTCGGGCATGCTCCAGCTGGCGGAAAAAACCCTGGCCAGCGGAAGCCCGCAGCAGTATGAATCCCATTTTGTCAGCACTTTTGGCCGGGAAGTCTGGCTGGTCTGTCAATTCAGCCCCTTTGTCCGGGGCGACGAACCTCACCTGCTTCTGCTTTTCAGCGACATCACCGAAAAGAAAAAACTCGAAGCCCAGTTCCTGCGTTCGCAACGCATGGAAAGCATTGGCACCCTGGCGGGCGGCATCGCCCACGACCTCAACAACGTGCTGACACCACTCCTCGTCGCGGTGCAGATGTTAAAGGAAAAAATCACCGATGACGACGGGCAACAACTGCTGGGCGTTCTGGAAACCAACGTTCAGCGCGGCGCGAGCCTCGTGAAACAAGTGCTGGCTTTCGGACGCGGCGTCACCGGCGAGCGGGCCATGGTTTATCCCGCTCACATCGTCCGCGAAATCAAACAGATTGTCCATGAAACCTTCCCCAAGTCGGTTAAGTTTGAATTTCATTCGCCCGACGACCTCTGGACCATCATCGGCGACCCGACCCAAATCCACCAGGTCCTGTTGAATCTCTGTGTCAACGCCCGCGACGCCATGCCCAAAGGCGGCGTACTGGCGATCCACATGGAAAATATGATGTTCGACGAAATCTATGCCGGCATGAATCCGGAAGCCCAGTCCGGTCCGTACGTGTGCATCAAAGTGGAGGACACCGGCACGGGAATTCCGAAGGCCATCCAGGACAAGATCTTTGATCCATTCTTCACCACCAAGGCGCTCGGCAAAGGCACCGGTCTGGGCCTGTCAACCACCATGGCCATCGTCAAGAGTCACGGCGGTTTCATCAACTATTACAGCACGCCGGGCAAGGGCACGGCATTCAAAGTCTATTTCCCGGCCAACACCACGCTGGTTGACGCGGAAAACGCGGTCATGGAACAATCCCAACTGCCGCGGGGGCATAACGAACTGGTGCTGGTCGTGGATGACGAGGAGCCGATCCGTAATCTTGCGCAAAAAGTGCTGACCCGTTTTGGCTACCGCGTCCTGCTCGCGGCGGATGGCGCTGAGGCCGTCTCGCTTTACGCGCCCCGGCAGAATGAAATTGACGTGGTCATCACCGACATGGCCATGCCCATCATGGATGGCCTGGCCACCATCGTTGCCCTCAAAGCCATCAATTCGGCGGTCAGGATCGTCAGTTCCAGCGGCCTGGCCACCGACGGTGGCACGGCCATGGCAAAGAACGCCGGCATCCAGCATTTTATTCCGAAACCCTACACCGCCGAGACGATGCTCAATACGCTGCATGAAGTGCTTCACGGAAATTCCCCAAGCTGAAACCGGCCAACGGCTTGAAAAAGTCAGTCGCTTTATCAAACTCCAAGAGGATTAAGGCGAGTCTTCAAAATCGGTTTGCCCTGTCAGCGCCGTCGGCGCGGCATATTTGTAGTTGCCGGATTAACAACCATTTCAGCTCCGTTCAGGAGCGGCATCGCCGGTTGGAGTTCAAGCTTTAGCTTGTGCTGATGGTGACACGCTGAAGCGTGAACTCCAACAAAACGGAATATACCGCCCTTCCGGCTTGCCACGCCGTAATCAAATGAAGGCGGGGGTTTGAGATTTTAATGGAATTGTCCGGCTACAAAGATTCCGATCCTGACGGAGCTGAAGATGTGGCATAGCAATAGGCGGACATGCAAAGAAAACGCTTTTCCTTTTGCATCGAATTTGCTAATCCTTTAAGGGTTTATGAAAATTCGGCTAATTACTTATGCCGCACTGGACATTATGAAACTCGAGCGCCTGGTCCTTTTCTTTAGCCTTATGTTTGTAACGAACAATCTCCTTTGCCAGACCAATCCTCCTGCAACCCACGAACGAGACCTTCAGGCTGCCGAAGAGATGTTCAGGGCGTGGACAACCAATGCTCTGAATGCCGTTTCCTCAAAACTACCCACTTCAGCGGAACAGTTACGGAGTGAGCTTGAAACCGCCGTCAACAATAAAGATATAAGCACGGCCATTTCACTTATTTGCTGGGATGGACAAGATATTGAAATGAAAGAGATGATGGCCGGAATGCTGGCCGAAGAATTAGCCAAAAGTGGAACAAATATGGTTCAACTCACATTGGCTCCGGTGCCGGCAAACTTTCAGATGACCAAGTCGAGCTTTCTTCCAGATTGGGAAGGGGATAATGGAATGCGCGGAAAATACAATATTCCCGTCATCGGCATGATTCATGTGGATTATTCGGGAAAGAATGCGACAAATAAATATCCGGATGTGCCCTACGGGAAGAAAGGCGATATTTTTTATGTGGCTCAGATGGTCGGCTATCAAATTCCTGGAAAAGCTCTTCGAGTCAGAGTGGATAATCTCCCAAGGTCGCTGACTTATACTGGCTATTGGACTTATGTTAGCAACGGAAAGGAAATAACTATTCCGATCAGCGATCAAACTAATGAGTTCCGAGAAGGTTGGGGTGATTATGTAAAATATTGCTACGTTCAAAGAACTTCAACAAATGAAATTCCAGGATTTGCTCCTTTCTTTCAATATCAAATCACCGAAGGACAAATCACAAACATCGTCGTTGGATCCAGACAAATTACGGAGGAGGTGCCAGTCGTCATCTTCGAGTCTGGACAAATTACAAACGAGGATCCGGTCATATACGAGAGGAAATAACAAGTCTTTGCTTTATCAATTGATCAATTCCGGCTCCACCCACTTGTTGTGTTCCTTGATGAGGTCCACCAGCCGGTCCACCGCCTCGGCTTCGGGGATGTTGAATTTGATCGGCGTCTTGCCAACGTACAGGTTGATCTTGCCGGGCGCGCCGCCCACGTAGCCGAAATCCGCGTCGGCCATCTCGCCCGGGCCGTTCACGATGCATCCCATGATGGCAATTTTCACACCCTTGAGATGCTCCGTGCGCGATTTGATGCGCGCGGTGACGGTCTGGAGATTGAACAGCGTCCGCCCGCACGACGGGCACGCGACATAATCGGTCTTGAACGAACGGCAACCCGCCGCCTGCAACAGGTTGTAAGCCAGCCGCAACGATTGTCCAGCGCCGGCCTCCCCGCGAATCAAAATTGCGTCGCCAATGCCGTCCGCCAGCAGCGAACCGATGACCACTGACGCGCGCAGCAGGGCGATTTTCGGTTCAAGTACTTCGTAGCCGCCGATGTCAATCGGCGCGCTTCCCTTCGCAGGTGAATTTTGCGCCGACTCACGTCGGCGGCTACCAAATCCGAGGCAATCCTTCAGCAAAATCGGATTGTTCCGACCAAGGCGTTTCAACTTCGCCGCGAGCAGACGAAACGCAGTAATGGCGGGCAACTCCACGCCATCCTTCACGGTGACAAGTTGGGTCTCACAGTTTATGTCGAAATCTTTTGTTGGATCAATTTCCGCGACATTCAGGTCTTCATAGACCGCTTCCGGTTTCACGTCGTCCTTGGGCCGGATCTTCGGCGCCACCTTCTCCCACGTGGCGCGGGTGACTACCACGCGGATGAGTTGTTCGCCGCCGCATTTCACGCCGCCAGCCAGTTCAATTTCCGGCGTTTTGCGGCGCTCAAAATGGAACGGGTCGAAGGGAAATAAATTCGGAGGGGCGAGCTCCGCGAGTCCCAAACTTTTTTCACCATTTGAATTGGGGGCTCGTGGAATTCGCCCCTCCGAAAGTGTGAGCTGGGGAATCTGCGCCAACAAATCGGTGCAAACCTCGATTTCACGCGGCGAATCCTCCGTGAGCGAGACGCGAATCGTGTCGCCCAAACCGTCGCACAACAGCGAACCGATGCCGATGGCGCTCTTGATGCGGCCATCCTCGCCCTCGCCCGCCTCGGTGACGCCGAGATGAATCGGGTAATTCCAATCCGGCCCCTCCTGTTCCAGCCGTGCGACGAGCAGGCGATAACATTCAATCATCACCTTGGGATTGGACGACTTCATCGAGAACTTGAAATTATGGAAGTCGTGCTGGCGACAGATGCGGGCGAATTCCAATGCGCTCTCCACCATGCCGAGCGGCGTGTCGCCGTAGCGATTCATGATGCGGTCGCTCAACGAGCCGTGGTTGGTGCCGATGCGCAGACACCGTTTCAGGCGGATGCATTCCAGCACCAGCGGCGTGAATTTCTCCTCAATGCGCTTCAACTCGGCGCTGTATTGCTCGTCTGTGTATTCCTTGGTCGCAAATTTCTTCGTGTCGGCGTAATTGCCGGGATTCACGCGTACGACCTCAACCCACTTCACCGCTTCCATCGCCGCTTCGGGCTTGAAATGGATGTCCGCCACAATCGGCACAAAACAGCCGCGTTTGTGCAGTTCGGCAACGATATTTTGAAGGTTTGCCGCGTCCTTCACCGTCGGCGCGGTGATGCGGACGAGCTGGCAGCCGACCGCGACGAGATCAAGCGTCTGCCTCACCGATTCGGCGGTATCCATCGTGTCGCAGGTGAGCATGGACTGCTTTACGACGGGATGATCGCCGCCGATGATGACCCCGCCGCGCGCCGGATCGCCGATGACGACCTCGCGGGTCTTACGCCGGTGATAAAAAAACGGGGACTCGCAGTAGCGCATGAATTATTTGGACGGGGCCGGCGCGGGTTCCGCCGGCTGGGCCGATTGCTGAATTTGCACGTCGCTCTTGAACATCGCGCGGAACAGCGAAAAACGCTTGATGTCGAAAAACGTCACGTAAAGCATGAATGAAATCAACAACACCGCGAAGCCGGTCGTGGTGTATTCGACGAATTTGATGCTCAACGGCCGGCGGCGGATTTTTTCAATGATCGCCATCAGGATGTGTCCGCCATCGAGCACGGGAATGGGCAGCAAATTGATGATCGCGAGGTTGATGTTGAGCAACACCAGAAAACTCAAAGCCAGGCGATAGTCACTGTTCACCGCATTGGCGAGCACGGCGAGGATGCCGACCGGTCCGGACAAATCTTTTGCGCCCACGCCCGTTTCCCGCGAATGAATGAGCGCGCCGATGGTCGCGAAGGTTTTATCCATCACATCGCGCACTTGTTCCAACGGCGTCGGCCCCGGTTTTTGGACGATGTAAATCTGCGTCGAACTCACACCCAGTGCGACACCGATTCTTCCGTTTTTGGTCGTTGGATCAATGATCGGCGTGATGTTCAGCGCCACTCTTTGCGCGCCGCGATCTACCCGCATTTCGGTGGTTTGCCCGCCGCGCTTGCGAATCAGGTCAATCAGTTGATCACGGCTGGCGATGGGCACCCCGGCAAATGAGAGGATGTGGTCGCCTTGCTTCAAACCAGCCTTTTCCGCCGCGCTGCCGGAGCTAACTTCCATCACTTCGGGGTGGTCGCGCGGATCGAGATTGAGCATCTTGAGGCCGACGGCGTTGTCGGCCGTTGCCTGGAGTTGATACGTGATTTCTTTGCCGTCATGTTCAATAACGACCGGCAGCGCGCTCGTGCGCGCCACCACCGTGTCCAGCACCACGTCCTGCCAGGATTTCACCGTCTCGCCATTCACCGACACGATGCGGTCCCCTTCCTGAATGCCGAGTTTGGCTTCCGCCGACCCCGGTTCGACATAGCCGATGATGGCCGGATTGACCGGAATGGGCAGGCCGACAAAATAAATGACCGTGGCGATGGCGAACGCAAAAACCACGTTCATGAACGGCCCGGCGAAGGCGACGAGAATCTTGTGCAACGGCGGTGCCGGCGGAATTTCCTCCGGAGAATTTCCTTCGATGGATTCCTTTGTCGTCCACGCACTCACACCGTAGTTCGTGCTGACCTTGGTTTTTCCTCCGCCCTCGATGGATTCGGCCGTAATCATCTGCGGCAGCTTCACGAAACCGCCGGCCGGAATCCAGCGGATCGAGTACTCAATGCCATCGCGCTTCCAACTGCGGATTTTCGGGCCGAACCCGACGGCGAATTCCTCGACCTTCATGCCCAGCTTCCGCGCGACCCAGAAATGGCCGAACTCATGGATGAAAATGGCCGCGCCAAACAAAACCAGCACGGCGGCGATCACGTAAATAACATTCAAAATGGTCATGTAAAAAATTCAGCCCCCCAACGCAGGGACAATGTGAGTATAACAGGTAAAACTTCGCCCGCAATCACGGAACGCAAGGAACCGGTTCCTTTCTCAAGCTGGGTCAGGCCGAATCGGAGTTCGGCGCTCCGGTCCATTGGCGAGCGTTAATTCCCGGAACCGTAGCCGCCGACGTGAGTCGGCGCAAACTTCCCGGTTTGGAAGTCTCTTCACCGAATTATTTTGGCGCGGACTGACGTCCGCGGCTACGAAGTTCAGGGTGGCGCGTTCAACCAAAATGCTTTCAATAGTTGGAAAGGTTGATCGGATGGGCAAAAACGCGCCCATCTGCGCGCCTGCAGGCTTTACGGGAAGAGATTGCGGAGGTATAATCTACATAAGAAATATGCTGGACAGTAATTTCAGCCCAAATTACGGCCGTTTTATGAAAATGGATAGGCTGCAGAACGGGCCGTCCATTATCTGTTAGGCCACACTATGTCTCGGATCGCATTCATGCTGTTTCTTGTGGTGGGCGTTTTTTGCTCAGGGTGTCAAACGTATAGTCCGGAAGTTCGGGCGATGTGGCAAAAGTATCTGATGGTCCAGAAAGGGATGACGGCTTCAGAGGTAAATGCTATCGTGCCTGCGCCGACATCTACAGTTAAGACGGACATTGGCCAACAAGTTTCGGATTGGTATTTCGGACGTCCCTTTGCAGACAATCTTCGTATGACCGTTATTTTTGGGAAAGATGGCCGAGTTGAGAATGTTGACCGGGAGGTCAGGCCCGGAGAACCCCAACCAGATTGTAGTGTGATTATGCCATGAAAAGTGACGTGTGGCCTAATATGAGGATAGACTGCATCGTCGAACCCTCGAATCGGTGAGGGAAGGAGCCGTTTATTTTGCCTCCTCGCGCCGCACCCAGGCGCCAGCTTCCAAAATTTGTTCCAGCACGGAGGACTGGCCCATATTCAACCTTCGACATCCAACCCCGAACCCAGCCCTCCGGATGCCGAACGGCTAACTGGACAGGGCGCCTTCCGCCGCGGCCGTTTGATTGAAGACGAGTTTCTCCTTGTCGGAAGTGACAATGATTGGCTCGCCGGCATGCAAATTGCCCTTGAGAATTTCCTCGGCCAGCGGGTCTTCGAGAAAACGTTCCACCGAGCGGCGCATGGGACGCGCGCCGTATTGCGGGTCATAGCCTTTCTCAACGAGAAAGTCCTTCGCCTTGTCATCGAGTTCGAGCCGGATGTTTTTATGCCGGAGCCGTTCCAAAACCTTTCCGACTTCCAGGTTGAGGATTTGGATGAGATCGGCCCTGGTGAACGAACGGAACACAATCAGGTCGTCCAGCCGGTTCAGGAATTCGGGACGGAACGTCTTTTTGGCCTCGTCCATGATCCGTTCGCGCATTTTTTCGTAGCTGGCCTCGTCGCTGATGGGCGAGAAACCGAGTGTGGACTGGCGTTTGATCGTGTCCGACCCGACGTTGGAAGTCATCAAAATGATGGTGTTGCGGAAATTGACGATCCGCCCGACGTTGTCCGTCAGTTTGCCCTCTTCCAGAATCTGCAACAGAATGTTCCACACATCCGGGTGCGCCTTGTCAATCTCGTCGAAGAGCACGACGGAATAGGGATTGCGGCGCACCTTTTCGGTAAGCTGGCCGCCTTCCTCATAACCCACATAGCCCGGCGGCGAGCCGATGAGGCGCGACACGTTGAATTTCTCCATGTATTCGCTCATGTCGAGGGAAACGAGCGCTTTGGTGTCGCCGAACATCTGCTCGGCCATGGTCTTGGCCAGAAGTGTTTTGCCGACGCCGGTGGGTCCCAGCAGCAAAAACGTGCCGATGGGCCGGCGCGGGTCTTTCAAATCCGCCCGCGAACGGCGCAACGCCTTGCAAATGGCCGAAACGGCTTCGCGCTGGCCAACAACGACCTTTTCCATCTCGGTTTCGATGGTGAGCAATCGTTGCGTTTCGTCCTGGCCCATGCGCTTGATCGGAATGCCGGTCCATTTGGCAACAACGTGAAAAATGTCGTCCTCGTCCACCACCACGCGCTTTTCCTCGCGGCTGACGCGCCACGCGGCGAGCATGGACTCCAGCTTTTCCTTCGCCTGCTTTTCCTTGTCGCGCATCGAGGCCGCGCCTTCAAAATCCTGGTTCTTGATGGCGCGTTCCTTTTTGGTTTTGATTTCCTCAATCTCAACCTCGAGCGCCTTGGTCTCCGGCGGCCGCGTCATCGTGCCGATGCGCGCGCGCGATCCGGATTCATCCATCACGTCAATCGCCTTGTCCGGTAAAAACCGGTCGGTGATGTAACGGTCGGACAATTTGACGGCCGTTTCGACGGCTTTGTCCGTGAATTCAACCTTGTGATGGTCCTCGTATTTTCGCCGCAGGCCCTTCAAAATCAAAATCGCCTCGTCCACCGAAGGGGCTTCAACCTTGACGGCTTGAAAACGGCGTTCGAGCGCGGCGTCCTTCTCGATGTATTTGCGGTATTCGTTCATCGTGGTCGCGCCGACGCATTGCATCTCGCCGCGGCTGAGCGCGGGCTTGATGATGTTCGAGGCGTCCATCGTGCCTTCCGCCGAACCGGCGCCGACAATGGTGTGCAGCTCGTCAATGAACAAAATGATGTTCTTTGCACGGCGAATCTCGTCCATGACGGCCTTGATGCGCTCTTCAAACTGGCCGCGATACTTCGTGCCCGCGACCATGAGCGCGAGATCGAGGGTGACGACGCGCTTGTCGCGCAAAATGTCCGGCACGTTGCCGGTGGCGATTTCCTGCGCCAGGCCTTCAACGATGGCCGTCTTGCCCACGCCCGCTTCGCCGAGCAAAACCGGGTTGTTCTTGGTGCGGCGGCCGAGAATCTGGATGACACGCTCGATTTCGTTTTTGCGGCCGATGACCGGGTCCAGGTCGCCTTTGCGCGCGATTTCCGTGAGGTCGCGGCCAAACGCCTTGAGCGCGGGCGTTTTGACGTCGCCCTTTTTCTCCGGGCCCGCCGACGCCGGCCCTTTTTCTCCGGGCTCGGCCACGGATGATTCCTCGCCGGTGAAATTCGGATCGAGCTCCCGCAAAATTTCCTGCCGCGTTTGCTCGATGTCCACGTCGAGATTTTTGAGCACCTTGGCGGCGACGCCGTCACCCTCGCGGAGCAGGCCGAGCAAAATGTGTTCGGTGCCGACGTAGGTGTGATTGAGCGCCTTGGCTTCCTTGGAGGCGAGGGCGAGGACCTTTTTCACGCGCGGGGTGTAGGGAATGTTCCCGATCATTTTCTGGTCGGGGCCGGTGCCGACCTGTTTCTCGACCTCCATGCGGACGGTTTCGAGGTCGAGACCCATTTTTTGGAGCACGTTGACGGCGACGCCCTGCCCCAATTTGATCAGGCCGAGCAACAGATGCTCGGTGCCGAGGAAATTGTGATTGAACCGGTCGGCTTCCTTGCGCGCCAGCGCGAGCACCTGCTGCGCACGCGGCGTGAAATTGCTCATGGCTTCGTCACTCATATTCGTTTCATTCTGCTACTAATTGGCCGTTTTGTCCAATGTTGTTATGAACGCCATTTCAACCGGGAGCAAAGTTTGGGCCGCCTTGCCGTTGATGCCGGTTTCCGGTCGGGCGGCCGGCGGTGTGTGTCTTCCATGACCAAGCAATCGGCGTTCCAGACCACGCCGGCCGGTTGCAAAACTAAAGGGCGTTTTGTCCAAACCGTTTCTGGAAACAGCCTTGCGCCGTCCCATTTGGGCAACCCACCCTCAAGTTGGCCTGCTTTGGGACGGTTTATGACTTGCCGACGCCGTGGTTATATGAGATATTAAGGAAAGATGCACCCTTTGCTTCAAATCAAGCTTATGAATGGTTTACGTTCACTTATCCCTGTCCTGATCCTGGCTCTTTTTTCCCTGCCAGCAACCGCCCAGATCCGCATCACCGAATTCATGGCGAGCAATACCCACACGCTCCTGGATGAGGATGGGGATTCCTCGGATTGGATTGAAATCCAGAACACATCGAGCAACAGCGTCAGCCTGCTCAACTGGGCGTTGACAGACAGCGCGGGCAACCCAAGCAAATGGCGTTTCCCGGCCACCAACATTCCGCCAAAATCGTTTATGATCGTCTTCGCCTCCGGCAAAAACCGCACGACACCCGGCGCGGAGCTGCACACCAATTTCAAACTTTCCGCCGACGGAGAATATCTGGCGTTGTTCGGGCCGGACGGCTCGGCGGCCACGGAAATTTCGCCGCAGTTTCCGCAGCAGTTTCCGGATGTTTCCTACGGCGTCGGCATGCAACTCACCACGATCACATTGGTGGCAACGAACGCGGCGATTCACTATTTGATTCCAACCGATTCGTCCGTTGATGCCACCTGGACGCAGACGAATTTCAATGATTCAAGCTGGCCAATCGGAACCAACGGCATCGGCTACGAAACCGGCATCGCCGATCCGCAGGAGGAACCGTTCGCGGCCAAGGTGCTGGCGACGCAGCCGGAGGCCTACTGGCGTTTAAACGAAACGACTGGGCCGACGGCAGTGAATCTCGGCAGTGATGGCGTCTCGGATGGAGGGGGTTATATGGGCAACATTGTTTTGGGTGGCGCGGGTCCGCGTCCGCCGTCATTTCCAACGCTTGAGGCCAACAACAACGCGCCGGTTTTCGACGGCACGAGCGCCTACGTCAACGGGCCGTATGAACTGGTGAATGATCTGCCGGCGTTCACGATTGCCGGCTGGATTTGCCCGACGGCCGCGCAAAACAGCCGCACGGGATTGTTCGGCCAGACCGGCACGATGGAACTCGGTTTCAACACACCATCAACCATCCAAATCTGGACGCCCGTGGGTTCGGTGTCTGCCACTTATCCCTACGCCAACAACGCCTGGCATTACATCACGGCCGTCGGCGGCAACGGCCAACTGGCGCTTTATTTCGACGGGACGCTGGCGGGCAGCACGACGATTTCGGCGGCGAATTTCGGCGAGTCGGAATACGATTTTAACATCGGCGGCGGCGGCATTTTTGACACCAGCGGGAATTATTTCAAAGGACAGATTGACGAAGTCGCCGTCTGGTTCCGCGCGCTGGCGACGAACGAAATCACCGCGCTGCTGGCCTCCAATGCCGATCAAGTCAGCTATACGAATTACATCAATACTGACGTGCTGTCGAAAATGTATGGCTCGAATGCCACCGCGTACGTCCGCCTGCCGTTCACGATTTCCGATACCAACGCGTTCAATGGTTTGCAATTGCTCATGCGCTATGATGACGGCTTTGCCGCGTTTCTCAACGGTCATTTGATCGCAAGTGCCAATGCGCCCGGCGGAATCCCGACGGTGCCGACCCTCACGGATTTGGGCACCACGGCTCCAGCGCCCGGATCATACGATGTGTCCCAGTTGCTCACTTCCGGACAAGCGAACAAGCCTGACGGTTTGAACTATTACACGGACAACCAGCTTGGTTACGGCAGCGGCGAGCCGGGCCAGACATTTACGCCCCCCAGCGGCTCGTCCGGATACCTGTTGAATTCACTGGCCATCAAAACCGGCGGCGGCTCCTCTTCAGGAACAGGCACACCGCAAAATTATGTGCTGCATATTTATTCCGTGAGCGGCAGCACGGCGACGTTGCTGGCGACTTATAACGCGACGAATTTTACCTTTGCGGATGGCGATTGGTTGCAGTGGGGTGGTTTAAACCTGTCCCTTTCAACCAGTGCCGTTTATGCCTATTCATTCGGAAAGGCTTCGGCCAATGTTTATGGATGGGAACAGCTTGGAAATGCCTTTGGCAATCTTTATTCAGGCGGCCAGCTGGGCATGATGCCCGTTACCGGCGGGACGATTAGTTTCGGCAGCGGTAACTATGATGGCGTTTTTGATGTCGGGTTGATTTTGCCCGCCTCGCTCGCGTGGAATTCCACCGCCTCGCAGCGGCATCTTGATCCGCAGGCGGTGCAATGGGCGGCCTTCGATGTCAGCGCGGCGCGGCAGTGGCTGCAAACGGGCGGCAATGTGCTGGCGATTCAGGCGATGAACATCGCCGCGACCAACACGGATTTTCTGATGCAGGCGCAACTGCTCGGCCTGAGCGTTACCGGCACCGACACCGGCTGGAGATATTTCACCGGCCCGACCCCGGGCGCGCCGAACGGAACGAGCACAACCGATTTCGGTCCGATCATGTCCGGCGCAGCTCATTCGCCCAACGTGCCGGCGGCGGGCGGCGCGCTCACCGTCACGGCGCAGGCAGTGCCGGGCTTCAACCCCATTGCCAATGTCACGCTGCATTACCGCGTGATGTTCAACTCCGAAGCATCCGTGCCGATGAGCCTTTCAAATACCAACGGCACCTGGACCGGCACCATTCCCGGCGGCGTCGCGACGGCTGGACAATTGCTCCGTTATTACATCACCGCCGTGGACACCGCCGGCAATGCTTCGCGCTGGCCGTTTTTCGCCAACGCGACCGATTCGCAGCAGTATCTCGGAACCGTTGTGGCCGATCCTTCGATTCAATCGCAATTGCCGGTCGCCTGTTTGTTCATTCAAAATCCGTCCGCCGCCGACAACCGGACCGGCACACCCGCGTCGTTATTTTATCTGAATGAACTTTACGACAACCTCAACATTTACGTGCATGGGCAAACCTCCGTCGGCTGGCCGAAGAAAAGCCACAACCTGGATTTCCCGAAGGACCACCAGTTTCTTTACGCGCCCAATGGCCTGCGCGAAAAGAAGGTCATCTTCATCAGCAACTACGGCGACAAGGCGCGGATGTGTACCACGCTCACTTACGCGACGGCCACCCTGTCCGGCGGCATGAGCCTGTTCTCCTTCCCCATCCGCATCCAGCTCAACGGCGCGTTCTGGGGCATCGAGGACATGGTCGAACACGGCGATGACGTGTGGCTCGACCGCATCGGCCGCGACGGCAACGGCGCGCTTTATAAAATGTACAACAACCTGAGCAGTGCATCCGGCAACGAAAAGAAAACGCGCACCGACGAAGGCACGGACGACCTGACCGCGTTGATTAACAGCCTGGATGAATCCATTTCGCTGACCAACCGCGTGCTGTACGCCTACGACAATCTGGATCTGCCGCAGACCGCCAGCTATTTCGCGGACATGGCGCTGGCCAGCAGCCAGGATGTGTCCGCCAAAAACTATTACCTTTACCGTGACAGCGACGGCACCGGCGAATGGGCGATCACCCCGTGGGACGTGGACCTGACCTGGGGCCGGAACTGGATTGACGCCTACGGCTATTTCACCGACACACTCTACACCAACAACGTGCTAAGTTTTGACAATCCCGCCGAGCAATACAAACCCGCCAACCGCCTGTTTGACTTGTTTTTCGGCTTCAGCGATTTCCGCCAGATGTATCTGCGCCGGCTGCGCACGCTGATGGACACCATTCTCATGCCACCGGGCACGCCCACCAACGCGCTCGTCATCGAACCGCTCATCCGTCAATACGAAAGCAAGTTGAATCCGCCGGGCATCTCGCCCTCCGACACCGCGCTGGATTACACGGCCTGGGGACCGACTTGGGGCAACACCACCTATAGCATTTTCCCGAATTTCGCCGAACAGATTATTTCCATCCACCTGCCGGGCCGCCGGAATTTTCTCTACAGCACCAACGCCACGCTCAACGGCGATTCCATCCCGGCGGCACAGCCGGCCAACACCGTCGTCCTAATCGGTTCCTGGGATTACAATCCGGTCAGCGGCAACCAGAACGAACAATACGTTGAACTGCGCAACACGAATTCCTACGCGGTGGACGTGTCCAACTGGCGGCTCACCGGTGGCATCGAATTCACGATGCGTCCCGGCACCGTCATTCCCGCCGGCAAATCGCTTTATCTCGCCGCCAACGTGAACGCCTTCCGCAACCGCGCGGCCAGCCCGCACGCCGGCCAGGGCCTGTTTGTGCAGGGAGCGTATGGCGGCCTGCTCAGCACCCAGGGCAATACGCCGTTGATCCTGGAAAATGACAGGGGCGCGCTCGTCAACCAAAACATTTATGCCGGAAATGCGTCCTCGTCCCCGTTCGTTGCCGGAAATCTCGCGGTGTTGCGCGCCGGCGACGGCACGGAATCGCTGAGCAGCCACGGCAATTCCGTTTTCATTGAACAGTTCACCACCAACGGCACGCTCGTCGGCAGCCTCGCCATTCCCGACAACGCCACCAACGCCCTGCTCATCAGCGGCAGCGCCTCCTCCGAAGGCGCGCTGACCCGCTCGGCGGACGGGCGGCTGCTCATCTTCGCGGGCTACAACATCGCGTTTACCAACAGCAGTTCGTCGCTGCCGGGTTCCAGTTCAACCAATGTTCCGCGCGGGCTGGGCATCGTTGACGCGAACGGCGCCTTTGCGCTCGTGGGGGTGACGACCAATCAATACAGCGGCAATAATATTCGTTCCGGCACGACCGATGGCCGTGGGAATTATTGGGGCGCGGGAGCGAACAGTGCAAACAACGGAACACTTTATTTTGGCGGCGGCCCGGCCAGCACCATCCAAACCAACGTCGCAAACTCCATTGTCATTCAGGACCTCGGTGGAAATCTTTATTTCAGCACGGCCAAAATCACGCCCGGCATCTGGAAAATCCCCGGCACGCCGGTGGTTCCGGCCACATCTGCCGTGTTTCTGGGCACCAGCGGCAGTCCGTATGCGTTTGCCATCAATCCCAATTTCACCAACGCCTATGTCGCGGACGACACGCTCACGGGCAAGGGCGGGGTGCAGCGCTGGGATTACAACGGCAGCGCCTGGACCATGAGTTACGCCTTCGCCGGCATCACCAACATCGGCGCGCACGGGGTCGCGGTGAATTTCAGCGGCGTGCATCCGGTCATCTACGCCACGACCGCCGAAGCCTCGACCAACCGGCTGGTGTCCATCACCGACACCGGCGCGGCTTCAACCATCACCACGTTGGCGACCGCCGGGGGCGACCAGGTTTTCCGCGGGGTGGCCCTGACGCCGGACAACGGCGTCGTGCCGCAATTTTTCAGCTCGGCCAGGAATGGAAACAACTTCACTCTGGCGTGGACCTCCCTGGTGAATCGTAATTACACGCTTCAATACACCGGCGACCTGGGGAACCCCAATTGGATCACGCTGACCAACCTGACCGCCGCGCTGCCGGTTTTGACCGTGACCGACACCGCCGCGCCCGCGAACACCAATCGCTTCTATCGGTTGATGTTGAATCCTTGAACGGGGTGAACCGAACGGCTTGATGGGCGCCGGGTTTTCCGTTGGGGCCCGTTGTGAACTGGCTCCGGCGGTTACGAATTGGCCAGCTTGTCCAATCCCGTTCCCGGCGTGCCGTACCGTTTGATGATCGGACGGCCCACGGCTTTCAAACGTTCGCGCAGCATGTCAGCGCGTATCAAATCGCGTTCCTCGGCGGACAATTTGTCCGAAAGCTGTTTCTGCAAATGCGCCGGCTGCGTCAGGATGAACAACTCATCCACCAAGGCCCGTTCCGTACCGGGAAACAGGCTCATGTCCACCCCCAACCGCATGAGCGAGAGCAGATTCATCGTTTCCTTCGACGAAATGCTGTGCGCGTTGGCCAAAATGCCGTAGGCGCGGCCAATGTGGTTGTAAACGACCTTCGGTTTCTTCTCCAAAAGCGTCTGCCGCGCGTTTTCCTCGTGCTCAATGATTTGGGACAAAACCTTGTCCAGCCGCTCGACAATGGTGGTTTCGTTTTCGCCGAGCGTCATTTGATTCGACACCTGGAAAATGTTGCCGAGCGCTTCCGTGCCTTCGCCGTAAAGCCCGCGCACCGCCAGGCCCAGCTTGTTGACCGATTGAATGATCGGGTTGATCTGCTCGGCCAGAACGAGTCCCGGCAGATGCAGCATCGCGCTCACGCGAATGCCCGTGCCCAGATTGGTCGGACACGCGGTCATGTAACCCAGGTCGTTGTTGAAGGCGTAATCGAGTTTTTTCTCCAGCTCGGAATCCAGATGGTCAATCGCGCTCCACGCCTGCCGCAATTGCAAACCGGGACGCAATGCCTGCATCCGCAGATGATCCTCCTCGTTGATCATCACGCAAAAAGTTTCGTCGCGGTTCAGCACCAGGCCGCTGCCGGAACTCTTCGCGGCGTGTTCGCGGCTGATCAAATGCCGCTCCACCAGAATCTGCTTGTCGAGCGCGCTGAGATTGTCCATCGCCTCGGAAAAGGCGTCCTGCATCTCCGGCAGACTCTCGACCGCTGGACGGATCAAATCAAACACTCGAACGCGCTCCGGCTTTTTCGCCCAGCCGGGAAACGTGGCGTCCTTCAGATTGCGCGCGAGCCGGACGCGGCTCGACATGACAATCCGGTCGTGCGGGCCGTGCCGTTGCGCGATCTCAGCGGGTGAAACAAGAAATTTGTGGATGTCCATGGCTCACGTCACCGTCAAACCCGTCCCGCGCGGAGTGATTTGTTTGATCTCGTCGCGCAAATGGGCGGCCTGTTCGAAATCTTCCTCTTTGATGGCCTTGTCCAGTTTCTTTTGCAGCGATTTGAGCCGGTCGGCCTGCTCGCGCGATTCCCGCAACGCTTCCGGCACCTTGCCCGCGTGCCGCGTACCCTTGTGCATCGTCTTGAGCAAACCTTCCAGGCCCTCCGCAAAGGTTTTATAACAATCCGGACAGCCGAGCCGGCCCGATTTTTTGAAATCCGCCTGCGTGAAACCACAGCGCGGACACTTGGTTTCCACACCGCCGGAAGATTGTTCCATCTCCTGCGACGCCCCGAGGCCGAGCATCAAATCCGCGAGCGCGAAACCGCCCGGGTCATTCACGCCCTTGGCCTTGGCGCACTCCTCGCACAAATCCAGCTTCTGCATCTTGTCCCCCACGATCTGGGTCAGATGCACCGTCGCCGGCTTTTCTTTGCAATTGGAGCATTGCATAACGCTATTGGTATATCGGCTCGCCGGAAACTTTCGTCAAGGCGTGGTATTCATCCTCCAGCCGGCGCGTGACCTGGCCGGGTTTGCCCGTGCCGATGGCCCGCCCGTCAATCTTCACCACCGGCACGATTTCCGCGCCCGTGCCCGTCAAAAAACATTCATCCGCGTTGAACAAATCGTAACGCGTCAGGTTCGGCTCGGACACCTTCAAGCCGGATTCCTCGGCCAGTTCAATCACCGTCTGCCGCGTGATGCCGTAAAGCGCGCCCGCCGACAGCGGCGGCGTGAACAGCGCGCCGTTTTTCACGATGAACAAATTATCGCCCGTGCATTCGGCCACGAACCCTTCCGCGTTCAACATCACCGCCTCCTCGCAACCGCCGTTGTTCGCCTCGATTTTGGCGAGGATGTTGTTGAGATAATTCAGCGATTTGATGGCCGGATTGAGCGCGCTGTGCAAATTGCGCGCCGTGGGCACCGTGATGATGTCCAGGCCGCGCCGGTAAAGCGCCGGCGGATAAAGCTGGATTTTGTCCGCGATGATGATGACCGACGGATTTTTGCAGCTCTTCGGGTTCAAACCGAGCGTGCCCACGCCGCGCGTCACCACGAGCCGGATATAGCCGTCGTGGATCTTGTTTTCCCGGCAGGCCTCGACCACCGCGCGCGTGATTTGCGCGGGCGACATTGGCACTTGGAGCAGGATGGCCTTGGCCGAATAAAACAGCCGGTCAATGTGCTCCTTGAGTTTGAACACGCGGCCGTGATAGGCGCGAATGCCCTCAAAAATCCCGTCACCATAAAGCAGACCGTGATCGAAGACTGAAATCTTCGCGGCGCGTTCGTCGTAATATTTGCCGTCAATAAAAATTTTCATTTCAAAATCAAAATAGGTTATCAAAAAAATGAGGTTGAGGCAAATGTGAATTTGGGGCCGTAGCGGGCGGGCATCCTTGCCTGCCGTGGCTGGCGGCAGCTTGCCGCCCCGTGGAGAGCGGCCACAAAGATCACGCGCTTGACGGCAATCGTTCCGGCTGGAAGCCGGGCGATACGGCAGCCAGCGATGGCCGCCGCTACAACGAGGGGCGCGTCTGGAGGGCGTGTTGCCCAAATCATTTTGGAGACAGTGGAGCGCGGCTGTCTCAGCCGCAGCACGTTCGACCACCCCTAAACCCGTGGAATTTCGTGCGCTCATTGGCAATTCTGGCTGCTGCGGGTGGGACACCCGCGCTCCGTTCCATTTGGGCAACACGCCCTTGACACTGCCACGGGCGAGGGGATTTGAACTTGAATAATCGGCCCGCCCCTCTCGTCCTTTGGTGGAAGAGAAGGAAAAATGGCGACGGTTTCAAGTTGCGCCGCCACAGCGGGGTGCATCTGAACACTGTCCTTAGTTTTAGTTCCAAAGTTCATCCCAGTGGTGATTGCGACGGGCCTCATCGAGCGCGCAGAGGTTACGCAGGCCTGCTTTGGACCAGAACTGGCCGCAGCGTTTGAACCGGCATTGCTTTTGGCGGCAGGCCGATTCGACGGCCCCGGAGCCGATGGGCCAGCCTCGTTTTGCGATGGCCTGATAGTGCATCCGACCGGCATGGGTAGCAAAGTAGTTCTGTTCGCGCCGAATCACCTTGCCCGCTTCACCGTGTCGCTTCTTGAGTTGAGCAATCTGGCGCAAGACTCGTCGTTCCTGACCATGTCGCACTTGATGCCGCAGAGGTTCGACCCACTGCGCGAGCGTCGGTTCCTTTTCACCGTGTAACGCCCGTCCCAAATTCCACAGATGTTCGCTGCCGTGGAAAAAATCCAGCAGTTCCACCGCCTCCTTCCAGCGATCCTGCTTCAGGTTCCAAACCCATTCGGCACCATCGCCCAAGTACAGCAACTGCTCGGCACGCCCCAACCCTTCACGCAAGGCTTCCCAGTTAAGCCGCCGGCCCAATTCCCCTGACTGGTCCTGCCAGTTGACCACGAGCTTGTCGATCAGCAGGCCGCGTCCCGTTTCTGTAGGGGCGGATGCCTCTTGGCGATAGAACACCCCCAGCTTCAATTCGTGCCATTCCACGCGGTCTTGCTGGGTTTTCTGCTTGCCCCACCCCGGACCCCGATAGCGCAATTGGCAACCGTCTGCCATCAACACTCCCAACTCGCTGGGGCCGCGCTGGGGCAAGCGTTCCACTGGCGGTTGCTCATACCGGCGCTGCGCCTGCGCCTCGGCACATGCGCCCATCCGCTGCACCAAGGCATGGAGCGTCGCGTCATCGATGGTTTGCGCCCAGCGGCTGGCCACCTGTGCGGCCTCCTCATAAGAACCGGTGGCCGTGGCCGTGAAACAGAGTTTCTCGGCAAACCCAGGCGTCAGTTTCTGATGCGGACCCAACTGCCACGCCGCCCGCAGCGGACAACCCCATTGACCAGTGCTGGGATCCTGTCCGTAATCAACGACGAGCTTTACCTCGCCCAACTCGCTGCGCAGCGTCAGCGGCCTGCTCCGACGTTGCTTTAGGGGGGAAACCTCGCCGTGTTCCTCGGCTAGTTTTTGCAGGCGTTCCTCCAATCGCTGGCGCCCCCATTCGCGGCTTTCAGCTACGACTTCACGTTCGATGTCCGCCAGGCTTGGCAATGGCTTGGATGTTGGTTTCATGTGATGACACGGCTTGCATGGTTTATGTTTCTGCCGGTCGAGGAACCGTTATTCTCTAATTTCTCTAAAATTTAAGGACAGTGTCAAGATGCACCCGCCACAGCGCCACAGCGAGCCAATTGTGAATTTGCGTGACAGGGCCGCAATGGCGATTATATTTGCGGGCTCTAATGACCCTATGGTCTAGCGGTTAGGACACCACCCTTTCACGGTGGGAGCCCGGGTTCGATTCCCGGTAGGGTCGCCACTTGCTGGTTTGGTTTTGCCTTTAACGATTGAACTCCTTCTTGTCATCAATGTCAGACGGGCACAATGTGACCCGCCGGTCTGAAAAACCCATGACGGTCATGGGAGAAAAGCGGATGGAAAATCTTCTGCCCCTGATTGCCCCGCGCCATCACGCCTGTCCCGCCGCAGCTTCATGCGAGAGCGGATGATGATACACCGCCCCCGGACATTGCCAGCCCAATAAACGGGTCCTGGAGAAATGACATTGGGGGGGGGTGACGGCGGACTGGCCTTGCTTCGGTTTGGCGAACAAAGTTAGAAATGTTGCGCATGAGGCAAGAAAGCGACTAAGTTTATTCCCACATGACTCGCCTCGACCAGGCTCTGGTTGAACGCGGCCTTTGTGAAAGCCGCGAACGCGCCAAACGCGCCATTCTTGCCGGTCAGGTCCGCATCAACGCCCAGTCCGCGCACAAACCCAGCGACGCTGTCAAACCCGATGACCGGCTCACCCTGGACGCAGGTGAAAAATACGTCAGCCGCGGCGGCCACAAGCTGGAACACGCCCTGCGCCATTTTCAACTGGATGTCGCCGGACTGACGGCGCTCGATCTGGGCGCGTCCACCGGCGGATTCACCGATTGTTTGTTGCAACATGGCGCGGCCAAGGTTTTTGCCGTGGACGTTGGCCGGGGGCAATTCGCCTGGAAGCTCCGGCACGACCCCCGCGTCGTCGTTATGGAGAAGACCAACGCGCGGCATCTGACGCCGGAACAATTCGGAGGGACGAGTCACACGAGTCCCCAACCGGACAATGTTAAATCAACGTCAGGGACTCGTATAACTCGTCCCTCCGAAAACGAATTCCGCGGCGTTGACTTGATTACCATCGACTGCTCGTTTATTTCGTTGCGAAATATTTTGCCCGCCACCGTTGCATTATTGCGGCCCGATGGCAGAATTGTCGCGCTCGTCAAACCGCAGTTTGAAGCCGGCCGAGCTGAAGCTGACAAGGGTCGCGGCGTCATCAGTGACCCGTCGGTGCATGAGCGCGTGCTCAATGAACTGCGGGAGTTCGTCCGCGCGCAACCCGGGTTGCGCTGGCGGGGCGTGGTGGAATCACCGTTGCTCGGACCGGCGGGCAACAAGGAATTTTTGGCGCTGATTGAAAAAACAATCTGACAAAATCAAACGCGTCGGGCTGATCGGCAATTCCGACAAGGCCGCCTGCGCCGACAGCGTTCGCAAGGCCGCGCGGCTCATTGAACGCGCCGGACGCAAGGTGTTGTGCGACGACGGGACCGCCCGGCTGGCCGGATTGAAAAATTCCGCGCGCGGCGACGCCGCCGCGCTGGCGCGCGAAGCGGACCTGTTGCTGGTGTTTGGCGGCGACGGCACGATGCTGCACGTCGCCCGCGAAATCGCCGGCTCGGCCACACCGATGCTCGGCGTCAATATCGGCGGCCTTGGCTTTCTCACCGCCGTGCCGTCGGATGAAATCGCCCGCGCCCTGGCACACGTTTGGCGCGGGGAATTCAAATACGAATCCCGCGCTTTGATCGAAGTCGGCGGCCGCTGCCAGGGACGGCGGATTCATGAAACCGCGCTCAATGACATTGTCGTCAGCCGCAGCGGGATTTTAAGACTCATCAAGCTGGACGTCAGCGTGGACGGCGAACTGGTCGCGCGCTACCACGGCGACGGATTGATCATCAGTTCGCCCACCGGTTCAACGGCATATTCACTGGCAGCGGGCGGCGCCATTGTTTTGCCCACCGCCGAAGTGTTTGCGCTCACGCCGATTTGTCCGCACACGCTGTCGAATCGTCCGCTCATTTTACCGCTGGCTTCCACCATTCGCGTCAAGGCCATCAGTTCGCAGCCGGCGACTTTTTTAAGCGCGGACGGGCAGTTTGTCGCCGAACTCAGCGCCGGCGACGAAGTGACGATTCGCCGCAGCCGGGGCACGGTCCGGCTGATGCATCTGGCGGACAGTTCATTTTGGGAGGCGTTGCGCCGCAAACTGCACTGGCGCGGAGCGTATTTATGAAAGGCTGAATTGAAAAGAAACCCGAATTTTAACTGATGAATGTTTTCCCGTTAGCCTTTTACAACCATGGTCCGGCTTAAAGACATAGCCCGGCAGGCGGGCGTCTCGGTGATGACGGTCTCGAAGGCGTTGCGCGACCAGCCGGATGTCTCGGCAGCCACGAAAGTGCGCATCAAATCGCTGGCGCAACAAATGGGCTACGTTCCCGACTCTTCCGCGCAGGGGCTGCGCACCCGGACGACCAAGTTATTCGGCCTCGTTATTCCCTCGAGCACGAACCCGATTTTCACGCGGGTGGTTTATGCCATTGAGGAACGCGCGCAGGAACTGGGTTACGGCATTTTGCTGGCGCACACCCACAACATGCCGGAACGCGAAGCGGTTTGCATCCGGCGGCTGTTGTCGCGGCGCGTGGACGGGCTGTTCATTTCGCCGGTGTATCGTTTTGAAGCCGAGGCGCGAATTTATCAGGAGGTGCTGGCGCGCCAAACCCCGACGGTTTTGATCGGCCCGCCCGCGCCATTTTGCAAATCGTTCGTCAGCGTGGAAATTGATGAACAGGCTGCCAGCCACGCCGCGACGCAACATTTGCTGAAGCTCGGCCACAAACGCATTGCGTATCTCACCGGCCCGCATACGGCACTGTGGGCGCATGAGCGGTTTGAGGGCTATCGCCGCGCCTTGCGCGAAGCCGGTTTGGACGCGGATGACAAGCTGGTTTTTCAGGCCGGCAACACCATCGAAGATGGCGCCAAAGCCGCGCAGCAAATGCTGAATGAATCGTGCGGCGCCACCGCCGTTCAGGCCGTCAACGACCTCGTCGCCATCGGCTGCGCGCAGACATTGTTCGCCAAAGGTTTGCGGATTCCGGAGGACATTTCGCTCGTGGGTTTCGGCAACATCACGCTGGCCAAATATTTTCGCGTGCCGTTGACGACCATCCGCCAGCCAAAGTACCGGCTCGGCATGGCCGCCGTGGAGGCGATGATGAACTTGCTGCAAGGCCAGCACGTTGAAACGAAACGCCTGCCCGCCGAACTCGTCGAGCGCAAGAGCACTGCCCCGCCGCGAACGGCTCCCCATCAAACAAGTTGAAGTGGCTTTGACCGGCTCTGACAGGCGTTGATGGCCGGAGTTTTGCCGGGAAAATACGGCCAACGATGCTTGCGTTGCGGCACGGTGTTGGTAGATTGCGCGGCATCGAACCGCGCCGTTCATTTTCAGCTTCACCGGCGGAAACCACATGGGTTTGGCTGGCTCTGGCCGTGGTCTGGCTGGCCCTCGGTTTCCGGTTGGGGCACCTGCCGTTGAGCGCCCCCGATGAAGGCCGCAATGCCGAGGTCGCCCGCGAAATGAAGGATTCCGGCGCCTGGCTCGTGCCCACCTACAACGGTCTGGATTATCTGGACAAGCCGGCATTCTATTTCAAAGCCGTGGCCTTCTCGCTCGCGGCCTTTGGCAATAACGAAACCGCGGCCCGCATCCCGTCCGCGGCTTTTGGGATGGCACTGGCGGTCCTGGCCTTCGCCTTCTGCCGGAAAATTTACGGGACCCGCTGCGGCCTGCTGGCGGCGATTGTTGTCGTCACCACGCCGCTTTACCTGATGAACGCGCGCACGGTCATCTTCGACATGGCACTCGCCTTTTTTGTCTGTGGCGCCATTTTTGCCGGATATCTGGCCGAAGAAACGGAAGGCAGGTCCCGGCGGAACTGGTATCTGCTCGGAGCCGTATCGGCCGGCTTCGCCACGCTCGTGAAAGGGCCGATTGGTTTCCTGATTCCCGCCCTGGTGCTGCTCGTTTTCAACCGCGTCGAAGGCCGGCGCGGCGCGTGGCGGCGGTTGCTTTCGCCCCTGAACGTGCTGGTGTTCTTCGGCATCACGCTGCCGTGGTTTGTGGGGCTTTGCCTCGCGCATCGGGACTTTCTGCATTACGGCCTGGTGGAGGAATCCTTCCACCGGTTCACCACGTCCAAAACTTTTCATCGTTCCGAGCCGTTTTATTTTTATCTGCTCATCGTCGCCGGGATGTTTTTCCCGTGGAGCCTTCTGCTGCCGGAGGCGGGCCTGGCGATGTGGCGGGAACGCTGGGCGAAGAATCGCGCCGACCGGTTGTGCCTCATCTGGTCGGTGGTGGTGGTGGTGTTCTTCTCCATTTCCCAGTCGAAACTGCCGGGTTACATCCTGAGCGTCACGGTGGCTTCCGGCATCCTTGTGGCGCGGTTGTTCGATGCGGCGCTGGCGAACCCGGATGGCCGGGCCACCCGTCTTGTCTGCCGGGCGACGGCGATGTTTGCCGTCGTTTGTTTGCTGCTGGCGGCGGCGTTGTTGGTGGCGCAGGGTGTGTGGCAGATGCACCTGCTGATCAAACCGCTGCGCATCACGACGGCCGAAGCGGAGCGGCTTGGCCGGGCGGCGGTGCCGCTGGCGGTTGCGCTCGCGGCGTTCGGCGTCTTCGGGCTGGCGGCGCGTTGCCGGCGGAGCGCCCCGCTTGGTTTTCTCTGCTTCGCGCTTTTCGTTCCGCTGGGCGCGAACGCAGGCATGGGCGCTATTGACGTGATTTTTGAAGCAAACTCGGGCCGGCAAATTGCCCGCCAGCTTTCGGCAATGCCGGCCGGAACCGAACTGGCCGGCTTGGAGTGTTTTCCGAACGGATTGTTATTTTACCTGGACCGTCAGGCAACGCTTATCTCGCACGATGGCCATGAACTCACAAGCAACTACATCCGGTATTGCCTCAATCACGACTCCCGGTGGCCCAAACAAATTGTGCCGCTGACGGACTTTGACGCCTGGCTGGCGTCCCAAAAGACGCCGGTTTACCTGATCGTTCACAAATCAGACCGTGGAAAGCTGGCAACCCTGGCGGCTGCCCGGAGCGCAACGGTTCAAATCCTTTCCCCGGAATATTTGGGCGCTCAACTGCCGGCGCCGGGAGGTCCCTGACTTATGTGCGGCATCTGCGGCAACGTCTCCCTTTCCAGCCTGATTGATCCGGAGGCAACCCGCCTCCGGGTGGAAGCCATGCTCCAGTCCCTGGCGCATCGCGGCCCGGACGACGTGGGCAAGATGACCACGGAATCGGCGGTCTTGGGCGTGACGCGGCTGGCAATCCGCGGCCTGTCCGATGCCAACCAGCCAATCCTGGACACCGGGAGCGGTGTATTGGCCGTTTGCAACGGCGAAATTGACAATCATCGCGAACTGCGTCGCTGGCTGGCGGAACGGGGCCGTCCGGTGCAACGGGAAACGGACGTGGCGGTCATCCCCGGTTTGTATCTCGAACTCGGCGAAGCGTTCGTGAGCAAACTCATCGGCGCGTTCGCCATCGCGGTATGGGACCCGCGCCGCCGGCGGCTCACCCTGGCGCGGGACCGCGCCGGGGAACGTCCGCTGTTTTACGCGATGAACGGAAGTGAGATCCTTTTCGCCACCGAGATTGCCGCCCTGGTGGCGCATAGCCGGTTGCCGGTGAACCTCGATCAAAAGGCGCTGCGAAAATACCTGCAGTTCGGAATCTTCCCCTCGCCGGATACGCCGTTCACTGAAATCCGGAAAGTCGCGCCCGGCGAATGGATTCAGTTCGACACGGCGGGCGTCCGCCGGAAATCCTACTGGCGCTGGCAAATTCCGGAGACGGCCAAATCCCCGGCGTCGCTCGATTCGTTTGACCAAACATTCCGCGCCGCCGTCAGCCGCCAAAGCGACGTGGAGGTGGACTTCGGCGTCTTCCTGAGCGGCGGCATTGATTCGTCGCTGGTTTCGGCAGTGGTCCGGTCGCTGCACCCGAAGCGTCCGTTGAAGGCCTATACCCTGCGTTTCGAGGAGGAATCATTCGACGAAGGTGCTTTTGCGGAGGCGGTGGCGAAGCAGTTGAAAATGGAGATGGTGACGGTGTGGGTCAAACCCGGTGACTTGCGGGACGGGTTGAAGTCGCTCGTCCGCCTGGTGGGCGAACCGTTGGCCGACCCGGCGTGGATACCGGCGGCGTTGCTGGCGCGACGGGCCGCCCAGGACGTCAAGCTGGCGCTCGTCGGCGAGGGCGCCGATGAATTGTTCGGCGGCTACCCGACTTACATCGGCGCGGGCCTGGCCGAGCGCTTCGCCCGGCTGCCCAGATGGATCCGGTCCGTGATCCGGCGCGCGGTGGAGGCGCTGCCGCCCAGCGAGAAGAAGGTGACGATTTCGTTCCTGCTCAAGCGTTTCGTGCAGGGGACGGACCTGGATGGCCTGGCGCGCCACCGGCTCTGGGTTTCCAACATCGCGCCGCCGCTGCTGGCGCGGCTGGGCGTGACGCCGATGGATCTGGAGAACTGCGAGACGGGCGCGGGCCAACTGCTGGACCGGGTGCAGCAGTGGGATTTGGAGACGCCGCTGGCGGAGGGTCTGCTCACCAAGGCCGACCGGGCGAGCATGAGTTCCGCCCTCGAACTGCGCGCGCCATTCCTGGACGAAGCCGTGATGGAGTTTGCCAAATCGCTTCCCGTCGGGGATCGGGTGCGGGGATTCAACACCAAGATATTTCTGAAACGCTACGCCCTGCGTTACCTGCCGGAAGCCATCGTGAACCGGCGCAAGCGCGGGCTCTCGGTGCCTATCGGCCGCTGGCTGCGCGGCCCGTTGCAGGAGTGGGCGTCCGCGACCCTGGAAAGCAGGCGGCTGGAGCGGATTGGGATTCACACGCCCGCCGTCCTGGATTTGTTCTCCGAACATTGTCAACGCCGGGCTGACCATGCCCGCGCCCTCTGGACCTTGCTCGTCCTCAGCGAATGGCTGGATTGGGTGGGCACGGAGACCGATTCCCGCTCCGGCGAAGCCACCGTCTAAAAATTCCAAAAGCCGCGCGATTCCGACCCTCGCCTCCAATCAAAACCCTATATTACCGGGTTTGGGTTTGGATGACTAGTTGAGGGTAGAACCGGCGGTGGACATCGCAGCGCGATGTCCCTACCATTCTTTGGCCATGCAAAACTTCGGTTTTCGTGTGCCAACTGACCGCCAGAGCAAAACCGCCGGGCGGTCATGCGTTGATTTCCGCAAAAACGCCGATTGAAGAAAGGGCCGCTCATGAAAACAAAAGAAATCATTAAAAAAGCCCGCAAGGTCACAAAGCCGTTCCGGGTCACCGACGGCAAAAAATTCCGGCTCAAGGACATTGACCCCGGCGAACTGCTCGGGTTCACCACCGAAGACAAGCCGCGGGCCCAAGAGGCGCTGGCCCTCGGCATTGAGGCGCTCGCCGCATTGCAGGACAAACTCTACGCGGACGATCAGTGGGCGTTGCTGCTCATCTTCCAGGCCATGGACGCCGCCGGCAAGGACGGCGCCATCAAGCACGTCATGTCCGGCGTCAATCCGCAAGGTTGCCAGGTCTTTTCTTTCAAGTCGCCGTCTGCCGAAGAACTCGACCACGATTATCTGTGGCGTTGCATGAAGTGCCTGCCGAACCGCGGCCACATCGGCATCTTCAACCGCAGTTACTACGAGGAAACCCTCGTCGTGCGCGTGCATCCGGAATTCCTCAAAAAACAAAAAATCCCGGCGGAACTCATCACCAAGAACCTCTGGCAGGAACGCTTTGAGGACATCCGCAATTTCGAACACTATCTCACGCGCAATGGCGTGGTGGTGCGGAAGTTTTTCCTGCATGTCTCGAAGAAGGAACAAAAGCGGCGGTTCCTCGAACGCATCGAGAACCCGCTAAAGAACTGGAAGTTCTCCGCCGCCGACATGAATGAACGCGGCTACTGGGACGAATACCAGGCAGCCTATGAAGACATGATCCGGCACACGGCCACCGACGAAGCTCCCTGGTACGTGGTGCCGGCGGATAACAAATGGTTCACGCGCGCGATCGTGGCCGCCGCGGTCATCGAGACCCTGGCTTCGCTCGGCCTGAAATATCCCGAAGTTGGCCCGGACCAGCTCAAGGAACTCGCCGTGGCGAAGACGGCTTTGATGAAGAAGTGATCGTGTCCGGACCGGCAGTGTTAACATGATGACCCCATCACAACCGATTTCTTCCGGAAACGCCGGGTGGCGGACGCTCTTTCCACCGGCCCAATGGCTGGCCGGCTATCAGGCAAAGTGGCTGACGCCGGACGCGTTGGCGGGGTTCACCCTCGCGGCTTACGCCATCCCCGTTTCGCTCGCCTACGCGGCCCTGGCCGGGCTGCCGCCGCAAACGGGTCTTTACTGTTACCTCGTCGGAGGACTGGGCTACGCGCTCTTCGGATCGTCGCGTCACCTGGCCGTCGGCCCCACTTCGGCCATCTCGCTGGTTTTCGGAGTGACGCTCGCGCAATTGGCAAGGGGCGATGCGGACCGGCTGTTGTCGCTGGTGGCGCTGACCACGGTGCTGACTGCGGGTCTGTTCGTGCTGGCCTGGCTCCTGCAACTCAGCGTCATCGTCAACTTCATCTCCGAAAGCATCCTCACCGGTTTCAAGGCGGGCGCCGCCCTGTCCATCATCGTGACGCAATTACCCAAACTGTTTGGCGTGCCGGGCGGCGGTGCCGATTTCTTCTCGCGCCTCGGGCTGGTGTGCCGTCAGCTCGGCGATACCAACCCCGCGGTGCTCGCGGTGGGCGTGGCCGCCATCGTATTGCTGGTGCTGGGCGATAAATGGCTGCCGGGCCGGCCGGTGGCCCTCGGCGTGGTCATTGTTTCCCTGGTGGCGGTGCCGCTGCTGGCCCTGTCGGAACACGGCGTCAGCGTCGTCGGCCAGTTGCCCGCTGGCCTGCCTTCCTTCAACCTGGCGTACTCCGGATGGCGCAATTTGGACGTGGACACTCTGCGCCAACTGGCCAGCCTGGCCTTTGCGTGCTTCCTGCTTTCCTACATCGAAAGCATCTCTGCCGCGCGCACATTCGCCCTTAAACATGGTTACGACCTGGATGCGCGGCAGGAATTGCTCGGTCTGGGCGCGGCCAACCTGCTCGCCGGGATGTTTCAAGGGTACCCGTCGGCTGGCGGGCTTTCGCAGAGTGCCGTCAACGAGCAAGCCGGCGCCCGCTCGCCGCTCGCGCTCGTCTTTGCCTCGGTCACCCTCGGACTGGTGTTGTTGTTCCTCACCGGCTTGTTCCGCAACCTGCCCAACACCGTGCTCGCCGCGGTGGTGCTGGTGGCCGTGCTCGGGCTGATTGATGTCCGGGAACTTCGCCACCTGTTTCGGGTCAGCCGGCTCGACTTCGCCGCCGCCGTCGTGGCGTTGGCCGGTGTGCTCCTGCTCGGCATCCTCGACGGCGTCATCTTTGCCGTCGTCGCTTCGCTGGTCATGGTGCTGCAACGGTCGGCCACGCCCCATGTCGCCTTTCTCGGCCGCATCCCCGGCACCAACCGGTTTTCCGACCTCGCCCGGCATCCCGACAACGAACCGGTTCCCGGCGTGCTCATTTTCCGGGTCGAAGCCCCGCTGCTTTATTTCAACGCGGACCACGTGCAGCGCACGGTGCTGGAACGGGTGCGCAGCCAGTCCGATGGCCTGCACGTTGTAGTTTGTGATCTTTCCAACTCTCCATACCTGGATCTGGCCGGGACGCGCATGCTCGCCCGTCTGTTCGACGAACTGAAAACGATGAACATCGAGCTGCTCGTCGTTGAAGCCCATGCCACCGAGCGGGACATCCTCCGGGCCGAAGGGCTGGACAAGCTGGTCGGCCCCATCCATCGTGAAACCTCGCTGGCTGACGCCCTGGCGGATTTGAAAAAAGAAAACCCGCAAAAAAACCTATGAACAAATTGCGCTCCCAACTGGAACAAAACCTGGGCTGGATCGTTCTGCTGCTCCTGCTGGCCGGCTGCCTGCTCGTCCTGCGCCCCTTCGTGTCCGCCCTGCTCTGGGCGGTGGTGCTGTGTTTTTCAAGCTGGCCGGTGTACCGCCGACTGCTGGCGTGGCTCGGCAACCGAAACTTGATCGCCGCCTTCGTGATGACGATGGGCATGGTTCTCATCATCCTGCTGCCCTTCGTCATCGTGGGCGTAACGCTTGCCGACAACGTCAATCAACTCACCGACGCTGCAAAACGCTGGGTCGAAAACGGTCCGCCCGCCCCGCCCGACTGGCTGGCCAAGGTGCCCGTCGTCGGACAACAGGCAACGGCCTACTGGCAAGGCCTGGCGGCGGACTCCTCGAAGTTGTGGACGGAAGCCCAGCGCATCATCGAACCGGCGAGCGCGTGGCTGCTCAGGGGCGGCCTGGCGCTGGGCGGCGGACTTATTCAACTGACCTTGAGCATTTTCATCGCGTTCTTTTTGTTCCGCGACGGCGTCACCGTTGCCAAACGCTTGATCGACATGGTTGATCGCATCGGCGGCGAACGGGGCAAACATCTCCTGACCGTGGCCGGCAAGACCATCCGCGGTGTCGTGTATGGCATTCTGGGCACCGCGCTCCTGCAGGCAATCACGACGGGCATTGGCCTGCTCATCGCCGGCGTGCCGGGCGCCATGCTGCTGGCCTTGCTGACCTTTTTCGTTTCCGTGATTCCAGTGGTGGGAACCGGGCTGGTCTGGATTCCCGCCGCCCTCTGGCTGTTTCATCAAGGCGCGATGGGCTGGGGCATCTTCCTGCTCGTCTGGGGCGTGGGCGTCTCCAACATTGACAACTTCGTCAAGCCGTGGCTCATCAGCCAGGGCAGCGACATGCCGTTCATCCTGATTTTCTTCGGCGTGGTGGGTGGCGCGCTGGCCTTTGGCTTCATCGGCGTCTTTCTCGGCCCGACGCTGCTGGCGGTCGGGTTCCGCCTCATCGAGGAATGGAACTCAACCAACCGCGTTGTGCCGGACGACGTTCCGGCGGCAGAAAAGCCATGACCGCCGCGCGTCATACCTGAAAAAAGCAATTACCACTTCACCGTGGGTTTTAGAGCGTTTTCAAAAAAAGTGTAGCCGCCGACGTCAGTCGGCGCAAATCGAGTAATGAAGAATGAATATGGCGCGAACTGACGTTCGCGGCTACGAGATTAATTAAATTGCTCTACAGTGAGATTTCAGGTTCGCGCATTTTGCTTCCGTTGAACCCGAACTCCGAAATAGAAAAGGGAGCGCGCCCGCCCCGGGCGCTGTTTTCCGCGCCCTCGCGGAAAACCGTGGGTCGTTCAAAAAAGTTCCAGACGAGCAGATTGGATGGCGTCGTGCAAAGTGCGGGACGCGAGGCGCGTCCCGCCACGCCCGTGGCGGGCGTGCTCCCCAACTTCGGAATTCGGGTTGAAGCAACACCCGGGCGGGCGGGAGACGAGTTCGTGCTTGCACAGATTCCTTGGGGGCGGCAAAGCTTGCAGGCATGGCAACCATCCGATGCCGCCGGTTCGCCGCCGCCGCAGTGACAGTGTTGTTCCTGCTGCTGGCGGTGGCATTGTCTTCCCGGGCCGCCGACATTGCCGACGCCGCGCCGACGAATGCCCCGGACGTGTCCCCGTTCCCGCCGCACCTGGAAAGCTACCACGATGCGGACATGACCGGCGTGTGGCAGGTCCTGTTGAACCGGATACATCAGGAACCGTTCAACCTGTGGGCCACGCTGATTTTTCTGGCCGCGGTGGTTCACACCTTTCTGACGCATAAATTCATCCGGTGGGCGAATGTCCTGGAAACGAGGCATGAACAACGCTGGCTGGCCGACCCCGCCCATACCGGGCCGTGCCCGGCCTCGATGCCGGCCCGGGTGCTTCACTTTTTTGGCGAGGTGGAGGTGGTCTTCGGCATCTGGGTCATCCCCCTGTTTCTGCTGATGATGTGGCGGGTGGGCCGGCAACCGACGCTCGATTATCTGAACCAGCGCGTCAGTTACCGCGAACCGCTGTTCGTCGTAACGATCATGGCCATTGCATCCACGAAGCCGATTCTGCGCCTGGCGGAACGGTGTCTCCGGTTCTTTGCCCGACTGGGCGGCAGCGGGCCGGGAGCGTGGTGGCTGGCCATTCTCACCCTCGGACCGCTGCTGGGCTCGCTCATCAGCGAACCGGCGGCGATGACCATTTCGGCCCTGCTGCTGGGCCGGCAGTTTTACGCGTTGAAACCCGCGCCGCGTTTCGCCCATGCCACGCTCGGATTGCTGTTCACCAACATCTCGGTCGGCGGCGTGCTGACGCATTACGCCGCGCCGCCGGTTTTGATGGTGGCCGGTCCGTGGGGTTGGAACACGCTGTTCATGTTCCGCCATTTCGGCTGGATTGTGCTGGTGGGCATCGCCATCGCCAACGCCGGTTATTACCTGGTCTTTCGAAAAGAACTGGCCCAATTGAAACCGGACCCGGAGGCGGCGCCGGCAGAACCACCGGACGCAGAGCAGGCATCCATTCCGGTGTGGGTGACGGGGTCACACTTGTTGTTCATGGCGGCGTTTGTGTGGTGGGCACATTATCCGGTCTTCCTCATCGGCGTGTTCCTGTTCTTCCTGGCGTTCTTCGAGGTGACGGCGGAATACCAGTCCGAGCTGCAACTGCGCTCGCCGATCCTGGTGGGTTTCTTCCTGGCCGGCCTGGTCATTCACGGCGGCCTCCAGCAATGGTGGATTGCCCCGGTCCTGAGCCGGTTGAACGAGGTGCCGCTCCTGCTCGGCGCCATCGGCCTGACGGCGTTCAACGACAACGCCGCCATCACGTATCTCTCCACGCTGGTGCCCAACCTGGCCGCGGCGATGAAATTTGCCGTGGTCGCCGGGGCAGTCACCGGTGGCGGGTTGACGGTGATTGCCAACGCCCCCAATCCCGCCGGCCAATCCATCCTGAAGCAGTTTTTCCCCGATGGCATCTCCCCCCTGGGTCTGCTCCTGGGCGCGCTGCCCGCAACGATTATCTTCGCCCTGTGCTTCCTCTGGCTCGGATAGAACCGGCATACAACGTTTTTTACACGGCCTGCCGCGTGAGGCTGAAAGCCTTTTACGCGGCCCGCGACGATTATCTTCGCCCTGTGCTTCCTCTGGCTCGGATAGAACCGGCATACAACGTTTTTTACACGGCCTGCCGCGTGAGGCTGAAAGCCTTTTACGCGGCCCGCGACGATTATCTTCGCCCTGTGTTTCCTCTGGCTGGGATAGAACCGGCAAACAATACTTTTTTCTGTTGACCATCCGGGGCTTAAAAAATGATGTGACTTCATTTTTTCAGGCCGAAATGTGATGAGCCATGTCCTGTTTATGCATTTAAGCTGGCCGAGTTGTTTTAAAATAATATAGACTCATTGAATCAAAATGTGTTATAAAGCCCATTAAGTATAGGACATGGCAGAATAGCCGGCATTCAGGCGGGAATTGGCCGATGTGGTCGAAAAGGGATTTAAACCTTGAACGTGTCACTTGTTGCATTTCACAAGTTCGGGACATCTTGGAAAAGGTTGCAAGGACAATGCGAATGAGAGTTGACGAAAAATGGACTGGGATCGTTGTGTATGACCGGAGTGCGGTGACGTTTGGTTGCTTTGCCCCTGCCCGATGGTCGGACAAAATCCCTGTGAACAATTTTGTCCGTTTGAAGTGTTCAACCTCGGCGGGTGAAGCGTTTTGCCTTGGAGATTGGAATTTTGCGGCCAGTTCTTGATAAAATGGAGATGCCAGATGCTTTCTCAAGAACATCTTACGTTGCGGCTGGTGCGCCTCAAGCCGGCTGAGAAGTGGATCCATGGAGCGAATGCACTTTCGTTCATGTTTCCTAAGGGAGGTGGCGGGAAATACGTTTCAAAAGCGGTTACACATCATCTTACGCCTGGAGATGTTCTGGTTCTGAACGGAATGCCGGAAAACGAAGGCGGGCTTTGTGCCGATGATCGAAGTGAGATGGTCTTCTGGTTCTTTTCCGTCAAGTTTGAACACCTGTTCCCTCTGTTTACCAGTAATGAAATCTGTCTGTTGCAAAACGTGTCCGAAGGATTCAAAGGGACCAGGCTGTATGGAGTTTCCAGCCCCCTGGCCGGAGAGTGCCACAGGCTGCTGGCGGAAGTTTCCCCCCAGTTCAACCTTGATCACCGCAGTCAGTTGTTGCGGGTGGTCGCCGCCATCTTAAGCGTGGAATTTAAGACCGCCCAACCCCATCGGGTCGGGTTCGTTCGGGCCGAGGAACATATCATCCAAGTCTTTGAAGGGTTGTCGGCCGATGAACTCATGAGCTTATCGGTCGGGGAACTGGCGGCCAGGTTCGGTTGCAGCAAGCGCCATCTCAACCGCCTGTTTCATCAGCATTTTGGCTTTTCCGTGGCTGCCATGAGAATGGAGATGCGCCTGTTAAAAGCCGCGTCGTTACTGCGGGACCCTGACACCAAGGTCATATATGTGGCTGAACAGTGCGGATTCAACCATCTCGGACTCTTCAATACTTGCTTCAAGAGACGCTTTGGCACCAGTCCGGGACAGTGGCGGAAGCTGTCCGGTCAGGACGAGGGCCAGTCTGCTCATCTGGTTAATGACAGCTCAGCCTGTCCTTTGCGATCGAAAGGCTTGTGCCCATGGACCGGCAAATTCGATAACTGTCAACCGGCAGAAGGCGGGGCGTCTGAACCGCAGAAGGCAGGCCCGGCAAGACCTGTGATTGGCATGCAAATTCCGGATGAGAGCGTTGGCCACAAACCGGTGGCCAGGCAGCGAAAGATCGCCGGAATCACCGACCGCCAAAACCAGCTCCGACCCGGTTCTTGAATGACAAAGAATTCATGTTCTTCATGACATTTTCAGCAAACAGGTTTGCCCTGACCGGCCACGGCAGTTCGGATGAAAACTCCGGTTCTATTCCTGTTGCTGGCGCGCCGGTTACGCGGGCCGGAGAACAACCGGGGCTTGGGTCCGAAGTCGCCGCCTGAAACCGGGCCTTATGTCATTCTCCACTTTGTCCAACCAGCCTCGAACCAACCGGAGATTGCTTGCCTTCTCTGCGCGTTGTCTGGGCGGTCTGCCACGTTATGCCTTGACCCCCTGGCTGGCGGCTTTGATGCTTCTGGCGGCCCGGCTGGCCACGGCACAGGAAGCTTTGCGAACATCTTTGGCCGGCGAAGCGGCGGCGGAGGCCCGGCAGCTCCAGCTTCAATCCCTGCCCTACACCGTCAAGTCGGGGGACTTCAAATTGCTGGTCGTGCCATCGCTGGGTTTGGACTGGAATGACAATATAAACATTTCAAAAACAAACGCCCAACCAGACTTCATCTTGAGACCGCAGGTGCAGTTGGATGCCAGCTATCCGATTACCCGGAACAATATGCTGAGTTTGAATGTGGGCGCCGGTTACGAGCAGTATTTGGAACATGACCAGTATAGCACCTGGTTTCTGCAGTCCGGCACCGAGCTGTCCTTTGACATTTATGTGAAGGATTTCTGGTTCAACCTTCATGACCGGGCGCAGTACGTCCAGGATACCTCGCAACAGCCCGCGTTGTCCGGGACCGCCAATTACGCCACCATCAACAACACCGCCGGGCTTAGTGCCACTTGGGATTTGAACCAGGGGACGTTGAGCGCCGGCTACGATCATAAGAATGTGATCTCCACCTCGGAGCAGTACAATTCCCAGGATAGCGCGGCCGAGATGGTGTTTGCGCGGGCGGGATTGGATGTGTATTCCGGGGTCACGATCGGCATCGAAGGCACGGGCGCCTACACCACCTATGCCCAGACGGTTTTGAACAACAACAACGCTTATAGCGCGGGGCTTTACGCCGACTGGGAGCTGGGGAAATATTTTCACATCCAGCCCCGGGGCGGTTACACAATCATTCAATTCCAGCATACCAGCCAAAGCATCCAAACCTCAGACCTGAACTCCTGGTATGCCGATCTGAACCTGACCCATAAGGCCACCGACGCAATCGATTATGCGTTCGACGCCGGGCGTGAAGTGCAGGCCGGAATCCAGTCAGATGTGATTGAAGACTGGTATGTCCGTCCCAGCCTCCGATGGAACGTCAACCAGAACCTGAACCTGCATGCCTCTTTTTCCTACGAGCACGGGCAACAGGGCGCGGGCAATGTGACGGGCAACCTCACGGAAACCTACGACTGGTACGGGACCGAAGTGGGTGCCAGCTACCCCATTTTAAAAAAAGTCTCGCTCGGCTTGAACTACCGGCTTACCCTCCGGTCATCCAATATCGCGACGGACGAATATACACAAAACCTGGTAAGCCTGACGTTAACCTATCAGCCCCAATGAGTTTTCGATTGCATCAACCAAAATTCAGGCCGCGTGTGGTTCAAAAACCAGCCCCGCCTGGCGGTACGGCTGCCAAAAGACAAGCCTGCCCGCTGTTGCTCGCGGCTCTGTGTCTGCTTTTCGGAAACTCCTGTTCGTTTTCCGGAGAACCGCTGTTTACCGATGCGCCCGCAGCGGATTCGACAGAATCGCTGTTTACAAAAAACCCCGTGTCCCGCTCCGCCACGAACAGCTTGTCGGCCGCCAACAGCTTGCCGGCCGCCACGGCCGCAAATGCCAGCCCGCAGCTCAACGTGGCCGGCTCCATAAACAGCTCGCCGGCCTCCATGCCCACAAATGCCAGCTCGCAGTCCAACTCGGCCGTCGCCACAACTCAAGCCGGCACGAATTCCGCCAGCCGCGTTTCCACGAACAACATGGACGCCCTGGACGATAAATATCTTTTGGCCATCGGCGACCGCATTAGCTTCCGGATTGAGGAAGACGAGGATGATCCCAGGCCGCTCACCGTGATGGACTCAGGAGATTTGGAAATTCCTTATATCGGGCACTATCCCGCTGTCGGCAAAACCTGCAAGGAGTTGGCTCAAGCACTCAAGGTCGAACTCGAAAAGGCCTATTATTATCGGGCCACGGTGATTATCTCCGTGGATTTGATGACCAAAAGCCGGGGCAAGGTGTATCTGGTCGGCCCGGTCCGGATGCCGGGGCCGGAGGATATCCCGAGCGATGAAGTCCTGACGCTGAGCAAGGCCATCCTCCGCGCCGGGGGCTTCACCGACTTCGCCGACAGGCATCATGTCAAAATCACGCGCCAGGGGGGCGCTGGCGAAATCGACAAGGAAACGCTGGTCGTGGATGTGGGCGAGATTTTTGACAAGGGCAAAACCGAGAATGACGTGGCGCTGAAGCCCGGCGACCTCATCTACGTTCCCGAGCGGCTGGTTCACTTCTAGCCCGCAAGCCACCGATGCAAACGAACCAACAAAAGACTGGCTGCCCGTGAATACACCCACACCACCACCGCCGGAACTGGGCTTCGAGCTGACGGGCGCTCCGGAAGATTATTCCGCTCCGGCCTCGACCTTTCAAGTCCGGAAGTTTCTCGCGATTCTGCGCCAGCGCTGGTGGGTGCCGGCTCTTACCCTGGCCCTTTTCCTGGGTGCCGCAATCGGTTTCATCCTTTGGACTCCTCCCACCTTCGTTTCCCAGGCCAGCATGTGGGAGACCGAAAAACTGCGCCTGCCCGAAGGCGCCCAGTTTTCCGAAGATCCGCAGAACTACCTCGGCACCCAGACGGAATTGCTCCGGAGCGGGAGGATGCGGCAGTTGACCCTGGCAAGCTTGCAGGCCGTAACGACCAATGCCGTCCCGCAGGGCAAGGATGGCCAGCCGCTCGAAGTGAAGCTCGTCCTCAAGCAGGCGCCCAAGAGCTCGGTGTTTGTGGTTGAAGCCAGCAGCTCTGACCCGGCCTACACCCGGGCTTATCTGGACAGCCTCATGAACGAGTATCTGGAGTACAAAAAAAATGTTCGCCGGGTGGTTTCCGGTGACACCCTCGCCTCCATTTCCGAGCAGGTTCTGCGCCTGGAACGGGATCTGAAAGCCGATCAGGACGCCCTCACGACGTTTGAGCAATCCAACAATCTGGCCGTCTTGCAGGAAGAAGGCACCATTGCGGGCGGCTACCTGGCCAGACTGAAAACTCAACTCTCGGACTACGAACTGGAATCCCAACTGATCGAGGCCACCGCACTCGAACAAAACATGAACGGGGCCGGGACAACAAATTTCTCCGGGTCTCTGCTGGATTCTCTTGGCGGGCAGAATACTGCCCAGTCGGCGGCCACGGTCGAGCGCCAGACGGCCTTCCAACAGGTTGAACTGCTGAAGATCGAACGCGAAAAACTCAGCAAATACCTGCAGCCCAAACATCCCAAAATCGTCAAGCTCGATGCGGAGATCGAACGGAGCCAAAAGCTGCTCGAACTCTACCGTGATCAGAACCGCGAACAACTCGCCACCACCCGGCAGGCCCTCAAAATGAAGGCGGCCAGTGTGCAGTCCTCCATCAAGGAATGGGAAGCCAAGGTGGTGGATGCCAATACCCGCATCGCCCAGGCGGAACACCTCAAACTGAACGTTAATCGCACCCAAAACCTGTACGACCGGCTCGTGGCGCTTCTGCAAAACGTGGACATCAGCCGGAACATCGATCAAGGAACCCTCGCCATCCTGGAGTCCGCGTCTCCGCCGAAACGCTCTTACACTCGTGAGAAAAGCGCTCTGCTAATGGCCTCGTTGGGAGGCCTGGCGGTCGGGTTGGGCATTCTTTTCCTGATGGTAATACGCGATGACCGCTTCACGTCCGTTGTCGAAGTGAACGCCACTCTGGGAGATGCCGTGGTTGGCTTGCTGCCGGAAGTGGCGCAGCAGGGCGAAGTCGCCATTTCCATGCTGGAGCTTAACGACCCGCGGTACATGTATGCCGAGTCGTATCGCAGCCTTCGCTCCGCGCTGCTCTTTCTGCCCGTGGAAGGCGAGCGGCCCAAGGTCCTGCTCATCACCAGCGCCGTCCCGAATGAAGGCAAGTCCACCGTGGCGGCGAACCTGGCCCGGACCCTGGCCATGGGCGGCTCACGCGTGCTGCTGGTGGATGCCGACATCCGAAAGGGCCATCTCCATAAATTGTTGGGTCTGCAGTCCGAACCGGGCCTGGTCGAATTGCTGCGGCAACCGGACAGCTTGGATGGCGTCATCCAGAGAGACTCCCTGCAAAACTTTGCCTTCCTCTCCCGGGGAAAAGCCCTGAGCCACTCCAGCGACTTGTTCCTGAGCCAGGCGTTCGATTCGCTCCTCGCCCGGTTGCGCCGGGAGTTCGATTATGTGCTCATCGACAGCAGCCCCGTTTTTGCCACCGATGACGCAAGCACCCTGGCGCCGAAGGTGGACGGCACCCTGTTTGTGGTGCGCGGCAATTATTCGGGCGCGCGGCAGGTCCGCGAAGCCCTCGAACTGCTCCGCCAGCGGCAGGCAAAAGTACTTGGCCTGGTTTTCAACCGGGCGGACGTCTCGGCGCGCTCGTATCACTATTACAAATATGCGGACTACCATGGGGCGGCGGGGGAAAGCTGAAAACAGAAAGCTGAAATTGGGAAAGCAGAAATGAATCACGGGCGGTTAACAGAAGAATTCAGGGATCGGACGAAGGTTTTTGGGTGAAGGGCGGCGAAAGAAAGCGGAAATTGCGAAAGCTGAAACTGGTTTCTGCTTTCTGCTTTCGACATTTATACTTTTGAAAGCGGGAAATGGTTTCTGTTTTCCCGATTTCTGCGCATGTGGCCGGCAAAACAAATATGCAATCAGTAGATCGCGGGCCGGACGGAAAGGCGCCTGCGAATTGACCGGCACGAAGTGTCGTTACGGAAAAAGCAAAAAGCAGAAATTTGGAAAGTAGAAATAGGGAGGGCAAAAGCTGAAACACTAAATTCCTGAAATGCTGAAATGAATTTCTGCTTTTTGCTTTCCTAATTTCTGTTTTGATTTAGCTGCTTTCCTTGGCCCGTGAAGTCTTGCTCGGCCTGTGGAATCGCTTCAGTATTCCACCGGGCCACTTCACCGGCCTTGGCCCGTGAAGCCTGCATTTGATGCTTCACCGGGCAGCTTTTCGCATTCATGTCCAGTTATCGCCAAATATTCAAAAGCACCGCTATCATTGGCGCTGCACAGGTGGCCAATATTGGAATCGGCATTGTGCGCAACAAGGCGCTGGCGGTTTTTTTGGCGCCGGCGGGCTTCGGGTTGGCTGGCACTTATTTGACGGTGACCGGATTTGTTGGTGGAGTTACGGGTTTGGGCCTGGGGATGAGCGGGGTGCGCCAGATTGCCGAAGCGGCTGCCGGCGGAGATCAGAATAAAATTACCCGCACGATCCAGGCTCTGCGCTGGGCCTCATTCCTTTCAGGCATTCTCGGCATGGTGGTGCTGCTGGCGCTGTGCGTGCCGTTGAGCTATTCCACCTTTGGGAACGGCAATCATGCCGGGGCGATTGCCCTGATGTCTCTTGTCCTTGCTGTTTGGAGGGATTTCCACCGGGCAATATGCATTGATACAAGGGTTGCGGCGGCTGGTGGATCTGGGCAAATCGCAGGTAGCCGGGGCCTTCTTTGGGATGCTCGCCAGCGTGGCGCTGGTGTATTATTTGCGGGAACAGGGTATCGCGTTGTATCTCGTGGCCAACGCCGGCTTGGCGGTGTTGTTCTCCTGGTGGTATGCCCGCAAGATTGAAATAGCACGAGTCAAAATGCGGTTGGGGGAATTATGGTTTGAATCGCGCGGACTGTTGGCGCTGGGTTTTGCCTTCCTGATTCAAAATCTGGTGCTGGGGCTGGGCGGCTATATGACCCGGGTGCTCATCATCAACGACCTCGGCCTGGCGGCCGTTGGGTTTTACACGGCGGCGTGGACGCTTTCCGCCTACTATGTTGGCATGGTTTTGAAGGCGATGGGCGCGGATTTTTATCCCCGACTCACCGCCGCTGCCAATGACCACCCTACCATGAACCGCCTGGTAAATGAACAAATCGAAATGGGACTATTGATTGCGATTCCCGGGGTGCTCGCGGTTTTGGCTCTGGCCCCGCTGGTCTTGCGAATCCTGTATTCCGGAGCCTTCGTTGGCGCGGCGGAAATCATCCGCTGGCAGATTCTCGGAGTGGTTTTGCAAGTCGTAAGCTGGCCGATTGCCTATGTACAGTTGGCCAAGGGCAAGGGAAAGTTGTATGTGGTCACCGAAACAATCCAAGCCTCCGTGGGGTTGTTCTTTCTGTTTGTCGCAATGCGGCTATGGAAATTGGAAGGCATCGGGATATCCTTTGCGCTGGCAGCATTCGTTATGACTTTCTACTATTTGGTACTCGGGCGCCGGCTGTCGGGCTTCACTTTTTCCAAAAACTGCCTGCAGGTACTTGTCCCTTCCTTGCTGGCTGTGGCTGCGGGCTTTCTTTCCGTGCGCACACTTCCCACAACTTGGGGAATGGCGACGGGAGTCCTGCTCGCAACTGCCGCTTCGATTTTATCTGTTTGGGCGTTACAGCGATTGCTCGGCATCAATGTCTGGCAACTAATCAAGAGGAGACTTGGGAACCACTCTGCCACCTCGTAGGCAGATCTCTGTTTCAGTGCTAGCCGATTTGGCATAAACCCAAGGCCGAAATTCATTTGAAATTGAGCACCAATAATTCCCACGGACTATCTTTAGGCATATGCACTTGCCGGACGCTGGCAGATTTGTCCAAGTGACTAAGTAAAACCTGGCTGGACGCTTGGTCCAGCAGCACCCACACAACCAAAGGTTTCGAACTGTGCAAATCGTGAAAATGCTCAAGAAGATTCCACCAAACAGTCGGAACCTTCAACTCATTCATCGGCTCGGGGCCTCCCGAGATTATCAAATTTGGGCGCACCTCTCCGTTTGCCAATTGGTATTCCAAAAAACGGTAGGCCGCACATTGCGCTGGTGGAGCAGCAAGCCGACACTCCGGCATCGTTCCCGGCGCGACACCCAGGAACGGTCTGCCAGCCGACACCACAAAGCTCGCCACCAGGGTAATACCGCAAACGAGAGCCAGCCATATCCTTAGGATGAATTGCACGCGCTTGTCGAAAACAAGAGTTATAGCAAAGCAAAACCAGGCAAAAATGACGGGAAATGAAAGCCGCGCCTGGGTTGTCCAATCGTAATGTCCAAAAGCCGTGGTTATAATAATAAAAAACATCCAGGTTGCGGCGGTCATAATGAGGAGCAGCTTTAGCATTCGAGAGTCCATCTGCATTTGCCGCCGACGGGAAATGGCCAACCCGATTCCAAGCCAGATTAGAATCACCATGCCTGCAAGAAAACAGTGCTTCCAATTTGCCGTCCCGGTGCGAAGGTCTATGTCATGCCACCCGGAAATTTCCATCAACGGCGGCACCAGAATATTCCATATTTGGCGCACGCCAATCGCAAAAAAGGTTGGACCGGGCCCAACTTGGGCCGTTGCATGGCCACTCAATGCATGATTGACCAGATAAACTATCAAACCGGGCATGATCAGAAAGGCACCAAACCAAAGGCCGTGCATGATTTTTTTGCCGTTGCAAAACCATCCGTCCCGCGCCAAAAAGTAAATGCCGGCTCCCATCACCAGCGGAAAGGCTGAATACTTCGCAACCACTACCAAGCCACAGACCAGAGCCGCGAGCGGCAATCGCCACCAGAAATCACGCGCGGTCGCGGCATTCGTGTCCGGCAAGCCCAGCAAAAGAAAAAAGCCCCAAGGCGCCAGTGACCATGCCACATGATCGTTCAGGAAAAACGTCCAAGCCCAAGCCGGGAAACTCATCCAAGAAATCGCCAAAGCAAGGACATGCAGCGCAACACGGTTTACACCCGCCCGTTGGAAAAGCAGCACCCAGCCCAGCGTGCCGCTGAACACCAGAACCAGGACCATTAAATTCGTCGCTGCGCCGGGGCTTAACCCTCCTTTCAACAAGACTGCGTATCCCAAAGACACCAGCGGAGGCCAGAGAGTCAACCATTGGAGTTTGATTTTTCCCAAGTCCGAATCGATAACATGATCAATACTTTGGAAACGTCCATGGTCCACAGCGTTCTGGGCGGCAAAAAGTGAGAAGGTGACGTCCTGGCTAATGCCTCTTGGCCTCTGCGAATAAAGCGTCTGGAGGCACGCCACCGAAAGCAGGATACAAAGCCACAGTTGAAAGGACAACGGGTTCTTCATGACAAGTTTAGCGGTTGGCGGTTTTCAGAATTTCAAATGGTGCGGCCTTCCTTCACAAGGTTGAAACCTGACAAAAACCGAAATCGCGGTCAAGCAAGACTTAACCAGGGAGTAGCGATTTTGACTGACTAATCAGATGTCATTGCTCACAACAGTTGCCATCTGCACTTACAATGGTGCTCAGCGGATCGGATCGATTCTCGAAGCATTGGTGATTCAATCCCAACCGAAGGAATCCTGGGAAGTGCTCGTGATTGACAATGCCAGCACCGATGGCACGGGCGAAGTTGCGGACCGGTTCATCAAGGAAATACTTTGTGGGCGCGGGCGGGTGGTGCGTGAAGAACAACTTGGACTTTCCTTTGCGCGGGCCAGAGCCGTCCAGGAAGCTCGTGGAGAAATCATTTGTTTTTTGGATGACGACAACATCCCCGCACCGGATTTTGTCGCCGCTGCCCTCCAAGCTTTTGCAGATCGGCCCCAAGCGGGCGTCATTGGGGGAAAAGTCCTGCCCCGCTGGGAAACCAAACCCACTCCATTGGCGGAGGCGGCGGCTCCGTTTGCCTTGGCCATTTGTGATTTGGGAGAAACGCCGCAACGCATGGACGCAACTGGCGGGGGGGCTGTAGGTGCCGGCCTTTGTGCCCGGCGAACTTTGCTGCAGGAAATTTTTCAGGCGACGGAAACAGCTTCACAGGTGACTGACCGAACCGGCAGCAACTTGATTAGCGGGGGCGACCTCGCAATTTCGGTAGTCGCACGGCAAATGGGCTGGGAATGTTGGTATGTCCCTACGCTGCAAATCGAACATATCTTGCCGGCAAGCCGAATGAAAAAGGATTATTTACTCCGCCTTTACGACGGCATCGGACGCGGCCAGGCCGCCACGCGAAAAGTGTATGACTGGAAGGTTCGTACCCCGCTGGCATGGCTGATCGGCTTGAAAGATTTGGGCCGTTGGCTGTCCGGTCATTGGCGCGGCCCTGCACCCGAACTCCGGCATCAACATCCAGCCGTGGCTGGCGACCTGCACGACCTGAACCAAAGCTTGACCCTCGGCCGCGCCCGTCAGGCGTTTTCATGGCCGCGCTAACCACCCGTGCGCATTCTTCATGTCACCCAATATTGCCATGCCGGTTCCATCGGCGGCACCGAGCGGTATATCCTCGATTTGATTCGCGGACTGGACGCTGCCGGGATTCAAAACATCATTGGCTGGCTGCAACCCGGACGTTCCACCGAAACATTGGTGGCGGATGGTGTACGCATCTTGAAGCTACCAGCGCCGCAGATGCGCGTGGATATGCCACCGTCTGAATTTAAGGAAGCTGCTGTGCGGTTGCTGGAGACTGAAAAACCGGACCTGCTGCATATTCATACTTTTGGCCTGACCGAGGCGGCACTGGCAAAACTGGCGAAGCAACGCGGCATTCCGTATGCCTTTACCTACCATAGTCCGGCCTGGACCTGTCGCCGTGAAACCATGCTGCTCTACGGAAAGGAGCCCTGCGATGGTGAAGTGCGGGCCTGGCGCTGTTCCGCCTGTCAGTCGGAGGAACGGCTGGGAATAGGGACGCTTGCGGGTCATGTTGCCACGGCAATCTCGCTGGCCTTGGGATGGGCGGCGTTACCGCTTGGTCGAACTTCGCTCCGACGTCGCACCGCATTTTATTACGACTCGCTTCGTTACGCACGCGTCCTTCGCAGTTTTCTTTCGGAATGTGATCTGGTGGTTTCCTGTTGCGACTGGAGCGGACCGGTGCTCCGGCGCAATGGTGCGAGGGAAAATAGTATGGTCCACTGCCCGCAAGGCGTGCCCAACGCAGTCGCCGATGCCCTCCGCACAAAGTCAGACCTCGGACCTCGGACCTCCGACCTCAGACCTCAATTCGTCGTCGGCTATGTGGGGCGCGTGGTGGAAGTCAAAGGCGTCCATATCTTGATGGAAGGGTTTTCACGGATGGAAGGAGAAGAGGCACGCCTCCGCATCGTCGGCTGGGATCCAGATCACGCTGACCTGCCCTATGCTCGTCGCCTCCAACAGCTCGCGCAGGCGGATTCGCGGATTGAACTGGTGCCGAAAAAATCTTTTGCCGACACGCTGGCTGAATACCAGAGACTGTCACTTTTGGCCGTTCCGTCAGTCTGGATGGAGACTGGTCCGCTCACGCTGCTGGAAGCGCTGGCTCTGGGTGTGCCAGTATATGGCTCCAACCGGATCGGACAGTTGAATCTGCTCCGCGAATATGGTCGCATCGTGGAACCAAATACACCCGCCGGCTGGCTGTCGGCGCTGACAGACACGCTTGCGCAGTGGAGGCAGGGAGCAAGGAGCGAGGGGAGCAAAGCAGAAAGCAGAAAGCAGAAAGTAGAAAGCAGAAATGAGGGGGCGGTTTTGCCCCTGCGTACCATGACCGATGTATCCAAGGAAATGGCGACATGTTATCGAGGCATCGCTGCAAACTGAATGGGTTGAGCTGCCATGAGTTCGCGCCCACAAACCCCACTGCTGACCGCAGCCGACCTGCCGGCCAGTCATCTGGCAGAGTCGCGCCTGCCGGCATTGGACGGCATCCGCGGCATGGCGGTGCTGATGATTCTGGTGTTTCATTTCTGGCAATCGCTTTATCACTTTGCCGGAGGAGAATCGCTGCGCCTAAAGCTGCGTTTTCTCGCAGGAGGCCAGACCGGCGTGGATTTGTTTTTCGTGCTTTCCGGCTTTCTCATCACCGGCATTTTGCTCAATGCGAAGGGGACACCGCATTTTCTCCGCAATTTTTATGTGCGCCGGGCAGTGCGTATCCTGCCGCTCTACTACCTGGTGGTGTGTGGCTACTTTGCCGCCGGCTGGATCAATTCTGGATTTCACGAAACTTTCAGCAAGGAATGGTGGTATTTTCCCTATCTCCAGAATGTGGGCATGACGTTCTGGCCGCATCAGGTCGGAGAGCCGGGGCATTTCTGGTCACTGGGCGTGGAGGAGCATTTTTATCTGTTCTGGCCCTGGCTCGTGCTGTTGTGCGACGAGCGGCGTCTGCCCAAAGTTTTGCTGGCCATCATCGCTGCCGCCACGGGTTTTCGCCTGCTGCTGATTCCCTTCGTGGGAGCGGACAATATTTTTTGGTTTTCGCCGTGCCGTCTGGATGCGCTGGCGCTAGGGGCGATGCTTGCCGTGGTGGTGCGGCGACCGGAACAGGCTGAAACGGCTCATCAGACCTGCCGCTGGACGCTGATGATTCTCGGCCCCATCTTGCTGGTTCTCTATCCGTTGACTTCAGGCAAGGCGCTTTTCGCCATGCAGGGTATCAAATATACGCTCGTGGCCGTGACCTACACGGCCTTGCTAGGCACGACCATCGGGCCTGGGCGCTGGCCATGGCTGGAGCGATTCTTCTGCACCGGGTTCCTCCGCTGGTGCGGCAAATACAGCTACGCCATGTATGTTTTTCACCCGATTATCTATTTCTCGATCATGGACCTGCTGCGTCCTAATGTTTTGCTGGTAACTACTCACCCAAATCTATACTTGGCATGTGAATTTCCATTATTGGTGGGCTTGGTTTTTTTTGTTAGCTGGGCAAGCTGGCATCTGTTTGAAAAACATTTCCTCAAGCTAAAATCCCATTTTGAATATGCCGTCGTCCACCATTGAGTCATCAGGAATAGCTGTCTCCAGCAAGGGAACTCCAAGCCCAAAATGGGATTCTGCTTATAAAGTAATCGCCACATCAATAGCTGCTGGTTTCGCATTCTTAATCTGTCGCTATACGCTGGTCGGCTTTCCGTTTGATATGAGGTCGTTCCCAACACTGGCGGTGGTCGGCTATTACGATTTGCTGTTCGTCGGCTCTCTATGTGTGCTGACGATGCTTTTGATTGCGGCTGCCGGGGCAAGACTGGCAACTTGGTTGGCGCGTGTTCATCTGGGTTTAATCACCTTTTGTGTTGTCTTCGGGCTTGCGAACATCAAAATAGTATGGTCGCTGGGACAACCACTGACATATTCCTGGCTGGCGTATTCTGATTTCTTTAGTGGTTTGACGGCCCGGACGGCCATTAAATCGGAAATGACCGGAGGAACTGTTTGCTATGGGTTGGTGGTGTTGATTCTGTTCGTTGTCATCAGATTTTTTCTTGTTCACGCACTCGCGCTGCTTTCTGTGGTCATCCGGAACCGCTGGACCCCGGTTATTATTATCCTCATGGCTGGGCTGGGATATTTCCCGGTGGTAGGAATACATCTTTTGCACACCGACTGGGATCCGAGCAAAGTGCAGGATGCCACTTGGACATTTCTCCGGTCGTGCTTTTCCCGCAATGAATTCATCGCCGCCCAAAACAGCAAGTCTGTTATCGGCGAAGACGCGCCACCCCAAAAGGCTACATTCGCCGCCACTTGGCGGGTCAAGGCTCATCCGCCCAAAAACATCATCTTTTTTGTGATGGAATCACTTGGAACCGAATACCTGGATTTTTGCGGCGGCGATTATTCGGTCACCCCGACACTTTCGAGGTATCAGACGAATGCGGTGCAGTTTCAAAACATTTTTGCAAACTGTCCGCAGACGGATAAATCCATGGTTTCATTACTTTGCGGCATCTATCCGGCGCCTTCATATAAAAGCATCACTAAAGACTACCCACACCTGAATCTGACCTCCCTGAGTTCGCTTCTCAAGGCGCGTGACTATCGGACTGCCTGGTTTGAAGGTTCTGATTTGAAATTTGCCAGGTGCAATGAGTTCCTTGCCAATCGAGGATTGGATGCCATGGAGGACTGCTTCGGTCGTCTGGACCGTTGTCCAATCATTAGTACGGGCAGAGTTAATGCAGACGGAACCTGTGACGACTGCACGGTTCATTCGATGGTGGATTGGATATTAGCAGACACCAATCGTCCGTTCTTTGCGGTTGCATGGACCGCACAAACTCATGTCCCCTACTGGTTTTGCGGCAGCCAGCAGACAAATTTTGGGTCAAAGAACCGAAACTTCAACCTATATCTTAATGCGGTGATGAAGTCCAACAGGGCGTTTTCCATCCTGATGGCCAGCCTTGAGGCCGCCCATGTGGCAGATGACACCCTCGTAATCGTCGTGGGGGATCATGGCGAGGTGTTTGATGAGAGCCGGAGCCTCATGGGATTGCACGCAAACCACATTTCCGACGGGACCACCCATGTGCCATGCCTGCTTATCAACAATCGGTTGTTTTCAGGCCACATAAATGATCTGGTCGGAAGTCTGCTTGATGTACCTGCGACAGTGCTGGACATCCTTGGTATCGACACGCCGAAAGGCTGGCAGGGAACAAGTTTGTTTAGTCAACGCCGTCCTGATGGAATATTCCGCCATACGTCAGTCGGGCGGGAGTTATTTGGTTATCGGGACGCCCACATGGACTGGATATATGATGCGGAATCCCGGAAATGGGAAGTCTTTGACATCCGCAATGATCCAAGCGAAAAGCACAACCTCGCGGCAGGTTTGGAGAAAGATTGCGCTGCCATGAAATTGAAAATGCTCGAATGGGTTCAAGGGCAACAGGCATACATTATGAGGCATTTGCCACAAAGGACGGGCGGGGAATCAAGAGGAATTGCACAAGCACGGAAATAGCTTCGGATGGCCTCTTACGCATTCGCTTCCGATATCGCCCTACTCACCCGACGACTCGCAAGGCGGCTGGAAGGCAATGCAGTTCCATCTGCTGCGGGCATTGGAGCAACGGCTGGGAGCTGCCACTCGAATTGCGCCAGTGGAAGTGGCCGAAGAGTTTGTCGGCAAGTGGACAAGTAGATTTCAGAAGCAGCTACATGTTCCGAGGCGCTATGCCTACTACTCCGAATCCCGCCTGGCGGCGTTTGCGCAAGTGGTGGAATCAAAACTTCCGAGCAGCGGTTCACAACCCGTCATTTTCTTTGGCGCACTACCCTTCGTGAAATGCCGACCCGCCACGCCGTATTTCATCTACACGGACGGAGCGTTCTTCATTCATTACTGGGAATACAATCAGGACCATTCCCATGCCAAAAAAGACATCGGGGGCATCTGCGCCGCCGAAGCGGAGTTCATGCGCCGAGCGGCAGGCGTCTGGTGTTCATCCCAATGGGTGGCGGATCGAATCGCCAAGGAATATCACATTCCAAGTGAACGCGTGGGCTTCGTCGGCACCGGGCCGGGCGCTGTGCCGCCACCTATCGAGCCGGTGCGTTACGATAATTTTCTGGTGATGATCGCGGGCGACTTCGAGCGCAAAGGCGGATGGCTGGCGGTGGAAGCCGTGGCGGCCGCACGGAAACTGGGCGTGGAGGTGGGTACTCAAATTCATTGGCGCAAAGCCGCCATCGGATGTGCTGGCGCTGCCGTTTGGGGAATGGTGCGGCTGGCTTGACCTTCGCCAGGAGTCGGATCGCCGACGTTTTGCGGAAGTATTGTCGCGGACGGGAGCGCAGATTTTATTGAGTCGGTCGGACCTGACCCCGCTGGTGATTCCCGAGGCGGCCAACTACGGCAAAGCCACCCTGGCCACAGCGGTGGGCGGCATTCCGGAGATGATTCGGGATGGCGAAACCGGCTGGCTGGTTCGCCCGGAGGCCTCGCCTGCGGAGATTGGCGGACGTATCGCACAAATCTTCAAGGAATCCTCTATGCTGACCCAGGCGGGCGAAAAAGCCCGATCATTTTGTGCGGCGCATTGGAGTTGGAGAACACTGTCGGCGACTCGTGTCTCAAGAGTTTTGTGGGAAGAGAATAAACCGTGGATATCGTATGTGTCTCCCATAACGCCCCGCCGTTGAATGACGCGGAGGCGCTTTGCACCGCTCGGCTGCTGTCTGCCTTGGTGGATTGCGGGGCCAATGCCCATCTCGTCGCCGCCGGTCTGCCACCATCATTGGAACCATCCATTTGTGCGGAGTTGATGGACAAGCGAATCAAGACCACCTATGGCCGTGCCCGGACAAACCGGTTTGCGCGGCTGGCGGCCGGGTTAAATTTAGATTTCACGGTCAGCGGGTGGAATGGATGGGCCCGCCATAAAGGCGACGGCGCTGTGCTTCAGGAATATGAAAACCCCATTTTGTTGACGCGCGAGTTTCCCTTGGCTCCCAATATGGTGGCTTATTACTGCCGCAAAGATGCTAGGGCTTGGGTCCGCGTTTCGGCGATCCGGTATCCGCCATTTGAATGGCAGAACCATTGGTATTCCCGCCTGGTCCGGCCAGTTAATGGCGGCTGGGCCAGACAATCTTGGATCACCGACCTGGCTACCGTGACCTGCCCGAATACCGTCCGTTATATTGAGGAGAAATCTGGATTTCTTTTCGTCACAAGGCGGAAGTTGTTACCCACCTTGCCCTGCCCAAGCTCAAACCTGGAGGCTTTAAACTGGATCACAAACCGGATGAATTCGTGATCGCCCATATCGGCACGATGATGGTGCGCCGTCGGCCGGATTTGCTTCTGAAAGGCGCGTTGCTGGCAATGGAGCGCCATCCAGAAATCCGCTTCCTGCAATATGGACATGTGGATGAGGAAATTCTCCAGCTTTGCCGCTCCAGTCCCGCCTTTCAACGGCTGGATATACGACACATCGGCAACTTAAGCCCACGCGATGCCGCCGACTTGCGGACAGGTGGATGTGAATGTGATTGTGGACACCGATCTTGGCCTGCCCTATTCCCCGTTCATTCTTTTAAAGTTTCCCCACTCGGTTTGCGCCGGGCGCCCGATGCTGATGCTAAGTGCCAAGGATAGCGAGATGGCGAGGATGACCGCGAAATATGGTGGTGGAGAATTAGTCCCTTTTCCACACCGGGAGCGGTAGCGAAGCGATTTTCGGCTGTTTGCCCGCCGTAATGATAAAATAAATTCCGCGCGCCTGACGGAATATCAGGCTGAATTCTCGCCGGAGCGAATTGCGCAGCCGTTCTTCGAGCGGCTAAATTACTCGTTTAAAGTCGTAGCCTGAACGCTTTTCAAATCACGGTGAAGATCCTTGTTTCCAAAAAGGTGCTCGCGAGCATTACGCGGTGGCGCGGGCGCTGCATCAGCAAGGAATGCTGGCGGGCCTGGTTACGGATTGGTATGCGTTTGGAAAACGGAAAGCAGAAACTACTGAAAACAGAAAAGCTGAAAACAGAATCGGAATACCGAATTATTTCAGCTTTTAGCGTTTTGCGTTTCTGCGTTTCGGGACCGGGGGCCCTCCGCCTTGGCGGCGCGCGCGGAGGGGATTCCCGATGACTGGTCCGCGCATTTCCCTTTCGCAGTCTGCTCTGGAAATGGCGGGTGCGCCGGCTGGCGGCGCAGGGACGCAGTCACGAGGCTTACCTGCAAACGGATGCCGCGTTTGCCTCCGCCGTTGCCCGGCTCAAGTTGCCGCCGCATGAGGTTTTCTTTGGTTATTCCTACGCGAGCTTGGAGATGCTGGCAGCGGAGAAGAAACGCGGAGTGTTGACGGTGCTGGACCAGATTGATCCCGGCGCGGTGGAGTTCCGTTTGGTGGCGGAGGAGATGGCCGCTTCCCGGAACGCCGGCCCGCCGCCGGAATTTCCCGCCGCCTATTTTGACCGCAACCGGCGTGAATGGGAGCTGGCAGACCTCATTGTCGTAAACTCCGAATGGACCCGCGAAGCGATGATCAAAGAAGGAGTCGCCCCGGAAAAACTCGAGATCGTCCCGCTGGCGTTTGAAGCGGCGCAAAGCGCCAGACAACAGGAACTAGACACAGAACTAGCGGGACTCAAGGAGTGGAAAGCGGAAAAGTTGAAACAGAAAATAGAAATGAATTTCAGGTTTCAGATTTCAGTATTTCAGCTTTTCCCCCCTTGCGCGTGCTGTGGCTCGGCCAAGTCAACGTCCGCAAAGGCATTCATTACTTGATGGAAGCTGCCCGATTGCTGGAACGCGAGAAAATTCACTTCGATGTTGTTGGGCCGATTGGGATTTTGCCGGGGGCAGTGGCTTCCGCGCCGCGGAATATGACGTTTCACGGCCCTGTCAATCGCGACCGCGCGGCAGAATGGTATCGCAAGGCGGATGTGTTTGTTTTGCCGACCTTGTCCGATGGGTTTGCGATCACGCAATTGGAGGCGATGGCGCATGGGTTGCCGGTGATTGTCACGCCCAATTGCGGGCGAGTGGTGGAGGAGGGAAAAACAGGTTTCATTGTGCCTGCCCGCGATGCAAAATCCTTGGCGGAAGCCATCATGCGATTTGTTCGGAACCGGTATCTTTTGTCCGAGATGTCGCCAAAGTGTCGCGAAGCCGCGGCCGTGTTTTCGATTGATGCCTACGGCCAGCGTCTCGTTGAAATTATCGAAAAGCACCTGACACACTGACAGTTGACCACTGGCAACTGACGAACCGCCCTCCATCCTCCTTGGCCCGTGAAGTTTCTGGTTTTCTACTTCACCGGGCTGTTTTCCCAATTTCGACTTTTCCCATGACCGCTATTCTTCATGTTGCCCTTAATCCCGTGACCGGGGTGTGGAGCGTGATGCGGGAATTGAGCAAGGCACAGGCAGTTTCCGGGCTTTATGCGGCGGTCGGGTTGGGGGTGATTGCGGATTCACGATGGCCCGCACTTTATGTAAAGGAACTGCAAACATCGGGGTTGCCGCATTACACTGCGCGCACGCCGAAAATGTTCGGCACGGCGCAATTCCTCTGGCAACGGATACAACGCCCGCCCATTGACCAATGGGTGGACGATTTGCTGGCCCGTTCGGGAGCAAAATGCTGTGTGGTTCATTTTCACAACGCCTGGCTTTCCGGAGCTTTTTTGCCGTTGCGCTGCGTCAGACAGAAACGAGCGCGCGTGGTGGCGACCTTTCACGGGGTCAATGCGCATTTCCGAGCACAACCGGTACGACAACGGATTCAACAGTGGATTGCCGGAAAACTGGCCAGACACAAGGCAATCCTCACTTCGGTGGACAAGGCCAATCTCGCAAGGGCCCAGGCCTTGTTGAAGCTAAACCCGGATCATTTCACAATTGTTCCGAACGGAATTGCCGGCACGCAAGCCCGCACCTGCCCGAGGCTGGCGGGTGCGGAGACGTTCACGGTGGGGCATATCGGCAGCATTGTGCCGGCCAAGGGCTGGCGGATGCTGGTGGCTGCGGCGCGCAAACTGCGCGAGGGCGGTCTGCCGATAAAAGTGGTGCTGGCCGGTCGCGGCGACGAAGCGGAGCAGGCTCGTGAAGTCGCGCAGAACAGTGGCGGTTGGATCACTTTTAAAGGGTTCGTGGCCAATCCCCGGGAAGCGCTCATGCCGCAACTGGACGCCCTGGTCTTGATGTCTGAACAGGAAGGCCTGCCCATGGCGATCATCGAGGCGTTTTCCGTTGGGTTACCCGTAATTGCCACGTCCGTCGGCGGGGTGCCGGAAGCAGTGGCCCATGAAAAAAACGGATTGCTGGTTTCGCGAACGGTTGAATCACTGATGCAGGCCATCCAGCGGCTGGCTGGTGATCGAGAATTTCATGAAACTTTGAGCGTACAGGCGCGACGGGATTTTGAACAGCGGTTTGATATCTCGAAGATTGTTTCAGCTTACGACGCGGCCTATCAACAAAAACCATGAGCGGTTCCCTTGAGAGTCTGGCCATCCTGATACCGACCCGGAACCGGCCGGATATTTTGGCAACCACACTGGGCGAATTGCGAAAGGCCGGCTTCGGAGACGTGGCGCTTTGGGTGTATGATGATTGCTCGACGGACGCTGCGGCGATTCCCCGTGCGGTCGTCAAGTCGTGGCCGGGGACCAAAGTTCTGCGCGGTGCCAGGCGCGTCGGCCAGGCGGAAGGCCGGAACATTCTCATGCGCGCGTGCGGGAAAGAGTTCGGGTTGTTGATTGATGACGATAGTTTTCCGATCGATGCGTTCGCTTTGAAAAAACACCTCGCCGAAGGACGGGATCACCGTCGGGCCATCACCACCTTTCAATATTTGGACGTTCCCACCCAAAGGTTGTCCACGCCAAAAGAGTTGGGCGAGGGTGTGGCCCGCACTTTTCAGGGTGGCGGCAGCTTATTTCATATTCCGACAGTCATGGGTTTGGGCGGTTTTCGCAGTTTCTTCGTCTACGGCTACGAGGAGCCGGAACTCGCGATGCGAATTCAGATGAAAGGCCTGGGAATCTGGTACGATCCCTTGGTGGTGATTCACCACAATCATTTTGAGACGCCCAACGAGTGCCGGGATGATCGGGAATACGATTATCTTTACGCGCGGAATAGCATTCTCATGTCCTCGTTGAACATGCCGCTGTGGTTCGGTCTGCCGCATGGTTTGGCGCGGTCGTTGCGCCGTTCCTTTTATCGGAAGCGGAATTTCACGGCCAAGCTGCGGGGCACGCTGGCCGGAATCAGGATGACTTTTTCACACTGGCCGGAACGGACACCGTGTTCGTGGAGGGAGGCTTTTGAATGGATTCGGTTCAATCGTCAATGCGCACGATAATACCCAACTCCAAAACATTGTCTTTCCGGAGACCTGTCCGCCCAAGGACGCGCCCCACTGCGGTGCGGAGTCCTTTCTGGGATTTTCAGAGCACCCGCATGGAAACCTGGCTGCTTGCCGGAGTGGTGGGCTGCGCCGTATTATTGCATCTGGGGCCGGTGTTACATTCCGCCTTGGGGGTTCCTCTGCTCTATTTGCTGGCCATCACCTCCTTTTTGAGTCCAACCAGCGGATTCCTATTCATCGCCTGCGGCCAGTTTCTGCCTTTTCCGGAGACATCATTGAACAACCCTGCGCAAGTCGGGGTGTTGGTCTGGCTGCCGGTGGTGCTATTGCGTTATCATCGGGTCCGGTTGGATGGTCTTTGGCGGCTCTGGCCGGTGCTGCCATTTCTGATCTGGTTCGAGATATTGACCGGAGAAGCGGTCTTTTGGCCGACCAGCGAACCCATGAAGGCTGTCATGTATTCAGTAATTGCCTGCCAACTGGCTGGGGAGGCGCGCGGTCAATATCTTAAATGTTTGCTGGGCCTTTGCCTGGGCGCATTGCTCGTCATGGCTGCCTATTGGTGCTATCAAGTCGGACTGCCTGTGCAAATCCAGGATTGGGGAGGGGAACGCGAGGGATTTACCCGTATGGGCGGTGTGCGCGCCGATTCGGTGATGCTCTGGCCTACGCTCCTGATTGGAGTCTCGGGACTATTGGGTTTGCAGGTTTCATTGGCATCGTCGCGGAATGCCCGCGCCACACCCAAATGGTTGTCGCCGCTGACGACGGGATTGATCGTGGCGGCATTGCCGCCTTTGGTTTCCACGATGAGCCATGGCGCTTATGCCGGCTTTGTTCTTGTTTTGGGTGCTTTCGTCTGGGCGCTGTGGCTGGCGAAAAGGGCCGGCGCTTTTTCAAACCCGCGATTCCGCAAGTTGATCAATACTGTGGTGCTGGCCGTCTGTCTGGTTGCGGTCCTGTTTGCCGTGGATGCCTTTCAACTTCGTTCGAAGGTGTCTTCTTTGGCGCGATACTATAATGAAACCTCACAGGAGACGAGTGCCGCAGCATCGCGCACAGGAGTGTGGCATGACTCCATCCACACGATTATGAAATATCCCCTCTTCGGTATCCAGGTCACCGGCGACCAGGAGGAAATCACTTCAGAGTACGCACCGCAGGGATCGTATCTTTCGCACAACATTTTTCTGGATTTCGGCCGCGCATGCGGCATCCCGGAAATGTTGCTTCTGGCAATGTTTTTCTTTTGGCCGGCAATCAAGATGTGGCAGATTCGAAATTACATCCGCTATCTACCCTTCCTGCTCGTTCACTTTGCTTTGCTGATTTTTTGGATGAGCCTCTCGTTTACATTTTACAAAACGTTTTGGGCCTTTTGGATGTTGATGGCAATGGCCGCTTACCAATCTCGAGCGCGTAAGGTATCGAAAAGACAACGGGTACGAACGGGGTCGGGACAAAAACACAACAAGTCCCGCGGCCGTTCGGCCAGCGTGATGTGTGAACAAGCCGTAGCCGCTGACGTGAGTCGGCGCTGACAAATCCGGCGGTCAGTGGTCTGTATTTCAGCTTTCAGCTTTTAAGATGATTCCCAAACAAACGCGGGTGGCCGTGCTGTTTCACCGGTTGGGGCCTTACCATTTCGCCCGGCTCCGGGCGGCGGGACGGCTGTTGCCAATCGTGGCGATTGAATCTTCCGGCGTGGATGAAACCTACGCCTGGGATGTGGTGGCCGGGGCCGACCATTTTGAGCGCGTGACTTTGTTCGCCCGCGCGGACGCGCAAAAACTACCGGCATCGGAAGTGGCGAGCCGTGTTGGTTCGGCACTGGGCAAGGTTCAGCCAGCAGTGGTGGCCGTTCCGGGTTGGGCTGACACCGCCGCGCTAGGCGCTTTGCGCTGGTGCGTCCAAAACCATATCCCGGCAGTTGTAATGTCTGATAGCACAGCATGGGATGAGCGGCGAGCTTCCTGGAAAGAATGGGTCAAGTCCCATATTGTAAAAATGTGCGCTGCGGGGCTTGTGGCAGGCACGCCGCACAAGGATTACCTGGTGCAACTGGGGATGCCGGCAGAGCGGATTTTTTTGGGCTATGACGCGGTGGATAATCGCTACTTTGAGGAAAAAGCGGAGGAAGTCAGAAAGCAGACCGGTGAAGTATTTGAAGACTTCACGGGCCAAGGAAGACTTCACGGGCCAAGGAAGTCAGAAGTCAGAAGGAAATATGGGTTGCCGGAGAAATACTTTCTCGCGAGTGCGCGATTTGTGGAGAAGAAAAATCTCCCGCGACTGTTGCAGGCCTTCGCCCGCTACCGGGCTCTCACCGGGAAATCGGAGATCGGAGATCGGAGATCGGAAACTGCAAACCAGAAAGGAGCCGGTGAAATGGCGTCGCCTATTTCACAGGCAGATTTCCCAATTTCAGCTTTTAAGAATGACCTCCGACCTCCGACCTCTGACCTCTGGCACTTGGTTCTGCTCGGCGACGGCCCATTGAAATCCGACCTCTGTCATCTGATCTCTGACCTCCGGTTGGACGCTTGTGTCCACCTGCCCGGCTTCAAGCAATATGATGAATTGCCGGTTTACTACGGTCTGGCCGGCGCTTTCATCCATGCCAGCACGACGGAGCAATGGGGTCTCGTTGTGAACGAAGCGATGGCAAGCGGGTTTGCCGGTGTTGGTCTCGAATCGCTGCGGTTGCGCGCAAGATTTGGTTCGCGAAGGTGTGAATGGTTTCACCTTTGATCCCTACAACGTTGAGCAGCTTGCCCAACTCATGTTAAAACTCTCAACTCTCAACTCTCAACTCTCAACCATGGGTTCGGCCAGCCGGCAAATTGCTGGAACATTCGGCGTGTCTGCGTTTGCAGAAGGAATGTCTGGCGCGGTGGCGGAAGCTTTGAGGAATCCAGTTTCGAAGTTCAGTCTGGTGGACAATATCTGCATTTCATCGCTGATTCATGGTTTCCGTGGTTCTCCCGTTGATGGCATGGAAGCCAGGAAGTCCGGCCCGGAAACCCGGCATTTGCAAAGCAACGATACAAAGTTTCTTGTCTTCCAGTATCGCGGGCGTGATGTGCTGGCCGTTCCTCAGAGGTCAAAAGCAGTATGGCTGGAGGGTGTAAAAAAGTATCAGCCATTTACACAAAAGCGCCAGCTTTACCGAACTTTGCTTTCAAGCGCGATTCGGTTTGGATGCACGCGGTTGGTTTCCACCAGTCGTGCCGGCCCGATGGGCGAAGACTTCGGTTTCGACTTCAAAAGCTGGCAAACAGAACTCGAAAGATGCCTGGGCCGGTCCATAACCCATGCCATATTCACGTGGCCCTCTGAACCATCACGCCGCCGTTTGTACGTTCACCTGCTGGATGCGAACTTACATGAGTTTGCCTTTGTCAAACTGGCATTGAGGAATGACGACCGTGCAAAACTGGAGGCGGAGGCGGAGGCATTGCGAGCCATGAGCAAACTTCCCTTCCAAAAGGTTCGGGTGCCCAAGCTGATGAGCCATGACCGCTTTGGCGAAACAAGTTATCTGGTCATTGAGCCGCTGCCGGTGAATGCCAAACCGCTTTCATTGAAGCAAGACTGGGACTGCACAACATTGGCGGCGGAGTTTTGCGGGCAACGGAGACGAATCGGCGGCGCAGAAATCATGAACCAGTCCTGGTGGTCAGCTTATGCAAAAGTCCTGCAACCGGAACATCAAGCCTTTCACGGGGAGTTGATCCGATTGTTGCCGCTGGGAACGGACGTGTGTCGTGCGCATGGAGATCTGGGGCTGGCAAACATGGTCAGCGATGGAGAATGCATCTGGGTTTTTGACTGGGAGTTGAGCCATGCCACAGGACCCGCATTGGCGGATGCCATTGGCTTTTTTATGTCCTTCACGGTCGGCAAAATTCCGCGCGATCCCGCGGCGCATCTGGCCAGATTTCAAGACCGGTTCTTGTCGGATAATTCCGAACATCAATGGCTGGCGGTCATGCTGGCAGTCGCGTTTCGGCAGGCGTGCGGCATTTCTGATGCTGGCAGACTCATGCAAGCGTGGCCCATTCACTCTGATTGAAGGAGAATGAAAACCAGCTACAAACAGCATTTCGCTGGAACAATGGAGGCGGAGAATTACGACCGCGAGGAGTACGCCACGAATTCTTATGCCAGTCTGCTGTGGGATATGGAGAAAGCGGAGCTTGGTTCGCTGCTCCGCGAAATGCGGCAAACCCACTCACGCCTGGAATATCTTGATTTCGCCGCCGGCACCGGCCGGGTTTCAGCGTTTTTGGAGACCCTCGTGGACCAGGCCACAGCAATTGAGATTTCGCAGTCAATGGCAGCGCGAGCTGGCCGGAGATTGTGCGCAACCCAGGTGCTTTGTCGTGATATCACTGCCGAGGGAGCCGCAGTGGAAGACAAATATGACCTGATCACGGCGTTTCGATTCTTCCTCAACGCCGAACCAGACTTGCGCGTTGCTGCCATGCGGGCGCTGGCAGGCCGGCTGCGTGATGAATCGAGCCTGCTGGTTTTTAACAACCACGGAAATTTGTGGAGTCTGAAAATTCTGGCCTGGCCCTATCATCGCATGCGATCAGCGCAAAAGAGCTGGCAGTCCCAGGTAATTACTTGCGTCATTCCCAGATCAAACGCCTGCTCGAAAGTGCGGGGCTGCGCATTGTAAAGGTCATTGGATTGGGTGTCCTCGGCGGGAAAATTGCCGCCCGGATGCCGTTTGATCGGTCATTGAGGTTGGAGAGATGGTTTTCTGCCAATCCGTTTTGCTCGAAATTCGGACAGGATCAAATCTACGTTGCTGGTCTTGATCGTAAAACGTCTGGTAACGTAACATCCCGCACCGAGGTGTGAGAGTCATCCACACAACCTCCTGGTTGTCCGACCGTGGAGGCGGGATTCCGCCGGTAATTTGGGCATTAAGCCGTGAGATGAGCATGACAGGAGTGGATTGTCTGGTTGCGGGGCTAAGCAATGATCCGCCCGAAACAGAAGGACAAGGTGGTCGCACCCCCATTCTGACAGGCAAAAGTCGCGGGGCGTTTGGCTATTCCCGTGAACTGCGCCGCAAAGTTTTTTCAAACACAAGAAAGGACTCCATCGTTCACAATCACGGATTATGGATGTACCCCGGTGTGGTTGCGCGGAAAGCGGCGGCGGCCGCGGGCGCACCGCTGGTAATATCCGCGCACGGCATGTTGGATGCCTGGGCACTGCGGCATTCCGCATTGAAAAAGCGTGTGGCTGGCTGGCTGTTCGAAAATCGAAATCTGCGTCAGGCAGCTTGCTTGCACGCGCTTTGCGAGGCGGAAGCCAAAAGTCATCGTCATTATGGCTTGCGCAATCCAATCTGCATCATCCCAAATGGAATTGACGTTCCGGAAATCGGAAAGCATCCGCCTGCGCAAAGCTCCGGCGCGACATGGAAAACAGAAAGCGGAAATCAGCCTTGGGCGGGCTGCGTCGAACCAGGGCGGAAAGTGTTGCTCTATCTGGGACGTCTCCATCCGAAGAAAGGACTCGTTAATTTGATAAGGGCCTGGAGTAAAATTCAGAAAGCAGAGAACGGAAAGCAGAAAGCGGAAGAGTGGGTTCTGGCAATCGCCGGTTGGGACCAGGGCGGCCATGAGGACGAACTCAAGCGACTGGCAACCGAACTGGGAATCCAGTGGGCAGATGTGCGCACCGGCGGGACGACAGGACAACAGGACAACGGGACAACGGGACCGCAGTCAGTGGTCAGTGGTCGGTGGTCCGTGGTCTTTCTTGGTCCCCAGTTTAACGAGGCCAAGGCGACGTGCTACCGAAACTGTGACGCATTCATCCTGCCCTCCTTCAGCGAAGGACTGCCGATGGTTATTCTGGAGGCCTGGGCTTACGGGAAGCCGGTGATCATGACGCCGCAGTGCAATTTACCGGAGGGATTTGCCGCCGGCGCGGCGATTCGCATCGAACCAAACACGGAGAGCCTGGCGCAAGGACTACACACGCTGTTCCAATCGTCCATCTCCGATCTGCAATCTACCGGCGCGCGCGGGCGAGCATTGGTCACCGGGAGATTTGCGTGGCCGAAGATTGCCACGGAGATGAAATCCGTTTACGAATGGGTGCTGGGCGGCGGGGCGAAGCCGGAGTGTGTCGTATAAAGCAAAAACAGAAAACAAAAAGTAGAAAGCAGAAATAAAAAGCAGCAAAGAAAAACTGGGGAAGTTGAAACACTAAAATCCTGACATGCTGAAACACTGAAAGATGAGATTGAAGAAAGATTTTCGGCCGCCCAGAGGTAATTTTTGCCAAACAAACCCATTTGCGAATCAAACCCAATCCGAGTGAATCCGACCAAATCAAACCAAATCAGAACCAATTTTTTGTCAGCGGCCATGTTGGATTGCGCCGAATTGGCGCAGATTGTTGTTGCTTTGAACTACGGTTTAAGGATTTTTTAAAATGGCAATTACTGATTTAGCGCGTTTCTCTAACACCGGCTTTGACCGTGGTGCCTCGCGTTTCAAGGAAACGTTGTGGGTGCTGGTGCGCTGCCTGTTTTTTGCGCCGTCACTGCCAATGCCCGGCGCGCTCCGCGTTTTCTGGCTGCGATGCTTCGGCGCAAAAATCGGGAAGGGCGTCGTCATCCGCTCCCGCGTCAACATCCTCTTCCCGTGGAAGCTGACGATTGGGGATCACGTCTGGCTCGGCGAGGAGTGCTGGCTGTTGAATCTGGAGCGAATAACCATTGGGAACAACGTGTGCATTTCTCAGCGGGCCTTTCTCTGCACCGGCAGCCACAATTACAAATCGCCGACATTCGATTTGATCGTCAAGCCAATCACATTGGAGGATGGCTGCTGGATTGGCGCGAGTGCCTGGGTGGGACCCGGAGTAACGGTAGGCTCGCATGCAGTGCTGGCAGCGGGTTCCGTGGCAACAAAGGACCTTGAACCCGGCGGCATTTATCGTGGCAACCCCGCTGTGCTGCTCAAACAACGGGTAATCTTGGCCAAAATGTAAGTGGATTTTATCGGTTTAAATGTGTTAAGTATTTGGCGCTGAGAATACAGCAAAGTTTCTGTTTTGTGTTGGCGTGGTTTCTGCTGGAGGTTAACCTGCGGTCCGCGTGTTGGAAATCAAATAACTGATATGAGTGCCAGGATGGGAAATTGGAGCCGGCTTTGGCTTCTGAGCGCAAGTTTGTTGATTTTCTGGGTTGGGAGCGGGGCGATGCAGGCCGCCAAGCTTGATCCGGGTGCTTGGAAAATTTATCCACTCATTTTGCCGCCGCCTCCATCCGGGGTGTGGGTGACAAACCAGCTTTCGCTTCCGTCCGGCACCAATCCCGTGGCGCCAGGTTCTCCAAACCTGCTGACGAACCTCACCGACAATAACCCGTCAACCTTGGTTACGCTGTCCAACTCGATTGGTCTGTTCATTGACCTGGGCCAAACCAATGTCGTTGACCGTATATTCATCATCGGCGGCAACCACACCAATTTGAACCTATGGTCTAACAACCTTCAAAACCAGTCCAATCCGCCTTTGGGATTAATCGTCGTTTCCATCGGCAACCACGGCCCGATGATGAAGCAGGTCGGCACATGGACAGTGCCTTATGACGCCGGCAACCCGGTGGATACGGAAGTAGATTTGCGGTTCAGCCCGGCAGCGGGACGTTATGTGCAGATTCAACTGCAAACCAATGTGACTTGGGGTGTGAACTATTGGCCGGGTTACGCGCTGGCCTCACAACCGGCTGCTCCGACCAACCTGACGTGGAATGTTGGTGAGGTGGAACTTTACGGCTTTCGTGGACCGATGACGAATCTCAATGCTGTGGTTTGTGATAGCACGAACCAACCCCTGCAAATAGCCGCCTTGGATTTGAGTTATTATCTGGGAGAACTGACCGGGCTTCCGCACCCGATCATTACCTCTTCGCAAACCAACCTGTATCCCGGAAGAATTTACAGGATAGCAGACCTGGCGTCACTTGCTCCGGATTACAACACGATGATGGCGAACATCGCTTCGGGCGCATTGCCAACCAATCTGGTGGTTTCGGTTGTCGGGCGTGAGGTTCAGTTTTCGGGATGGCCTTATCGTTGTGTGGACTGGGGAGTCTGGGAGTTTCTGGAACGGCAAGGAGTTCGCTGGGTTTATCCAGATGGGCATGGAGATTTCGTGCCAACCGGAAGCGGGGTAAGCCTGAGCATGTTGCCCCTCAAAGTCAGCCCTTCCGCTATAAGTATTTACGCGAACTTCGATTGCAGTTCACTTCATCCGTGGCCCAATGGGATGTTGCAGTCGGTTCGGCAGGAGTATTTATATCCGTGGCGAAACCGTTGGAATGCTAGCTATAATACTGGCCCGATTGGTGGAGCAGAGATTCCTGCTTTGCCGTCTCCGGGTGGGACTGTGAACAGTAATTACGCGGAAGGCTTCGTTGGATATCCAGAGAATTTCAGCAGCGTGGTGCCGACGCGCATTTTGGACACCTACACAAACTGGTGGGGTTGGACGAACACAACCGCTGGATCGGCAGTGGAGAGCCAAAGCAATCCAACCTTTATTTTTGATGATCCAACTTTAATTTCCTGGGTGGCAAATAAGATGACCAACATTGCAGCAGTAAATCCATTGGCTTGCTCTTATCCGTTGAATATACTTCATTGGCATAGGTCATACAATCTCCTTCCTATAGATGCGTCCATTTATTCTCAAGACCCTTATACCATGGCTTCAAACGGACCAGTGCAATTGAATCCGATGCCCTGGGTCAAGCTGTATAATAATGCTTACTCCGGGGCGTATTACAGTTTCGTGACGGCGGTAGCCAACCAAGTGCGGCAGAAGGGTTCCAGTGCTCTCGTGGGCGCGCTAGCCTATGCAGACGTATTTCCGCCGCCGACCAACATCACTACTTTCCCAACCAATGTGCAGGTGGAAGTTTGTCTTTATGGCGCGCCCAACCTGCCGATGAGTGCTCCAGCCAATGCGGGAATGAAAGCCGCGCTTGATGGCTGGCATGCCACTTGTTCGCGCCTGGCGACTTATGGTTATGCGCTGCTGCATGCCGATATCGGGAGAAGACACAGATTACCCGTGCCATTGGTCGCGGGCACAGTTGGCCATGCTCAATACCTTCGCCAGCATCGGGGCGCTGGATGGTGGTTGCCAGGCAAACTTGGGTTTTCTCCCATACAATCCGTGGAATTTTTACGCTTGGCCGCGAATCCGATGGAATACAAATCAAACCGCCAGCCAGTTGGAAACGGAATTTTTCAATGGGTATTTCCGCGAAGCCGCCGCGCCCATGCTGGCTTACTATCAGAGTTTGGAAAATTACCAGGTCACCAACGGTATAAACATGCATTACATCAGGCTATTGCCTATGGGATTACGCCGGGTTCGTTTCCATTGAGCGTTTTATACGCAATGCAGACGAACTTGGCGCGCGGCATCATCGCTGGCAACCAATTGGTATGTGATTGACCGCATAGCCGATATGCAGAATGAATTCAATTGGGTCATTACGAATGCCGGATTGGCGGGATTAAGTTTAACAAACACAGCACCCTATCCGATTATAGGTTCAACCACCAACTCATACACTGTCAATTTAACAAACATGGTTGGGTTTGTGCCCGCTTATATTGGGGTGAACTGGGACACTGCTTTCAAGAACCCGGCCCACCTGTATATTGGTTATTTACCGCAGGAGCACAAATACAAGAGACTTTTAATGCAGCAACTGCGGGAACTTATACAGTGGCTGTTACTGCAAGAGGCGTTGCGGCCGCAAATATCTGGCCCGTTATGAATGTCTATCTTGGCCCGAAGACCGGCTCTATGAGCGTGAATTCCACAACCGATTCCATATACAACTTTACGTTTACAATTCCTGCCGGGATTTGGGATTTTGTGATTACCTATAATAACGCCGCCACGGGTGGCGCCCGTAATTTGATTATTGACAATATTCAGATCACCCGGCAGTGAAGATTCCGCACTTGAACCCGAGGCATTTATCAAGGCAATCCGGCGGTGTTGGTGAAGCAGCGGGTCATGATGGGACCACTGACCACTGACCACTGATCTCTGACCTCTGACTTTTGACCTCTGACCTCTGACCTCCGATTGACGGAGCCATTAATCCACCGAGCAGCTTTTAATCGCTATGGGAACAACATCCACAGATATTGAGCAGCCGGGCTCTACAGTGGTTGCTTCTCGCAGGTCTGTAAAGTGGCGGCGGGCCATTGCACTGGCGGCGGTGTTGGCCGTCGCTTTGGTGGTGATTTGCTTCTCTTTCCCCCAGCAAATCCTGTGCGTCGAAAGCGGAGATGTTCATGCGGACGCACTGGTTGTTTTGGGAGGAGACTTCGGGGACCGCTCGGCGCGCGCGGCAGAGTTGTTTCGGCAGGGAGTCGCCCCAAAGGTCATCGTCAGCGGCGCCGGGGATTGCACCATCAACTTGCAGTCGCTCACGAATGCGGGCGTGCCTGCCTCTGCCATTCAACTGGAATGCTGGATCGAAAACCACGCGCGAGAATGCCGAGTTCTCTGTTTCCTTGCTGCGGGCTGATGGCGTCAGGCGTGCGATCATCGTAACCTCGTGGTATCATTCCCGCGCGCGCTTTGAGTTGCTTTCCGCCATTACGCTCCGGAAATCGAGTTCTATTCCAAGCCGTCTTATTCCAATTACGCTCGTTCCACCTGGTCTCGCGCGGGTGTCTGGCGTGACGTGCGCGCGGAGTACATGAAGATTCCGGGGTACTGGCTGCGCTACGGAATTTGCCCGTTTTAAACCGAAGTACGCTTCCGATACTCTTTTCCATGCCCACACCAAAACAATCCGTCCCCGCCACGACTGCAAATCAGGAGGTCAAATCTGCCGTGCTTTTTTCTCCCCCGGCGCTGAAGTGGGTCATCGTGTTGTTGCCGCTCGCCTATCTTTGGTTCCGGCTGATCAACAACCTGTGGCCGGAATGGACGACCAATCCGCAATATGGCTATGGCCTGCTGGTCCCTTTTCTTTGTCTCGGCCTGCTGGTGCGACGATGGCATGCGTTTCCGCAAAACAGAAAACAAAAAGTAGAAAATAGAAATCAATTTCAGCTTTCCTCGGCTCGTGAAATGGCCTCGCCTATTTCACAGGCAGCTTTCAGCTTTCAGCGTTTAAAAAGTCCGTGGTCTCGTGGTCTTGTGGTCATCTTCTTCTCGTTGCTCGCCTTCCTTTATCTGCCAACCCGCCTGATTGAGGCGGCAACCCCGGAATGGCGGCCCATCCAGTGGCTGCTCGGCATCGAAGCCATCGGGCTGACTCTTTGTGTCATCGAGCTGGGCAAGGGACGAGGCTGGCTGCGACAACTGGCGTTTCCCATCCTTTTCTTTTTCGTGGCCATTCCCTGGCCAACGCTCATCGAAGCGCCGATCATTCAAAATCTGACGCGGGCAAGTGCCGCTGTCGTGGTCGAACTGCTCGGATTGGCGGGCATTCCAGCAATGCCACACGGGAATGTGATCGAGGTCGCCACCGGGATGGTCGGAATTGACGAGGCCTGTAGTGGCATCCGTTCCTTTCAAAGCAGTCTCATGATTTCCCTGTTTTTTGGCGAATTCTATGCCTTGAGCCGATCCCGTCGGTGGTTGCTGGTTCTGGCCGGGTTTGTTTTTTCCATGGCCTTCAATGTGGGCCGCATGTTTATACTGACGTTGGTCGCGGCCAAAAAAGGCGTCCCGGCCATCTCCCAATACCATGATCCCGCCGGTGTCACGATTGCCATAACTTGCACGCTGGCCCTCTGGGGACTGGCGTGGCTGCTTTTAAAAAGACAAGGGACTACTGGACTACGGACAACAGGACAACAGGACGACGGGACGACGAGACTGGAAGAAGATGGTCCGCAGTCAGTGGTCAGTAGTCCCGTGGTCAGTAGTCCCGTGGTCAGTAGTCCCGTGGTCAGTAGTCCCGTGGTCGGTTGTCCGTGGTCAGTAGTCGGTGGTTTCGCCATTTCACTCTTGATTTGGTTGGTCTTGGTCGAGGCCGGCGTCCAGCTATGGTATCGCCATCTGGAGTCGCAACTTAAACCCGGTCCGACATGGTCCGTGAATTTTCCCCAGGACAATCCAACTTTGAAGGACTTGCCAATAGATGAAAAGACGCAGTACCTGCTGCGCTTCGATGAAGGCAGGCAAGCCGCCTGGAGCGAGTCCGATGGAACGCAGTGGGATGTCTTTTACTGCAGTTGGCTGCCGGGCAGAGTGGCGGGTTATCTGGCCAAGCGGCACACGCCCGAAATCTGTATGCAAGCCACGGGCGTAAAACTGGTCTCAGGTCCGGAGTTGACGATGATGAATGTCCATGGCGTGGAATTGCCGGTGCGGAGCTACGTGTTCGAAACGGCGGGTGGATCGATCAACGTATTCCATTGCCGGTGGGAAGCCGGAGTTGATGAAAGTGCTTACGTGCAGCATGAATCGGCGCGCTTCAATCTCATACGCGGGATTTGGGCCGGCCGGGGCAACAAAGGCCAGAAGGTCTTGGAAATTATCATCACCGGCATGGACGATCCGGCACAGGCAAAGGCGGCGCTGGTGAGCCAGTTGGAAAAACTGATCAAGGTGGAGGGCGACAAAATTGAAAAGTAGAAAGCAGAAAGAAGAAATGGGACTGCAGGACCACGGACAACGGGACGACGCAGTGATCCAGCAGTCAATTGTCAGTGGTCGGTAGCCCTCATCAACGGCCAGTCGTCAGTGAGATGATGGTTGGCGGCAGATGACAAGGGAGCGGGGGAAAGTGTGGAACGTCGGGCGGACCAGCGCGAAGCCTCAGGGTGCTCATGAAAATTCTTCTTCTCAATCAGACATTTTACCCGGATGTCGTGGCCACCAGCCAGTATCTGAGCGAACTGGCCGTGACTTTGGCCGAACGCGGCCACCAGGTCACGGTCATCACCGGACGCCGTGCCTATGACAATCCGGAGAGGATTTTTTCGAAAACCGAAACCTGGCGCGGAATTCAGATCATCCGCGTTGGTTCCGCCGGGCTCGGTAAAAGCGCGAAATGGAAACGGGCGCTGGATTTCGCCAGCTTCATGTGGTCTTGTTTTCTGCGCCTCTTGTTTTTGCCCCGTCAGGATGTGGTGGTGGCACTGACGTCGCCGCCGTTGATTTCATTTCCGGGGGCTTTGCTGTCCAGACTGCGCGGCAGCCGCTTTTTCTACTGGGTCATGGATTTCAACCCGGACGAAGCAATCGCCGCCGGATGGCTCCGGGCGGATTCTCCGGCCGCGAAAATTCTCGAGTCTTTTTCGCGTTTCAGCTTGCGTCAGGCCACCGGAATCATCGCGCTCGACCGGTTCATGCGCGACCGCATTGTCGCGAAAGGGATTGCTGCCGGGAAAATCGCCGTGTTGCCGCCCTGGTCACAGGATTCCGATGTTCGATTTGACGCGGCGGGGCGGGCGCGTTTTCGGAAACTTCACGGGTTGGACGACAAGTTTGTGGTGATGTACTCGGGCAACCACAGTCCCTGTCACCCTTTGGATACCATCCTGGAAGCCGCAAAGCAACTGGCTGAAGATCGGGAGGTCGCCTTTCTTTTTGTCGGCGGCGGCAGTCAATTCGCGCGGGTCAGGCAGTTCGCCGTGGAACACTCATTGTCCAACGTGGTGTGCCTGCCTTACCAGCCGATGGACCAGCTCGCGGGAACCTTGTCAGCCGCCGATTTGCACCTGGTCGTGATGGGCAATCCCTTTGTGGGCCTCGTCCATCCGTGCAAGATTTACAACATTTTGCGGGCAGGCTCGCCCTTGCTCTATATCGGCCCCCGCCCCAGCCATATTTCAGAAATCCTCGATGAACTCAATGGCCAGCCGTTCTGCGCCTGGGCGGAGCACGGGCAGGTTGAACAAGTGATTCAGCACATCGTGGGATTGAAGCAGGCCATGGCTCAACGCGACGCCGGACATGACATGCCGCTCGCGGACCGGTTTTCCAAAGCGGCGCTCCTGCCGCAATTCGTGAAAGTGTTGGAATCAGCGGACGGGAACTGACCTCCATCCTCCGACTTCCACCTCCAGCTTATGTTCGGCAATTTTGACAAGTATATTGCGGTTTTTTTAACGGCCTTGGTGGTGACGTATCTGCTGACGCCACTCGTCCGGTCGTTGGCCAGCCGGTTCGGCATCATGGACCTGCCGGACGAACGGCGGCCGCACAAGCATGCCACAGCCCGCGGCGGGGGACTGGCGGTGGTGTTGGGAGTTTATGCCGCCTGTCTCCTGGCGCTGACTTTTCCGGCGGGCACACGAACCGGCGGCTTCGACTTGCACTGGTGGCTGAGTTTTCTTCCAGCTTCATTGATCCTGCTGGCCATCGGATTGGCGGATGATATCCACGGACTGGGGCCTTGGAAAAAGCTGGCCGGACAGGTCGTCGCCGCATCGTGGATCTGCCTTTCCGGGACGCACTTCGGCAAGTTGTTCGGCTGCGATCTGCCTCCGCTTCTGGATGCCATCCTGGTGGTGGTTTGGATTGTGGCGGTCATTAACGCCTACAATCTGATTGACGGCCTTGACGGGCTGGCCTCGGGGCTGGCCATCATCTCGGCCACCGGCTTGTGTGGAATTCTCGTTTTCGGAAATCTGCCGGGTGTCACCGTGGTGCTCGTGGCTCTCGCCGGGGCGTGCCTCGCGTTTCTGCGTTACAACTTCCATCCCGCCACCATTTTCCTCGGCGATACCGGCAGCATGTTCATCGGGCTGGTGCTGGGAGTGATTTCCCTCCAGACGTTCACCAAGAATACCTTCTTCCTGGCCATGACCATCCCCATGCTGGTCCTCGGAGTGCCCATCTATGACGCCCTGCTGGCCATCTGGCGCAGGTCCGTGCGGCGCTTCGTAAGCGGTCACGAACCGGGCGGGGCGGCCACGCGCCCCGGGATTATGACGGCGGACGTGGAACATTTGCACCACCGGCTGCTCAAGTCCGGCTTGAGCACCCAGCGGGTGGCCACGATCCTGTGCGTCACGAACGGAGCGCTCGCTGTGTTTGGCCTGCTGATGATGACCTTTCAATCCCATGCTTCCGGCATCTTCCTCCTGGCCTTGCTGGCGGCGGTCTATGTGTTGTTGCGGCACATGGCGGTGATCGAGTTGCGCGAGACGGGCCGGGCCTTGTTGACCGGCTTGCGCCGCCCTACCCATGCCCTGCTTAAATCCCTGGCTTATCCTTGCTGGGACATGTTCTGCCAGGCCGGGGCGCTGGCGGTTGCAATGCGACTGTTCGAATCTCCCGGCACAGGCTTCTGGCATTCGTGGTTCCTCGATTTGCCGGTTTGGGTGACGCCTACGTTCTCGCTGCTCGCAATCTCGCGCACTTACCTGACCGTCTGGACGCGCGCCCGGGTTCTTGACGTGGTGATGTTGCTCCTGACGCTCCAGGCCGGCCTGGTGGTCAGCCTGGGAATCGCGCTGCTCATTGATCCGTCCAACGTGACCAATTCACTGCTGCGGGTGCTGGTGATCGGCGCGCTCGGACATTCGTCCATCATCGGCGTGCGCTTGTTCTATCGGTGCATTGAAGAAATCGTCCTCTTCTTGAAGTCGAAAATTGACCCGAACGCGGACATTGAGCGGGTGGTGCTTTACGGGGCCGGCGGACGCTGCCAGCTCTTCCTCAAGGAACGCGGCTTTAATAATTCCAGCAGCTACGACGGACGCGCCATTGTTGGGCTGCTCGACGACGAACCATCGCTGCATTTCCAATGGGTTTATGGTTACCTCGTGCTGGGGGGAATAAAGGATTTGCCGCACCTCATCAAGCGACATCGCATCAGCGGCATCGTCATCACCGCCATCCTGCCGCCGGCGGCGCGGGCGGCCGTTCAAGAACTGGCGTTCAAACACGGCTTGCGCTTGAGCGAATGGTCCTTCGGCGAACGGAAGCTGGACGGCCAGAGCCTCCAGCAATCCCCGGCGCCGGAGACGAAAGTAGGAAGTGGAAAACCAAAGTAGAAAGCAGAAAACTCAAAACCAAAACAGAAAGTGGAAATTGGGAAAGCAGAAATGAACAAAGGCAGATTATCGGAGGAATTTAGAAATCGGGCGAAGGCTTTTGCGGCGGGCGTCATTTGAAAAAAGTAGAAAGTAGAAAATGGAAATGAAAGGCCGACTAAGCGAGGAGTTTCGTGGACGCTGCAGAATATTTGCGGCCGGTGTCATTCGCCTTTTTGTCAAGCTGCCCAAGCAGCGCGAAGAAGTCAGGGTTCTTGGTAAACAGTTGCTCCGTTCAGGAACGTCCGTCGCCGCGCATGTCCGAGAGGCATCACGCGCGCGATCAGATGAAGAGTTCGTCTCCAAGCTCGGCGGCGCCTTGCAGGAAGCCGACGAAAGCCAACTCTGGCTTGAACTGCTTCGGGAGGGGTGTGCTATTGAACCGAAGCTTACCCAACCATTGGAGCAGGAGTCTTCGGAGTTGATAGCGATTTTTACCACGATGATCAACAAAACCAAAGGAAAGGGCTGAAAACCAAAACAGAAAGCAGAAATCTGGAAAGTTGAAATAAATTTCTGTTTTCCAAATTTCATATTTCTGCTTTTGTCTTGATCTGAATTTCTGCTTTCTGCTTTCCGCATTTCTAATTTGTTTTGCGATTTCTGCTTTCTACTTTCCGAATTTCTGTTTTTCCCTCCTCTTCCTCGGCTCAACTCAACCATTTCAATGATTCAAATAATCATTCCCAATCACACATCAAAATGGTAACATCAATATAATATGCGTAAGCTGATAATAATCTTCCTGTGTTGCACCGTGGCCCTGCTGACGGGGTACGCCGGTTATCGCGGCTACAAGGTCTGGAAACAGAATCGGATGATGAACCTCGCGCACGCCTTCGCCGCCAAGGGTGACGGCCGAAATGTGTTGCTCTGCGTGCAGCAGGTCTTGCGCTCCAATCCCCGGAATCTGGAAGCCTCCCGGATGATGGCCGCGTTGCTGGAGGCCGGCCGCTCGCCCGGCGCCCTCGTGTGGCGCAGCCACGTAGTGGAACTTAACCCCAAGTCGCTGGACGACCGGCTGGCACTGGTCCAGAGCGCCATGATGTTCCGCGATTACATGGTCGCCACCAATGCCCTGGAAGGAGTGGATGCGGCGGGCAGGAAAACCGCCGCCTACCACAACATCGCCGGCGCCGTGGCCGCCGCCGCCAATCAGCGGGCTGAAGCCGAGGCGCACTTTTTTGAAGCCGCCCGGCTTGAGCCGACCAACCCGGTTCCGCAATTGAACCTGGCGGTCGTGCGCCTCTACAGCACCAACGAGCCGGCCAGGGCCGAAGCCCGGACCACGCTCATGAGCATTTCTTCATCCAGCCCCGCCTTGCGCTGCCAGGCCCTGCGCGAACTCGTGGTGGACTCCCTGCGCTCCCGGCAGACGAATGCGGCTCTGGCTTTGTCCAGGGAATTGGTGGAACAGACCAACTCGTCTTTCAGCGACCGGCTCTTGCGGCTGGATGTGCTACAGGGAAGCCAAAATGCCGAATTCAAGCCGGCGCTGGCCGTCTTTCAGCGCGAGGCCGGGACAAATACGGCAAAGATTTATGAACTGAACATGTGGCAAATGGCCAGAATTGGCCCGGCAGAAACGCTGGCCTGGCTGCGGAGCCTGCCCATGAACTTGCAGACCAATCAGCCGGTGGCGCTGTTTCTTGCCGAGTGTTACACGGCGCTTCAGGATTGGCGCGGACTCCAGAACTCTCTTAAACAAGAAGACTGGACCGAGCTGGAGTTCATCCGCCACGCCTACCTTTCCCGCGCCCTGCGCGGGCAGGACTTGACCGCCGCGGCGACAGCGGAGTGGGGACTGGCGTTGAAAACCGCCAACGGCCAGAAAGCGAGCCTGGTTATGCTGCTCCGCATGGCGGCGCGATGGGGCTGGCAAAGCGATGCCGAAGAACTGCTCTGGACCATTGTTAACCAGTATCCCGGTGAAAAATGGGCCTTCGGGGCACTCAACCAGGCGTTGTTTGCCGATGGCCGGACGCGGTCTTTGATGTCGCTTTACAGTCAGGAACTGAAGCGGTCGCCGTCAGAGCTCGGGATGAAGAACAATCTCGCCATGACGGCGCTCCTCCTGGACGCCCAGGAACAGAAACCATACGAGTTGGCGCGCGAAGTGTACGAGAAGGCTCCCACCAACGCGGCCTTTGTTTCCACCTATGCATTTTCCCTCCACCTGCAAAAGAAAGACGCCGAGGCGCTCAAGGTGATCGAACGGCTCAAACCGCAGGAACTTCAGAACCCTTCAATTGCGGGTTACTACGGCCTTATTTTGAAGGCGACCGGCAATGGCGCGAAGGCGCGGGTATACCTGGATTGGGCCGCCAAAGGCCAGTTGCTGCCGGAAGAAAAGAAGCTCTTTGAAAAGGCAAGAGCCGGAGTGTAACGCAGGCATCCCCGCCTGCGGCTTACCGGGCGTCGGGCGCATCCGCGCACTGTCCCCGTTTTTCTCCCTCTCCTCCCACAAAGGAGGAGAGGGGCGGGGTGAGGAGGCCGATTCAAGTTCAAATCCCCTCGCCCAGCCCTCTCCCCGCTCGGGCGGGGAGAGGGCTGGGGCAGTATTCGGAAACAGACAGAAGATTGATCAACACAAAAGCCCTGAGCGCTGCTGGTGCTCAGGGCTTTTGTATTTTATATGGGTTAAAGAACCGCCTTTCCCCTGTCGTTTTCGCTGGTAGGGCGGCGCTGCCGCGCCGCCGGGTATGATTATAATTCACGAAATTCGCATCTCGCCCTTATCCGTAATACAATGACAAGAGTTCGCGCACAGACGACAAAGATTTGGACTGCGGTGGCAGCTTGCCGAGGCGAAGCGCAGCGAAGACTGGAGCGCAGCGGCGACACCGCTTTCCGTACGGCCGGTTGCGTCCAACAGCGGCGTGGCGCTTCGCTTCCCGCCGCAGTCCAAAAATCCGTGGTTGCGGCACAAGCCGCGTTGGGTTTATCCGCGTATAGCGGCGCGGCCGCCACGCGGCTTTTTGCCGTGTCCATCCGTGGTCAAAGAAATGTTTGCGGCTCTCTGCGTCCTCCGCGTCTCTGCGTTGAAAGCGTTTCCGTTTGGTTGCGGTTCCGCCGCGCTATGACTTCGCGACCTGGCTGTACGATTTCGCGGCCAAAACTTAAATCCCCAAAAGAAACAGGCCGGTCTTGAAGACCGGCCTGTTTTGTTAGCAACTGATTTTGTCAGCAATTATGCCGTTTGGTTCTTGCGCAGAACCCGCAGCGTGCTCGCCCCAAACGGCAGCAGCAGCAACGCGCCGGCGATCATCGTCGTCGGCTCGGGGACGGGAGTCCCGAAAACCTGCACATTCACGTCTGAGGGCTTGTCCCAAGCTGCTGGCGGGTCGAGCGGACTCCAAGACCCTATACTTGTCGGATCAAGGATCCCGCCAACAATATTTGCGTAAAGCATCGTGTTATCCCATCCATCCTGGGGGGAACCACTCAATGCTGCGTTGGATGCATGAACAAATGGAACGTAAGTGCCATCACCAGAACCGCTCCCATCAAGGAAGAAATCATAAGTCTGCCCGGGCGCTAATAGGATATTGACGGCAAAATCAATCTGGTGCATGCCGCCGGATGCGTAATTGCCATCCGGGACTTGATACGAGCTTCCATCCGCGTAAGTAGCAGGCGTTATGGAATACGCGCTGGACGCAATGCCGATGCTGGAACCGTCAATTCCACCCCGGAGTATTGCGGTATCGGTTTCGCCCACAGTCCACAGCGTAATTTGGTTAATAGACCATGTTTGTGAGCTTGTGTTCGCGAAGGTGTCGCCCACCACCCAGTAGTTTGGCGAAGTGTACTGAGTAAACGCCCACGAAACATTGGCGCGGTTGGCGCCAGCATCATTGTTGAGGTTGTCGGTGGGGAGCCCCGGTCAACGAGCAACGTTGCGCTGGCGGGTAATGCGGCAGCCAAACTGATTGCGAATAGAGCTGTTTGTAATTTTTTCATGTTTTTTCTTTTTGTTTTTTTGACCCTCGCAGAAAGCGACTTCTGGCTCGACGTCCAAGCCAGAACAGATTTCCTTCACGCGATGGATTTGGTTGTCTGCAAACTGATTACGTTTGGAGAGTATCTTCCATGAGCAATGGAATTACCTCTATCCAATTTTGGGACTTGCATTATCACTTTAAGGCCGCTCATTCTCAGTGGTCACAATGCCAATAATTGGCTAATGCCTCAAAAACCCGCAGACGCAATGAAAAGCTGATATCAGGAAAGCAGAAATCTCCCAAACTCCGAAGCTGCTGCG
>CAWDPX010000015.1:0-343727 GCA_963804345.1 uncultured Verrucomicrobiae bacterium | reverse complement strand
TGACCTCGCATTTTAGTTTTTAGTTGTGCCAGCATAGCAGTTTTCGGTGGTGTTTTTTATGAAACACCATCAACGAAAATGCCGATGCTGCAAAAAATTGTTTGCCACCGATCCTCGCAATCACCATCACCAACGATTCTGCAAGCGGGCACGTTGCCGCAAAGCCAGCAAGATTTTCAGCCATAAACAATGGTTGGCAAAACCGAGGACTTGGAAATTATGGGGCGGAGTGGCTGAAGTGGAGCGAGTCCGAGCTTGGCGCAAGCTGCATCCGTTCTACTGGAAGCGCACAATTCCCCTTATTTCACCGAAGCTAAATTGCGCTACATAGTTTTCATCGTCGCTGCTCGCACCCTTCTGCCATCATGGAAGAATGCTTTCCAGCTTTTGGCCGGGAAACCATTGCGAAGTCATGAAATACAACCGTCAGCACGCAACATGAGCCATGAGCCGTCAAAACCAAAGCCGAAGCGCGCCGCCGCCTACGCGCGCCGGTCGTCAAAGCATCCGCAGTTTTCGATTGCCCGGCAGATGGCTGTGATCCGCAAGTATGCCAAGCGGCGTGGTCTGGAGATCGTAATGGATTATTCGGATGGGGCGAAAGGTGGCGGGAAGGCATGAGTCAACGATGTTCCCAATGATCCGTCACCGGCCGACGACAACCCGTTCCAACCCCACCGGAAGCACGGTGCCAACCCCGACGAGTGGTTGAACAGCGCGGCGGTGTATGTGCGGATGTCCACGGAACATCAGCAATATTCCACGAGCAACCAGATGGACGTGATCCGCGAGTATGCCAAAAAACGCGGGCAGGAAATTGTCAAAGAATATTCGGATGACGGGAAAAGTGGTCTAAACATCAAAGGCCGGGGTTCGCTGGAACAAATGATCCGTGATGTGCTTGAGGGCAAAGCGCATTACAAATCCATTCTGGTTTATGACGTGAGCCGGTGGGGCCGATTTCAGGATGCCGACGAAAGCGCCTATTACGAATACATCTGCAAACAGGCGGGCGTGGCGGTTCACTACTGCGCGGAACAATTTGAAAATGACGGCAGCCCGATCTCCACCATCATCAAGGGCATCAAGCGGACGATGGCGGGTGAATACAGCCGGGAACTTTCGACGAAGGTTTATCAAGGCGCGTGCCGGCTGGTGAAACTTGGATTCCGGCAGGGCGGCGCGGCAGGCTACGGTTTGCGCCGGGTTTTGGTGGACGCGAACGGCGTGAAAAAGGGTGAGTTGAAAATGGGTGAACAAAAGAGCATCCAGACCGACCGCGTGGTGCTGGTGGCCGGGCCGGACGAGGAGGTTGCCATCGTGCGGCGGATTTACCATGAGTTCGTCACCGACGGGAAATTTGAATCCGAGATTGCCGCCGGATTGAACGCGCAAGGCATCGTGACGGACTACGGGCGAGCTCCATACCTACCGCTTATTACTTTTTTTCCACCACGAGATTCCATCTCGCATTTACCATGAGTTCGTCACCGACGGAAAATTGGAATCCGAGATTGCCGCTGGATTGAACGCGCTAGGCATTTTGACGGACTACGGGCGAGCTTGGAACCGGGGGACAGTGCATCAAGTGCTGACCAGCGAAAAATACATCGGGAACAACGTCTATTCCCGGACTTCGTGCAAACTGAAAAAGAAGCATGTCAACAATCCGCCGTCCGAATGGGTGCGAGCGAACGGCGTTTTCGCGGGCATCATCGAACCAGAATTATTCCTGAAGGCGCAGGAAATCATTCTGGCCCGCAGCCGAAAATACACCAATGAAGAGATGCTGGAACATCTGCGCGCCGTGTTGCTGAAACACGGACGCATTTCGGGCATCCTGATTGACGCAGCGGAAGACCTGCCATCGAGCACGGCATTTAGTCATCGCTTCGGCACACTGATAAACGCCTACCGGATGATCGGCTATAATCCGGGAATTGATTTCAGCTTTATCGAGGAAAACCGGCGGCTGCGGAAACGCCACCCAGAACTGGTGGCGGAGGTCATTCAAAAAATCACGGCGCTCGGCGCGCACGCGGTCTGGAACAAAGAAACCGAATTGCTGGACGTGAACCACGAAATGAGCGTGTCCATCGTGCTCTGCCGGCATACCGAGACCGGCGCGGGTTCGTCGCGCTGGCTGATCCGGCTGGATGCCAGCGCCCGGCCCGACATCACAATCGCCGTGCGCATGGACGCCGCGAACGAAGGCATCCGCGATTATTATGTGCTGCCGGCGATTGACATGACGTGGGAAAACCTGCGCGTGGCCGAGGTCAACGGCATTTATCTGGACACCTACCGCTGCGACACGCTGGATTATTTTTTCGGCATGGCGGAGCGCGTGAACCTGGAGGAAACGATATGAATGATGAAGTAATAATGATTCCCATTGCGGAGATTCACGTTTTGAATCCGCGCCACCGCGACCAGAAGAAATTCGAGGTGATCGTCAACAGCATCAAGACGCTGGGCTTGAAGATGCCGATTACCGTCAGCCTGCGGGCGGAGAACGAACCGGCGGGGCCGAAATATGACCTGGTCTGCGGCCAAGGCCGGATGGAAGCGTTTATCGCGCTCGGCCATCTGGAAATTCCGGCCATCGTGGTGGAAATCTCGAAAGAGGAACGGTTGATCCGCAGTTTGGTGGAGAACATCGCGCGCCGTTATCCCGCGACGATGGATTTGATTCGCGAGATTGAACGGTTGCGCGCCGACGGCTACACCAACCATCAAATCAGCGAGAAACTGGATATTTCCGACACGATGGTCAGCGGGCTGCTGTCCTTGAAAAAGGCGGGCGAAGGGCGATTGCTCCAAGCCGCGCTCGCGGGGAAAATTCCGTTGTGGGTCGCCATTGGCATTTCCAAAGCGGACACGCCGGAGATGCAGCGTGAACTGCTGAAAGCCTACGAGGGCAAACAACTGAATTATATGTCCCTGCGCATGGTCAGGCGTCTGATTGAAAAACGGCGTTTGCTGGGCAAACAAAATAAAGATGGCCCGCGCAGCAGTCGAACCAGCGCCGAAACGATTGTGGCCAACTTCCGCAAAGAAACTGAGCGCCAGAAACTGATGATTAAAAAATCTCGGATTTGCGATGCGCGGCTGTTGAACGTGGTCACGGCCTTTAACAAGCTGGTGGCTGATGAGCATTTCCTGACGCTGCTGCGGGCGGAAGCACTGGAGACGATGCCGAAATTTCTTTGGTCTAAACTAACACCCTCAATAAAACCAACCACATGAGCAACGCAAAAATTGGATTCGCGATGAAAACAATCCGGCTGCTGCTGGAAAACATCCTGCCGGTGCGGCAAATCACCGAAGCACACAAAAAAGCCAACCGATACGAAACCATCCTGGCCTCCCTCAAGGTCGTGGGATTGGTCGAGCCGCTGGTGGTTTTTCCGCAAAAGGGCCAGCCGGGGAAATATCATGCTGGTGAACGGACACATGCGCCACTGTGCGATGAAGGAATTGGGAATGACCGCCGCCGACTGCATCATCGCCAACGATGACGAAGGTTTCACCTACAACGCGCGCATCAGCCGGCTGCCGGCAATTCAGGAACACAAAATGATCTCACGAGCCGTGAAAAACGGCGCGAGCTTGGAACGCATCGCGGCGGCGCTGAACATTTCAACACAGGGGGTGAAAGCCTCGTTGAATCTGTTGGTGGGCATCAGTCATGAAGCCGTGGAATTGCTGAAAGACAAACCCATTCCGCCCAAATCCCTTCGACTGCTGAAAAAGGTGACGGCCGAGCGGCAGGTTGAAATTGCGCGGCTGATGATTGACGCGAATAATTATCATGCCGGGTATGCCGAGGGGTTGGTCTTGGTCACGCACAAGGAATTACAGGTGTCTCGCCGACCAGCCAAAAAAGAAGAAGGGCATGACTGCCGAATCCATCGCCAAAATGGAGCAGGAAATGGTGACGCTGGAGAGCGGCATGAAAGCGATCACCGAAAATTACAAAGAAAACATGTTCACCCTGCAAACCGCCTCCACCTATATCAAAGCCCTGCTGAAAAACACGCGAGTGGCCAAGTATCTAAAGGCGAAGCACGCGGAAATCGCCACGGAATTTCAAAACATGGCGTCGGCAGAGTCGGTGTGAGGAGAGAACACCGAACACGGCAAGATTCGGTTTGCAGATGGGAGGGCGATGCTCCACTGCGTTGTGGTGGTTTAGGTTGACCGGAATTCTTGAAAATGGGGGAGGTCTCAAACCACGGAAGCATTGCAAGAAATCTTGGCGAGGCTTTAATTTTCAAATAAGCTCACCGCATGAACTTCAATATCGCGCAGCGGTTTGCAAGGCTTCGCTATGCTGTAGCAATTCTTGGCCAACCGGAGCACGGTAAATGGTGGTCAAGTTCCTTTCTGACTCAGCATGGGCTTGCATTTGGTGCCTACAATTTCCCACGCGCCTCCGTTTTGGCCGGCTATCATGCCTCCGTGGCAGCAGCCAAGGCGGTTCACGATCATCGAATCGGGCGTCGTCGCTGTTTGCACTTGTTCCGGCTGCATCTTGGGGACGAGGTCGCCGTTCACAGGGCGGCGGCTGCGGATGGTGGGGCAATGTTGAAAATATTGCCCCCAAAATGCGATCATGCGCTTGGCGTGATTGAAGAGGAAGCTGGGGAAATTATCGAGTCGCCCGCCGGGCCGGTTCAAGTAGGTCGGCTTGACGAGGCGTTTTCATCGGCGGGAATTAACGAAATGGCAAAGCACTATTTTGCAGCATTTCGTAAAGATACCCAATGTCTCCCATTTTTTTCTGACGCAAAATGATAATGGCCGCCGCCAAATACACGACCAATCTGTCAAAGGCTCAGGGCATGATCCCGGAGACCTACGAACTTTTGCAACTGTGGGAGCCTGGCATGAAGCCGGCGGAATTGAAAACACGAGTGCGTGAAACTGGCGCACTAGGACGGGCGACCCAAGTCAGAGTGGATGACATCGTGGGCAGAAGTTTTGCGCAGCGTTACCTCATTGAAGATGGGCAGCCGGCGCGGTGGCTGCGCCATTTGTTGAAACAAGGCGCGCCCAAACCACTTCTGCGGCAGTTGATTTTGATTTACACGGCCAGGGCAAATCCGGTGCTGCATGATTTCATTTGTAAGGTTTTCTGGTTGAAATGCAATGCCCGTGCCGGCGAAGTCACGAAACAGGATTCGCGCGATTTTCTCGAACGGGCGGTCAGTCGCGGCGAAATCTCGCCCCGCTGGTCTGAAAATATGATTGAACGGGTGACGCGTTACCTGTTGGGGACATTGGAAGATTTTGAGATGATCAGCGAGAATCGGTTTGGGCAGCGCCAGCTTCGACCGCTGACAATTCTGCCTGAAACGGTAATCTTCCTTGCTTACGAACTGCATTTTTCCGGGCATGAACCGTCGCAAGTGATTCGACACCCGGATTGGGGGCTTTTTGGTTTACTCGCGAACGATGTCATCGGTCTGCTGGAGAAAGCCGCGCTGCGCGAAGCGTTTTTTGTGCAACACTCGGGTGCAATTTTGCGAATTGAATGGCGGTATGCTTCAATGGAGGAGGTTCTAAATGCGCTCGCTCACTGAAAAATTCAACGAATTACGCGGGTTGCTAAAGAACGGCCTGGGGTCGATTCGGCCGACCGGCTTTGATCCGGTCTTCTATCTTATTTTTCCGCCGAATCAAATTGTGGAAGTGAAGCAGCGGTTGCCCCAGTGGAAAGCGCAACTCAAAATTGATGGCTTCGAGGTGCATGAGCTTTCCATGGTGAAAGTCATCAACGGCTATTTTCGGTCGCATGATTTACGGGAGGATTGGGTCGAGGCAGCCCGGTTGAATGCCGGCGATGATGCCATCGTCAACCATTCCCTCACTGCTCACTTGGATCAGGATGAGGTTGTTCCCCGCGCGATATTGTCAAAATTGGAATCTTTGAAAGGCCGCTCGTCATCCTTGCTAATCGTGACCGATCTGGAAGCATTGCATCCTTTTTTGCGCATCGGGGCGGTTGAACAAAAATTGGTGGGGAAATTTCATGTCCCCACGGTCGTGCTGTATCCGGGGGTTGCCGGCGGTGCGTTCAGCCGTCGTTTTTTGGGCATTCACAAGGAAGATGGGAATTATCGGTCGCCACACATTGATTGATTATTAAGGTATGAAAATTCGCGAATTATTCGACCAAACACGTCCGATTGATCGGCAGATTACCTCCGTAATCAATTTTGCCGGCGATTCTGCGGAGCAACTCGATTACGAAATACGCGAATACGAGGTGACGGACAGCCTCGCCCGCCATTATGAACGCTTGATGGCAAATTTGGACCAAGGATTTCGCAGCAGCGGCGGTCACGAAATCGGTGTTTGGGTTTCAGGTTTTTACGGTTCGGGCAAAAGTTCATTTACAAAATATCTTGGCTTTGCCCTCGATCCTTCGCGCCAGATAAAAGGCGAACCATTTCTAAAACGTCTCCAAAATCAGTTTCCAAGCCTGCCATTGCGTCAGCAATTGACAACGCTGGCCAAAAATTTTCCTGCCACGGTCATCATGCTGGATTTGGCGTCGGTGGCGTCTGCCAGCGCGGCGACGCAAGGCGTATCCCGGCTGCTTTATTGGAAGGTGATGGAATGGGCTGGTTATTCCAAAGACGAAAAACTTGCGTTGCTGGAATTGCTATTGGAAAAGGATGGGAAACTCGAAGCATTCAAGAAACGTTTCGCAGAAGTCGCCAAGGGACGCACCTGGGAGAGCCTAAAAAACGACCTGCTGGTCGGGGTTGCGTTTGCCGCCAAGATTGTTCCGGAATTTTACGCAGATATATGGCCGGACGCCAAATCCTTCAATGACACCAAAGTTGATGCTCGCTATGGCGAGGATGAACGCATTCGACAGGTGCTTGAACTGATTGAGCGCCGCACCAAATCGAAGCGTGTGATTTTTGTCATTGATGAGGTCGGCCAATTCATTGAGGGATTGCCGCAACTCATCCTGAACATGCAGGGTCTGGCCGAAAACTTAAAAAACATCGGACAAGGCAGTGCCTGGTTGATTGCAACGGCGCAACAGACCCTTCCGGTAACCGGACCGCTGTTCAAACTTAAAGACCGTTTTCCCGACCCTTTGCGGGTGGACATCGAGTCTTCTGATATTCGCGAAATCACGCACCGCCGGCTTCTGCGCAAGTCGGCAGCGGGTGAAAAAAAATTGCAGGCGTTATTTACGCAATATGAAGGCAGCCTGACTTTTGCCACCCAGCTAAAAAACACGAAGATTTTTCATGGCACTCTGACCGCCGACATATTCGTCCGGTTGTATCCGTTCCTTCCCCAGCATTTCAATCTGCTCATGGAACTGCTCCGGTCGCTGGCGCGCTCCACTGGCGGCATCGGTTTGCGTTCTGCCATCAAAATTATTCAGGACGTGCTCGTGGATGTCAGCGCCTATCGGCACGGAGAACCATTGCTGGCTGATGCACCGGCGGGTTCGTTAGCCACGGTGGATATATTTTATGACACGCTGCGGCGGGATATTGAACGCGCCAACCGGCAGTTGGTGGAAACCGTGGATCGCGTCGGCGAACATTTTGGCGTCAAAAGCCTGAATATGCGGGTGGCAAAAGCGGTCGTCGTTCTTCAATTCATTGATGGTTTCCCAGTTAGCCGTCACAACGTGGCTGCGCTGTTGCTCGGCAATGTTGCCGGCGAACCGCTTTTTGACAGCGTGAGCAACGCCGTTGATGAGATGCTCGCGGAAAAAGGTCTTCCGCTGACGGAGATTGACGGTTCAATGCGTTTCATGAGTGAGGCGGTTTCTCAAATCATGAGCGAGAAAGCGACGCTTCAACCATCCACTGCCGATGCCAGCCGCATTCTTTGCGACCGATTGCGAGAGATATTGACCCCCGAGCCATTTGCCTTGGTCGAAAGCACGTTGAAAGTGAAGGCCCAACTAAAACTTGTTCAGGGGTCATTGCCAATTGCCGTCACGCACGACAAGTCTGAAGTGGAAATTTATTTTGAGCTGGCCGCCGCCAAAGACCTGGCCGAGGCCATCAAAGGCCGCACCAATGATTCGCGGGTGGATGCCAATCGCCAGATTATTTACGCGCTGGGAGAAGACAGCTCAACCATTCGCGATCTCGTCCGCGACATTTATCAGTGCGAAGAAATCCATTTGCGCCACCGCACGGAAGCGGCAGAAAAGGAAGTGGCCGATTTCGTCCGGGCACAAGCGCAACGCGCCGATCAATTGAAACGCGACCTCGACGGCGAACTGCAAAACGCCTTTTTGAAAGGCAGCTTTGTGTTTCGTGGTCGTCCGCAGGCCGTGGCAACACGCGGGACAGAAATCCTTAACGTGTGCAAATCTGAATTGCAGCATGTGGCAGCCGATGTGTTCAACTGCTACAAACAGGCGGCTATTAACGCCGAAACGAGTCTTGCCGAAAAATTGCTGATGACGAAAGACCTGGCAAACATCCCCTCCGCCCACGATCCGCTGGGGTTGGTGCATAAGCAGGGCAACGCCACGCAAATCAACGCCAGCCATCCCGCGCTGGTTTCGATTCTCGACCATCTCAAAAAACATGGAGAGGTGGACGGGCGAAAATTGCTCGATGATTTTTCGCGTGCGCCGTTTGGCTGGTTCAAAGACACGACGCGACATCTTGTGGCGGCATTGCTGTTGGCCGGGCGGATTCGTCTGCGCACCGGTGCGCAGTGGGTGAAAGTCCCCGGTGAAAAAGCTTTGGAGGCACTCAAGAGCAACGTGGCTTTTGGCAAAGTGGATGTCGCAACAAATGAAGAAGTTCTGCCGCACGAAGCTCTGTTGCGCGCCGCTCAACGTCTCTTGAATGTAACCGGCGAGACAATTCTGCCCATGCCGCAGAACATCAGTCGCGGTGTGCAGGAAAATTTTCCCAAATTCCAGCGTGAACACGCTTCTTTGGCCGCCGAATTGACCGGCGCTGGACTCAACGGCAGCGAACGCGCTTCGCGGACGCTTAAACAATTGTCGCAGATTTTGCAGGGCGATGCTTCTGAAGCTCCGGCAATCCTTGGCGCGGAGGAATGTGAACTGGTGGATAATTTGCTTTGGGCACGCGAAGTTCGGAAAGCATTTGATCAAAAACTTCACGAAGTGGCCGGTGAAGCCCGTGAGTTGCTTAATGAAATTCCGAAATTGCCCGCCATTGGCGCAGCCAGTGCGCTGGTTGCGGGGTCGGCAACCATTCGCAGTCAGTTGGCCGAATTTCTCGACCGCGAGGATTTTTATAAAGTGGCCAGCGACATTCGTCACCGCGTTCAAGACCTGAATCTCCTCGTCGGCAATGCCGCCGCCGATTTGTCCAAGCAATTTTCCGCGCATCTGGATCAGGAACGCAACGCCATACGAAACCTGGCCGCATGGCACACATTGCCCGAAGGGGATCGGGCCACATTTTCACATGACCTCGACGAGCTTGCCTACGAGGAAGCCAAAAATCTTGATGGCATCCGGCAGCTCGTGAATCACCGCTTGGAAGTGGACAATCAACTTGGCCTGATCCGCCAGCAAGTCGAAGCACGGGTTAAAGAGATTCAGTTGGCCGCGAGCATGACGGGTGCTTATGCGCTAAACGAAACTCCCGGCCAACCCACGGCCACGGTGGTAAAAGTGCGCCGGCACTACGCCACTGCCAGCGAAGTGAAGCCGGTGGTCGAAAAACTTCAGCAAGCCGTAAATGAAAATCGCCCGGTGACGTTCGATCTCGAACCCTGATTCATGGCCTTCGATCAAAAAACTAGGAATTTGCTTCAACGCACCGTGGCAGCGTGCCGGTCGGTGCTGGACGCGGAGTTCACCGGCCAGTTGCAGGAGGTTTACGGCATTCAACCGGACGGCGTAATCACGCCGATGGAAGCACTGGCACATTTGGGAGACGAGGATGTCGAAATCGCGGCGTTGCTCCGTGACCGCATCAATTATTTGGAAGCCGCGCCGGCCGACGAAGCCAAAACACGGACGCGGGCCAAGCCGGAAAATGTGCGCCGGCTCATTCGCGAACAGGCGTTCACGGTGCTGAACCGGCTCGCCGCCCTGCGGTTGGCCGAAGAACGCGGGCTGGTGCAGGAATGCGTCCGGCGCGGCAATGAATCTGACGGTTTCAAACTGTTCCAAACCTCGGCGGGCGGCGCGCTGGGCGACACCTTTGAGACCTACCGCATTTATCTGGAATGTTTGTTTGAAGAACTCGCGCTCGACCTCGGCGTTTTGTTTGACCGGTTTAATCCGATGGGACTGCTTTTTCCCCGGCGCGATGCGTTGGATGCCGTCCTGAAAGAGTTGAATGGCACGGGCACGGCGGCGGAACGCGAGGAAATCACGCCGGAACAGTTCGCCGAGATGTGGCAGGCGGACGAAACCATCGGCTGGATTTACCAGTATTACAACGATCCGACCGAGCGCAAAAAAATGCGCGAGGAATCCGCCGCGCCCCGCAACAGCCGCGAGCTGGCCGTGCGCAACCAGTTTTTCACGCCGCGCTACGTTGTGGAATTTCTCACCGACAACACGCTGGGCCGCGTCTGGTATGAGATGTGTGGTGGCCGGACCGCGCTCAAGGAGAGTTGCCGGTATTTGGTCCGGCGTCCGGCGGAAGTTTTTTTGGCCGGCCCGGCGGAAGTTTATCGGCAATTATTCAAAGGCGATGCGGTCAGCGAGGACATGCAGCCGCACGGTTGGGTGGCCGCAGCATTTGCCGGCCAGTTGCAAAACTTGCCGGAAAAAGCCAGCGACCCGGACACGCGCTGGGTCGGTGCGGCGATCCGCCCGGCTGACTTTGAAAATCTGGCCGGCGAGCCGTGCCCGGCATTTGAAGAACATCGGTTGAGCCGTTTAAGCAGCGCCATAATTGACGGGCGCGCGACGGCGGACACCGAGAATCTCGTTTTGGTATGGGCGGCGCTTTCCGACTTCATCCGGTGTGACGGCAGTCGCGGATACAGCGCACCGCATTGGGAAAAGGTCTGGAAACATTTCTGTAAGCTGGCCCAGCGGCCGGCTGCCGAGAATTTATCCCAAGCGGAACTGCTCAAGCAGCCGGTTTTCATTCCTCACCGTCCAATCAAAGACCCGCGCACCATTTTGATGCTCGATCCCGCGTGCGGCTCGATGCACTTCGGCCTCTACGCTTTCGACTTGTTCGAGGTCATTTACCACGAAGCATGGGAGCTGGAGGAAAAATGTGGCGCTGACATATTGATCCGTTTGCCGGGGATGAAATCGTTGCGCGAGACGTTTGCGACGAAGGAAGAATTTCTTCGCCAAGTGCCTCGGCTCATCATCGAGCACAACATTCACGGCATTGATATTGACCCGCGCTGTGCGCAGATCGCCGGGCTGTCACTCTGGCTGCGGGCGCAAAAATCATGGCAACGCCTCGGCCTCAAGCCGGCGGAGCGTCCGGCCATCAAACGCTCGAACATCGTCTGCGCCGAGCCGATGCCCGGCGAAAAGGAGTTGCTGCGCGAATTTGTGGAACGGGAATTTGCGGTGGAAGAACGCAGCCTGTTTTTGCAATTGTTGGAGGCCATTTTTGATAAGATGCAACTGGCCGGCGAAGCCGGCTCGCTGCTGAAGATTGAGGAGGAAATTCGCAGCGCCATTGCCGAAGCCAAGCAGCGCTGGAAGGCCGAACCGAAAGCCAAACAGAGCATTTTGTTTCCTGAAACCGGGGAACTGGAGCAAAAGGAAATCAAGCTCGACTTGTCCGGCATCACGGATGAGCAATTTTGGGGACGGATGGAAGAACGGATTTACGCCGCCTTGCGGGACTATGCCGAGCAGGCCGAAAACGGCGGCGGATTCCAGCGCCGCCTTTTTGCCGAGGATGCTGCGCGGGGCTTTGCTTTCATTGATGTCTGCCGCAAACGATACGACGTGGCTCTGATGAATCCGCCGTTCGGCGATCCAACGAAAAGCTCGAAAGTCTATCTCGAACAGAATTATCGCGGCCAGCCGTTTGAGCTGTATGCAAATTTTGTTGAAAGATTTATTGCAATCTCGAACCAAGTTGGCGCAATCACTTCGCATACGTTCCTAACGTATGGCAGCCTTACAGACTATCGGAAGCACGTTCTTATGCCGAGCACGCAAATGCGGCTACTTGCGGACTTCGGACTTGGGGTAATGGATTCAGCGATGGTGAGAGCCGCAGCCTACGTTGTGGACGCTACACGTTCAGGCGGCGACGGAATGTATTTTCGCCTAGTCGAAGACGAGGACAAGCAGGCGTCAATGGAACTCTGCCTCAAACTCCTTGCAGAGAATAAATCTGACCAACGGCGGTTTATTGCCAATCAATCGGCGTTTCTGAGGACAGATCAGTGTTCGTATGCGTATTGGGCCGAATCTCTATTAAATTGTTTCAATCCTGCAAAGTCCATCGGCAACGTAGTTGCGGACATCTTGCTAGGTGTAGTCACTTCAGGAAATGATCAGTTCTTGAGACTAGCATGGGAAGTCAGTCCAAATTCAATTCAAAGAGATGGGTGGGCTTATTACTGCAAGGGTGGAGATTTCCAAAAATATTTTCGTTCCCCTCATCTCGTAATTGATTGGCGACGTGATGGAGGCCATATAGCCTGCGGCAATTCTTCCGCCGTCCGGCTTCGCGATACTAGCCAGTATTTTCGTTCCGGCCTAACTTTTCCGCTGGTGAACGAGTTTGGTATCAGCGTCAGCATTTTGCCGGGCAACTGTGTGTTCGACAATGGAAGCCCTTCAGTTTTCCCTGAAAGTCCAGAAGAACAATTGGTTTTACTCGGCTTATTGAACAGCCGCGTCGCCGAGTTTTTCATCCGATGTCTCACATCTACCCGGCACTGGCAGGTGGGATATGTTCGACAAGTGCCTTGGCCATCTCCCACGAAGGAGGAAGCCCAAGAATTGGCAGTCAATGTTCAAAAGGCTTGCCACTTGCAGCGTCTTCTTTTTGCTTCGGACGAAACGCTCCAAGATTTTGGCTTGCCGCGTCTAGTTGCCTCTTCTGCTGATTCATTGAAGAAAGTGGCGCTGTTCAAGTTGACGCAACGCGACAAGTGCCTAAAGGACCTTATCCATTGCGATTATTGGATTGACGAAAAATGTCTTGAGATGTTCCGCTTGACTGACGCCCAGAGAGAATTGGTTAAACGCATCATCGGGCCTCACCCTTCGGAAATTCAAGAAGGGATTTCTGTGGCAATCGGCCAGGAAGCTATCGTCGAGGATGTTGAAGCCGAAGGATTGCGCATCCATCGGGTGACTTTGAGTTTGCTTGAAAATAAAGCATGGAAAGCTGGGATAACAATCGAGAACATCATTCAGCAGCGATTATATGATTCTGAACTGCTTGCCGATGAGATCATAGAACTTTGTTCTGAAATTGCATCCTACTGGTTCGGTTGTGCGCTTGGCCGCTGGGACATCCGATATGCAACGGGTGAGAAGACCGCGCCGGAGTTGCCCGATCCGTTTGCGCCATTGCCAGTCTGTCCGCCCGGCATGTTGCAAAATTCGGAGGGATTGCCCGCCCGTCCAAAGGATGTTTCCGCCAAATATCCCGTTACCATCCAGTGGGACGGCATCATTGCGGACGACCCCGATCATCCGGTGGACATTGAGCGTTGTATCCGTGAGGTCATCGAAGTGATTTGGCCCGGCACTGCCGGCGGCCCTACCGCCGAGTCCATCGAGCAGGAAGCCTGCGAGATTCTCGGCGTGGATTCATTGCGGGATTATTTTCGCCGGCCCGGCGGTTTCTTCGCCGATCACCTGAAGCGTTATTCCAAAAGCCGGCGGCAAGCGCCCATTTATTGGCCGTTGTCCACCGCGTCCGGCAGCTACACGCTCTGGATTTATTATCACCGGCTGGATGACCAGACGCTTTACAAGTGCATCCAGCAGTTCGTTGATCCCAAACTGGCGGACGTGGAGAAAAACATCACGCACCTGCGTTCCGTGATTAGCGCCGACGAAGGTGGCGGCAAGGAACGCCGCAGTCTGGAGGAATTGGAAGATTTGCGCCGGGAGCTGAAAGATTTCCGCGCCGAATTGGAACGCTGGGCCGGCAAATGGAAACCAAATTTGAACGACGGCGTGGTCATCACCGCCTGTCCGCTCTGGAAATTGTTCGCCCTGCCGAAATGGCGCAAAGATTTGGAAGCGTGCTGGCGCGAACTGGAGGCTGGTGATTATGATTGGGCGCACCTGGCGCACACGCTCTGGCCTGACCGCGTGCGCAAGAAATGCGAAAGCGACCGTTCCCTGGCCATTGCGCACGGGCTGGAAGAATTGTGCGAGGTGAAAGCGCCGGAGAAAAAAGCCAAAAAGGCCAAGAAAGAAAAAGCGAAAGCGGAAGCGGAATTCCAGATGGAGAGTTAATATGGCAACGAAACACAAACCAATCTTGATGGTTTCCTCGGCCGTCTATGGCTTCGAGGAACTGCTGGACCGGCTCTACACCGAACTGGTGGGCTTCGGCTACGAAGTGTGGATGTCGCACAAGGGGACGATGCCGGTAGATCCAAAGTTGATTGCCTTGGACAGTTGCAAAAAGGCCGTCAAGGATTGCGATTTATTTCTCGGCATCATCCTGCCGCGCTATGGCAGCGGGAAGGAAAAGGCGGGCGCGGATTCAATCACCCACGACGAATTGCGCGAAGCCATCCGGTTGAACAAACCGCGCTGGATTCTGGCGCACGATCATGTGGTGTTCGCACGAACATTGCTGGAAAAACTTGGGCATGGAGACCAGACCAAACGAGCTGCGCTGAAACTCAAGGCGTCCCCGGTGTTTGAAGATTTACGGGTGATTGACATGTATGATTTGGCGGCGCGACATGACGTGACCGTTTTTCAGGATCGCACCGGCAACTGGGTGCAAAAGTTTAGCACGCCGGAGGAGGCGCAGTTGTTCGCCGTGAGCCAGTTCCGGCGTTTTCAGGAAGCGGAGGAATTCGTGCGCGATAATTTTTCCAGCCCCAAGGCAATCGAGAAAAACTTAAAAAAAGACGGAGGTAAACCATGACACCGCCGGATCGTCAGATTAAAGCGGGTGAATCAGAAACGATAGAGTTTGTGAACCACTTGGAGAATCTGGAATCAGTGTCCAAGCATGTGGTGGCATTTCTCAACAGCGGCGGCGGCACGATCTTTGTCGGCGTGGATGACGACGGAACGATTGTTGGCGTGCCGAACGCGGAAAATGTGGCGAAACGGTTGTATGCGGATTTGCAGAAAACGATTTCGCCCAAGGCACTATTCTCTGTAACCACCGAACCGCAAGAAAACAAGCAATTGGTGGTGATTGAAGTGCCGGGTGCCAAGGACACGCCTTTTGTATCGGACGGCACGCTCTACTTGCGAAAAGGAAAACATTCTGTGAAGGCCACGGGCGACGATTTGCAGGAGCTATTACAGGATCGTTCGGTGGAGGTCGAACGATGGGAGCGGAGAGGGTCGCCCGTATTGACGCTAAAAGAACTGGATCAGGAGGAAATCCGCCGAACTGTGGGTGAAGCGGCGGAAAAAAATCGCTTCCAATTCAGAAAACCGGAAGAACCGGAAGCAGTTCTGATGGATTTAGGAATGTGGAGTCGAGGCATGTTGACCCAGGCTGCGGATGTGTGTTTCGGCCAGAAGCCGGCGATGCGAAATCCCCAGGTGCGTGTCCGGGTTTACGCGTTTGAATCGGATAAAGGCGGGAACTACCTTGACCAGGACGACATCAGCGGGCCGATAGCAACAGTCATTGAACGCGCGAATGTTTTCATCCGTCGCAACTCGCCTTTAGCGGCGAAGTTTTTGCCGGAGTCATTGAAACGGAATAATATCCCCGCTTATCCCGACTATGCGATTCGCGAGGGGTTGGTGAATGCGCTGGCGCATCGAGATTATGCCTCTTTTTCCAGCGGTGCGACGGTGACGTTGTATCCTGATCGTGTCGAGATTTGGAATTCTGGCCGCCTGCCGAAAGGATGGAATGCCGACAAACTGCGCCACAATCATCCATCACTTCCACCCAATCCAGACATCGCGCATGTTTTGTTTATTCGCAGCTTCATGGAGCGTATTGGGCGCGGCACACAGAAAATCATTGAGGCTTGTCGCGAGGCTGGTTTACCGCCGGCAGCATGGTCGGCGGATGGGGACGGCATCACTCTGACGATTTACAACCACGCATCCGAGGGATCACCGCAGCAAAGATGGGATAACCGGCAGCGAAAACTGATGGAATCACTAAAACCGGGCGATGCCATTGCGCCCGGCGATTATCTGGAGCGATTCGCCACCGGAATCGGAGACCGACAGGCCCGGCGCGATCTTGGTGAATTGGAAGCCGCCGACTTTCTGCGCCGCGAAGGCAAGGGAAAAGCCACGGTTTATGTGCGGACGCAACGGGTGTGGAAACCTTGAATGCGGACATAACGCGGACAACCACGACCACTCGACGATTTGGAGTGGCGTTTTGATTTGGCCTGTAAATCAGCGGCTTACAGATGATTCGACGCACTGAAGATTTTGAATCCGGCCACAATCCGGCCATAATGCGGACATGGATTTGAGCGATGGCGGATGGTTTTACTGCAATGCAAACATTTGAACAATTTGTCACCGAGCGTTTGCGCGGCCTGCTGGCTGCGAACCGGGTGTTGACGGTTTATGATCCTGAAGGCCGCTATCATGAAATCGTGGCGGGCTTGGCGAGCACCAAAGTGCGCCTCGTCGAATTGACGGATGATGTTCTAACGGCGCGCGAAAATGCGTTTGAACAATTGCAGGAATTGGGAGCTGACCCGACCCATTCGCGCGCCTTGGTAGTTTATCTACCGCGTGCCCGCAAGCTGGATGAAGAGGGCCGTTGCCAAGACCCCTTCACCCCGCTGGCATTGGCCGGGGCGTTGTTCCCCGATGGTGAAGGACATAGTTACCTTTCGCTGTGTCAACAGTTCCTGCCCGACGAGGCGGCGGCAGTGGAGGAATTGTTCAAGCAGGGAGAGCCATCATTCGAGGTCATCAACAGTCTCCAGACCGGGACGGAAGTCGCGCCCGTCCTAAGTCAGTTGCTGAAAGCGGAGGGCACGCGCGAAATTCTCATTGAATTTTTGTGCCTCGGAGTCAAGGAATCCAAGAAATTTGAAAAATCACCGCATTGGCAACAGGAATTACGCGGGCTGGCAGCGAAGTCGCTCGGAGTTGAACTGCCGGCTGGCACACTCAAGGTGGAAGACGTGCGCGCCCTGCTTTGGCGCTACATATTATTTAGTGAATTTGCGGGGGATTTGCCGGGGCAACTTCCGCCGGCGTTGACTGGCGTGCGGCGAGCAACCGGAGCGCAATTAAATCTGGTTTTTGATTTATGTGTAGCGCTCCGTGATCGCAGTAGTGCGCAGCCGTATTACGAGGAGTCAGCCCGGCGCGTGGCCGACGAACTGAAATTGGAGCAGCATTGCAGCGGAATTGAAAATTTTGGCCGGTTGGACACATTTCCTTTCGAGGAGCGCACTTTTCTGCGGTCATTCGCCAAAGTATTGCTGGATGGGAAAGTTGAAGACGCCAGCCGGATCATCGAGGAGCGGGCAAATTCGTTTTGGATTCGGGATGCGGCGCGGGCGGCAGAATGGAAGCTGGCGGCGTGCTGCCTCGCATTGTTGCGCAGCATTAGCGAAGTGAAAGCCCGTCTGAAAACAGACGTGCCGGTGTCGGTCTCGGCGTGGATGGATTTCCATATAACGATCCTGCACCGTCTCGATGCGGCACATCGGGAGTTGGAACAGGTCGCGCAAGAATCTGGACTCAACAGCCTCGAACTAGAGGAAGCGTTAACGAAAGCGCGAAATGATTATCGCGAACTATGCGACCGGGTTGCGCGATTGTTTCAAGAAAGCGTGGCCAAAGAGGGTTGGCCGGTCAGTGGCCGGCGTCGCGCGACGGAAGTTTTTGATCAATGTGTCTGCACGGCTTGGAAGCAAGGGAAGCGCGTGGCATTTTTCTGGGTGGACGCACTGCGATTCGACCTGGCAAAACTTCTCGAACAGAGCGTCTCCACCAGACACGGCGTCATGGTGGAGGCGGTATGTGCGCAGTTGCCTACCGTCACTCGCGTTGGCATGGCGGCATTGCTGCCCGGCGCTGAGTCAGACTTTCGGCTGGCAATTAAATCGGATGAACTGACACCTCAAGTAAAAGGCGTATCGGTAACTTCGGTTAATGACCGATTTGAAACAGTTAAGAATTTTCTTGGCGCGGACCGCACACGAATGATGGACTTGGATGAATTGGTAGCCGCCAAATCGCTGACCGATCTCAAAAACATAGCCGTGCTGGTGGTGAAAACGACCGACATTGACCTGTTGGGAGAGAATAATCCTGGGTTTTTCATGCGATTGCTGCCGGATGCCCTGCGCAAAATCCAACAAGCGTTGAATCGTCTCGCGGACGCCGGATTTGACCAGGCGGTGCTCGCAACTGACCACGGTTTTTGTTGGTTCGACACCGTGAGCGCGGGTGCGGCGGTGAACAAGCCCGCCGGGGACTGGGTAGAAGTGAAAAACCGGTCGTTGCTTGGGAGCGGCCAAAGCAACGGGCAGGTTTTATCATTGGAAGCGCCGCACGTGGGTATCCGGGGCGATATACAACAATATGTAGCAGCCCGGGGAATGGCGACATTTACAAAAGGTGTGCAGTATTTTCACGAAGGGCTTTCATTGCATGAATGTGTTATCCCAATAATGCTGGTAAGCCTCAAGGCAGCGGAGCAGAAGCCGGCGTCCGCTCCGGTGGAACTGGTGCTCACTTATCGTGGCGCAACGACAGGAAAGATAACGACGTTGCGTCCAAGTGTGGAGATTGCCTGTCCTGGAAGCGATTTGTTTGCGCCCGAAGAAATCCGATTCCTGCTTGAAGGGCGTGACGCCAAGGAAATGAAGATTGCCGAGGTTGCACCAAGCCTTTCAGTTGATCCCGGAACAAACGAAGTGATTATTCGTCCGGGGCAGGCACTCAAAGTGCCTATTCGCATTGAGGAGGGATTTCAAGGGACATTTATTCTTCGCGCACTTAACCGCGACACGGGCGAAATATACGGAAAATTAAAATTGGAAACTGACTTTCACCATTGATTTATTATGACGCCGCTTAGTAAAAAGCTTAACGAAGTGTTTTCGGGGCGCGTGGTGCGCAAGGATTTGGTTCAACGGGTTAAGAAAGGAACAAACGTGCCCACGTTCGTTCTGGAATTTTTGCTCGCGCGATATTGCGCTACCGATGACCCGGATGAAATAGAGGCCGGTCTGCTCGCGGTCAACGAAGCTGTGCAGGGAAATTTCGTCCGCCCCAATGAATCGAACGCCGCGCAATCACTCGTCCAGCAAAAGGGCAGTCACAAGTTTATCGACAAGGTTCGCGTCGTTCACAAAGAAGCCGAAAAACGGCACTGGGGTGAAATGGAGAACTTTGGAAGCAAGCGAATCGCGATTAACGACCGACATTACAAAGAAAACAAGCGTTTGCTGGAAGGTGGTCTTTGGTGCGAAGCCGTGGTCGCCTATAATCCGGTCGAGGATGACGATTACACGTTTTTCTTTGAAGAACTTCGACCAATCCAGATTTCACGGTTTGATTTCGATGTATTCGTGGAGGGACGCAAGCAGTTTACGCGAGATGAATGGCTGGATGCGCTGTTGTGCAGCATTGGCCTGGAACCGTCCAAGATGTCACACCGTTTGAAATTTCATCACCTCGCCCGACTCGTTCCTTTTGTTGAGTCCAACTACAATTTGATCGAACTCGGCCCGCGTGGAACTGGCAAATCCTATGTGTTTGCAGAGTTTTCTCCGTATGCAACCTTGATCAGCGGCGGGCAAACGAGCACCGCCATTCTGTTTTACAACAAGGTGCGCCGACAAGTGGGAATAATCGGTTACTGGGATGTTATCGCATTTGACGAGGTTGCCGGCATTCGGATCAAAGACCCCGGCACGATTCAAATTCTCAAGGATTACATGGCCAACGGACGATTTAGTCTTGGCACGGAAGTGATCGCGCCGGCCAGCCTTGGATTTGTCGGAAACATTGACGACGCAATTTCCGATTTGGTCGCATCGAATAAATACGATCTTTTCAAACCATTGCCGGCGGAGTTTGACCTCGCTGTCATCCACCGTTTCCACAATTACATTCCTGGCTGGGAAATTCCGCCGAATTCCAATGACCAGTTGACTTCTGAATATGGCTTCATTACGGATTACCTCGCTGAAGCGTTTCATTATCTCGCAAAAAACAAGAATCATTTTACCCCTGTAAAAAAGCGGGCGCGGTTAGGCCCAGGTTTTCAGGGGCGCGACGAGACAGCAGTTTACAAGACAGTCGGCGCATTTATTAAATTGCTGCACCCAAGCGGTGAGTGCAGTGATGCAGAGTTTGAGGAATATTTAGCTTACGCCATTGAAGGGCGGCGGCGAATAAAGGAACAACTCAACAAACGCAAGCCAGATGATGAATTTGCCGATATTGATTTGTCCTATATCAACAATTCAAGCCAACGTATCATGGTCATGTGTCCTGAAACTAAAGGCGTTTCAGTTGATCAACAACGACCCAAATCGCCAGCCCCAGGGGAGCCAACCATTCCAACGTCGGTTTTGCCGGCAGTCGACAAACCAGTTGTTGAGGTTGCGGGTGGCGAAACATCGGGCTCACTGTCAGTAGCCAAATCCGCACCACTGACGCTGGCAGAAAAGCATTTTACCATCCGTTACGGTGATATTGGATATTCCTACGGCAGCTTGTTTGGTGATTACCTTACGGGAGCAAAAGTGTTGACGATTGAAGACCCCTACATTCGGCGGGATTATCAGATACGAAACCTTATTCAGGTATGCGAACTGGCGGTTCAAACCGGAACCATTAAGAAAATCACACTGGTGACAGCAACAGACCACGATTACCAAAAGGCGGAAGTGGACCCGAAATTCCAATCGCTAACGGAAAGCTTGGCAGATTCCGGAGTGGAATTCAGCTATCGGTTTGACGACAAGATACATGATCGGGAATTGCGCACTGATACCGGATGGAATATTCGCATCGGACGAGGGTTGGATATTTATCAACGCACTGACTCATGGATTCAAATCGGTGCGAGCAATCTTGACCTCCGCCCTTGTATGGAGACAAAAGTCAGTATTTTCCGTCAAGATGCGGCAAGCAATGGCTAACGGTAGAAAACGAGACCGAGAAACCACACAAAAGTATTATGATGGTTTCCGACTGGAGCGCTTAAACTCGCCCTTGCGTCGCAGAACATTAGCCACGGCATACCCCTTGCGAACAAGTGCATGACACGCTTGTAAAACATCCCACGGAACCTCCTCCAACTTTTCAGCAATATCTTCGTAATTGGTAAAATGATCAGGCAGAGCTAGCAGCACCCGTTCCTCAATGCTGTTCGAGCTTGTCCAAATACTTTCATCGTCCCAATCACACCAATAAATAATATTCCGCCAGAGTATAAAATGTGACTCACACTTTGTATCACGCCAATATGAGGGGAATAAACTGATGGTTTCGCCCCGACGGTAGAATCTCCAAGCAGGACCGGCACGCAAATCAAGGTTAATAACCAATACATCTCCGCACCCGCAAGGACAATTCATTAAAAGCATTCGCGCCACCCCTCTGTGAACTAGCGCGGTGTCGCCGGGTGATTTTAATGACGTCGCAGCATCATCGCGTCCTTGGAACTTCCCGGTAAAGCAGATTTTATTGGCACGCGGCATTTGTTTCGTTCTCCAGCCTTTCGCAAATTTGATATGCCATCACGAGAGCATAAACCCTTCGTTTTTCGGCAAGTTCATCCAATTCTTTTGTTGCTAGTTTGAGGGGCGCATTCCGGCCATAACGAAGTAAGCAGCCAGCTAAAATTATCAATGCCTCTGATTTATCGACACCGCAACAGGCAACAACATGGCGCAACTCACGGACGGCCTTGTGGAGCCATGCAAACTGAGGATAATCACCTTTAGGCAACGGCGGACTCAAAGGATCTACAAAAATAAAATCAACAAACTTGCACCAGACATCAAAACATGCCGGGTCGTCGTGATCATCTGTTCCAAAAACCAGACTGACTTCCAACACCGCTGGATCTGCATACAGTGGCCCGAAAGGCTCCATCGAGCCAAAATCTATTACAATTGCATCGCGATTTCGCACCATGATATTTCCATAGTGTAAATCGCCGTGATACGGGCCTTCACGAGTCTCAATCTTTGCCGCAAAGTTTCTTAACACTTGCGCAATCTCCTCGGGTTTACTGGTCATCCCGTAATCGCGTAACTTCTCAATCCTCGCAGAGTGTTTTTTTGAGATTTCATGTGCTCTGACTTTTGAATCGAGAAATGACTCAATGACACCCGCTTTTTTCAAGCCATTAGATGTGTGACTACGGAGTCCACGAAGCGTAATTTCAAAGAGTGAAAATATCGTTCCCTGTCCTTGACCTGCCCGCAAAGCATCGCGTAATGAAACGGCACTTTCAACAAAGTTACACACCAGAGCGGACCCGTTTAGAGTTACAACGCTTCGCGAAATGTTCAAAGATGGGCGAAGATGAAATGGGATGAATGGTTCCGCAACCTCGCGGTAATGACGTTTTTCATCATCAATTTTCCACGCAGCGCCTAACTTCACAAAAAAAGGCATGGGCTGGGGTCCGTATTCAGCATCCGCAAGATTTGCGAAAACGCAAAACGCTTCCTTTGCAGTTTTACCGCCCGCTAAACGCTTTATAGAAATTCGGTCGGCATTGTAGAATGCCCTTTTCAGTAATGTTTCCGATTCTGGATCAAGAGGGTCTGTGAGACCACTTGTATCAATTGTAGGCGTTCCCAGAGGCGGACCTGGGTCATATCGCGCCAGGGTTTCCGCGAAAGCCCAATCTCTGTCGTCAAGATACACCCAAGGCAATGACTCAATCCATTTCCGGCGTTTTTTGATGTCATCAATATCATCGCCTATCTTATATTTGGCATATAAGTCATCTCTTATTTCACTAACCTGAACCTTTTTATCTGTGACAAATACAGCGGTCATCAAACCTAATTCACACGCTCGATGGAACCGTTCTTCAAAATATGAATAGATCAGTCCAAACTTTCCCGGGTGCGGAGCCAGGAGGACGCCGCGAGCACTATTTGTTAGGTCATTGTCGTCCAATTGATCCATTTTGATTGGAGTGAAAGTCAGGCGACGCTGGGTAAATGGCTCTGGATCAATTGGGTGTTCGCCAATGACTAAAACTTTCGATCTATCTGAATGTTTCATGACAAACGTGCCGGCAATGGCCATTCATTTGCCCTAGCAAGGGCACCGCGATGCGAACAAGCAATACAGGTTGGGTGTCTGGTAATGGCAGCAGCCCGTGTGACGCCTGTAATTCCGTTATAATTGACCAAGCGTGCGTTGCTCGGAATCCCGACTGCGGCGCTTAAAAACATGGTCACAGCCATAGAGGCAATGGTTGCATTAAGGGAGATAACCGCCGGAGCAGGCTCATGAACCCCTATAATATATGGATCAGCAGCACGCTCGTAGTCCGTAAGAAGGTCTACGCGGACGGCTTCAGAATTGAGCATTTCGCCACACATGAGACATCCCAATCCTGGTGCCAGCATTTGTGTGCGTGCCGCTATGTGGGTTATTTTTCTGTCGGCTGCGACAATGGCAACCCCCAGATCAATAACTGGAACCAAGTATTGATATGCAAACTGATTCAAGACTGCCCGGCTTCCGTGCGAATCTGTGCAGCAAAAAACAAAATCTGTGTCGGCCAATTGTTCCGCCACACTGGCTAGCAGCACGCTGCCAAATATTGTTTCGACTCGTATGGTTGAATTGATCCGTTTTGCAAGCGCGGCAGCGGCATCGACCTTGGGTTTGGAAACGTCCGATTCCGAACACCCTACCAGCCGATTGAGATTTGTCCGTTCAACGATGTCAGGATCAATGAGCAAAAATTGACCTACTCCAAGATGGGACAACTGCTCTAAAACTACGGAACCTGTTCCTCCCAGCCCGACGATGCCGACCCGCATTGTGCGCAAACGCCTTTGGCCAACCTCGCCAAACACCCGCACCTGACGGTCAAAAGCCAGATTGCCTTCAGAATATTTTGCCTCTCCACCCCATAAAAGATCGGGGCCAACTCCCACAACTTCAAGCGATTCCCCGCTGTTGAGCACACGAGCGATTATTGTCTCAGGGGTGACTAATAATGTGGCATGGATGGTTCCTGGTGTGCGGGCGGTGAGAAATTCAGCGAGAACTTTTTCGCCCTTATCATCAATCGAAGAAAATTCATTTAATGCAAACGGGTGGCTATGGACGAAAATGAGTGATTCGCCGTTTTTTCTCGCTCTTTGTGTGACCACCGCAACGATCTCAGGACGCAATTGCGCCGATATATCCGAACGCTGCAGGTAGTCCGTATCAGCTACGCGTTGAAAATCTCGCACTACAATGCGAACAAGACGCCCATTTTTTAGAACCGCACGCCCAAACAAAATCGCGCATGTTTCAGAGGTTGATTCAAGCAACTCGGATCGGAGTTGCGTGAGCAATTCAGAAGTGAGAACAAGCCGGCTCATCGCAATTCGTGTAGCCGATTCTCAATGACCCGAAAATATGTCAACAATGAATCGGAATTCGGGCTCCATCTTTGCACATGCCAAGAAAACCACAACAGTGGATTTGGCCCGTGAGGCATCGGGTTGGGGCCAGTATTTGACGGATTACGGCCACCAACCAACCTGAGATTCGCGTCTGTCCAAAAACAATCTGGCCGACTGGCAGGGAAACCTACAGGCGCAATGAATCGCACGGTTGTCGTTCTGGGGTTCCATCCTTCTGGCAATGGCACATTTGGAACCGTGATCAAATATGACCCATCTGGCGCCCGCACGCATGTCGCGCCCGGAAACTTTTGTTTTAATTCTTCGCCTTGTTCTTCGGTCGGAGTCATAAAAGACCAAATGTTGCCGGCGGGACGCTATAGAAACAAAGCGGGTGTTTCTCAAGGGAGAACGTTTCCGTATCCGTGATTTGTTTGTCGGGTTCGTTACCGTGCGCCTCAAGGTAAATCGCGTAACCTGCTTTTTCAGGCGGAAGTTTGGCCCGGACATCTGCGCCATTGATGGATGAGGTGTCGGATTCATATTTTTTCCCATCAAGAGAAAAAAAGTATTTAACCTTTTTGTCCTGAATCAGACGCTCTTCGTCGCGAGCCAAACGTTCTTCGTCGTGTTTCAGGCGTTCCTGGTCATGTTTGATGCGTTCTTCGTCACGCTTCAGTTGTTCTGCATTATCCATATTTTTCCTTTCAATATTTTGGTTTGCGGCTCTAGGCCATTTTTTAAACATGCTGTGTCGTCTCTGCTTTCTTAAATGACGCACAGTCATTTTTAACTGTCCTCAATATGACCGAAATCAATATTTGGTGCTAGCGCAGAAATCACATCATACATTATCATCCAGTCATGTTTGATTTATTGTTTTCCGAACGTGGCCTGTCCCTTGAACGCCTGCGTGTCCTCATCGAGGTGCATGACGCCGGCAGCATTGCTCGCACTGCCCCAGGTGACGCGGTGAAACACAGTCAATACAGCCGCCAACTACGGGAGCTTTCTGAATTCTTCGGTCGCGAAGTCACCCACCGTCGAGGCAAGGTGCTGAAATTAACCCCGGAGGGCGCGCAATTGGCGGAGCTGGTGCGGCCGTTTTTGCGAGGTCTTGAAGATTTTCATTCGGAATGTAGGAACGAGCGCACAGTTTTTAACATCGCCGCCGGTGACAGTCTTATTCATTGGCTCGTGATCCCCCGACTCGGGGGTCTAATAAAAGCTCTCCCGGATGTTCGTTTCACCACATCCAGTCTGCGAACAAACGAAATTGTCCAACAAATATATGATGCGCGGGTTGATTTTGGTCTCATCCGCAAAAATGCAATTGCGCCCGGATTAAAATCAATTGCGCTTGGCACGCTCGCTTATGTGGCGGTTGTTCCCCGTGTGCTTGCCCCTCGCAAACCGATTCCAAATTTCTCAGATGTATTCAAAAAATATCCTCTCGCGATGCAGACGACAGATGGGCAGTTTTCCAAGCAACTGCGGAACGTCGCTCTTTCCGAGGACGATTCATTTCGACCGGGGCTAGGTTGTGAATCATTCCCACAAACCCTGGCAGCCGTTAGGTCGGGGCGATTTGCAGCAATTATTCCAGAATTGGCGGTTCAGGAATTGCCAGCCGGCTCAGTTCATAAGATTTCAGGTGATCCGCTGCGGCAACTTCAGCGTGACATCATTTTGGCGTGGAATCCACGGGTGATAAAAGTGCGGCCTCGGGCAGCAAAAGTCGTCACGGAGTTGACATCAACTCTCCGATTTTCGTGAACAAAACAAGTGCATTATTAGTTTTTGCCACCGGTTGTTGTTTGACGTGTCTTTATGATTGAACCGCTGGTTTTGGCTTGGGGATGACACCGTTTTAACCTGCGGGGCGACTTGCGGGGTGACATGCGTGCTGACTTCCGGGTTGGGGCTGCTCCGGTGCTGGCATACCGGCGTGTTTGTAACTCTTGATCAAGTCGAGAATGCCGCGACCAATAACACATGCTGAATTCTCAAAAGACTCCGGCCAGCAATCCCGGCGCAAAAGCCTAACCAGCCACGTCTTTGGCTCGCCTGCGCCTGTCAACGGTGGAGCCGCAAACCGAACCACCGGCGCGCAGCGCCAGAAACAATTTATCGGACAACCTTGACAGGCGCAGGCGAGCCATACAATGGACGAGGCGAGCGCGCCGGAATCCACTCCGTGCGGATGCAAAATGAGCATCGCGTCACCAACATAAGAGCGACACGCGGGAACAAATTTGTCGCCCGACATGTGAATGAGTCCATTGAGCCCATCGTGAGTCCATTGATTCCATCACCGACGATAAATCCAAAGAAAATAAATGCCGAAGCCGATAAGCAATTCGCCGATGCTCCAGAGAATCCGTCCCCACCACGCCTGAAACGACATTCTGGCATCCAGTGCTTTTTGTGCCTCAATCAGGCGAAATCGTTCGTCAATCAGTTCTTTCCTGACTTCATCCAACGCCTTTTTTAGCGAGGCGTTGCCGTGTTCCAACTCAAATTTGACTTGGCGGGCGGCCTTTTCGGTTTCAACCAGATGTCCGTTGGATTTGGCCACGGCTTGTTTGATGGCCTCGCTGTGATTGGAAACCGATTGGTCAAACGCTGCGATGGTCGAACTGGTCGTGTCATCGAAATTTTCGACCAGCGCGCCGGTCTGCCGCCGGTATTCGGCCAGATGTTGCTCAATCAGTTTGCCGGCATCATTCATCAAGCGCGGCAGATTGGCAGCGACGCGCCATTGCGCCTTGGTCAACAAGGCCAGTTGCACCGGAAAACTGTTGTCCGGCCCGACGCTCCATTCATATAACAGCCGGTGAATCCGGTCCACTTCGTCGGCTGGTGCGCCGACGAGCAATGCCGCCAAATCATTCTTGTCCATAAAATCATTCGCCCAAATTGAGCATCGGTTGTTTGGATCGTGCCGGTTTCGCCTCCGGTTCCGGTTGTGGTTCGACCTCCGGCACCTGTTCCGATGGCACCAGCAAATCGGCAATGGCGTCGTATTGCCGGAACATCTGCTGCATCGCCCATTGCATTTCACCGGCCAGCATCAATTCCAAATGCGAGGCTCCGGGAGTCGCCACTTCCGCGAAACTCAACTTGCGGCCCGCCTTGGCCTCGGCGCGTTTGATGGCGAGCAACGTGATGGAAGTTACCACCGGCAACGTCAGTTCCTTCGCCCCGAACTTTTTTAACTCGGCCTCGATGTTGGATTTCTTGAACAGATTGGTTCTGACCTTGGCCGGGTTGTGGACCACGACATAATCAACACGGTCGCCGGCAAAATAAAACAGGTCGAGCAGATTATTCATGCTCTCCGTGTCCTCGCTGGGGAATAGAAAAAATGTGAACCGGATGCCTTGCGTGGCGAGCGAGTCGAGCAGTTGCAATGATTCCAGCGCCTGCACAATGAGACCGTCGGCCTGCGCCCGGCAATCAATGACGTGAACCGGCGCGCTACTGCGCGACACATTACGAAACAATCCCAGGAGGGTGGATTTGCTATCGTCGTCATTGCCTAGCGTGTAGGACTGCACCTGCTTGGGGTGCCGGTCGAAAAAGGAATGGTGTCGGTCATCTAGGTCGGAGCCGTTCCAGATGATTTGGTGATAATCCAGCCAGGCGGTGCGGAACTCGGCCTCGAAACTTTTGCCGAGGCTGCCTTTGGACTGGGGATTGATGTGGATGCGTTTGATGGTATTCATGTGAACTCTTGGTCGGTGTTAATGTTTTTGATGTTTGGGCGGTTGAAAGCGTTTTGTTTTGGCAACGGTGCTGGACGCGATGGTGGCTGGCTGGCTGGCTTGGCGGGTTGGATTTCGCCGGCTGAATTTTCCCAATTTGGTTTTGCCGCTCTTTTTAATCTGCGCCGGTAAAAGCGATACGGTGCATAGAACGTGACGCGGATGCCCTTTTCGCTGAACAGAAGATCGGCGATTTCCTGCCACGTTTTGCGCCGCTGGCGTTGCTGGTGGATGAAATCAAAGTGCGGTTCCAGGACGCTGTGATACGCCCTGCCGCCGCGTTTTCGATGTGCCGTTTCGGTCATCAACGCACAGGATAATCCATAGCAGCAATTCGACGGTAAGGAGTAGGTGAAGGTTTAATTGCGATGAAACTACACCGATCACTGCGGCAAATGGCGACAAATTCCGGCAACTGCCGGTGACAAAGGGCGGCAAGTGGCGGCAAAATTTCACCGGACATTGCGGCAAATAGCGGCAAGTTCGTTGCCGCCTTTTGCCGCAACTTGCCGCGTGCTGTCAGGCCGCATTTTTGCCTTCCGAACTCGGAAGGGGATGGTGTCTAAGTGCGAACTGTAACTGCTCGGATGATGGTTCGATATGTTGAATGACATAAGACGAACGTGTGGTTTCGTCCACACTAGCCTATCGGCATCGGCGCGACTGGTAACGGTCGGGTCGAAAGCTGCCGAGACAACATACTTCCGTCCAATGGGACGAGGAGATGGCCGTGAGGTTGTCTCCGCGACTGCCAGCGTCAACGGTGGTCGGAGGGTAAGGCTGAATGACATGCCCAATGTAAGTGAACTGTCTCAAGTGCCGTCAAATCCCACTGAGCCAAAGACGCTGACAGGCTCTGGCCAAAAGGCACGCAGTCGGATGCCTCATAGAGACTTGGGGCACACGAACATGATGACTGCCGGTGCCAAGACAGGGACTAACTCATTCGTGTCATCTGAGCGGAACAGGATAAACCCGTCATCCCGCCTCGTTGAGGCAGGCGTCATCGCAAGGTGCGCTGCGGGGATGCCGGGCAGAGGATGCTGGAAAAAGCGAACGTCGTTTTGTAACGAAACGAATAGGGGCTGCAACATCGCCCTGCCGTGCAAACGGGCAGACTTCCAGCCGGTCATGCGTGACGAGAAAACTGGCAAAACCTTCGTAGGAGGAAATCGCAAATGAACACAGAGCAATCTGCGTGTGCATCCTCCGGCCAAGCGGAAGCCTGGGAACAGTTGAACTGGACTCAGTGTGAACGCCGCGTTAGGAGGTTGCAAGCGCGTATCGTCAAGGCCACACGGGAAGGTCGCTGGGGCAAGGTGAAAGCCTTGCAACGGCTGCTGACCCACTCGTTCCACGGTCGTGCCTTGGCCGTGAAACGGGTGACGGAAAATCAAGGCAAGCGAACGTCCGGGGTGGATGGCAAAGTTTGGGGCACCTCGGCGACCAGATATAAAGCCATCGGCACGTTGCGGCGGCGCGGTTATCAACCGCTCCCGCTGCGGCGTGTTCACATACCAAAAGCCAATGGGAAAACCAGACCGCTGGGCATCCCGACGATGAAAGACCGTGCCATGCAAGCGTTATACTTGCTGGCACTGGAACCCATCGCCGAGACTGTCGGCGACCTCAATTCTTACGGCTTTCGCTCCAAACGCTCCACCGCCGATGCCATTGAGATGTGTCGCTTGGCACTGTGTCGCAAGACCTGCGCCGCGTGGGTGCTGGAAGGAGACATTCGCGGATGTTTTGACAACATCTCGCACGAATGGATGCTCCGGCACATTCCCACGGACAAAGTGATACTGCGAAAATGGTTGAAAGCGGGGTTCGTGGAAAATCGAATCCTCTTCCCCACAGAGGCAGGCACGCCACAAGGCGGGATTATTTCCCCCGTGCTGGCCAACCTGACACTGGACGGATTGGAGCAACGGCTCAACGAGCACTTCCGCGTGAAGATACTCAACGGGCAGCGGCATCATCCCAAGGTGAACCTCGTAAGATATGCGGACGACTTCATCATCACCGGCGCGACCAAGGAGTTGCTGGAAAATGAAGTCAAGCCACTGGTCGAGCAGTTTCTGCGCGACCGGGGTTTGCAGCTCTCGCCAGAGAAAACCTGCGTCACGCACATTGAGCAAGGGTTCGACTTCCTCGGAATGCACGTCCGAAAGTATGACGGCAAACTTCTGATCAAACCGTCCAAGAAAAACATGCACGCTTTCTTGGAGAAAGTCCGGGCGACGATTCGCCGGAACCGAGCGGTGGAACAGAAATTCTTGATAAAGATGCTCAACCCGGTCATCCGGGGCTGGACAAATTATCACCGTCATATCACGGCAGCCCAGGCATTCCGAAAAGCAGAAATGGTCATCTGGCAGCGCCTCTGGTATTGGGCCAAACGTCGGCATTCGGAAAAATCGGTGAACTGGATCGCCAAGCGATACTGGCACCGGCTCGGAAGGATACGCCGCACGTTCGCGGCAGACTCCGGCGAAAGGACGCCGGACGGAAAGCCGAAACTGTTCCGGTTGGTGGACCCGACCGAAACCCGCATTCGGCGATTCGTGAAGGTTAAAGCGGAAGCCAATCCGTTTGACCCGCGCTGGCGCGACTACTTTGAAGATCGTGCATTCTTCAAGCGTATGGGCATCCATCGCCATGAGGCCGGAATAAAACCGTCGTGAAACCGGCTCCGCTCGCGCGGAGCTTTGCAGTGGCTTGAGCCGGATGAGAGGAAACCATCATGTCCGGTTCTTAGGGGAGGGAGCGGCAGCAATGCCGCTCTCTTACCCGACCAAAATTACCGGCTTTCCAATTCCAGAAAGCCGCTACAAATCACGTTCGATTGAACGTATGAAATTGGATGATAATTGGTCGCACTGAACGGGCGTTCTGAAACCGGCAGCGAAACGGAGCAGGTCGGGAGTGGCATGAACGGACGACGGCGGAGTTGAACGGATTGAGCGCGGTTTTAGAACGACCGGTGAGTGCGTGACCGTCTAGGTTTCCATCACGGCGATTTGTCTGGCCGGTTGCTGAATACCTGGAAGCAAGCCGGCCAGTCAAAGAGCTGGTTCGTTCCAATTCATTTTCTTCCAACTGCACTTCAGCCTATGATGTTGGTGTTCGCGTTCAGATTTATGCCACGTAAAATTATCAAGACACCGAGACAAGTTGGTTGTTCGTCAAGTGAATCGGTGGTGAATCATCGTCAGGCTCACGCGGCTTTGCTGGCGCTGGCAAATCCGAACAAGGCTGAGTTCTTGGCTGGCTTTTTCAAAACCGGGAAAGGTCAATACGCCGAGGGTGATCGTTTCCTGGGCATAACGGTTCCCGCCATTCGACAACTTTCCCGGAAATTTGGGCAGCTTGGCCTGACGGATTGCGAGCGACTCCTGCAATCTGCCTACAATGATGAGCGGCTATTGTCTTTGCTGATTCTGGTCGAGCAGTATCGGAAGGGAGATGTCGGCGTAAAAAATAAGGTGTATCGGATATATTTGAACAACCGGCACCGGGTGAACAATTGGAATCTGGTGGACGGTTCGGCTCCCTACATCGTCGGGGCACATTTGCTCCAGCGAGATCGGTCATTGCTTTATGAACTGGCGAAATCCCGTTCACTCTGGGATCGGCGAATTGCCATTCTCGCCACGTTGACATTCATCCGTGCCGATGATTTTACAGATACCCTGAAACTGACGGAACAGCTTTTGGGCGATGAACACGATCTAATGCACAAGGCGTGCGGATGGATGCTGCGGGAGGTCGGCAAACGGAATCAGTCGGTGCTGGAGGGTTTTCTCCGGCAGCATTATGACGCCATGCCGCGCACCATGCTGCGCTACGCCATCGAACGGTTCCCTCCTGCCAAGCGAATAGGCTTTTTGACCGGCAAAATCAGGTGATGATCTGCGGCCTTTCCTGGTCAGCCCCAATGTTTGGCCATTGCGCGGGCAACCTGTTTGAAATTCGTGATCCGCCACTTCGCACCGTCGCCCACCAGTGATGCCCGCCTTTGTTCTGCTGCGGCTGCTGCTGGACTGCGGCGTGCCCTGCGAATCGCGGCCATCCGGTTTTCCGCCTCCTGCTTTTTCATTTGCCTGAAAGTCATCTTCTTCACGGAAAATTAACTAAACCAATTACGGGTTGGAATCAAGTTTGCGCCGGCACTGAACGCGCGGTTTGAAAATCGGAGCGACGGAACGGCTGTGGAGTCGCGGGATTTTCAAAAACGCCCGTTGAGTGCTTGGCCGTCTAGGTTCTCATTGCCGGCGCTTTGTCTGGCCGGTTTCCGAGTGCCCGCAGGAAAGCCGGCCAGTCAAAGCGCCGGGCAGCATCGTTTAGATGCGAAAGCCTCAACAAAATTTCAGGTTCTGCCGGATGCAAAGCGATAATCCCCAATAAAAACAATAGGAATATGCGCTTTTACAACCAAAAAGTGAGTTTTCATTTTGTGTAAAGATTGCACAAAAGCGGGCTTCTTCTCCGCCAAACTGGTTGCCGAATGAAGAAAATCATCGGCCAAATGCATAAAGTGTATCACATACACCTCAACGGGGGAAAGTTCAGACAAACTGCCAGACATGAAATCGGAATCGGTCTTGGTTCCGTGGTTGAACCACGACTCGTGTGCCAGGCACGCCTTGCGCCAAATGGGTTCAGGCAGAATGACTAATCGGAAAATGAATGACAGAAAGAAAATAACGATTGTGCCAACGGGGCATAAAGCCATTTGAAAAACCGCTAACATCGCGCGTTATGTTCACAGCCGTCGCACAGAAAAATCTGGCGGATGCCGAAGGCTACTTCGACGAGCATCTGGCGCAGAACGACTACTACGCCGCCGGTGAAATCCGGCCCGGCCAGTGGATTGGTGCGGGTGCGGAACGGCTGGGGTTAAACAATGCCGTCACCCGTGATCAATTTCATGCGCTGTGTGAAAACCAAAATCCGAATGACGATAAACGCCTGACGCTGCGGCAGGAAAAAACCAATCAGCGTCGCGTCTTTTACGACTTCACCTGCTCCGCGCCGAAATCGGTTTCGGTGCTGGCCGTGACGATGGACGACGACCGGCTGGTGTCGGCACATGAGGAAGCGACGCGCATTGCGTTCCGCGAACTCGAAACCTTTGCTGCAACCAGAGTTCGCAAGCAGGGCAACCAACGTGACCGCACCACCGGCAATCTGGTCGCCGCCGCGTTCACGCACACGAGCAGTCGGGCGCTCGATCCGCTGTTGCACACGCACCTCACGGTGTTTAACGCCACCTTTGATGAAACGGAAAAGCGCTGGAAAGCATTGCAGGCGGGCGGCATGTATGACGCCATTCGTTACGGCACGGCAGTTTATCGCAATGAACTGGCGAAGCGAGTTCAGGACATCGGCTACCGCATTCGTCCGGCGAAACACGGCTTTGAAATCGAGGGTGTGAGCGATGCGGTGTTGAAACGATTTTCCAAACGCTCCCAGCAACGTGACGCGGTAGTCCGGGAACTGGAACAAAAGCTGGGGCGCAAATTGTCGAATAATGCCATCGCCCTGGCGGTGCATCAGAGCCGGGCGAAAAAGATCAAGGGCATCTCGACCACCGAGGTTCGCGAGCAGCAGTTGGCACAATTGCAGCCCGATGAATTGCAGGCGCTGCAAAAACTCACCACGTCGGTTCAACCTGTCCGGCAAGTCCGCCGGTTTGAACCGGAAAACCAAGCCCTGAATTACGCCGTCGCCCATGTTTTCGAGCGCAAGTCGGTCGTGCCAGAACATGAACTGTTGAGCGTGGCGTTGGCACAGCATCCGGGTGAACTGGATTTGCCGGCATTGAAAGAGGCGGCAAAGTATTCGGCTCAACTGGTCAAAACCGAGCGTGGATTATCCACGCCACAGATTTTGGCAACGGAACTGGATTTGATTCAGACGGTCAATGCGGCTTGCGATGCCGTTGCGCCGATACATCCCGGTTTCCGGCCTGCGGACTGGCTGGGCGAAGATCAACGCCGCGCGATTTACCATGTCCTGCGCACCAGTGACCGCATCACCGGCCTGCGAGGTCTGGCCGGCAGTGGCAAAACCACGGCGTTGCGCGAGTTGGTCGCCGCCTGCAAAGAGGCGAAGATTGAACCGCTGTTCTGCGCGCCAACGGCGGCGGCAACGGATGTTTTGCGTAAAGAGGGATTCGAGGCGAAGACACTGCAAAGCCTGCTGCTGACGAAACCGGTGCTGTCTGAACGGCAATTGGTGGTATTGGATGAAGCCGGGGCGGTGGGGATCGATGACATGAAGCGGCTGTTCGATTGCGCGCGCGATGCGCGCATCATTTTGTCCGGCGACACAGGGCAGCACGCTTCGGTTGCGCGTGGCGATGCACTGCGGATTTTGGAACGGCATTCCAATTTCAAATCCGGCCAGTTGACGGCCATCCGGCGGCAACGCAAGGCAGCGTATCGCAAGGCCGTGGAACTGGCGGCGCAGAAACGCACTGTGGAAGCGTTCGCGCAGTTGGAACGCATTGGTGCGGTGGCAGAATTTTCAGACGGCCACCATGATCTTCACGACTCGGCAGCGAAATCATATTTGAAAGCGTTGGCGGAAAACAAATCCGCACTGCTGGTTGCGCCGACGTGGAATGAAATCGAGGCGGTGACGGAAAAAATCCGCACCGCGCTGAAAACGTCAGGTCGGCTGGCCGGTGAGGAAAAAGAATTTCAGGTCTTTGATTCATTGTCGTGGACCGAAGCACAGAAGCGCGATGCGCGGCAATACCGTCCCGGCATGGCCATCCATTTTCATCGGACAACGCACGGCTTTGATAAAAATGAAACGGTGTCAGTGGTCGCCGTTGAGAATGATTCGCTCAAAGTTCAACACACGGATGGTTCCGAAAACATTTTCCCATTGGGTGCAGGCATCGCCTGCTGATGTGGGGGAGAAACGGAAATTAAAAATCGCCGCCGGGGACAAGCTGTTGCTGCAAGCCAACACGGCCGGCAAACGATTTATCAATGGCGAACTCGTCGAAGTGCGGGCGATTCAGGGCGATTCGGTGTTGCTGGCCGATGGCCGGGTGATTCCTGCTGATTATCGCACCTTCACGCATGGCTACGCCGTCACGTCGCACGCCGCCCAGGGCAAGACCGTGGATGAAGTTTTGCTGGTCGCCTCGTCGCGTTCGCTGCCCGCAATCAATCAGGAACAATTTTACGTCAGCATCTCGCGCGGGCGCGAACGTTGCCAGGTCTTTACCGATGATTCGGAATTATTGCGTTTGCATGTCACCCATTCCAGTGCGCGGCTGGCGGCGGTTGAGGCCATGCCGCAACGGGACTTTCTCCAAACCATTTTGCAGCGCGGCAATCGTTTTATGAAACGATTCCGCCAGCGCATTGCCCGATCACTTTCAATCGAAACCACCGAAAGGAGCAGCCATGAAATCAAGCCAACCGAACACCAGCGAACAATCCGCCCGCCATATCAGCGTCTAGCCCGCGTAAAAATCCCTGCATCGGCAGTGATCCCAACATCGCCGCGCTCGAAGTAATTGCCGATGACGGCATCAGCTATCTGCTGCCCTACGCGCAGTTCTTGTATGCCGAAAGAACGGCCAACCCGGCCTTGGAAAAAGAACCGCAGGCACCGCCGGAGAAAATGTCCATTCATTTTGCGTGTGCCGACGTGATCGTTCTGGGAAGCGGTCTCAATTGGCTGGAACGCCGGCTTCAGCAATACGAATTGAGTTTTGTAATGCCGGCGGATAGCCGCGTGGGTGCCGTGTATGACACCCTCATTACCACCGTCACGCTCACTTTAACCAAGGAACGTGTATGACTGCTGATTCACCATTAAAAATCCAGCCATTGGAAAAATACCGCGCCACCATGACCAAGGAGGAAGTCGCCGACGCGCTGGGGGTCGCCACGCACATCATCCCGCCACTGTCGCGGGCAGGCTTGATCAAGCCGCTGGGCCGTCCACAGCGTTATTGCGTGAAACATTATTCGCGTGATGTGCTCGCGCAACAGATTACCGATATAAGCTGGCTCGACAAGGTGGTGGCGGCCATTCACCGGCACTGGCGTATCAAGAACGCCAGGAAACTGGCGCGACTTGCGAAATCAGCGGGGACGAAAAAGTCCGACACGCAGTAGTAACCATGACATCCATTTTCGTTTATGAACGCGACAACTTCAAATTCATCACCGATCACCAGCTCCGTAATCAGTCTTTCAAAGTGGTTGGAGCGGGTCGGGGTGACACCAATTACGGCGTGGCGCTGGCGGAAAAAAGGCTGGCTTAAAACCGTCAACATCGCCGGTCGGCAATACCTCACCCAAGAAGCCATAGACGAATTTCATCGCCGCGTTGTCGCCGGGGAATTTGCGCAGGAGCACAAGACACCGTCTCGAAAAGATCGTTCGGCATAAAACACCGTTAATTTTTGGGGAAAGTGGCACAACGAGAGATTTGTAAATTTCTTGACGAACGAGCGTTACGCGGCGGACGAGAATATTAAAGTGGCACATTTCAATGCAAAGACTTCATAGATGCAAAGTCCTGTGCGTCTCACCTCCAAAAATAGAAACCCAGAATACGAAGTCCTGTGCGTCTGTCCCTAAAAAACAGACTCCACTGGGACCAAGTCCTGTGAGTCTGTTGATTTTTCTGTGCCACTTTTTGTGCCACTTTCGGGGTCGGAAAGCCACCCATTTTAGGGGTGCGGCGAAATCAGGCTAAAATTGAAAATAGGCTTGTAAATAAAGGCTGAAACACGTGTGAGAAGAAGTCGCGAGAAGTGGTCAGAAAGTGCGATTTTGAAAATTTTAAGTCCTGTGCGTCTGCCATTTCGCCACACCGGCGGTTTCCCCAAAACGCTAGTCCTGATTTGGAATGAATGAAAGCGTGAATTTCCATGCGGCTGACGATGCTTTTGGGTCACAGTGATCAATGCGTTTTAACCAACAATGGACACACTCAAGCTGCTTGTGATTTGAGCCGCTCGGGAAGTGGCGAAAAGGATTTGCCAGCGGCAAAGGCCGGGAGGCCGACTGAGCTGGTGCGATGGAGCCAATTCCAGCAAGTCACGCTCAAAGTGCTGCGCTGGGAAGAACGGGCCAAGCGCCTTGTCATCAAGGATGGAGACAGCAAAGTTTGGTCACGATAATTGGCCTTTCTTGAAAGGAATTGGAAATTGAATGGTTCACAAGCCGTTCGGAAGCCCCGGTTCGTGCAAATGTGAATATCTATACGCTCAGTGTTTCAATGACCACATATTCGTACTATACCGATACTCCTCCTACCACTGGAAATTACTGGACAGACGTGGTCCTGACCACTGTCCCCGAACCCAATTCCCTCATGATGCTCGCTTTGGGGCTGCCTATGCTGGCTTGTTTGCGCCGTCGTCAGGCTTGATCCATAAACCACTTCAGCAAGCCAGATGACAAACGCAGGAACGTGAACGGGGAAGCTGGATTTCAGTTTTTCCTTTCAGTTTTTTGCGAACCATTCCAACTTATGCGCATGGGTTCGCAGCCGCGCGATAAAGCAATGAACATCATGATTGGTCGTCAACGGCGCCCGGATGAACCGCACGGCTGGGTTGGGCTGATGGCGTTGAGCAAACCCCGCCGCTGATTTGATTCTTCCCGCATCAAATGAGAATGTTTTTTTCATCCGTTTTTATCATTCTGACTGGAATGGCGGGAATTTTTCCGTGCGCCGCGCAACTGCAGTGGCATCAGGAAACAGGTTTCAAGTGGGCGGAACTGCCGGTGCCCAAGACGGGCAAGGCTGGATTCACGCTGCTGACGCCGGAGCAGACCGGGATCACCTTCACCAACCCCCTGGATGAGCGCGTCATCGCCACCAGCCGGGTGCTGCCCAACGGCTGCGGCGTGGCCCTCGGGGATTTTGACAACAGCGGGCTGCCGGGCATCTTTTTTTGCAGTCTGGACGGGCACAATGCCCTCTACAAGAACCTGGGGGGGATGAAGTTCAGGGACGTCACCCAGGCAGCGGGCATCAATTGCAGCAATCGGATTTGCCGGGGAGCGGTCTTCGCGGACATCAATGGCGACGGCTGGCTGGATTTGCTGGTCAGCACCGTCGGTTCGGGCGTGCTGTGTTTCACCAACAAAGGCGACGGAACATTTGCCGAATGCAGCCGGTCTGCCGGCACGCTCAGCAAGTATGGCGCGATGACGATGGCACTGGCAGACATTGATGGCAACGGTACGCTTGATTTGTATGTGGCCGATTATCGCGCCCAAGATTCCCGCGATCTCCCTGAGTTTGACAACTTCGATATTTTCGTGACCGATGGTCGTCAGAACATCGCACCGGCGTTGCAGGATCGCTTTGTCTATACCAACGGGAACGTTCTTGAGTACGGAGAGCCCAGCTTGGTTTATCTCAATGACGGGAAGGGCCATTTCACGCCGCTGTCGTGGACCAACGGCGCATTTCTGGACGAAGATGGCAACTCCCTGACCGGCCCGCCTCTGGATTGGAGCCAAGGCGTGGCGTTCCGCGATTTGACCGGCGCCGGGGCGCCGGACATTTACGTGTGCAACGATTTTTGGACGCCTGACCGGCTCTGGATTAACGACGGCAAAGGTCATTTTCGGGCCTGCCCCCGGCTGGCGTTGCGCCACACCAGCAAGTTTTCCATGGGCGTTGATTTTGCGGACATTGACCGGGACGGTCAGATGGATTTCTGTGTCTTGGACATGTTGAGCCGGGACTGGCGCCTGCGCAAATGTCAACTGATGGAGATCGGCTCCCCGCGCCCGCCGGTCGGTGCCATTGATAACCGCCCGCAGATTCCCCAAAACGTCCTCTTCCGAAATCGCGGCGACGGTACCTTCGAGGAGATTGCCGCTTACGCCGGGGTCACCGCATCCGACTGGTCCTGGCAGCCGGTGTTCTTGGATGTGGATCTTGACGGATACGAAGACCTGATCGTCTCCACCGGCTTCGCGCACGATTTGGATGACATGGATACCATGGAGAAGACGACCAAACTGCGGCGCGCCGGCACGCTGGTCCCGCCGAAACTTGGTCCGGACGGCAAGCCAGTGGCGCGGTCTCCACAGGAACAAAAGACCGAGGAACTTTACCAGACGGACATGCTGGCGCAACCCCTGAAGAGTCCGATCATCGCCTTCCGCAATCTGGGCAACCTGAAATTCGAAGATATCGGGCCGGCCTGGGGATTCAATCAACCGGCGTTACACAATGGCATCGCCCTCGCTGATCTGGACAATGACGGAGGCCTCGATATTGTGGTGAACAACCTCGGCAGCGTCGCCAGTGTGTACCACAACCACGGTTCCGCCCCGCGGGTTGCCGTGCGGTTGAAAGGGCTGGCACCCAACACGCAGGGGATCGGCGCGAAAATCAAATTACTGGGCGGGGCCGTGCCGATGCAAAGCCAGGAAGTCGCCTGTGGCGGTTTGTATCTGTCGGGTTCGGATCCGGAGCGCGTGTTCGCGGCGGGGAAGAGCCAGAGCATGACCATCGAAGTGACCTGGCGTAACGGGAAGCAGAGCGTGGTTCGTGATGTAAAGCCCAACCGGATTTACGAGATTGCCGAGGCGGCGGCTGTTCCGAAGGACACCCAACCAGCGATTGAGGCGGAGAAGCCGTTTTTCAAGGATGTCAGTCAGATGATATCGCATCAGCATCACCAGGAATTCTATGATGATTACGCGCGGCAGCCGTTGTTGCCCCGGCAACTGAGCCAGGACGGGCCTGGGGTGGCGTGGGTGAATTTATTGGGCGACCGGCGGGAGGCGCTGGTAATCGGGAGCGGTCGGGGCGGCAACCTGGGTGTTTACATCACCGATGGCAAGGGGGGCTTGGTCCACGTACCAGCCAATTCCACTTTGCCGGAGGACCTGACGGGAATTGTGGGATGGGTTCCGGTCCCGAATGCGCGGGCGCTTGTGGTGGGGCGTGACAATTACGAATCTCCAGGCAATCCGCCTTCGGCCTCGGTGTTCGGTTATGTTCCCACGCCGCAGAAACAAGACCTGCCGGCAACGCCGGCCAGCACCGGCCCCCTGGCGGTGGCGGATGTTTATGGAGACGGGAAGCTGGACCTGTTTGTGGGCGGGCGGGTAATCCCGGGGCGTTATCCGGAGGCGGCCGATTCACGAATCTACCGGAACGTGGACGGGCAACTGGTACTGGATGAGGAAAACAGCCAGGTATTGGGGAAGGTGGGGCTGGTGAATGGAGCGGTCTGGAGCGACCTGGACGGGGATGGTTATCCCGACCTGATCCTGGCATGCGAATGGGGGCCGATCCGCGTGTTCAAAAACCAGGCCGGGCACCTGCATGAAATCACGAAGGAACTGGGCTTGGACCGCTACACGGGATGGTGGCATGGGGTGACGACGGGAGACATTGACGGGGACGGTCGTTTGGACATCATCGCCAGCAATTGGGGAGAGAACAGCGATTATCAGGCCGGCAGCAATCATCCGGTTCGGTTGTGCTACGGCGACTTCACAGATCGGGGCACGCTGGACCTGATCGAGAGTGTCTATGATCCGATGCGCGGAGTGGAGGTGCCGCGCCGGATGCGCGACGCGCTGGTCAAGGCCTATCCGCCGTTGTTGGGGCGATATCCAACGTACACGGCCTACTGCGAAGCAACAATGGAACAGGTGCTGGGGATATTGCCCAAACCAGCCGGGAAGGTGGAGGCGCGGACGCTGGCGTCAATGGTTTTTTTCAATCGGACGAATCACTTTGAGGCGATGGAACTGCCGTATGAAGCGCAAATCGCGCCGGCGTTCGCCGTGAACGTGGGGGATTTTGACGGTGATGGGAATGAAGATATTTTCCTCAGCCAGAACTTTTTTGAGCTGGCATCCGGTGCCGCGTCCATGTCCATCCCGGTTAAGGACGCGGGACGGCGATTGGACGCGGGGCGGGGTTTGTGGTTGCGCGGGACGGGCGGCGGCAAGCTCGAGGCGGTTCCGGGCCAGAAATCCGGCATTCTGGTCTATGGCGAGCAGCGCGGAGCGGCGCTGTGTGATTTTGACGGGGACGGGCGTGTGGATCTGGCGATCAGCCAGAACGGAGCGGAGACGAAGCTGTACCAGAATGTGCTGGGCAAACCGGGCTTGCGCGTGCGACTGGCGGGCCCGCCCGGGAATCCGGACGGAGTGGGTGCAACACTGCGGCTGGTGTTTGGGGGGCGGTATGGTGCGGCGCGGGAGATCCACGGCGGTTCGGGCTACTGGTCGCAGGACAGCGTGGTGCAGGTCATGGGCCGCCCGGAGCCTCCGACTGAAATTTGGGTGCGGTGGCCGGGTGGCAAAACCACCACCAGCCCCATCCCGGCTGGAGCGAAGGAAATCACCGTGGACACGGGCGGCAATATAACAGTAAGTCGTTAATCCAGAATTTCTTCCGTGGTCAAATGGGAACGGAATTCGGGTTCAGAAGACCGGAGGCGGGCGCAGCGCGGCGACTTTCGCTCTATTTGTTAATTGTTCATCCCAAGCCACTTGCCGTTAAAAGCCGGCCAAAATGATGCTCCGGCAAATCGCGCACTTCCCCGACATGATCCTTCAGACACAGCCTTGATTTGTTCCTGCAACAGCAAATAAGCATACGTATTATTGCGGAATATTCGGATAAAAAAAACCACAAAAAACTATTGACACTCTTTGTATAAAGAGGTATAAAAAAGCAGATTTTATAGAAAATCCTATAAAGACACAAATAACATAAATCGAAGATAACCCAAACAACAACCCTATGAAATATACATTAGCTCTTGCATCCATTGCGGGCATTGCACTCATTACGAGCGCAAATGCGCAAACGATTACAGAGAATGCGGCGCTGCCTGGCGACCCCATATTGGCTTCACAACTGACTGACTTGGGCCCGGGCGTCCAGGACGGTGCCCGTGATTACGCCAATAACACAGGACCTGCGGGCCAGACGTTCCAGGTTGCCACCCCGGGCTACGCCGCCTTGGTCACGGTCTTGGGTCGCGGTGACAGTGCCGCTTCATGGACTTCCGGACCGAACCCTTTTAACGGCACCGAGCAATGGGTCCTTCAACTCGGAACGGTCGACGGGACCGGTGCGATTACCCCGATAGACACCGAGCATTATACAGGGTTTACGGCAGGAACTTACATTTCTGACTATCTCACATTCAGCTTGGGCACCCCTCAAGCCCTGACTCCTGGAATAACTTATGAGTGGACGATCTCCATTGACGATGCGACCCATACGGGTGCTCCTTGGATTGGTTGGGCTCACAGCACTGGCGACGCTTATGCCGGTGGCTATGCGATTAATAACAACACCAGTCTGGCTAATCCTGGTGGCGGTGATGGCAATACTACTCCGGTCATGGGCGGTTTTGCCGCTCCGAACCCCGGTGGCTATGATTTTGTGTTTGCCGTGCAAAGCGTGCCGGAACCTGCCACAGCCGCGTTGCTGGGCCTCGGTGGTCTGGCCTTGGTGATTTTCCGCCGTCGCGCTTAAATTACAGCAGCTAAGAACAAGTTTCAACAAATGCCGGAGGGTTTTCCCTCCGGCATTTTTGTACCCCGGTGGCAGAGTCAGTGACCAGGTCGCGGTCAAGCGGACTGCCAGTCTGCTGTGTCGCCGGTTGCAAACCGGCTGTGTCTTCGCAACCACTTGCGCGAACCCTGTCGATGGCTCTGACCCGGCTCGGTGGGCGTGACACGCATCCGCGCACTGCCCCCATTTTTCTCCCTCTCCTCGCCAAACGAGGAGAGGGCCGGGGAGAGGAGACCGTAATTTTTAAGCCGCAAATATACAGGCATGATTTAAATCGAACCCCTCGCCCCAGCCCTGCTCGGGCGGGGTGAGGGAGTCGGGGCGGTGTGCAGATGGGCCCGGCGCGACCTGGATTTTTCTTTCAGTTTTCTTGCAGACCATCCAGACTTGCGCCGGTGGATCGGCGGCGGTGCGAAAGAGCAGCCAGCATTCCTGTCCCGGATCAAATGAGAACCGCTTTGTCATGCCTCTTCATCATTCCAGTCGTGGCGATGGGAATCTTTCCGTGCGCCGCCGAACTCCAGTGGCATCAGGGGAAAGGTTTCCAGTGGGCCGAACTCCAGGTGCCAAAAGAGGGCAAGCCTGGATTCACGCTGCTGACGCCCGATCAGACCGGCATCACCTTCACCAACCCTTTGGACGAACACGCCATTGCCGCCAACCGGGTGCTGGCCGATGGCTCCGGGGTGGCCATCGGAGATATTTATAACAACGGGTTGCCGGACATATTCCTGTGCAGTCTGGACGGGCACAGCGCCCTGTATAAAAACCTCGGCGGGATGCGGTTCAAGGATGTAACCCAAGGGTCCGGCATCGTCTGCAGCAACCGGATTTGCCGCGGAGCGGTTTTCGCGGACATCAACGGTGACAGCTGGCTGGACTTGCTGATCAGTACGACGGGTTCTGGCGTGCTTTGCTTCACCAACAAGGGCGACGGGACTTTTGCCGAGTGCAGTGAATATGCCGGAACACTGAGCAAATACGGCGCCATGACGATGGCTTTGGCGGACATCGACGGCAAGGGCGCCCTCGACCTGTATGTGGCCAACAATCGTGCCGAAGATTCCCGCGATCGCGTGCAATTCGACCAATTTGAAGTCATGACCGTGAACGGCCACCGCGACGTCGTTCCAACGCTGCAGGATCGCTTCATCTACACCAACGGTTTTTTTCAGGAGTATGGCGAACCCGACCTGGTTTATCTCAATGACGGCAAGGGCCGTTTCACGCCGTTGTCCTGGACCAACGGGGCATTTCTCGACGAAGATGGCAAACCGTTGACCGGGCCTCCGCGGGATTGGGGCCTGACCGCGGCCTTCCGGGATCTGGACGGCAGCGGGGCACCGGACATCTATGTGTGCAACGACTACTGGACACCCGACCGGCTCTGGCTCAACGATGGCAAGGGTCATTTTATGGCTGCTCCACGGCTGGAGTTGCGCCATACCAGCCAGTCTTCGATGGGCGTTGATTTTGCTGACATTGACCGGGATGGCCGGATGGATTTCTTCGTTTTGGACATGTTGGCCCGGGACTGGCGGTCGCGAAACAGCCAGATGTTGACTATAGGGTCTGAGCAACCTCCGATCGGGACCTTTGATGATCGTCCGCAAATTCCACGCAACGTCCTCTTTCACAACCGCGGCGACGGCACTTTTGAAGAAATCGCCAACTATGCCGGCGTGACCGCTTCCGACTGGTCCTGGCAACCGGTCTTCCTGGACGTGGATCTGGACGGATTTGAGGACATCATCATTCCCACGGGCTACGTGCGCGACGTGAACAACATGGATGTCATGCAGGAAATTTCGACATTGCGCCGTGCCGGCCGGCTGGCTCCGCCGGAGTTCGGTCCCGATGGCAAGCCGGTGTTGCGCTCGGCCCAGGAACAGAGAACCGAGGAGCTTTATCAGGGGAACCTGCTGGCGGATTCTTTTAAGACACCGGTGGTCGCCTTTCGCAATCTGGGCAACCTGAAGTTCGAAGACACAGGGCTAGCCTGGGGACTGGACCAGCCGGCGCTGCACAACGGCATTGCCGTCGGAGACCTGGACAATGACGGGGGGCTGGACTTCGTGGTGAACAACCTGGGAAGCGCTGCCAGCGTTTATCACAATCACGGCTCCGCTCCGCGCGTGGCGGTGCGGTTGAAGGGGCTTTCGCCCAATACCCAGGGCATTGGCGCGAAAATCAAATTGCTGGACGGCGCCGTGCCGATGCAAAGCCAGGAGGTGGCGTGTGGGGGCATGTATCTCTCCGGTTCGGACCCGATGCGGGTGTTTGCGGCGGGGAAGAGCCAGAGCATGACCCTCGAAGTGACCTGGCGCAACGGGAAGCAGAGCGTGGTTCGGGACGTGAAGCCCAACCGGATGTACGAGATCACCGAGGCGGGGGCTGCTCCCGCAGAAACCCAACGGCCGGCTGAGGAGGTGCCGCCGTTTTTCAAAGATGTCAGCCACCTGATTTCCCACCGGCATCACCAAGAGTTTTATGACGATTTTGCCCGGCAGGCGCTCTTGCCCTGGCAACTCAGCCAGGATGGTCCCGGGGTTGCCTGGGTCAATCTGCTGGGAGACAACCGGGAGGAACTGGTGATTGGCAGCAGCCGCGGCGGTGAGCTGGGTGTTTATGCTTATGACGGCAAAGGAGGCATGAGACATTTGCGGGCAAGCGCCATCTTGCCGGATGACGTCACGGGCATTGTGGGGTGGAGCCGCGGCACCAATGGGCGGGCGCTGGTGGTCGGCCGGGACAATTACGAGACCTCGAGCAATCCCCCCTCGGCGTCGGTGTTCAGTTATGTTCCGGCACCCCGGGAACAAGACCTGCCCAGAGCCACCGCCAGCACGGGACCCCTGGCCGTGGCGGATATCTATGGGGATGGGAACTTGGGCTTGTTCGTGGGCGGGCGGATGAACCCGGGACGTTATCCGGAAGCAGCGGATTCGCGGATTTACCGCAATGTCGAAGGCAAGCTGGTGTTGGATGAGGAAAACAGCCGGGTATTGGAAAAGGCGGGGCTGGTCAGCGGCGCGGTCTGGAGCGACCTGGATGGGGAGGGTTATCCCGACTTGATATTGGCGTGCGAATGGGGGCCGATCCGCGTGTTCAAGAACCAGGCCGGTCACCTGCATGAAATCACCAAGGAACTGGGTTTGGACCGTTACACGGGATTGTGGCGCGGGGTGACGACGGGGGACATTGACGGGGATGGCCGTTTGGACATCATCGCCAGCAACTGGGGACTGAACAGCGATTATCAGGCCAGCAGCAATCATCCGGTGGGCCTGTACTACGGCGACTACTCCGGCAACGGCTCGCTCGACCTCATTGAAGCCGTCTTTGATCCGTTGCATCAGGTGGAGATCCCGCGCCGGATGCGCAACGTGCTGGCCAATGCCTATCCGCCGCTGCTCGGCCGGTTTCCTACATCCAAGAGCTACAGCGAAGCGACGATGGAACAAATCCTTGCCATTCTGCCAAAACCCGCCGGGCAGGTCCAGGCCACTACGCTGGCCTCGATGGTGTTTTTCAACCGCAGCAACCACTTCGAAGCGGTGGAGCTGCCGTATGAAGCGCAGATCGCCCCGGCGTTTGCTGTGAATGTGGGGGATTTTGACGGCGACGGGAATGAGGACATTTTCCTCAGCCAGAATTTTTTTGAACTGGCGCCGCTTGCGGTTGTGAACATGCTCCGCCTTCCCCAGTCAGGCGGCCGGCAGGATGCCGGACGTGGCCTGTGGTTGCGCGGGACCGGTGGCGGCAAGCTCGAGGCGGTTCCGGGCCAGAAATCCGGCATTCTGGTCTATGGCGAGCAGCGCGGAGCGGCGCTGTGTGATTTTGACGGGGACGGGCGTGTGGATTTGGCGGTGAGCCAGAATGGAGCGGAGACGAAGCTCTACCAGAATGTGCTGGGCAAACCGGGCTTGCGCGTGCGACTGGCGGGCCCGCCCGGGAATCCGGACGGAGTGGGTGCAACACTGCGGCTGGTGTTTGGGGGGCGGTATGGTGCGGCGCGGGAGATTCATGGCGGTTCGGGCTACTGGTCGCAGGACAGCGTGGTGCAGGTCATGGGCTGCCCGGAGCCTCCGACTGAAATTTGGGTGCGGTGGCCGGGTGGCAAAACCACCACCAGCCCCATCCCGGCTGGAGCGAAGGAAATCACCTTGGACACGGGCGGCAAGCTGACGATGAACCGTTAATCTGTTTTCAGCCCGCAAGCGGGACAGTCAATCGCCGGCGGGATTCGTTGTGACAAATTCATGGCATGAATCCGTTGCCGCCGTTTTTCGAAACAGGCGGGACAGTTCGAGAATTGTTCCAAGTCCCAGGTGTCGGCAAAAATTCTTCCGTCGCCCCGCACTTCCATGGCGAGTTCCAGCGCCTTTTCCAGGGTGGCAAGCCGCGGCGACGAGAATTCGCCAGCGGCCATCAGGCGTTCCATCGCGCCGTTGCCGGGACGCGTGGGGATGAGGGACACCACCGTCGCGCCGCAGGACAATGCGAACGCCGCCGATTTCACCGCCCATTCCACTCCCTCCGCCTCGTCCAGGAACGGCGGCTTTACCAGAACGAACGCGCGCACGGCGATTCCATTGTCCCGCAGGAATCCGGCGGCTTGCGAAAAATGCGCCAGTTCGAATTTCTTGTTCAACCTTGGCAACACCTGCGGATGCACGGTTTCAAGACCCATCGCCACCTCCAGCGAACCGGAGAGCAGATCGCGAAGGCGCAACGCCTTTTCCCCCACCAGCCGCGGATGCGATTCGACCACGACATGCTTCGCGAATGCAACCGCGCGGGCGATGGCCGGGTAATCCGTCGGCGGAATGGCGGCGGGGTCAAAAAAGCTGCCACTGTTGTACAATTTCAATTGCTCCGGGCGTGAACCGAATTGCCTCAGCGCGAATTCGATTTGCCGCGCGATGGCGCCGGGCGGAACGGTGCGGGTTGTGGTGTGCTGCCACAGGTCGCACATCAGGCAGCGCCAGGGGCATTCTTTGTTGGTCAGCAAAATGACACCCGAACTGTCGATGCGTCCGGAATCGGAGCGTTCCTGTTCGAGGTGGAAGCCGTGCGGCCTGAAAGGATCCACGCGCTCACGTTCCGGCCGCTGACGCGTGATCCAGGCGGTCAGGTCGCGCGGGTCCGAAGGCATGGACGAATTCCGTTGAGCGTCTTTCGTCATTGGGGACGTGGTGTCACAGATTGCCGGAATTGATATTGTTTCGGACGTTGGCTTCGGCGTGAAGGCCCGGCATTTGGATTCGCCCGCGGTTTCCGCCCGTCAACAGGCTGTATGCATATTAATGGCAATCGCACTGCCAACAAAGGAAAATGGTCGGGTCGGAGCACATTTCGGCACTGCCCCGGCCGGGAGTGAGGCCGGCTCCAGCCGCAGCTGCGCACGCATTCTTTGGCGTCCCGTTTTTGTTCCAAGCCCTTGGTTCCTTCCATCATTGCTGCGGCCTCCGGGCCTCCGGGCAACCGCCGGAATATTTCGTTGACGCGACTGGCCCCAAGCGGTATGACCTAGTTTCACTCTGAGGTTTCCAACTCGCGTTTTATGAAAACTTTTTTTATTGTTGAAGCCCGCCGGAACAGACTCCGGAGAAGCATGCTTATGGCCGTGAGCGCGTGCTGGCTGGTCTTGTCTGCCCCGGCGGTCCTGGCGCAGTCGCTGCAGGGCCTCACGAAGACGTTGGAACTGTTGCAAAATCGCAAACAGCAGCAAGAGGAGGCGGCCAAACAATTCCACGCATTTTATGACTTCCAATTCACCAACCGGGTGGCGGAGAGCGGCATCACGTTTAGAAGCCATATGGTGAGTGATTCCGGCCGGACCTTTAAAGCCGTGCATTACGATCACGGCATGGGCCTGGCGGTGGCGGATGTGTTTGGGGATGGCTTGTTGGATGTTTATTTCGTGGACCAACTGGGCCAGTGCCAGCTTTGGCGCAACCTGGGCCACGGCAAGTTTACGAACATCACCGAAAGCGCCGGCGTGGGCATGGAGGGCAAGGTGTGCGCGGGGGCGGCATTCGCCGACGTGGACAACGACGGCCTGCCCGACCTGTTTGTAACGACGGTGAAGTTTGGGAACGTGCTCTTTCACAATCTGGGGGGCGGCAAGTTCAAGGATGTTACGAAGGAAGCCGGGTTGGATTACAAGGGCCATTCCTCGGGCGCAGTTTTCTTTGACTTTGACAATGACGGTTTGCTGGACCTGTTCGTGCTGAACACCGGCGTCTATACAACTGTCCGAGACGAATGTGGACGGTTCGTATGTGGGATTGGAGGATGCATTCTTCGGACACCTGTATCCCGAGCGGACGGAGCACAGCATCTTGTACAAGAACATGGGCGGCCTGAAGTTCAAGGAGGTGACCAAGGAGATGAATCTGCTTTACGACGGCTGGAGCGGCGATGCCAGTTTCTGCGACCTCAACGGGGACGGCTGGCCCGATTTGTATGTCCTGAACATGCAGGGGGAAAACCATTACTTCGAGAACCAGCAGGGCAAGCGGTTCGTGGACAAGACGCACATCTATTTCCCCAAGACGCCCTGGGGCGCGATGGGGATCAAATTTTTCGACTACAACAACGACGGCCTGATGGATTTGTACATCACAGACATGCATTCGGACATGTCGGACCAGCAATTGAATCTCGCGCTGGGTTTCGACCTGAACATCGAGAAGGCCAAAAGCGAGCAGTGGGATCATTGCATGACTGGAAGGATTCGTTTCTGAAGGGCCTGACCAATTTTGACCACACGCATGTTCGGAAACGCCTTCTATCGCAATGAAGGCCACGGTGTGTTCCGGGAAGTTTCGGATGAGCTTGGAGTGGAGACATATTGGCCGTGGGGCGTAAGCGTGGGTGACCTCAATGCCGATGGTTACGACGACATATTCGTGACGGCGGGCATGGGTTATCCTTTTCGTTACGCCATCAACTCCGTTCTTTTGAATGACGGAGGCCGGCGGTTTTTTGACGCGGAATTTTTGCTGGGCGTTGAACCGCGAGCAGCCGATAAAATAATGCGAGACCAGTTCATCGTGGATTGCGATGGCGCCGACAAATATAAACGGATTTGTCAGGGAAAGACTGGACAGTTCATTATGCGGGGAATGGCAAGCTCAAGATCGTCGGCGATTTTTGACATTATGGATGATGGCGCTCTGGATATCGTCGTGAACGAATTCAACGGCCCTCCGCAAGTGCTGATCAGCAATCTGGCTGAAAAGAAAAAAATTCACTTCCTCAAAGTGAAGTTGACCGGCACCACTTGGAGTGATCCCGGCAGACAAAAACGCTCCAACCGGGACGGACTCGGCGCCACGGTCAAGGTGCAGGCGGGCGGGAAGACTTATACAAAATATCATGATGGGAAATCGGGCTACCTTTCCCAGAGCCTTATTCCGTTGTATTTCGGGCTGGGAGAATCCACAAACATTGACCGTGTCGAAGTGCTGTGGCCGTCGGGCATAAGACAGGTGCTCACGAACGGTATCGCCGTCAACAGCCTCTTGAAAATAACCGAGAGCGACAAATGAACAGGCAACGTTCCACATTGCCATTGCAAATCCGCGTTTCCCAAGCCGCTCTGGGACCTCGCTCAGAATGTTACCGCCCAATTGGCGCATCTACCCCATTCAACTGGAGTCGAATTAAAATGGGTCTCGCTAAAACATATATCCCTGTTCCAGGAACACGAAGTCGGTTATGAAATTCTCATCTCTATGGCGGGCAACTTGGGGGCTGCTCCTTGCCGCTTCCGTATGTCCGGGGCTGACGTTGAAAGATGACGGTTACCACGTCTTTCCTGGAGATAACATTCAGGACGCCTTGCAACAGGCTGCGGGGAACAAGACGAACAAGGTCGTTAAAGTCCATGCTGGCGAGTATCGCCCGCGCGCCGAGGGCCAGGCCCTGATCTGGTTCAATCAAGCCCATGATGGCATCCGCCTGGAGGCGGTGGGAGCGGTGACGCTGACGGCGGCCAACCCTGAACTGGCCAATCCGGACATGTGCGGTTATCCCGCGATGGTGAATCACGTGGTCTATTTTGGAGAGGGGGTGACCTCAAACACCGTGCTGCGCGGGTTTCGCATCATCGGCGCCAGTCACTTTGTCACGGGCAATCTGACTGAGCAGATGGAGCCGAACACGACGATCCCTAAAAACTTGTTTTTCTATTCCGATGGCGGGGGCATCAAAATCTTCGGTCATTCTTATCCTACAATCCAGAATGTTGAATTGGTGGATAACTTTGCGAGCCCATGCGGGGCGGGCATTTCCATCCAGCAACAAGGGTTCAAACAGGACCCGGTCCTGATTGAAAATTGTGTGCTGCGGGGTAATCGGGCGCAGGTCACGGGTTCAGCGATCGATCTGTTGCAGGGGAGCGCCGCTCGGATCGTCAACTGCCTGCTGGTCAGCAACGTGTCGAATATGGGATTTGACGTCGTTGCGAAGGCTAACGGAGGCATATCGTTTACCAACTCGGGCGTGGTGACCGTCTTCTGGAATTCGCGCGCCGAGTGTCGGAATTGCACCTTCACCGGCAATCGAAATGCGGTGGATGACATGGGCGGCGGCAGCACTTACACCGATTGTATCTTCGCGGACGATGTGCTCGCGACCGGCCTGTCGGGGACCAGCCGCTATGAACTGGACCTCGCTGCCGGCGCGAAAGTTTCCGGATGTCTGATCCGGGGTGTCCTGCTCGATCCCAGCCACTCTGTTTCTGAAACCAACAACGTGCTGCATGCGCCGCCGCCCCAGTTCGATCAAAATTATGTTCCCGCGGCGGCACAGTATCAGCAAGCTGGCTATCGTCCCCCGGCCATCACCCCGCCGCCGAAGTGAAAATTCCGCCGGCGTTTCGATGGATAACCGGACATTCGCGCAGCGCGCCGCCGCTGCAACCGAAGCGAATCGCGTGACGTTCCGGCGCGGCGTGCGTGCAAACTTTGCAGTCCCAAAAACCTTCACGCCACCAAGAATTCCAAGCCGTTGCGACCAAGGAGGCTGTCGCGGGCCGGGGTCAACTGTAGAACGCCAGAAATTGGTTCCGGTATTCGGATTCCTCACCGGACGTGCGCTGGCGGAGACGCTCGACGGGGACCGCGCCGTGTTGAAAGCGGCGCTTGGTGAATACCGGCAGGTCAAGCCCGGTGACGGCTTTGACGCCGCGCGAAACAATTTCGCCCTTGAGCGCGTAGAGTTTTTCCGCGGACATGTCGCTGAGCGTTGTGAAGGGAATGCCTTCGGCCACCTCGATGACGTTCGGTCGGGTGAAAGGACTGAAGCCAGCAAAACCGAAATGCCGGGCGGGCGCGTAGGTGCGCAGATAGCTGCGGCTCAATCCGCCGCTGTAGGTCAACGAATGCTTGATGCGGCCCACGCCCCAGCCTTCCTGGTAGAGCATCAGGTTGTTCACCACGCTGCGGATGGTCAACTCCGGATTTTCCTCGATGGGATAATCTTTTAAATTTTCGTCCCCACCGTCGCCGTCCACCAGGTATTTCCACTGTGGATAACGCGCGCGGATGCCGCGGCACAAGGCCAGGCCCATCGAGGCGCATTCGACATCCAGCGGTTTGTAATCTTCCATCACGCGCAAGGTCTCGGCGATGTCCAGTGACGCGAGATCGGCTTCGATGGGTTCGAGGAAGAGGCCCAAGTTGAGCCGACCCAGGAATTCACGGGCCTGTTGGAAGTCCGGCCCGTCGCCGAAATTCAGCGTGAACGCCTTGAGCCGGGCCGGGCTGAGGCCGAGCTGGCGCATCACATGGTACGTCACGAGGAAAATCGCTCCGCTGTCAATGCCGCCGGAAAACGCCACGCCAATGGGTTCATGCGAAGGAATCCGCTTCAGCCACTTGGCGATTTCGTCCGCCAGCGCGCCGATGTAACGCCGGCCGATGTCGTCGAGGTTGGTCGAAAGCGCGTTGCGTTGCGGCGTGAAATAGCGCGTGTAGGTCGGGTCGGGATCAGGACAGCCGATGAGCTGGAGTTCCACGACGTAATGTGCCGGCACCATGCGCGTGTAGCTGGGATGAAACTGTCCGTGCAATCCCTCGGCCTTGAGCTGGTTGAAAATGGCGTCAATGCGGTCAGCCACGATCAACGCCGGGCCTTCGGCGCGCTTGGCGAGGAAGTAACGCATCGGGCGGTCCATTGAGCGCGCCATGCGGACGGTTTTGCCCTCGCGCGCGAGCAGTGCGAACGAGCCGTCAATCTCCCGCACAGCCTCGGGCTTGCCGGAAAGCACGCGCCGGCGCGCCTCATCGAGGCTGAGGTTGTGGATTTGATTGAGGGAAGGGTCGAGCAGGTCAACCACGCGTTCGATGTATTCATTCATGATCAGAGTCTCCAAAAATTTGGTTGCGATTTCAATCATTCAAACCGGATTATAACCGGGTGACAAATAATTTTTCAGCCGATTTTCAGGCCGAAGCGTACAATGGAAGGAATCGGCGCACTTTGCAAAGTATGCCGGTGTTTTCCAATGCATCTTTTAGCAAGCACAGCACATCCCTACTAACCTGCCGCCAGGCGTGCCAGTTCGCGTCCGAACGCATCGGAACGATCCGCCACGGCGTATTGACTCTGACGGCACACGACAAATCCCCGCGTTTCCAGCTTGTTTATATGACGAACGATCGCTCGGACTGAAATACCTGTGGCTGCTCTCAACTCGGCCAAGGTCTGCGCCCGGCCGCTCAACACGCGGAAACACTCGATGCGCCGCGCATGAGTGAAAGCAGTGGCCTGCTTGAAGATTGTTTCGGCGGGCGATGGGTAGCGTCGAAAAGTCTGCCGCAGCGCCCGCACCAGCCCTTGGGCGGGACCGTTCTGACCATCGGCGATCCGGTAAGCAACCCGGAGACCAAAACGGCGGACCTTCAGCAAGCTGCGGGCCTCCATCGCTCGGAGATATTGGCTGGCGACGGGCAGCGACAGCTTCAGGCGGGCAGCTACGGTGGAAACTGTTTGGCCCGGTTGCTCCAATAGCAGAACGAAGATGCGGAGGCGCGTCCGGTTAGCTAGGACGCGACAGGTACGCCAGAGGGTTGGCTGAAGCATAAGGTTGGTCCGCATGTGGCATACTTTTCAAAGTATGCCGATCTATGTCAAATTATTCTTTGACTTCTTTACTCGTCGGGGAGGGTGCAAAACCGCAACCTGCAATTCTGTCAGAATACCCCGGCGTTATTGAAGCGCACTGACTCTGCGTTGCACCCCCGCCCTGCTCCAAACATTTACCGAGTTTCGGTAACAGTCATCGGTTGGTCCGCCAGGACGTTTTCCACCTTCTGTTTGGTTCCGCTCGGCCAGTTGATTTCAACGCTGTCCACCTTGTCGGTGTTGCCCAGGCCGATGGTCACGGGCAGTTCGGATTGCGAGAGGTAGGCGCGCATGGGCATCACCTGCCGCCAGAGCGTCTGGCCGTTCACCCGCACCTTGATCCACGCGCCGATGGCGTCGCGGTTGCTTTTGGTGCCGACGAGTTTCAAGCGAATCCAGTGATGATGCAAATTCTGGTCGTTGCGCAAGAGTAGCGGCGGACCGCCGATTTGCGTGAGCACCACGTCGAGGTCGCCGTCGCCGTCAATGTCGGCAAAAGCCGCGCCGCGACCGACAATGGGCTGGAACAAGTCGGTGCCGGCCTTGTCCGGCGACACAGGGACGAAGCTCGTGCCTTTGCTGTTGCCGCGGTTCCAGAACAATTGCGCGGGCTGATGGTATTGCTGGTTGGACTGGACGCGATTGATTTCGGGTTCGAGATGGCCGTTGGCGGTGAGTACGTCAAGCCGGCCGTCGAGGTCGTAATCGAAGAAAAAGAGGCCGAACTTCAACAGCTTCTGGCTGGCCGGGCCGACGCCAGCTTGGGTGGCTTCGTCGGCAAACAGGAGTGAATCGCGCTGGGCAACGTAGAGCGCGTTCATCTCGTTGGCGTAGTTGCCGATGGCGATGCCCAGCGTGTCGTCGTTGCGGAACCGGGCGGTATCAATGCCCATCGCGCCCCGAACCAGACCATAGGCGTCGTAGGCCACGCCCGAGCGCGCGCCGATTTCCTTGAACGTGCCGTTGTGTTCGTTGTGAAAGAGAAAATTCGGCACGGTGTCATTGGCCACCACCAGGTCAATCCAGCCATCGTTGTCCACATCCACCGGCGCCACCGCGAGCGACTTGGCCATCGGCAATCCGGTGGCGGGGTCCTTGATCTGGATGCCAGCCTGCGCCGACACGTCGGTGAAATGGCCGTGACCGTCGTTGTGATACAGATAGGGAAACGTGCCCGCGAAGTTGCGGGGCGGGCCGTAAGCGCGTCCGATGTTGGGAAGCTCGTAACTTTTCGCCCGGTCAATCTCCGGCGACCATTGCACATAATTGCAGACGAACAGGTCGAGCTTGCCGTCGTTGTCGTAATCAATGAACGCCGCGCCCGTGCTCCAGCCGTTCGTTAAACCGCCCACACCCGCTTCCTGGGTCACCTCGTGAAATTTGCCGTGACCGTCGTTGTGGAAAAGATGATTCCCGCCGACGGCGGTGATGAAAACATCGGGTAGTCCGTCATTGTCATAATCCCCGATGGCGACGCCCATGCCGTAGCAACTTATGTCGAGCCCCGAGCCTTTGGTGACATCTGTGAAATGGCCGTGGCCGTCGTTGTGATAGAGCGCCATCGTTGTCGGCGATTTGCCTTCGGGAACATGCCCCGGCCAGTATGTCGAATTGATGAAGAGTAAATCCTGATGGCCGTCATTGTCGTAATCGAAGAACGCCACGCCGCCGCCCAAAGTTTCCGGCAGCAATTTGTCGCCGTAAGCGCCGTTGTTGTGAACGAAGGTGATGCCAGCTTTACTGGTGATGTCCGTGAATTTCGCCACGGGAATTTCGTCCGCCGCCGGGAGGGTGCCCGCGCTTGCGGCGAGAAATAGCGCCGCCCAAATGGAATGGAGCGCGGGTGTCCCACCCGCAGCCGCCCGGATTGCCGGATGAGCGCACAAAGCTCCACAAGTTTTTGAGCTGTTGGAAGTGCTGCGGCTGGGACAGCTGCGCTCCGTCACCTCGCAAACGGTTTGAGCGGCAGACCCGCAAGCTCCTTTGGCTTGTGCGAGAGAGGATTTGTTTGGCATTTTGAAATCGGTTATAGCTTTTACCAGCAACCGGAACATCAGGCAATATGACAATTAAAAACGCGCTGCAAAGACGCCGGGTCAAATGGCTGCTCTGGTTTGGCTTTTGGACGCTGATCGGGTTGTCGTTCGCGTTTCAGTTTTACATTTCCAGCGCCAAGGCGGGGCTGGAGGTGACCTGGCGGCAGGCGGTCGGCTACGCGCTGGGCGATTGGTACGTGTTCGCGATGCTGTCCATCCCGGTGGTCTGGCTGGCGCGGCGGTTTAATTTTGAATCCGGCCACCGGCAGCGGAGTCTCGCGGTGCATCTGCCGGCCAGCCTGGCGTTTTCCCTCGCGTACTTGATCCTGCGGGCCGGCGTCGGGTGCTGGCAGAGCGATGCGAGTTACACGGAGGCTTTCCTGCCGCTGTTGGTGAAGACGTGGCATTTCAACCTGCTCATCTACTGGGTCATTGTCGCGGTCACTTTCGCGTTCGACTATTACCGCAAATACCGGGAGCGCGAACTCCGCGCGGTGGAACTGGAGAAGCGGCTGGCGGAGGCGAAATTGCAGGCGCTCCAGATGCAGTTGAATCCGCATTTCCTTTTCAACAGCCTGCACTCGATTTCCGCGCTCGTGCATCAGAACGCGGATGCGGCGGACCGCATGATTGTGCGCCTCAGCGATCTGCTGCGGGCGGCGCTGGAAAGTTCCGACACCCAGGAGGTGAGCCTGCGCGAGGAACTGGGGATTCTCCAGCGCTATCTGGAAATCGAACAAATCCGGTTCGGCAGCCGGCTGAAGGTTAAAATGAACATCGCGCCGGACACGCTCGATGCCCGGGTGCCGAATCTGATTTTGCAGCCGCTGGTGGAAAATGCGATCCGCCACGGCATCGAACCGCGCGCCAGCCCCGGGTGCATCGAGTTGCGGTCGCAGTGTGAGAACAGCACGCTCACGCTGGAAGTCTGCGACAACGGTGCCGGCCTGCGGAAGGATGGGCCGGCCGGGGAAGGCGTCGGCCTGTCCAACACGCGGGCGCGATTGCAGGCGCTTTACGGCGCAGCCCACGGCTTTGAATTGCGCGACGCGCCGGAGGGCGGGCTGCTGGTGCGGTTGACCATTCCGTTTCGCAAGGAGAACTCCCCGGCATGAAAATTAAGACGTTCATCGTGGACGACGAACAACTGGCGCGCGACCGGTTGCGTCAGTTGCTGCAAAACGAGGCGGAAATTGAAATCGTCGGCGAATACGCCAACGGGCACGATGCCGTCGCCGCCATTCAAAAATCGCCGCCGGACCTTCTTTTTCTGGACATCCAGATGCCCGAACTCAACGGCTTCGGCGTGCTCGAAGCCCTGGGCACCGGACCCATGCCGGTGATTGTGTTTGTGACGGCATTCGACCGGTTCGCGGTCAAGGCCTTTGAAGTCCACGCGGTGGATTACCTGCTGAAACCTTTCGACCGCGAACGGTTTCAGAAGGCGTTGGGCCGCGCCATCGAACAGGTCAGAAATCGCGACGGCGCGGTCCAGCAGCGGCAGTCGGCCGTGCTTGCTGAATTGCCGCCGGCCAAAATAGCCGACCGGGTGGCGGTGAAATCGGGCGGGCATGTCGTGTGGGTGAAGCTGGAGGAGATTGACTGGATCGGGTCGGCGGACAATTACGCCGAGCTGCACGTGGGCGCGAAATCACATCTGCTGCGTGAGACATTGGGTGCGCTCGAAACCCGGCTCCCGCCGGAAAAATTCGTCCGCATCAGCCGCTCGGTCATTGTCAACGCGCAGCGCATCAAGGAACTGCACCGGCTGTTTTACGGCGGCTGTGAACTGGTGCTCCACGACGGCACGCGACTGACGCTGAGCCGGCGCTATCGTGACAAGCTACAGCAACTCGGCGTGAAGTAATTATCACCGCCGTCGGGCGCACCCGGACGCTGCCAGGTTTGGAGTTCCGCCTTCAGGCGGCTCGGCGCATTCATCATTGCCGCGTAAACGCGGAACTCCGAACACCGCCGCCCTTTCGTCCCTGAATTCGCGCCGCCCGTCCCCAGCAGGTTGGCTTTTGCCATTCATAACCATAACTTGTTGTAGGTTAACCAAAAAAAGGTCGGCTGAACTATGTCAACAATACTAGGGAGCAGCATTTTCAACCGTCAAAACAAAACCGTCCTGACCGGCGGGGCTTTGGTCCTGGCCATCACCGCCTCGGTGTTGGCTCAGGAAAAGCCGTTCATGCAGGCGGGCACCTCCCAGCCGCCGCTGTGGCCCCCTAAGGCCGTCGAACCCGCCGCCACCGGCACCAATGCCACCACCGCCGCGGCTGCCAACCCACTGGAGAAATTTTTCAACGGAGAGATTCCGGATGCGATTGCCAGGGGAAAGTTCAACCTCAACGTGCGCCTGCGTTATGAACAGGTGGACGATGACAACGTTCCCGGCATCACGAAAAACTCCTACGCGCCCACGTTGCGGACGCGGTTTGGTTACACCACGGCGCCGCTCTACGGGTTTCAAGGGATGCTCGAAGGAGTGAACATTTCCGTGATTGGACCGGAATCCAATTACAATGCCGCCGGTTCAAATCACCAGCCCGCGCGTCCGCCGGTGGGCGATCCGCCGATGACCCGGCTCGACCAGGCGTGGCTGGGATACAGCAACACCAATTATGTTCCTTTCTCGGCCAAGGTGGGCATGCAGCAGATCAACCTCGATAACCAGCGGTTCATCGGCGATGCCGGCTGGCGCCAGAACATGCAAACCTACGACGCCATTGGCGCCCAAGTCACACCGGTCAAGGATCTTAATTTGTATTACAGTTACGTCTGGGACGTGAATCGTGTTTATGGCGATGTCGATGGTCTGCCGGCAGCCAGCCCCAACCGGGACTTTGACTCGCGGTCGCACTTGATCAACGTGTCATATGCGCCGTGTCCGTATGGCCGCTTCGTCGGTTACGCCTATCTGCTGGACTTGAGCAATGGCGCCGGAAGCGCCAACTCCTGCGCAACGTATGGCGGTTACTTTGCCGGCGACGCGCCCATCAACGACAAGGTGATGATTGACTATCGCGCCGAATTCGCCTGGCAGGATCAATATGCCGACAATCCGCAGCGATACAGCGCCGACTATTACAACTTTGAACTCGGCGCCAACATCAAGCCGGCGGCCATCGGCACCGGCTATGAAGTGCTGGGCAGCGGCGCCAACTCAGGCGCGGGCGGCGGGCGGCTCGGCTTCAAAACCCCGCTGGCTAGCTTGCATCCCTTCAATGGCTGGGCGGAGATGTTTATCAACCACCCGAACAACGGTTTGCAGGACATTTACGAATACGCGCAGGTGACCTTGCCGGAACAAATCCCGGTCCGTTTCATCTATCACAAATACTATGCCGATTACGGCAGCGGCAACTACGGCCAGGAATTCGACGTAATGATCTCCAAAAAATTCGGCAAGTACTGGTCGGCCATGGTCGAATTCGCCGATTATCTCGGCGAAGATGCGGCCGCGCCTGCGGTCCCCGCCGCGAATGTGACCGTCCAGAAGTTTTGGGCGGCGGTGGAATTCAACTTCTAATCCCATGCCGGCCGCCATCCATTTCCCGCTTTTAGTGCGACTACCACTTCGTCAGTCGCCGCGCCCTTCCCAAGGAGGTGGGCGCCTTCTTCTTGAAATGCCTCCGCGAAACCAACAACCTGTTTCCGGTCTGAAATTGCCAGTCCATGGCAGACACTGAAACAACACCCGCCGGCGGACCGGCGAGGAAGAAATACGTGCGCGCCATCGGCCCGCGCCTGCGCCTGCTGCTGTATTTCATTTTCGGTCTGGTCGCCATCCTGGCCGCCAATTCCGTATATCTCAGCGCCATCACCTTCTTGGAATGGCTCAAGACAGACCCCAACACCACCTACCAGAACTGGTTTTACATGGTGATGTTCGGAACGCACCTCGGCCTCGGCCTGTTGATCGTCCTGCCCATCGTCCTCTTCGGCATTTTTCACATCCTCAATGCGCATGACCGCCCGAACCGCCGCGCCGTCAAGGTCGGCTACCTGCTTTTTTTTACCAGCCTGGCCGTCCTGGTCACCGGCCTGTTGCTGACGCGCATCGACATCTTCCAATTCAAGAACGTGGGCCTGAAGGATCCGCGTTTGCGTTCCATCGCCTATTGGGCGCACGTCATCACGCCCATCCTCGGCATCTGGCTTTACATCCTGCACCGGCTCGCCGGGCCTCGCATCAAGTGGCAGGTCGGATTGCGCTGGGGCGCGGCGGTGGGCGTCCTGACCATCGGCATGGTGCTCCTGCATTCGGCACATCCGCGGAAAAATCAGGCCGGTTCGGTGGAAGGTAAAAAATATTTCAACCCATCGCTTGCCCGGACGGCCTCGGGCAATTTCATCCCGGCGCGCACGCTGATGATGGACAGCTATTGCCTTAACTGCCACCAGGACGCCTACAACGATTGGTTTCACAGCGCGCACCACTTCAGTTCGTTCAACAACCAACCGTACCTGTTCAGTGTGCGCGAGACCCGGCAGGTTGCACTCAAACGAGACGGTAACGTAAAGGCCGCGCGCTGGTGCGCCGGCTGTCACGACGTCGTGCCGTTCTTCAGCGGCGCGTTTGACAATCCCAATTACGACGACGTGCATGATCCCACGTCGCAGGCCGGCATCACCTGCACGGCGTGCCACGCCATCACGCACGTCAACAGCACCAGGGGCAACGCGGACTATACGATTGACGAGCCGATCCACTATCCGTTTGCCTACAGCACGAACCGCATTCTGCAGTACATCAACCAGCAACTGGTCAAGGGCAAGCCGGAGTTTCACAAGAAGACATTCCTGAAGCCGTTCATGCGCACGGCGGAGTATTGCTCCACCTGCCACAAGGTCAGCATCCCCGGTGACCTGAACCACTACAAGGATTTCCTCCGCGGGCAGAACCATTACGACACCTACCTGCTCAGCGGAGTGTCGGGGCACGGCGCTCGCAGTTTTTACTATCCGCCTCTAGCCGTGCAGAATTGCGCCGGCTGCCACATGCCGTTGCAGGCGTCAGAGGATTTCGGGGCGAACTTTTTCAATCCCACGAATACCTCGACGCGTTACATCCACAATCACCTGTTTCCAGGGGCCAACACCGGCATCCCGTACATCCGCGGCGACACCAACGACGTGAAGATAGAGGAGGCGTTCCTGAAGGGGTCGCTGCGGGTGGATATTTTTGGCTTCAAGGACGGCGGCGCGATTGACGACACCCTGACCGCGCCGTTGCGGCCCAAGGTACCGGCGCTCAAACGCGGCCATCGCTACCTGCTCGAAGTCGTCCTGCGCACCCTCAAGGTCGGCCATTCGTTCACCCAGGGCACCGTGGACTCGAATGAAGTCTGGGTGGATTCCAAAGTGAAGAGCGGCGACCAGATCATCGGACGCAATGGCAGGCTGGGGCCGCACAACGAGGTGGATCCCTGGTCGCACTTCGTCAACGTGTATATGCTCGACCGCAACGGCAATCGCGTTGATCGCCGGAATCCGGAGGACATTTTCACCCCGCTCTACAATCACCAGATCCCGCCGGGCGCGGGCCAGGTGGTCCATTACGACTTCACGGTGCCCGAAAACCAAAACGGGCCGTTGACCGTCGAGGTAAAGCTGCAATACCGCAAGTTCGACACGCTCTACATGAATTACGTTTTTGACACCAACTACGTCAAAGGCGCGCCGTTTACCGTGACCAACAACCTGCCCATCGTCACCATCGCGGCGGACAAAATCACTTTTCCGGTTGAAGGTTCCGGGATAGAAACCGGCCAGCCCTCAACCCTCAACCCTCAACTCTCAACCATACCCGAATGGCAGCGCTGGAACGATTACGGCATCGGTCTCCTGCTGGAGGGCAGCGTTGGGGCCGAAAAAGGCGAGTTGATCCAGGCGACCGAAGCATTCGAGCACGTTGAGAAACTTGGCCACGCCGACGGCCCGGTGAACCTGGCGCGGGTGTATTTCAAGGAAGGCCGGCTGGACGACACCGTCGCTGCGTTGCAACGCGCCGCCAAGTTCGACCCACCCGCGCCCCGGTGGACCATCGTGTGGTTCAACGGACTGGTGGACGAGCAAAACGGTTTTCTCGACAAGGCCATCGCCGAGTTCCGCAGCATCCTGGAGGACCATTATCCCGAACTCGACCAGCGCGGTTTCGACTTCAGCAAGGATTACGAGGTCATCAACGAACTGGGCCAGACTTGTTTCGAGCGCGCGCAGATGGAGCGCGGCCATCCGGAACGGCAGAAGGAATTCCTGAATCTGGCCGCCGTCACGTTCCAAAAGACGCTGGCGCTGGACTCGGAAAACGTGACGGCGCATTACACCCTTTCCCTGATCTACTCGCAACTGGGTGACGAAGCCAAAGCAGCCTATCACCGGCAGGAGCACGAGAAATATCTTCCTGATTACAACGCGCAGGACCGCGCGATCAGCATCGCGCGCCGGGCCAATCCCGCCGCCGACCACGCCGCCCAAGCTACCGTGATTTACCCGTTGCAGCGGCCGGTCGCGCCGGAATTGGGGATTGGAGGTTCCCGATGAACCGATCCGGGCTGAACAGCATGCAAAACTTTGATTCACCTGCAACAAAGTTTTGTCATCTCATTGCGGGACAAACACTTGCAAAAAAGCGGGTTTTCGCTGTCAGCAGGGCAATCTTTGAAACTGGTTTATGGTCCCAATCCACGCCCATTATTTTGGAATTGGAAGCTCCCATGACCCGCGTGGCTGCGGACGCCAGTCCGCGCACTTCGAAACGGTTGGTAATTAGCGCCGACTCACGTCGGCGGCTACGGTTCAGAAGCGCAAGGCGCAGACTTGCTTGGACAATGATATTTCCATGAGCCAAAATCCCACCACTCCGCCCGGGGAACCCGAGGAACTCGCCCACGTTGACGACGCGATTATTGGCAAAGCCGTCCGCTGGTCGCTCTTGGTGTTGCTCATCATCGCCGTCTTGTTCGGAGGCGCGGCACTCATTCTCAAACGCAAGCCAGCGCCACCACCACCGCAGATCACCCAATTTGCCGCCCCAATGTCGCCCTCCAGGCCGCGGGCGGAAATTCCGGTGGCGAAATTCACCGACATCACCAGGGAGGCCGGCATCACCTTCGTTCACAACAACGGCGCTTACGGCGAAAAATTGCTGCCCGAAACCATGGGTGGCGGTGTGGCCTTCTTTGATTACGACAACGACGGCCATCAGGATTTGCTCTTCATCAACTCCTGCGACTGGCCCTGGCACCAGTCCGCGAACAAACCGACAACCATGGCGCTCTACCACAATGATGGCCACGGCCATTTCACGGATGTTACCAAAGGCTCCGGCCTGGACGTGAGTTTCTACGGTATGGGCGTGGCCATCGGGGATTATGACAATGACGGGTTGCCCGATGTTTTTATCACCGCCGTCGGCGGGAATCATTTGTTCCACAACGACGGGCGCGGCAAATTCCATGAGGTGACGCAGGAAGCGGGTGTGGGCGGTTCAACCAACGACTGGGGCACGTGCGCGGCGTTTTTTGATTACGACAACGACGGCAAACTTGACCTCTTCGTCGGCAACTACATCAAGTGGTCGCGCGATATTGACGCCGAGGTCGGCTACAAAATTGACGGCCGGACGCGCGCCTACGGCCAGCCCATGAATTTCCAGGGCGCGTTTCCACATCTTTATCACAACGATGGCAACGGCCATTTCACCGACTTTTCGGCGCAAAGCGGTTTGCAGGTGAAAAATCCCGCAACCGGCGTGCCCGCCGCCAAAACCCTCGGCGTCGCGCCGGTGGACATTGACGGCGACGGCTGGATGGATCTTGTCGTGGCCAACGACACCGTGCCGAATCTTGTTTTCATGAACCAGCATGACGGCACGTTCAAGGAAATCGGCGCGCAGTCGGGAGTGGCCTTCGACAGCTACGGCAACACCCGCGGCGCGATGGGCATTGACACCGCCTATTATGGCAACGACGGCAAGCTCGGCATCGGCATCGGCAATTTCGCAAACGAAATGACCGCGCTTTACGTCCAGCAAAACTCGCCCACGAATTTTTCCGACGAAGCCATCACCGAGGGCATCGGCCCGGACAGCCGGCGGTTTCTCAAATTCGGCTTGTTCTTCTTCGATTACGATCTGGACGGTCGGCTCGATCTGCTCACCGCCAACGGTCATCTGGAAAATGAAATCAACAAAATCCAGGCGAGCCAGACTTATGCACAACCGGCCCAGTTGTTTTGGAATGCCGGTGATCAAAGCGGCGGCTGCTTTGTGGCCGTGCCGCCGGAAAAGGCCGGCTCTGATTTGTTCAAACCCATTGTCGGCCGCGGGTCGGCCTTTGCCGACATTGACGGCGATGGCGACCTCGACGTGGTGCTCACGCAAGTCGGCGGCCCACCGCTGCTGCTGCGCAACGACCAGAATCTGCATCACCACTGGATTCGTTTGAAGCTTGTCGGCACCAAAAGCAACCGCGACGCCATCGGCGCGTGGATCAAGGTGAGCGTCGGCGGCCAGACCTTGTCACGGCAAGTGATGCCGGCGCGCAGCTATCTTTCCCAATCCGAACTGCCCGTTACCATCGGTCTCGGAGACGCAGCCAAGCCGGATGCAGTTGAAATTCTCTGGCCCAGCGGAATCCGGCAGACGGTGGAAAACGTCCTGGCGGACCAACCGATGACCATCACCGAGACGCGCTAGCGCTTTCCCTGAGCTGGGGATGGAAAACATCCAACAACCAACATCCAATGGGATTTCAGCGAGGCTGGCTGAGGTATTGGGCGTTGGCTGTTCGATGTTGGATGTTTAATTCGCATTTCCTCCGGTTCATGGCCCCGATACGCGTCCAAAGTTGGAGGTCGAAGTTTCCAACAAACTACTCCGCCTGGTCGTCGTAAGGGCGGATTTCCGAATGCCGGATTTGTCCGCCGAGATTGGCCGTCCGTGCTATCAGGACGCCGACCACCAGCGCAACCACCAGCAGCAGCACGTTGAACCAGCCGGCGACGGCCCGGCCCCGGTAATGGATTAATCCCGCCAGGGCCACGATTCCAAGCGCGATGCAGCCCGCCAGCGCCACACCCGCCGCCGCCTGGTGTTGCTCCAGGATGCGTTCGGAAAATCCCGGCAATCCTTTGATCGTGCCCGACGCGGGTTCGCCCGTGAGATAGGACGGCACGGCCAGAACCGCGGCCACAATGAACATGCCCAGCGCGGCCTTTTGAATCTCCCGGCTCCCGCGCCACAAACCGAAGGCCAGCCAGCTCAAACCAAACACGATGGCCATGACCGGGACGTGGCACAGGAACAGATGAATGTGCGCGGCGGTGACAGGATTCATGGTGTGAACATGATTGCAACTGGGACCCGTTGCCGCAATTCAATTTGATTGCCGGCGGAGAATCCGGTGGGGCAAGCGGGAGACACCAAGGCGCAAAGAATTTTAACCACGGATGGACACGGATTCTTTTTGCCGCGAAAAAACGCAAAGACCGCAAAATCCCTTCTCCGCATCAGATGGGGAGAAGGTGGCCGGAGGCCGGATGAGGTGAACCGCTGACCTGCCGCGACGGGCGCGAGCACGGCGGGTGGACGCTGATAACGCAGGACAGCTTGTTGCGCCATAGCGACTCAGCGGTTCAAATCTTTGCGGCCCTCCGCGTCCTCGGCGTCTCCCGCCTTCATTATATTTCGGTGCGGCAAGCTGCGTTGAATGTTCGCGTGTTTTGCGTATTTCGCGGTTTGATCCCCGTCTTGTCCTTGTGTTCTTTGCGGTTTCGACACTTAAAACTTTTTGACACCATGGGGATCAACATTTAACTTTCGGCCATGAAAGTTTTGCTCACGGCGCATCAGGAAAAATTCGTCGGCCAAAAGATGAAGGGCGGCGGCTACCTCTCCGAAGACGAGGTGGTCCGTGAGGCCTTGCGCGTGTATGAACTGGTCGAGCAGGAGGACAACGATCCGCAGCTTGAAGCGGCGTTGCGTCATTCACTCCGCAGTCCGCTGAAGAAATACAAACGCGGCCACTTCGCCGCGCTGGCCACCCGCAACGGTCGTCGCGCCCTCGCCGCGTGAACCGGATTGAAATTTTTGTCCGGCACGACGCCGAGATGGACGCCTTCGGTTACTTCCAGCGCATCTTGGAACACAACGCCGCTGCCGCCGCCCGTTTTCTGGAGGCGATTGACCTGACGATTGAGGGACTCGCGCTGCAACCGCTCAAAGGCCGGCTGCGAAAATTTCGCGGCCGGGATTTGAAAAACATCCGCTCGTGGCGCGTGGATGATTTTGAGAACTACCTGATCTTTTATCGTTTCAACGGAATGCGATTGGAAATTCTCCGCCTCAAGCGCGGCGCAATGGACTTCCCCCAAGCATTGCGGCAAGATTAACCCGCAGCGACCCGGTTCAGAGGGAATGGAGTTGATTTTGCCTGGAGCGAATTTGATGTTCCGCCCGGAACTCTGTTTGAATAAAATTGTTTTTATCCGTGTGAATTCGTGTTCATCCGTGGTTGCTTGCTCAAAATGTTGTAGCCTTTAGCGTTCAGCCTTCAGCTCTTTACGCGGACGTTTCCCGCCCCACGTATTTCTTTTCGGCGGTGTCCACGCGGATGATTTCGCCGTTGGCGATGAACAGCGGAACCATGATGGAGAGGCCGGTTTCGAGCTTCGCCTCCTTCCAGGACGAGCCCAAGTCACCCCGGCTGGGCGGAGCGGTGTCCACCACTTTGAGCGGAATTTGCTGCGGCAGAACAATATCGAGGAGCCGGCCATCGAGCCGCAGGGCTTTGTATTCCTCGTTCTCCTTGAGAAACCCGCGGCGCTCGCCGAGTTGTTCGTTGCTGAACTCGAACTCCTCGAATGTCTCGGTATCAATGAAAACCTGACCGTCGGCCTGCGCGTAGCTGTAAGTCACGCGGCGGGTTTCCAGCGGGGCCACGGTCACGCGCTCGTTTTCGGCGAAAACGCGGTCAATGAGGCGGCCGGTCGTGAGGTGGCGCAGGCGGGTGTGGAGTTTGTGCCGGGTCTGGGCGGTGCCGCTGGTGTGCATGTCCTCGACGACATGGGGAGCGCCATCCAGCAGCAGAACCATCTGGCGTTTGAACTCGGATGGCAGAATTGTTTCCATGGTATCGTTCCCCGCAAATGCCGGGATGTTTTGGCGCTTACAAAGCTTTAGCCTGAACCCTACTTGGCGTCAACTACTTCGGAACCGCACCCATGCGGAAACACCTCGAAAAATTCAGCGAAACAAATCGCTGTGCGTGCCCGTGCGTTCAAACCGGACATGGCCGCCATTTTCCGTGAGCGTGTATATCAGAACCCAGTCCGATTCAACATGGCAGTCATGGCTGCCCGCAAAGTTGCCGCGCAGAGGGTGGTCTTTGTATTGCGACGGCAATGGCTCACCGTCAATCAGAAGACCGAGGACGGCTTTAAGCCGGCCAAATCCTTGCCGCGTTTGCCGGCCAGCTTGACATCTTTCTTAAATTGATTGGTGCGGCTGAAGGTTCTCACAAGCCCAAATCGGCGTAGAGTTCCTTTTTGCTGCCAAAGCGTTTCACTCCCCGGCCTGCCTTGCTCGCATGGAGCGTGCGGGTGGTGAGTTCGTTCGGAATCCGCACATCGAAAGGCAGGCCGCGTTGCAGTTTGATCTGCCGGTAAAGCAGATGAACTGTTTCGGAAGCCGTCAGCCCCAGATGATCGAGTATGTCTTCAACCTCGCTCTTGAGGCCGGGCTCCACCCGGGCACGAATGGTGGCGGTTTTGCTCATGGAATGAATGTAGCCCTGTTGTGGCTACATGGCAAGAGATTTCCGGAGGGTGGCCGGTGAATTCGCGACCATTCGTGTAATTCGCCTAAAAGAATTTTCAGCTTTCACGGTTTTCGAGGACGAGAACGATCCGTCTTCGCTTCGCTACGACGCGACAAGAGACGAAGGGGCCGGGTTTTCCGGTTCCCCGTCAAAATTCCAGCGGCACGCGCACGACCAGGCCGCGTAAAATGCTTCGCGCCACGCGGCCCGGTTGTGCAAAAAGCCACGCGCCATAAGCTTTTTCTGGTCCGGTTAGAATTCCAGCGGCACACGGACAATCAAACCGCCCATCACGTCGCCGGTTTTGAAATCTTTTTTCGGGCTGGACGGATTCCGGTTGTGGCAGTCGGCGCAAGCGTTGACGGTGGCCACCTCGGCATAGACGGCGGTGAAATAGCGGCGGCCGCCGAGCGATTCTCCGCCATAGTAATTCGTGCCGGGATGGTCGAGGACGTATTGCAGTCCGGCTTTTTCCGTGTCGGTTTCCGGCGCGTTTTTTGGGTTGATCGGCCAGAGCGAGCGCAGGACATAGTGAAACTCCGCGCCCTGCTGCTGAACGGATTCGGACGCCTGGCGCAGCATCCGGGCGTGCAGCGCCATGAGATTTTCGTCCGACCCCGGCGTACCGCCCGGCGGGTAGTTTTGCAAAACCAAGCGGGCATAGGTGTCGTGGTCGGCGGCAATCACGGCGTGGAGGGCGTCGGCCATTTCCTGCGGTTTGAACGTCACCACCGGTTCCGGCGGCGGCGCGGTTTGCCCGGCAGGCTGCCGCTCACAACCGGCCACGGCCAGAATCAGCAGCCCGGCCAGCATGAAACTGGCGCATCTGGACACAACTCCTGACTCCCTCTCCCCGCCCGAGCGGGGAGAGGGCTGGGGCGAGGGGATTTGAACTTGAATAATCGGCCTCCTCCCCATGAACCTTGGTAGGGCTGACCTGCCGGTCAGCCCGGCGGCGCGGCAGCGCCGCCCTACCAGGTTCAGGGGTTCAAAGCGCGAAATATCGTTTCGGGGAATTCTCACCCCGCCCCTCTCCTCCTTTGGGGGAGGAGAGGGAGAAGAAATGGCGGTGGTGTCAAGTTGCGCACAGCCCATAATACTACCGGTAAATTTTATTTTGTTCATGGTTGTCATCCGCTATTTTTTCGCTTCAGCTTCGGCGGGAATGAATTGCCCGCCCTGCGCTTTGAACAACTGAAGATTTACCTTCCGATTGCCTTCGGAGTCAAAGCTCAAAATCCCGGTCGCGCCGGCCAGTGAAAAACCGATGGGAAAAGCCTCGTGCGCTGGATGGCCGCCGGGTTGCCTCAGAATGTGGATCAACAACGTCGTTGCGTCGTAAGCCGCCGCTGCCGTCGCGTCCGGTTCATGGCCGAATCGCCCGCAGAAGGTGTTGGTGAAATGTTGAAAGGCGGTTACAGCGTCGTTTTCCAAAATGGGACCGGCCACCAGCAATCCTTCCATGGCGCTGCCCGCCGTTTTCGCAAAATCCGCCGAGCGCAGCCGGCCAGGCCCGGCGAGCGTGCCGGCAAATCCAGCGACCCGCAGCGCTTTTGCCAGTGTCCCGGCCATGGCCGGATCCAGCCAGAGCAGAATGGCGTCGGGATGATTCTTCAGGATTTGTTTGCACAGCCGCGTCGTGTTCGTGAACGACGGGTTCACTTCAATCATTTTCTCGATGGAGCAATTGCTGTTGGTCGCGGCTTCATTGAGGTCGCGGGTTGCTTCGCGCCCGGCGCGCCCGTCAGGAATCACGGCCACCCAATGGCTGGCATGAATGCCGACGAACAATGTCCTTGCCTCCTCGACGGTGCGCGGGACAATGCGCGCCATCCAGGGGACGCCTGTCTGGCTGACCGAGGAGTCGGCGCTCAAGGTAATCACCGGCACGGCGGTGCGGCCGGAGACCTGCAATACCAGATGCGTTGCCGCGCCGTCCGGCGGCGCAATCAAGCCGAGAGCGCCATCGTCGGTGGCCATCCGGGCGGCTTCGACGCCATCCGCGCCCCATTGGCCGGTGCGTCCGCGGATGACGAGGCGGACTTGCGGTCCAGGAGATTGATTGGCCAGTTCCACGCCGAACGTTGCGCCGTCGCGGAGGCTGGCGGCGCCGGGTTCCTCCGGCGGCACGAGCAGGCCGAAGACGAGGTTGGTGTTGTTGGTGATTGTTTCTCTCGCAGGCAGAAATACCGTGCCCGCCATCAGGGCGATGGCGACCAAGGCGGGAAAGGAGCAATGGAATGAATCCCAGAACCGATGTGTTGAGGTAGGGCGCGTCACTCCGTGCGCGCCGGGCTTGGGCAAGCGGGCAATCGGCGCGCACGGAGTGACGCGCCCTACCTTGACATTCACAGAAAGAATTCGCCGGAAGGAGTTTTCGCGCTCTGACCCCCTGGACCGTAGCAGCCGACGTGAGTCGGCTCTGACATTGCTTTGAATAAGATGGAGCGGACTCACGTCCGCTGCTACGAGAGGCGTTGGCGGAAGGCTCGTTCTCAATGTTATCAACGCGATATTCCCGCTCCCCACTTGTTTCGGCGGGGAGCATGAATTACTATTAATTCGCGGCGGTTTGGGGCGGCCTTGCCTTTGGCGGCGGGAAGTAATGCCAGCAGCCCTGCCGGTATTCGGCATAAACAATCGGCGCGATATTGTCCGAGCGGCCGTCGAAGCGCATGTAACCGCACACCCCGTTGTATTCGTTGATGGCTCTCATCCGATCTTGAATCCGGTAGCGGTTCGGTCCGGCTTTCTGGATCGCGGCGATGAGCATTTGCGCGCCATCGTAGGCATAACCGGCATAAATATCCGGTTTCATGCCGTAACGTTTTTGGAAGCGCGCGACGAAATTCGTCCAGGCCGGGTCAGTTTTATCCGGGTCGAAAGGATAGGCGGCCGTTGTGCCTTCCGCCACCGCCGGATCGGCCAGCTTGACGAAGTCCGGGTCCACGAGCCGGTCGAAGCCATAGAACGCGGCCTTCACGCCGGCCGCCCGCAGTTGGGCCGCAGCGGGGCCGGTTTCGGCGGGATTGCCCCAGAAGACCACGGCTTCCGGATTCGCCTGTTTGATGACGGCCACCTGCGTGTCGAATGTGCGGTCGCCGTCCTTGAAATTGATTTCCTGCAACACCGGATGACCGAGCCGGCGCACGGCATCCACGAAGGGCCGGACGCCCATGCGGCCCGGGCGGCTGTTGCCGCGGAACACAACGATTTTGGTCAGGCCGCGTTCCTCCACCATCAGCCGGGCGAGCAGATAACCCTGCTGGCGGTTGTCGGGAAAATCGCGCAACAGCCACGGAATTTGCGTCTCGGTCAGCGACGGATCGGGATCGGAACAGTTGACCATGAACATCTCGGTCTTCAACACCACGCGCAGCGCGACATGCGTGGCGTCGCCGTCAACCGTGCCGATGAAGGCGAGCGCATTGGTGTCGGCAAATTCGACGGCGATGTTCGCGGCGCTGCCCCACTGCGGCGAGTCGGCTTTTTCGATGAGTTCAAACGGCAGTTCGCCGGGCTGGTGCGCGGCGTTGGCATCTTCGATCGCGAGCACCACGCCTTTCTTGCTCATCTCGCCCCGGACTGATTCCGGGCCGTAAGGCGGCGGACTGAGCAGGCCGATCCGGAGTGATTTCAGGTCGGGTGGAGCGGGATAATCGCGGCCCGGGCCATAGAAGTTCAGCCGGGTGAGCCAGTAACGGTAGTAAGGTTCAATGTTGCGGTAGGGCAGCATTTCCTCCGGCACGTTTCCGTAGAAGGGATAGTTGCCTCCGTAGAAAGGATAGTCGCCCTCCGATTTTTGCGCGGGCCGCGTGCCTGCCGGGAGAACCGGTTCGGCAATGAAGTTGGTGTTGGGGGTGGTGTCCTCCTTTTCCTCGTAGGCACACCAGCCGGCCGGCGCGAGGGCCAGCAGACCGGTCAAAACCAGGAATAGTTTTTTCATGACGACCTCCTATTTTATCAGAATGGCAATGGCTTCGATTTCGACCAGCAAATCACTCCGGCAAATCCGGGCCTGGATGCCGGTGCTGGCCGGAAACGGGTTCAGCCCCAGCGCGTGGAAAAATTCATTGCGGATGGAGTTGAATTCACCGTAGTCGCGCTCGATGTCGCGGATGTAGCATGTCGTGCGGACCATGTCGTGCCAGGTGGCGCCCTCGCTGGCGAGCAGGCCGGTGAGGTTGTGATACGTGCGCCAGAGCTGGGCGCGGAAATCGCCGGGGTAAAGCGTCTCGCCGTTCGGGCCGACGCTGGCGGTGCCGCTGAAAAGCAGATGTGTGATGCCGCCGGGCAGGTCCACGCGCAGACCGCGCACGAAGGCCGCGCCGTATTCCGCCGCTTCGTTCAAGACCTTCGGCTCGGTGATGGCCTTCTTGCTGACCACCTTCCGGCCCTTCGGCAATTGTTTGATGATGCCGCGGGGCGCGGGTTCGCACGCGGGCAAACCGAGCGCGCGGCGCTCGATTTTTTCCGAGTCGGAATAATTGATGACGCGATCCATCTGACTGCCGGGAATGATGAAGTTTGTTTTCATAATATTTGGTGACCTTTCTTAAATATTGGTTGTAGTTATTTGGTGTCCGCGACTTTGGTTGACTGTGGCGGGGCCGCGAAAATCGCGTGCGACAGGCCGTCGGAAGTGGCGAACCAGGCTTCCTGGTCGTCCACCCAGATGCCGAGAACAAAATCATTCGGGAGTTTGGTGGACATCGTACGCGTCTCGACGGGCCGGCCCGGACGCGCGATTTCTACGATGCCTTCGCCCTTTTCATTGGTTCGATAAGTGACCCAGGTGTTGCCGTCGGTCACAGAGATACCACGGTCGGTGCCCACCCAGGCGACGCGGCCATGGGGCCAGATGAAGTTGACGAAGTTGGAAACGAGCGGCGATTTCTTCTCCTGCCACGTGCGCCAGCGCGAGCCGTCGTAGCGCGACATGCCAAAATACGTTCCCTGCCAGAGAATGCCGTCCTCCCAGGCAATCCAGGAGGTGATGTCGGCAACCGGGCCGGCGTCATGCACAAGTTCGTAATTAAAATCGCGGTCCGGATCGCGGTGTTCCTTGAAAATCTTGTTGGACAGTTCGTATTCGAGAATGCCGCCGCCCCACACACCTACGAAAATGCGGTCTTTCGCGCCCTTCACCGCATAGACCCAGGGTTCGTGCATGACGGTGTTGCTTTGGTCGAAAATGGACCATTCGCCGGTCTTGAGATTCAATGACCCGAGACCCGCGGCGGTGGCCACCCAGAGCGTGTCGTCCATGATGTCCAGTCCATAGACTACATTGTTCGGCAGACCGCTGGTGGTTTGCAGATAGGTGGTGATGCGTCCGGCGCTGTAGCGGTTCAACCCGCGCATGGTGCCGATCCACATGTCGCCGGTGCGCTTGTCCTCCACCATGCACATGACCATCTTGTGGCTCAGGCCGTCCTCGACGCCGATGTGGCGGAACTTCCCGTCTTCGCGCACCAGCGCGCCGTTGTAGGTGCCCACCCAGAGTTTGCCGTCGCTGGCGCGCAACACGCAGTGGGCCTTGTGCGCGGGCAATCCGTCCTTCATTTGGAAGTTTTCAAAATGGTCAATCAACGGGAACGGCAGGGGCGCATCGTTCGTCGCCGTTTCCGCGGCGCGGACGCCGGGTGCACCGGCGAAGGAAAGCAGCAGTGCCATTCCCGCCGCGAGCGTCAGAGAATTTAACATGTTTTTCATGGTTGCATTCCTTTCGGTTCAGAGGGTTTTCAGATAATCAACCAAATCGTTGAGTTGGATTTTGTTCATGTAACTGCTCACGCCGTGCAGGTCGTTCGGGTTGTAAATGGTCCAGAGTTCCTCCAGCGATTGCGCCCGGCCGTCATGCAAATACGGCGCGCTGGCGGCGACGCCCAGTAAATGCGGGGTGTCGAACATGCCTCCGGTGCCCACGTCAAATGACAGCCGCACCGAGTAAAGCGGCGGGCGATGACACGTCGAGCACCGGCGCTCATGCGGAATTTCCTGGCCGCCCGGGGTTTTGGTGGCAAAGAAAATGGCCTTGCCGCGCTCCTGCGACGGCGTCAGCGTACCGTCCGCGTTCCGGGTGGCGACGCGGTGCGGCGGCAGCGACTTGATGTACGTCGTCAGGTCCAGCAATTCTTTTTTTGGAATCGGGTCGGTGCGCATCAGCACCTTCGCGAAGCGCGGGCCGCACTGCACTTCGAGGGTGGGATTTTTACCGTTCCACTTGAACGGCTCGGTGCCGGCCACACCCATCAGGCTGCGGTTGTCGAGCAGGTTGTCGCCGATGCCGCTCGTGTCAAAATCATAACTGAGGCCGTCCACGTGGCCGTCGGGATGGCAGGAACGGCAGGAAAATTGATGCTGGAAGGTGTAAGCCGCCTTCGTGAAAACCTTTTCGCCGCGGCGAATCGGATCATTCAATCCACCGTCGCCCAGCACGATCCGGCCCTGCGCGGCCAGGCTTTTCGCGTCCACCACGAGGATGCTGTCCGCCAGCCGTTCCGCGACGAACAGCTTACCGCCGTCCGGGCTGAGCGCCAGTTGCTTCGGATTGCGCTCGGTGGGAATGCGGGCGGTGACGTATTCGGGTGAAAGTGACACGTCGTAAATCGCCTCCCGTTTCGTCGCCGGGTCCGCTTTTGCCAGCCAGCCGGCCAGGCGTTCCAAATCCACCACGGTGACCACGTCGCCGCCGCCGGACGCAACAAAGGCGCGCTGGCCGGCCGGATCCGCCACGATGCCCGACGGGTCGGCAAAATAATCGTTTGCCTCGTCAAGCGGCATCTGGATGACGTTGCCGGTTTTGATGTCGGTGACCGCCAGTCCGCTCGACATCACCCAGCCGTTGGCCACCTGCGTGATCGGGACGAGATTGCGCACCTTGACCAGCGGCGCCAGCATCCACGGACGCGACGGCACGGCGCAGATGCCTTCGGATTGATGCGCCGAGTCCAGTGTTTCGCGCCGCGCCGTGCGCGCCGTCATCGGATCAATCTCGGTGATTTCCGACGCGGGAATGGTATGGCCCGTGGCCAGGCTAACCAGGCGGTTGGCGATAAACGCCCGCGTTCCGTCCGGCGTGATGGCCACGGCAAACGGGTCGCGGCCCGCCGAGGGCCGGCCCAATTCCTGCAACGGCGAAACGGAAAGCACCGAAATGTCGTCCGACATCGAATTGGCCACCACAAGGCGGTCTCCGGCTGCCGTGCGGCAAAAGGCCACGGCCACCGGCTCCATGCCCACGGGGATCGAGCCTGTTTCACTCAAGGTTTGCGTGTCCAGCACCGCCAGCCGGTCGCCGTCCCGGCAGGTGACGAAGAGATTTTTTCCCGCCGTGTCCAGGGCCAGTCCAAACGGCCGGCCCACCACCTTGACCCGGCGAAGTACCTGCCGCGAGGCCGTATCCGCCTCGGCCACTTGATCGCGGTCATCGAGAGCGATGTAAATTTTCTTCCCGTCCGGCGAGACCGCGAGCCCGGCGGGCGCGTCGTGATGCGGCCGGGGCTGGGCCCAGCGTAGCCGGTCGGTGGAAACGAGGTGACAGTTGAAACAGGTTACTTTCGCCAGGTTCTTCTGATGCGACATGCGCAGCATGTGGTCGGTCCAATAATTCTGCCGGAGCCAGAGCGCCACGCCGGCGAGGCCCGTCAGAACCAATAGAATGACCAGGAGGCGTTTTTTCATCAGTTGGATTTCGTTGGGGCCAATCCGGCGTTTTTCAGACCCAGACTTGTTATGGGAACACTCACGGCCAAGGGACGATGATTCTGCGGCGAGCGGTTGTGCGGTTCGTGGCAGCCGATGCAGGAGCGGTTTTCGGCCGGCCGCACCCAGATCATCGGCGCTTCCCGCCGCAGGACCCGGCCATTTTCATCGAGCGATTCGAAACCGATCGGCACGTCCGCCGGCACTTCCGCCAGAAACGAACCGTCGGCCTGCACCGGCACCTCGCCGAGCGCGCTGATATTTCCCGGCGACGTTTGCGCCAGCACACGGACATGGGCGGCCACGGGCGTTGTTCCAGCCGCAGGGTCGCTGGAAAAATTCGCGTCCAGACAAAGGATTTTTCCGGTTGATTTCGTGAGGTCCATGGTTGAAAGCCGGCCCATAGGCGGGCGATGCGGGGACACTTCAACCGCCTCGCAAACATTCCAGGCCGGATCGGCCAGAAGCGGCGCACCCAGCGTGGTTGCGGTGGGACTGACGCGGAACAGCGCCAGAGAATTCTTTGCGCCTGATGCGTTTTCAGCGCACACCAGCAAATCGCCATTGCCCGCGGCTTCCACCGAACTGACGTGCGCCGTCACACCGGGAAACAGCGGTGCGCGGTTTTGGAATGGCCGAGCCAAGCGGACAAATTCCGCCGAACTGGAACCGGATTGTGAAACCAGAAAGACGACGCGGCCATCAGCGAGCAGCCGGGGCCGCTGGATTGCGGAGGCGGAATCTTCCGGGCCGGCAAAGGCGGTGATTTCCGTGCCGTCGTTATTGATCGTGAACAGTGCGGGGCTGGCGGCGGAACTGGATGACTCCGGCGGTGTGGTGGAAACGAACAATATGCGCCCGTCGGAAAGCATGGTTGGCTCGGTGGTAGCGCAGGAGCTGAAGGTCAACGCCCACGGCCGGCCGCCGGGCGATTGGACAAAAAGTGCGGACGGTAGCTGGCTATAATTGGGCCCGCCGATTTTGGGCACCGGCGAGGCGAAGACCAGGCTCCCGTTCGGAAGCAGCGTCGGGCTCATCACGCCACCGCCGGGCATGGTGGTCAGCTTTTGGGGACGCCCGCCCGCCAAATCTTCCTGATAAATCTGCCAGTCATCCGTGGTGCCGGCTTTGCCCACGAAGAAAACGCGCTGGCCGTCGTAGGAAATCACCGGATCACCGGCGGCGGCCAGACCTTCCGAAAGCACTCGAACGCGCCCGGAACCAAGCGGTGCTTCCATCAGCACGACGCGGCTGCCAGACGGATAACGCGAATCCAGAATGTCCGTTACCGAAGTGGTCGTGGCGGTCACCGGCGATTGCGTCAGAACCAGCGCGCCGGTGGGAGGCACGGGTTTTTTGCAACCCGCGCCAGTCAGCAAGACGAGACTGGCGACGACAACAGAAATTTGAACTCGAATTCCGAAGTAAAAAAAGCAAAACCAACGCCAGTCGGCTGGCGCGCGGCGTTCACGCCGCTTCACCGCTCGATTGGTTTTGGACGTTTGTGAGTCGCAGTTCTTGCGAACGTTGAAGCGGCCTGAAGGCCGCGCGCCGTTTGCGGCCCACGTTTCACCTCGGTTTTCGGGTTGAATATGGCTGGTCATGTTCAAGTTATTTCCGCTCGCCGGGTTCTCGGACCTTGAGGATTTGATCCACCTTGACGTTGGTCAGTTCCTGGGTCTGTTTGCTAGGCCACAGGATTTCGATGCGGTCCACGGTTGTCGCCTTGCCCAGGCCGAAGTGCAGGCGGCGGTCGCTTTGCATCAAGAAACCAAACGCGCAGCGCGATTCGCCGAAATACGTCTTGCCGCCGGCGGTGACTTTCACTTTCGCGCCGAACCCGTCGCGGTTGCTCTTCGTGCCTTCGAGATCGAGCGTAAGCCAGTGGTTGCCGGACTTGTCCCGGTTGTGCAGCAGGAACGGCCGGTCGCCCATCGTGGTCACGATGATGTCCATGCGGCCGTCGTTGTCGTAATCCGCCACCGCGCTGCCGCGGGCGCGAGCCTTGGTGGTGAAATACGCGCCGCCCTTGGCCGCCGCATCCGTGAACGTGCCGTCACCGCGATTTTCCAAAAGCAAACTTTCCCAGCCGACGAGGTAATGCGGGTCGCCGTTGGCGATGAAAATGTCGAGTTTGCCGCTGTTGTCGTAGTCGAGGAAGCAGCCGCCCCAGCCGACGAATTGCGCGGTCAACGAGCCGAGGCCCGACGCCATCATGCGGTCGTCGTAAACCCCGTTGGTCGTGCCCATGTAAAGCGAGCCATAGCCCAGGCGCGTCACGAGAATGTCTTCCAAGCCGTCACCGTTGCAATCGCCGATGGTGGCGGCCATGGAACCGGCGGCCTCACCCATCGCGTTGAAGGCCACGCCGGCCTGAAGCGCCACGTCCTTGAAATGGCCCTTGCCGTCGTTGAGCAGCAGCAGGTTCGGCGTGCCGTCGTTGGAAATATAAAGGTCCGGCGCGCCGTCGCCGTTGTAGTCGAACACGGCCACAGACATCGCCCGATGCCCGGGAATTTCAATGCCGGAGGCCTTGCTGACGTCCTCAAACGTGCCGTCGCCGCGATTGTGATAGAGCTTGTTGAATTGCGGTTTGTAGGAGAGCGGCCCGGGATAGGCGTCCGGATTGTAGTAGAGTTGGTAGTTCGGATCGAAGGTGAGGTAGTTCGCGACAAAGAGGTCGAGCTTGCCGTCATTGTCCGCGTCCAACCAGACCGCGCCGAGGCCCGTGCCGCCGAGGTTGGCAACCCCGGCCTTTTCCGTGACATCCTCGAATGTGCCATCGCCGCGATTGTGGAAAAGATAGGAGCGTCCCACGCCGACGACATAAAGGTCGGTGTGGCCGTCATTGTCATAATCGCCGGCGACGGCGGCGGTGCAATAACCCAAACCGCCCATGCCGCCCATGCCGGCTTTTTTCGTGACATCCTCGAACGTGCCATCGCCGCGATTACGATACAGGCGCGGTCCTTCGCAGGGTGTGCCGGGCACATGATGCGTGACGCCGTCGAGCGGGCCGGAATTCACCAGGAACAGATCCATCAGCCCATCACCATCGTAATCCAGCCAGCACCCGCCCGCGCCGTTGGATTCCAGGATGTTCGCAATTTTCGTATCGCAGAACTGGTGGACAAAATTGATGCCCGCCTTGACGGTGACATCCTCGAACAAATCACCCGGCCCGGCAGGGATCGGCGGGGTGACGGCCAGCGCCGGCACCGGCGTGCGCGGCGCGCCGGCGGCGGGTTTGGCGAGCTGTCGTTTGATCACGACGGCGGCCAGCGCCAAGACAAGACAAACCGCGATGACGGCGGCAAATCGGCACAAATAACATTTGGAGTTGTTCATAAAGAAATCATGCGCCAGCGGAGCTGGCAATCATCGGGCGTCGTGGATGAATGGCATCTGATTTGCCCTCAACAACGACAATGAGTTCGCTCTATATTATCATTAATGCTGCTTAGAGTCGGTTTATCGATTAAATTACAAGATAATCGTCTGCCGCCATATCGTTCTGGGACAAATGGCTTGCCTTTGGGGATGAGTGGACAAAAAGCGGGGTGGCCCGGCTGTCGGAACGCCGGATTCATCCGGCAGCAACACGTGCAGTTTGCCCCACTGCCGGATGAATCCGGCGTTCCGCACAAGCGTGGCATCGTCGCCGGCGATGGCATGCTGTTGTGGCACACTCCGCAATTTGCGCTTTCCCTTCGCTCCTTTTCGCGTTTAAGTAGGCACAAATCACTCACCACAATCGGATCGCCTGAATTGCGGGAGCGAATGAACCTGTTCACTTATGCCAAAACGTTTGATTTGGATCGTCCTCGGACTCGGCGTGGTGGTGCTGGCCATCCTCCTGTTGCGGCCAACCCGGAGTGAAACCGGCTTTACACGCTTGATGACGCGCGGCAACGGTTATCTGGAAAAAGGCGACGCCACCAACGCCATTGCCGCCTACCTGCAGGTGATAAAACTGGCGCCGGAAAATCTGGACGCGCGATTGAATCTGGCCAACGCCTGCCTGCTCGCCGGGGACTGCACGAACGTGATCGAACAATGCCGGCAGGCCCTCAACCTTGACCACAACAGCGCGGCGGCCTACTACCTGATGGGCTGCGCTCATTTGCGCTTGAACCAGGCGGAGCCGGCCGTCCAGGCCCTCCAGCAATCCGAGCAAATTGACAACGTCGTGACCGCCGTGCATTTCCAGCTCGGCCTGGCGCAAACGAGACTGGGCCATCTCGACGAAGCCGTCAGCGAATTTGAAAACATCGTGCGCTTTGAGCCGGAACATCCTTCCGCGCACTACCAGCTCAGCCAGCTTTACCAGCGCGCCGGCCGCGCGGAGGATGCCGCGCGGGAATTGCAGAAGCACCAGGAAATCCTGGCCAAAAAACCCGGCGCACCGAGCGGCCCGGCCACCTTCGAGCGCTGCAAGTACACGCAACCCCAGATGGCGTTCGTTCTGGAGCAACCCGAACGCCGCGGCGTGCCGGTGCGTTTCACGGATGCCACCGCCACCGCGTTCAGCCAGCCGGCAAATTATCACGGGCCGATGGCGGTGCTGGATTGCAACCACGACGGACGCAACAGCCTTTTTGTGATGGAAGGCAAAAAAGGCTTTCGTGTCCTGGGCAATCAAAACGGACGGTTCGAACCGCTCGGCGAACTCCTGCCCGCAAACCCCGGCGTGACCTATCGCCGCTGTCTGGTGGGCGACATGAACAACGACCGGTTTGAGGATGTGATCGTGCTCGGCGACCAGGCATCGCAAGCCTTCAAATTCGCCGCCCACGGCCAGGCCCGCGATTTCACGGCGTTCACCGGGCTGGAAAACCTGAAGGCGCGCGACGGCCTGCTGGCGGACCTCGATTTCACGGGCAAACTCGATCTGCTGGCGGTCCTGCCGGACGGCAGCGGACTGCGCGTTTATCAGAATCTCGGAAACTTTTACCTGCAGGACAACACCGCCAATTCGGGTCTGCCCGAAAAGTTTGCGGGCGCGGAACACGTGGCCGTGGAAGACTGGAACAACGTGGATGTGCCGGGCGTGTTTGTCACCCGCGACGGAAAGGCGCCCATTTTCTTCCCCAAACAACGCGCCGGTTCTTTTGTGGAAACCAATTCACCGGCGGATTGGCCGGTGGGAAGCGTCATCGCCGTGGCCGACTTGAACAACGACCTGCGCGCCGACCTGGTCGTGGCCGGTGAACGCGACCTCACCGTCCTTTTTGGCGGCCTGACGGAACGGTTGAGCCTGCCGTTGCGCGGACTGCAGGTGAAGGGAATTTTGCCCGTGGATTATGACAACGACGGCTGGCTGGATATCATTGCTTACGGCAACGGCGTGCGGGTCTGGCGCAATCTGGGCAAGGCCGGGTTCGCCGATGTCACCACTGAACTTGGCCTGGATAAAATCGGCCCGGTGGATGCGCTGGTAGCGGCCGATTTTGACGGCGACGGCGACACGGACCTGATCGCCAGCACGCCCAACGGCCTGCGGTTTTTGCGAAATGACGGCGGCAACGCGAACCGGCAACTGAAGCTGCGGCTGGTGGGCAATCGTTCCAATGCCAGCGCGCTCGGGGTGCGCGTCGAACTGGCGTCCGGCAACTGGCGGACGATCCGCACGCTGCAACAATTTCCCCTGGAGATCGGCGTCGGCAAGCACGACAAACTCGACGCGCTCAAAACGCGCTGGTTCGACCTCTCCAGCACGCTGGTGGACGTGGCGGTCCCCACCAATCAATTGACGCTCGACGAATTGACCCTGCCCAGCGGCTCCTGCCCGTATCTTTATGCTTGGGACGGCCAGCGGTTCAAATTTGTTACCGACATCCTCGGCGCGTCGCCGCTCGGCCTGCCGGTCAGCAAGACCCGCTATGTCGAATCCGATCCAGAGGAATTCCTGGCGCTGGGCGGCGAACAACAATTTCCGCCGAAGGATGGCGCGTATGAAGTCAGGATCACCGAGGAACTCCGCGAAGTGCTTTATCTCGACGAGGCCCGGCTGGTGGTGGTGGACCATCCGGTCGGAACGCTGGTTTGTCCGACGAGCAAAATGCATCCGGGCAAACCGTTCCCGCCGCACGAAATCTGGACCCTGCGTCCGGTGGCCGCGCTCAAGCAGGCCACCCGCAGCGACGGGCTGGACGTGACCGAGGCGCTGGCGAAGATGGATGGCCGGATGGTTTCGCCCGTGCGCCTGCGCGAGCCGCAATTGCGCGGACTGGCCGAACCGTTTTCCGTGGCCATGGATTTTGGCGAACTGCCCGCCAACCGTCCGCTCGTCCTCGTTTTAAACGGCTGGCTGCGTTTCGGCGGCGGCATGGCAAACGTCGCGGCGTCGCTCGACCCGAATCTGCCGTTTCCGTTTCCGACGCTCGAAGCCGAATTGCCGGATGGTTCGTGGAAAAAAGTTGATGTTGACGTTGGCACGCCGGCGGGCAAAACCAAGACCATCCTGGTTGACCTTGAGAAAAAACTGCCGCCGGGCGCGCACCGTCTCCGGCTGACAACGGCGTTTGAACTCTACTGGGATTTCGCCTCCGTCTGCGAGAAGGTTGCGGCGGATCAGAATCATCAAGTTTCCCTGACTCCCGGACACAGCGATTTGCACTGGCGTGGATTCAGCGAATTTGCCCCGCTGCCTCCCTCGCTGCCGCTCACACCGGAATACGACCGGCTCCGGTCCGAACCGCCCTGGCGGCGCACACCATCCGGCTGGTGTACGCGCTATGGCGCGGTGGACGAACTGGTCCAAAAAAGCGACGACGCGCTCGTGCTGCTGAATGGCGGCGATGAACTCGCCCTGTCTTTTAAGGCGGAAGAACTGCCGGCCAAGCCAGTCGGTTTTGTCCGCGACTTTTTCCTCTATGCCGTCGGCTGGGACAAGGACGCGGATTTTCACGTCGGCCAAGGCTGGCGGGTGGAGCCGCTGCCGTTTCACGGCATGGATGATCAGGCCTACGACCACCAGCAGCGCCCGGCGGGGCTCAACAACGACTGGATGGCAAAATACAACACGCGCTGGGTTGGCCCGATGGTCCTAAGCAAGAACCAGCATTAGACACCCGGAAACAGTCCGCGCACTACCAATCCCATTTCCGCAGGTGGTGCCGTGATGAATTTTGGGTAACAATTATTCCCAGATGATCCCGGGGCCAGGTATTTGCCCAAGCGGGTCAAGATGCCGATCCGCAACGGCAAGGAAATCACTTTGCTTCACCTGGTGACGGGAACCTGCGGGCTGAGAGCCATTCGCCCGGCTCTATTTTGCCCCCAAACTCCCATCTGCGATTTCCTGGATTCCTGCAATTAGGGCGGTCCGACAGAGTCCTTATTTCCGCCGTTGTCCGGTTCGGACTTGGAATTGAACTGCACAATATCGGCCCGCACCGTGGTCTCGGGAATCGAGAACAAAATGAAGTACATGCTCGAATGCTCGATCACCAGATGGGCCACAGTTTTGGGTTTGCCCTCCTGCATTCCCGCTTCCGCATACAGCCGGCTCATCGCTTTCGTCGTCGTGGCGGGATAAATGGTGATCAAGCCCAGCAAACTGAAGCCCTTGCTCCGTCCCACCACGTTGGTTTTCACCACCACAAAATTCCCCTCCGACAGGTTGACCGCCGTGTGTGTGTTCGCCTGCACGGGCTGCTGGCTGAGCGGCCCGGCCATGGAAGAAGCCACCGGCGCCACTGCGGTGCAACCGCACAGCAGTGCCCCGGCGACGAGGATGAAGAGCGTTTTGATCATGTTTTTGTGCCGGTTTCGCAGTCGGCTGGCAAACGCTAGTCGTGAAACAACCCAAATGAAAGCGCGAACTTTTGCGCGGCGGTGTTGTCAGTGAACTCTTTTCAAAAGTCTGACGGGAGAACGATTACCGCAACAGCCCGGAGTGTTCTTTCAACCAACGCTCGGCCATCGGGTAATCGGGACAAACACGCTCCATTTCCCGCCAGAACCGGGGCGAGTGGTTCATTTGCCGCAAATGCGTCAGTTCGTGCAGACAGATGTAGTCGCTGACGAAAGCGGGGGTCTGGATGAGCCGCCAGTTCAGGGAAATCGTGCCGCGCCGCGAACAGGAGCCCCAGCGCGATTTCTGGCTGCGCACCGTGATGCGGCGCACGGTCAATCCGTGCCGGATGGCCAGCTCCAGCACGCGCGGCGGCAATTCCCGCGTGGCCAATTGGCGAAGATGGCCTTCGATGGCGGAACGCAAATCGGCCGGATTGGAGACCCGGATCAACTCGCCACCGAAGCGGGTGATGCCAGATTCACCGTTGAACCCGGCTTCAATGCGGACCGCGTCGCCGCGCAGGAGAATCTCCGTCCCAATCGTCCAGACGGCCGGTTTCCGGGGTTGTGCTTGGAGCCGCTGAAACTGACGTTCCAGCCAGGCGGCATGGCGTTCGACAAATTGTCGGGCCACCTCCGTCGATCCGCCGCGGGGAATGGTGACGCGGGCGGTGCCATCGGGACGCAACCGGAGCAGATAGCGGCGTGCGTGCGGATTGCGCACCATCAAAAGCGGCAACGATTGCAATCCCGCCGGCAAGTGAACAACCAGTGAAGCCGGTGGCGTCCCGGGTCCGAAAATCCGTTCAAACAGCATGACGCAGTAAACCGGGGATTGCCGGAATTGGCAACCAGTCTTGATAAACGATATCGAAACTTGTCGGCAAATTGTGCGGCAAGCGTCGCTCTTGGCCGTATCTATTCAATGAAACCACGGATGGACACGGATGGACACGGATTAAGACAAGAACTAAAGTCTTTTCAACGAACCCGGGCGGCTTCACTCATTGGTGAACGTGTTGCTTGCTGAAACCTTTTCCCATCCGTGTTCATCTGTGTCCATCCGTGGTTAAAAGATTTTCCGGCCGCATGGATACGATTAGGGGTCGCAACGTATGCCACACCATCTCATCGTAACAGTCTGCACGGATTGGGCGCGCTTTTTTATCAGGCTGGAAAAAAAACAACAGCGATTTTAATTTTCGTCCGACCGGGACCCGCAAATTGCGTCGGTTTTTCACAATTATTCCCAAAAATTCCGGACGGCACACCGGATGCTTAAGTGCCGGCGGGTTGGCAAACATTGTTGGTTTTTGGCGGGGAACCTCACAAAGGGTCGCACCGGTACCGAGGAGGCGGTGCGACACACGTTGTCAGGTTTTTGAAGACAGACAAACTCGCACTTGTCTGGGGAGGAACACGACGCACGCGCCTGGCCGGGTTGGCCGGCAAAACCGGATTGTGAATTGGAGCGACAAAGGAGGTGACAGTCGGTTGCAGCCGGATCCGGTCAGCGCGCGTGTGGCAAAATATGAAGGCCGAACATCGAACATTCAACATCGAACGCTGAACATCCAATTTTACCGCAAGAGATTCGTACAGGTTGTGGCCGGCGCTCCCAGAGCTCGCCATGCGCGCTGCACGGAACTCATCGTGACAGTTCGCGCGGCGTGGTTTAGGCTGCGTTCATGCAGCAAACGACGCTGACGCTAGGCCATTCACCGGACCCCGACGACGCCTTCATGTTTTATGCGCTGGCGAAGGATTTGATTCCGACGCAGGGCTACCGGTTCGAGCACATTTTGCAGGACATCCAGACGCTGAACGAGCGAGCTACGCGCGGCGAACTTGACATCACCGCCGTCAGCATCCACGCCTACGCTCGCGTGAGCGATCAATACGCGTTGCTGCCCGGCGGCGCGAGCATGGGCGATGGTTACGGCCCGATGCTGGTGGCGAAACACAAATTTTCCAGGGCGGAGATGGCGGAGAAAAAAATCGCCGTGCCCGGCACCCTGACCAGCGCATTTCTCGCCCTGCAGCTTTGGCTGGGCTGCGAAAAGACGTCGAACATCGAACATCGAACTCCGAACTTCGAATTCATCGTTGTCCCATTTGATCAGATTTTTCAGGCGGTTCGCTCCGGCGCGGCGGACGTTGGCCTGATCATCCACGAAGGCCAGTTGACGTATCAAAACGAGGGTCTCGTCGCATGTGAAGACCTCGGCGCCTGGTGGGGCAGGGAAAACGACGGGCTGCCGCTGCCGCTGGGCGGGAATGTCATCCACAAGAAATTCGATTTGGTGGCGCGCCGGAAAATTTCCAACATTCTCACCGCGAGCATCCAATTCAGTCTCGATCATCGGGCCGAGGCGGTGCAGCACGCATTGCAATACGCGCGCGACATGGGGCGCGATCTCGCCGACAAGTTTGTGGGGATGTACGTGAACCACTGGACGCTGGATTACGGCGAGCGGGGCAGGGAATCCATCCGCCGGTTTTTGGGGCAGGCATTCGAGCGCGGCCTGATTCCGCGCCGGCAGGAACTGGAATTTGTGGTGTGAGGTCAAAATCCAGTTCCCCAAAGTAGGACTGCCATCAAACTTCCGATGACGAAACCAATAATGGCGCCCAGCCAGCCTGCAAAATGCCAGCCGATGATGCCGCTGGCTATCGGGATTAAACGCAAAACCCTGCCGTAGGGGATTATGGCGCTGTCCCGCTTCACGAGTTTGAAATTATGCTCAAAAATAATTGTGTCCAGAAGAATTCTGCTGGCAACGGATTGTGCCTTCGGTTTCCATTGTGGCGTGAGTGAACAATTCGCCGGCAAGCTTCGGGCATTTTCCAACCCGGTGGTTCTCTGCCTGCTGCTGGTGGCGGTGACGCTGGCGGTTTATTGGCCGGTCACGGGTTGCGACTTCGTCAATTACGACGACCCGGATTATTTTTTCTCCAATCGCCACGTGCTGGCCGGCCTGTCGTTGCCGAACCTCGTTTGGGCCTGTACCACGGGATTTTGCGCCAACTGGCATCCGTTGACGTGGCTGTCGCTGATGCTGGACGTGGAGTTGTTTGGCAAAGGGCCGGCGGGTCCGCACCTCACCAACCTGTTGCTTCATCTGGCCAACACGGTCCTCCTGTTCCTGCTGCTCCGGCGGTTGACGGGGGCGATCTGGCGGAGCGCGTTCGTGGCGGCGTTGTTTGCCCTGCATCCCCTGCACGTGGAATCCGTGGCTTGGATTTCGGAGCGCAAGGATGTTTTGAGCACGTTCTTCGGGCTGTTGGCGCTGGGCGCGTGGGGGCGATACGTGGAGAAATCCCAGGTTCCAAGTCCCAAGTCCAAAATATTCTACGGCTTGGCGTTGGTTTTTTTCGCGCTCGGCCTGATGAGCAAGCCAATGTTGGTGACCCTGCCGTTCGTCATGTTGCTGCTGGATTACTGGCCGTTGCAGCGATTCACGGTTCCCGGTTCAGGGCTCAAAATTCAAGGTTTGGTTTGGGAAAAGATTCCATTTTTTGCCCTGAGCGCGATTTCGTGTTGGGTGACGTTTCTGGTGCAACGGAAAGCCGGCGCGGTTGCGGCGTTGGCGAGATTTTCCGCCTCCGCGCGAATCGGGAACGCCTTCGTTTCCTACGCCCGGTATTTGGAAAAAACATTTTGGCCGGTTTCACTCGCCAATCCCTATCCATATGTCGAGCACTGGCCTTGGGAATGCCTGTTGCCCGCGGTGACGCTGTTTGTCGGGCTTTGCGTCGCCGCCGTATGGCTGGCCCGGAAATTTCCGTTTGGATTCACCGGCTGGTTCTGGTTTGTGGGGACCCTGGTTCCGGTGATCGGTCTGGTGCAGGTTGGAGGACAATCCATGTCCGACCGGTACGGGTATGTGCCGTTGGTCGGGTTGTTCATGGTCCTGGCCTGGGGTGGCGGGGAGTTGGGGTCGCGACGATATCTGCCCGGACCTTTCCTTGTCCTGGCGGCCCTGTTGTTGCTGGCCGCCGGCGCGTGGCGGACGAGAATCCAGGTGGGCTGCTGGCAAAACTCCGAAATGCTTTTTCGACATGCGCTCGCCGTGACGGAGAACAACTATACCGCCTGCGTCAACCTGGGCACCTGCCTGTCGGCCAGAGGAGATGTCCCGGGCGCGGTGAACTGTTATGACCAGGCGCTGCGGATGAATCCGTCGGACCCCAGCGTTCTCTATGACTTGGGCAATGGCTTTGCCAAGCTGGGCATGTGGGACGAGGCCATCGCCAATTACCGCAACGCCCTGGAAATCACACCGAACCAGGCTGACATTCTGGACAACCTGGGGTTTGCCCTGGCGGCGAAAAAGCAGTATGCCGAGGCCATTATGAATTTCGAAGCGGCGTTGAAAATTGATCCCGATTCCGCCAGCACGCACAACAATTTCGCCACGGTTTTATTCATCCAGAAAAGATTCGATGAAGCCATCCGGCATTTCCGCGAAGCCCTCCGCCTCACGCCCGGCAACCTGCAGATTTACAGCAACCTGGGCGATGCCCTGGTGAAACAGGGGCAAACGGCCGAAGCCGTGCGGTGCTATCAGGAAGCGTCGCGGCTCAAACCCGGCGACCTCCAAATCAAGGCGAAATTGCAGGCGCTGGGCGTGCAAATCTCAAATTAAAATTCGCATCGCGCCGTCTTTGCCCAGCGCGGCGATCAAATTATAAACGTCCGGTCGCAGACAAAACGCCACGTCATCGCGCAATCCGGGAATCGCCAGCAACCGCCGGGCGTTTTCAGCATCAGAAACAACTTCGAACAGGTTGGACTTCGCCTTCCGCCAGGCGTTGCGGGCGGTTTCGACGGAATCATTTAGTCGGATGCCCTTTCCCCGCCCAAACGGGGCGAGGGGCGCGTCAGTTGTTTCAAAAGGGTATGACAATAACTCGCCCAATGCGCCCGCCGCCAGCACGTCCTCGGCGGCAATGTTTTCGCGCGTGCCCGCGCACACGAGCACGATTTGCGCCGGTTGTATCCGGTGGATGAATTGCGCAGTGGCCGTGAGATTCAAAAACGAGGCGGCCAAAACCGTTTGCGCGTTCGTGCAGGCGCGCAACGCGCGGGTGCCGTTCGTCGTCGTCGAAACAATCGTTTTGCCGCGGACCTTTTCCGGCGTGTATTCGCGCGGCGAGTTGCCGAGGTCAAAATCAATGCCGCCGGTCTGGCCGGCGCGGATTCTTACGCCGTCGCGTTCGCCGCCGAGCAGGATGCCCGGCTGTTTTTGGCGGAGGGCCAGGGCCTCGGAAATTTCGGCGACCGGAATCACCGCCTTCGCTCCGTTGTGCAGCGCGGTCACAAACGTGCTCGTGGCGCGCAGCACGTCGAACACGACGCAGGTGGTGTTACGCAAATCGCGTTTCGCGAGCGCGGGCAGTTCCGCCGGTGAAAGAATGGCATCAATTTTCATTTTAGGTCACGCGTAGGACGCAAGGCGGTGAAGCAGTTTTTCAGTCCAACATTTAGCCGGCGGCTGGCTCATATCTGAAGTCTTGTCTAAAATGGCCTCGGTAATCTTGCGTGCCTGTCTGCCACTGGCGTCCCGCCCGGCCGTAATGCGGGTCGCAAAAAAAACTCTCCGCTCACCCTTGGTCACACAACCGATAAACCAGCCCAACCGGGCAATGCCTGCATTGGCATCACCCGCAGTGCCCGTCTTGCCGTAAAAGATTCGCCCATCATCGCTGTGTGACAGCTCCATCAACTCGCGAGTGATTCGCTGGACGTCCTTGCTCACGGGCAGGCTGTCTGCCCAGAGGCGTCTGACAAACGCCACCTGCTCATCAGCAGATATGCGCAAGGTGCTGTCCAGCCAAAAATTGGTGATGCCGCCGCTCGTGTCGCGGTTGCCATAATCCAAACGGCGGACATGGTCCGCCATGCGCTCCGGGCCGATCCGCCGCGCCAGCTCCTGATAAAACCAAACGACCGAATTGGAGAAGGCGCTGCGCATGGTTTGGTCCCGGTTCCACGATGCGATGGGGCGCATCACGCCATCCCACTTGAGAGAAAACTCCGGGCCGGAGGCGACACCTGTCTCCAGCGCAATCAGTGAATTGGCAATCTTAAACGTTGAACAAGGAGTAAACCGCTCCGCACAACCCTTCGGATGGTAGCGGACATAATTGTCGGCCTGCGCATCATACAGAACAAAACATCCCTCGCGCCCGCCGAAAAACTCCGACAGGTCAAGGTTCGTCGAAGTCGCGCAGAATCCTGAACTGGTGCAAGCCAGCCAAAACAGAATGATGATTGGTCGGTGCATACGCGGAAGCCGCCTAACATTATTATTATGCCGCAGTGCATGCATGGCTCTGTGCATGGCCTATTTTTTCATCTACAGCCTTCATTATGGGCTTATGGAAGCAGACCTGCGAATTTCCATCAAGGATTGTCGGCACAACGAAAAACTCGAAACCGGTCTCGTCCCGTCCGGCTGGTCACCTCCGGTGTCTGCCTTGGGTCCGGGCCGTCTTATTTCTTCGCAAGTTGGCAAGGAATTAGCTCATACCGGATTTGATGGACACAATGTTCTGTAAAATTCTTGTCGCAGTCCAGATCTTCGCGGCTGGCAACGTGGCATACTTTGAAATCCGAAGGTTCTTTCAATTTTTGAGGACCAATTTCAATAGATCGAAATCATCGCAAGACCATCAGAATTCATCCGTTTCCGGGGGCAGCAACGGCTAGTGTCCCAAAATGAGACGGCTGGTCGCCGCCATCCCAAACCCGAACCATCGGGCCGTGGTTGTTTGATTTTTCAGAAGCTGTGCTTTTTTCTTATCCAAAGCTTTCATCGTGGGTGTGTGAAAGCTGACTGGCAAATTTCCATCAAAAGAAAGCGGTAACCGTTCGCCCGATGTTTGTGGTCAAAATTCATTCGGAAATCCGCAGGTCTTCTGCCCGGCAAAGCGCCAATGGGCTGGCGCACGCCACGACGCTTCGCAAAATTCAATCGTCCTTGGAAACTCGCGGAGCGTCTGGATTGCGGTGACTTCAGCACCGCTTTTGGCCGCACGGGGAACATCCACCATTCCGGCCTCTCCGCCCGTCCGACAGCGCCGCTAAAGCCGGCGCACTCCAAACGCTTTGCGCAATTCGTGAGTCTCAGGCAAACGCCTCGCGTTTTGGACTGCAGCGGCCCTCCACCGCTTTTGGGTCTGTACTAATGTCATTTTGTTGAACCGGTCCGTTTCCTTTTCGTCCGCATGTAATGAAAAAGATACTGCTGGGCGTAACCGGCGTGCGGCCCGAAATGGGTCGCGGCAAAATGCCGCAGCCGTTTGTCGCTGACCCGGCGGCGCGAGAAATAGAGTTCGCGCAGCGCGCGTTCGACCCACACATCCACGGGAAACGCGCCGTCAAAACCATAGGCGAAGAGCAGGACGCAATCGGCAATTTTGCCCCCGACGCCACGCAAGGTCATCAATTCCCCGCGCGCTTCCGCCAGGGTCAGATGCCGCAGCCGTTCCAAATCGAATTTGCCATCGGCGATCCGGCGGGCGGCGGCGAGGAGATGCGGCGCGCGAAAACCCATTTTGCACGCGTGGAGTTCGGCTTCGGTGGCGCTGGCCAGCCGTTGTGGTGTGGGGAAGGAATTGTAGCGGCGGTCTGTGACCGCCGAAGTTTCGCCAATTACCAAAAGTTGCGACGGTCGCAGACCGCCGCTACAGAGATGAATCGGTTCGCCGAATCGTTCGCAAAGCAGGGCGACGATTTGCCGGATTTGGACGATTTGTTTGGTCGAGGACAAAATAAACGACGCAAGACATTCCCACGGGTCCTGCCGCAGCACGCGCAAACCGCGGCATGCGGCAACCGTATCGCGCATCGGCGCGTCGTCGGGAAAAGTTTTGAGCACGGCGGCCAAATCCGTTTCGGTTTGCAAATAGTCGCGCAACCATTGCCAGTCGGCGACCGGCCCGGCGGTTCCAGCGCAAATGCCGTTGCGCCCTTGCGTCAATCGGACCCAATGCCGGCCGATGACGCCCACCCAGGAATCATTGCGGGCATGCCAGCGGAAGGCCTGGCCGGAGTCCAGGGTCGCAGCCAGATCGTAATCGCGAACCGGGATGTTGATGAAGCGCGAAGGCACAGCGGGTCAATGGAGGTTGCGACACTCAAAAAGCTGGATGTTTATCCACATGGTTTCCGGCTTCCGGCGTCTGGATTCAGCAATGAAGGCAATTGGGCATGCCAGGGGAAAAACCATTTCTTGCCGATCCATTGCCAGGCGGTTTGCAGGGCAACTGCTCCCGCTGCGGCGTAACCTGCGCCCACAAATGCGCCGACGAGCACGTCGCTGGGATAATGCACGCCATTGTAAATGCGCGAAAACGAAACGGCGAGCGCCATTGGCAGCATGAACCAGAGGCTTCGCCGGTAGTAAATGAGGAAAATCATTGTGGCGGCAAACCAGTTGGCGGCATGCGACGAAGGCATGCTGTTGCGGCTGCCTTTTTTGCCCGACATGTCCACGCCGTTGCTGTCAACTTGAGGCGGAACATAACCCTTGCCGACCGTGCCAAAGACCCGCGCCTCCGGCAGCGTGACGAACGGGCGCGGCCGGGCGATCGTGTGTTTGAGGGCATTGGTGACGAAGGCGTCGCCCGGCGGCATGATTAAAAGCAGCATCAGAACGCAAAGCCGTGCGCGGCGGCCGCCTTTCCAAAGCATGCCGGTGCCGATCAGGACGACGGCCGGGAAGAAAAAAACGTTGCCGCTCAAAATCGGCATGAGCCAGTCGAAGAACGGATTGGCCAACGACCGGTTGATGAAATCAAACAGTCTGGTATCGAGCGCTTGCAGCCAATGCATTGGCGACAATGTAGCGGAAAACGGGAAGTTGAAAACTCAATTGCGCGGCAGATTGGAGTTCGAGGAATTGTACTGAAAAAACCGAGGTACAATTAATGAAATAGCTATTTCATTTATTGTGCTGTTTGTGCCGGGACGATTTTACGGATGGAGCTCTATTTCGATGTAAATTTACGGCGGTCATGGACCGCCGCTACAACAATTCAGTAGGCAATGATGGAACGCACCGGATAGCCCTTCAGCTTCTCGCGGCCGTTCAGGAATTTCAGTTCGATGAGGAAGCCGATTTCAAGGATGTTCGCGCCGAGTTTCTTCACCAGCGCGACCGCGGCGGCGGAAGTGCCGCCGGTCGCCAGCAGATCGTCAATCAACACCACGCGCGCGCCCGGCTTGAGCGCGTCCACGTGCATGGCGACGGTCGCCGAGCCGTATTCGAGCGCGTAATCCTGTTCGATGGTTTTATGGGGCAGCTTCCCTTTTTTGCGGACGGGGACGAACCCGGCGCGCAATTTCACGGCGGCGGCGGCGGCAAAAATAAATCCCCGCGCGTCAATTCCCACCACCGCATCCACCGAACCGGGTTTGAATTTATCCGTGAGCAAATCAATCGCGCCGGAGAACAACCGGGCGTCGGCCAGCACGGGCGTGATGTCCTTGAACTGGATGCCCGGCTTGGGGAAGTCCGGAATATTGCGGATGGCGCGTTCGATTTCCCCGGGTGTGGCGGTGGTTTGGGACATGGCGTCAGTTTTCCTTGTTTTTGGAGGCTTCGAGTTTTTCGATCATTTTGCGGAGTTTTCTCAACGCGAGATTCTGAATTTGGCGGACGCGCTCGCGCGTGACGCCAAATTTCTCGCCGACTTCCTCCAGGGTTTTTTCCGCGCCGCCGTCGAGGCCGAAGCGGTAGCGTAAAATTGTCGCTTCGCGCGCGTCGAGGTGCTTCACCATGTCCTGCAACATGCCGGTGACGGTTTTGTCTTTCAGATTTTCGTAGGGCGAGGTGGCGTTTTCGTCCTCGACCACGTCGGAAAAATTGTTCGACTCGTCATCGCCAATCGGCGCGTCCAGCGACGCGGGACGGATGGCTGCCAGGCGCATCTGCCGCACGCGGACGGCGGTCACGTCGAGTTCGTCGGCCAACTCCTCATCGGTTGGTTCGCGGCCCAGTTCCTCCTGCAAACGCATCGCGAGGCGGCGCATCTTGGAAATCTTGTCCACCAGATGCACCGGCAGGCGAATGGTCTTGGATTGATTGGCGAGCGCGCGTTTGATGGACTGCTTGATCCACCACGAGCCATAAGTCGAGAGTTTGCCGCCTTTTTTGGGGTCGAACCGCTCGACGGCCTTCATCAAGCCGATGTTGCCTTCGCTGATCAAATCCAGCAGCGGCAGTCCGATGCCGTCGTAATCGCGCGCGATTTTCACGACTAGGCGGAGGTTGGCCTTGATCATCAATTCGCGCGCTTTTTTATCGCCCTTTTTAATGCGCGCGGCCAGTTGGATTTCCTCCTGCGGTGTGAGCAGTTTTACCTGCCCGATTTCGCGCAGGTAAAGTTTGATGGCCGTGTCGCCGTCGTAGGCCGAACTTTCCCGCCGGATGAATTGCGCGGTGTCGCTTTCCCCGGCCGGTTTCGGCGGGGCGGGTGGGGGAACGGCAGGCGCAACGGTGGCGCGCGCGGAAACTTTTGCGCGGCGCACGGCAACCAAGGGTCTGGTTGCGCGCCGTTTGGATTTTCCAGCTTTGTGTTTTTGCCTCTTTACCGCCATACAACGGGGAAACGTTACGGGCTATGTATCAGCCTGCAAGAAAATTAAAACCGTAACCCAATCAATTTTCGGAAGGACGAGCTCTGCGAGTCCCAAAATCAGGGTCTCGTGCAACTCAACCATCCGCAAAACTAACGCCGGCTGTTGCGGGCGATGTAGTAAAGTAACGTCAATATGCTGGTAACCAGTGCGGCCACGTAAGTCAGCGCCGCAGCGTCCAGAACCCTGCTCACCCCCGCACGTTCCTGCTCATGTACGAGGCCCAGCCGGAACAATTGTTCCTTGGCGCGGCGGCTGGCGTCGTATTCCACCGGCAACGTGACGAGCTGGAACAACGTTATCACCGCAAAAATCGCAATGATGATGGGGAGGGCAATTTTCATCAGGCCCAGAAAAATGCCCATCAGGAGAATGCCCGTGTAGGCCATGCTCGCGAACTGCGTCACCGGCACCAGCGCCATGCGCACGTTAAACAGCCCGTAGGCAGCCTGATGTTGCAACGCGTGACCGGATTCATGCGCGGCAACGCCGACGGCGGCCACCGTCCGGCCATTGAAATTATCCGATGACAAAAACAGCGCACGTTTGGTCGGATCATAATGGTCGGTCAAACGGCCGGGGACTTCCTCCACCGGGACATTGGTGAGGCCGGCCCGGTCGAGGATTTCGCGCGCGGCCTGGGCGCCGGTCATGCCGGATTCCACCGGCACCCGGCTGTATTTGCCGTAAGCCGATGACAATTTGATTTGCGCCCAGATGCCGATGAGCAATCCCGGCAAGACAACCAACGACAAATATAATGGATCGAAATAAAACATAAACTCATTCAGTTGACAGCGCGTTCGCTGTTTCATTCAACCAAGCTGGCCGTGTGCCAAATCGGTTTCCAGCCAATTTAAGGGTTTTCCCGTTCTGGAAAAGAATATTTTGCGCCAGCGTGGCTCAATGGAGACATGGATTTGGCGCAATTGCAGAACCGATATGCAACTGCAACTGGTTATGGCATGGGATTGAGTGGCTCAACTGAAGTAACAAGTTTTTTGCGTCGAAACAAAAACAGGATTGCTCCCAACGGCAAAGAAATTGAAATTAACCATGCGCCATACAGCGGAGCAAACGCGCCCGAACCCAAAAATAAGAAATATAACGGCGCGATTTGCCACTGGCCGGTTGTCCAATTGACGGTGAGCCTGCTTATTCCAAACAGAATGAAAATTATCCAGAGCCATTTTCTCTTGGTCATTTTGGTTAGGATGCAAAGCACAAGGACGTAGAAAATGAAAAGCGGAACCAAGATGGCGAACACCAGCGTCGCATATTGCAAAGGGTTTTTCCCTGCGAGTGTGAATCGGTTGATGTTTTCCAAAGAGTCCGATAACGGATAAACGTTAAATCCGATAATGGTGGAAACCGCGTCTTTTTTCTGTGTTGCGACATTGATCAACAACCATTCTGACGGGAATTGATATTCAAATGAAAGATTGATTTTGTAGATGCCAGGATTATGGACTTGTTGTGCTCCGATAATTTTAACTGAAACAGGTTCTTGAGGTGGAATTGCCTTTGCCATCTTTACCAGCAGGTCTTGGGTGAGGGCGTGTTTTATGCTCGGGTCTAAATCATTTTGAATCCGCTCAAATTTGTTTTGCCGAAGCAGAGCAATATAATTTGTCGCCCTGGCTTCGTCATCGGGGGGCGTGAATCTCCTTATCTGGCTGGCGGGATCAGCGGGAGTGCAGCCGGAAAGAATGATCAAGAGCAAAAGGCTGATTGGAAGAATCAAACGCACATTCAATTTTTGCACGAAGCTCTTCATATCTCCAGCAATTTTTCAACCATGTCAGGTTGCGCGCGCCATTGGTCGCGATAAAATGCTTGCTTGGGCGCGGCGATCAACATATATTGATCGTGATATATGAAGACCATCTCTGTCAACATATCCGAGCCGGTTTATGAAGACTTCATTGACCATGCCCGGCGGACGGATCGGACGGCGGCGGAACTGATTCGCGAGGCGATGGAATTGTTTCGCAACCAGCGCATCCGCCCGCGCACGAGTGTCGCCGGGCTCAAGCCGCTCAATCTCGGCAAAACGCTTCGTCCTTTGACCAGCCGTGACGATTTGCTTGGAGAAATGTTGAATGACTCACGGCATTGACACCTCATTTCTCGTCGCGATCGAAGTCAGTTCGCACGCGGAACACGCCCGCACCCGTGCGCAATTCCAGAAATTTATCAAGGCCGGCGACAATTTTGCGCTCGCGCCACAAATTCTGGCCGAGTTCATCCACGTGGTTACCGATGCGCGCCGTTTTTCCGCGCCGCTGGATTTGGAACAAGCGATTCAACGCGCGGAAATCTGGTGGAACGCCACCGAAGTCGTTCAAGTGTTTCCAACGCCGGAAAGCACTTTGTTGTTTCTACATTGGCTGAACGAGCATCATCTCGGTCGTAAAAGGCTTCTTGACACAATGCTGGCTTCAACTTTCCTGGCTGGCGAAGTAACTTCAATGCTCACGCTCAATCGCGATGATTTTGAAATCTTCGGAGATTTTTCTTTTCCGAAATGATCTAAATCTCCAGCACCTTCTCAAAGCGCGTCAGGTTGCGCGCGCCGTTGTTCGTGACGAGCGAGACGTCTTCCAATCGCACGCCGCCGATTTCCGGATAATAAAGCCCCGGCTCGACGGTGACGACGTGACCGGGTTTCAAAATCCCCGTGGAAGTGGCGCCCACCCGCGGTGATTCGTGGATTTCGAGGCCCAGGCCGTGGCCGGTGCCGTGAAAGAATCCCTCCATGCGCCCGTGGCGGCGGCGGGTCGGGTAACCTTGTTGCTCAAAAAAATCCTGCACGGCGCGATGGGCGTCGCCCGTTGGGGCGTTGGCGCGGATTTTTCGGAAGGCGATCTTTTGTCCCTGATAAACCGTGTCGTAAAGTTTGCGCGCGGCTTCGCTGGCGCGCCCGCGCACGACGGTGCGGGTGATGTCGCCGAAGTAACCGGTTTTTTGCGAGCGCGGGAAGATGTCAATAATGATGGGTTCATGCGCGCGCAGCGGACCATAACCGCGTTCGTGCGGGTCGCACGCCTGGCGTCCGCCGGCGACGATGGTATTGGCGGCCAGTCCGCAGGCCTGCAGGATGGCGCAATCAATCACCGCGCGCAGTTTTTCCGAGGTGAGCGGGACATTGTGGTAAAGGAGTTTGCGATCGCGGCCGATTCTGGCCGCGCGGAGGGCCTGCATGCCCTCGGCCATGCCGACCTCGGCCATCACCAGCGCGGCGGAGATTTTTCGGACTTCAGCGGCGGATTTGATCTCGCGTTCCGGGAAAAAATTTCCCGGGCGCGGCTGGACGTTGACCCCGAGTTTTTCCAGGTCCGTGGCCAGGCCGAGGGGGAAATTGCCCGGCACGATGACGCGCCGGGTGCTTTTTTCGCGCAAAATCAGGCGGACGACGTGGGCGAGGCCGGGATATTTGATGCCTCCGGCGAGGAGTTTCTTCTGGTAATGGCTGAGCGACGCGACGCGGCAGTGCGGAACTTGCGCGCGGGCGCGGTCAATTTCCAGATCGCTCATCACGATGAGCGGACGTCCGCCAGCCTGCAGGTAAATGAACGGGTCGGGCACAAACGTGCCGACGGCGTAAAGCATGTTCGCGTCACGTTCGCTGTCCGCGACCATCAATAGCGTTTCAGAACTGCTCATTTGTAATCGTAATTCGTGAAACGTGAAACGTGATGCGTGAATTGTGTTCACGTTTCACGTTTCACGCATCACGTCCCAAACAACCGGTCGCCCACGTCGCCGAGGCCAGGCAAAATATAACCTTTGTTGTTCAGTTGGCGGTCAATGGCGGCGGTGAAAATCGGCAGTTGCGGGTAACTTTTCCGCACGCGGCGAATGCCTTCGGGCGCGGCGACCAGATTCACGAGCCGCACCTGTTTCGCGCCCTGCTCGGCGAGCAAATCCAGCGCGGCCACGGCGCTGCCGCCGGTCGCCAGCATGGGATCAATCAAAATGACTTCAAACCGGCTCAGGTTTTTCGGCAGACTTTTGTGGTAAAACTGCGCGCGCAACGTCGTTTCCTCGCGCTTGAGGCCGATGAACCCGACGCGGGCGTTGGGAATCAGTTGCAAAATGGAATCGAGCATGCCGAGGCCGGCGCGGAGCACGGGCACAAGAACGACATCGCGCTTGATCCGGAAACCGCGCGCGGGCGCGAGCGGCGTTTGCACGGAAACGGGACGGGTGGCGAACGAGCGGGTGGCCTCGTAAAGCATCAGCGAGGCGATTTCATCCAGCAGCCGGCGGAATTCCTGGGGCTGCGTCCGTTTGTCGCGCAACCGGGTGAGGTTGTGCTGCACCAGCGGGTGCGCGATGACGGTGACGCCGTTCACGTCAGTTGACAAAGGTGGGCGACAGGAAATAAAGCTGTCCGGCCTGCAACTTGGGCATCTCCAGGCCGAGGTCGAGCTTGATGTTGTGCGCGGAGTCGCTCTGCCCGAACAGGCGCAGAAACTCGGAAATGTCATAGCGCTCGCGGTATTCGATCAGGTTGGCTTTGGGGATGCCGGCGATTTTTTTCGTGGCTTTCACCGCGTCATCAAAATTGCCGAGTTCGTCCACGAAGCCATATTTGAGCGCCTCGGAGCCGGACAGCACGCGGCCGTCGGCATATTTTCCCCAGTCAGAGGCGAGTGCTTTGCCTTCCTTTTGGTTTTGCTTATGCGCCTGGCTGCGGCCCACCCACACGACGTTCGTAAATTTTGCGTACGTTTCGTCAATCAAGTCCTGCACCATCACCCGTTCCTCCGCCGGGATTTCATTCGTGCTGCGGTCACCGCTGAGCATGTCCTTGAACTTGCCGCTCTTGTAGGTCACCGGCGCGAGGCCGACCTTGTCCATCAAGCCGCGATAATTCCACGTGTGCAAAATCACGCCGATGCTGCCGGTGATGGTCAGATCGTTCGCCACAATCCAGCGGCTCGGCACGGAAATATAATAGCCGCCCGACGCCGCCAGGCTGCCCATCGAACAGACCACCGGTTTGCCCCGTTTGCCGGGTTTGCCTGGTTCAACCGGATCGTCCGTCTGGAAATTCGCGATGGCTTTGCTGATTTCGTCCGAGGCCATCACCTCTCCGCCGGGTGAATCCACCTTCAAAATCACCGCCATGACCCGGTCATCATCCTTCGCGCGGTCAAGCTGCGCCTTGATGACGTCCACCATGTTGTTGCCGGCCTGGTCCCGGGCGTTATCGGTGATGATGCCATCCACGGTGACCACGGCTATTTTGCTGTGCGCGTCGTTGTCTTTGAGCAGGCATTCTTCGAGCCGCGGGCCGGCTTCGCGCGCCATGCTGGTGCGAAAGCTGCCCCGGCTGATTCCGGAACCAAACGCGCGTGAGACAAGTTGCATGAAATTCCCCAACAGGCTGAACGCCAGCAACACGAACAGAATGATCGCAAAAACCATCCAGCCCCGGCTCTTGCGCGGTTTGGCCGGCGGTGGCGGCGTGATGATCGGCGGCGGCGTCAACGGTGGCGGTACGCCCGGCGAAGAAAAGGACGAATTTTCCATAACGCCCGCAAACTAGCGCAAAACCGGCTGGGGAGCAAGGCGGATTGGCTTCAATTCTCAATCGTCCTCGTCGTCGTCCTCGTTCTCGTATTGGGAACAAAAGCCGAAGACGAGGACGAGAAGGAGGACGAGTTGTAGTGTCGGCGCTGTGCGCCGATTAAATCGAGCCGCAGGCTCGACGCTACACCTTTACCAATATTGATGCACCGACGGCTTGATCTGTGCATCGTAAAGCGCGCGGTTTTTTTATCGCGTCGGCGGACAACGACGGCAGGCTCTTAATAAAACAAACGGTCAACAACAATTGCCCGGTAATAAGGTCCGTTATCAGACGGTGCCGGGTGAACGATGAATCCCACCATGTTTCGATTGGCAACACTGGTCTGCACGTCTTGCCAATTCACGCCATCGTCCGAGCGCAGCAGAAGAACCACTTGTCCGGTGGTTGCCGTGCAACGAAGCAGTGTGGTATTGAAAAGGTTTCGGCCTGTTTGGGACAACGCCAGATCAACGACTGGAGCTTGCAATTTCATCTGAATTGCTCCGGTGAGTCCGGCCGAATCGCCAATCGCAATCTGATACGTTTGCCCCTCAACCGCGTCGAAGGATACGCCGCCGGAATCTTCCGCAACCATTTGCAATTTCGCAAGGGTGGAGCCGGTAAACACTGCCACTGGGAAGGAATAATCGCTGCCGCTTAAATCAATGGAAACCGTTCCGCCGACCGGAGCCGTCCATGACCACCAGACGGTCTTGCCGGTGGAATCGCCGAAGAGGGGTTCGCCGGATTGGCGGGTCGCGCCGGCATTGTAACCAGTCGCGACAACATAAATTCCGCGCAATTTGATGCGATTATTAAAGTTATCATTCGAGGCGGGTTTGGTGAGCGCCAGGTAAAGCGGGATGTCGCCGGTCGTTCCCATGTTCCCGTCGAAGGCAATTTGATATGTCTGACCCTTGACCGCATCGAATTCAACCGCGTTGGGAAATGCGTCAAGCGAAACAGGCAAACAGTTCGCCGGGGTCAACGAATTTACCGCTGTGCCCGTATAAGCGGCGAATACCGGATAAAAAATGGGGGGCGGGTTCTGATCAATTTCATTTCCACAAGTGGGCGGACCGGGCATTGTGTTAATAAGGCCAATGCCCCCGCTTGCTGATGATGGTGGAGGATAAGCGGGCACCTCATTGGTCGAGAGAGTGACCCGACCTGATGCCGGGGCAGTCCACGAATACCAGACCGAACTCCCGCCGGGATTCCCCGAATGATCCGGCTCACCCAATTCCTTTGTGGCGCCGGCATTCGACACATTTATGGAAAATCGCGAACCGGAAAGTTTGATGCGATTGATGAAGTCGTCGTTTGGGGGCGCGGGAGTGAATCCCAAATTTAACGTGAAATCTCCACCGTTCAGAATATTGGTTGTAAAAGTCGGTCCCCAAAACATTTCCATGACAATAGTGCCGTTAGAATTGGTATAAACAGGGATGGATTGAATTCCCATGGAAGCATCAGTGATGATGGCCGAGTCCACACAGATTTGATAAGCCTGCCCGCGCGCGACGTGAAACGTGGTCTGATTTCGCTCGCGCCAATGACATCCGCAAATGGTACTTTCGTAGCAAGCGAGATAATTATTGCTGGCAACCAGCGAAAGGTTGTTCAGCGCATCTCCCGTATAAACTGACAGCAGAGGGCTGAAAGTATCTGCATCCGCCGAAAGTGTGACAATGCCATTGGATGGAGCCGTCCATGTTCCCCACACGGTTTGGCCGCTGGAAACGCCGTCAATAAAAGGTTCACCCGCCTCGCTCGTTGCGTTGGAAAGAGAACCGACAATCCAATAATCCGGCCCGAAAATGACCGTCCGATTGGAGAAATCGTCAGCGAGTCGAAAAGGAAGAACACCCTGAGCAAAGGTTGAAAGCCCAACACAGCAAATGGTGATGGCAATACAAAGTTTCAGGTTTGGTTTCATTTGAGCTTCGGCATTCTTCCAGAGTCAGGCAACAGTAGTATTTTTCAGAATATAAGTCGAGGCTATATTTTACCAATATTGATGCACCGACGGCTTGATCTGCGCGTCGTAAAGCGCGCGGTTTTTTATCGCGTCGGCGGACAACGACGGCAGATCCGATGCCGCGATGTTTTCCGCCACTTGTTTTAGACGTGCGGACTTCACTGTCAGGCACGGAAAGAACTTTATTTGCTTCGACAATCATCGTAAGAAAATCCGATGCCTCGTACGCGTCTCATCGCCATGGTGCTCATGCTGGTCACGCTGGCGGTCTATTTGCCGGTGAGGTCAAATGTTTTTGTTTATGACGACTACGATTACATCGTCAACAACCACATGGCCCAAAGCGGGCTGACCTGGGCCGGCATCCGGTGGGCTTTCACGACCTGGCATTCCGGCAACTGGCATCCGCTGACCTGGATTTCACACATGCTGGACTGTCAGTTGTTCGGGTTGAACGCCGGCCCGCAGCATGTCGTCAATGTCCTCTTTCACAGCGCCAACGCAGCTTTGTTGTTCATGTTGTTGTTCCGGCTGACGGGTCATTTATGGCCGAGCGCGCTGGTGGCCGCGTTGTTCGCCTGGCATCCGTTGCACGTGGAGTCGGTCGCGTGGATAGCGGAGCGCAAGGACGTGTTGAGCACATTTTTCGGGCTGTTGGCGCTGATCGCGTATGCGCGATATGTGACAGGTGACAAGTGGCAAGTGACACGATCGCACCCCGCTTCGTCACCCGTCACCCGCCCCCCGTCACTTTTTTACGGTCTGGCGCTTTTGTTTTTTGCGTTGGGTCTGATGGCCAAGCCGATGCTGGTTACGCTGCCGTTCGTCATGCTCCTGTTGGACCTTTGGCCGTTGCAACGAATTTCTGTCCTCAACTTTCAACTCCCGGTTTTCCGCCGCTTGTTGCTTGAGAAATGGCCGTTCTTCCTGCTGCTGACCGCTTCGTGCCTGACCACTTTGCTGGCTCAACGCCATGGCCAGGCCATCGCCTCGTTTGAACAAATTCCGCTGAACCAGCGCCTGGAAAACGCGTCCGTTGCCTACGGGCTTTATTTGCTGAAAATGATCTGGCCGGCCAACCTTGCGGTCCTTTACCCGCTGCCGGAAGAAATTTCCGGGCTGGCCCTGGCGGCGTCCGCGGCGGTCCTGGCGGGCATTTCCGTCGCCGTTTGGCTGGCGCGCAAATGCAGTCCTTGTCTCCTCATTGGCTGGCTTTGGTTTTTGGGAACCCTCGTGCCGGTCATCGGCCTGGTTCAAGTGGGATCGCAAGCGATGGCCGACCGCTACACTTATTTCCCGCTCATCGGCGTATTCATCGCCGTTGTGTTTGGATTACGCCAACTGGCCGATCACCTTCAGGTTCCCAAAGCCGTCATCCTGGTCCCGACTGTCATGGTGCTGGGAGCCTGCGTCATCATCACGGAAAATCAATTGACCTATTGGCGGAATAACAAGTCGTTGTTTGTTCACGCTCTGGCCGCGACCAGGAACAACTATATCGCCCACCTCTGGGCGGGCATGGGCTTTCAAGACGAAGGCAATTCCAGCCAGGCACTGGCCGAGTATCGTGAATCCGCACGCTTGGACCCGGACTATTTGTTCACCCATTTCACCCTGGGCGGATTGTTGGATAAACTGGGCCGGCCGGAGGAAGCGTTGGCTGAATACCGCCGGGCATTGCAGATCAACCCGAAGGAGCCGGCCGTGCATGATCGTATCGGCGAGACACTTGTCGAGTTGGGACATTACGACGAAGCCGGCGGCGAATTCAAGAATGCCGCGCAGCTTGATCCATCCACCCCCTGGCCGCATTTTTACCTGGCCAAGGCACTGGCCATGCAAGGCCGCGACGGCCCGGCGGCGGCTGAATTCAAGGAGGCCTTGCGAATTGAACCGGACAACGTTGAAATCCTTGCCTATGCGGCGCAACTGCTTTCGGCCAGTGAAGACCCGCAGGTGCGTGATGGGCAAACCGCTCTCGCCTATGCCTTGGAGGCAAACACTTTGGCTAAAGGCACCCAACCCTTCGTCCTGGACGCGCTCGGCATGGCCTGCGCCGAAACCGGACAGTTTGAGGAAGCCCAACAAGCCGTGCAAAAAGCCATCGATCTCGCGGTTGCCGCCAAAATGAACAACCTTGAATCCTTCCAGCAACGGCTGGAATTTTACAAGGATCACAAGCCCTGGCGCGAATCGTTCCTGGCCACCAACGCGCTGCCGCAAAAAATTCAAACCCCTTGAAATTTGCGCCGGGAAATCTGTGTTTGTCTGCGGCCAAAATTTCCCGGACTTGACGTGCCGCGTATTCGGTTTATTTGGTTGGTCATGCAACCGGAGAAATTGACCCTCAAATCACAGGAGGCGCTGTCGGAGGCGCAACGCCTCGCGCGCGCGATGTCGCACCAGGAAATGGACGGCGAACATCTGCTGCTGGCCCTGCTCGGCCAGTCCGAAAGCCTCGTGCCCGAACTGCTCCAGAAAATCGGCGTGCCGCCCGCGAAATTGCAGTCCGAACTGGAGCGCGAGTTGTCCCGCCGCCACAAGGTCGAGGGCGGCGCGGAGGTTTATGCCAGCCCGACCCTGCGCAAGGCGCTCGATGCCGCGCAGTCCGAGGCCGGCAAACTCAAGGATGATTATGTCAGCACCGAACATCTGCTGCTCGGTTTGCTGTCCGATGGGGGTGCGTCGTTGAAAAAGATTTTTCAAACACACGGCCTCAAGCGCGACACGATTTTGAAGGCGCTCGCCGATTTGCGCGGCAATCAGCGCGTGACCGACGAAAATCCCGAAGCCAAATTCGAGGCGCTCGACAAATACGGGCGCGACCTCACCGCGCTGGCGCGGCAGGGGAAGATTGACCCTGTCATTGGGCGCGACGAGGAAATCCGCCGCGTCATGCAGGTGCTCACGCGCCGCACGAAAAACAATCCGGTGCTCATCGGCGAACCCGGCGTGGGCAAGACGGCCATTGCCGAGGGCCTGGCCCGGCGCATCGTGAGCGGCGACGTTCCCGAATCGCTCAAGAACAAAAGGCTCATCGCGATGGATTTGAGCGCGATGATTGCCGGCGCAAAATATCGCGGCGAGTTCGAGGACCGGCTCAAGGCATTTCTGAAGGAGATTGTTGCCAGCGAAGGTAAAATCATTTTGTTCATTGATGAGTTGCACACCATCGTTGGCGCGGGCGCGGCGGAAGGCGCGACGGACGCGGCGAACATCATGAAACCGCAGCTCGCGCGCGGCGAACTCCGCTGTATCGGCGCAACCACGCTCGACGAATACCGCAAACACATCGAAAAAGATCCGGCGCTTGAGCGTCGCTTCCAGCCGGTGCAGGTCGCCGAGCCGACGGTGGAGGCGACCATTGCGATTTTGCGCGGACTCAAGGAGCGCTACGAAGTGCATCACGGCGTGCGCATCCAGGATTCCGCGCTGGTGGCGGCGGCGACGCTGTCGCATCGCTACATCACCGACCGGTTTTTGCCGGACAAGGCGATTGACCTGGTGGACGAAGCGGCGTCGCGCATCAAGATGGAATTGGATTCCAAGCCGACGGAACTGGACCAGTTGGATCGGCAGATTTTGCAGTTGGCAATCGAGCGCACGTCGCTGGCCAAGGAAAAGGACGCCGCGAGCAAGGAACGGCTCAAGCTGATTGACAAGGAAACCGCCAATCTCAAGGACAAATCCAAAGCGTTGACCGCCCAGTGGCAGAACGAGAAGGCCGCCGTCAACGCCGTCAGCGTGGTTCAAACCCAACTGGAGCAGGCAAAGCTCGAACTCGAACAGGCCCAGCGGCGCGGAGATTTGACGAAATCCGCCGAGATTCAATACGGCAAGATTCCGGACTTGGAGAAGAAGCTGAAGGCAATTGAGGGTGGAACAGGCTTCCAGCCTGTTAAATCGGACAGGCAGGATGCCCGTCCCACCTTGCTGCGCCAGGAAGTCACCGACGAGGACATCGCCAGGGTGGTGGCATCGTGGACGCACATTCCAGTTTCGCGGATGCTCGAAGGCGAGCGGCAAAAGCTGGTGAAGATGGAGGAACGGCTGGCGCAGCGCGTGGTCGGGCAGAAGGAGGCCATCAAGGCCGTGTCCGACGCCGTGCGCCGCGCGCGCAGCGGGCTACAGGACCCGAACCGGCCCATCGGCTCATTTATTTTTCTTGGCCCGACCGGCGTCGGCAAGACCGAGACCGCCCGGGCGCTGGCGGAATTTTTGTTCGACGATGAAAACGCCATGATTCGGATAGACATGAGCGAATACATGGAGAAGCACACCGTGTCGCGGCTCATCGGCGCGCCGCCGGGCTACGTCGGCTACGAGGAAGGCGGGCAATTGAGCGAAGCGGTGCGGCGGCGTCCGTATTCGGTGGTGCTGTTCGACGAGATTGAAAAGGCGCATCACGACGTGTTCAACGTGCTGTTGCAGGTGCTCGACGACGGGCGGCTCACGGACGGGCAGGGGCGGACGGTGGATTTCAAGAACACCATCGTCATCATGACCAGCAACCTGGGGTCGCCCATCATCCAGGAATATTTCATGGATGGTCACACGGACAAGTCGTCGCATCAGACGATGGAAGACAAGGTGATGGCCGAGTTAAAAAAACATTTCCGGCCGGAATTTCTGAACCGGGTGGACGACGTGATTATTTTCCAGAGCCTCGACGAAAGCGAAATTGAGCGCATCGTGGACATTCAACTGGAGAAATTGAAGAAACGACTGGCACAACAGCAGCTCACGCTGGACGTGGACAGCTCGGCGAAGAAGCTGCTGGCTGCGGAAGGTTACGACCCGCAATTCGGCGCGCGTCCGCTCAAACGTGCCATTCAGGAACACATTCTCAATCCGCTTTCGATGCGCCTGCTCGAAGGTGAGTTCAAACCCGGCGATAAAATCAAGGGCACCACAGATGGCGAAGGTTTGGTGTTTAAGGCGAAGTAACGCTGTCGCTCGACCCATACGCCGATGTCAATCCTGGCATGAAGCTGGAACTGATTACCGCCGAAGGGCCGGCGACGTTGTGGATGCGCAAGGGGCGGCTGATCCGGTTTCCGCAGTTGACCATGCCGCTCCTTGCGGCCCTCACGCCGGAGGACGTTGAAATCCATCACACGGACGAAATTGTCAGTCCGGTCAACTTCCGCCGCGCCGTTGACCTGGTCGGCATCACCACCACCACCTGTTCCGCGCCCCACGCCTATGAAGTGGCCGATGAGTTTCGCGGACGCGGCGTAAAGGTCGTGCTGGGCGGGCCGCATCCCACACTGTTGCCGGATGAAGCGGCCCAACATGCGGACAGCGTTTTGATCGGCGAAGCGGAGGGAGTTTGGCCCGCGTTGATACGGGATTTTCAAGATGGCCGGCTCAAACGCTTCTACCGGGCGTCGGCTCCGTCTTCGTTGGCCGGGTTGCCTTGGGCACGCCGGGAACATATCGAGCGCCGGGCTTATGGACGCGGCGTTCTGATCGCCACCCGGAGTTGTCCCAATGCCTGCGGCTACTGCATGTTGCCCCACTACTATCATCACCAATATCGCTGCCGCCCCGGCGAAGAGGTGATTGCGGAAGCCGCCTCGATTCAGGAAAAAGCGCTGATCTTCTGGGACGATAATATCATCGGCAACCTCGACTACGCCCGGGAGCTTTTCCGCGGCCTGATTCCATTGCGCAAGTGCTGGACCAGCCAGGCCACCTTCAACATTGTGGATCACGACGATCTCATCCAGCTCGCCGCCGCGAGCGGTTGCGAGGCGCTCTTCATCGGCCTGGAGTCCATCTCTGCGGCCAGCCTGCGGGAGACAGGCAAGGCCTTCAACCATCCCCGGCAATACCTGGAGGGCATCAAGAAACTTCACGACGCCGGCATCGCCGTCCAGACCGGTCTGGTCTTTGGTTTTGACCACGACGACGTCACCGTTTTTGAACGCACGCTGGAGTTCCTGGAGCAGGCGGGCGTGGATGTGGCCTCGATTGGCAGTCTCACGCCATTTCCGGGAACGCCGATCTTTCGCAAGCTGGAGGAGGACGGCCGGATTCTCACCCGCGACTGGTCGAAATACAACGCGCGGACGGATGTCGTTTTTCAGCCGCGGCAAATGACCCCGGACCAACTCCAGGCGGGGGTCGAGTGGGTGACGAAACAATTTTATTCGTTGAGTTCCATCTCCCGGCGGCTGCTGGCCGGATCCCGGACCGGTCTGTGGTGGAACATTCCCAGGAATTTGGGCTACAAAATCGCCTTCGATAAACTCGGCAGACAGGGTTACAACCCCGCCGGTCAGCGCGGACCTGTTCACCGTCCGTCAGGCGAGCTGGCTGACCGTCCCGCTTCCCGCCTGCCTACCTCTGGGTCAGTTTTGTAGTTAATCCTCACAAAACGGAAGGCCGAAACCTCGCGAAAACTTTTAACGCAGAGACGCAGAGTTTTTTTGACACGAATTTCACGAATTGACACGAATGCGCTTATTCAAAAGGGCTGACTTGCCGCGCCGAAATCAGATGAAGGCGGGAAGCCCGATAAGATGGTAGCCCAAGGCAAGCGAAGTGAAACGAGCGCCGCCCTGGGTTAATCGGAAAAGGAATCCATGCCCTGTAAGGGCGGCAGAAAGCTGGCAAATCAATATCTTTATTTGGCCTTGTTCTCCAGTGAAGTGCAGGTGCGATGCCAGCGGGGCAGCCAGTGATTCTTTTTATCGAGGGAAAGAACCACACTCGTGGCGCGGCCCACAATTTGACCACGCGCCACCGTGCCGAAATAACGCGAATCAAAACTGTCATCGCGATTATCACCCATCATGAAATACCGGCCCGCCGGAATCTGCACCGGCCCGAAGGTCCGCATCGCTGGAACTCCGTTGATGGCCATTACGGTGTGCGGACAAGTCGGAAGTTTTTCCGTCGCAAAAATGCTGCGTACGCGCTCAGTCTCGGACAATTGCGCCGCCATTTCCGGGTCCGGTGACGCATATTCCACGGGCAGGCCGTTGATGACCAGTTGTTCATTGCGCAACTCAACGGTGTCGCCGGGCAGGCCGATGACGCGTTTGACCAGCCGTGTCCCATCCTTGGGCGAAAAGAAAACGACGACATCGCCGCGCTGCGGATTGCTCCACTCGGTAATGTGCCAGGTGGTGAACGGCACCTTGAGGTCGTAGGCCAGCTTGTTGACGAAAACGCGGTCGCCTTCGAGAATCGTCGGCTTCATTGAGCCGGTGGGCACATCGTTCCAATCCGCCAGGGACGACCGGATGGAAAACATGACCAGTGCGAGAATTAAAAGCGGGCGGATTTCCTGTCGCCACCATCGGCGGGCGACAGCACGATATTTTTCAACATTCACGGAACTTTGACATCGCAGCACAACACCCGTTCATTCTGTGGTTAATCTTCAACAAAACGTGGTGGGCCAATTCATCCAGTCTGGAAATACAAGGTTTGGCGCGGCGGTGTAGTTTTGGTGCCACGGCAAACCCCACAAATCCTTCGCCTGCCCATAATGGAGTTCAGCCGGCAAAATCCAAAACTTGTTCCCGCCGGATTCTCTGTTATCGTTCACGACCTTTGTGAACATTTCGGAAGAAATCCAGAAGCGGCGCACGTTCGCCATCATCTCGCATCCGGATGCGGGCAAGACCACGCTGACGGAAAAGCTGTTGCTGTATGGCGGCGCCGTGCAGCTCGCCGGCTCGGTCACCGCGCGCAGGAACCAGGCGGCCACCACGTCCGACTGGATGGAACTGGAAAAGAAGCGCGGCATCTCCATCAGTTCCACCGTGTTGCAGTTCGATTACAACGGCTACCGCCTCAACCTGCTCGACACTCCGGGGCACAAGGATTTTTCCGAGGACACCTACCGCGTGCTCACCGCCGTGGATTCGGTGGTGATGGTGATTGACTCGGCCAAGGGCATCGAGCCGCAAACGCGCAAACTGTTCGAGGTCTGCCGCCAGCGCGGCGTGCCCATCTTCACGTTCATGAACAAATGCGACCGCCCGATGAAGGATCCGCTCGCCCTGCTCGATGAACTGGAGCGCGTGCTCGGCATCGGCGCGTTCCCGGTGAACTGGCCCATCGGCAACGGCTTCGAGTTCCAGGGCGTTTATGACCGGCAGACGAAACTGATGCATCTGTTCGAGCGCACCGTCGGCGGCCAATATCGCGCGCCGGTGCAGGTCGGCGGACTGGACGATCCCGCCGTTCGCGGCCAGCTTGACGACGAAACCTTTCGCCGGACGGTCGAGGAACTCGAAATGCTGGAACACGCCGGGCACGAGTGGGATGACGCCGCCGTGCTTGCGGAAAAAACCACACCCGTCTTCTTCGGCAGCGCCCTCAACAATTTCGGCGTCCAGCTTTTGCTCGACGGTTTCCTGAAACACGCGCCGGGTCCTCGCGGCCGGTTTGGAGTTCCGCCTTCAGGCGGATCGGCGGATGGAAAACATGCAAATACAAATCCGCCTGAAGGCGGAACTCCAAACTTTATCACGCCCGAACATCCCGAGTTCTCCGGTTTTATTTTCAAAATTCAGGCCAACATGGACCCGAAACATCGCGACCGCATTGCGTTCGTCCGCGTCTGCTCCGGCAAATTCGAGCGCGACATGACCGTGTATCATTCGCGGTCGGAAAAGAAGGTGCGCCTCTCCAGTTCGCACAAACTGTTCGGCAACGAACGCGAAATCGTGGACGAAGCCTGGCCGGGCGACGTCATCGGCCTCGTCGGTCACGACAATTTTGGCATCGGCGACACCCTCACCACCGATCCCAAAATCGTTTACAAGGAAATCCCGCGCTTCACGCCCGAAGCCTTCAGCTACCTGCACAATCCGAACACGGCCAGGTTCAAACAATTCCGCCAGGGCCTGGAGCAATTGATGCAGGAAGGCGTCATCCAGGCGCTTTACCTGCGCAATTCGTTGGCGAAAACGCCGTTGCTCGCCGCCGTCGGCCCGCTGCAATTCGAAGTCGTGCAATTCCGGCTCGAAAGCGAGTACGGCGCGGTCTCGCGCCTCGAAGCCGCGCCGTGGACGGTGGTCCGCTGGCTGCCGGTGGACATGAAGGAAGACGACCTCGACGCCCTGTCACTGCCGACCGGGTGCCGGGTCGCCTACGACGTGGGCAAAAACGCCGTCGTGCTGTTTCCCAACGATTGGTCCGCTGATTATTTTATCAAGACCAACGAGCGCGTACCGCTTTCCAGTTTGCCTGTCCAGACGGTGCGGGAGTAAAGTCAAACAGATGAAAATGCTGCTTGTTCTCGAAGATAACGCGGAGCGAATAGCAGTGTTCAAGGCGGTCATTCCTGAACTTGGCAAGGATTGGCAACTGCGGGTCTGGCGCGATGCGCCGACAATGATTGCCGAATGTGAAGACAGTTTTGCCGACACGCACCTGATTTCTCTCGACCATGATTTGAATCCGCAACCGGGTGCAACGGATGATCCGGGAACAGGTCTCGAAGTTGCGAAGTTCTTTGCCAGCCATTTCCCATTTTGTCCAGTCGTCATCCACTCAACTAACGCAGATCGTGCTTGGTCAATGCACAACGAACTTCGATTTGGTGGTTGGAACGTGGAACGTGTCGGGCCAATCGGCGATGATTGGGTTAGCAAACTTTGGTTGCCGAAAGCTCGTGAGATGTTGGCGAATTCACCACGCAAGGACATTTTCCGTCGCCCAACAGATCACAATGAACGAATGCAGCGCGCTATGCTTTCACTTGAAGGACTTGCCATTGCCGATGCAGTTGGGGAAATGCTTGCCTATCGCCATTACCAAGCTCCGAGCATCATCGAAAAGGGATTGCCAGCTGGCCCGTGGTTTCGCACGGACGATTCTGAAATGGCGATTTCGATTGTTGAAGGACTTCAACTTTACGGTTACGTCCACCAAGATGCGCTCGCCCGACGCTTTGCCTGGCGTTACGAACGCGAGCCTGATCGTGGTTACGGGAGCATGACACGCATGCAATTGAATGAGATTACTCGCGGTGGCGATTGGCGTAAGGGCGCAGCGAATGCATTCGGTGGGCAAGGTTCGATGGGGAACGGCGGTGCGATGCGTGTCGCGCCGTTGGGCGGCTATTCTGCAGACGATCTGAACCGGACGGTTGATCAAGCTCGTGCTTCGGCGCTTGTCACTCACACCCACCCGGAAGGAGTTGCGGGTGCGATTGCCGTTGCCGTCGCTGCGGCTGTCGCGTGGCAGTTGCGGAATGAACCGAATGATCGGAGGAGTGTTAAAAACTTATTTGACGCCATTTTGGAATTCACGCCAGAAAGCAACGTGCGGCGCGGAATTGTAATCGCATCTCAAACACCTGCGAACGTTGAAGTCGAAGCCGTCGCTAAAGCTCTGGGCAATGGCTCGCTGGTCACCGCGCCAGACACGGTGCCCTTCACCCTTTGGTCGGCAGCAAACCATCTGGGCGATTACGTGACTGCTATTAAACAAACGATCGTTGCGGGTGGTGATTGTGATACGAACGCTGCAATCGTCGGTGGCATCATTGCGCTTTCATCTGGTCGTGAAAATATCCCCGCAGAGTGGCGGCAACAGAAAGAGCCGTTGCCATTCAGAGAGCTTCAGTAACTTTTCATGTCCACCATCCTCACCGCCACTGAAATCACCGTCAGCTACGGTGACCGCACGGTACTCGATGCCGCGACGCTCGCCATTGATGAGGGCGACCGCATTGGGCTGGTCGGGCGCAACGGCTGCGGCAAAACGACCTTCCTCCGCATCCTCGCCGGGCTGCAATCGCCGGACAGCGGCGACGTCACCTGGCGGCGCGAACTCGTTGTCAGCTATCTGCCGCAGGATTTCATGCTCGATGCGGCGAAGAATGTCCTCGAAAACATCCGCGACGGGGCGAAGCCGGTGCTCGATCTGATTGCGGAATTTGAATCGCTGCCGCACGACTCGAAACGGCACGAGTACCTGGAGCATCGCATCGCCGCACTGGAAGGCTGGACGCTGGACCGGCGCATCGAGACCGCGATGTCGCACCTGAATTGTCCTGCCGGCGACCGGCGCATCGAGACGCTTTCCGGCGGCGAAAAACGGCGCGTGGCGATGTGCCGCGCCCTGGTCTCGGACCCCGACCTGCTGATTCTCGACGAACCGACGAACCATCTGGACCCGGAATCCATCGAGTGGGTTGCGGAATTTCTCGACGAGTTCCATGGTTCGTTCCTGGTCGTGACGCACGATCGCTATTTCCTCGACCGGGTGGCAAAACGCATGGTCGAGCTGTCCGATGGCCGGTTCTTCTCGCACGCCGGTAACTACACCGATTACCTGCTGGACAAGGCCGAACGCCAGGCCGCCGACGTTACCATCGAGCACAAACGCCAGATGTTCCTGAAAAAGGAACTGGCCTGGGTGCGACAGGGTCCGCGAGCGCAACGCAGCAAACAAAAGAACCGCTTTGAGCGTTACTACGAAACCGCCGCGCAGGACGGGCCGATGATCGAGGAGGATGTGGAGCTGTGCATCCCGCCGCCGCCGCAACTGGGCAATCGCGTCGTCGAGTTGAGCAACCTCGGCATGGACCTGGGCGGGCGCACGCTGTTTCGCGGGTTCAATTTCACGTTCGAGAACGGCCAGCGCATCGGTGTGGCCGGGCGGAACGGCCTGGGCAAGACCACGTTGCTCAAAATCATCATCGGCCAGATGGCGCCCACCGAGGGCACGGTGAAGACCGGCCAGCTCACGAAGTTCAACTACGTGGACCAGGGCCGGATTCAACTGCGCGAGGAACGCACCACGCTGGAGGAGGTCAGCGACGGCACGGAATTTGTCATCTTCGGCGACAGCAAGATTTCGCTGCGCGCCTATCTCAAGCGGTTTCTGTTTGAGGACGATCGGATCACGACGCAGGTAAAACACCTGAGCGGCGGTGAACGCAGCCGGCTGTTGCTGGCGCGCATCCTGAAAAACGGCGGGAACTTCCTCATCCTCGACGAACCGACGAACGATCTGGATCTCCCGACGTTGCGGGTGCTGGAGGAGGCGTTGATTGCATTCCCCGGCACCGTGTTGGTGGTGAGCCACGACCGCTATTTCCTGAACCGCGTCTGCACCGACGTGCTGGCGTTCGAGGGCGACGGTAAAATCCATCACAGCGTCGGCGACTACGATTATTATCTGGAGAAGAAACAACGTGCGCTCGTAGCCGCGTCTCGTGAGAGCGCGGCCATTGTTTCTTTGAATAAGTCTTCCGCACTCTCAGGAACTGTGGCTACAAAGGCTGCGAAGGCTCCAAAACCGGCCAAGCCCCGCAAACTTTCCTTCAAGGAAGCGCGCGAACTGGAAGGGATGGAGGCGCAAATTCACGCGGTGGACGCGGAAATCGCCCGCATTGAAGGCCTGTTCGCCTCACCGGATTTTCATCGCACCCACGCCACGCAAACCAACCGGCTCACCGCCGACCTCGCCGCCGTGAAGGAATCTCTCGCCCGGCTGTACGCGCGCTGGGAGGAGTTGGAGGCGATCAAGGCTGCGGCGGAACGGCAGTAATTATTGGGCAGTGGTTGAGGGTTGAAGGTTGAGAGTGAAAGACGGGGAAGTGGTTTTTGAGAAGAATTGAATTGAAGTTTTGCGTGATTCAATCTTTCAACGGCAGGACGCGGGCGCGGGCTTCATCGAGAACAATCAACCTCTTTCATTGCCGCTACGGCGCGCTTTAATTCCGGCGTGGCGATTTAAAAAAGCAGGGCGCAAGCAGGGGAGTCCGGTAGAATCCCAACGGGATTCCATCGTTCAGCCCAGGGTTGAGGGCGCTGGCGGAACTCGTCCTGCCCGGGTGACGGATTCGCCTTTGGACTGCGCCGACATGTCGGCGCTTTGAAAGCGGTGACATGTCACCGCAGTCCATAAAAGCTTGAGCGGCTCCGGCGGGATGGCGCGGAAGCGCAGTGGCTTTTCATGCCGGAACCAGACACCCGCAAAACCCGCCTGACAAAGGCGGCCAGGCCGGCGCAGATGCCGGCGTTTATGAAAATTGTGCATTCCGGCGACCTTGCATTGAAATTATCCGTGTTTGAGTGCAAATTGAAACCATGAGCGCCAAAGAAATTCTCCTGGAAGTGGCCGAAAAACTGCCGTCCGACGCCACCCTCAGTGACGCCATTTATGAATTGGAGTTTCGTCAGGCCGTCCAGCAGGGCTTGGACGAATTGGACCGTGGCGAAGGCGTGCCGATTGAGGAAGTCAAAGCCAGGATTGCCCAATGGGCTGGAAAATAATTATTGCCCCGTCGGCACAAGCCGATTTGGCTGATATTGTCCGCAAGACTAAGTCAATCACTCCGGCAAACCGAGGCTCATCCGGACGTCCCGGCGAATGGCCTTGCAACCTTTGAAACTCCGCCGGGCTTCCGCCAAAGTCGCGGAATGGCCGGGATACCGAAAATCCACCGCGTAGTCCGACATCGCATCCATGCTTTTCGCGTAAGCCGACCACAGCGGTTCGACCGGGAGACAAAGATTCAGGAGTTGCAGCAAATCATGCGTGCGGGGAAAAGCAATGCCCGCCTCGATCAGCCGCGACTTGAGATACTTCTCCACGCACTGCTGGCAGAAAAAACTCGCGGCGTCCGGCACGACGTCTTTGCGGCGGCGGAGAAGCTGGCCGGCGGCCTTGAAATCGTTCTCCGCCTTTTTCACCCACTCGCGCGCGCTAGGCTTCATACAAAACCTTGCCCTTTTCCATGACTTCCCGCAGGAAATCGTCTCCCCAGCGCAATCGCCGGCCCACTTCCGCCGGCGTCCGCACGAGCAAATCCAGCGGAAAGTTTCGGGGTACGGCGTGCCGGATGCGCACCGACATCCGTTCGCCCCGCGCGCGGGTGCGAGGCATGATGACCAGCAAATCCACGTCCGAATCCTCCGTGGGCTTGCCATAGGCGTAGGAGCCGAAGAGGACGATTTTATCCGGACGGAACCGTTGCGCCACAGCCCGGCTGAACTTACGAATTTGCGCACGGTCAATCATGCCTCACTGTTGGCCTAAAACACTGCCCAAAGCAAGCCGGGAAAACGGCTTGAGCCGAAAAGGCAAAACTTTTACAGAAGAAAACGAAGCAAACAAAGATTGGGGATTTCCATCTTCGTTCCCTTGGTTGCCTTCTGTTTAACTCCCTGCCGGCGCGGTTCATCTTTGGAGTGTGCCGACACGTCGGCGCTTTGAAAGCGGTGACATGTCACCGCAATCCACAAAATCTTGAGCGGCTCCGGCGGGATGGCGCGGAAGCGCAGTGGCTTTTCAGGCCGGAACCAGACACCCGCCTGACAAGGGCGGCCAAGCTGGCGCGGGCGCCGATCAATTCAAACCGGAAGGAATCCTTGCGGCGGTGGCGGAATTTGCAAAGACGCGGAATCTTTTGACACGAATTTCACGAATTGACCTGAATTAAAATGCGCTGAATGCGCTACGGAAATTAGACCGGCGTTGGCGCAACGCGACTACGCCGGGTAATTGTCCCGCAAAATCATTCCTTCTCCGCATCGGATGGGGAGAAGGTGGCCGCAGGCCGGATGAGGTGTCCCCGATTTGTGGAGGCTTTTCTTCGCCGGACAAATTGATACTCTTTCCGCATGGCAACGGCTCGCCATCCGAAAGCGACCTTCTTTGTCCAGTGACAATTGTTCACTGGCTTGACCAGCTTTGCAGAGTTGGAACAGAAGATCGCGACGCTGCCCGATGAACAATCTCGCGGCGCTGCGTTTGAAGTGTTTGCCGAAGCCTATCTCGCCACGCAACGGAAATACGACGCCGTGCAAGTCTGGCCGCACGGTTCTGTCCCGCTCGACATCCTCAAAAATCTCGGCCTTACGCAACAAGACCAGGGCGTGGACGGCATGCTGCAAACTTTGCTCGGCCAGTTCAACGCCTATCAAATCAAGTTCCGCACTGGACGCCCGTCGCTGACGTGGCGCGAACTCTCCACTTTCATCGGCCTGGCCGACAGCCCGCACATTCACAGCCGCGTGTTGCTCACCAATTGCGACGAACTGCCCGCCGTCCTCAATGACCGCCAGGGTTTCTTCTGCATCCGTGGCTCGGACTTGGATCGTTTGGAAGCCGGCGACTTCCGCGCGATTGAAGCATGGCTGGCCGTTGGCCTTTTGCCCCGTCGTCGCAGGCGGTGACAAAATCGGTTTTGTTTGGAATCTGCGTCCGAACCTTGCGGCTGCGAGATAAAATTTCCACCACCTGATTGTTGAAGTTTTCCCCACGACCCTCACCTGTCCTGCGGACATCCTCTCCCGTTCCCACGGGCGAGAGAATTTATTTTGTGGGACGATTACCCGGGGTAGTCTCGCTTCCGCCTTCGCTGTGCTCCCGCCGTCGCTTCGCTTTGGCGCGGCAAGTCGGCGCGACGAGCCAACCTTGGGCTGATTGATTTAATCCCTTTGGGATATCAGCGTGAATCAGCGTTTATTCCGCCTTCACTACGTTTCGTCGCGACAAGCAGCGGTTGAAACACCCTGTTTTGGTTTGGTGAGGGTGATGACCACGGCCGACCAGGCGATCAGGGCCAGGGTGAGGACGGGAATTATCCAGATGGGTTGAAGATTATGCGCTTCGGCCACGGTGACGCCATACGCCCTGGCCACCCACACGTCCGCCCGCAGGTTCAGGATGGCCAGAATCATCAATCCGATCAGATTGAAGTGCCAGCCGAGTGCCAGTCCGACCGCGGTTGCAGACTTGCCGCGCAACTGAAAGAAAGATCGAAGTCCCAGGACCAGCATCGTTCCGGCGGCAATGCCAGTCGCCAGCGGATCATGGGCCATCCACGTCAGACGGATTATCCAAGTAAACAATAAATACCCGCCAGCCACGACCAGCGCCAGCGTGCCCGGCTTGAGCGGCGTCGTGGGTGGTGGCGGAATTTCACCGGCGTCGATGCGCTCCTGGCGTTTGGCGGTGGCCCATTGAACGGCCACGTTGAGGAACGTGATGGTGACGAGGATGAAGAACCAATAGAAACCGATGGTCGCGACAAACCGGACCCGGTCGCTCCATTCAAAATGCCGGCCCAGCGCACGCAGGGCGAATTCCCCGCAGGTAACCAGTCCCAGATAAATAATCCAGAAGGCGATGACGATGACGGATTGTTTGAGCCGGTCTTTGCGGTCGGTCGTGGTGGAGCGGATGATCAGGCATTGCGCTCCGACGCCGGCGGCGATGCCGAGAAGCGGCGACAACGGCAAGAGCCAGGCGGCCAGAAAACCCGATTTGGCCGCTGCGGTGCCCTTCGCACCCGCGCCCAAGCCGGCCGTCGCCGCCGACCCCGCCGCCAGCGGCAGCATCGCTAGCACCGCGCCTGAAAATGCCTGGCCGGGCGCCGTCCGGCGCAAGGCGCCTTCCACAAACATCTGCACCTCGTCCTGCAACATTTTGCGTCCGCGTACCAGCCGTTGTTTCACGGCGTCCTCGGTCAAATCCAATGCCACCGCCACGTGTTCGATGGATTGATGTTCGCGGTAATACAGGATGAGCGGTTCGCGATACAGTTCCGGGATTTTTTCCAGCGACCGCCATAAAATCGCCTCTTCCTCGCGGCTGATGGCCTGCTCGGACGGCAAAGCTTCGATGGCGGGCGTATCATGCGCGTCTTCCAAGGGCGCGGCGTTGAGCGCCGGCTCACGTCCGTCGCGTTCAAAGTTTTTTTGGATCCGGTGGCGGGCGATGCCGCACAGCCAGGCCCGGAGCTTGGCCGATTCGCGCAAGGCGCCGAGCTGTTTCCACGCGGCGATGAAAGTTTCCTGGGCCACGTCCTCGCTCCGGCTCACGTTGCCGGTGGCGCTGTAGGCCAGCGAGCAGATCAGGGTTTGATACCGTTCAACGATCCGGCGGAAGGCGTCCCGGCTTCCATCCAGGCTTTCGGCCACCAGTTCGGCATCGTTTTGTTCCAGTACGGGCATGGTCTTGAGTGTCATCATATCACCTTACACGTTCCTGAAAAGGGCGTTTGGGTGACAGAAAATCATTCGAACATCCCGCCGGCCAACGCAGACCCGCTCGCCGCCGACCTCGGGGAACGACAACGAGCCGTCCAACGTCCCGCGCGCCGCTTCGAGAATCAGTTTTGAATCCATACCCAAGGATTAAAAGTTTTCCGCGCGAATTGAAGGAAAATCAAACGGGGCTTTGACACAAATTGCGCGAATTAACGCGAATTCAAATACGCTGAAGGCGTAATGGAAATTAGCCCAGGGTTGGTGCGACACGACTACGCGGTCTATGCTTAATCCGCACTTTCCGCCGCCTGACGCAAGGCGAGAAACGCCTCTTTCAAGCCCTGGCTGACGGCACTATCCGGCTCGTGGAGAATGAGCGTTTGGTATTGGTCGAGGAAATCCTTCCGCAGCCGGTGAAACAGATGCAGGAAATGGCGCAGGAATCCGATGCAATCAAGAATCGCGATTTCGACGCCACCCGTCTCGTCATACTTTTAACGGGCATATTCCCGAATGTCATCATCCACGGATTCAGTGGTGATGAAGATGTGGTTTTGAACGTGTTTCCCCTGCGCGGCGATTTTCTGGAGTGCGCGGTCAATGTCGCCACTCGACACAGCCTTGTTCTTCATCTCGTAACTCGTCACGACTTTATCATCGCCAAGGATCGTGATTTGAACATCACCAACCGCGCCGGTTTGCTCGTCGGCGGCATTATGGCCGGTGAGATTGAGCACGCGCTCGCCAAGCCGTGTTGTCACAGCTTCATAGGCGGCGGCGACAATCAGAACAAGCAAACGGCTTGAACCTTTGCAGTGAAGATGCTGCTCGATCAAATGCACCGTGTCCTCGGATGACAGCGGCAGTGCGTCCGCCACTCGGCCAACACCGGACAGAAGCGTTTTGAGGCGCGCCTTTCGCGCATCACGGTCGAGCACTAAAAGGCGGTTGGATTCATCGAGGACATCTTGTGCCGATATCCGACCGGCATGCACATCATCCAGGAGCCGCAAAGCTTCCTGATACATCACCATCGGACGCCCCACCAAAACAACTTTCGTCGTCAGTGTCTGGTCCATGTTCCGAAGCGTCGGCGTGAGAAAGGCCGTCGTCGAATTGCAGGGCAGATTGTGTTTCGTGATGAAACCGCCGATGAATTGCTCATCGAAACTGCGACCGGAAAAGCAATCTTTGCTGCCGATTTTTGTGTAGGGCTTGCGCGGATCCACTTTTGGATCATCCATCTTTGCCAACATGCACGCCATGAGCAGCCGCACTCCGGCGCGATTGCCCGGGCAATTCACAACCGAAAGAACCCGCGCCGCAATTTTTTCTTCGTGAATGAACGAATGGCCGAGATTCGCCTGTGCGCGTTTCAGGGAAGCTTCAAGCAGTTTGGAACAATTCTCCATGGGTGTGCCTGCCGTTGTGTTTGATCTTGTGTGGGTCGTAATTTGTCCAGAGCACTTCCACGCGCTTGTCCTTGGTGGAATGATTCGTGCGTTCGGGCGAAACCGTCTTGTGCCATTTTGTGGCCGGATAAAGTTTTTCGAGAATGGGCGCCTGATAATTTGAGAACGCGACCATGCCTTGAACCGAATTCAAAACATTCGCGAGTTCCCAGTGTTGCGTGTCGGTCATTTCAAATTCGTAAGCCTTCGAGTCGCCACGCGTGGAATGGACATAAGGCGGGTCGCAATAAAACAGCGTGCCTGGTGAATCGTAAAGGCGGATGATGTCCGCTGCCGGACGATTTTCGATTTGCACGCGGAGCAACCGCTCGGCCACCGCCGGCAAATCCTCCACCGCGCCCAGCCACCGACTGATAACGCCGCTCATGCCGGCGCGACTGGTGTTTTTGCAATTCGCCCAGCGGCCAACCGTGGCTGTCTGCGCCAGCCCCGTGCGCACCTGCCGGGCGCGGACATAAAACCGCCGGGCGCGTTCCAGCGCCGACAAGTCGGGACTGACTTCGCAGGCCAGCGCAAATTCCTCGCGCGCGAACGGGGTCAGACCGATGGCCTCAATCAATTGCCCTTTGTCCTCGCGGAGAACACGGAAGAAATTTACCACCTCACCGTCAAGGTCGTTGAACGTTTCCACCGGCGACGGGTCGCGATTGAGCAGCACCGCGCCTGAGCCAGCGAATGGCTCGCAATAATGATGACAGGCAGGCAGCAGCGGAAGCAGCCAGTCGAGGTGCGAGAATTTTCCGCCATACCAGCCGAACGGGATAAGCTTCTTTTTCTCCAACAGCCGCGCGATTGGCGGGGGAGCGGTCCGCCCATGTCCCGAAGAATTACCATTGACCCGATACGGCGGCGCATCTTCATGCAAAGCGGCAACGCCGTTCTGTTGGCGTTTGGCTTTGCTGATTTGTCTGGCTTTCTTGGGCATTTGATTCGTGCTTGCGGGATATTAGCATCTCCGCCGCTGGCGTGGTCGAATAATGGTGCATCGGCTTCATTCGGGCAATGCGATTTCTCGTACCCGGGGTAGTCTCGCTTCCGCCTTCGCCCGGCTTCGGCGCGACGAGCAACCCGGGCTAATTTCCGTAGCCCCTTCAGGGCATTTGAATTCGTGATAATTCGTGCAATTCGCGTCAAACACCCCATCTGCCGCAAAAAAAGATTGTCCCCTTTGCCCGATTGGCGGCATTTACAGGTAGATGCAGGAATTGGATGACAACGCCCTGTTGCGCGAATACGTCGAGCGCGATTCCGAGGAGGCCTTTGCCGCGCTCGTCACGCGGCACGTCAACAAGGTCTATTCGGTTGCGCTGCGCCTGACCGGCAATCCGCATTCCGCCGAGGAAATCACCCAGGCGGTCTTCGTCATCCTGGCCAGGAAATCCCGGCAGTTGGGCAAGCGGGTCATTCTTTCCGGCTGGCTGTATCAAACCGCACGGCTGACGGCGGTGACTTTTATCCGCGGCGGAATCCGCCGCGCCCGCCGCGAACAGGAGGCACACATGCAATCGCTTTTGAATGAATCGGAATCGGATGCCTTGTCGCGCCGAAATTCGATGGAGGCGGACTGGATGCAAATCGCTCCGCTGCTGGACGCGGCAATGGCGGGATTGAATGAAGCCGACCGCCACGCCGTCGTGCTGCGATTTTTCGACGGCAAAAGCCTGAGGGAAGTGGGCGCGGCGTCGGGTGCGAATGAAGAAGCCGCCAAGAAGCGTGTGAGCCGCGCGCTGGAAAAGCTGCGAACATTTTTTGCCAAGCGCGGTGTGAGTTCGACCACAGCCATCATTGCCGGGGCGATTTCGGCCAATTCCGTTCAAGCCGCGCCGGTGGCGCTGGCCAAGGCCGTGACGACCATCGCTGTGGCCAAAGGCGCGACGGCAGGCGGCTCGACTTTAACCCTCATCAAAGGAGCATTGAAAATTATGGCATGGACAAAAGCGAAGACGGCAATCGTGGTCAGTTTGGCGGTCATTCTGGCTACTGGCACAACAACAGTTACTATCAAGAAATTAAGACACCCGTCTTTTAATCTGAATGATTTTCAAGCCACAACTTATCCGACTGGCCTGGCAGACGTGATGCAATACATGACAAACAGCTATGGCCACCCGCTGAATTATTCTTTTCCCATATCGCCCGTTCAGCGCTGCTCAATCAATGGATTATTGAACCAGTGCATGGAAGTTTCCGGCTGGCATTATTTAATGGATAAGGAAGTGGCGGCAGGAAAAGTTAATTTTGGTTGCTCCGAAGTGTTGAATGGTGAGGAGTGGGTGGCGGCATTTGAAAATGCCCTGCAAACCAACACGCCCGAATGGTGGGATTCAAAAAAGAAAGGATTCCGCAAGGAAAACCTCGTTTTAATCCGTTATCCTGAACAGAAAACAGTTTTGGTTTTGCCCAAAGGTAAAGCCGCAAAATATCAATAGTTCAATATTGTACCGTGCCGCGAACCCATCGAGATGCTGGTGGTGGAAAAGGTGAAGTAACCCGTTGGCCATGGCGGAAGCAATCTTTCTCCGCGCTTTTCATTGCCGGCGCCACGCGCTTTAATTCCGGCGTGGCGACTTTGCGCATCCAACCGGTTCAATCTCTCGACGCGCCGGAACTGGCGTTGTATTGCACCCTTCGCCGCGTCGAGGAACACGAGCGGGCCGGCGTGCTGGTGGCCACCAACATCAAAGTGGTCAAGCGGTTGCTGGCAAGCCGGTACACCGTCGTGTCCGCCCTGCTCACGCCCGCGTGGCTGGAACAGCTCGAACCAAAACTGCGCGCCCGGCCGGAAAAAGAGATCTGCGTCTATGTCGGCGAACGGAAGCTGCTGGAAACCATCACCGGCTACCAGTTGCATCAGGGCGCGCTGGCCGTGGCCAAAATCCCGCCGCAACCGGATTTTGAAACGCTCCTGAAAAAATCGCCGCGTCCGCTGCTGCTGGCCGCCGTGGAGGGCATTGCCAGCGCGGAAAATCTGGGCGCGGTGGTCCGGAACTGCGCGGCGTTTGGCGCGCATTTTCTAATTGTGGGCGAGACATGTGGCAGTCCGTTCCAGCGCCGCGCGGTGTCCGGTTCCATGGGCACCACCTTCGAGCAGCCGCTGATACACGTGGACAATCTGGTGGAAAAATTGACGTCGCTGCGCGTGCGAGGCGTGCGATGTCTGGCGGCGCATCCCCGGCCCGGGGCGAAGAAGCTGACCGACGTGGATTTGCGGGGCGACTGCTGCCTGGTGTTTGGCGCGGAAGGACCCGGCCTCACGGCGGCCGTGCTGGCGGCCTGCGACGACATGGTGGAAATCCCGATGCCATCCCACATGAATTCGCTGAACGTGGCCGTGGCCACGGGGATATTTCTTTACGAGGCGACCCGCCAGCGCGGAAACAAGGCTAAAGGCTGAAGATGAACACATCGAACGCCGAACATCGAATTGGGGGGAAAGAAAGGCTGAAGGCTGAAGGATTAAAGACGGGGCAAATTGTACGGAATCCGGTTTTGCGTTTTTTTCATAAACTTTAGCATTTAGCCTTCAGCCTTTAGCCTTCTTGTCCATGTCCGCCAGTTCCGGTATGGAGAAGGAATAATTCTAGTTGTCGGCTTTTGGCAACTGGCCCTCCTGGTAGCTGGTCAGGAATTTCTTTAAAAAAGCTTTTTGTTCGTCCGGGGCAATATCCACCGCTTTTTGTTCGGTGGCAATGGCTTCCGTTTTCTCGCCGTTCATAAACTGGATACGGGCGAGTGTGTCCAACACGGCCGAATCCCTGCCTTGGGCGGTTTCGTTTGCCCGCACGGCCATTTTTTCGGCCAGAGCCAGATTGCGCGGGTCCACTCCTTCCTGTGTGGCGATGACCCAGGCAAGGGCGTTTTGCTGGCCGGTATTCTTTGGATGCGCGTCACTGAAGGATTCGGCAAATTGCCAGGCCACGGCATATTTCTTTTGGCCGAGCAGAATCTGCAACCGGGTCGAAGAGTAGCCATCTTCAAATTTGGGGGCCATTTTCAATATTTCATCGAGCGTGGTTGCGGCGTCATCCCATTTATTTTGTTTCATGGCCTCGCGCAGCTTTTTATTGGCCGCCATCCATTTTTGATTCTCTTGTTGCTGCTGCTCGTAGTCCGCCGCGGCCTTGGCCAGGTCGAACTTGTCCGCGAGCACCGCTTCCAATATTTTTTCATCCAGCCCCATCGGATGTCCGATCCAGGCAATGCGCCCCTGCCGGTTGATGACAAAGGCGGTGGGAATGCCGTTCTGTTCCGCCGCTTTCATCCACGTGACGGCCATGAAGCCGTTGGTTTCGCTGCTCTTGTCGTCGAGGGCGACACGGTAGGTCATCTGGTCGCCCATTTTCTTCACGAACGGCGCGACCCCGTCTTCATTTTGTTCCCAGACATCCTGTCCGATGGCAATGAGTCCCCGGTCCTTGAAATTTTGCCACAATTCGTTGAGGTGCGGGATGGAGGCGCGGCAGGGGCCGCACCAGGTGGCCCAGAATTCCACAATGTAAACATGGTTGGTGTCGAATGACTTCACCGGGTCGCCCTGTACCCATTTGGCAGCCTGAAGTTTCGGGGCCGGGTCACCAACCGTCAATTTTGCTTCCGCCGTCAATGCGGCGAACGCAAGAGCGACGCCGGTGAGTGTGGTCAAGGTTCGCAGCCATGAAGAGTTTTTCATATCAATTTCCAGGTTTGCGGTTTGAAGTTGGGCGCGTCATTTGTTGGCAGGAACAATCTTGACCAGGAAAGCTTTTTGTCCAGTTGAATCTGCATGGATGCATTCAACCGGGTGCATCTGGACACACGCGCCATTTTTTCTCACTCTCTTCCCTCAAGGAGGAAAGGGCCGGGGTGAGGAGCCAATATTTACTAGGGCGTGTTTTCAAAATGGGTTTTTGAGCCAGTCCAGTATTGCAGCCATCTGAACGAAGCCCAGGAAATACAAATCACGTTTCTCATAACGAGTCCCAATTCTGCGATAGCGTTTCAATCGTTGAAACAAGTTTTCCACCTTGTGCCGTTTCTTGTAATGACCGCGATGCCAGCCCACCGGATTGAGCCGGTTGCAGCGCGGTGGAATGCAAGGGTGGCTGCCCCAGCGCCGCAACAGCGCGCGAAAACCGTCGCTGTCGTAACCCTTGTCGGCCACCGTGGTCGTGCCACGCAATGGCGGACGCGCGGCGGTCTGTGCGACGCACACATCGGCGTGCTGTCCTGGGGCCAAGCTCAAACTCACCGCCCGTCCGCGCCCGTCCACCCACGCATTGATTTTGGTGTTCAGCCCGCCCTTGGTGCGTCCAATGGCTTGATTTTGTTGGCCACCGGCGGGATTGCTGGCGTCTTGATGCACTTTGACATGGCTGGCGTCGAGAAAGCGCAACTGGCCTTGAGCGTTGCGCGCCAGTACGGCCAACAACCGTGGCCACAGTCCACACTGGCACCAGCGACGCCAGCGCGTATAGACCGAGTTCCAAGGCCCGTAACGGGCGGGCAAGTCGCGCCACGGAATACCCGTACGCAAGATGAAGAGCATGGCTTCGAACATCAACCGATCGTCTTTGGGTGGACGACCGCGCCGCCGTCGGCGCGCAAACGATAACGTAAATCCAGCTTGCTAAGTTAATTTTTTTATCCGCTCCCAGAGCAGATCCGACACCTGAAACCGCGAGGATGTTTTCATAAAAAGAACTCCCATCATAGACGCCGCTGATCGCATTTGTGTTCATTTTTTGATTTTGAGCCAGTCCAGTATTGCAGCCATCTGAACGAAGCCCAGGAAATACAAATCACGTTTCTCATAACGAGTCCCAATTCTGCGATAGCGTTTCAATCGTTGAAACAAGTTTTCCACCTTGTGCCGTTTCTTGTAATGACCGCGATGCCAGCCCACCGGATTGAGCCGGTTGCAGCGCGGTGGAATGCAAGGGTGGCTGCCCCAGCGCCGCAACAGCGCGCGAAAACCGTCGCTGTCGTAACCCTTGTCGGCCACCGTGGTCGTGCCACGCAATGGCGGACGCGCGGCGGTCTGTGCGACGCACACATCGGCGTGCTGTCCTGGGGCCAAGCTCAAACTCACCGCCCGTCCGCGCCCGTCCACCCACGCATTGATTTTGGTGTTCAGCCCGCCCTTGGTGCGTCCAATGGCTTGATTTTGTTGGCCACCGGCGGGATTGCTGGCGTCTTGATGCACTTTGACATGGCTGGCGTCGAGAAAGCGCAACTGGCCTTGAGCGTTGCGCGCCAGTACGGCCAACAACCGTGGCCACAGTCCACACTGGCACCAGCGACGCCAGCGCGTATAGACCGAGTTCCAAGGCCCGTAACGGGCGGGCAAGTCGCGCCACGGAATACCCGTACGCAAGATGAAGAGCATGGCTTCGAACATCAACCGATCGTCTTTGGGTGGACGACCGCGCCGCCGTCGGCGCGCAAACGATAACGTAAATCCAGCTTGCTAAGTTAATTTTTTTATCCGCTCCCAGAGCAGATCCGACACCTGAAACCGCGAGGATGTTTTCATAAAAAGAACTCCCATCATAGACGCCGCTGATCGCATTTGTGTTCATTTTTTGATTTTGAAAACACGCCCTAGCACGAACCCCTCACCCCAGCCCTACTCCCCGTTTGGGCGGGGAGAGGGGGTTATTTCCGTTCGGTGCGGGTGTCAAGATGTGCCGCGTTCAACCGAAACTTCTTTTTCCGTGCGGGATGGGGAATCAAATTTTGAGAAAAAACAGAGGTTCCCAGTTTTTGGGTTGCCACCAAACACAAAGATTGCCAAATCCTTGAAACTTTCGCACTTTACCGCTGTTTAAGTTTGGAAACATATATGTTCCGTTTTTTCAGCATGAGGCTTTCCTCCGGTCGGCGAATGTTTGCGCTCTTGGTGCTCGGGTTGATGATGGTCGCCACCCGGGTCGAGGCGCAAAACATAATCGGCTTGAACATTCAGGGACCCTTTTTAATTGGTGTCAGCAACGCCATCACTTACATCATGAACCTGACGAATCAGATGGGTTTCACCCTGACGATTACAGCGACCAACACGATGTCCGGAACGGAGTTCCAGATGGGGCCGGCCACAACCAGCCAGGGGACGAATTCAGTGGGTTCAAGCAACGTCGTTTTCAGTCTAGGGTCTATGACCAACCTTCAAGTTGTGACGATGACCATGTCGGTGACACCGACCTCGGTTGGATATCTCACCAATTTGCCATCGGCAGCCACCAACGGTGTGTTTTTTGGCTTTGCTTCTAACTTTGTCGTCCAGGTCACCAACGCCATGCCGGTGGCGGATTTGGCGGTGGCGATGACGGGACCGGCTTCACAGGTCTTCTCCAACGATTACATGGTTTATGGCGTCAGCGTCACGAACCTCGGGCCAGGCACTGCGCCCAATGTTATGCTGACCAACACGCTGCCTACCAATGTGGTGTACAAAAGTGTTTCGCCTGCCCTCACGCGCCTTGGCATCGGTACCAACGTTGTTTTCAACCTCGGCACGTTGACAAATCAGGCTTTCATCAATTTACAACTGACCGTCCAGCCCACCAACGCCGGCACTTGGACTTTTTCGTCGGTGGTCAGCACGAACAGTGTGATTGATCCCAATCCGACCAACAACTTGGCCAGCACCAATATCGTTGTGTCCAATTTCCTGTCCCATCCGGGTCAACTGACCGCGACGATTATCCCCACGCAAAAGTTCAACCAATTGAGCGGACGGCTGGAACAGAGCATCGTTCTGTCGAATGCGGGGCCGACTTCGGTGGATTCAGCCCGGGTCACCGTGACGGGGCTGACCAACTGGTTGTCCAATGCGACAGGCACCAACAATGGCAATCCGTTTGTGACTTATGCGTCCGCCCTCACGAATGGTCAAGGCAGCGCGTATTTGTTGCTGCAATTCTATCCCAATCAGAATTCATTTCCATTTACCAACTCACAATTGCGGGCGGATGGCGTGACCATGCCGAATCTGGCTCCCGCGGCGAGCGGCCTCATGCCAACCAATATTTTGTTGATGGCGCGGTTGCCCTCCGGCGGCGTGTTCCTGGAATTTCCCACCCTCACGAACCGGGCGTTCACGGTGGAATACAGTTCCAACCTGGTGAACTGGCTGGCGGCGCAGCCCATCACGGTGACGCCGGCAAATTACACGGCCTGGATTGATTATGGGCCGCCGGAGACGGTGAGTCATCCGACCAACACCCCCATGCGTTTTTATCGCGTATTTCTGAACCCCTGACGCCATGTCAACCAGCTCCATGAGAAACGTTCGCGCCCGCGATTTTTTTGCGTGGTGCCTGTCCTTTTGTTTTGCGAGTCTGGCCATGACTGCGGTGGCCCAATCGCAATCAACCGGCCAAAACCTGAATACCAATGGTCCGGTTGCCGTTCCTCCCGACGCCCTGGCTCAACCGCAACCGCAACCCCGCGTTCAAACACAGCCGTCCAGCGATCTCTGGGATCGCTGGGGAATTCAAAAGGTTTCCGAGAACGACGAATGGACGCGCCATTTCCGTGTCGGCGCCATGGTCGGACTAAATATCAGCGCCAACTTCAACGTGAAGAACACAGTTTCCTTTTCGGGCAAAGGTGCGGCGCAGGGAAGTTATGACGATGGCTATGTCCACCCGTCGGGAAACGGACAATATACGTCCGATTGGGGTTACAATGATCCATCCCAATACAATGCGGTCGCAAACACGTTGTCCATGCACCAGGCAACGTCGTTTTCCCCGACCACCGGGACCAGTTCAGAGGGCAGTGATTCGGCGTTTGTGGGATTCGACATGGCCTATGGCGGTAATCTTTGGGATTGGGGCAGCGCGAAAATCGGATGGGATTTCGGATTCGGCCTGCTGCCCATCAGCATCACGGACAACCTGTCCCTGAGTGGGAACGTTAATCGGAATGTTTACGTTTTTGATACCACCGGCATTCCCGGCAATCTCTTCCCACCGGCGGGTTATCGCGGCGGTCCCACCGGGACTTGGAGCATCAACGGTTCGTCGCCGCCTCCAGTACCCGCCGACCCGGTTCCGGGGGGCATTGTTGGTTCACGCAAGCTGGACGTGATGCTCTACACCTTCCGGCTGGGACCATCGGTGTATTGGGATTTAAGTGAGGATTTCGGCTTGTCAGCCGGTGCCGGACCTGCCGTCGGCATCGTGTCGGGAAACCTACAGTACAATGAAACCATTACCACCGCCACCTCGGTCAACAAGTACAAAGGGCAGGTTGACGATACCGATATGGTGTACGGCGGTTATGTGAATGCGACGTTGATGTATCACGTGGAGCAGAACGGCGATCTTTACCTGGGCGTTCAATACATGTCGCTGGGCAATGCCACCATCAGCGGTGGCGGCCGGAGCGGACAATTGAATCTGGGCGGACAGGTTTATATCACCGCCGGCATTAACTGGCCGTTTTAATCGTGGTTGCGACGCCCCGTCGCAGAAAGGTGGCGGCGACGCCCCCGTCGCCCGTTGGTTCGGCGACTTTCCTGAAGGTGTGAAAAAGTGCGACGAGGGCGTCGCTGCCACCCTTTGGTGACGCGGCGTCACCGCCACGCTCATCGCGGCAACAACTTCAGTTTTTGGCTTCAGCGCAGCTTTTCCACCTGGATTTTTGCGGGGTCGTTCACGCCGAGCTGGAGCAGGGCGGCGTTGGCGTAAAGCGCCAGATTTGGTTTGAATTCCGGCGCCTCGAGCGCGCGCCGTTCGCGGTCGAGTTCCTTGATGGCCAGCGTGTCGAGCGCCACGGGGTCGCGGCTGAACCACAGTTGGTTCAGCACCGAGGAATAGTGCAGCAGACCGTGCGAACCGCCTTCGTATTGGCCGATGAGCGCATCGGTGATGTTCAGCACCACGCGGTCGCCCAGCGCGGGCAGGGCGTAAATTTCCGGCACGGCAACGGCCAGCCGGCCGGGGTCGTCCATAAAACGCCGCGTATTGTCCACACTGCCCATCGCCAGGCCGTAAAGATGTCCGCACACGCCGGCATCTTCCTGGTTCAGCAGCGGCGCGATGCTGATGATTTTGGTGATCTGCCGGCTGACCAGCAGGGAAACGAAGGATTTTCGCCCGACGCCTTCGCCTTTTTTCCCGAATTCCAGATCCCCATAAACCAGGTTGCCGATAATGGCGGTGTCCGGCTGATAAAAATTTGTCGGATCGTAGCCCGCTTCCACGCAACCGGCGACGCCCACGCCGAGTTGCGCGCCGAGCTTGAAAAATCCGGCGGCGCGCAAATTGTCGTTGCGCTTGTCCCAGATGACAATGTGTTGCGCCGGCACGCCCGCCCCGAGCAACCCGTGAATCACCGCCGCGACGACCGCGGGCCGCGTGCCGCTGAGCATGCCGGCGGCGGAGAAGACCTTGATGCCGACGACATCCTGTGTGGAAACGAGGCTGCGCCAGGCGGCGGCGACCGTGGCTTTGCCCGCGAAATTCGTGAGACCGCGATCCAGCATCACCTGCACCCGGGCGGTGTCCGGCTGAAAATCGGAGATGGCGTTTGAATTTTCAACGGTGACGACCCGCGCGATGGCGTTGGTGGGGTGGCTGGCAAACGAATCGGCGGCCCGAACCGGCAAACAAGCCAGTCCGGCGGTCGCCGCCATTGCCAGCCGCCGGATCGCCTGCACGAATTGAGTTTGCGCGTTTCTTGACACTTTTGGGTGTGGATGCTACCACCAACGCCGATGCTGGCCATAAAAAATATCGGCGAAGGTGGAAGATGGAAGATGGAAGATGGAATACGGCACACCATCGAAAAATTCCATTCTCCATTCTCCATCTTCCATCCTCGTTGTTTTATCTTCCTGGCGCTGGCCCTGTTCATTGCGGGCTGCTCGCCGTCCGGCCCCCGCGCGTTGCTCAGGGGCAAAAAACTTTTGGAACGCGGCGATTACGCCGGGGCGATGGCGCACTTCAAGACCGCCACTTCGCTCCTGGCCACGAACGCGCAGGCGTGGAATTATCTCGGGGTGGCGTGCCAGTATGCCGGCCAGCCGACTGATGCCGTGACGGCTTACCAGCGCGCCCTGGCGCTCGACCGCGATTTGATGGAGGCGCATTACAATCTGGGTTGTTTATGGCTGGAGCAGAACAAGCCGGATGTGGCGGAAGGCGAGTTCACCGCCTACACGTTGCGCCGGCCCAAGGCGCCGGAAGGCTGGCTCAAGCTCGGCCTCGCGCAGCTTCAATCGCACAATGTCGCCTCGGCGGAAAAAAGTTTCAGCACCGCGCATTATTTGAACTCAAACAACGCCGAGGCCTTGAACGGCTTGGGACTCGTGTGGGTCGAACGCGGGCGTCCGCACGAGGCGGCGCAATTTTTTGCGGCGGCGGCAAGGGAACAGCCGGTTTACGCGCCGGCCTTGCTGAACCTGGCAACGGTGGCGCAGCAGTATCTGCACGACAACGCGCTGGCCCTGCAAAATTATCGCGCGTATCTGGCGCTGACGCCGCGCCCGGCGAATTGGGACGCGGTAAACGACATCGCGAACAGCCTGGAACCGCCGGCGGCGGTCGCCACGGCCAGTGAAAGTCAAACGCCGGCGCCGGAAACCAGGACGCCGCCGGCCGTCAGCGCGGTCCGCCCGGCCGGGCCGTCACGGACGCAGACGGTCGCCCGGGTGAATCTGAATCCTTCGCGCCCGGCAACGACTTCACCGCAAGTGGTGAAAGTGCAGCCGCAACCGGTGATTATCGGAACGCCCGTGGCCGAAGCGCCGCCCGAAGCGTCAACGGGAAAGACGGGCGCCTTGAACAAACTGAATCCACTGAACTGGTTCCGTTCTTCCGCGCCGGTAAAAAGTGAAGTCACAGTGGTGACATCCCTGCCGCCACCGGTGGTGAACAACAATCGTGTCGGTGTAACGCCGTTGCCGCCGGCAAATGCCAGCCCCCCAGCGCAAACTGCGTCCGCACCAGCGCCGGCGCCGGTGGTTGCGCCGAAGCCGGTCAAGATTGTTCAGCCCGCACCGTCGATGTTTCCGCGTTACTTGTATCTTTCGCCGTACAAACCGAAGGCGGGCGACCGGCGGGCGGCGTCGGGTGCGTTCACCCGGGCGCGGGAGTTTGAGCAGAATTCGAGCTGGCTGGACGCGTTGGAATCATATCGCCAGGCGACGGAACTGGATCCGGCCTGGTTCGAGGCACAATACAATTATGGCGTCATCGCCTTCCGGCTGCGGAACTACAGTCAATCGCTCGCCGCTTATGAGATGGCACTGGCGATCCAGCCGGATTCGGTGGACGCGCGTTATAATTTCGCGCTGGCGCTCAAGGCGGCGGGTTATGTGACCGACGCGGTGAACGAATTGAAAAAGATCCTGGCGGCAAATCCGGACGAGGTGCGCGCGCATCTGGCGCTGGGTGGTCTTTACGCGCAGCAATTGTACGACCTGGCACTGGCGCGGCAGCATTATTCGAAGGTTTTGGCCCTGGATCCGCGCAACCCGCACGCGCCGGACATTCAGATCTGGCTATCATCTAATCCGCCTTGATGGAAGTTTGCCGGACGAATACCTCCGCGCAAACTGTGCCGCGGCGAAGGATTTCACCGGCGGCAACCGGTTTCAAACGCCGGCGGAAGCCCGAAACTGGCATGAAACCGGCTATAATTTTATTGGCATTCTAAATTGGAGGATTTAATCTCATGGTTATGATTAGTGCGGAGATACCAAATCTGGCTCTCGATAATCTGCCGGTCAATTGGTTCGACGGGGTGGTTCTGGGAATGTTGATCATCGGCTTGTTCCTCGGACGCAAGCACGGCATGACCAAGGAAATCCTGCCGTTGTTGAAATGGGTGTCGCTGGTCGTGGTGTGCGGGATCTGGTATCCGCTGGCCGCCCAACTGTTGGTCAACACCGTTCAGTTGAGCCAGGTGCCCAGTTGCATTATTGGTTATCTGCTTCTGGCGTTCGTCGTTGTGCTCGTGTTTATGTTTCTCAAATGGCTGCTGGCCAGTCGCCTGGGCGATAAAGGTTTATTCGGCGGTGGCGAATACTATCTGGGGATGTTGTCCGGCATGATTCGGTTTGCCTGCATGCTGCTGGCCGTGCTGGCTTTGCTGAACGCGCCGGTCTACACGGCGCAGGATATTAAAAAACACGAAGCCTACGTGAAACAGTGGTTCGGCGGCGGATTGTATAGCGGCAATTATTTCCCCAGCTTGTACACCATCCAGGGGCAGATCTTCACCAAATCCTTCGCCGGGCCTTACATCAAAGATTACCTGGGACCGTTGCTGATCGAAACCGCTCCGCCGCCGGCGGCTCCCGCGCCGGAGAAAAAACCGGCGGTGGTTAACATCCAGAAGTAAGCGTCGCGTCGCCCAACAAGCATGGCCGGCACGCTCTCCCCCGCAACCCGCGAACGCATCCGCGCCGCCAGTGACATCGTGGACATCATCGGCTCGTATCTGCCGCTGAAAAAGGCGGGTGCCAACTTCACCGCCCTCTGCCCCTTTCACAAGGAAAAGACGCCCAGCTTCAACGTCAATCCGCATAAACAAATTTTCCACTGCTTCGGCTGCCACAAGGGCGGCGACGTGTTCACTTTCGTCAAGGAATACGAAAACATCGGGTTCATGGACGCCGTCCGCCGGCTGGCCGAACGCGCGAAAATTCCCCTGGAATTCGACCAAAACCCCGCCGAACAGCAAACGCGTCACATCAAGGACCAGTTGCTCCAGATTCACGAGCAAATCACCCAACGCTGGCAGAATTGCCTGCTCAATGAAGGCACCGGCCAGATCGCCCGCGATTATCTCACGAAACGCGGCGTGTCGTCGGAAGCGGTGAAACTCTTTCGTCTCGGCTGCGCGCCCGAGGCTTGGGACGACACCGTCAACTGGGCCAAAAGCAAAAGCCACGACCTTGCCCTCGTCGAAAAGGCCGGCCTCATCATTCACAAAGCCGAGACCCCAGACGCCAGACCCGAAACCCAAGACCCGAACTTCCAGACCCCGGACCCCAGACCCCAGACCCGAAACTACTACGACCGTTTCCGCGGGCGGCTGATGTTTCCCATTTGCGACGAGCAGGGCCGGGTGATTGGTTTCAGCGGACGGGTTCTGTCCGGTGACGAAAAGACGGCCAAATACGTCAACTCGCCCGAAACGCCCATCTTTACCAAGAGCCGGGTCTTCTTCGGCCTCGACAAATCCAAACGCGCCATCCTCGACGCCGGGTTTGCCATCGTTTGCGAAGGCCAGCTCGATTTGATTGCGTGTTTCATGGCCGGGGTGCAAAACATCGTTGCGCCGCAAGGCACGGCCTTCACCGCCGACCACGCGCGCATCATCAAACGTTACGTGGACGAGGTGGTGCTGTGTTTTGATTCGGACGAGGCCGGACAAAACGCCGCCGTGCGGTCGCTCGACCATTTGCTCGCGTCCGGCCTTGCCGTGCGGGTGGCGGTGGTGCCTGCGCCGCACGACCCGGACAGCTTCATCAAGGCCAACGGCGGCGAAGCGTTTCGAAAACTGGTGGAGAATGCCGGGGGATTTTTTGATTACTATTTGAACCGGCTCTGCAAGCTGGACGACGCGAACAGCGACAAAGGTCGAAACGCCATTTTGCGCGGCATGGCCGAGGCCGTCCACAAGACCGGCAACAACGTGCTGGCGGACAAATACGCGCAAAAGACCGCATTGCGCCTGGGTGTTTCCCCCGAAGCCGTGCGCGCCGAATTTGCAAAAGTTCGAAGTCCGGAGTCCGGAGTTCGGAGTTCGGAAAATGAAGAGGTAACATCAAACGAGCCGGAAGCCGAAACGCCGCGTCCGTCCGCCCAGGAATTTTGGTTGCTGAAACTCTTGTTGCTGCACGACGATTTGGTGGCCTGGGCCGCGTTGCATCTGGATGTGAACTGGATTTCGCATCCGCTTGCGCGGCAGATTGTCGAGAAGCGGCTCGCCGCGCAGACGAATGAAAGCTGGAAGAATCTCGCCGCATTTCTGGACGAGTGCGAATCGCCCGAAATGCGGAGCCTCGTCACCGAAGCCGTGGCCGAGGACCGCAAACTGCCAAATCCGGACCGGCAACTGGCGGATGTGGTCACGTCGCTGCGCAATCAATTTCTCGACCGGCAGATTGCCGCATCCATCCAGCGCGCGAGCCAGCCGGAAACTTCCGAAACCGACCGCATGGAGTTGCTGCGCCAGCAGCAGGAGTTGCGGCAGCAAAAACGCGCGCCACTCAAGTAAGGTGACAGTTGCCGGGGGCAGTCCGCGGAACCTGTCTGCACCCACCGGTCGAACCGTTGGCCTAAATCGCTTCAAAAGGCTTGGCGCGTTCGAGAATTACAGCCGGTCTGCGGGATGTGTTCTAAAGCCGAAAGACCTCTTTCAGTTTGCTTTTGATCAATTGCTGCCGTTCCCAGCTTACCCTTCCCAGGGGAGAGTGGAGTTTGTTTTTGTCCAGGAAATAGAGCAAATCGCACTGGCAAACGGTTGCCGATTCAAAACCATCCGCACTGTTTAGCCGGACATCCGTTTTCAACGGCTCGCTGCGCAACGTGAAACACGCCAGACCATTCACTTGAGAATGGCGCGGGCTGTTCAGACGTTCCTGTCCGGTCGCGATTACAAACCAATGGTCCTTTTCAAAACCCGGCGGGCGGGCTTTCCAGATTTCCCATTGCTGGATCTTCATCGTTCGGGGCGTTGGGTCTGTTTGGACATGGCGTTTTCAAGCTCCAGCCGCTCTCGGGGGAGCGGATAGGCGTCCGCAAAATAACCTTCCGGACGCGGCGATTGAAACCGGCTGGCTACCAGAGGAAGACCCGCCCGGATGGCCAGTCTCAAAACCGTGGCTGGCTTCTCCCGAACCAGTTCCACCGTCTTCGCCACATCGGCCTGCAATTCAGCGTCAAGGTCAACACTTGTTTTCACAGCACCAATTTGCACCCAAAAGGTTCCATGAGCAAACTCAATCTGGACGTTTTCGAGCCGGCCGTTTGGACACGGAGTTATGGCTCGGATACGCTTTCCATCGTTACATCGTCGTCCAACCCGGCCAAGGCAAGACAGCTAATTTCAAGCAGCGGCCTGCCTAATATCATTGTCATCAAACATTATTCGGCGTGTTTTTTATGCTGCCGGCAGTTACCATGGCCAAACTATGAAGGCGTTCGCAGATTCAGTTGGCTCTCGAATTAAAACTCGGTCTGTGGACAGCACAAACCGCCTATGTTAACTCATCCGGGAACTTTTCTCGCACTGATACTGGCCGCACTCGCGCTTAACTTGTGGGTCATTCAACCGGCACAAGCCGCCACTTGGATCACCAACAGCCCGATGAACACCACCCGCGAGCACCACACCGCGACGTTACTCTCCGATGGCAAGGTGCTGGTCGCGGGCGGCTATTTCAGCGGATATGGCACGGAGTTGTATGATCCAGCCACCGGAAAATGGACATGGACCGGCAGTGTGAATTTCCCGCGATTTCAGCATACAGCTACTTTGCTGCCGAATGGCAAGGTGCTCATTGCCGGCGGCGCGCAGAGTATCGGGGTTCCTCCCTACGTCACCTTTATTTCCAGCGCAGAATTATACGACCCGCCCACGGGAAAATGGGCAACGACCCGCTCGATGAACAAGACCCGTCACTATCATACGGCGACTTTGCTCGCTGACGGCAGGGTGTTGGTCGCGGGAGGTTATGGTGCTGATTATCTTTCCAGCACGGAATTATACGATCCCGCCACCGGAACCTGGACATTGAATCCCAATTTGATGACCACCGCGCGGGTGGCTCACACGGCGACATTGTTGCCGAACGGAAAGGTGCTGGTCGCGGGAGGCGAAAGCAACCATGTCTATTTATCCAGTGCGGAATTGTATGATCCGACCAGTGGAACCTGGACAAATACCGGCTCGATGAATACTGCGCGCGAGTTTCACACGGCGACGTTGCTGCCGAATGGGCAGGTGCTGGTCGCGGGAGGCGAAAGTAACAATGTCTATTTTTCCAGCGCGGAGTTGTATGATCCGGCCAGTGGAACCTGGATGGTAATCAGTCCGATGAGCGTAACCCGCATCCAACACACGGCCACCTTGATGCCGGATGGCACGGTGATGGTCGTCGGCGGGTTTAATGGGTATGCCACTTCAGAGATATATAATCCGGCTAGTGGAACCTGGACAGGGACCAATGTATTGAACACGTCCCACGCTCAACACACGGCGACCTTGTTGGCCAGCGGAAAACTGCTGGTCGCGGGCGGTGCTGGTGGCACTTATGGTATCAGCAGCACGGAGGTTTATGATTATGCGGACGGGACGTGGACAAATACCGGCGCGATGAATACCGGACGCGCATATCACACGGCAACGTTGCTGCCCAACGGAAAAATTCTGATGGCAGGAAGTGGTGGCGGCCTTTCCAGCGCGGAATTGTACAGCCCAACCAATGAGACGTCGACGGATACAGGCACACTAAATGTCGGACGCGGAGGGCACACAGCTATCTTGCTCCCTGCCGGGAAAGTGCTGATCACGGGAGGTTTTGACAACTTCGGCAATACTCTCGCGAGTGCGGAGCTGTACAATCCGACCAATGGAACATGGACGTTTACCGGTACAATGAATAATGCACGCGCTTACCATACGGCGACATTGTTGGCCAATGGAAAAGTGCTGGTCGCGGGCGGAGGCAATGACAGCGGCTTTCTTTCCAGCGCGGAGTTATACGATCCAGCCAGCGGAACGTGGAAAAGCACCGCTTCGATGACCACCAATCGTCAGAACCACACGGCCACCATGTTGGCAAACGGAAAGGTTTTGGTTGCGGGGGGACGTTACGGTGCTTCAACCAATTTTGGAACCCTCGCCAATGTGGAGTTGTTCGATCCGGCCAGTGAGACATGGACAGCAGCGGGAATGTTATTCACTCCACGCGCTTACCATACGGCAACTTTATTGCCCAATGGCAAAGTGTTGGTTGCGGGAGGTGATGATTCTTTCAGCACTTCGCCGACGGGCAGCGCGGGCATGACTCTTTCAAGCGCGGAGTTGTACGACCCGGTCACGGGGATGTGGACGAACACTGGTTCAATGGCCACCTTTCGGGATAAACATACAGCGAGCTTGTTACCCAATGGGAAGGTGCTCACTGCGGGCGGCGCCGGCTATCTCACCAGCACAGAACTATATGACCCGGCCGCCGGAAAGTGGATCGTGACCGGATCCATGGCCGCCGCACGCTTTAATCACACCGCGACGGTGCTGCCCAGCGGGAAGGTACTCGCTTCAGGGGGGATGTCCCCTGGCGGCGGCGGTTATTTTTCCAGTGCCGAACTGTATGACCTTGGTTTGGGATACACCAATTCCTGGCAACCGCAGATTGCCGCAATCACCTCGCTGCTCAATCTCGGCGGCAGCCTGACATTTACCGGTTCACTGTTACGGGGCGTTTCTGGAGGTTCAGGCGGCAATTCCCAGGATTCTTCAACCGATTATCCGCTGATGCAATTGCGCAGCTTGGAGAGCGGGCAGACCATGTTCCTGCTGACCACGAACTGGTCCACGAATTCGTTCACCTCCCTGCCCGTCTGGAATTTTCCGGCCGGCTATGCTCTGGCAACGGTGTTCGTCAATGGCATTCAAAGCCCCAGCAGCATCGTTAACATCAGCGTTCCGGTGCCGATCTCGACCACTCTGACGGGGCCGCAAAAACTGACCAATGGGTTCCATTTTGCGTTCACGAACAGTGTAGGGGCGCTGTTTGGCGTGCTGACGACCACGAATCTGGCGTTGCCGATGACGAACTGGACGGCGCTCGGCGGTGTGATAGAAATCTCGCCCGGCCAGTTCCAGTTTACCGACCCTCAGGCAACAAATGACGGGCAACGGTTCTATCGCGCCTACGCGCCGTAAATGAAGTGACGTGTGGTGTGCGATTCCGCCTTCAGGCGGCCACGTTGACGGCAATTGCCCGAACCGCGTAAACGCGGAACTCCAAACGAGAGCAGTGTCAAAACGCGCAACCCGTCACTCGTCACGTATCACGTTTCACGCATCACTTCGCCCCCTGATCAATCCAGGCGCGGATCAGGCCGATTTGTTCGGGCGTAAGCGGCCCGATGTTTGCCTTGTTGTGGGCGGGCGGCATCCAGGAATCGTGGTCGGCGGTTGCGTGCGCAACGCATTTGACCATGAGGCTGTTGGCGCTGTCGCCAGCCGTGATGACCTTGCCGTCCTTGCTGCCTTTGAGCGCGTTTTCGAGGCTGTCGAGCTTCAATTTGGCTTTTGGTTTGTCGCCGCTGTGACACTTGACGCAGGACTGGTCGAAAATGGGCTTGATGTCGGTGGCATAAGTCACGCCCGTTTTCGTTGAGGCGGACGGCAATTGACCGGCGGTGTCAGCGGCTGAAGTGGCGGCGGCCAATCCAAATGCAGCGGATAGCGCAATGGCGGTATGTTTAATCGAAGTCATTGTTTTCATAGGTCGGTTGATTTCGCGGACAATCTGAACTTAAGACAGCCGAGGTGTCAAAAGGTTTCAAAACATTCTTCGCCAGGAACGCCGGATTCATCCGGCAGGACGTTTAATCACACGTGCCGCTGCCGCATGAACGCGGCGTTCCGTCGTAGCGCCCAAACGCCCCCAAGTGGTGGAAATGGTGGCGGCGAAACAGATTTGAATCTCAGTCCGGCTTGCGAACGGCTGGTGCGTGCGCCAACCTTGTTGCGTGAACGGCGACAATTTCTTCGATGCCGCGTTGGTGGTGCTGGGCCACGGCACGACGCAAAATGACAATTCCGCCGCGCCGGTATATCAGTACGCGGCGGAATTGCGCCGCCGGAAAATATTCGCCCAGGTCCGCGAGACGTTCTGGAAACAGGAGCCGCAAATCAAAAAGGTTCTGCCGGAAATTTCCGCCCCGCGTGTCTTCATCGTGCCGCTGTTCATCAGCGAGGGTTACTTCAGCACCGAAGTCATCCCGCGCGAACTCGGTTTTGGCCCCAACTCCCATCTGCGAACTCCCAACGCTGAATTATTCTACTGCCGCCCGGTGGGAACTCACGAAAGCATGACGGAAGTCATTTTGTCGTGCGCAAAAAATACCGTGGAACAATTTCCCTTCCCGCGCGCGCCGAAGCCGGAAGCCATCACGCTGTTCATCGCCGGCCACGGCACGGAGAAAAATGAAAATTCACGGAAGGCGATCGAACGCCAGGTCGAATTGATTCGGTCGATGAACCAATATGCCGGCGTCCAGGCGATTTTCATGGAGGAATCGCCACGAATCGCCGAATGTTATCAACTGGCGACAACGAAAAATCTGGTGGTGGTGCCGTTTTTTATCAGCGACGGTTTGCACACGCAGGAAGACATTCCCGTGCTGCTCGGCGAGGCCAAACCGATGGTTAAACAACGTCTTGCCGCCGGGCAGCCGCCGTGGCGTAATCCGACGGAGAAGAACGGCAGGCTCGTCTGGTATTCGCCCGCCATCGGCAGCGAACCGCGCCTGGCCGATGTGATTTTGGAACGGGTGCGGGAAATGGCGGATTGTAGCGGCGGTCTGTGACCGTCGCAAATTTCAGCGACGCTCATAGAGCGCCGCAACAATTTTTTTATGAATAAACTGCGAATCGGGTTCATGAGCACGGCCAACATCGGCCATCAAAACTGGAAGGCGGTTTTCAATTCCGGCAACTGTGTCATTTCGGCTGTCGCCAGCCGCGATGTGAAGCGCAGCTGCCAGTTCATTCGCGAGGGCCAGCGTAAGTTTCCGTTCGCCGCCAAACCGTCCGCGCTCGGCAGTTACGAGGAGTTGATCGCGTCGCCTAATGTGGACGCCGTGTACATCCCGCTGCCAACCGGGTTGCGCAAGGAATGGGTCCTGCGTGCGGCGGCGGCGGGCAAGCACATCATCTGTGAGAAGCCGTGCGGTGTCAGTTTGGCTGACGTTCAGGACATGGCGGCGGCCTGCCGGAAAAATCGCGTGCAGTTCATGGATGGCGTGATGTTCATGCACAACCCGCGTTTGCCGCGCGTTCGCAAGGTGCTCGACGACAAGAAAAGCGTCGGGACCATCCGGCGGATTTCATCGGCGTTTAGTTTTTACGGCAACGATGAATTTACCTGCGGCAACATCCGCCTGGACGGGCGGCTCGAACCGGCCGGCTGCCTTGGCGATTTGGGCTGGTATTGCATCCGGTTCACACTTTGGGCCATGAAATGGCAGTTGCCACACACAGTTACTGGCCGGATCCTCTCGCAATCCGACCGGACCGGTGGCCGGGTGCCCGCGCCCGACGAATTTTCCGGCGAACTTTTTTTCGAAGACAACATTTCCGCCGCATTTTACTGTTCCTTCATCGCTGCCGACCAGCAATGGACTTTTGTCAGTGGTCGGAAGGGCTGGCTGCGGATTCCCGATTTCGTCCACCCGTTCAACAGCCGCGAGCCGGCTTTCGAAGTCAACCGGGCCGAAATTCGTGTCCGGGAAGCCGGTGCCGCTGCAAAAGAGGCGCCCGTTCCCGAGTCCGCCGAACTGGGCCATGAATCCGCTCAAAACACCATCATGTTCCGCAACTTCGCCCGCCAGGTTTCTTCCGGCAAACTCAACGGCGACTGGCCGATGTGGGCGCTGAAAACGCAGCAGGTGCAGGATGCGTGTCTTGAAGCTGCTCGTAAAAATGGCGGCGTCAAGCTGTGAGGAGTGAAACGTGATGCGTGATGCGTGATTCAGGTTTCACGTTTTACGTTTTACGCCTCATTTCCATCTTCCATCTTCCATCCTCCATCCGCTATCTTCCAGCCGTGCTGTTTAGGAAAATTACCATCATCGGCGTCGGCCTGCTCGGCGGTTCCATCGGACTGGCCGTCAGACACCGGAAACTCGCGCGCCAGACCGCGGGCTTTGTTCGCCGTACCGCCAGCCTCAAAGACTGTGAACGGATGGGCGCGGTGGATTATGCCACGACCGATTTGCTGGCGGCCGTTTGGGACGCCGACCTCGTCATCCTGTGCACCCCCCTCGCGCAAATGCGTTCGCGCGTCCGGGAAATGCTCCCGGCCTTGAAGCGCGGCGCCATTGTGACCGACGTCGGCAGTGTGAAGGCCAGCGTTGTGCGCGAACTCGAATCGCTGGTGGCCAAAGCCGGCGCGCATTTTGTCGGCAGCCATCCGATGGCCGGCGCGGAAAAAACCGGAGTTGCGGCAGCCCGCGTGGATTTGTTTGCCAACACGGTTTGCGTCCTGACCCCGGTGAAAAAGACAAACCCGGCCGCGCTGAAAAAAGTGGAACAGTTTTGGCGGGCGATGGGTTCGCGCGTGCTGCGGTTGACGCCGGAAATGCATGACGCACTCGTGAGCCGATCCAGCCACCTGCCGCACATCATTGCGGCGACTTTGGCCAGCCATGTTTTGAACCCGGCGCATCCGAAGCAACAGGCCGCGCTTTGCGCGAACGGTTTTCGCGACACGACACGCATCGCCTCCGGCTCGCCCGAAATGTGGCGCGACATCGCCTTGGCCAATCGCAGGAATCTGGCGAAGTCGCTGGATGCATTCATCGCTGATTTGCAAAAATTCCGGCGTCTGGTGAAAAAAGGGGACGCAACGGCAATAACCAAGTTTTTTGAAACCGCCAAACAGCGCCGGGATGACTGGTGCGCCGGCTGTGCCTCGCCTTCTCCCGAATAAATCAACCACAGATGAACACGGATAAACACGGATTGGAAAACAGACATGGCAAATTGTTTGCAGGTAGGGCGCGTCACTCCGTGCGCGCCGCAGTTTGTGTTCGCACGAACGGCGGGCAGGGGACTGCCCGCCCTACCGATCCGTGTCCATCCGTGTCCATCCGTGGTTAAAATGGCCTTGCCTGAACTCATCGAAATCGTGCCGCTGGACAAACCGGTGCGCGCGGAAATTACCGTGCCCGGGTCGAAGAGCATCACCAACCGCGCACTGGTCTTGGCGGCGCTGGCGGATGGCGAGACGATTTTGACGGGCGCACTCTGGAGCGAGGACACGCAAATCATGGTCGAATGCCTGCAGGAACTCGGCTTCATGGTGAACGTTGCGCCCGATCCGGTCGAAATTTGCAATCGCACCATCACGGTTTATGGGCAGGGCGGAACCATTCCCGGCGGCGGCACGGTGGAAAATCCGTTGGAACTGTTTGTGGGCAACGCCGGCACGGCGGCGCGGTTTCTGGCGGCGCTGGTTTGTCTGGGCAAGGGAGTTTACCGGTTGCACGGCGTGCCGCGAATGCACGAGCGTCCGCAGGCGGCGTTGTTCAACGCGTTGCGCGAGCTGGGTTATCGTGTGGATTCGCTGAATAACAAATTGCCGGCGACGATTTTTGGCGGTAGGGCCGACCTGCCGGTCGGCCAGGACGCGCGGCAGCGCGTCCCTACCGGGAAGTGCATCGTGAGCATCGAGGAAAGCTCGCAGTTCGCGTCGGCGCTGCTGCTCTGCGCAAAACACGGCGGATGGGAAGTCAAAGTGGTCGGCGAGAATGCCGAGGAATCGCCTTATGTGGCGATGACTTTAAAGATGATCGAAGCGTTTCCGAAGAGCGGCGCGAAGTTTCAAATCGAACCGGATGCGAGCAGCGGGAGTTATTTTTGGGCGGCTGAAAAATGTATTCCACCGCAACCGGAACACATGGAATATTCCGAGCAATTTGGAATGGAGGTTTTGACTCGGCCGATAAACACTTTCTCGGTTGTTCATTGGCCACGTTCCGGCTGGCAAGTTGACGAAAAATTTCGGAGCTATTTGTTATGCGGAACCTGCTTCCACGATGTTCTCGAACTGGGAAAAAGTGGAAAACCTCGCGATAAGGAATTGCTACAACAACTTGCCGCGGCTTCAAAAGGCGAGATTTCTCGCGTATTTGATTTGGGTGATAGCATTATGACGGCAATTGTCATTGCTCCGTTGGGCGAAGAAAAAATCCGATTTACCGACCTTGGCCGCCTACGTGTCCAAGAATGCGAGCGCGTTGTGGCGTTGCGAAACGAGTTGACCAAATGCGGCGCGAAAGTCGTCGAGGAAGGCGACACGCTGACGGTTTATCCGTCCAAGCTTCACGGCGCGGAGATTGAGACCTACAACGACCATCGGATGGCGATGTGTTTTGCGATTCTGGGATTGAAGGTGCCGGGCATCAAAATCAAGAATCCCGCGTGCGTGAAGAAGACGTTCCCGAACTTTTTCCAGAAAGTGGCTGCGCCACCACCACAGGGGCTGGGCGCGACAATTCTGGATGCGAAGACGGGACGGAAGCTGGAAATGAAGGAATTGTTTGCGGATTAATTTCGGGAACAATCGTTGTTTCTCATTAGCACCCGGCTTCAGCCGGGTGACAAGCGATGGGTGAGTGGGAACCGTTTTAACGGTTTCTAGTTTCTCCACCGTGCGATCAAACCGTTGAAACGGTTTTCGGTTTTGATTGGTCATTGCACCCGGCTGAAGCCGGGTGTTAATGAGAGAGGAAACAGCGGCTTAACAATTTAACGAATGAAACAACCGATTGTCATTGCGATTGACGGGACGAGCGCCAGCGGCAAGAGCACAAACGCGAAACTCGTGGCCCGGGCGCTCGGCTACATTTACGTGGACACCGGCGCGATGTATCGCACGCTGGCCTGGCATTGCCTGCAGAAACGGATTGATGTGCATGACGCCAAAGCCGTCGCCGCCGCGTGCCGCAAATGGAAAACGTCGCTGGTCTGCGTGGAGGATCGCGTGCGATTGCTGGTGGGCGGTTATTATCCCGAAAAGGAAATGCGCACGCCCGAAACCGCCGCTGCGGTGGCGCAGGTCGCGGCGATTCCCCAGGTGCGCAAATGGATGGTCAAACGCCAGCGCGAGTGCGTCCGATTCGGCAACCTCGTCATGGAGGGGCGCGACATCGGGACGAATGTTTTTCCGGAAACCGATTTCAAATTTTATCTCGACGCGAAGCTGGAGGAGCGTTCGCGCCGCCGCGCGGCCGACGGCGTCCAGGAAAATCTCGCGGCGCGCGACCAGCGCGACAGCCAGCGCGCAACCGCGCCGTTGATGATCGCGCTCGGTGCCAAGGTCATCAATAATTCGAGCATGACTTCCGAGCAGACAAGCGGTTTGATACTGGCGGAGATCCGCCGCCGGCTGGCACTGGGAAAATGACGCCGCTGTGCGGAATGACTAAATCCTAAATCCGAATGACTAAAGAATTTCCAAATGATCAAATGACTAATGCGCCGGCCAGACTGCTTATTCGGGCTTTGGGCTTCTTTCGTCATTATGGCTTAGGCATTAGTCATTCCCACAGTCATTTATGAACTTCAGTTACCGCCTCGGCTGGCTCGGTTTTCGGGCGATCTACCGGTTTTATTTCCGCTGGCGCGCCTTTAATGCGGAGCGCGTGCCGTTGACCGGCGCGGTCATTCTGGCCTCCAACCACGCGAGCTTCCTGGATCCGCCGCTGGTCGGGTCCGGCCTGCACCGGGGCATCAACTATCTGGCGCGCGAAAGTTTGTTCCGGTTTCCCGGGATGGGCGCGTTGCTACGCTCGTGGAGCGCCGTGCCGGTGGACCGCGACGGCGGCGGCGCGGCGGGGTTGAAGGCCATTCTTGACCGGCTGCTCGCGGGCGGCGCGATTATTTTATTTCCCGAGGGCACGCGCACGCGCGACGGCCAGTTGCAGCCCGCGCGCTCGGGCATCGGTCTGGTGGTGATCAAGTCCAACGCACCGGTCGTGCCGGTGCGGACGTTTGGAACGTTCGAGGCTTACGGGCGGCACATCACATTTCCCCGGCCCAAACGGGTGGCTGTGAAATATGGCCGGCCGATGCAATTTGAAACCTTGCGAGCCGAGGCGAAAACTTGTTCCAAGGCGCGGCTCAAGGAAATCTACCAGCAGATTGCCGACGAAATCATGGTGGCAATTGCGAAGTTGGAGCCGAAGGAAGACAAGTAAATATCGGAGGGGCGAGCTCTGCGAGTCCCTATCTTTGCCACCGGTCGCTGAAGTTTGGGGCTCGTGGAACTCGCCCCTCCGAAAGATTATATTCCCAGATTCGACAGGGTGTTGCTGATGGCGTTGACAATTTGGACGAGTTTGGGATGGGATTTCTCGAAGCCGTCCACCGACGAGCGCAATCCCTGAACGGAATGTTGGAGGGATTGCGGATTTTGATTGGCGCGCGTGGCTTCATGGGCGGAAAGCTGGGCAAAGCCGGCGATGCTCTCAGCCTGTTCATCGTGGGTTTTCGCCAGCTTGCCGACCTCGGACTTGAGCGTGCCGAGCAACTGGAGCAACTCGCGTTTGCGCTCTTCGCTGACGGTGTCCGCGCCGCGAATCTTCGCCTCAATTTCACCGATGGTTTTTTTGATCATGGTTTCTGTTCCAAGATTAACCATTGCCGTGAATTCAGCAAGGACGTAGAACCATTTGGAGTTCCGCCTTTAGGCGGGAACCAGCTGAAGCCGGGACTCCAAACCGTAATTATCACCAGCGTCCGATGCGCGGCAGAACCGGCCGGACGAGTTCCCAGATGTTTTCGCAGACCACTTCAATTGCGCCCGTGCCGCTCACCACGCGCACCCGATCCGGTTCGGCGGCGGCGATGGCTTCGTAACCCTGGGCCACGCGCTCAAAGAAATATCTGTCCCCCTCCTCAATCCGGTCGCGGACAAAGGGGAGGGTGGATTGACGCGACTGCAGGCGTTCGGCGCTGACTTCCGGCGGCACGTGCAGCAGCAGGGTCAGGTCCGGCCGCGTGTCACCGATGGCAAAATCAATCACACTCTTGACCAGCGTCAGATCCAAACCGCGTCCGTACCCCTGATATGCCGTCGTCGAATCGTAAAAGCGGTCGCACAAGACAATTTCGCCGACGGCCAGCGCCGGGCGGATGGTTTCGCGGACAAGTTGCGCCCGGCTGGCATTCATCAACAGCAATTCGGTTTCGTAGGTCATGGTCACGTTCGCCTTGCTGTGCTTGAGCGTGTGGCGGATTTCCTCGCCGATGGGTGTGCCGCCCGGTTCGCGCAACACGCGCACGCGATGTCCCAGCGCGCGCATCCGTTCCGCCAGCAGCTCCACCTGCGTGGATTTGCCGCAGCCTTCCGTGCCTTCAAATGTGATGAACAAGCTTTTCATGTAAGAATTGGAAACATTCAACATTCAACATCCATTTATTCCAACATTGAATGTTCGGAGTTCGATGTTGAATGTTGAATGTTTTCCCACTTGATCAAATTTTCTTCAATTTTGGTCCTTTCGCCGTGTCTTCGATGACCCAGCCTTTGGCCTTCAATTCGTCCCGGATCGCATCGGCGCGTTTGAAATCCTTCGCTTTCTTCGCGGTGGTCCGCGCTTCGGCCAGCGCCAGAATTTCACTGGGAATCTCCGCCCCTGATTTTGTGCCGATTCCGAGCACGGAATCAACCTTATCCCACGCGGCCAGTGCGGAAGCGGCGTCGGCTGCGCCCAGGGAATTTTCCGCCAGGCACCGGTTGGTTTCGCGCACCCATTCAAAAACCGCGCCCCACGCGGCGGAAATGTTCAAGTCGTCGTCAAGCGCGGTGGTGAAATCTTTTACCAATCCGGTAGGGTCGACCTGCTGGTCGGCCTGGACGCGCGGCAGCGCGTCCCTACCAGCGATTTCGCGGAGCTTGCCGAGGCATTCGTCAATGCGCGCCAGCGCCGCGCGCGCGCCCGACAAACCGTCGTGTGTGAAGTTGAACGTCTCGCGGTAATGCGCGGTGAGCAGCGAATAACGGATTTCGCGGCCGGTGAAGCCTTTGGCCAGCAAATCGCGCAGCGTAAAAAAGTTGCCGAGCGACTTGCTCATTTTTTTGCCTTCCACGAGCAGGTGCGCGCCGTGCAGCCAGTATTTCACGAACGGTTTGCCGGTCGCGCCCTCGCTTTGGGCGATTTCGTCCTCATGATGCGGAAAAATCAGGTCCTCGCCCCCGAGATGCAAATCAAAGCTCGGGCCGAGAATGTTCGTGCTCATCGCGCTGCACTCGATGTGCCAGCCCGGACGGCCTTCGCCAAACGGACTGGGCCAGAAAACGTCGCCGTCTTCCGGCACGCGCGCCTTCCAGAGCGCGAAGTCGGCGACGGATTCCTTGGCGTATTCGTCGCTCTTGACGCGCTCGCCCGCCTTCATTTCGTCGAAGTTGAGCTTGAGCAACTGGCCGTAGGTGCAGCCGCACCCGCGGTATTTTTCGATGCTGAAATAAACCGAGCCGTCGGCCGCTTTGTAGGCAATGCCGCGCGCAATGAGTTTTTCGATGAGCGAAATGATGTCGGCGATGTGGTCGGTGGCGTGCGGGGTGTGATGGGGCAGACGGCAATTCAGCGTTTTCAAGTCCTCGAAAAATGCTGCTTCGTATTTGCCGGTGAATTCGCGCAGGGAGGTTTTGGTTTCCTCCGCCGTCGCTGCGCTTTGGCGCGACAAGCGGACGCGCTTGATGATTTTGTCCTCGACGTCGGTGATATTCATCACGTGCGTGACGGCGCAGCCCTTGAATTCGAGGGTGCGCCGGACGAGGTCGCCGAAGACGAACGTGCGCCAGTTGCCGATGTGGGCGAAGTCATAGACGGTTGGCCCGCAGCAATACATGCCGACTTTGGGGGGAGCGAGCGGCGCGAACTCCTGGATTGAGCGCGAGAGCGTGTTGAACAGTTTTAGGGCCATTTGCGTCCGCGCAAATTAAGGCGCGGCGCGCGAAAGAAAAGCGGAAAGTCGGGTTTGATATATGAAAAGCTGTGGACACCGCCGGCTTTCAGACCTAGAATCCGCTGCGTGAAATCCCACCGGATGCGGGTTTGAACAGAAGAGCGAGGCTACATGGACATCAAAATCGTATGCGGCTGCGGTCAGAAATACATATTTGAAGTTGACCCGGACAACGGACTAATGCCGGCTGCGGTCAATTGTCCCGCCTGTGGTGCGGATGGAACCCAGGAGGCCAACGAAATTCTGACCCAGATTTTTCCCGATGCCGTGGATGAACCAACAGCCGAACCGGCGATGGAAATGGTCCCTCCTCCTGCTGCTGCGCAGGGCGGACCCCTGCGAATCAACCTGCCCGTTCGCCCGGCCATGGCGGCAAGTCCACCGCCCCCATCGCCTGCAAGCGCCCACCCGCTGCAGTCCAACAAGCCCATGGCAGCCGCCACACCAAAGGCAAAGGCCGCCGGTGAATTCAGTTTGAGCCGGGGTATTTTAGGTGCGGTGGTGGGGGCCGGCTTGGGCGCGGGGGTGATGTATGGTTTCTTTGCTTGGGCCGGTTTCCGGTTCCCGCTCATGGGCACGGGTATCGGCGCGCTCTCGGGCTTGGGCGCGCGCATCCTGGCAAAGGGAACGGACACCTCACTCGGCGTCATTGCCGCGGCCATTGCCTTGTTGTCAACGGCGGGAACGCTTTATCTCATGTTTGGCGACCTGGCAGGTATGTTTATTCTCTCCATGGCGTTCAGCGCCTATTTCGCTTACAGAGTCGCAGGATAAACCTCCGGAAAAATCAATCCTTCGGCGCGCCGTCCGCGTTCGTTTCCCTTGGTTGCAGCCGTTTGAATCGTTCCACGAACAGAAAGAACACGCCGGGGCCGAAGCAGAGCAGCATCACGGAGATGCCGGTGGCGATGCCCCAGAATGTGCCGAGAGGCGCGCAGCAGTCGCTGCGGCGGCGGACGATGATGTGGCTGGGAACGGCGACGAGGAGTTCGAGGATGCTGCCGCGCAGCAGCCAGCGGACCATGCGTTTGAGCAGCGAATCCGGGTCGTCGGATTTGGCGAAGCTGCGAAAGATGACGGCCCAAATGATCCAGAACGCCAGCCCGGTGATTACGGCTCCCAATTCGGTTGAAAAGTCAGAGGGCGACACCTGGTTGGGCTTGAACGGGAGATAGTAGCCAAAAAAATTCAAGCCATCCTCTTTGAAGTAGAGGCAAAGAATCGAGAGCAGCCCGGCGAAACAGAGATTCGCCAGAAAAAACGCGGTGACGATGACAGGAACTTTCAACGGCCTGCGTGCGGGCAGCCGGCGTTCAGCAATGTTGATCGGTGGCAAGAGCAGGAGTGCCTGTCCGGCAACGAGCAAGGCCAGCCAGAGCCAGTAGCTCCAATGCCGGTATATCCTCAGCGCCGTTGGCAGGCTGACGCCTTTGTCCGCCCAGCCATTGAAAGCAATCCAGATGGCGGGCACGGTCAACAGCAACAACGCAACGGCGTAAAGCAGAACGGTGAGTGCGGCCCAGCGTTTCATGTGGCGGCTGAATTCAGCCATCAAGTCCAATGCCGCGCCAGCGAAATCGGCGCATGATTTAAAAAATCCGGTTTTAGCCGCTTGCAAAATCATCATTCCGACGCCAAACTTTCCAAAACGGGCATTAAATGCCGAAATCGAAAAAGGAGCACATGAGCAAAGAGGCAAAGCTGGAGTTGGATGGAAAAGTATATGCGCTGCCGACGGTCGAAGGCAGCGAAGGTGAAAAGGCGGTGGATGTTTCATCGCTGCGCGCGAACACGGGCTACATCACGCTGGACGACGGCTACGGCAACACGGGTTCGTGCGTCAGCAAAATCACGTTCATTGATGGCGAAAAGGGAATTTTGCAGTATCGCGGCATTCCCATCGAAGAACTGGCGGAGAAATCCACTTTCATAGAAACCGCCTACCTGGTCATCTACGGTGATTTGCCGAACCACAGTCAGTTGCGGCGCTTTTCGGATTTGCTGACGGAGAATCAATATCTCCACGAGGACATGAAGTTTCATTTCGAGGGCTTCCCGACGGGCGCGCATCCGATGGCGATCCTATCGGCGATGATCAATGCGGCCAGTTGTTTCGACGAGGAACTCATGCACTGGCAATGGGGCAAGGCGAAACAATTCGACTTGTATGTGGCCAAGCTGCTTTCGCAGGTGCGCACCATCGCGGCCTACTCCTACCGCAAGTCGCGCGGGCTGCCGCTGGTTTATCCGAAGCGGGCCTACAAATACACGGCCAATTTCCTGCACATGCTGTTTTCAATGCCGTATGAGGATTACGAATTGAGGCCGGAAGTGGTCAAGGCGCTGGATTTAATTTTTCTGCTGCACGCGGATCACGAGCAAAATTGCTCCACGTCCACCGTGCGCATGGTGGCGTCGAGCCAGGCGAATCTGTTCGCCAGTTGCGCCGCGGGCGTGTGCGCGTTGTGGGGGCCGTTGCACGGCGGCGCGAACCAGGCGGTGATCGAGATGCTGGAGGAGATTCATCGCGAGAAAGACGACGGCTCGAAATTCATCACGGCGGCGAAGGACAAAAACAGCGGCAAAAGACTCATGGGCTTTGGCCACCGCGTTTACAAGAATTACGACCCGCGCGCCAAAATCATCAAGAAAGCCTGCGACGACGTTTTGTCCAAGCTGCACATCAATGACCCGTTGTTGGACATCGCCAAACATCTGGAGGCGGCGGCGTTGAAGGATTCGTATTTCATCGAGCGCAAGCTTTACCCGAACGTGGATTTTTACAGCGGCATCATCATGCGCGCGCTCGGCATTCCGGTGGAAATGTTCCCCGTGATTTTTGGGATTGGGCGGATGCCCGGCTGGATTGCGAATTACAAGGAAATCATGGAGGAGACGAAAAGCCGCATCTATCGGCCGCGTCAGATTTACACCGGGCGCACGCTCAACCATTACGTGCCCGTGGCGGAACGCAAGTAAACACAGGGTAAACAGGCGTTGTGTTTTCTGGTTTTGGCTCCAAGATTGGGAGGCAAAATCGCTTGAGGAAAGGCATACATCCTGCTTATTTCAGGACACAAATGCCATGAAGAAAATTTTGGTCATAGACGACGAGGAGTGGCTGCGCGAGATGATTTACCTGGCGCTGAAGCAGAAAGGCTTTGAAGTCATCGAAGCCGTCAATGGCGCGGATGGCATCGAAAAAGCGCGCAAAGAATTGCCCGACCTCATCCTCTGCGACGTGAACATGGAAAAGGTGGACGGTTACCTGACCCTGTCCTCGTTGCGCACGGAAGCGCCCACGGCCTCCATTCCGTTCATCCTCATGACCGGTCTCGCCGACAACGCTGGCATGCGGCACGGCATGGAACTGGGCGCCGACGACTACCTGCCGAAACCTTTCACCACGGATGCGCTTTACGCCGCCGTGGATGCGCGTCTGAAAAAAGCCCAGACCGTCCGCGATGAAGCCGAGCGCAAGCTCGCTCATTTGCGGGACAACATCAGCCTGATGCTGCCGCACGAGTTGCGCACGCCGCTCAACGGCATTCTCGCCTACGGCGAAATTCTCGCCGCCGACGCCGCCAAACTCAAGCCCGCCGAAATTGCCGAAATGGGCCACGTCGTTCACCAGTCCGGCAAGCGGCTGGAGCGGCTCATCGAAAACTTCTTGATTTACGCGCAACTGGAACTGATCGCCGCCGACCCGAAGAACGTCAACGCCCTGCGTCTTGGCCGGACGGAACACCCCGCAGCGCTGCTGGAGAAACATGCCACCGCGCAGGCCGCGCTCGCGAATCGGTCCGCGGATATGGTCTTCGAGCTGGCGGACATTCCCGTGCCGATGGCCGAGGAATATCTCAGCAAGATTGTGGATGAACTCGCGCAAAACGCCTTCAAGTTTTCCGATCCCGGCTCGTCCGTCCGCCTGTCGCTGAACGAGGCGTTCAACACCATCACCTTGGCCATCAGTGATCAAGGCCGCGGATTCACCACCGAGCAAATCACGCGCGTCGGCGCTTATATGCAATTTGACCGCACGATGCAGGAACAGCAGGGGCTGGGGCTTGGCCTGGTCATTGCCAAACGGCTCGTGGCCCTGCACGGTGGCACGCTTTCCATCGTGAGCGAGCCGAGCATGGGCGCGGTCATTTCGGCCAAATTCCCCAAGACGAAGACCGAGGTGCCTGTGTGATGGGACGATAAAACATCAGAACGGCAATTTCCCGTAGAGCAAAACCAGTCCGCGCCCGGCAAGTTCGGCCGCCAGAAACACCAGTGCAATTCCCACAACCGGCGCGAAATCCGCCTTGCCCGCCTGCAGCGGCACCCTGCGCAAGGGCGACAATGATGTTTGCGCTTCGGCGTTCACGTAAGCCCAAAACGGATGTTTGCCGAAGTAAATGTAGCTGTTTAGAAGATGCAGGACGAGCAACACGCCGATGAGGTATTTCCAGGCCAGGTAACTGCCCAGCCCGATGACCAGCGATTCTTCGATGCGATGGGCCGGCGAGACGAGCGGTGGAATGACTTGCAACCACGCCAACAGCCAGCTCGCCAGCCACCAAAACGTCGCCGTGACCATTAGCGGTAGAAGAAATTTCACGCCGCACGCCCAGCGATCCATTCCGCCCAGGGGCATTCGCACCAGCCGATGGAAGGGCAGGGGTTCCGGCCCGGCCAGGATGGAAAGCAGCAGCAGCCAGAGATAAAGCACGCCCAACGTCAACCCGAAGCTGAAAATGGAGAACAGCAGGATGCGCCCGAAAGAATCACTGCGGAACGAGAGTTCGATGATGCCCAGATTCAATTTTCCCGCCGCCCAGCCCACGCCCGCGCCGATCTGCCAGTAAAGCACTGCGCGCAGCAGCAACAGCCCGCCCAGCGCCGCCAGCAAATGCCATCGCCGCAATCGCCGCGGCTCGGCCCGGCGAAGCGTCCCAATCAGCGTCGCCGGCGTCCGCCGGCCGAGCGGATCGAAGCGGGCCGAACGCCAGTTCAGCCACAGCAACAAGCCCGCAAGATTCAAAATGAAGTCAATCAGGGCCATGTGACACGATTCGTGAAACGTGATACGTGATGCCTGACGGATGCGCAATGCCGAATCACGCTTCACGTTTTACGCATCACGACTCACATCATCTTGAGCAATGTATCCGCCATTTCCGACGGGGTGGCCGCCAAGCCGATGCCGGCGGCTTTGAACGCCGCAATTTTTGCCGCCGCCGTGCCTTCGCCACCGCTGATGATGGCGCCCGCGTGGCCCATGCGGCGTCCGGGCGGCGCCGTCGCCCCGGCGATAAATCCCGCCACAGGTTTTTTGCAATTTTCCTTGATCCACCGGGCGGCTTCTTCCTCGGCGCTGCCACCGATCTCGCCGATGATAAGAATGCCGTGCGTGTCGGGATCGTTGTTGAACAACTTGATCACATCGAGATGCGAAAGCCCGGGAACCGGGTCGCCACCAATGCCGATGCATGTGCTTTGGCCCGCGCCGCGGGTGGTGAGTTGCCAGACGGCTTCATAAGTCAGCGTGCCGCTGCGCGAAACGACACCGATGTGCCCCTTTTTGTGGATGTAACCGGGCGCGATGCCGATGCGGCAGCCACCGTGGGAATCTTTGCCCTCGCCGGGCGTGACGATGCCGGGACAATTCGGGCCGATAAGCCGCGTCGCGCCGCCTTGCAACACGCGCTTTACGCGAATCATGTCGCGCACGGGAATGCCTTCGGTGATGGCAACCACCAGTTCCAGCCCGGCATCCGCGCCTTCGAGAATTGCGTCGGCGGCAAAGGCGGCCGGAACAAAAATCGCGGAGGCCGTCGCGCCGGTTTGTTTCACCGCCCCGGCGACCGTGTCGAAAATGGGGATTTTCTTTCCGCCGTGCTCGAAGACCTGGCCGCCTTTGCCGGGTGTGACGCCGGCGACGACCTGCGTGCCGTAATCAATCGAAAGCCGCGCGTGTTTCGCGCCAAAGCTGCCAGTGATGCCCTGGACGAGGACCTTGGTGTCGGGTTGGACGAGAATGGACATGAGAAAATCAGTTCTGGCTTTGTTGCTTTTTGATTTCTTTCAAATATTTCACTGTGATTCTGTCGTGATCACGGTTCATTGCTTCTTTTGCGTGGATCAACGCGTCAAGGTCAAGAATCCGGCATTTGCCATAAGGCAATTCCACTTCAACACTGTGTTTTAAAACCGCCTCAAAGTTGCCAACACCCAGGACTTCGCCCAGGCAATCAACGATTCCCAAGTCTGTCTTCAAATACAAATTTTTCAGGCTGGCACACTGTTCCGGCGTCAGTTCCAGAGGCAAATCCGGCCTTGAGCGATGCACCGGATGCAAATCCGCGAACGCCTTCTGGATGCGCATCAAATTCCCCTCGCCGAACCGGCAGCAAATGTCCACATCGAGTGTTACCAGAGTGACGCCATGCGCCGCCGCAGCGAATCCGCCGACCAAGACAAACTCGACTCGCGACGAAATCAATCGGCGTGTCAATTCACTAAGGTTTTGCATGGTGGTTTTTCATCGCTGTGCGCAGCGACTCGGAAAAATTCAACGCATCATCATTGGCCTGCATACGTTCCCATGGCGTTTTCGCCAGGTTGTCTCTCAACAACGACAAATCAATGTCACCATCCGTTGACACACCGCAAGCCGGCGAAGCCTCCTTCAGAACCATATCTGCTTTGGCGTTATTTTTCGGCATTAATTTACTTCGCGTTGCGTTTGTGGATGCAAATCGTGTTGCCTTCAGGATTACAAATCATCGCTATGTCGGTGACGGGATAACAACTGAAGGCGATTTCGGTGACTTTGAGCATAAATCAAAACGGTGGGTTCAATTAATACCTTTTGTTCTTTTCTTCACTTATGAAACAATCAATTCCACTGCACGAAATACAATAACCTTCCGGCCCGCTACGACTATCGCTATCTCCAAATCTCTTAAATCTAAGCGGTGAACTCGATCCGAATGTCGAATGCGATTCGCCTATAATTTCTCCGTTAATCCAAGTATGGTCAGTGGTGTGCACACTGAATTTCCACATCTCTGAAAATTCTCCTGGCCAAGCACGAGCGCCAGCTAAATCAGGTTTTTTCGCCAAATATTGTATCGAAGATAGAAATGTTTTGACTAAGTTTGGAGGGGGTGCGCCCCGGTGTGGGGCTTTGTCAATCGCTCGGAACAATGGTGTTACTTGCTTTAGGCATTGTTCCGAAGACCATTCAAACGCAGAATCATTTTCGGGGCGAAGATTATATGGATCAGGCCAAGGTGAAAAATTCGTGAGAATCATTTCCGTGATGTGTGCGATCCACGGAGCGGCATTCGATTTTGATTCAAGCCAGCGTTTTAGTCTTGCGGAAGAATCATTTGGTTTACCGAGGTCAGCCCGCCACAGCTTCAGACATTCCGCAATTTCTCCAAAATGATCTTTAATTTGAATCAGTCCCGGACACAACAAGGTGGCCTTTGAAGGGGCTTCCGTTGACAGCCAAATATATTTGTCGTCGGAACGGACGAGGTCGGCTTTAACAGCTTCTTTTGACCATAGCTTGTCGTCACTGGATTCTCGAACGGCATCACATATTGGATGTCCGCGTTCACGCCAATTAACGCCCAACTCAATTGCAGAGTTGCTGTTCCATCCTCCAACTACCAGTCGCCTCTTTTCATCAACGCAGATTTGGGGAAGCTTAATAATTGTTTCAGGTATGGCAGGAATAATTTCCCCGACGCTTCGTATTTCAGAGAGCAAAAAATTCCAATCAGAATTGGCTTCAACGATGAATTGCGCGATTCGCAAAGGAATTTGTCCTTCAAGTTTGCCGGTGATTATTAAATAAAGAGCAATGTCTTCATCAGTTGCCTCTCCGATAAATGGAACAATATTTTCGTTGAAGCGAAAATATGAATCACTTACGTTCCAGTTTGAAGCGCGACGAGACTCAATGGATTTTGCTTTTTGGCGCAATTCTTCGCCGGCCTGTCGCAACTCTTCGACTTTTTGCTGCAAAATTAATTCCTCAATTTTCAGAAGAATCTTCTTTAGTTTTTGAAGTTCGTAATGATTGTAATGATCGCCAATAGAGTTTGCTGCTTTCAGAAATGGAGATTCCAATTTTTCTGGACACGGCACGCTCGGCTCATTGACGAATTTTTCAATATTCATATTGAATAATTATTTCCTAACCATTATGATCACCTTCTGCGTCGCGTCGGCCATCGAATCGCCGGTGATGAGCGTGAGGCCGGACCCGGCCAGTATTTTTTGCCGGCGGCGGTGATGAAGTTTTTCATGCCGCCAGAATCGGTCCGCCGGCCACAAGTTTTTTTGCGCGGGAATCCACGCGCAGGTTCATTCCTTCCAGCGACCGCGCGCCGAGGATTTGCAAGTCGCCCGGCTCGCCAAAGATGACTTCATCTGTTGTGACCGCATCACCGACGCGAATGATGGCAAAGCCAACAGCGCGGGTGATATGCTGGCCGTTGGCCATGACAAACGTGTAGTCCTTCTTCTCACGTTTGACGCCGATGTTCTTCAGAGTTTCGGCATTGATCCAGGTGAATTCCGCACCACTATCAACCAGCAATTTCGGGACTTCGGCCGATTTTTTGCGGTCAACCTGGTTCTCGACCCGACAATTCGTATAAAATGTTCCCATACGTTTTTTCATGTTTCCAATTTATCATTTTGCCACAGCTTTCACAACCTTCTGTGCCGCGTCGGCCATGGAATCGCCGGGGATGAGTTTCAGACCGGACTCCATCGTAGGTTTCAGTGATCTTCAGCATGACGATGGTTGTTTGGGGTTGAGCGCGCCGAAGTTTGGCTTTCCGGTCGCAAAACCCGGCACCCGTTTCAAAAGTTTCGCCGCCGACCGTTGCAGGCGATGCCGCAAACCGCGGCGGGCGGGCCGCCGGTCGGTGACCTCGCGCACCATCTGGTCGCGCAGGGCATCGCGCCGGCGTTTCGATTGCTCGTGTTGTTGGGCCAGCTCAATCATTTGCTTTTGCAATTCCACCAACCGACGATAAGGTGCAAGGTCGTCCATGGCCTTTTTCATCCCCGGATTTTCGTTTCTGACCCGCAACATGCGCCTTAATTCTTCAAATTGTCTGTTTTCCCACGGCCTTGACCACCTTCTGCGCCGCGTCGGCCATTGAATCGCCGTTGATGAGCGTCAGGCCGGATTCGGCCAGAGTTTTTTTGCCGACGGCAACGTTGTTGCCTTCCAGCCGGACCACGAGCGGCAATTTGAGGCCGGTTTCCTTCACTGCGGCGACGATGCCGGTGGCGATGACGTTGCAATCCATGATGCCGCCGAAAATGTTCACCAGGATGCCCTTCACGTTCGGGTCCTGCAGGATGATTTTGAACGCCGCCGCCACCTGTTCCTGGCTCGCGCCGCCGCCCACGTCGAGAAAGTTTGCCGGCCGGCCGCCGAAATGCTGGATGATGTCCATCGTCGCCATCGCCAGGCCGGCGCCGTTGACGAGGCAGGCGATGTTGCCATCGAGCTTGATGTAATTCAGATTGAACTTGCTGGCCTCGATTTCCAGCGGCGCTTCCTCGTTCAGGTCGCGCATCGCCTGGATGTCCGGGTGACGGTAAAGGCCATTGTCATCGAGCGAAATTTTCGCGTCCAGCGCCACAACGGTTTCCTTGCCGCCGGGCAGTTCGACCACGCACATCGGATTGATCTCCACGAGCGACGCGTCGCATTCCCACCAGGTGTTGAAAACGCCGGTGACGAATTTCGCGGCGGCGTTGAACAAATCACCCTTGAGACCAAGCGCGGCGGCGATTTTGCGCGCTTGAAACGGCATGATGCCCACGGCGGGATCTATCCATTCCTTGAAAATCTTTTCCGGTGTTTTGGCCGCGACTTCCTCGATGTCCATGCCGCCTTCGGTGCTGGCCATCACGAGCGGCCGGCCCACGGCGCGGTCGAGCAGCACCGCGAGATAAAATTCCCTTTTGATTCTTGCGCCGCTGGCGATGAGCAACGTCTGCACGCGGCGTCCGTCCGGGCCGGTCTGTTTGGTGACGAGCACGTTGCCGAGCATGTTCTTGGCGTGCGACACCGCTTCGTCCACCGATGCGCCGGCCTTCACGCCGCCTTGAAAACCGGTCTTGAAAGTCCCTTTGCCGCGTCCGCCGGCATGGATTTGCGATTTGACGATCACGCGGACACTGCCGCCGGCGGTGATTTTTTCCGCCGCGGCGCGGACTTCGTCCAGCGATTGGGCGGGAATCTCCAACGGGACGGCGACGCCGTATTTGGCGAGCAACTGCTTGGCCTGATATTCGTGGATGTTCACTTCAAAATTTGACCCGGCGCATTAAAAACGATTGCGGCGGGAAATCAAACTTTTAACACCAGCAGTTGGGTTGTTGCATCGGCGCTGTGCGCCGGGTTTGGCGGCGGCCCTAACTTCCCAACTCCCGGACCCAAGCCCCAAACCGGTCCGTGAAGAAAAGTGCCAAAACGAGAGCCGCTCCCTTTGCAAAAAACTGAATGCTAAAGACTGAAGGTCTGTTCACCTTCAGCTTTAGCATTCAGCAATTTGTTTTCAGCTTTCAGCCTTACTCGCTGCGCTGAATCTCAGCGAAGGCGGGAGTCTTCAGCCTTTATCTCGCCTCCTTTCCCGTCAGATTGGCTGGCGTGGTCATCTGGAGCAACAAATTGTTGAGTTCCTGGATGTGCGGGGGTTTGCCGACTACGGCGTCCACCGGCGAATCGGTTTCGTTTTCATCGGCCATGAAGGTGCCCCAGCCGGTCATCAGGATGACGGGCGTGTTGGGGGATTCGGCTTTGATCATCCGGGCCACCCGCTGGCCGTCCATATCGGGCATGCCCAAATCGGTAATGACCACTTCGTAGGGCTGGTTTTGGAGCGTGGCGGCGCGGAACAGTTCCAATCCGTGTCTGCCGCCGGAGGCCACCTTGACCCGATGCTCGAAGTGGGTGAGACAATCATTCAGGAACTCCCGGACCTGCGGGTCGTCATCAATGCACAGGATGTGCAGGGAGCGCTTCTTTTTGAGTTGGGGCAACGGGTCCCGACCGGGAGCGTTGTCAATTTCGATGCCGCCGGCGTGGCGTGGCGTCAAGTCACAGGTGGCAGACCCATTCATAATACGACCGGGTGGGTTGACTGGTGATTACGGGGCCTGTGCGGGGGCAAAGCCGCGATAAAAGCGGCTGGGAAAACTGGTCGCGTCGGAGTCCACAAACGTGAACAGGCCGTTGGCATCGGTCAGATTCGTGCTGATGGCCGTCCAGTTGTGCATGTCGCAGGAGGCCTCGAGCACGTAAGACTGGTCGGGACTGCCGGAGAGGGTGATGGCCGGACCATTCGGCGTGGCGGTGATGGAAATCGTGCTGGCGTCGGGAATGTTCACCGGGAGCGGGTTGGGGACATTACCGGAGAAGTTGAAGTTAACGGGGAAGTCGCCGCCGGAACCCACCATGGTGACCGCGATCTGATGGATGCTGCCGTCGGCATTGGTTCCGCCATCCACAAAGCTGTTCAGGTCAAAGGAGACCAGCACGGGATGGGCATCAGCACCATTGATGGAGGGAATGCTGACCCCATACATGTACTGGCTGCCATTCTCGAGGATCAGGTCTGCATAACCTGCGGCTTCGCCAACGAAGGTTGCATTGCCGGTGTCGGTGTTGACCCGGTAAATATCGGTGTTCCCGCTGGTATTGCTCAAGTAGAGGTTGCCATCGGAGTCAAACCGGATGTTCTGCCAGAGGTTGCAGCCGTAAGGGCTGCCAAAATCACCAATATACGATGCCTGGCCGGTGGCCGGATCAATGGTGTAAAGGCCGCTCTCGGAGGCGCCGAACAACGCGCCGTTGTTCGGATTGAAAGCGATGGATTCAATGCCCGAGCCGCCCAGCGAGGCGACCGGCGTGACGTCGCCAGTCGCGCGGTCAAACGTCACCAGGGACGCGCCATTGTTGGCCAGGCCATACAAGGTGCCGTCCGGGGCGTAGGCGATGTCGTTGTAAAGGGTCGGGCCCAGATCGGAAATTTGAGTGAAGGTGCCGTTCATCAGGTTGATGACGCCGAAACCGTTGTCGCCGGTGTTGAACTCAACGGCATAAACGTCGTTCTGCGCCCGCGCTGAGAGGGCTAGGCCGCCAGCCGCCAGCAGGGTGCCGACTACAAACAACATGCGTGACTTTTTCATAATGTTCTCCGATTTCGTTTTTAAATTTCGCCTCGGGTAACCGACCCACCAATTCATCAGAGTGATATTTAACCGAAACGGGCGGAAAAGTGATGAATAAGGGACACATTGCGTGATTTGAGGGGTGGATTGCGCCCGGCGAGGGGTGGAATTGCGGATAAGAAAGGCCGCGTAAAAGGCGTTCCGCCCCGTGGTGGCCCGTCACTTTACGGGGCCTTCAGCCTCACGCGATGGAAAACATTCAACATCCAACGCTGAACATCTAATTTGAGGACGCGGACGAGAACGGGGACGATTTAAGCTGGCTACGGCAGATCGGTGTGGCCCATCAAATAGCGGTCGCACTCCCTCGCGGCACCCCGGCCTTCGTTGAACGCCCATACCACCAGGCTCTGGCCGCGACGGCAGTCGCCGCAGGCGAAGACGCCATTGAGATTAGTCGAGTATTTCTCGAATTCAGCCTTCACGTTTGTGCGCGGGTCACGTTCGAGCTTGAGCGCGTCGAGCAGCGGCTGTTCCGGTCCGAGAAAGCCCATCGCCAGCAGCACCAGTTGCGCGGGCAAAACCTTTTCCGTGCCGGGCACGTTCTTCGGAATGAACTGGCCCTTGTCGTTTTTCTCCCATTTCACCTGCACGGTGTGGACGGCTTTCACCTGGCCGTTGGCATCGCCTTCAAACTTCGTCGCGGTGATGAGATAAATGCGCGGGTCGGCGCCGAATTTCGCGGCGGCTTCCTCCTGGCCGTAATCCATGCGATAGACCTTCGGCCATTCGGGCCACGGATTGTCAGCCGCGCGCTCTTCCGGCGGCCGGGGCAAAATCTCCACCTGCACCAAACTAGCACAGCCATGACGCATTGAGGTGCCGACGCAGTCAGTGCCGGTGTCGCCGCCGCCGATGACGACGACGTCCTTGCCGGCGGCGGAAATGAAATTGCCGTTCTTTTTTCCGTCGAGAACACTCTTCGTGTTCGCGGTGAGGAATTCCATTGCGAAGTGAACGCCCTTGAATTGGCGGCCTTCGATCGGCAGATCGCGCGGCTTGGTGGCGCCCGTGGCAAGAATGACGGCGTCGAATTCCTGAAGCAGTTTTTCCGCCGGGTAAATAGTAGTGGCACGGGCATCTTGCCCGTGAGTTGTTGCTGGTTTTTCTTCAGACGGGCGGGACGCCCGTGCCACTTCGGTGTTGCAAACGAACCGGATGCCTTCGGCTTCAAGTTGTTTGATGCGGCGCAGGACCACCAGTTCCTTGTCGAGCTTCATGTTCGGGATGCCGTACATGAGCAGCCCGCCGGGGCGGTCGGCGCGCTCGAAAACGGTGACGGTGTGGCCGGCCCTGTTCAGTTGCGCGGCGGCGCACAGGCCCGCCGGGCCGGAGCCGACGACGGCCACCTTTTTGCCGGTGCGCTGTTTCGGCGGTTCGGCGGTGACCCAGCCTTCGTCCCAGCCGCGGTCAATGATGGCGCACTCGATGCTTTTGATGGTGACGGGCGGGGCGTTGATGCCGAGCACGCACGAGCCTTCGCACGGCGCCGGGCAGACGCGACCGGTGAATTCCGGGAAATTGTTCGTCTTGTGCAGCCGTTCAAGCGCTTCCTTCCACAGGCCGCGATAGATGAGGTCGTTCCATTCCGGGATGAGATTGTGGATAGGGCAGCCGCTGGCCATGCCGCTGAGGAGCGTGCCGGTGTGGCAGAAGGGCGTGCCGCAGTCCATGCAGCGCGCGCCCTGCTTGCGCAGGCCGGCTTCCGGCAGGTGCAGGTGAAATTCCTTCCAGTCCGCGATGCGTCCCGCCGCCGGCCGGTCCGCCGGCAGCTCGCGCAAATACTCGATGAATCCTGTGGGTTTGCCCATGCTATTTAGAAATCAGTATTTAACATTGCCGCCCGGATTGCAAAATCCGAATGACAAAGGACAAATGACGAAAGAAGCCCGAAGCTCGAAATCCGAAAACAGCAAGCGTCAATTGATGGTGCTTGGAATTCGACATTCGGATTTCGGATTTCTTTCGGCATTCGGCATTCGGATTTCGGGCTTTTGCTGCGTCATCCTCCTCCGACGCGCGCGACGTCGCGGACGTTTTCCTCAAACGCGGCCATGACGGCTTCGTCGCCGGTCAGGCCCAGTTCCTTCACCTTCTTCATGGATTCGAGCACGCGCTGGTAGTCCTTCGGCATCACCTTGACGAACTTAGGCACGAGCTGCCGCCAGTCCGCCAGCGCTTTCGCGGCGCGTTCGCTCTTCGTGTACGCCTGGTGGCGCTGGATCAATTTCCAGATCATCTCGATTTCGTCGGCGTCCTTCAATTTTTCGAGGCTGACCATTTCCTGGTTGCAATGCGCCGGGAAATCGCCGGCTTCGTCGAGCACGTAGGCGATGCCGCCGCTCATGCCCGCGGCGAAATTGCGCCCGGTCCGGCCCAGCACTATCACGCGCCCGCCGGTCATGTATTCGCAACCGTGATCGCCGATGGCCTCGACGACCGCGTTCACGCCGCTGTTGCGCACGCCGAAACGTTCGCCCGCCATGCCGCAAATGAACGCCTCGCCGCTCGTGGCTCCGTAGAATGCCACGTTGCCAATGATGATGTTTTCCCCGGCGGCAAAGGTTGAACCTTTCGAGGGATAGACGATGATTTTGCCACCGCTGAGGCCCTTGCCCAGATAATCGTTCGCGTCGCCTTCGAGTTCGAGCGTCATGCCTTTGGGAATGAACGCGCCAAAGCTCTGGCCCGCGCTGCCCGTGAATTTGAGATTAATTGTGTCCTCCGGCAGGCCGTTCGGGCCCCACTTCTTCGTCACTTCGCTGCCGGTGATGGTGCCGACGACGCGGTTGACGTTGCGGATGGGCAGGTCGGCGTGGACGCGCTCGCCGCGTTCAATGGCCGGTTCGCAGATGTCCAGCAGCCGCATCACGTCGAGCGAGTTTTTGATGCCGTGGTCCTGGTCAATCTGCCGGTAGCGGACGACCTCCGGCCAGACATCCGGCCGCTGCAAAATGCTCGTGAAGTCGAGGCCCTTCGCCTTCCAATGCTCAATCGCCTTTCGCGGGGCCAGCTTGTCCGTGCGGCCAATCATTTCGTTTATCGTCCGGAAGCCGAGCTTGGCCATGATCTCGCGCAATTCCGCGGCGATGAACCGCATGAAATTGACCACGTGGTCCGGGCTGCCCGAGAAGAATTTGCGGAGCTGCGGGTCCTGGGTGGCCACGCCCACCGGGCAGGTGTTCAAATGGCACACGCGCATCATCAGGCAACCCAGCGTGACGAGCGGCGCGGTGGCAAAACCAAATTCCTCCGCCCCGAGCAGCGCGGCGATGGCCACGTCGCGGCCCGTCTTGAGCTGGCCGTCGGCCTCGACGTAAATCCGGCTGCGGAGATTGTTGAGCACGAGCGTCTGGTGCGTCTCGGCCAGGCCGAGTTCCCATGGGATGCCCGAATGCTTGATCGAAGAGAGGGGAGACGCGCCCGTGCCGCCGTCGTAACCGCTGATGAGCACCACGTCGGCGTGCGCCTTGGCGACGCCGGCGGCGACGGTGCCCACGCCGACTTCCGCGACCAGCTTCACGCTCACCCGCGCGTTGCGGTTCGCGTTCTTCAGGTCGTGGATCAACTGGGCAAGATCCTCGATGGAATAAATGTCATGGTGCGGCGGCGGCGAAATCAAGCCGACGCCCGGCGTGGTGAGCCGCGTTTTGGCGATCCACGGATACACCTTGCGGCCCGGCAGTTCGCCGCCTTCGCCCGGCTTCGCGCCCTGGGCCATCTTAATCTGAAGCTCCTTCGCGTTGATGAGATAATTGCTCGTCACGCCGAAGCGGCCGGAGGCGACCTGCTTGATGGCGCTGTTCTTCGAGTCACCGCGCTCATTCGTCCAGATGTAGCGTTCCGGGTCTTCGCCGCCTTCGCCGGTGTTGCTTTTGCCGCCGAGGCGGTTCATGGCAATGGCGAGCGCCTCGTGCGTTTCCTGGCTGATCGAGCCGTAGCTCATCGCGCCGGTCTTGAACCGTTTCACAATTTCCTCGACCGGTTCGACTTCCTCGATAGGCACGGATTTTTCCGCCCAGTTGAATTCGAGCAGGCCGCGCAGCGTGCAGAGGTTTTGCGCCTGGTTGTTGATCAGCGCGGAATATTCCTTGAACCGCTCGTAGCTGCCGAGGCGGCAGGCGAGCTGCAGTTTGTGAATGGACTGCGGGTTGAACAGGTGAAACTCGCCGTCGCTGCGCCATTGATACTGGCCGCCGGTGTCCAGCGCCACATTGTTGACCGGGCGGTCGGAAAACGCCTGGCGGTGGCGGGCCAACGCCTCTTCAGTCAACACGTCCAGGCCGACGCCCTCGACGCGCGACACCGTCCAGGTAAAATACCGGTCAATGACGTTGTGGTTCAGTCCGATGGCCTCAAAAATCTGCGCGCCGCGATAACTTTGCACCGTTGAGATGCCCATCTTGGCCATCGTTTTCACGACGCCCTTGACGACCGCCTTGATGTATTTCTTAACGGCGGTCTTGTGGTCGAGGCCGGGCAGCAGGCCTTCGTGGATCAGGTCATCGAGCGAGTCATATGCGAGGTAGGGATTGATGGCGCTGCAACCGTAGCCGATGAGCAGCGCAAAATGATGAACCTCGCGCGGCTCGCCCGATTCGAGCACCAGCCCGACGCGCGTGCGGGTGCCTTGCCGGACCAAATGATGATGCAGGCCCGCCACGGCGAGCATCGCGGGGATCGGTGCGTTCTCGGCGCTGATGCCGCGGTCAGAAAGAATGATGATGTTCGAGCCTCCGGCAATGGCCTTGTCGGTGGCGGCGAACAGTTTTTCCAGCGCGCCTTCGAGATTGTTAGTGGCACGGGCATCCTGCCCGTGAGAATCTTTTCTTCGCTTCGCGCGGGCGAGACGCCCGCGCCACTACCACCTTGAAACAAAATCGGCAGGGTGACCGCCTTGAAACCGTTGCGGTCCACGTGCCGGAGCTTTTCGAGGTCCTCGTTGGTGAGGATGGGATGCTCCAGCTTGATCATGCGGCAGCTTTCGGGCGTGGGCTGGAGCAGATTGCCCTCCGAGCCGAGCATCGTTTCCGTGGAGGTGATGATTTCCTCGCGGATGGGATCAATCGGCGGGTTGGTGACCTGCGCGAAAAGCTGTTTGAAATAATTGTAGAGCAATTGCGGCTTGTTCGAGAGCACCGCCAGCGGCGTGTCCGTGCCCATCGAGCCGAGCGGCTGCACGCCGTCGCTGGCCATGGGACCCAGGATGAACCGCAGGTCCTCGAACGTGTAGCCGAACGCCTGCTGGCGCTGGAACACCGTCTGGTGGTCCGGCTCATGAACGTGCGGCGGCTCGGGCAAATTTTCCAGCAGCACATGGTTCTGATCGAGCCAGACCTGGTACGGATGCTCCCGGGCGACTTTGGCCTTCAGTTCCTCGTCCGCCACGATACGGCCCAGTTCGGTGTCAATCAGGAACATCCGGCCGGGTTGCAGGCGGCCTTTCTGGACGATCATTTCCGGCGGCAGGTCGAGCACGCCGACTTCGCTGGCCATGATCACCCGGTCGTCCTTCGTTACGTAGTAGCGCGAAGGCCGCAGTCCGTTGCGGTCCAGGGTCGCGCCGATGCGCACGCCGTCGGTGAACGCGATGGAGGCGGGGCCGTCCCACGGTTCCTGCAGGCAGGAATGATATTCGTAAAACGCCCGTTTTTCCGCGTCCATGCTCTGGTGCCGTTCCCACGGCTCGGGAATCATCATCATCACGGCGTGCGGCAGGGATCGTCCGGAGAGCGCGAGAAATTCCAGCGCGTTGTCGAACATGGCCGAGTCGCTGCCGTCCTCGTTGATGACCGGCAGCAGCTTCTTGAGATCGTCGCCGAACAAATCGGACGCGAACAGCGACTGGCGGGCGTGCATCCAGTTGATATTGCCGCGCAGGGTGTTGATTTCGCCATTGTGCGCGACGTAACGGTACGGATGCGCGCGTTCCCAGGTGGGAAACGTGTTCGTGCTGAACCGCGAATGCACGAGGCACAGCGCGCTTTCCAGCGACGGGTCCGCGAGGTCCGGATAATAATGTTCCACCTGGTCGGGCATCAACATGCCCTTGTAGATCATCGTTTTGGCGGACAGGCTGCAGACGTAAAATTTGTCACCGCCACTGAGTCCCGCGGTGCGGATGCCCCGCTTCGCCAGTTTGCGGATGACGTAGAGCTTGCGTTCGAACGCGAGGTCGTCGGCCAGACCGTCGGGACGCGCGATGAACACTTGGCGCACGACCGGTTCGGACGCGATGGCGGTTTCACCCAGCGAACTGTGTTCGGTGGGCACGGTCCGCCAGCCGAGCAGGCGCAGGCCTTCCGTGGCGACGATATCCTCAAACAGCACCTCGCACTTGTAGCGTTCCGTGGGATGCGGCGGGAGAAAGACCATGCCGACGCCGTATTCGCCCGGGCCGGGCAGTGTCGATCTTCATTTCGCGGCAGGCCTGCTCCAAAAACGTGTGGGGCACCTGCATCAGAATGCCCGCGCCGTCGCCGGTGTTCGCCTCGGAACCGCACGCGCCGCGATGCTGGAGGTTGCGCAACACCTGGAGCGCCTGCTGGACGATGGGGTGCGACTTTTTGCCCTTGATGTTGACCACAAAGCCTACACCGCACGCTTCATGCTCGAAGCGTGGATCGTAAAGTCCTTGTTTCGACGGCGCTCTGCCTGCACCCGTGCCGTGTTTGTTGTGTCGCTGCGTTGTTCTTCTGGTCATTTCCTGGCGATTCGTCGCCATTTGTTCTCTTATTCTTGACATAAATTATGCTGTTTCGCAATTAAATGTTTTCAGAAGAGGCGCATTTCACTTTCGAAAGGAGCGCGGAAATTCTCATTAGCACCGGGCTTCAGCCCGGTGTTGGGCGACGGAAATCGGAAAGCCGTTTCAACGGCTTTCACTTTTTGCCTTGTGATGGGAATGGGGCAAAAACTGTTGAAACGGTTTTTATTTTACTGGTCTCTCAACACCCGGCTGAAGCCGGGTGCTAATGAAAAGGGCGCGAATGACGATGCGCCCTTGTTCCAAACCTCGCCCGCTGCCGCAAAAATAATCTGTTACCTTTTCGCGGTGGCGTAGATGTATAAATGAAACCATGAATGACGACCTGACCCTGCTGCGGGAATATGCCCGGCATAATTCCGAGGAGGCGTTCGCCGCGCTCGTGTCGCGCCACGTCAATCTGGTTTATTCCGTGGCGCTACGGCAGGTGCGCGACCCGCAGCTGGCCGAGGAAATCACGCAGGCGGTGTTCATCATTCTGGCGCGCAAGGCGGGGTCGCTCGGCCCGAAAACCATTTTAAGTGGGTGGCTCTGCCGCACGGCGCGTTACGCGAGCGCCAATGCGCTGACGATTCAATGGCGGCGGCAACGCCGCGAACAGGAGGCATTCATGCAATCGCAGGTTGACCAACTGCAAGACGACTTGTCGCGCCGAAGCGAAGCGGAGGCGGAAACCTGGGCTCAAATCGCTCCCTTGCTGGACGGAGCGCTGGAGCAACTCGGTCAAAAGGATCATGACGCCCTCGTGCTGCGGTTTTTTGAAGGCCGGAATTTCAAGGAAGTAGGCGCGGCGCTGGGCGCGAGCGAAGACGCGGCGAAGATGCGCGTGAACCGGGCGCTGGAAAAGCTGCGGAAATTTTTCACGAAGCGCGGCATGAGTTCGACCACGACCATCATCGCCGGAGCGATTTCCGCCAATTCCGTTCAAGCCGCGCCGGTGGCGCTGGCGAAATCTGTGACTGCCGTGGCGATTACCAAAGGGTCAATCGCTGCGGTTTCAACCATGACCCTGGTGAAAGGAACGCTGAATATTATGACCTGGATAAAAACCAAAACGGCAATCATGATTGGCGCAGGAGTGTTGATCGCCGCCGGAGCAACAACTTGGCAGGTAAATGAAGGCATTTTTGCTCGTAGCGTGCTGGATCGGCAACCGCCAGAAGTCAGAATTCTTTCCAGCAAGTTTACCTCTTTTGCCGGAGGTCAAAGTGGCGATGGGGAAAGCGCTAAACTGATGGGAACGGGAGTCACAGCTCGAGATGTTGTAGCGGCAGCTTATGGCTTCCAAAGTGCGAGGACGATTCTTTCCACTAAACTGCCGGAAGGTCGCTTCGACTTCATCGCGAGTTTGGCGAACGGGAATTATGAAGCATTGCAGCGAGAGGTAAAACGAAAATTCGGTGTTATTGGCAAAGTTGAAACGCGTGAGGTGGATGTTTGGATTCTTACGGTGAAATCTCCAAATGCGCCAGGCTTGAAACAACGCACACGCCCAAGCCCCAATGATTACATGCTGTGGAGAGATTCGGGAATCCGACTCGAATTTCAAGACCGGCCATTGGGTGACTTGGCCAGTGAAACCGAAGCTTTGGCAAACATCCCTGTTATCAATAAGACGGGTCTCACCAATCATTTCGATTTTGTTTTAAACTGCAAGGAAACCGACATGGAAAATCAAAAATTGGATAGCGTAAACCAAGCACTTGAACAACTTGGCCTCGGACTTGTGCCGGGTCGCGAGCCGATCACAATGCTGGTGGTGGAGAAAGTAAAATAAGCCATTCGTCTGGCGGGATCCCCGGTCAAAGCGCCAGAGGGCTGGCGCAGTCCAAGACATTTCACGGATGTTGTGCGCCGTCGCAACTCGCGCCGCGTTGTTGAGTGCGGTCCCAATGCATCGGAACCGCTTTCTTATGAACAACACTTGAACCCGTGTGCGGGCACGGCAGTAAAAGATTGAAAAATTAAATGTCTGATTTCGCGGCCATCGGCAATAAATAGTCAAATGCCCGATGTGAGCGACATGGAACTGTTGCGGGATTACGACCGGCAAGGCTCGGAAGCAGCCTTTGCCGAACTGGTCCGGCGGCACGTCAATCTGGTATATTCGATTGCGTTCCGTCACGTCGGGATTGCCGCCCATGCCGAGGAAATCACGCAGGCGGTCTTTGTCATCCTTGCGCGCAAAGCCGCCGGCCTCCGCCCGGACACCGTCCTGGAAGGCTGGCTGCATGAAACGACGCGGCTGACGGCGTTGAGTTTCTTGCGCGGAGAACGCCGCCGTCAATTTCGCGAACAGGAGGCCTATATGCAATCCACCCTTCAGGAACCCGCCGATGCTACAGCCTGGAATCAACTCGCGCCCTTGCTGGATGAAGCGATGTCGCGGCTGGGCAAAAAAGATCGCGACGCCGTGATGCTGCGGTTTTTCAAAGACAAAAATGTTTGCGAAGTTGCGGCGGCGTTACGGGTAAGCGAGGCGGCGGCGCAAAGGCGTGTCCTGCGCGCGGTGGAAAAACTGCGGCGGTTCTTCACGAAGCGTGGTGTTGTTCTTCCGGCGGCGGTTCTGACGGCGGCGATTTCCGCCAACTCCGTTCAAGCCGCGCCAGCTTTGCTTGCAAAAACCGCAACGGCGGTCGCGATCACCAAAGGCGCGGCGGCCAGCGGCTCAACCTTAACCCTCATCAAAGGAGCATTGAAACTTATGGCATGGACAAAAGCAAAAACCGCAATCATTACCGGCGTGGGCGTGCTGCTCGCGGCAGGAACGGCAACTCTTGCCGTCAACGAATTCACACCGCACCAGTCCCCGTCCGATCACCCGGCGGAAATGAAGATCCAGTGGCAGGCTGGCAAGACCTACGCCATGCGGGCGGAGATGGTTGAGACCGTGGAGTCAAAGTCGTCCGGCCAGCCCCAGTCGTTCAAACAGTCGGTGAACCTGACACAGGATTATACCCTGTCCGTCCGCAAGGAACTCGACAACGGGGGCCGGCAATTGGATCTGGAATTTACAGGCGAAACAATGGACGTCAGCCTGGGAGAGCGCAAGGTGTCGAGTTTCGATTCCAAACAGGATACGGCGCAGGATGCCGGCGTTCCCGTGTCGGCCATGTTGCGAAAGCAGCTCGGCACCCGCTTCCAATTTATTACCGACGCGGATGGCCAGGTGGAGAAAGTGGAGGGCTTGGAGGAATTGATGCGACAAGTTGGAACGATCGGAAAACCGCAGGACCGGGCGATATTCCAACAAATGTTCAGCGGGGACATTCTAAAAGAATATGCATCGTTTGGGGAGATGATGCCCAACCGGCCGGTGGCGACGGGCGATCGCTGGCGGAAAACCAAGGATTTTGTCAGTCCCGTAGGCATCATGGCCACCGACATGGAGTACACCTTCAAGAGTTGGGAACAACATCACGATCGCAAGTGCATGCGCATCGGGGTTGCGGGCAGCATTTCAGCCAAACCCGATGCCACGGCTCAAAATAGTCCCCGACGAAACATAAAAGGGAAATTTGCCGGCGATGCCTGGTTCGATCCGGCGCTCGGGATGGTGGTGGATGCCGCCTACGATCAGAACATAGCGATGGAAACTATGAATCGAGGACAAACGGTTCCCATTCAAATAACCGAGCGAATTCGTTTCACCCTGGTGGATGTGGAATAGGCTGTACGGTCCAGCCTGTGACCCATATTGAGATGCTGGTGGTGGAGAAAATTAAGAGTTAGGCAAGTTGGCTGGAACGCTCGCCCTCATCCTGACCTTCTCCCCCGGGGAGAAGGAACAGCCATTGCCCGTGGCCTGATTTACGAACAAACTTCCGGCAAATCCCGCCGTGGACTTTTCAAAGAGACGGCGAACAATTCTCCTTCTCCTTGGGGAGAAGGCCGGGATGAGGGAGGTCGTGAAATTCATTTTGCGCCGCAAACGTAATTTACACACTGCCCGCGCATTGTATAATGTCCTGCTGTGAATTCGCAAAAGCGTCAGCGCGTCGTCGTCGGCATGAGCGGGGGAGTGGACTCCTCCGCCACGGCGGCGTTGTTGCTGGAGCAGGGCTACGATGTCATCGGCATCACGCTCAAGCTCTGGCCGCAGGATTGCGTGAACCGCGCCGAGGACAAGTGCTGCGGCCCGCAGGCCGTCACCGACGCCCGCGCCGTCTGCCATCAACTCGGCATCCCATATTACCTGATTGACGAGTCGGCGGAATTCCAGAAGCACGTCATCCAATATTTTGCCGACGAATACAAGGCCGGGCGCACGCCGAATCCGTGCGTGCTGTGCAACCAGAATTTGAAATTTGGCCGGCTGATTGACCGTGCAGACCAGCTTGGCGCGCAATACATCGCCACCGGCCATTTCGCGCGGGTTGAATATTCCTCTCAACCGGTTGGTAGGGCTGACCTGCCGGTCAGCCCGGACGCGCGGCAGCGCGTCCCTACCAAATTTCCGGGGCGTTATCTCCTGAAGCGCGGACGCGATTTGAAGAAGGACCAGAGCTATTTCCTGTTTTCGCTGCGGCAGGACCAGCTGGCGAGAGCCATGTTTCCGCTGGGCGGAAAAACCAAGGGCGACACCCGCGAAGTCGCTCGGCAGTGCCAGCTCAAGACCGCCGACAAGGAGGAGAGCATGGAAATCTGCTTCGTGCCGGACAACGATTATGGAAAGTTTCTCCGGGAGGCGAACCTCGCGCAGAAGCATCGCGGCGAGATTGTGGATTTGCACGGGCGCGTGCTTGGCCATCACGACGGCATCGAATTTTACACCATCGGCCAGCGAAAAGGTTTGGGCATCACCACGCCCAAGCCGGTTTATGTGATCGAACTGGATGCGGCGAGCAATCGCGTCATTGTGGGAGACGACTCGGCGCTGGATCGCGACGAATTCACGGTGGAGCATTGCAACTGGATTCCGTTCGACATACCGCCGGAGACAATCGAAGCCACAGTAAAAATCCGTTACAACCATCCCGGCACGCCAGCGACGGTGACGCCAGCGGGGCAGGGCGGGGCGAAGGTGAAATTGCATGAACCGCAGCGTGCCATCACACCCGGCCAGGCGGCGGTGTTTTATCAGGACGATCTGGTGGTGGGTGGCGGTTGGATTACGCGGTGAGGCTGGCGGTGTAATTCAGTTGATTCGGCGGTCGAATAAGGCGCCGGCAATCTTAAAGTTTTCAGCGGCACTGCCAACAAGTCTTTGGCGCGTGCGATTTGCAATGATCACTGCTCGTTTTCAAGACAACCCCTGTCTTGAAGGTTTTTTCGTCAGAACCGGATGGAATGCCGCTAATTGAGGCACGGTGTTTAAAATAAATATTGAAATTTAACTTCCGCATCGAAAGCATTTGTTTCTGTATAAATTCAGGAGTTTTCCTTGTCCCAAAGTTTGTCACTCGTTTCCAAAAATTTCCTGCGGACTCGTTGTCAGGTTGGCAAGCCTTATGCGTAGAGAACCGCTGTGATGTACCAAGTGCAAGTATTAATTCGGTCAAGACGCACCATTTTCGGGTCTTTTTTCTTCAGCGTCTTGTTTTCAGTTATGCAGCTTTCCGCCTTCGCGGCCGGGAGTGTAACGTTGGCGTGGAACGCCTGCACTGATCCAAATGTTGCGGGTTACAACGTATATTTCGGGGGAGCCAGCGGTGCCTATACCAACAAGATTTGTGCTGGCAACGTAACCAATACAACCATTTCCAGCCTGGTCCCGGGAGCCACCTACTACTTTGCGGCGACAACGTTTGCTTCTTCGGACCTGGAAAGTCCGTTGTCAAGCGAGGTGTCCTACCTGGTTCCCTTGAATGTTCCGATTGTGAACCAACCGCCGACGTTGAATGCGATCACCAATCTGACCATCAATGAAAACGCCGGGCTGCAAACTGTCAGTTTATCCGGCATTAGCTCCGGGGCGACCAATGAAAATCAGACACTTGCCGTGACTGCGTTTTCCAGCAACACGGGTTTGATTCCCAATCCAACGGTGAATTACACCAGCACGAACCGCACTGGCTCCCTGACCTTTGCGCCGGTAACGAATGCGTTCGGCACGGCGACGGTCACGGTGGTTGTCCATGACAATGGTGGCACGGCCAACGGCGGCGTTGATTCCGTCACGAACACGTTCACCGTCACGGTCAACGCTGTGAACCAGCCACCGACGTTGAGCGCCATCAGCAACCTGACCATCAGCGAAAACTCCGGGCTGCAAACGGTGAATCTGTCCGGCATCACCTCCGGTGCGGCCAATGAAATCCAGACGCTGACCGTCACTGCGGTTTCCAGCAACACGGGTTTGATTCCAAATCCAACGGTGAATTACACCAGCACGAACAGCACTGGCTCCCTGACCCTTGTGCCGGTGGCCAACAAAACCGGGACGGCAACCGTCACCGTCACCGTCAACGATGGTGGGACAAGTAACAGCAATGTCACCCGGACCTTTACGGTCACGGTCAACGCCGTGAACCAGCCGCCGACGTTGAACGCCATCAGCGACCTTGCCATCTTTGAGAATGCCAGCGCGCAAACGGTGAATCTGTCCGGCATCACCTCCGGTGCGGCCAATGAAACCCAGACGCTGACTGTAGCCGCAATTTCCAGCAGTGGCACATTGATTCCCAAGCCGACGGTCAAATATACCAGTCCGAACACCACGGGCTCCCTGACCTTCAAGCCGGCGCTCAACAAGACCGGCACGGTAATGATTACCGTTATGGTCAATGATGGTGGAAAGAGCAACAATATCGTGACCCGCACGTTCACTGTGACGGTCACCGGGCGGCCCCTGCTGGGTTGTCAATTGACCAACCAGGCCGCCTTGGTCGGCCAGACCAAGGCCTTTTCCGTAAGCGCCACCGGCAGCGGGACTTTGAAATACCAATGGAAATTCAATGGCACCAATCTGTCTTCGTCGGTTAGTTCGTTGTTGACGTTGAAAAACATTGTCACCAATCAATCCGGTGTCTATTCGGTGACGGTGACCGACGGGAACGGTTCGACCAATAGCACCGCCGTCTTGACCGTCTATGCCACGGTAGCGGGCTCCCTGGCCCCGGTTGGCCATGCCAGCGGCCAGTACACCATGACCGTTGGCGGTGTGCCGGGATGCCAGTACATCGTCCAGGCCTCCACCGATTTCGTGAATTGGGTTCCATTGCAGACCAATACCGCTCCGTTTACATTTGTGGATACCAACGCGAGCCAGTTCGGCAAGCGATTCTACCGATCGGTTTATGCTCCCTAGGTTGACGGAATGACCTGAATTCCGCCTTGGGACCGATGACCGTCTTCTCGATTGGGCGCAACTTGAGGGCGTGTTGCCCAAATCAGTTTGGAGACGGCGGAGCGCGGCTGTCTCAGCCGCAGCACGTTCGACAACCCCAAAACCCGTGGAATTTTGTGCGCTCATATGGCAATCCTGGCTGCTGCGGGTGGGACACCCGCGCTCCGTTCCATTTGGGCAACACGCCCTTGACACCACCAAATCCGGGCTAACCGGCCGGTTTGCCCTGCCATCGCGTGTTGACTCTTGATTGGGCGGCGGACAAAATTCTTCAAAATCAGTTTTTAGCCTTTTTTTTATTGCCTTGGTATATGGCATACACATATACTTCCGGCCATGAATACCAAATCCACTCCGCAATCGCTCCTCAACGACATCGCCCAAATCCAGCGTCTGGATCGCGGCACCATCAGTGTGCTTCGCCAAGGGCCGCAAGGGCCCTACTATAATCACCAATGCTATGAAAATGGCCGCAACGTTTCCCGCTACGTGCCCCCGGAACAGGTGCCCGACCTCAAGGCCGCCATCGATGGCTACCGTCAGGTCCAGGAACTGATGGCGCAATACGTGCAACTCATGGTGGAAAAAACCCGCGCCGAGCGAGTGGCGGGCGCAAAAAAAAAGACCCCACGCCACAACTCCTCCTGGCCCAAGAGCAGGAAATCCAACAGTTGATGGCGCACTTTGGCGGGCAAACGCCCAACGGCTTGGCGGTGCAGCAGTTGGAAGTGCTGGTGCGCACCGCCATCTTCAAGCCCGCCAATGCGCTGGTGCAATGGCTGCTCCAACAAGCGGCCGACCGTGTCGATGCCGCCTATCAGCCCGCACCCGGCCAGCAGCGCAAAGGACGGGAGTGCCTGCGGGTGGACGGTTTGTTTGGCACCTTCCAACTGGAGCGCGACTACTACTACCATGAGGGCAAAAAACAGGGGCACTATCCAGCCGATGCGGCGCTGGGTCTGGAGGTTGGCTACACGCCCGCTTTGGCCCGGCTGATCTGTTTGGAGGGCGCCGATGAGACAGGCTACCAAAAAGCGGAGCGGCATCTGGCCGAAACCGGTGCCATCCAGGTGTCGGCCCGGCAAATCCAGCGCGTCGTGCAACGAGTGGGCCAGGACGCGCAAGTTTGGCAGCAGCGCCAGGCCCAACCCGGCCGGTGCGACGCGCCCATTATGTATGTCAGCGCCGATGGCACCGGTGTGCCCATGCGCCCCAAGGAGTTGGCCGGAAGGGCGGGCAAACAACCCGACGGCACGGCCAAGACCCGCCAGGTTTATCTGGGCTGTGTTTTTACGCAGCATCGGACGGATGAAAAAGGCCATCCCGTGCGGGACCATGAATCCACCACCTATGTTTCCAGCTTCCAATCCATTGACCAGTTTGGCCCCATTCTGCGCCAGGAAGCCTTGCGCCGAGGCTTGGCCACAGCAGGAAAAACCGTGCTCTTGATCGACGGCGCCACCGGTTTGGAGAACATGGGCAAAGACTGCTTCAAAGGCTGTGTGCAGGTCGTGGACTTTTATCATGCGCTGGAACACGCGGGCCGAGTACTCGACGCCCTGCTGGGCAAAAACCATCCGGACCACAAAACCCGGCAGCGACGTTGGGCCAGGCGATTGCTCAAAGACAAGGTCGAGTCGCTGATTAAAGAAACCCGCCAAGCTTGCCTCGGTCAACCGCAAGCGCAAGTCGTGGGGGAGGAATTGGGTTATTTTGAGCGCAATATCCAGCGCATGCAGTATGGCTCCTTTCGCGCCGCAGGTTACTTTATCGGTTCGGGCGTCGTGGAGGCTGGCTGCAAGACGGTCATCGGCGCGCGCTGCAAACAATCAGGCATGTTCTGGTCCCTGCCCGGTGCAGAAAACGTGCTGGCGTTGCGTTGCATCCACAGCAGTCGGCGCTGGGACCCGTTCTGGAAACACCGGCTCAATCAACACGCCAAACGCAATGACACTCTCTCCCTGTCCGCCTGATGAAGAATTTTGTCCGCCGCCCCTCTTGATTAATTCAAAAATGGCGCTTGCCTCAGCGCCTGTCGCCGCGTATAGTTTGCGCTCTTTTGTAATTAAGATTTATGCGACGACCCAAAGGCATCAAAACGAAAAAGTCCGTGGCCAAGCGGTTCAAGATCACTGGCACAGGCAAAGTCCGGTTCCACCACGCCGGCATCCGCCACCTGGCCCAGACCAAGAATCCCAAGCGCCGGCGCCATCTCCGTGGCTCAGCCACGGTGGATCCCACCGACGCGTATCGCATCACGCAAAATCTGCCGTTCAGCCATTGAGGCTCTCAACTTTCAACCATTAACTTTCAACTGATTCATGCGAGTTACCAACGCCGCCGCCTCCCGCAAACGCCGCAAACGGATGGTCACAGCCGCCAAAGGCTACCGTGCGCGCCGCTCCAACCTTTACCGCTACGCCTCCGACGCCGTTGACCACGGCCGCCAATACGCCTACCGCGACCGCCGCGTCAAAAAACGCACCTTCCGTTATCTCTGGCAGGTGCGCATCAACGCCGCCACCCGGGCCGCCGGCCTCACCTACAGCCGCTTTATTGAAGGCCTCAAGGCCGCCAAGTGCGCGCTCGACCGCAAGGTGCTCGCCGACCTCGCCGCCACCGATGCCGCCGCGTTTGGCGAACTGGTGACCATCGCCAAGAACGCGCTAAAGGCCAAGCCCGCCGCCACTCTGGCAAAGGCGTAACCGTTTCAGGTTTTCAGTTTCAGGTTTTCAGCGGGCGGCCAGCGATGGTCCGCCCGTTTTGCTTTGGCTGAAAACTGAAAACTTGAAACTTGAAACGCGAAGCTCAACACTCCCTTAAATGTCTCTGCTAAACGAAATTGAACCATTGAAACAAACCGCGCTCGCCGAACTCAAGGCGGCGCCCGACCCCGCCGCGCTCGAACAGACCAAGGGCGCCTGGCTCGGCGCCAACGGCAAGTTCACCGCGCTGATGAAACAACTCGGCACGCTCTCGAAAGAGGAAAAGCCCGCCGCCGGCAAACTCATCAACGCCGCCAAAATCGCCCTCGAAGCCGCGCTCGCCGAACGCCGCTCCGAACTCGAACTCAAGGCCGCCCTGCCCAAGGAGCCGACCGACTTCACCCTGCCCGGACGCCGCCGCGCGCTCGGCAAGCTTCATCCGCTCACGCAGGTCACCGAGGACATCGTCCGCGCCTTCCGCAAGCTCGGCTTCGCCGTCGCCGACGGCCCGGAGATCGAGGACGAATATCATTGTTTCGACGCCCTCAACACCCCCGCCGACCATCCGGCACGCGATACCCAGGATACTTTCTACCTTGCAAGTGGATCGGCGGATAATTCTCCCTCTCCCGGGGGAGAGGGCCGGGGCGAGGGCGGACGTCAATCACTTTTGCTCCGAACGCATACGTCATCCGTGCAAATCCGCGTGATGAAATCGCAGCCGCCGCCCGTGCGCATTATTGTCCCCGGCCGCGTTTATCGCCGCGACAACGCCGACGCCACGCACAATCCAACCTTCCAGCAGATCGAAGGGCTTTACGTGGACAAGGGCGTCACCGTGGGCGACCTCAAGGGCACGGTCGAATTCGTTTTCAAGGAATTGCTGGGCAAGGATGTGAAGATCCGTTTCCGTCCGCACTACTTCAGCTACACCGAGCCGAGCTTCGAGATTGATTTCAGCAATGCGCTCGTGAAGAAGCTGGGCAAGGACTGGCTGGAAATCGCCGGCTGCGGCATGGTGCATCCGCAGGTGTTCGAGAACGTCGGCTACGACCCCGAAATCTGGACCGGCTGGGCGTTCGGCTTCGGCATCGAGCGCATCGCCATGATCCGTTACGGCATCAACGACATCCGGCTCTTTTACGAAAATGACGTGCGGTTTTTGAAACAATTTTAAGGTTCCAATTTGGCACCTTAAAGCTCCGTTAGGAGCGACATCGAAAACAAATGAAAGCTCCATTGAATCGCCTCTCGCTGTTTGCCGGTCTGGCCGTCGCCGTGTTGCTCGCGGCAGGCTGTCATTCTCCCAAACAATCCTGCTGCTCGATGCCGGCAAAGACTTGCCCGATGTCGGGTATGGCTTGCACCACTGGTGCCGCGGTGGCTCCGCCCACCAAGGAATCGCAGGCGGCCATGACGCCACAAAAAGCGCTCGACGAATTGCGCGCCGGCAATGCCCGGTTTGTGGCCGGCCACCCGCTGGTTCGCAATCAGCCGGCGGACGTCAAAACCACCGCCTCCGGCCAGTATCCCTTTGCCGTGGTCCTGAGCTGCCTGGATTCGCGCCAGCCCATCGAAATTGTTTTAGACCAGGGCATCGGCGACATTTTCAGCGCGCGCGTCGCCGGCAACGTGCTGAATGACGACATCCTCGGCAGCCTGGAATTCGCCTGCAAGGTTTCGGGCGCGAAATTGATTGCCGTCATCGGCCATTCCAATTGCGGCGCCATCAAGGGCGCCGTGGACAGCGTGGAACTGGGCAACCTCACCGGCCTGCTCGCCAAAATCAAACCGGCCATCGAACACGTCCCCGCCGACGGCCAGCCGCGCAATTCAAAGAACCTGCAATTTGTGGACAAGGTATCCGAGATGAACGTGCAGTTGGTCCTGCAACAAATCCGCGAACGCAGCCCCATCCTGCGCGAGATGATTGACAACGGCCAGATCGGCTTGGTCGGCGGCATGTACGACCTCGCCACCGGCGAGGTTCATTTTTACGACAAATAGATTTCCGAAAACGACATGCGTTTTTTGAAACAGTTTTAATTGGGTGGGGCGAGACTCCGTCGAGCCCTGATCGAAGCTCCGTTAGGAGCGAAATATTTGTAGAACGAAACAAATAAAATGAAAAAAGCTCCGTCAGGAGCGACATCGCCAACGAATGAACAACGCCGGTCAAAAATTTGTGGTTGTTGGAATATGCCGCCCCGACGGGGCTTGGGTGGTGGGTGGCGTGCTGGCTACAAAGATGCCGCTCCTGACGGAGCTTGGCGACTGCATCAACGACATCTGCCTCTTTTACGAGAACGACATGCGGTTTTTGAAACTGTTTTAACCTAAGGCAAAAAAGATTTATGCAACAATTCGATTACACAAAGCCTGTCATAGTAAGGATGGGGACACAAACGTCGCCATTTTACATCAAGCCAGGATTTAATGTGGTTGATTTGCTGTTTGATGAAAACCTAGTTGCCGAGTTCGGCTTCTCACCGTTTAACACAAGAGTGCTTCGTAACGGTGTGTCGTTGGATTATCGCGACGATCTTGTTCCTAGCGAGTCACTCACGCTAGAAACTGCTGCAAACATCAAAGAGGCACTACCAGGGCCAAAGATTCATAAATGCGAACGTTATTTTCGAAGGAGCGGCTTCAGACTCGAAACATCAAAAGGGGACCACCTCAAACTGATCGTCGGCAGTCAGGCCATTTCTGTGAATTACTGCAACGGCGAGTTGGACATTAGATCGCTAAAAGATTTAGCTCGTCACCTCAATCTCAAGCCGCGCGAGTTAATATTCGAGATTCTCACAAGCTAGTACTATGAAACTCACCCTTAACTGGCTCAAACAATACGTTGATTTCGACTGGTCGCCCGAACAACTGGCGGAGCGGCTCACCATGCTCGGCCTCGAAGTCGAGGGCGTCCATAAAACCGGCGGCGAGTTCGACGGCATCGTCGTCGCCCAAATCCTTACGCGCGACCCCGTGCCCGGCTCGGACAAGCTCTCCGTCTGCAAGGTCAACGACGGCAAGGGCGAGCGCGTCATCATTTGCGGCGCGCAAAACCACAAACCCGGCGACAAGGTGCCGCTCATCCTGCCGAACTTCGCCCTGCCGCTGAAGCCCGGCGACACGGAACCGTTCGTCATCAAGGAACGAAAAGTCTTCGGCATCACCAGCCACGGCATGATGTGCTCGCCGCAGGAACTCGGCCTGCCGGACAAGGTGGACGGCCTGCTCATTCTGCCGGCGGACGCCAAGATCGGCCAGCCGTTCGCCGAATATCTCGGCCGCACCGGCGGCGACGTGGTGTTCGATCTCGAAATCACGCCCAACCGGTCGGACTGGAACAGCGTCATCGGCATCGCCCGCGAGATCGCGGCAGTGACGGGAAATGCGTTGAAGGTGCCAAACGTTTCGGAGGGTGGAGCTCCGCGACGCCCTGATTCCGAAGCAAATTTAGGGACTCGTGGAACTCGCCCCTCCGAAAAAACGGCGGATTTGGTCAGCGTCCGCCTCGATGACCCAGACCTTTGCCCGCGTTACACCGCTCGTGTCGTGAAAGGCGTGAAGATTGGCCCCAGCCCGGACTGGCTCCGAACCACCCTGGAAAAAGTCGGCGTCCGCAGCATCAACAACGTCGTGGACGTGACGAATTACGTGATGCTCGAAATCGGCCAGCCGCTGCACGCGTTTGATTATCACCTTATTTCCCGTAGCCGCCGACGTGAGTCGGCGCAAACTTCGGATGGAAAGAATGCGCCGTCTGACGACGGCGGCTGCAAGCCAACCATCGTCGTCCGCCGCGCGAAGGCCGGCGAGGAGTTCATCACGCTCGACGGCCAGAAACACAAGCTCACTTCGGACAATCTGCTCATCGCCGATGAACAAAAAGGCATCGCGCTGGCCGGCGTCATGGGCGGGCAGAATTCCGAGATCAAGGACAACACCGTGGACGTGCTCATCGAGAGCGCCTATTTCTCGCCCACGAACATCCGCCGCACGAGCAAGACGCTGGGACTGCGCACCGACGCCAGCTATCGTTTCGAGCGCGGCGCGGACATTGACATCAACGACTGGGCCGGCGCGCGGTGCGCGCAATTGATTCTCGAAACCGCCGGCGGCCAACTCGCCGAAGGCGTCGTGGACGCCTACCCGAAACCGGTCGAGCCGAAGCAAATCACGCTGCGGCATCACAAGGTGAACGAACTGCTCGGCATTGAGCTTCGGCCTGAAGAAATTGAGTTTTATCTCGGCCAGCTTGGTTTGAAAACCGCCGGTCACAAGGCGCGGCCAGTTGGCGCCAACGCCGCGCCGGAACCGGTCACGTTTCGGATTCCCACGTTCCGCGTGGACTTGAAACGTGAAGTGGATTTGATCGAAGAAATCGCCCGGCTGCATGGCGTGGACAAAATTCCGTCCACTCCGCCGCGCGGCGCGCTAGGCACGAACGCATTCGACGCGACACACGACGTCCTGGCAGAAGCGCGCCGGATTTTGAGCGGGCTGGGCCTGAACGAAGCGCAAGGGCAGACGCTAATAGCGAATGCCGAATGCCGAATGCCGAATGCCGAATTGGTTACACTGGCAAATCCGTTGAGTTCGGACATGGACGTGCTGCGTCCCAGTTTGTTGCCGGGATTGATTCATTCGTTGCGACATAACTTGAGCCGGAAGAATTACGACGTGGCGCTGTTTGAAATCGGGCAGGTGTTCGGCACAAAGGAAGGACCAAATGCCGACTCACACCTCTTCCTTGAAAAACCCCGCCTAGCTCTCGCGCTCACCGGCCAGCGTGCCCTGCCCTTCTGGAGCGGCAGCGAACGCGACGCGAAATTTGACGCCTGCGATTTGAAAGGTGTGTTGGAGGAATTTTTCGAGCAATTCGGTTTGCGCGGAATGACGTTTGCGCGCCAGGCGGAAAGCACCGCGCTCTTTCTCGAATCGGCCGTCATTTTGCAGGGCAAAAATCAAGTTGGCGAGTTCGGTCAATTGCTGCCCGCGCTGGCGAAGAAATATGATTTGCGCGACGCCGTGCTGCTGGCGGAATTGAATCTGGATTTGCTGCTGGCGCGGCGGAATCCGGCCAAGTCATTCAAGCCATTGCCCGCGTTTCCCGCCATCCGCCGGGACGTGGCGATGATTGTGCCCGAAGCCACGACGCACGACGCCGTTTTGCAGGTGGTGAAGCAGACCAAACCGGCGAACCTGGAAGCGGTGGAATTGTTCGACGTGTTCCGCGGCAAAAACGTTCCCGAGGGCCAAAAAAGCCTGGCCTACGCCTTCACCTATCGCGCCGCGGACAAAACGCTGACCGACGCCGAAGCCAACGCCGCGCACACGAAAATCGTGGAAGCGTTCAAAGCGCAGTTGAAGGCAACGGTGCGGGAGTAAACCAACCGTTTCAATGTAGCGATGGCAGGCAAACGTGACGGGCGGATTGACGGCATCCTGCAAAATCTTGGTTGAAAGTCATTTCCCCAAGAGCTATAAGGATTTTACACATTCAATTACAACCCACAAATGGAACACTTATGAACATCAAAATCTGCCGCAAAATCGTTGCCAGTGTCGTGTTGTGTATGGTGGGCGCCTGGGTTTGGACCACAACGGCGGAAGCGACGTCGGCAACCAATTATGAGGGAGCGGATGCCGTTCTTCGTCAGGCGGCAGAAGGCAGCAACCAACCGAAATCGAAGGAGGAAAAACCATCGCCGACGTCACAACTGCGCGAGGATTTGAAGGCTTTCAAGCAACAGTCCGCCAGCCTGGCGCCGGCCGAAGCGGCGAAACAATGGCTGGCACTGGTGGATCGCCTGCTGCAACTGAATGAGACGCCCGCCAATTATGGCCAACAGGGCGGGATGTCCCATCCCATCCAACCGGAGGAATTGGTCGAGGCGCTGCCTCCGCCTTCCAGTTGGCCGGAACTGGGCAAGGCCATCGAAGCGCGTCCGGCGGGCGAAGGCGCTCAGTCGTTGCAAAAGCTTGGCTTGCGGCTGCTGGCTCACACCCTTCTGGGTGACACGACCAAGCGGCGGGAAGACATCGCCGCCTTGGAAGCCCTCGCCGCCAAGGCCAAAACCCGGCAGGCCTACTTTTACAATTCCCTGTTTGAGGAACTAAGCAGTTCCCTGATGGCCACAATGGACAATCCCGATGCCGTGCTGCAGGCATTGGACCGGAAACTGGCGGCCCAACAATCCGGGGAAGACTATCGTTATCAATCCAGTCTTCAAGTCCCGGACCTCGTTCCGCTGGTCGGACCGGAAAAGGCCGAGGCATTTCTCCGGCACGCCCTGGTCAAATCCAAAGCCCAATTAAACATTGAAACCGGCACGGCCACCGACAAGCTCGCGCAGAAACTGGCGTTGGAATTGGTCAAAGAATTAAAAACACCGCAGTGGTCGCTGGTCAATTCGCTGGAGTCGGTGGATTTGTATGAAGCGATGGAAAAACGCTTTGCCAAACCCGAAACCAACGAACCTCCGGCAGCCGTTTCCGACCTGCCTTCAATGCCGCTTCCGACCGAGGCTTCCGGCGACTATGAAAAGAAGAGCGCCCAGATTTATTATCTGCTTGGCCTGATAGCTCATGAGCGCACGGCTGATGCCGTGGCGGTAGCCGGACAATTTGAGAAGGAAAATGACGCTTACTTCCCGAATGAAGCCGTCCGGCAGATGGAACGCGCCGGTTTCGCCGGCCAGCTCAATGGTTTTTTCCATGAACTGTTGCAGCAAAATCCGGATCTGCCTTTCTGGGAGGAGTATGTGCAGGTGGCGGCGCACGCGGGTCAAACCGCGGAAATGGTCAAGCTGGTTCAGACCGCCATTTCCAAGCCCGGCCTGAGCAAGGGCCAACGGCTGCATCTGCAACAATTGTTGTATCAGGCGTTGCTGGCCAACGACGAAGTCGAGGCCGGTGTGACCGAACTTCGCCGCTTGATGCAAACCAATGAACCGGTTTCAGCCTCAGCCCACTACGAGCGTGAAAGCCGCGGAGACCTGGCACTGAAGCTGGCGCAAATCGGCCACCTCCTCGATCGTCCGGAATGGCTGGAGGAAGGCATTACTGCAACCAGGGCGGCTGTTCAAAAACAGGATGAACAGGATTATTCTCCGTGGGGAAACAATACCGCACTGTCGTTGGCAACTCTTTTGGAGGATATCAATCGGGGACCGGAGGCGGAAATGGTTCTGGCCACAACCTTGTCCAACGCCGTCTCGAAGAAGGCCGACCCGCGAATGTACGGTTACGAAGGACGCTCCACTCCCGCCGCTCAAATTCTGACATCGCTGGCCCGGCTTTATCACCATGCTGGAAGAGACGCCGACGTGTTGCAGCTGTTCGATCAGGCGCCGTATTGGGGCGTCAAAGACCTGGCTGATTTGAACCCGGTTTATTCCGATCAGCACGTGCCGGCAGGCTACTACGCCGCTGCGGCGCTGGCCAAAACCGGACGCCCGGCGGAAGCGCGCAAACTGCTCATCCCACTGTTCGATCAATCCCCCGGCTGCGACCGGCTTTATGAATTGCTGCTCTCACTGGATGATGAAAACGTCCCGGCCGAACTGGATGCTTTGTTTGCGCGGGACCAGTTCGAGGAACGACCGTTGATCTGGAAGGCACACTGGTTGCGCACCCACCAGCATTTGGCGGAAGCCGAACAAGCCGCCCGCCAGGCCATTACCATTGATCCCACGGATGGCGAGGAAGGTCCCGGCGACCGCATCCGCGCCTATGTCGAACTGGCAGAGATCCGCGCCGCCCGGGGCGACACCAATGAGGCAGCAACTTTGCGTGGCGTTGTTCAATCCGTGCATCAAGCGGAATTAGCCGACCAATTTCACGCCGCCGGCCTGCTCAAACGGGCCGTGGCCATGTATCAGGATTCATTAAACCGTTTTGCGGACGCCTATTGCATCCATGCGCGGCTGGCCGTGCAATTGTCGGACATGGGATTGCACCAGCAGGCGGAGGAACATTACCGTCGCGCCTACGAGTTGATGCCTGACCAGTTTGGCCGCATGGAGAGTTATTGTTTCGGGTGCGAGCGCGCGTTTGATGGTGAACGGGCGCAAGGCATTGCCGAAAAGGTGTTCACCGAACTGGCCCAAAAAACGCCGAATAAGCCGCAGGTGCATTATCTGCTCGGCTATCTGCGGGAAGAAGAAGGGCGTTATCCGGAGGCGCTGACCAATTATCACGCGGCGGTCAGACTGGATCCGGATTATCTCAATGCCTGGGTCAAAATCGAAGGCATCAGTTCTCATGTTTTTCAACCCGCGCCGGAACGCGATGCCGTGGTTTTCAATCTGCTTCGACTGGATCCGCTGGGCCGGCACACCCATCCGTCGTTTGAGAATGTCTCCGATCTGGCCGCGCTCTGGAGCAATGTTGCCATCGCCGCCGGGAAGCGCCCGGCCAAGCCCGAAAGTCTTTATCCGTTGCCGGCCAGCAAGGCACAAGTTGAAAAGCAGGCGGCGCAAGCCAGCGAACAAGACCGGGATATGGAATACCGTTTTAGGTTGCAGGAACTGGAGGAAAACATCACCCCGGGCAAGGCAATCGGCCAAAATGGATTTGTTCGTGCCGCCCAGGAGTTGCTTGGCAACCAGGCTGCAAATACTGCGGACGAATGAAAGTTCTGCCGTCAAGATTTGGTTGTGGACAACAGGCAACGCTGCACACGAAAATTGTGGAGGCGTTCAAGTCGCAATTACAGGCAACGGTGCGTGAATAGCTCAACGAACATCACCTTGCTCGGCCCGGCCCGCTTCGCGTCGCCGATTCGACACTCGGTCAGTGACGAGGCACACATACCGTTGCAAATTGTGCGGACGCCGGGCGTCACGCCATCGGAGGAACTCCTTTTTGAGATGGCTGGCCCGCGCGAAAAACTTTTCTTTGATCCCAAAGCCACTCGTGCCGGCATTGTAACCTGCGGCGGACTTTGCCCCGGCATGAATACCGTCATCCGCTCCGCCTTCCTGGAACTGCACCATACCTACGGCGTGAAGCAAGTGCTGGGCTTCCGCGACGGTTACCACGGACTTGATCCGGCGAGCGAACTGGAGCCAATCGTGCTCAACGCTGACCTCGTGGACGACATCCACAAGGAAGGCGGCACGGTACTCGGCACGTCGCGCGGTCCGGTGGACATCAGCCGGGCGGTGGAGAATCTCATTAAACGCGATGTGAACATCCTGTTCGTCGTCGGTGGTGACGGCACACAACACGGGGGTTACAAGCTTTTTCAGGAGGCACAAAAGCGCGGTCACGCGCTGGCGGTCGTGGGTGTTCCGAAGACCGTTGACAACGATGTGCCTTATGTTTCGCGCACTTTTGGCTACCAGACTGCGGTGCAGGAAGCCACCCGGGTCATTACCTGCGCCCACACGGAGGTTCACAGCGTTCAGAACGGCATCGCCCTGGTAAAATTGATGGGGCGGCACGCCGGGTTCATCGCCGCGGAAGCCACGGTGTCCAGCCAGGAGGTGAACTTTTGTCTGATCCCGGAAATTCCGTTCAAGCTGGAAGGCGAAGGCGGGTTCCTCAACGCACTGAAGAAACGCACGTTGAAACGGGCGCACGCAGTCATCGTGGTGGCCGAAGGCACCGGACAGGACCTGCTGGAAAACAAAGGCGGGGAACGTGACGCTTCGGGAAACATCAAACTCAGGGACATCGGCCCGTTCCTCCGTGAAAAGATCGAATCTTACTTCCGGGCGGAAAAAATTCCCGTGGTGATGCGTTACCTGGAACCGAGCTATATCATCCGGAGCGTGCCCGCCGATGCGGAAGACGCGATTCTGTGCGACCAATATGCCCGTCATGCCGTGCATGCCGCGATGGCGGGCAAGACCGGCTTGGTGATTGGGTTGCTGCACGACCGGTTCATCCATGTGCCCATTGAAATGCTGGCCAAACAGGTAAAACGTGTGGATCCCAACGACTCCATCTGGCACGCAGTGCTGGCCACCACCGGACAACCCGCGCGTTTTGAGTAAGGCCAATTCTCTGTAACAATCAGAACTCGTGGCTTGATTTAACTGCCGTGCGTACTCAAATCGTCAATGATGTGAGGACAAAAAAATGAATTTCGATGAGGAAATGAATCAGTTCTTTAAGAGTTTTTCACCGTATGACCGAAAAATGGTTGAATCAGACCCATTTTACAAATCGGCTGTTGAAGAACAAGATGCCGTAAAAGCCGCCAACCGGGCAATAGAACTTCTACCGGGATTGGGGAATGTGAAAACCAAGCGGGAACAGCGCGCAATAGCCAAAAAACGCAAGAGGGGCGACTTTGACGAATTTATTTAACGCATTACCAATATGTCACATCAATCAAGATGGAAAAGGCTACGAGAGCGGCTCAATGCTGGTTTAGCAAAACGGGGAGGCAAAAAGGCAGCGGGCACGAATGCCGCAATGCATAGAGAAAATTTGGGGAAACGGACTTCAAGTTCAGGTCACTTGCGTTCACCAGTGATTCGGTCATAGATAACCATTCCACCGAAGCCGTTTTGAGTTGCAACAGCTTGGTAGCGTGTGCCGCGCACGTAAACGAAAACAGCAATAATGAGACAAATGCCCAAGATTGCCGATTTGATGTTTTCTTTCATGCCTCAATCAAAGCCCAATAACCCAAAAGTGTGAAGTTCTTAATTTCAAATTAGGACACTACCGGGGATTTGTAACCGGGTGCGCTGTGGAACCGCTCCCGGTTGGAAAAGACGTCGATCCACTCGAAGTTTGCCTTGCTAAAAAGAATGCTTGCGCGTGGCTCAATCTGGTTTTGAATTACCGCCATGAACGCGAAACCATTTCTGGTCATCCCTGTTGTCAGCGTCTTTTGCCTCGGCCTTTTGGCGGGTTGCGCCAGCCCCAAGCATCCGATTGCTCAAAGCCCACAGCCACCGATCAGCCCGGAGCCGCCTCCGGCCGTCGTGAAAACCAACCGGCTCGTCATTCACGCGGACCAGCCGGGCGCGGAAATCAGCCGGAACATTTACGGCCAGTTTTCCGAGCATCTCGGCCATTGCATTTATGGCGGCATCTGGGTGGGCGAGGACAGCCCCATTCCCAACACCCGCGGCATCCGCAACGATGTCGTTGCCGCATTGAAGAAAATCCGGGTGCCGGTGGTGCGCTGGCCGGGCGGCTGTTTCGCCGATGAATACCACTGGATGGACGGCATCGGCACGCCCACCAACCGTCCGGCCATGATCAACACGACCTGGGGCGGTGTGACGGAGAATAATCATTTCGGGACGCACGAGTTCATGGATTTCTGCGACCAGATCGGGGCGGCCCCTTACATCTGCGGCAACGTCGGCAGCGGCACGGTGCAGGAAATGATGGAGTGGGTTGAATACATGACGTCAGAGGCCAGCTCCCCCATGGCCAACCTGCGCCGGCAAAACGGCCGCGAACAGCCGTGGAAAGTGCCCTACTTCGCCGTCGGCAACGAAAGCTGGGGTTGCGGCGGCAACATGACGGCGGAGTTCTGTGCCGACAATTTCAGCCGTTACAACACCTTCGTGAAAGACTACCCGGGCAACAACATCTACCGCGTCGCGAGCGGCGGGCTGGAGTCCGATTACCATTGGACCGAAGTGTTGATGAAGCAGAACGCGAACGGACTGAAACATGGGGGACAGGCGATGAACGGCTATTCGTTGCATTATTACACCCTGCCCACCAGCAACTGGTCGCACAAGGGTTCCGCCACCAAATTTGACGAGGCGGAATGGTTCAACACGCTCCGGCGTGCGCTGGTCATGGATGAACTCGTCACCAAACATTCCGCCATCATGGATCAATACGATCCGCAGAAAAAAGTCGGCCTGATTGTGGACGAATGGGGCGCGTGGTACGACGTCGAGCCGGGGACCAATCCCGGCTTCCTTTACCAGCAAAACACGCTGCGCGACGCGCTGCTGGCCGGCGTCACGTTGAACATTTTCAATAATCACGCCGACCGCGTGAAGATGGCGAACATCGCCCAGATGATCAACGTGCTCCAGGCGATGATCCTCACTGACAATGAAAAGATGACGGTCACACCGAGTTACTGGGTGTTTGAAATGGACACCGTCCATCACGACGCCACGCTGCTGCCCAGCGAACTGCAAAGCGTGGATTATGCCTTCGGCGACAAAACAATTCCGGCAGTCAGCGCCTCAGCCTCGCGCGACCAGGCCGGTAAAATTCACGTCACGCTGTGCAATCTGAATCCCAATCAATCCGTCGAGGTCCCTTGCGAATTGCAGGGGGCCAGGGCGCAGAAAATTTCCGGCCGCATCCTGACTGCGCCGGAAATGACCGCGCACAACACCTTCGACCAGCCGGACAACGTGAAACCAACGGAATTCAACGCCTTCAAGGTGACGGACAACGGATTTATCACCACGTTGCCCGCGAAATCGGTGGTGGTCCTGGAAGTTGAGCCAGCCAGGTAGGGCTGAGCTGCCGCTCAGCCTTCGATTTGGGCCGTGCTGCAGCGCTGCCATTTTAAGTATTACGCCGTCTGCACAAACGGGGGAATGGGGCAATCCAGCGTGTCGGCGACGGCACGGAGCAGTTCGGCTTCGGTTTCCGTTATCACGCCATCGGCACCGACCGTGTAAACACAGGCTTCGATCAAATTCTTCTTGATGGTCGGCACGGCCAGCGCCAGACGGTTGAGCGCGGCGTCAATCTGATCCACGCCGCATTGTTCGCCCGACAGCAACGCCAGATCGGCGTTGTCCGGCGCGCGCAGATACGGAGCACCGGTTTCAAAGGCCTTTCCGATTTGGGCGGCATCGCTGCTGCCGACGTTGGCCAGCGCGGATAGCACGACGGCGCAATCCGGCACGAGCGGCTTGAGGGTGTAATATTGGGCGACCGGCGGACGCGCCCCGCTGAATTGTAGCGTGAGATGGCGAAGAACGATTTTTTGCAGCACGAATTCAAACAGCTCAATCTTGCCGTCGCTTTCGATAAGCCATTGGAGCGTCTGTGAAAATTGATTGAACTGCTCCGCGGTCAACTGCCGCAGCGCGCCCAGCGCAAGATTGATGATCGGCAAATGCGCGTGCGCGGCGGCGGCCGAAACATCGGGATTCAACGCGATGGTTTTCCCCTGAATTGCTGGGTCCACGCGTTTGGCCAGTTCGGCGAGTTGCGTCGTGCGCGTCGTTTCGTCTGGGCTGAGCAGCATCGCGTAAATCAGCGCCACAGCACCGAGCGGTTCGCGCGCGGCGACTTTGATGCTTTCGGGCAGCGAATCACGCAATTTCTCGGCGTACTGCAAATGCAGCGGCGTGGGATTGCCGAGATTCGGCAGGACGGAATGCGACCGGATAACCGGCGGCACGGGCGCGCTGTCCGATGCAATAATGGCGCCGCCCAACACGGTCTTGAAAAAATCCGGCATCGGCTTGGGTGTGTGTTCCAGTTCGGAAAGGGCGGCGCGTTTGACCACTTCGATTTGCTTTTCGTCCAGCGGTGGAAATTTCCCGTCCCAGGTTGGATCAATGGCGCGGACGCGATCAGGAATCGGCGGATGCGTGGCCAGGAGGCCGAAGAATGGCTCGGCCACACCATTGCCGAAAAACATGTGGCACATGTCGGGGGCGTGCTCGGATTCGAGGCGTGAACCGTAACCATACTGGCCGATTTTCTGGAGCGCGCCGGAAAGTCCGCCGGGATTGCGCGTGAATTGCACGGACGAGGCATCGGCGAGAAATTCGCGCTGGCGGCTGACGGCGGCTTGGATTAACCGGCCAAAGAACACGCCGATGGCCCCGAGCAGCACCAGGGCCAGACCGACAAGCGGCAACGCATTATTGTCACGGCTGCTGCGGCTGCGCGCGCTCAACAGGACGCGGCCAATCGTGGCGATGCAAAGCAACCCGAAGATGATGCCGATGAGCCGGAGGTTCAGCCGCATGTCGCCGTTCAAAATGTGGCTGAATTCGTGTCCAATGACGCCCTGCAACTGGTCGCGCGAAAGCATCTGGATGCAGCCGCGCGTGACGCCGATGGCAGCGTCGCTGGTCGTATGCCCGGCGGCGAACGCGTTGATGGCGCGTTCCTCATCAAGCACATAAACCTGCGGCACGGGCACACCGGAAGCGATGGCCATTTCCTCGACCACGTTGAGCAATTTGCGTTCGTCCGGGTCGGTGGTATTTGAATTCACGAGCCGTCCGCCCATCAACGTGGCCACGGAGCCGCCGCCCCCGGCCAGTTCATTGGTTTTGTAGGCGCTGCCGATGAAAATCACGGCCAGCACCCCGACGGTGACGCCCAGGAAAAGCTGCGGATTCCAAAGGACGAACTGGGCCTGCTCGCCGTAATGATAATGGTGTGACTGGGCGGCGGCAAAAATGATCAGCCCAACGAAGTAGCAGGCAACCACAATGGCCGCCACCGCGAGGATGAAGTAGAAAACGAGCAGCTTCGTTTTACGGCGGGTCTTGTCTTGTTGGGCAAAGAAATCCATAACTACTCATCCCACCCCGAATTGGAAATCGCTCCGGCGATTAAACCCACGATTAAGGCTCCACCACAAATAAAACAAACACCGGGCATCCATGAACTTGAAAACGCATATCCAGATCTTCCCCACGCGCGCAGCCCAATAAAAGCACCCAAAACTGCCCCGCAAAAAGAATGTATTCCGAATTTAAACCAATCGTATTTCGGTGTGTCGTCCATGAAACGCGCCTGCAACTTCAATCAAGTTGCTAACTCGGATCACGAAAAGGAAACCTTGGGCGCGTCCTTCTGCTCGGGCTTGTCAACGACAAACAGCTCCGCCGCAGTGAAGTTGAACATGCCGGCGATGAGGTTGCTCGGAAACACTTCGCGGTCGGTGTTGTAGACCATGACCGAGTCGTTGTAAGCCTGCCGGGCAAAGGAAATTTTATTTTCCGTGGAGGTCAGTTCCTCGGTGAGTTGCATCATGTTCTGGTTGGCCTTGAGGTCGGGATACTGCTCGGAAACCATCATCAGGCGGCTCAACGTGCCGGCGAGGCCGCTTTCGGCGGAGACGAGACCTTTCATGGCACTGGCGTCGCCGGGATTGGCGGCGGCGGCCTGGGAGGCGACGTAGGCGATGTTGCGCGCCTTGGTGACATTCTCCAGCGTCTCGCGCTCATGCTTGATGTAGCCCTTGGCAATCTCGACCAGGTTCGGAATCAGGTCGTAGCGGCGCTTGAGCTGCACGTCAATTTGCGCATAGGCGTTTTTGTAGCGGTTGCGCATCGTGACGAGCTTGTTGTAAACGCCGATGACGAAACCGGCCAGGCCCAGCACCACCACCAGCAAAACAATTGCAATAATCAGTCCAATTCCAATAGCCATAAATTTCCTTTGTTGAATTTAAATAACTGTTAAGGCAAAGCGCGTTGCCGGGCAATGATAATTTGCCCGTCTTTTTGGAATCGGTTGCCTGGGAGCGCCGTGGTAGGGCGTCGCTGCCGCGACGCCGAAATTGTCGTAAAACGAGCGAAGCGATGTTTTAGCTTGTCAGTGCTGACACCTCTCTGTTAGCCGACTTTGTGATCAAGGCAAAGCGGCAGCTTTGCCCTACCCTTTGGAATCAGCTGTCACTCACGGCTCCACCAGCACTGGCATCCCCATCCACACCAATCGCGACAAATACTCCGCGTCCCAGTTTGCCAGCCGGAAGCAACCGTGCGATTCCGTCCGCCCAACCTGCTCCGGCGCGGGCGTGCCGTGAATACCGTAGCCGGTCTTGTCCAGGCCAATCCACGCCACGCCCACCGGATTGTTCGGACCGGGCTGCAAAATCAATTTGTGGCCGATGGCCTGCAACTCGGCTGACTCGGGGAAAAGCTCCGGATCCACCGTGTAATTGGGGTTTGGCGCAACGACGACCACGTGCAGCTCGCCGACCGGCCGTTTCTCGACATTCGCCGCGATGCTGCACGGGAAATGGGCGAGCAGGTTCGTCTGCGCGTCAAACGCCTCCAGAAATTTCCCCGACAGATGAATGACCGCGAATGCCGCCTTGTCCGCCGGTGTTGGATATTCCACGGCGGGAATTTTCAAAACCGTGCCAGCCGCAATGTTGGTCCAATTTGCGCCCAGATTGAGCCGCCGGATCAGTTCGGGATGCGAATGGCTTTTTTCCGCGACAAGTTCGAGTTCCGTTTCGAAATCGAGCGCCGTTTGCTGCGACTTGGCGAGCCAGGTTTTGCCGAGCGGCTGCAACCGCGCCAGGTCGTTTGTCGTGACCGTGTAAGTCGTCAGCAGCGGCGCGTCCAGCATAAGCCGCGCCCGGGTGTTCGTGTCCAGGATGCCGGTCCCGGGCAGGTTTTGAATCCCCTGAAAAACAGAAATCGCCGCCCGCGTTTGCGAGCCGAGCGCGGCGTCAATTGACCCCGGCGAAATCGCCCGGCGTGCCAATGCCACCTGCGCTTCAAACACGCCGCGCACCGGACGCGGAAAACTGGCCGGCGTTTCGGGGACAACGACAAATGGCCGCAGGCGCGGCGCCAAGGCCTTTACCGGCGGGCGGATGACTTTGGTTGGATGCTCGTGATGCCACCAAAACCACGCCCCGGCCGCGAACACGGCCAGCGCCAACAGCCAGCGCCAGCCGCCGCCCTTTTTGCGGCGTGAATGCAATTTTGAAAATCCGGGATTGCGGCGCACCCGGAGATTAAGCCACAAGCCGGACGGCGACCCAAGACCGAAGTCGCCTTCAATGCAAGTTCAGAACCGCGTCGCCGATCAATTTCGCGGCGTCATCGTAGCTGACCAGGCCGGTATTGATGATCATGTGGTAAAGCAGCGGGTCGTTGACGTCGGTGTTGAAATACCTTTCCGTGGCACGCCAGGCTCATCGCCACCGCTTCCAATTCAGAATACTGCCGACCCAACCGGTTTCAATGGCACAAAAACGATTTGATGATGACTAATCCAAATAATTAACCACGGCCGGCAGATTCATGGCTTCGCAAGCATTTCGCCATAGGCGCGCGAAATTTGCTCCACCAGCGGCGACCGCGCGACCGGCTCGCCGTCAAACGCGGCCACGGGCACGATGCCGAGCACGCTCTGGGTGATGAAAATGCCTTCCGATTTTCCCAGCGCCTCCGGTTTGATGACACGTTCGTTCACCGGCAGGCCGAGCGACTGGCAGATTTCCAGCACGACCGCGCGTGTGATGCCGGGCAGCGCGCCGCAACTCGTGGGCACGGTGCAAATATTCCCGCCGCCAATCCAAAACAAATTGCCGCTGGCCGTTTCCACCACTTCGCCGTTCGTATTGACGAGCAACGCTTCGTCCGCGTCCTTTTCCACGGCTTCCATGCGCGCTATGACGTGAACCAACTTGTTCGCCGTCTTGAACGACGACAGCGGATCGCCTGCCGGAATACGATGGGATGATGTGATGAGACGCCACTGGATTGGAGCGCCGGCCTCCGGCACGACTTGTTGAGGTAGCGATGGATCGGAGCGAGCCGAGCTGGAGGCCGGCGCTCCAGATACGGCGTGCAACGTCATCACGACTGTTGGCCGGCTGTCAGTCTGTGGCGTGTACCCGCGTTCGCCCGGTCCACGCGTCAACGTCACGCGCAGGACCGCCTCGGGCATTCGATTTTTTTCGATGAGCTGTTCCGCAAAATTGACTAGTTCCCTCGGCGTGAACGGGCATTTAATTTTCAGGAAATCCGCGCCCCGCGTCATCCGTTCCAGATGCTGCGCCAGGCGAAACGGCCGCCCGCCGCACACTCGCAGGGTCTCAAACAGCCCGTCTCCGTATAAAAAACCGCGGTCGTTGACAGGAATGAGGGCCTGCGCTTCGGGCACAAACTGGCCATTGAGAAAAACGAACATGCAGGTTTTTAACGTAATAAAGTTGGAGTTCAAGCTTTAGCTTGTCAGGTGGAACAGGCGGGCGCAACTTGACACTGCCCCCATGCCGCACCACGGAAAGCGGAGCGCCGAGCACCGGCTCGGCACGAACAGGCGATTTCCAGCAAATCTTGCCGAGGCGGTGCTCGGCGCTCCGGGAGCAATGCGCGGATTCGCCCGAACAGGCTGAAGCCTGAACTCCAACACTTGCGGCAACGAAAAAAAGATTGTCCGGTTTTGGCCGGAACAGGCATTTATAGGTGAATGCAGGCAATGGACGACATGGCGCTGTTGCGGGAATACGCCACCGGCAATTCCGAAACGGCCTTTGAGATGCTGGTTTCGCGCCGCGTCGGCTTTGTCTATTCAATGGCGCTGCGGCAGGTGCGCGACCCGCATCTGGCTGAGGAAGTCACGCAGGCGGTGTTTATCATCCTCGCGCAAAAAGCCGGACGGATTTCCAACAAAACCATCCTGGCCGGCTGGCTCTTCCGCACCACGCGCTTTGCCGCCCTGGCGCAAATGCGCGCCGACGCCAAACGCCGCCGGCGCGAACAGGAGGCCAACATGCAATCTGAACTTCAACCCACCGCGCCCGATTTGTTCTGGGAACAAATGTCGCCGCTGCTCGACGAGGCGCTGGCAACGCTCGGCGAAACCGACCGGCAAGCCGTGCTGCTGCGCTTCTTTGAAAACAAAAGCCTGGCGGAAGTCGGCAATTCTTTGGGCACGGGCGAAGACACCGCGCGCAAGCGGGTCAGCCGCGCGCTGGAAAAACTGCACCGCTATTTTTCCAAACACGGCGTCTCCTCGACGACGGACGTCCTTGCCGGAGCCATTTCCGCCAATTCCGTCCAGATCGCGCCGGCGATGCTGGCAAAATCCATTACCGTTGCCGCGATGGCAAAGGGAGCGGCGGCGAGCGGTTCAACCTTAACCCTCATCAAAGGAGCCTTGAAAATTATGGCATGGACCAAAGCGAAAACGGCCATCGTCAGCGGCGTGTTTGTATTGCTTGCCGCCGGAACAACCACCGTCACGGTCAAAGAAATTCAGGAGCACCGGACTTATCCGTGGCAAACTAATGAAGGTGAGATTCACGGATTTCAGCTTGAACAGCCGCCGCAGGTTCGGATTCTGCCCAGCAAATTTCACAAACATGCCGAGGGCATTGGCGGTAAAATGGTCGGAACGGGACTTGGCGCAGAAGAAGTCATTGCTGCCGCTTATAGCGGCTCTTTTTCTTCGGCCAGAGTCATTTCCCATGCCGAACTGCCGGCACGCAAGTATGATTACATCGCCACTTTGCCGGGCGGACAAACTGCAAATGAAAAAGCGTTGCAGGAGGAAGTAAGGCGAAAATTCGGTGTCGTCGGCAAAACCGAAATCCGCGCGGCGGACGTTTTGCTTCTCAAGGTAAAATTTACAAATGCCCCGGCCTTGAAACTCAATACTAAAGGTGCCTGGCCCAAACAGGGTAGCGGCTTTGAGCTCGTTTCAAGTGAGTTGTACCGGGGATTTAATGAACCAATAATCGGCCTGATCGCCGGTTTCGAGAACGAGGCAAATGTCCCCGTTATTGACGGGACCGGCCTCACCAACCTTTACGATTTTGATTTGAATTGCAGTCAAGCCGACTTGGAAAATCGGAATTGGGACAAGGTAAACCGGGCGCTCGATCCACTCGGCCTGGAACTGGTTCCCACCAATATGCCCATCAAAATGCTGGTGGTGGAGAAGGCAAAATAAACGGGACAAACCTGTCAGGGCGATGTCATAAGAATTGTGAAGCCAGAAGTTTTTGACGTTTACTTTGATTGCGTTGCTGGTCGCGATTGGACCGATGTTGGTCAACCAATCCGGCTGGCTTTGATCGGAGTGATCTAAAATGAATAAAAACATCAAATTTATGCATCGGCACATCATTGCCCTCCTGGTCGCAACCTTTGCGATCACAACAATAACCGCTTCAGGGAAAGAACAGATTTCCCTCGGACCACCCGATTCCGGTGCGTCCAGCGCCGGCGCGAACTGGTATACGGGAGCGAATGGGGGAGGCTCTGTATCGGTTGATTTTAATGACCCGGCCACCAACGGTGGCTGTGCTTTCGTGATCAGCAACACGGTGGCCGGCAAGGAAAACAACGCGGACTGGCGTTGTCCGAACTTTTCTCTTGGACCCGCCGCCGGCGGAGCGAGGCCCATCACCTTTTCATTCGCCTACAAGCTCTCGGACCGGGTGGCTGCCGGGAACAATATACAAGTCCAGTTGCGTTTTTTCGATTCAACCGGCACCAACTTCATCAGCGAACGGGTCGTCCCGGTCGGCGCCCGCACGGGCGATTCGGCCATGACCGAATACCGGACGATTACGATGAAAGGCATCCTCGCCCCGCCAAAAGCCCGGACGGCCGATATCTGGATTGATGCCAATATTTTTGAGCCTTGGGTTTCGGGCACCGCACGCTTCGATGTTTTTTCCGTTACAACCGCGCCGCGTTCCCTGCTTTTCAAAATGGGTGTTGGAGCGGCGGTTCTATTGGCCGTTGGCGTTTTGACTGTGCTGCTGATTCAACTTTGGCGCCGGCGCGCCGCGAAGGCGGAAGGGCTGGCGCACTCCACGACGCTTCGCGAAATTTGATCGTCACCGGAACTCGCGAAGCGTCTGGACTGCGGCGACTTCAGCGCTGCTTTTTGTCCGCATGGGGGACATCCATCTTTCCAGCCTCTCCGCCCGCCCGACAGCGCCGCTAAAGCCGGCGCACTCCAAACGCTTTGCGCAATTCGTAAGTCCCAAACAAACGCTTCGCGTCTTGGACTGCGGCGGCCCTCCGCCGCTTTTCCAAGATCAGCATCGCGTTGCCGGTTTGTTGAAAAGGTAAATCAGCATCGGGCGTGACGATTTGTTTGCAGGGTTGTCTGAAGGGTGTGTGAAAGTTCAACCTCAACCCTCATCCAAGGAGCATTGAAAATTGTGGCCTGGACCAAAGCAAAAACCGCCGTCGTTGTCGGCGTGGCATTAATCCTTATAGCCGGCACGAGCGTCGTTTTGATCAAGGGGGGTCATTCAGCGAAAGCAAACCGGTTGCCTCCGGACGTTCTTCCCCAAACGCTCGCGGAACTCGACGCTTGGTACATTGAACTGCCCGCCGGACAAAATGCCGCCACCTTCAATTTGCGAGGCATCAAGGCGATGCAAATCAAGGGTGCCGACCAGATGGCCAATCTGCCGGTCTTGGGAAAGTTGCCGGCTCCGCTGCCCGGCACACCCCTGCCGGCGCCCATGAAATCCGCCCTGGCCGCCTTCATGCAGCACAACCGCGAGGCACTGCAATTCTTCGCCCAAGGGACACAATACGAGCAAAGCCGGTATCCCATAGACCTTACCAAAGGTTCTGACACCCTGCTGCCTCATCTGATCGGAATCAAGCATGGCATGCAACTGGCGGAAATGTCGGCCATTTTGGATGCGGAGAACAATGATGAAAAACAAGCTGCCGATGATGTCCTGATGACCCTGGCGCTGGCGCGTTCACTGAAAGCCGAGCCGGTGTTGATTTCTCAATTGGTGCGTTCGGCGGGTGTTTCCCTGGCCGTGGACGCATTGAATCAGGTTGTAAATCGCACCACATTGTCACCAGAATCTTTAAACGGGCTTACGAAGGCCCTGCAAAGCATGGAGGATTACGATGCGCGGGGCGAGGGTTTCAGCCGCGCCATGGCCGGGGAACTGGCAATGCATTTGGCATTGTTGAACAACCCGGCCAAATTAGTTCGGGATTTAAGCACATTGAAGACAACGGACATGCCTGACGAACAGCGCCGCCGGCTGGTTGAACATCTGAAACAGGCCGCCAGCTTGAAAGAAGAACAAGACTACCTTGATACAACTTTCCAGCAACTTCTGTCCGCCCGCAAGGAAGCCTTTCCCGGGCGTTTGAAGGTTGTTGCCGACTTGATGGGCCAGCGCGTCACCGAAGCCACGGATCGGGGGCTTCTGCTCAACGTGTGGTTGTCGGACGGTCTCGATAAACATGTCAACCGGGAAGCAAGATGTCTCGCCAATCTCCGTCTGGCATTGACCGCCGTGGCGCTGGAGCAGTTTCGCGCGGCGCACAACAACCGGTATCCCGCCGGTTTGCCCGAATTGACGCCGAGCTATTTGAACGCGGTCCTCACGGACCCGTTTGATGGCCAGCCATTGCGTTACCGGAAGCAAGACGCCGGCTATGTCCTTTATAGCATCGGCTGGGACCTGAAAGACGATGGGGGCAAGCCGATGAATGGAAAAGGAGGAGACATCGTATTCACAGTCGTCACGCCCCCGGCACCTTGAGGACCGATGCCCGCGCCGATATTGGGTTAAAATAGATTGGCACTTTTTGGCGGCAGCGGACATTTATGGGTAGATGCAGGAATTGGCGGACATGGAATTGTTGCGGCAATACGCCGACCGGAACTCCGACGAAGCGTTTGCGGCATTGGTGGCGCGGCACGTGAACCTGGTGTATTCCGCCGCGCTGCGGAAAACCGGCAATGCCGATGCCGCCGGGGAAATCACGCAGGCGGTCTTTATCATCCTGTCCAAAAAAGCCGGTCGTTTGAGCCAAAGAACCATCCTATCCGGCTGGCTGTATCAAACCACCCGGCTGACCGCAGCCAACTTCCTGAGAACTGAAATCCGGCGGGTTCACCGCGAACAGGAGGCTTACATGCAATCTCTGGCCAACGAAATGGAACCGGAACTCTGGCCGCAAATGGCTCCGCTGCTGGAGGACGCGATGGGGCAGCTCGGCGAAAAGGATCGCAACGCCATCGCGCTCCGGTTTTTTGAAGGGAAAAGTTTTCAGGAAATCGGCGCCGCGTTCGGCGCCAGCGAAAACGCGGCGAAGAAGCGGGTTGCCCACGCGCTGGAAAAACTGCGCCGCTATTTTTCCAAACACGGCGTTTCCTCGACCACGGCTGTCATCGCCGGAGCCATTTCTACCAACTCCGCCCACGCCGCACCCGTTGGATTGGCAACGACCATTACTGCAACCGTCATCAAGGGGCCGGCAGTTGCAGCTTCAACCCTGGCCCTGGTGAAAGGAACAATCAAAGTTATGACCTGGATGAAACTCAAATTCGCACTCAGGGTCTCTGCGACGTTGTTGCTGGCCGGCGGCGCGATGACCGTCGCGCTTTCCAGCGACACCTCCGCCGGTGGCGGCAGCCCGGCTCCTTCGGTCTTCCAGTTCCGTCTGGTTCTCAGCGCGCCATCCGCCAAGGCTGAGCCCATGACCGTCGTTCAGCCGGGCGCGGACGCAAAGGGGACCGAGACCCTTTATGTCCAGAAGAAGGTTCTGCTGGACCAGACTGACTTGAAGTCGGCCAGCGTGATCACGAACCAACCCGCAGGCAAACCGCGGATTCAAATCACCTTCACTGACGCCGGGGCGAAACGATTCGCAAAAGTGACTCATCAAAATGTCGGCAGGCGGCTGGCAATCATCATTGATGGCCGGCTTTATTCCGCCCCGACTATCCGGTCGGAGATTAGGGGTGGCCAAGCCGAGATCAGCGGGAATTTTAGCGAACCGGAAGCAAATGACCTGGCCGCCAAAATAAATCAATCCGTGGCGAAATAATCGCCTGGAACGAACGGCCGCGAATCCATCGAAACGCTGGTGGTGGAGAAAACCAGATTACCTTCGCGCCCTTCAAAGCGGCGGTGAACGCGCCGCAGTCCAGACGCTTCGCGCGGTGAGGAGCCGTTGGAAAGTCGCGCCAGCGTTTGGATTGCGGTCGCTTCAGCGCCGCTTTCCACACAGGCTGGAGCGTTTCCCTTTTTTAGCTGGATGATTTCACCACCGGTAATCCGTGTCCATCCGTGTCCATCCGTGGTTGATTCAACGCCGCCAGAAAACCCGCCGCCTTGGCCAGCGTTTCCTCGTATTCGGCCTCCGGATTGGAATCGGCCACGATGCCGGCGCCGACGTTGAAATGCGCGCGGCCATCTTTGCAAATTGCCGTGCGGATGGTGATGCTCAACTGGCTCTCACGATTGAATCCCAGATAACCGTGGCAGCCGCAATACGGCCCGCGGGCCAGCGGCTCCAGTTCATCAATGATTTCCATCGCGCGAAATTTCGGCGCGCCGGTGATGCTGCCGCCGGGAAAACATGCCGCCAGTGCCGCCAGATGCGTCACCCCCGCGCGCAACCGGCCTTCCACCGTCGAAACCAGATGCTGCACCTGCGCGAAACGTTCGAGCCGCGCCAGCTCCGGTGTCTGCACCGAACCGAACTCGCACACCTTGCCCACATCGTTGCGCAGCAGGTCGGTAATCATCACCAGTTCGGCCAGTTCTTTCGTGCTCGTCTGTAGTTCATAGGCGAGTTGCGCGTCGCGCGTCGGGTCGGCGGCGCGCGGGCGCGTGCCCTTGATGGGCCGCGTCTGGACGTGCGAACCGCTCAAGCGCAGAAAAAGTTCCGGCGATGACGACATAATCTGAAAATCGCCACAATCGAGGAACGCGGAGAACGGCGCGGGAGAAACCGCGCTCAGGCGTTGAAACATTTCCCAGCCCGGCTTCGCCAAAACGCTTCGCCGCGGCAAGCCGGACAATGGGCAGGGAGCCGTCAGCCGCTGCGACAGGTTCACCTGATAAATGTCCCCGGCGCGGATGTATCGCTGCGCGCGTTCGACGGCGGAAAGAAAATCGGCGCGGGAGAAGTTTGAAACAACGCCCGCCCTCGCCCCGACCCTCTCCCCCGGGAGAGGGAGAAGCTTTCGCAAGTTGGAACATCCTTGTAGATCACAGGCGCTTTCTCCGGCTGACGAAAAATTCTCCCTTGCCCTTTCCGAAAGGGAGAGGGCCGGGGCGGGGGTTTTTCCCAAATGCCTTCGCCAAAACTCCATCTGCTCCCCAGCCCGCTTTTCACTGCGCGAACCGTCGGCAGCGAGCCCGGTCGAGATGACAAAGGTTTTACCGAGGTGATGGTCGAACACGACGAGGCTGTCGTAAAAGCCAACGTGGCAATCGGGCAATTCGAGATCGTTGAAGGCGCGGCGCGGAAGTTTCGGCTCGGTGAAATTCTTCAGGTCATAACCCCAGTAACCGAAGCAGCCGCCCAGTGGAAACGGCAGGTCAATTTCATCCAGCAACTCGAAGCGCGCCAGCAGCGCGTCCAGAATCTGCCACGGGTTGCCGAATTGAAGATGGGGTCTGGCGTCCGGGGTTTGGGTTCTGGAAATTTCGCAGCGCGAGCCGAAGGAGCGGAACGTGAGAAATGGTCGCGCGGCAACGAACGAATGCCGCGCTTGCGGCGAATCGAATGATGATGTGCGCAACAAAACAACACCCAACTCGCTACGCAAGCATTCAGCCAGTGATTCCGGCGTGTGGGCGGTCGTAATTTCCTGGATCAGCGGACGCATCGCAACGCGGGAATTAAACCACGAATGAACGCGCCTGGCCAAGTCAAAGCGCCGCAGCCGTGTCATCGCCTGACGAACAACAGAATCAGCAAATCGATGGCGAAAAAAATCACGATGATGGCTTCCAGCCACAACATCCTCTGCTCGTTCAACTCGGTGTGAAAGACGCTGTAAAGTTTGTCCAGTTGGGCCAGGCGTTGCTCCACGCTGGCACGCCACTGGTCGAGGTAGAAACGGTCGCGCGCGCCGAGATAGACGCGGGCGAGATACCAGTCGCCGAAAAATTTGGTGATGTGCGTGACCTCGTCGGTGAGCTTCGCCATGTCCACGCGGAAACGACGCAAATGGCGCAGGGTCTTGAAAGCCCCGCCAAACAACGGCAGCCGCCGGCGTTCCAGATCGTCGTAGGCGCGGTCGAGATACGTGTCGAGCCGGCGGTCCATCACCCGGAATTCCTCCAGTTGCAGGTTCGCCAGTTCCAGCGCGTACAACACGTCGTCCACGTAACCCGTCAGGTCCGCCACCAGCGCCGCGTCCCAGTCAATCACCGCCAGGTCCGTGTTCTCGAACGAGCGCTGGATGCGCAGCACCTCGCCCACCTGCGTCTCGCTTAACTGGTTCGCCGGCGTCTCCGTGAGCAGGCCCGCCACCTCGCGCCGCTGGTCGCCCAGCCAGCGGTTCACGTCGTCCGCCCCGGCCAGGTCGGTCAGGCAAAACACCGTGTAGGCTTCCGGCGGCGGCGGAAACTCTGTGCGCCCCACCATCAATTCCCTCAGACCATCGCAAACCTCCGCGCAAAGCTTCATGGCCACCGTGTCCAGCGTCAGCCCGTTCTCCAGCTTCGGATTGTGGAACGGCATCAGGTCGGCGAGTGCGCCCGCTTCAAACGCCACGCGGAGCATCACCGTGACCACGCCGACATCGTAGATGCGAATCAGCCGGCGGACGGTCGCGCCGTGCAACGGGGCGGACAGCGGCGACGGCTCGATGGCGAGCGGTTTGTAGAGCGGCATGTCCTTGGGCAGCGTGCGGTCCATCCGGATTTCAAATGGAAACGGCTTTTCCGACAGGATTTCCTGCACCCGCGGCGTGATGATTTCATTCGCCACGTCGAACGCGTAAAGATAGACCACCTCGCCCTTCATTCTGACTAAAATCTACCCACGCCCCGCGGTTTGTCGAGGCGGGAGAAACTACCGTGGTCGTGCCTTTCGGCTTGGCGTTGCAAATCCATTGACCGTAGAATCCCGTGACGCGTCAACTCAGGACAATTATGGAAAACTCAGCGACATTTAACGCCAAACGGGTCTCCACCCGCTCGGACAGCGTGTATCGTGTTCATGCGCGGGGAAACGACCTCTACTTCATCCAGATCGCGGGTCTGAGCGCAACCGCGCAGGCGCTCACGATTCATTTCGGGCTCATCGGATATCTGATCCGGGAATCCATGAAACGGCGGGCGAAAAAGAAAACCGAGGAATTTCTCCAGCGCGCCGGGCAGGTGGACCCGGAAGAGTTGCTCCGCGAAAACAAAAACAATTTCAAAATCTATATTCCCGAGATTCACGAGGCGGCGATTGAACCGCCGTCCTTTTTCGCGCTTCACGGCAAACAGGCGGGGCGCTGGAATTTCTCCCTGCGGGACGGCAGGAAAATGCGGTTCGAGTTTGAAAACAGCGACGAACTGAAAGCCGCTCTGGACGTGCTCCCGCGATTGTTAAATGCGACTCTGCGGGTAAATGTGGAGTGGAATGAAATCAAAAAGCGGTTTCAAAAGCTAAAACACCACCCTTGACCTGACGCCGCGTCGAACCGGAAGGCGGTTGGTTGGCTTCATGTTAAGCCAAACAACTGGAGTTCGCGTCCGTCCTTCGGTATCGTCTTCCATCCGGCTTTAACCATGTCAAGGACGAGGCACGAAGCCCACTCGGGTCAGGATTTCCTGCCCGCGCTTTGACTGGACAAACTGGACAAAATCCCGTGTCGTCGCCGATTCCTTCGGCGTATCGGTGTAAAGGCGGAGCACACGCGCGTAAGGATATTGACCACCATTCACCGACGCGACGGTGGGAGCCACGCCCCCGATCGCCACGGCTTTGACCCCGTCCTTGCCGGCCAGATCAATGCTGGCATAACCAATTCCGTTCGCATCTTGAGCCACCTTTTGGATGATTCCCACGTAATTGGTGAACGCTTTCAAGCCCAGGGCATAAGGCTTGTTTTCCATCGCCAATTCCCGAAAGCCCAGATAGGTCCCTGAAATTTCATCGCGGCTGCACAAATGAATCGGCGCATCCGGCCCGCCCACCTCTTTCCAGTTTGCGACCGCTCCGGTAAAAATGTCCCGCACTTGATCCCGCGTCAGGCTCCCGATGGGGCTGCCGGCGTTGACGACAACCGCCACGCTGTAAGCGCCGATGACATGATCGTTAAACTCCACATCGCGATCCTTGGCCAGTTGCAATTCATTCGTGCTCACCGGACGCGAGGCTGCGGCGATGTCGCATCGCCCCACCATCAACGCCCCCATCCCATACGTGGTTCCTTTGTATTCCGTGTCAAAAACAACCGCGGGATGCTCCTGCCGGTACTCCGCAATGAGCTGCGGGGCCAATTCTTCTCCAAACGTGTTCGAGCCCCGGATGGTGATTTTTTCCGGTTTCCCACAGCCCGCGACCATCACGCCGAGCGCCATTAAACCGAGGCTGCCCGCGAGTGTGATACGATGGAGACCAAAGCATTCGTTAATTGTTTTCATGACATGCCCTTCTGTTCACAGCAAAACCATTTTCGCGCTGATACTCCATCCGTTGTGGCAAACAGTTCAAGGAAAAAATTTGCGCCGTTGCGGTGGCGGCGCATCCGGCTCTGCCTGCCGTAGTGGCAGCCATCCCGGCGGTGTGACATGACGTGGGTTCGGTTTTGTGGCCCGGCGGTAAGCAAAGCGAAGATGGCAACGCCGATGGATGAACCCGGATGTCTGGAAACGTTATTAACTGCCACCACCGGCACCCGCCCCGCCGCCTATGACATCACCCCCAATGATGGCCATTAACGGCAGGAACATGGCGATGACGATGCTGCCCACGACAATGGCCAGGAAAACAATCATGACCGGTTCCAGCAGCGACGTCAAGGCACTGACCGCGTTGTCCACCTCCTCGTCGCTGGTGTCGGCGATTCGCATGAGCATGTCCGGCAGCGCGCCGGTTTGTTCGCCCACGTCCACCATGCCGGACACCATCGCCGGAAAAATACGGGCATCTTTCAGCGGCCCGGCGATGTTCCCGCCCTCCTTCACGCTGTCATGGATATCGGAAATCACGCCACCCACGATGACATTTCCGGCCGTTTCTTTCACGATGGTCAACGCCTGAAGGATGGGCACGCCGCTGCCAAGCAGGGTCCCCAGCGTCCGGGCAAACCGGGAGAGCACCACCTTGCGGCAGACCGTGCCGGCGACAGGTACAATCAGTTTGAAGCGGTCAAACCACCGCCGGCCGCGCCGGGTGCGAATGAGAATCGGCAACACAACCGCCAGAACCAGCCCAACCATTCCGACCGTCAGAAAGTGGCTTTTGAACACATCGCTGATTTTCAAGACCAACACGGTGAACGGAGGCATGGGCCGGCCATTGAGCAACCCGTCAAAAATTGCCTGGAACCGCGGAATGACAAAAACCGTCAGCAGCGCGAGGATGCCCGTCGCGACCACCAGCACGGCGACCGGATAAAACATGGCGGCCTTGATCTTGCCTTTGATTTTCAGCGCCTTCTCCATGAACTCCGCCTGGCGCCGGAGCACCACCTCCAGCACTCCGCCCATTTCGCCCGCCTTGACCATGTTCACGTAAAGTGGATTGAAAACCCTTGGATGCGCCGCCAGGGCCTCGGACAACGTACTCCCGCCTTCGATGGCCGCGGCCATGTCCGTGATGACGCGTTTCAGCGCGCGGTTCTCCGTCTGCTCCTGCAGGATGCGCAACCCGCGCATGAGCGGCATCCCCACGTCAATCAGCGTCGCCAGTTGACGGGTGAACACGGTGAGCGTGGCCGGTTTGATGTTTCCAACCGGCATTCGAACCCGCAAATTGAGCATTTTTGGAGGGGCAAACGTCCTTCTTTGCCTGCGCCGGAATGGTGTTGGTGGCGCGACCCGGGTCGGAAACAACCCCATTTCCTTGATCCGTTTCAACGCTTCGCTTTGATCGGTGACATCCAGCGTACCTTGGGTCTTCAGTCCGCCGGCATCCACAGCTTCATAGCAATAACTTGACATAACAACCTCGTTACAGGCCCTGCCCCGGTTGGCAGGTGCTCTTGCTGGTTTGGACAGTGCCCGGATGACTTTGTCACGCAGCAATTGAGATTTGACGCAACTCCGCTGATGCGCAAGCGGGGCTTTCGGAGGGCGGAGTTCTACGACGCCTAAATTTATCGGAAAAGCATGGAACTCGCGGAGCTCGCCCCTCCGAAACGAGTTGGCGACGTTCTGGAAAACAACGGCATTCCTGCCGCTCAAACCTTCTTCGCCGCCGCCAGCGCCAAAACCTCGAAAGAATGGTTTCCCTTCGGCTGCACGTCCGGCACGGACGGACCCTGCGCCTGTGCAAAGGCGACCTGCGAGCGCAGCAGCAGGGTCCGGCAGCACAAATCAGCGAGCGGCAGCACCACGTTGAAATTTTTGCCCATATAACGGTGGTGCAGCAGGTGGTGCCCGTTCAAACGGAAGAAGATGCCCGAGCGTTCCACGTGCCGTTTCCTTGGCAGATGCATGCACCAATGCAGATATTCATAAGCCGTAAAATACAGCGTGCAGGCCACCGCCGTGCCGCACAAAATTCCCCATCGGTGCAGCAGCAAGGCCGGAACCAGGAACGGCAACTGGCACACGGCTACGATGGCCGGCCCGTTCCACCACGCCATGGGAATGGTCTTCTTGTCCCGTTCATCCACGAGGTGGTAGGTGTGGTCCGCCTTGAAAATCCGGTGATGCACCAGCGCGTGCCGTTCAAACGGGTACCGGAACCATTTGACGGAGTGGTGCATGACATAACGGTGCAGCGTCCATTCAAAGAAGGAGCCGAACACGACTCCGGCAACAATTCCAATGGCGCTCCAAAAAATGAACATGGCCATAAATCAATTTCCTCTCTTAAAGACTGAAGGAGAACTTCCGACAAACATCCAACGAGGTTTGAACTCAAATCGGTCTTGCTTGCGCATTAATTTCCCTCACGATTTGGATTCGTGCAAGTTTTATTTCAACCTTCAACGCGCGCCGGGCGCGATCGGGTCCGCGCTCCAGGTCGGGAGAACCAGGGCTGGAGCGCAGCCAAACCGGAAATTTACCCGTCCCAAACCACCCGGCCTTTCAAGTGGCTTCCCGCGCGCTTGAAGCCGAGCGAACCACTAATCATATAAAAGGCCGGCCGCCCCTGGGAATGTTCCTTGAGCGCATCATTTCTGACGAATTTCATGATCGAGGGCAATGACAGCAAATCCGAGGCGATTACATCGTTGTCCCGGTAGATGGTATACTTTTGTTTCGGGTTGTTCATGGGTTTATCCGCCGGTTTTGGCGAATCCGGGAAATTTCTATCGGCCCACAACTCCGTTCAGAATCATTACCACGGTCACGCTGCCGGCGATGATCAGGCCCAGCGACAGGGTGGCTGCGACAATTTTAAACCGCTGGTTGTATTGTGAAGGATGCAGGCGTGGGAAAAAAAATTTCCCGAAATAATCTTTCAACATGAAAATGCCTTTGGTTGCCATTATCCCCATTGGAGCACCTATTCCCTTCAATGTCCATACATTCTTCGGGTAATATTCTGAAGACCGGTTTTCGCCGCCAATATGTTTGCAGTCATTGGTCGCCAGGGTATGATGGGGACGCAATAATCTTATGAGTGTCGAAAACATGTGGGGGGAGCTCAATGCCCCGGCCAATCAGAGAACTCCGACGTCGATTTTACGCGGGCAGGCCTCGATTTTGAGCCAGCTCACCAAGGGTGTCTTGATCGGCTCCATTGAGCAGGAGCCAACGGTCAATAATACCCTCATCTACAATTTTGCCATCACGGCTCCGGCTATCAACAATCATAAGTTTGCGATTCTCACCCTGCAGTACTCCATCACCATTTATCCCCTGACCGTGACCGACCACACCGTTCATGTGCAAAGACAGTGCTTAAATGAAGAGAACTTCACATCCACCCTCAAAAGCATCCTGTCCTCCACGCAGGTCAAACGGGTCATCTCCGCCCTGTTGATTCAAAGCCGGGACAACAAGGCAGTTTAGCCAGCCGGCCCCTGACGGAGCTTGCGGCAGACGCCAACGGCCGCGCCCGACGGGCTGTCAGATAAAAAAAGGCGCTGGTCAAGTGACACCAGCGCCGGTGAAGCATGGATTTGCAGTCTTTTATTGGTTGCGAACGCATCAGACCATCAATTCGTAATTTCGTCAAAGGCGGATCGGAAACAAATGGTTACACTTGTGAAAACCACGGGTATTTCACCCCTCGCCCGGGGCAATTCACCCCCGCAAACCCGCAATTTGTCCCCGATTCCTTCCGTTTCGATCCGTTTAGGGTAAAAATCATTTACGTTGGCGAGAGCCTTGGCTGATTCCGGGCTGAGTTTGAAAGTGGATCAGAAATATGAAAAAGCCACTGACGTTGTCGCTGTTTGCCGCGAGGCTGGTTTTGGTCAAAACCGGTCCCGCCGTTGTGTGCCTGGACGATCGTTATCCGCGTTCCGGGACCGACGTCACATGCCCATCCAACTCGTGTTGGAGCCGCCAGTCATAACCCCCGAACCTTATGCAACCGGTTGCCATTTACGGATGGAAATGCCTGAAGAAGGATGAGCCTGTGCTCCTCAAGCGCATCAAAAATCATCTGGCCAGGCACCGGCAAACAGCCACTCAAACCAAAGACCGGAAGATGTTCGACGGGTACCGGCCGTTCGTGATCAAGTACTTTTATTGGAACCTGAACCACGCGATGGGAACCTGGTTTGATGTTTACCCGAACGAGGATTTGAAGGGACAATACTTTTTCCCGGACCACAAAGATTGCGGCTGGCTCATCCATGTCCGGATTAATCCTCACCGGCCCGCCAACACTATTCCGGAAGAATCCAAAACGTTTGTCCGGGGACTTCTCGAATCAACAATGTTCGAGCATCGTGTCATCAAGGAAAGCAGTAATTTGCTCGAGGGTCTTCCTCGCGGCCACATCGGTTAAATTCGGAGTGCCCAGGTACTATTCCATCACAAGCAAAAAGAGCCTCGGATTGATTAAGCAGGGAACGAACCGTTAGACATAATTAGGTTTGTGCGATTCAGGGCCGATTAATTTTTTATCGAAATCGGCACGTCAATAGGCGGACGGCTTCCCCAATAGGCTTTGTCATCGTAATAGAAGGATTCCAGCTTGCCACTATTGGCATCGACTTCCGCCTCCAACCTGGATTGCAGGTCATCGTGCGCGGCATTTTCGTAATACCACTCAAAGAAATACCGTGGAATGATTTTCTTAAAATCACCGGCCGGGGGAATGATATTCGGAGCAAAATCCATGTGAATGTTGTTGGTTGGATAATCCAGTTTGGTAAGGGTCTTTCTTACCAACTCAATCGCCTGGTTCGTCGTCAGGTTCCATTTGCCTTCAAATTCCTCGATGTGGATTGGGCGATTATCGCTGGCAAAAAGATTGTCCGGTGCGTAATAGCCATTGACCATTGTGTGACGATAAACAAACCGCCAGCCGTTGGTGAGTTCAATTTCGGCGTGCGGCCAGCCTTCGTTGTCATGGATTTCGGCGCGCGCAACATTGTTCGTCGTCAATGGCCGCGGAATCGGCAGCGAAAGTTTTTGCGCGTAATCGTCAACGGCCTTGAATATAATCTGAACGAGTTGACGGGCATATTCGGGATTCACTGATGGCCAGTCGGGACTGGCAACAGGTGTGATATTTATTTTCGGCGGAAGACGCCGAAGGCTTTTCAGAAGCGCGAATTTTATTTTTTCAATCTGCTTCGTTTCACCATTGATTTCAATGTCCACAGCGGGAGACGTTACAAGGGCAGTTTTTTCGGTTTCGGCATTAACCTCGCCGATTATTTGGCCACTTCCGCGCGGATCAATCCACTGAATTTCGTAATGGGGAACTGCATTCGTTGCATCACTGTTTTTCCGCACAGCCACCCGTGGTTTCTGTTCGGCAAAAACATCTTCTAATGGGATGCTTAGTTTTTTAATGGCATTGCGTGCGATTTCAATTGCTTCATCTTGCGTAATCGCAGGTTGATGCTTTTGTCCTAGAACAGTATTCGGTGCTGGCTGAAGATGATCCACCGATTGAGGGCTCAAATAGCGGCTCATAAAACCAAAGTGAAAGTCAAATACAGAACCGTCTTTAAGCAACATTGAGCAAGTCATCTCCCGGAACGGTAGCACATGGAAGCCTGCAACGTCCGCTGGTGTGATTGGTTGTGTCACCGGCAAATCTAATTTTTTCGCAACATCAGAAAAATACGGCAGTACAGCCGACAGCACCGCATTAGAGTATTCCGGCGTAATTGTGATACGATGGCTGACTTCGCCCAAATCTAGGATCATTCCCGAAGACTTGGCATTTATTTCGCCAGATTCCAAATTTAGCGGCCGCGATGGAATTTTATCTTTCAGTGGATTCCTTTCTTCATGAAGAAATTTTTCTGCATATTCTTCGGTGGTTTGCGGAACGGGAAAGTCATGCCCAAGTCGCTGATCCCACCAGCTATTGCGGTTTGATTTTTCCCCGTTCACCAGAATTCTTATCCGCCCCGGCTTGTTCGTAAGAAAAACAGTTTGAGACCAGTCGCCGACGAAATCGTTTAATGACAGCATCGAACGCAGTTGCAGCGTGTGCTCGCCGTTGGTAAGAAGGTCAATTTTGAACCAAAACCCCCAAGCATCAATCCAGCGCGGCTTCTGCACAGTGCCGAAATTGACACGCTCAACGTGGATTATCCCCCAGCCCGCTTCTTCTCCATCCACCACGAGACCGACATTCTGCTGGGGGGAACCCGCGCCACCCAAATCGTAATAAAACGGCAAAAAATCTTCGCCAAATATTTTGGGACCGCCGCACAAGGTGACTCCCTGCATATCGAACCAGAAATCTGGAATCAGATAAACACTATACAGTCCAAGCAGATTGGTTCGCGCGGCGTCCCCTTGGATCCGCGTCAAGCCAGTGGTATCAAAAAAAATCGTGCGGTTCTTTGGGCCCGCCCGCATTTGATTTGTGAGGACAATCCATTGGGCCCGATACGTTGCGTTGGAGCGCCATAGCACCACGAAGCTCTCCCGCGAATCGCTCGGCCAAGTGAGCGTTACGTTAGTGGCAGTTGCTTCCGCCCGCAAATCCACAACGGACGGAGTGTCAACGATTCCCAGGTCGTCCGCCGCTAAAGCAGGCAAACAGAAGAAAAAAACACTTGAACCGCAAACAGCTAACAGTCGGGAAAAAGTTCTCAATAGGTTCATCAGGGCCATTGTCCCGCAAAGTTGTACTGAAAAAATAGCATCGTCGTATAGCCGTATCTCTTAAGATGACTATAATGTGCGCCATCTACCCAGCCTGAAAAAATGCTTGCTTGATCAAAAGCCAGGTCCAAAGGCTCTTGAAAAATGCCTGCCCATTCCGCCATCCAATCTTTGCGAAATTCCCAAAATCTATCAACAGTACCCCAATCCTTGCTTCCTCCAATTGTCACATCAACCGGCACTGCCAGCGGCCCGGCAGCCATTGAATCGTATGCGCTCTCGCCTGCGGTCATTGCCGTGAATGATCCGCCGTTTCCACCGGACTCCGTCACCGCGCCGTAAAGGGTCAACGTCGTGCGGTTCGTACTGTTTGCGTGGTAGGCGTTGGTGAGACACGACCACGAATCATCAGGGTTTAGCGTCTGGCGGTATTGAACAAGATAACTTTCATAACCGAAACTCGGCCATGAAAGAATGATGTTCGTTCCTGAAACGGCAATGGCACTGTTGGTAATTGCTTGGGATGTGCTGCAACAGCAAATCACCAAAGCAGCAGCAGACACAACAAATTTACCAGTCATCTTCATGTTTTCCTCCGATAAACATTCCGTGTTTTTTAATGCGTTCTTTTTAATGACGATAACGACACCTATACTGGGAAGGATACGTTGAGACTACTAATTTTCTTTCGAGAAAACCCCAAAGTATTTTGGCTTTCAGACAAAAAATCCGTGTCCCCAAAAATATGAATTGCCCACGCCTGATTTTCATATTCCCAGGTTGATTTTTTCATGGAATTTATGGGGGTGTCAAGAAAGGAGTGTGTCTATTCCATTATTTCCGCGCCCGGGGTTGGTTGCATTTTGAACGAGTCGGTTTTACTGCCAGACTGGTTACCGCTCGAACTTGACGGGAACGGAAAGATCGAAACCGGCCCGCTCCAACTGTTCGGCATTTTGGATCTTTGCTCCGTTGATCTTCACGTTCTTGAACAGGACCGGTGCGACGTTCGTTCCCATCATCAGGCTGGGCTTGGTGGTCTTGTAAAAAGCGCAGTTCTCAAAGGCAAAGTTCGTCAGGGGGTTTTCGCCACCGTCAATATAAACCTGCCCGCCGTCGTTCTCGAACGTGCAGTTCACAAATCGGAAATCGTCCATGGGCGCATTGCGGCTGAATTTGGCGCCCGAGGAATATCCCCGCCCCCTGAAATACGCCGGCGACAGTTGAATCCAGATGGCGAACTTGTTGTGGTTGGCAATGAAGTTCACGTCCTCGAACCGCAGGTGCTTGACGGCCGGAGCGCCGCCATACCCGATGGCCAGACCGGCGGTGTAGGTGTAATTCACAAATCCTTTCACGACAAAGTCCTCGATGCCCCGGGGCTCGCCCGTCTTGGGATCGGTGCCGCGGTAAAAAGCCCAGGTGTCGTCCATGGACATGGCGAACCCGTCTTCAATCCGGACATGGCTGCTGGCACTGAAATCGTAATCGTCGTCATGATACTGCTGCTTGCGGTTGACGATCTTGAGGTTGCGGGTGGAGAAATTGTCGGTGCCGATGACAAACACTGTCCAATAGGCGGAGCGGAGAAGCAACAGGTCCTCGAAGGAAATGTTGCGGCAGTGGTTGACCACGTAGCCCCGGATTCCGGTGCCATGCGGGTCCAGCACTTTTCCATCCGCGTCCCGGGCGCGTCCGTCCGCGGTGTCGGGTTGGAAGTCATGCCACAACCACGGATAGCCCTCCATGTCAATGGTGCCCTGCCCCATCAGGCCGGCATTCTCGACATTGTCAAAAATGAAAAAAGCCCTGAGCGGCCTTCCGCCGGCAGGCGTGGGGGCCGAAGGATAATCCGCATTTCTGCTGGATCCCCGAATCACGGCGCCCGCATCCACGTAAAACTTGACGTTGCTCTTCATGAACACCGTGCCGGTCAGATAGACACCGGGTGGGAATAAAAGCACACCGCCGCCGGGCCGGGCGGAAACGTCGCTGATGGCCTGATTGATGTTCGTGGTTTCGACGGTCTTGCCCGTGTTGTCAACGTGGTAGTCCATGATGTTGACCACATTCGTATCGCCGAGCTTGGGAACGTTCTGCTCCGGTGGTTCGGCAAACAGCATCAGCCCGGTGCTGTAAAACATCGGCTCATCGTTGAAAAAAATAACCAGATAACGCGGCCGGTCCAGATCAAAACTGACGGTGTTGCCGTTGATCTTCGGTTGGATGCCGTAAGCGAGCGGCCTGATATTGCAGGTGAGCAGCTTCCGGTCGCAGACAAACGAGGTGATTTCGACGTGGACCTTTCCGGTCATGGCGAAGCTGGCATAGTCCATCCAGTTGAACTGGTCAAAGGTCAAAAAATGATGCACGAACACCGGCTGGCCGTTCACCGTCACCTTGTAAGACTCGCTCGGCACGGCGCCCGGATAGGGCGGGTAAGGCGTGACGCCGGCAAAGACTGCCGCCGGCAGGAGCATCAAAAGCGATCCAATCGAAAGGGCCAATCTGGAGGTCATGGCCGGACGGTAACACAGCAAAGGCTGAAGGCTAAATGCTAAAGTTTTCGTTTCAGCCGTTTTTAAGCGGTAAGGCTTTCTTCCGGCATGACTCTGGCAATCGCCTCCCGCAGATCTTCCAACAGGAAGGGTTTGCCAATGACCAAATCCACGTCGGGTGACGGCAGCAGAGTTCCGGCGTGTCCGGTAACCATTACGATCGGCTGCTCCGGCGCACCTGCCTTGATGGCGGCGGCCAGTTGATGGCCATTCATTCCGGGCATGGCAAAGTCGGTGAAGACCAGGTCAAACCGGCCTGATTCAAACAGGCCCAGTGCCTCCTGGCTGCTGTTGGTGGTCTCCACCTCATGCCCGTCAAATTCGAGCAACATCTTGACGGTATTGCCGACAGCCGGTTCGTCATCCACGACTAAAATCCGCAGTTTTGATGCCTCAATTGATGTCATTTTATCGCAACCTCTGATGTCATATGAACAGAAAACCATATTCTAGCCAATTGGAGCGTGAAACCAATCCCAAGTTATTAAAGTTATTCACAAGTCCCGCCAGCGGCACATCACGATTGAACAGAAGGCCACGTAAAAGGCGCTGCCTCACGTGGCAGTGAACGAAGTTTCCATGCTTTGTTTCCTTCGTTTTCTTCTGTGAAAGATTTCCCAATTGCCAAACCCCGTTTTCGTCCTACGATGGGGACGAATCCGCTTGGGCTGGGGATCGAAATGGTCTGCCACGTGCTCGCGATTTATCGGAGTTTACGTGGGGATCAGAACACGAATGTCAACGGAAGCCGATACCTGCCGGAAATACGTCGTGCCGATTTGTCTCGGTGGCGGCGGGAGTCTTTTTTGCGGCCTTAAAACTTTCTTGCCGCGCCGTAGTCAAACGAAGGCGGGAGCATTTCCTGCCCGCCATAGCTGTAGCGACGGCGGGAGCCTTCCCTGCCACGCCGGCTTGTCGCGGCGAAGTGTAACGAAGACGGAAGCCTTTGTTTCACGCGTCTCAGACCAACTCCCATCTCCAATTCAGCAATAAAACATTTGCGAAAACTCCCCCGCGGCTTACGATAATGGCCGCGTGAGGCAACGCCTTTTACGCGGCATGGGTATGGGAAAAAATCAGAATACGCACGCTCAACGAACAAGTTTCTCCGTTTGTGACAAATGAGCATTTCCGCCAATGACTTCGTTGATGGCGTCGTGTTGAACGGTTCGCAGTTCAGCGAGCCGATGCGGATCATTGGCAATCCCACCGTGGGCGATGGTTTCGTATTGGTGAACCTTGTCGGCACACGCTCGAAGACTTTCCGAGGCGGCGTCACGCTGACCAAGACCGATCTCCAATCCATCGAGATTGAGCGACCGGAAAAACAATTCGCGGCAAAGCCAAAACTCGTCAAGCTCGGTCTCGAAGCCCTCCGCATTTCGCTGGCACAGGAATATGATCCGTTTTTTGGTTTGTCCATTTCGCGGGTTGACCCGTTGCCGCACCAACTCGACGCTGTTTACAACCACCTGTTGAAATCTGCTCGTTGCCGGTTTCTCCTCGCCGATGACGCGGGCGCGGGCAAGACCATCATGGCCGGGCTGCTGCTCAAGGAACTCAAATTGCGCGGGCTGGTCGAGCGCGTACTCATTATCTGCCCGGCGAACCTTGCCTTCCAGTGGCAGCGCGAAATGGCCGACCGTTTTCAGGAATCGTTCCATATCCTACGCGGAGCCGACCTTCGCGTCCAATACGGCGTGAATATGTGGAATGAAAAGCCACAACTCATCACTTCGATGGACTTGGCAAAGCGCGAGGAAATCCTGCCGAGTGTCCGCCAGGCCGAAGACTGGGATTTGGTCATCGTGGACGAAGCCCACCGCATGTCAGCACGCGATTCAGAACACAAGAGCGAGCGGTATCGGCTGGGCGAACTCCTTCGCGAGAAGACATCGCACTTTCTGCTGCTCACCGCGACACCGCACAAGGGCGACCCGGTGAACTTTTCGTTGTTCCTTCAACTTCTCGACCAGGAAGCGTATGCCGACGTGAAATCCATCCACGATGCGATGGAGCGCCGTGAAGCCGCCTGCTACCTGCGGCGCACGAAAGAGGTCATGCTGAATTTCCCCAAGCCGCAGACCGACGGCACCTGGAAAGCGGAAAAGCTGTTCACGAAGCGCATCCCGCAAACTGTCGCGTTCAATCTTGAAGGCGATGAGATGGAACTTTACAAGGCGGTTACGCACTACGTTCAACGCCAGTCAGCCCGCGCCGCTGAAGCAGGAGACGAACGTCGCGCCCGCGCCGTGGGTTTTATCATGGCGATGTATCAGCGCCGGATGGCCAGTTCCACCTATTCGCTGAAACAGTCGCTCATGCGCCGTCAGAAGGCACTCAAGGAACTTTTAGAAACGGCCAACCAGCTTGGCGAAATCCCGATGCCGGACGTTCCCTCCGAAGATGAATGGGAGGAAATGGACGACGCCGAGCGCGAGATGAAGGAGCGCGAACTCGAACGCGCCACGCTCGCCCGGCGCAAGCCCGACCTTGAGCAGGAACTCAAAGAAATCGCCGAACTCATAACGCAAGCGCAGCGTGTCGAAGACGGTGGCCATGAGATCAAGCTCCGCACGCTCAAGGAGCAACTCACCGAGCGTGGCATCTTCGCCGACAAGGAACTTCGTTTGCTGCTGTTCACGGAATACAAAGACACCCTCGATTACCTTGTGGCGAAGTTGAAGTCATGGGGTCTTACGGTCGGCCAGATTCACGGCAGCATGAAGCCCGGACGCCGCGATGAGGAGGGCACGCGTCTTTGGGCCGAGCGCAACTTCTGGGATTTGAAAACGCAAGTCCTCGTGGCAACAGAGGCGGCGGGCGAAGGCATCAATCTCCAATGCTGCCATGTCCTGTTCAACTACGATATTCCGTGGAATCCAAACCGGCTCGAACAGCGCATGGGTCGCATACACCGTTACGGCCAAACCAAGGATTGCCTCATCTTCAATTTCTTCGCGCAAAATACCGTCGAAGGCCGTGTTCTTCACAAATTGATGGAGAAGCTCCAGCTTATCCGGGACGCGCTGGACGACGACGCCGTGTTCAATGTCGTGGGCGAAGTGTTGCCGTCGAATCAAATCGAGCGTTTCCTCCGCGATTTCTACTCCGGCAAAATGAGTGCCGACGACATTGAAGCCCGGCTTGAAGTTGAAGTGCGCGAAGAGGACTTCCGCAAAATTTGTCAGTCGGCGCTTGAAGGTTTGGCCAAGAAAAGCCTGAACCTGCCGATGCTTGTCGAACGCCGCGCAATGGCGCAGGAGCGGCGCATCGTGCCGGAGACTGTCGCCCGCTTCTTCGAGATTGGCGCAGGTGAAGTCGGCCTGCCGCTCACCCCGATCAAAAACATCCAACGCGCCTTCACCGTCGGCAAAGTTCCCACGCGGCTTTACGACCAGTGCCGCGCCAAAGATTGGCGGCTGCCGGCTTTGGCCCGCAGTTACGACCGCATTTGTTTCGAGCGCAGCACGCTGGAAGCAGATGCCCGCCTTGAATGGGTCACGCCCGGTCACGCGCTGTTTGAGGCCGTGCGCCGTCAGGTTTGGGAGCACACGCAACCCCAGCTTCGTCAGGGCGCGGTCTTCTACGAACTGGAACGCGAACAACCCGCGCTGCTGGAATTGTTTATCGCCGGTGTGACCGATGGTGTCGGCAACGTTCTTCACCGCCGCCTGTTTCTGGTGGAAACCAATTCGGACGGCACCCGCCGCCTGCGCGACCCGGCTTATCTGCTCGACCTGATCGCCCCGGAGAAACCGCCGCAACTCCTGCCGAACGTGACCAGCGATGACACGCGCACGCAGACATTCCTGTTTGAGAAGGCGCTCCAACCGTTTCTCACGGAAATTGCCGGCGAACGCGAACACGAACTCAATCTCATCGAACGCAGCGTCCGCACTTGTTTCGAGGAACTCATCGCCAAACGCGACGCCGTGCTTGCCAAACATCTGCTCGCCCAGGACAAAGGCGACCCCACGGCCACGGGTCTGGCCGAACTTGAAGCGCAGAAGGTTCAAGACCTCCAACGCCGCCGTGACCTGCGCCTTGGCGACCTCGCACGCCAGCGTTCACTTTCATTGCAGGGCGTCGAACGCATCGGCGTGGCGCTCGTGCTGCCGCACCCGGAACGGAATGTCCCTGCCCACACGAATCTCAAGACCGACCGCGAAACCGAGCGCAAAGCCATCGCCGCCGTCATTGCTTACGAGCAGGCACGCGGCTGCAAGATTGAAGACGTGCAGGACCAGAACCTCGGCTTCGACCTCCGCAGCCTGCATCGCGTGTCCGGCGAACTCAGGTTGATTGAAGTCAAAGGCATCGGCGCGGCGACCGGCACCATTTTCCTGTCGCCAAACGAGAAGCGCATCGCCGGAGACCGGCGCGACCTCTACTGGCTCTACATCGTCACGCATTGCGACACGACCCCGAAGTTGGAAGACCCAATCAAAGACCCGGCACGTTTTCCGTGGCACGAGGTCAAGAAGGTCGAGCATTACCGGCTTGACGTGAACGCGATGACACAGCCGGTGGTGTTAAAGGAAGATGCACCGCCCTATGGAGGTGGAAAATGAAGGGTTTTGAAAGGGTTTTGGCCATTGACACCGGCAGGCAACTTGCTATAGTTAATTACAGCGCAACAATAACCGATTTTATCTACTCCCCGTTCGACACGCCGAAAGGCCCGGACGGGGTTATTTTTTCATCCGAAAGGAGATGACCCGTGCCCGCTGAACCTGCCATCAAACGTGCGGTCGCCTTCGTTGACGGCCAAAACCTGTTTTACGCGGCCAAGACCGCTTTTGGCTACACACATCCCAACTGCGACCCAAAGGCGCTGGCAGCGCGTCTCTGCCAGATTCAAGGTTGGCAATTCGTCCAAGCTCGATTTTACACCGGCTTTCCGTCCGCCGATGACAATGCGTTCTGGAACCATTTCTGGCAGGCGAAGCTCCTCCAACTCACTCGTGACGGCGTTCACGCTTTCTCCCGCCCGCTCCGCTACCGGCTCCAAACCATCCGTCTCCCCGACGGAACAACTCATTCGGCGGTGGTCGGACAGGAAAAGGGAGTGGACGTGCGCCTGGCCATTGATGTCATCAGCCTTGCCCACCAGCGAGCCTATGACGTGGCCCTCGTGTTCAGCCAGGACCAGGACCTCTCCGAAGTTGCGGACGAAATCCGCCAGATTGCGGCACAGCAAGGCCGGTGGATAAAAATGGCGTCGGCGTTCCCGTTCAGCCCCGCCAGTCCGAACCGTCGCGGCATCAACGGCACCGACTGGATCAAAATTGACCGCGCCACCTACGACGCCTGCCTTGATCCACGCGACTACCGCCCCAAGAAAAAGTCGTGACCACGCGCAAATCGTAAATCGCCAATCGTAAATCATAAATCCCTTGATCCCCTCCACCTGCAAACGCCTCATCGAAGTTGATTTCCCCATCGCGGCGGTCAGCGAACACTCGGCGAGGGAGAAATCTACGCCCGAAAGGACACATCTCCACATGTTCATCTGTGGTGGGCGCGGCGACCGCTGGCGGCCTGCCGGTCGGTTCTGCTCGGATTGCTCCTGCCCGACCCGTGCGACCGGGATTGTCCGGCGGATTTCAAAACCACGGCGCGGGCACTCCTCGCCAAGCGTTATGGCACAGCGCAGCAAATCCGACGAGGAACTGCGCGAACTGCTCCTGAAATTCATCGGCGAGTTCGCCAACTGGGATCACGCGGCCAACGCCCTGTATCTGGAAATTGGCCGGGGACTCGTCAAAGCCGCGCATCCCGAAGAAACGCCCGTCGTCGTTGACCCGTTTTCCGGCGGCGGCTCAATTCCTCTCGAAGCCCTGCGGCTCGGCTGCGAAGCCTTTGCCAGCGACCTCAATCCCGTCGCCTGCCTCATTCTCAAGACGCTGCTCGAAGACATCCCGCGCTACGGCAACGCGGAGTTCAAGCTGGCGGACGACAAGGGCAAAGAAATTGTCGTTCACGGCCTCGCCGATGCGGTGCGGCACGTCGGCAAGCAGGTGAAGGCGGCGGCGGAAAAGGAACTCGCGCAATTCTATCCGCCCGAACCGGACGGCAGCCGCCCCATCGCCTACCTTTGGGCGCGGACAGTGCGCTGCGAAGGCATCGGCTGCGGCGCGGAAATTCCCTTCATGCGGTCATTCTGGTTTAGCAAAAAGTCGAAAACAAAACAGGCACTTCGCTATGAAATAATCAGGGAGTCAACCAAGACACCTGAAATCCGATTTGAGGTGTTTGAGCCAAAAGGCGATGAGGCTGTTCCTGCCGCCACTGTCAGCAGAGCAAACGCTACGTGCCCATGTTGTAACGTCGTATTGCCGGCTGCTCGCGTGCGTAGTCAACTCTCAAAACAGAGGGGCGGAGCTGATGTTGTATTCGACGAAAACAGAAGACGAATTGGTGGTGCAAGACTGATTGCCGTCATTTCAGTTCGAGAGGACCAACCCGGACGGGTCAATTTCGCATAGCTGCAAAAAAGGACTATCGATGCTGTTTATGCCGCTTCTCGAATGTTGCGCCGATTACCTGCCGACTTGGTGCCCAGCGAACCTTCTCCTTGGCAGCACGGACACTCGCGCCGTCGCATCGCCCCGCATCTATGGAATGGATAATTGGGGAGATTTCTTTACAGCCCGGCAGAAACTAACGTTAGCAAAGCTCGCGGCGCTGCTTCGGGAATTACCGGCCGTGATTCCACGGGGTCTTCGGCAGTCGCCGAACTCATGGCTGTTGCACTCGACCGGCTCGCAATGAGCAACATGACATTCACAAGACTGGAACGCATACGGAGAAAAAATTCAACATGGTTTCGGGAGGCAAGCGTTCCCGATGGTATGGGATTTTGCAGAGGTTCAACCATTCGCGAACTGCCCTGGCAATTTCAAGAGTGGCTACACGTTACTTTCTGAAGTCGTAGAATCTAGCCGGACCTCGACAGTCGGGCAGGTGAGGTTAGCTGATGCGACGAAATCGCCATTGCCTGATGCGACCGCCACGGTCTGGTTCACCGACCCTCCCTATTGGGACAACGTAGCGTATGCCGATTTGTCGGATTTCTTTTTTGTTTGGTTGAAGCGAGTTCTGCCGGGCCATCCGCAACTGCGTGACCCTTCCGACGCCACAAACACACTCACTCCAAAAGCTAGAGAAGCTGACCGTCACGACGGCGGTGGATGAGAAATCAAAACCTAAAGACGCTGATTTCTTCTTCACAGGAATGGCGGAGGCTTTCGCAGAAGGACGAAGGGTGATAAAATCTGAAGGCATTGGATGCGTTGTTTTCGCGCACAAGACTACTGAAGGCTGGGAGGCGTTGCTTTCTGGAATGATTCGCGGAGGCTGGGCGATCACCGCATCGTGGCCGATCAATACTGAAATGGCATCGCGCCTTCGCGCTCGTGATTCTGCCGCGCTAACCGGGAGCGTTCACCTTGTTTGCCGCCCGCGCCCTGCCGACGCGGGTGTTGGCGATTGGACGGAAGTGAAGGCGGCGATGGAAAAGCGGATTCGGGAATGGCTGCCCACGCTGGTCAAGCACGGGGTTCGCGGCGCGGACGCCATCTTCTCCTGCCTCGGCCCGGCGCTGGAATCTTACAGCCGTTACGAGAAAGTGCTCACCGCCGCCGACCGCGAAGTGCCGCTCGGCGGCGACCCAGATGCCATTGAGCCAGAGCAGCGCGGTTTCCTCGCCTACGTTTTCGAGACGCTTTCCAAGGAAGCCCTGCGCCAAGTGCTCGGCGACGCGCCTTCCGGCGAGGCATCAGCGGAAGGTTTCGAGGAAGATTCGCGTATGACGGCGTTGTTCCTCTGGACGCTGCAAGCCACGAAAGCCAACGGCAACGGCAACGGCAAAGCCAAACCGCCGTCGAAGCCGAGGATGAGGCCGAGAACGACGAGGACGAGTCGAAGCCGAAAAAGGCCAAGGCCGGGTTCTCGATGCCGTTCGACACGTTCATCCGCATCACGCGCCCGATGGGGATTCATTATCCCACGCTGGAACACCGCGTCATCGAGATCGAGAAAGGCATCGTGCGCCTGCTGCCCGTGCGCGAGCGCAGCGAACAGTTGCTCGGCGAAGCCGCCACGCGCCCCGGCATCGAAATCACGCTTGAAGATGTGAAACAGCTTGAACTCGGCCTGGCCACGCAACGCCGCGAAGAAGCGGCGTTGATGTCCAAGCCCAAGCGCGGCCAGAAGTCGAAGCCCGTGCCCGGCAAGGCGACCACTGAAGTCGAGTTCACGACACTCGACCGTCTGCATCGCGCCATGCTCTTATTCGGTCTCGGTCGCAGCACGCTCTTACGTCAGGTGTTGGAAACAGAGTTGCGCCAAAGCAAACGCTTTGAAAGACTCGCCCTCGCCTTGAACGCCCTTTACCCAGATGGCAGCGATGAGCGCCGTATGCTCGAAGGCGTGCAGGCTGCGATGAGGGGAATAAAATGAAGTCGTCAAGTTCAAGGCGCTCGGTTAATGTTTCCCAAATGGCAGAGCTTCCGATACGCATACGCAGATTGATTTTGAAGCGGTTCCGCAGCGTGCCCGCTGAGGCAGTTGACCTGTCGAACCCGACGTTTCTGGTTGGTAAGAACGGGGCGGGCAAAAGCAATGTCGTGGACGCTTTTGCTTTTTTAAGCGAGTGCATGGCCTTGCCGCTTCAGGCGGTGTTCGACAAACGTGGTGGCATCAGCATCGTGCGCCACCGTTCTGGGAGTCGCAGTTATCCGCCTAATTTAGGCATTGGGGTTGAGTTTCAATTCTCCAACGGGACACCGATCAGCGGGCACTATGCCTTCGAGATTAAGGCCCTTCCTAATTATGGATTTCAGGTGGTCCGCGAACAATGTCGCATTGTGAGCCGAACCGAAGTCGCTTGGTTTGATCGTGGGGATCAAGGCTTTCAATCCAGTATCGGGGGACTGGTTCCGTCCTTGGACCCGCAAGCTCTCGCATTACCGGTTGTTGGTGGCACCAAAGAGTTTGCGCCCGTGCTGAAGGGCTTATCACTAATGCGTGTTTATTCAATCGAACCCTCTCAGGTTCGCGAGATGCAGGAACCGGATGTTGGGACGAATTTGAAGAGTGACGGGAGTAATGCCGCCAGCGTGCTTCAAGTTCTCTCACGCGACTACGATAGCGATCTAAAGCGGCTTTGTGAGATTCTCGGAACGATTGTCCCAGGGACTACAAATGTTCGGCCAGTGAAACATGGCAAAAAACTTTCCTTGGAGTTTACGCAGGAGTGGGGAAAGGACAAAAAGGTTAAGTTCGAGGCTTTTGCCATGTCTGACGGAACCCTGCGTGCGCTCGGTATTCTTGCAGCGGTCCTGCAAAAGCCAGTGCCGACTTTGATTGCGATTGAAGAACCCGAATCCACGATCCACCCAGAGGCTCTCGGCGCAGTCCTTGACGTAATCCGTATGGCATCTTCTGTCACGCAAATCATTGCGACGACCCACAGCCCGGAATTGCTGGATGCCGAATGGATCGAGCCTGAGAATCTCCGAATCGTAACGTGGGCTGAGGGTGTCACCCGCGTCCGACCTTTAGGAGCAGCCTCGGTTAAGGCGCTGAAGAGTCATCTAATGGGGGCCGGCGAACAACTGCGATCCAACGCCCTTCGACCGGATGAACAACCGCTCTTCCTCGAAGGTGAACTTGACCAAATACAATTGTTCGAACCTCAAGGCCCATGATTCAGCCCATTGTCGAAGGTCACGGAGAAGTGAGCGCGGTGCCGATCCTAATGCGCCGGCTCGGAGAATTGATGGGATTGCCGTATGTTCATATCGCCGCGCCCATCCGCAGGCCACGATCAAAACTCGTTCAAGAGAGCGGTTTGCAGCAAGCAATCGAACTGGCCAGAATTCAGCCTGGGTGTCGAGGGATTCTTGTTTTACTGGACGCAGACGATGACTGCCCCAAGACCTTCGCGCCAGCACTGCGCACAATAGCGGAGCACACTGCCCAACCTCTCCCCTGCGCAGTTGTTCTAGCCAAAATGGAATATGAGGCGTGGTTTCTGGCGTGTATTGCATCGCTCAGAGGGAGGCGAGGAATTTCTGCCAACGCAACTTACGAAGGAAACCCCGAAGGCGTTCGAGCAGCAAAGGCTGCCTTAGAGAGCATGATGGGAGCGGGCGGCAAGTATCTCGAAACAAGCGATCAGGCGGCGTTGACTGCGCTGGCTGATTGGGCGCTGGCTCACGAACGCTCTCGCTCGTTCCGAAAAATGGTCAAAGAGGCTAGGCAATTGTTTGTAGGGTGCAATCTTCAGCCTTCTGCTTGGCCGGGCTAGTTAAATCCTATGGAACCCTGGTATAAAGTAGTTCTTCCCCGCCAGGAATTGCGCGACGGCCGGTCGCTCGATCCCAGCGAGTTTGCCGTGCATCTGGAACAAGTCGCAGCGGGCACCGCGCCTACCGATTATGTGCAGCCGGAAAAGTTTTTCGCCCGGAATTATTTCTCCAGTGCGCTCGTTGACCATTGCGGCATGGTGCTGCGCCGGTTGAATGGCGAAACCGCGAACACTGCGCCGGTGCTTTCACTTATTACACAATTTGGCGGCGGCAAGACGCATACGCTCACCGCGCTCTACCATTTGTGCAACTCCGGGGCCGCAGCGAAAGGTTTTTCTGGTGTCGCCGACATGATGAAGGCGACGGGCCTGAAAGAAATCCCCCAAGCCAAGGTCGCCATTTTCGTCGGTAATTCATGGGACGTTGCGCCCAATCGAGAAACGCCGTGGATGGATTTGGCTGACCAGTTGGCAGGTGAGAAGGGGCGCGCTCTATTCAGCAAGACCGCGCCAGGCACGAAGGCCATCGGTGAACTGCTTCGGTTGGTGGGCAAGCCCGTGTTGATTCTGTTCGACGAGACGCTTAACTACATGGGCCGGCACCCGGAACAAACGAACCAGTTTCATTCGTTCATCCAAAACCTGACCGTGGCGCTCACGTCGGCAGAGCGTGCCGTCGGCCTGTTCAGCTTGCCCGCCTCGCCGACGGAAATGACCGATGATTTGCGGGAGTGGCAGGACAAGCTGACCAAAGTCGTCGGGCGCGTGGGCAAAGACCTTGTAGTCAACGATGCGTCCGAAGTCAGCGAGATCGTGCGGCGGCGGCTCTTCGAGGAATGCGGGCGTGACAGTATGCGGCGTGCGGTTTCCCGGCAGTTCGCCGGTTGGGTCTTCAATCATCGTGACCGGCTCCCGCCGGAATGGGGCCAATTGTCGGAAGACCAGATTCGCGCTCAGTTTGAGGCGTGCTACCCGTTCCATCCGGCGACATTGACGGTCTTTCAAAGAAAGTGGCAAGCGTTGCAACAGTTCCAGCAGACACGCACGACGCTGGCGATGCTGGGCATGTGGATTTCGTGCGCGTATCGCGAAGGCTACGGCAAAGCGCGGCGCGAGCCGTTGCTCACGCTCGGCTCCGCGCCGCTGGCGGACCGGGAGTTCCTTTCCGCCGTGCTTCGCCAGATGGGTGAGCAACGATTGCAAGCCGCCATTCACGCGGACATTTCCGCGCCTATCGGTCAGTCCAAGTCACATGCCGAGACGCTGGATGATGAGGATGCGGAAGGCGCAGGCCGAACGATGATCCACCAGCGCGTGGCCAAAGCTTTGTTCTTTGAATCGTGCGGCGGGCAGACAGACAAGGCGGCGCACCTGCCGGAGCTTTATTTCGCGGTGGGCGACCCGGACACGGAGACGGCCCTCGTGCATACAGCGGTGCAGGACTTGGAGCGGCGTTGTTATTTCTTGCGCGGCGTGGGTGTGGACGGCTGGCGCTTCGGCCATGTGCCAACGCTCAAGAAAGTTCATGCCGACCGCAAGCAGGCGCTCGACCCTGACGACGTGCAAAGAAATATGAGTGAATTGGTGAAAACGGTTTTTAAAAAGGATGCCGAGATTCACCTGTCACTGTTCCCGAAAGACTCCACCGATGTCGTTGACCAGGCCATGCTGACAATGGCTGTGCTGCGCCCCGACGAAACGCTTGAACCGGGCGAGGAATCGGGGTCTCGTCAACGCATCACCGAATGGACCCGCAAATGCGGACAATCCTCACGGCAAAATCCCGGCGGCATTTTATGGATGACGTGCGAAGGGAGCGGGTCACTCAGGGCAGCGGTCGAGGAACTACTGGCTTGGCAAGCCGTGGCTGACGACACAAATCGCGGGTTGATGGGCGACTTGGAACCAGAGGACGTGCGACGTATTCAGCGCGAACTCACCACGGCCAAAACGCAGATCGAAGATCGCGTGTGGAGCAGTTACAATCACTTGTTGTTATGGGATGCTGGCACCGGGAAATTGAAAGAGATTTCTCTTGGCCAACTTCATTCGAGTGAAGCGCGCACCATCACTTCGGCGATTCTGGCACGGCTGAGACACGACAGCCTCTTGAGCCGCGAGATCGGCGCATCTTACATCGAGCGCAATTGGCCGCCCGCTTTGAAGGAATCCGGGGCGTGGCCGCTCGTGAGTCTCAAGGCCGCATTTTTCCAGGGGCAGTTTACCCGATTGGAGAAAGCGGATGATGCGCTCCGCACAACCATTTCTCGCGCAGTAATTCAAGGACTGCTGGGCTTGGCTTCCGGCAAAGACCCAAACTCCTTCAACCGCGCATGGTTCAAAGAGCAGGTCGAACTGGCCGACATTACATTCGACTACGACACATATTTGCTCACGCCGGCAAAGGCGAAGGCTCTCAAGCAAGCTCCATCACAATCAACCGCGTCGCCCGCTGCTGCACCCACTCCCGCCCAGCCGTCCAGCGCGATAACACCGCCGTTCACACTCACAGGCACACCGGCGTCCGCAACGGCGTCACCCAAAGAAATACCCGTTGCGTGGCAGGGCATATTGAAGCGGGAGCAGTGGAATTTGTTCAGCTTGAAAGTCCTAACCCGACTGGCACAAGCCGAAGACTTGCAAATCGAGGTCAAAGTCAGCGCCAAACTCAAGGAAGCGCAGACCTTGGAACAGTTAAACGCAGCCCTGAAAGAACTCGGAATTGCCGACCAATTCCGAAAAGACTGAACTGAAAATCTCCGGAAAACATTCAACTCCGACCTGCGTCGCGAGCGGGCATCCAACTCACACACGATGATCTTCCCGAATTATCGTTCTACAACCTCCAGACTGGCTGGGGCGCCAGTTCTTGGGGGGCTTGATTTCTTTCAAGCGATCTAACTGCCCGATTTCTTTGAGGCGCTTGAAAATTAATTGCCAGGCGCACGGACGGTCGGCGTTGACTTCGCAGCGGTCTTCGCGGGAGCCGCTGCACGGGCCGTTCATCATTTTCTTGGCGCACCGGGTGATGGGACAGATGCCGCCGTAGAGATGCAACACACATTCGCCGCAGGCGGCGCATTTTTCCGTCCAGACGCCCCGTTCCTCCAGGATGCCGATGAACGCGGTGTTCAGGCCCGCATAGACAGGTTTGTTGCTGTAACGCTCGGCGATGGCCTGCACGCCGGCGCCGCAACCGACGGACAGCACGGCGTCGTTTCGCTTGATGGCTTCGGCGGCTTGTTCGAGGAAGACGTTGTCGCACTGGCGTTCGATGGTGAGTTCCTCGACTTCCAGGGGGCGGCCTTTCAATTTGGCCGCCATGCGGAGGGCGGAGGCGATGATGCCGACTTCGCGCTGGCCACCGGCGAGGCAGACGGTCACGCAGGTGCCGCAGCCGAGCAGGAGCACCTTCCGGTGTTTTTCGACGATGTCCAGCAGTTCGGGGATGTTTTTACGTTGAGCGACGATCATAAGCGATTTTCCTGTTTAAAATGTTGGCGTTGGATTCCGGACTTCGGACTTTGGACTGTGGACTTCGGACTTCCGCAATTGGCTGGGGCCCAGTTTGCGTATCGTTTCCACCATGTCGGTTATCGTGTCCGCCAATGGCCGCGCCATGGCGGCGGAAATGTTGACCATGCGGAGGCGTTCCTTTTCGATGCCGATTTCTTCCAGCAGGTCGCGGGTGTAATTGACCCGGCGTTTGGCGCAGAGGTTGCCTTCCACGAAATGGCAGCCGCCTTCGAGGCAGCCAGCCACCAGCACGCCGTCCGCGCCGTTTTCCAAGGCCTTCATGAAGTATTCGGTCTCCAGCCGGCCCGTGCAGGGGGTGCGGATGATGCGCACGTTGGGCGGATACTGGATGCGCATGACCCCCGCCAAATCCGCCGACGAATAGGCGCAGTAGTGGCAGCAAAAGGCCAATATTTTGGGTTCAAATACCTGGGGTTTCATGTTAAAAATTCTTTTAACCACGGATGAACACGGATTGACACGGATGGGGAAAGGAACTCAGCTACGCAAACAAGTTCACTCATAAGGAAGGCCTTTCGGATTCTCTGAAGAGAGCCGTTGCCTTGCCTTAATCCGTGTTTATCCGTGTTCATCCGTGGTTTAAGCGTCTTAAAATGTTGTTTGGCGATCATGCTAAACTTTTCCTGTCAACGTTTTGACCGGGCAGGCTTCGGGCACGCCGTTCTCAACATTTTCGCCGGCGAATAGTTGTTTGATCATCACCTCGAACTGGTCGGTCTCGAAATGATGCAACTGAATGGCGCGGGCCGGACATTCGGCGGCGCAGATGCCGCAACCCATGCACTTGGCGGCCTCGATCTGGCCCTTGCCGTCCTTGTTGCAGTAAGGCGCGGTGTACGGACAAACCGTGACGCAGGTCATGCACGAGATGCACTTCTGCTGGTCCACGTAGGAAACCTGGGCGCTGACGTCGAGCTGCGTCTTGGACAGCACGGTGGCCGCCCGCGCGGCGGCGGCGCGCGCCTGCGAGATGTTTTCGTCAATGAACTTCGGCGAATGCGCCAGGCCGCACAGGAAGATGCCTTCGGTGGTGAAATCCACGGGCCGCAGTTTCATGTGGGCTTCCACATAGAAACCGTCGGCGTTGAGCGGCACCTTGAGCATGTCCGAGATGCGCTTGTTGTTCTTCAAATCCACTTCCACGCCGGTGCTGAGCACGACGTTGTCAGCCTCGATCTCGAGCACGTCGGGAAGGTCGGGGCTTTTGAGTGTGACGACCAGGCCGTTGTTGTCAGCCACCTGCGGCGGCGCTTCCGGCGTGTAACGGATGAAGACCACCCCGGCTTCCCGCGCCTGCTGATAGTAAATTTCGCGGAAGCCGTAGGTGCGGACATCGCGGTAAAGCACATAGACATTGGCTTCGGGGTCCAGCTTCTTGATGGCCAACGCGTTTTTGACGGCCATCGAGCAGCAGATGCGGCTGCAATACAGATGTTTTTCGTTGCGCGAGCCGACGCACTGGATCATGACGATGTTTTGTCCCTTCGCTTGCCCTGTGGAGTAGTCTGCTACACCTGGCTTGGCGGGTTTGTCGTCCTCATTACTCCACGGGGCGAGCCAGGTCTTGTCGTGCAACCGTTGTTCCAGTTCCACCTGGGTCAGGACGCGGCCGGATTTGCCGTATAAAAAGTCGGTGGTTTTGGCCGCCTGCGCGCCCGTGGCCACAATGATGGCGCCGCCGGTGATTTCAAAGCTCGGGCCACCCTTGGCTCGCCCCGTGGAATACGCTGGGTCGTCCGCCCCGGCATGTTCGTTGGCTGGGTTATTCCACGGGGCAAGCGCCAGGTGGAACTTGCCGATGTGGCCCTTGATGCCGGTGATTTCGGCTTCCAGGTAGGACTTGATGTGCGGATGTCTTTGGATCTTGTCGATGAGGCCGCGGGTGAAGGTGGCGATATCGTCGTGCTCGAAGGTGCGATGAATATCGTGGAGGGTCCCGCCCAAACGGTCGCTTTGCTCGACCAGATGCACATTGAATCCCTGATCAGCCAGGGCCAACGCGGCGGTCATGCCACTCAGTCCGCCGCCGATGACAATACCGGTCTGGTCCACCTGCAACGTTCCACCTTCCAGCGGCGACAGCGTACGTGCCCGGGCGACAGACATTTTGACGAGTTCAATTGCCTTTTCGGTGGCGGATTGCGGCACGGCGGAATGCACCCACGAACATTGGTCGCGGATGTTGGCCATTTCGAACAGGTGCTGGTTCAGGCCGGCTTCGCGCAAAGTTTCGCGGAACAGCGGCTCGTGCGTGCGCGGGGTGCAGGAGGCGACCACGATGCGATTGAGCCGGTGTTTATGGATCATGTCCTTGATGTTGGACAGGCTGGTGTCGGCGCAGGTGAACATGGTGTGCGTCGCCAGAACCACGTTCGGCTCATGCTCGATGCGTTTGACCACCGCCTCGACATCCACGACCGAGCCAATGTTCATGCCGCAATGGCAGACAAAGACGCCAAGCCGCGGGGCTTCATCGGCAACGTCGTGTTCCACGGGATAACTCTTTTTGGTGATGAGCGTGTTGCGCGCCGGCGCGAGCAGTTCCATGGCCATGGACGCCGCGGCGCTGGCCTGGGTGACCGTCTCGGGAATGTCCTTGGGTTCCTGCACCGCGCCGCCGACGAATACGCCGGCTCGGGAGGTACACAGCGGCAGGAGCCGGTCGGTGTCGCAGAAGCCGTACTCGTTGAGCTTGATGTCCAGGCGGGAGGCCAGGTCCGCGAAGCCGTTTGCCGGTTCCATGCCCACGGACAGGACGATGAGGTCGAAATCCTGTTGCTGCAGCCGGCTGTTTTCATCAATGAACGAAACGCGCAGGTCCTTGCTGCCGGGCACCTGGACAATCCGGGACGGAATGCTCTTGAGATAATGGATGTGTTTCTGCGCCCGGGCGCGCTCGTAATACTGGTCGAAATCCTTGCCGTGGGCGCGGATGTCCATGTAGAAAATCGTCGCGTCCAGGTCGTGAACGTGGTCGCCGGCGACCAGCGCCTGTTTCGTGGCCATCATGCAGCAAATCGAGGAACAATAATCATTGCCGCACGACGAATCGCGCGAACCGACGCATTGGATCCAGCCGATGCGTTTGGCCTCGCGGCCATCGGACAGGCGGATGACATGGCCTTCGAACGGGCCGGCGGCGGAAAGCATCCGTTCAAACTGGACGCTGGTGACAACATTGTCGTAGCGGCCGTACCCGAATTCACCTTTGCGCCGGGCATCGAACTCCTTGAAGCCCGGGGTGAGGATGACCGAGCCCACCTCGAGTGTGACCGTCTGCTCGCGCATGGCATGGTCAATGGCGTGCTGCTTGCAGGTTTCGACGCACCGGTTGCATTCCGAGCACAGCGCACAATTCAGGCAACGTTCGGCTTCCGCGAGGGCCTGCTCCTCGGTGAGTCCTTTTTCGACCTCGTCGAAATTTCCCAACCGGCTGGCCGGAGCCAGTTCTTCGGCCTGGGGCCGGGACTTTTTCTCCAGCTTGTCAAGCGTGGGCAGGAACACCTGTGGAATCGGGCGAAGGGAATCCTCGAACCGGCCGCCCAACAAATCCTTGCCCTTCAAATAACGTTCGATGGACTCGGCGACGCGTTTGCCGGCGGCGACGGCATCAATGACGGACGCGGGACCCGAGGCGTTGTCGCCCCCGGCAAAAATGCCGGGCACGGAAGTCTGGCCGGTCACCTTGTCGGCCTTGAAACAGCCCCGTTCGTTTTGAACCTTGATGTGGCTGACCAGTTCCTCATCCACCGCCTGGCCGATGGCCACGATAATCTGGTCGGCTTCAATCGTGGTGAGATCGTTTTCGTCGAAGGCCGGACTGAACCGTTTATTTTCATCAAAGACGCGGGTGCAACGTTTCAGTTCGATGCCGGTGACGGAGCCGTTGCCGAGGATGCGTTTGGGACCCCAGCCGTTGCGAATCTTGATGTGTTCGTCGAGGGTCGCCTGGATTTCCTCCTTGTAAGCGGGCATCTCCTTCCGCTGTTCGAGGGATATCATCTCGACATTTTTGGCGCCGAGACGCAGGGCCGTTCGGGCTACATCCACCGCCACATTGCCGCCGCCGATGACCAGCACGCGGTCTTTCACCGCGGGTTTGTTGGCCGAGCCGGCTTCCCGGAGAAATTCAATGCCGTGCAGCACGCCGGTTTTGTCCTCGCCTTCAATCCGGAGTTTGCGGCTCTTCTGCGCGCCGGCGGAAATGAAGACCGCATCATTGTTCTTCTGGAGCGTTTCGATGGTGACATCCCGGCCGATGCGGCAGTTATAAACGAACGTGACGCCCTTGCGGCGGATGATTTCGATTTCGTGGTCGAGCACCTTCTTGGGCAGGCGATATCCGGGAATGCCCCAGCGCAACATGCCGCCCGCGGCGTTCATCGCTTCGTAAACCGTGACGGCAAAACCGGCATCGGCAAGGTCGTTGGCGGCGGTGAGACCCGCCGGGCCGCCGCCGATGATGGCCACCTTTTTGGCGTCCGCCGCGGGAGTTTTTTCCTCCGGCAACGTGAGTTTGCCCGCCGCGAGCATTTCCATTTCCTTGTCCGAGGCGAACCGTTTCAGCAGCCGGATGGCGATGGGGTCGTCGGCCTTGCCCCGCATGCATTCGGATTCGCAGGGATGCGTGCAGACGCGGCCGCAGATGGCCGAAAGGGGATTGCGCTGGCGGACGAGTTCGACCGCCTTGAGATATTCCTTTTGCTTGATGAGCTGGACGTAGCCCTGGACATTGACCCGGGCCGGGCACGTCATTTTGCAGGGCGAGTGGCCGTTTTTGAGAATGCCGAAAATGTTCGGGGTGGCCTGGGCGTAAAGTTTGGCGATGCCCTTGCGGGTGCCGAGGCAGCGGTTGAATTCGTCAGGAATATTGACGGGACAGACCTGCGTACACTCGCTGCAACCGGTGCATTTGTCCTCGATGACATAGCGCGGATGCCGTTTGACCGTGGCGGTGAAATTACCCGGCTGACCCTCCAGATTTATCAATTCCGAAAGGGTCATGATTTCGATGTTCAGGTTCCGCGCGCATTCGACAAGCTTGGGCGAGACGATGCAGGTGGCGCAATCGCCGGTCGGAAACGTCTTGTCCAGATGCGCCATCATGCCGCCGATGGCGCCGTCGCGTTCGACGAGATAGACCTTGAAGCCGCTGTTGGCGAGGTCGAGGGAGGCCTGGACGCCGGCAATGCCGCCGCCTTGCACCAGCACCGCGCCAACTTTCTTGTCGTCGGATTTATTCATGGCTGTTTGCTGCATATTCGAGCGTCAACTTTTATCGGACGTTGAAGCGGGCTGAAGCCCGCGCTCCGTTATAGCCGGAGCGCGGCATTTATGCCGCTTCACCATCCGAACAGAGATGACGGTTGTTTTATGCGCGTTCATTTCACCTTCTCCAAAACGTTGGTGGCCGGGACCATCAATTTTTCAAACCCGAGATCACCGGGGCCGATGCCGAGGCAAAGCCCGAGCAACTGGGTGATATAGACAATTGGGATTTGATAATTTTTGCCGGTCTGCTTGTTGATGTCCTGCTGCCGCAAATCGAGATTGACCTGGCACATGGGACAACTGACGGCGATGCAATCCGCGCCCACGCTGGCGGCCATGTCAATGATTGACCCCGTAAGCTCGACCACCACGTCCGTCCGCGACAGCGACAGGCCGCCGCCGCAACATTCGACCTTGGACGGCCATTCCAGGCTTGTGCCGCCCATGGCGGTGACCAGCCGGTCGAGCGATGTCGGATTTTCCGCGTCATCAAATTTCATAACCTTGGGTGGACGAACCAACAGACAGCCGTAGTAACAAGCCACCTTAAGTCCATTCAGCGGACGTTTGACGGCCCGCTTGATGGCCGGCAGACCGACATCTTCCAGCAGCACCTCGAGCAGGTGGCGGACTTTGACCGAGCCGTCGTAATCGCGGTCGAGTGCTTCGCGGACGCCCTGGCGGATGTCTGAATGAGCCGCGATTTCGTGGTTGGCCACTTTCATCCGGCTGTAGCAGGCGGCGCAATTGACCATCATGTCCAGTTTCATGTCCTGGACCTTGGAGAGGTTGGCAGCGGGCAGGGACACGGCCAGCAGCCGGTCGGTCTGGTGCCCGGCGGTGGCGCCGCAGCAGGTCCAGCCTTTGGGTTCAACCAGATCAATTCCCAGTGCCCTGGCAACGGCCAACGTGGACTGGTGCATGTCGCGGGCTGTGGATTCAGCCGAGCATCCGGGATAATAGGCGTATCTCATGCTTTGGCCCCTTTGTTTTGTTTGTAGGCCTTGAAAATGCGTTTCACGGTCTTCCGGTCGCCGCCGTGGGGAGGCAGCAAGGCGATTTTGCCCTTCTTCAGCATGGCCGGGAATTTTTCCGTGTCGTTCATCAATTTCATCGTGCCGATTTTGTAGGCGGTGATCATGCCGATTTCGTAACTGCGGCCAAAGGTCTCGACTGTTTTCAAAAAAGCGCGGTTGAACAGCGGCACATTGCCTTTCTGTTTCGAGGCTCCCCGGGCCAGGGCCAGCTTGCGCAACGCGTCGATGACCGCCGCCACATCAATGCCCATCGGGCAGCGGGCGGAACAGGTTTCGCACGAGGCGCACATCCAGACGAGATCGTTTTCCAGCAGTTCATTGCCGGCGCCCAGATGCAGTTGCCGCATGATTTCCGAAGGGCGGGACTTGGTGAGCTTGGCGACCGGACAGCCGCTGGAGCATTTCTTGCATTGGAAGCAGACGCTGATATCCACGCCGGAAATTTCTTCGACGGCCTGCTTCAGGCCCGATCCGTTCTTTTTATTTTTGATGGTTATCACGTGATTCTCTCCCGCTATTTCGCGGCCAGCTCGGCCTCAGCCTCGGCTTCGACCAGTTCGCCGGCCATGACATCGTCGGTGTCCTCCAAGGCCATGGTCTTGATGCTACCGGGAATGACCTTGCGATAGACCCGGCACGGCTTGAACCGTTTGCCATTCACGGTCAAAAGCTGTTCAACGGTTATTCCGAAAAGCTTCTGGTTTTCTTCCAGGTACGGCAGGATTAATTCCCAGTCATCATCGGTCAGCTTGGCGAATTTGCCGCCGTTCAACTGCTGCTCCACCATGGTCTTGCCGGGGTCGCGGACAAAAATCGCGCCGCCCGAGGCCAGCGAGAACAGGTTGCTGCCCGGATACGGCTCGGGCAGGGGAACCAGCTTTCCTTCGTCGTCGAATTTGACGCCGTTCAAGATGACGAAACCGCCGCCGCGATTGGGGTCGCCGGCCATGAAGGACTCGGCCAGAAAGTCGAGGCAGGTGCCATTGATGACCACGCGGGGTTTGCCGACGGAATTGATGAGCGGCCGGCCGGCCGCGTTGCCGAGCACATAGACCACGCCGCCTTTGGCGCCGTACATGAACGTCTGGCCCACGTCGCCGTGGACGACCATTTTTCCCTCTTTGATGATCTGGCCCAACTGGTCCTGGGCGTTGCCATGCACCGTGATGGTCAGCCCATCAATGCCGGAACCCAGATAATCGCCGCTGCTGCCATAAACCTCGATGGTCACATCGGCGGTTTCCGGACCGAGGCCGCAGCCGATGTATCGCTGGCCGATGCAATTGAAGCTGATGAAATGCCGCCAGCCTTTCATGAAGGCGTCCACCAGAAGTTCCGCGTCGCAATTGCTGCCTTCCGGCGCAAAATTCGCGGCGTCAATGACGAGCGTGGTTTCGTTTTCCTGCGGCGGCCGCAGGCTGCCGCGCGTCGCGAAATCAATGAGCCGGAACGCGCCCTTGCCGGCGTCCTTCGAGCCGATGTTGGGAAGGCTGCCGAGCAGCCGGCTCAACTCCGTGTGGATGACGTGCAGAACATGGCTGCGTTTCTTGGAACCGGTCGAGTAGCGCCGGTCGTTGAGCAGCGTGAGTGCCTCGATAACCGTGGCGGTCCTGGCGGGATCCTTTGCCGCATCGACCATCTGGCGGCAGGCCGAGCGAAATTCGTCGTAGGTCCATTTCGGAAGCTGGTCGCGCATCCATTCGAAGGTAGCCGCCGACGTCAGTCGGCGCTGATCTGTATTTTCGGTTAGAGTGCGCGGACTGACGTCCGCGGCTGCATCCTTTGAAAAATCGCACGATTCGGTCCCGCCCGGCATGGGAACCGGTTTGCCGAATTTATCCGTGCACGCAATCCGGATTTTGCCGGCCGGATTTTTTTGCAGATTGAAAATGAACGCGCCACCGTCGTTATGACTGCCGCCGCGCGCGTTCCAGTAGCGGTCCGCCACGGGGCAGATGCGTTTGTCATCCTTCGAGAGGCTCAGGAGCGTGGCGTCGATGGCCTGTTTTTCCGAACCGATCAGGCCCACCTGGACTTCTCCGTCGCAGAAGGCGAACACCTGGGGCCGGAGCATCGCGGTGTCGGTGATGCCCATCAGCTGGAATTGCCGCTGCCGAAACAAATTGCGGGCGATGATGAAGAACCACGGGCCATCGGGCGAACCGTGGATGTGGGTGGCCTGGATGGCCCGGTAAATTTTCTGCTTCTCCGGATCGAGCCGGTCAAAGTCCAGTTCCGTGGTGGGCGCGAGCGCCTCGATGATGTACTCCAGCGGATAATGGTAGGTGCGGGTAAGCAAGTCGAACAACAGCGCGGACACTTCCGTGTCGGTGAGGAACTGCGGATAGATATGGCGCTGCTTGAGATATTCGGTCACCGAATGGTAATTGGCAAAGTCGCCATTATGCACCAGCGCCATGTCCGTGGCCGCAAACGGATGCGCGCCGCCGGGGTGCCAGACGCGGCCCTTGGTGGGGAAGCGCTGATGGGCAATCCATTCGTGGGCGCACAGCTCCTCAATTTTGTAATACTTCACGATGGCTTCGGCATAACCGACCACCTTGAGAATCATGATGTCCCGGCCATGCGAAAGCACGAAGGCCCGTTTTTCGCCGAGGGACGCGTAATATTTCTGGTTGAGGTTGAAACTGTTCTGGCTGACGAATTCGTCCTCCGCCTCGCTGCGGTCGAGTTGTTGCAAATGGTTCTTCGCAATGAACGCATCCAGCACCGCCGGTTTGACGCGGACGAAATAACGGCAGACATCCGGCGGCAGCACTTCCAGGCCCGGCACGGATTTCCAGTCAGCAACCTTGTCGAGTTGCGCGGAGGCCGCGATGTCGAAGAACGGCTTGATGAACTGCTCCTCGATTTCCGGCCGCACCTTCGTGTCAATGAACGCCACGTGCAGGAGGCAATGGGTGTCGAGCACCTCCCGGCTCACGCCGAGCTGTTCCGGGACGAGGCCGACCGCGGCGATGCCGCCGCCCTTGCCGTTCCCGCGGTTATGCATCTGGCGCGACGGTTCGTAAATATGGCGGCCGGCGACCGGCTCGCTGCAGCAGAAACCGACCACGCCGCAGCCGCCTTCCTCCGCCTCCTTTTTCAGAAGCGGGTTATAGTTGAGGCTTTCGGCCAGTTGTTTTCTTGAACCGGCCAGCCGTTTTATCAGTTCACTGTTCATTTTTTGCCGGCTCGCCCCGTGGAGTAGTCTGTTCCATCTGGCTGGGTATGTTCGTTGTCGTCATTACTCCACGGGGCAAGTCGTTGGTGTAATCCAGGTGTATCAAAAGATCGGTGCGTCCGCGCAGCTCGGCGACGCTGCGCAGGCCCAGGCGCTGCAAAATTCCAACCAGCGTCTTGCGCCAGGCGCTGTACAGGTTGACCAGCCGCTGGGTGCCCCAGTCCAAATCCATTTTCCCGCAAAGCTCGGGGTCGGTGGTGGCGATGCCGCGCGGGCAACCGCGCCCGCTCGCGCACAGGCTGCAGCGCACGCATCCCAGCGCGACGAGTTCGGCGGTGCCGATGACCACGCCATCCGCGCCGAGCGCGATGGCCTTGGCGATGTCGTGGGCCGACCGGATGCCGCCGCTGGCGATGAGCGTCACCTTGTCGCGGACGCCTTCGGCAGCGAGAAATTGATGAACCTTGCCGATGGCATACTCGATGGGCATGGCAATGTTCTTCTTGGCGATGTCCGGCGCCGCGCCCGTCCCGCCGTAGCCGCCGTCGATGTGCACAATGTGCGTGCCGGCGGAATAGCTGCCCACGGCGACCATGTCCACGTCCGTGGGGGTGGAAACCTTCGTTGAAATCAAGGCGCGCCGGTTCACATGCTTGACCCAGTCGATGTGCTTCATGTGGTCTTCGATGGAATAGACGCTATGGAACGGGAACGGTGAAAACAGCGAAATGCCGAGGACCGTCTCGCGCATGCGGGCGACCGCGGGTGTGTTTTTATCGCCGAGCAAATGGCCGCCGAGGCCGGGCTTGGCGCCCTGGGCATATTTGAACTCGACGATCGGCACGCGCTGGATGGTTTCCTCGCGCACGCCGAACAGGCCCGTGGCAACCTGCGTAATCACGTGGTCGTCATACGGCCGCATGCGTTCCATGTAACCGCCCTCGCCGGTGCAGGTGAACGTGTTCCACGCCACGGCCGCTCGGGCCTTGGACAATTGGGTCACATTGCTGACCGACCCGAACGACATGCCGCCGCCATACCAGGGGACGTCAATTTTGACTTCGGGGCGGCCGTCCTTGCGCTTGTTCAGCGATATGCTGGTGTCGATCTCGTCCGCAGCGAGTTTGACTGGCGGCTGCTTGGGGAATTTGAACCGGAGCTTGTCGAAACCGCCGCCGGAATTACCGCAGTCATAATTATAATCGTATTCCGCAGAAGGCACCTCGCCGGTCTCGGCCATTTTCCAGGTCGCCAGGACCAGGTCCGCCGACCAGCGACAATCCCCGAGTGCGCGGTACATGGGATTTTCCCGGATTTGCAGCGCCGATTTGGGGCACTGGGCCACGCAATAATGACCGTTGTTGGCGCAGGACGGTCCGGTGCACAGGTGATGATTGGGCTCGCCGAAATATTCAAACCCGGATTTTCGCTCATGGACGCCATGGGTGCAAACCTCCAGGCACTTGCCGCAGCGCTCGCAATCCAGGCTGCGATGGACGATGTATTTGGCGATCTCGTTGCGATAGCGGGACGGCGCGGGTTTGACGACCCGTTCCACTTCCTCCTGCGGCACGCGCGTCTTCAGCGTATTTTCAGGCAACGTGTTCATAGCCCTGCCTTTCTGGCGCCGAAAAGTTTGCCGAAGGTTTCCTCCTCCAGATTTTCGAAGAACATGGCGCGGCCGACGTCGCCGCGCAGGCGGCGGGCCTCGCGCATGCCCATGGCGCCCATCAGCTCGATCAACTGGTCGTGCCACGCGGCAATCAAATTGGTCATCCGGCCCACGGCGTATTTGAAATCAATCTTCTCCAGCCGGGCGGGGCAGGGCGTGCCGGGCCGGCAACTGTCACACAGATGACATTCCAGCGCGACCAGCAGCGGCAGGTTGATCGTGATCAGGTCGGCGCCGCAAATGATGGCCTTGGCCATGTGTTCCGGGAGCGCGATGCCGCCGCCGGCCATGAGCGTGATTTCATCCCGGACGCCCTTCTCGATGAGCGTGGTGTGAATCTGCCGGATCATGTCCTTCAAAAACCGCGGCTTTTGCGCCGCCCATTCGTTGCCGTTGGCATCGGCCACGACGTGAATCACCTCGACTTCGCCCTGTCCGGCCAGTTCGATGGCACGCCCGATGCCTGCCGCGGTCAGTTCCACGCGGATGGCAACCACGATTTGCGGATGGATTTTTTTTACTGCCTTGATGCGCTCGGCCACCGCCGGGCCGTCGGCAATTTCCACCAGCCGGGTCTTTTTTAACATCGCGTCCGGCACCGGCGGACTGTCCGGACCCAGGTAAAACGCGATGTTCTCCAGGTTCGCCTCGTCCGCCGGCCGGTAACTCGAATCCATGATGGCGATCAAGCCGGTGTCGCCGGCGGTCTGTTCGATCGCCGCGTCCAGCTTCGGCAGGGTGTGTGCCGGCGAACTCAAATCAATGATCAACGGCATCGGAATGGAGACCAGCGGCGGCAGGCCGGCAACCGATTTCGTTCCGTTCAGCGACAGATACGAAGGCTTCCGGCCGAGATCGACCGACGTGCTGATGTATTCGCGGCCATGAATGCCGTCGCGGGTGGGGCGGACGATTTCCGACATGTCCGTCCACATGGAATCAAAACCAAGGCCGGAAAACGGTCCGCGATAACCGGCGCCGGAAACCGGGATTTTCGCGGTCTCAGCCTGAACCCACGTCGTTTTGATGATATCGGGTTTCCAGTAATGGTTTCCGAGCTTTTCGTAGGCCGGATTGACGGACAGGCACAAAATGCCCTTCGTGCAATTCTGCACGCAGGAAAAACACCCCATGCACTCAAAAAACAGCGCGTCCACGTCGCTGAGATTGCGGATGTATTCCGCCTCCTGCTTGTAGCGGTCGTAGACGCAGGCTTTTTTGACGCAGTTATGACATCGGGCGCAGTCTTCGCGCCAGTCCACCACGCCATGTTTGCCGATGCGCGGCCGCCGCGGCGGAACCGGCTGGGTCTTGATGTGATATTTTTCCGGCATGATTTCTCCCGGTAATTACAATCCGGCGGCGGCCAGAATCTCCGGCACCATGGCCTCCTTGCCGCCCGAAAGAATATGGACCCCGCGCAAACCCTCGAGCGCCTTGAGCTGCTTGATGGTTTCAGCGCAGATGGCGATGCCCTCCTTTTTCTGAGCCGCGTCATCGCCCGCTTTTTTCAGCCGTTCAATGACCTTGTCCGGAATGCGAAATTCGGCGTAGGTATCGCGGAGCTTGTGGGCTTCCGCGGCGCTGGCCAGGGGAAAAACACCGGCCAAAATTGCCACCTTTTTGGCGAGACCCTCCTTGCGGGCGGCATCGAGCCATTGGGTGAAGGCCTCGAGGTCAAACACCGCGTGGGTTTGAATGAATTTTGCGCCGGCATCGATTTTTATGCCGAGCCGGAACAGGTTGAGATCCAGTGGTCTCAGAAAAGGATTTGCCACCGCCCCGACCAGCATCGAAAATTGCCCGTCAAATTTTGTCCCGTCGGCCAGGACGCCGGTTTCGGACATCCGGGTGGCCAGATCGACGAATTGGGAGGAATCCACATCAAAAACGTTGGCGGATTCCGGACAGCCGATCAGCATCTGATGATAGCCGGACATGCAAAGCAGATTCTTGATTCCCAAGCTGGCGGCGCCCAGCAAATCGGACTGAAGGGCGATGCGGTTCCGGTCGCGGGTGACCATCTGGAGGATCGGTTCGGCGCCGAGTTTTATGGCCGCCACCGCCGCGGCCACCGATGAGATCGCCACGCCGTGTGAGTTGTCGGGAAAGTTGACGGCCGCCAGTTTGCCGTCGAGGAATTTCAAGGCCGCTTCAGTGGCGGCGCCGGTCGCGGTGGCGCCCGGCGCGCACTCGGCGGTGATGATAAAATCTCCCGATTCAATTTTTTTTGCGAGTTTGCTGTCTGGTTTCATGCAACCGTACACTCCTGTCTGTTTGCGGCATTGCTGCGGGCGGATGATGCGGGCAGAGTTCTCACCTGTTCAATGAACTGCTTGATTTCACCGAGGACCTGGCCGGCGCCCTGTTGCCCGCACTCAAATACGGCCATCCGGCCCGCGGGCAGGCCGATTTCCTCCAGCAGCGATTCGACGGCCTCGGCGCGTTTGCGCGCGCGCAGGTTGCCCTCGAAGTGGCGGCACTCACTTTTCGGACAGGTCACAATCGCCACGCCGTCCGCGCCGGTTTCGAATGCCTTGATCAAATACGGAACATCCACCTTTCCGGAACAGGGCAGGCTGATGGTCTTGATGGTGTCGCCCTGCGAACCGTGGCAAAGGCTGGCAAACTGGTCGGACGCCAGATTGTTGGAGCAATAAAAAACGTACGTTTTCAAAGCTCGTTGGTTCATAAAACGTATTTTCGAGTTGGCAAAAAAATCAATGGAGCAGTCCGCCCCAGCCGGGGTGACGACTGGTCCGCGCTGCCGGCGCCGTTGGCAACTGGCACATGCTGCACATCTTCCTGCCTAAACGTTAATGGCGAAGCCGGGGCCGGGCTTGACTATTATTGCCATTTGTTTGCCATTTTTGGGGAAATCGGCCTGGGCCGCGGCATGGTGCAGGCCAAGTGAGATTGCCACGAACGAATTTGCGCTTTGAAACTTGGGCGCAGTTCCTGGGAGCGCTGGCGTCCCGCCGGCGAGTTTCGGTTTTCGATTCCTGACTGACCGGCGGGACGCCGGCGCTCCCAGGGGTTCATGGAAAGGTGTCGCCGCCAAAACGCGCAAAACTCTTGACGCGAATTTCACCAATTGCCGCAAATTATTTTAGGTAGGGCTGCGCTGCCGCGCAGCCTGCTTGGAGCGATCAACCCGGTTGTGCAAAAGACAGACTCGCCACCGCGCCGGTTCCGGCCTAATCTCCCGTGTCCAAATCGGGATCGGATATGGCAACGCATCTTCAAAACCCATCCGCCGGCACGCAGGTGGTGTCGCTGATCGAAGTGCGCGGGACCAACAACTCCTTGGTGCATCCACGCGGCGCGGTCGGTGTCGTCACGCGCACACCCACCGGCGACGGGCATTATCTGGTCCGCTTCCCGGACGGCTTTGAAGCCTCGTTTACCCGCGACCAACTCGACATACTGAAACACTTCAAGCACCGCCTTGGCAATGGAACGCCGGTCTCCGACCCGGCAAGTGCCGGAACGGATTCTGCCTTCGACTTCGAACAATTCATCATCTACCGCTGCGTTGTCGGGTCGCGCGCGTACGGGCTGGACAACGACGAATCCGACACCGACCGGCGCGGCATTTACCTCGCGCCTGCCGAAATGCAATGGTCGCTGTACGGCGCGCCGGAACAATTCGAGGACAACGCCGCGCAGAGCTGTTACTGGGAATTGCAGAAATTCCTCACCATGGCGCTCAAGGCCAATCCGAATATCCTGGAATGCCTCTATTCGCCGATGGTGGAAAAGGTCACGCCACTGGGCGAAGAACTTCTGGCCATGCGTCAGGTATTCCTGTCGCAAATGATTTTCCAGACGTTCAACGGCTACGCGATGAGCCAGTTCAAAAAGATCGAGCAGGACATTCGAAATTCAGGGCAGATCAAATGGAAACACGCGATGCACCTGCTGCGCCTGCTGCTCACCGGCGCGGAAACATTGCGGAATGGCGACGTCCCCGTGCGCGTGGACGCGCACCGCGACCGATTGCTCGCCATCAAACGCGGCGAAACGCCGTGGACCGAAGTGGACGCCTGGCGGAAGGAACTTCACCGCGACTTCGAACGCGCCCTGGCCGAAACCAAACTGCCCGAACGCCCCGACTACGAAGCGGCGAATCGCTTCCTCATCAAGGCTCGGCGGATGACGGTGAAATAAACATGAACATGGAACATTATCAATAAGTCAGAGGTAATATGTCCCTTCTGTCCGCCCAACAAGAACTCACAGCTCGAATGCAGCGTCCTCAACGGCACCGGCTGTTGCAGGGTTTCCCCCCGCTTCCACTGATGCAGGCGGCGATCCCAAGCCGTTCCGCCGTTCCGCCGATGCACGACCACCGGTTGCCGTTCAACTTGGTGCGTCAGGCCGATGGTGCCATCGTCGATGCCCATGCACTTTGGCTGGGAACAAAAAAACCGGAACCGGGTGACCTCGTCGAACCGTTCATTGACATTGATAAGTCGCGCCCGTTGATCGTCGGCATCATTCCACACACGCAATGTATTCCGCACACGCCCGCCTGCGGTTTCTGCACGTTTCCCCATGATGCGCCGGACAAACGCCAACGCGCTGCCGTCGTGCGGTCGGTGGCGGGCAACATCGAAGGGGTGGTCCAAGGGCATGGCGACAAACTGGCCGGCCGCCGGGTTGATGCGATTTATTTTGGCGGTGGCACAGCGAATCTGTCCTCAACCGCTGAGATTCAGCGATTGTTTGGCGTGCTCGCCGCAAATTTCAAAATCGCGCAAGCCGAAGTGACTCTGGAAGGAATCCCTTCGCTGTTTGCCTCGTGGTTTCATGCCCACCTTAAAACCTTGGCGGCGCTTCCCGTCCGTCACAAACGCATCAGCATGGGCATCCAAACATTCGATCCTGGCCAAATTGAACGCATGGGACGCCAGTCTTTCGGTGACGAAAAGACGGTGAAGGGAATCGTTCGTCACGCCCACAGGCTTGGCCTCACGGCGTCGGGCGATTTTCTCTTCGCGCTTCCGGGTCAAACACTCGAACAGATGTGTGACGATGTTGATCGTGCAATCGCTTCCGGCCTCGACCAGATCTGCCTGTACCATCTGGTGCTCTATGCCGGATTAGGCACGCCCTGGTCGAACGATGCAGGCCTTGTCGGAGAAATGAAGGAACCGGGCGTTATGGTTGAGTACTGGCTGAATTTGCGCAAACGGCTTCTGGAACGCGGTTTTGTCCAAACGACACTCACGAACTTTGAACGGACGGACATCCACAAAACCGATCGTCGGTTCATTTATGAAGAGGCCAGCTTCAATCCTGATGTGTACGACGCGCTCGGATTTGGCCCGCTTTCCGTTTCGACGCAGATTGATTACGCGCGCCGTCGAGGCGTCAAACTCTTGCGGCGCAAGCGGCTGGGGGCACTTCCCTGGTCGGGCGACGATTTGTACTTCGGCTACGAGGAGGAAGACCTCAAACTCCTTTGGATCACACGATGCCTGGCGGGTCTTTCACTCGACCGCGCACGATACCGGAGCCGATTTTCTGACGACGTCGCAGAACACTTTCCTGCTGCACTTTCCGCGACTGTGGAGAGCGGCCTCATCAACGTCGACGAGAAAACGATTACGCTGACACCGCGCGGAATGTTCTATTCCGATTCCGTCGTTGGAACGTTTGCCGCAGAGCGAGCGGCAAAACTCCGCGAGCACGCCTCAGGCCTGAGCACCCAACGCGTCTTGGAAGAGACCATCAACTTACATTCGGAGGTATATGGCGGAATGGGATGACACAATCGGGCAACTTCAGCAAATTGATGACAAGAAGGGTGTTAAACCGGAGGAAAGGGTGTCGTCGCGGCAAGAATTAGGTTGGAACCATGATTGTTAGCCACTCACAAAAAGTTCGGCCTGTCGTTCGCTCACCAAAGGTGGCCACGATCGTGGAAACTATTAGTGCGGCCCAGTTGCGCGAGTGGGTCGAACACATTTCGCTTCCTCGGCATTTTGCCGCAGAACCGGTCCAAAACCGGGCAACCGCGGATTGGTTGGCGGGTTTATTTAGCTCAATGGGATACCGAGTTGAGTACCAAGGCAAGTTTTCAAACATCGTGGCTCTGCCGAATTGCACATTGGATGAGGTAATCCTTGTTGGCGCTCACTACGACTCGGTGCCAATGTGCCCTGGCGCAGATGACAATGGGAGTGCGGTCGCAGCCATGTTAGGCTGCGCGGCGGCATGCAGCCTGTGGCGGCCCATTTTGCCAATCGTGTTCGTTGCTTTCAATCGTGAAGAGGACGGCCTGCTCGGCAGCCGTGATTTTGTTGAGTCATATCTGCCGAAAACGGCATTTGTGATCCGCTGCGTGCATATCCTCGAGATGGTGGGCTACGCGAGCTCTGAACCGGGTTCCCAACGACTGCCGACCGGCCTGCCGGTCAAGATCAGCAACACGGGCGATTTTCTCGGGCTGCTGGCCGACGGCTTTTCTACGGCGGCAATGAATTTGGTGCTGCGCCATGCAGGAACCTACGCGCCAGATTTGCGCGTAACCGGGCTCAACATAAAGCTGGGTTTGGAAAAATATTTTCCAGTCCTCGCCCGCAGCGATCACGCCCCGTTCTGGGACGGGAAAATTCCGGCTGTTATGTGGACGGATACCTCGGAATTTAGAAATCGCAATTATCATCAACGTTCCGATACCCCTGACAGCCTGAATTACAGCTTTCTCAGACAGGTCACTCAGTTGCTTGTGGCAAGCGTCATCGCGCAGACACACCAAGGCTTAAAAAATGACCATTGACCCACGCCTTCACCACATCGTTGTGGCGCAACCCTACCCGCTGTTGTTCGCCACCATCAGCGGCGCGCATCTTTACGGGTTTCCGTCGCCGGACTCGGACTTCGACCTGCGCGGAGCGCATGTGCTGCCGCTCGAAAAGTTCGCCAGACTGGACGTACACGATGAGACCGTTGGAGACAGCCGTGTGATTGACGGTCTCGACATGGACATCGTGAGCCATGACGTGAAGAAATTCTTCGGCCTGCTGCTCAAGAAAAATGGTTACGTGCTGGAACAGCTTTTCTCGCCGCTCATCGTCCATACGACGCCGGAGCATGCGGAGTTGAAGGAAATTTGCCGACCTTCACCTCGCCGACGTAGCAGCCGAGGTAACGAGGCTCATTCTTCTTCCGGAAAAAGTCAGAGCCTCCTCACGTCGGCTGCTACGGGAGTGATTACGAAACACCACTCGCATCACTACTTCGGCTTTGCGGAGACGCAGTGGAAGCTGTTCCTGAAAGAATCGCCGCGCCGGGTGAAACCGTTGCTCTACGTCTATCGCGTGCTGCTCACCGGCATTCACCTGATGCGCACCGGCGAGGTCGAAGCGAACCTTCTGAATTTGAACAAGGAATTCCGGCTGCCTTGCATCGCCGAATTGATCGAACGGAAGACCAGGGGCGAAAACACATCGCTCACGGATGCCGACGTTTCGTTCCACGAATCTGAGTATCAGCGGTTGCGCGGCGAGCTGCTGGCCGCGCACGAAGCCAGCCAGTTGCCCGAACTGCCAGACGAAGCAACCCGCGCGGCATTGAATGATTTGCTGGTGCAAGTGCGATTAACTTCCAAAGGAAAATCATGAATCCGTCCGCCAAACTCAGTGAATTGATTGACGCGCTCGAATTCGAGTCGGAAGAGTCGGTCACCCGGTTTGACCGCCAGACCGGCCGCATTGTCAGTGTGGACCGGCACATCCTGGGCGCGTTCGAAGAAGGTGAAGAGGATGAATTGGGCGATCTGCCTGACTGGCAGAAGGAGGGATTGGAAATCGCCAGGGCCGTGGCCGGAGACGACGGCGAACGGTTCATTGCCGCGCCGGACAAGTTCGACTTCCACGAATACCGCCACATGGAACGGTTCATCGGCACGGTGGAGAGCACGCCGGCCGCGGAGGAATTGTGGCGGGCCATCAAAGGCAAAGGCGCCTTCCGTTTTTTCAAGGACACCGCGCGCCGGCTGGGACTGCTGGACCAGTGGTATCGGTATCGCGACGCAGCCGTGAAGGAGCATGTCATGGGTTGGGCCGAGGCCAACCAGGTGACGGTCGGGGATGACACCCAGGCGCGGTCGCGCAATGACCAATGACTAATAGCCAATCGCCAATTCAGCCAAAAATGTGCGGCGACTCGTGATTCGTGAAATTAACGGATTGAAGTTTGGGCCTCGCAGAGTTCAACCCTCCGAAATCTGGTTTTGGTGTTCTCTGCGCCCTCTGCAGTGCTATCTCATAACTTCGTCGCGTACTGCGAAGATTTTTCCGGAGCGCGGAATTTATTCCGCTTCCCCAGCCGCATGTGCTTCAACGTTGGTTTACACGCATTGGCCCGAAGCGGAATGAATTCCGCGCTCCTTTGGTTGCGGCTCCGCCGCGCTATGTCTCTGCGTTAAGTTTTCGAGGACGAGAACGAGGACGAGGACGATTTTGGGTTACGCCGTCACACCACCAATTTGTAACCGACGCCGTGAATTGTGAGTAGATGCTTCGGTTCGCTGCCGTTGTCGCCGAGTTTTTTCCGTAATTGCACGACCACCTGGTCCAGCGTGCGCGTGGTGCCATAATAATTATAGCCCCAGACTTCGTTCAGCAGCTTGTCCCGCGACAACACCTCGCCCGCGTGCGCGTGGAAAACCTGCAACAGCTTCAATTCCTTCGCCGTCAGTTCTTCCACCGCCCGGCCCCGCTTGAGCTGAAATGTTTTGGGATCAATCGTCGCCGAACCGATCTGGAATGATTTTTCATCGGCGGTTTGCGACGAGGCGTCGCTGCCACTGCGGCGGAGCAACGCCTGGATGCGCGCCAGCAGTTCGCGCACACCAAAGGGTTTGGTCACGTAATCGTCCGCGCCAAGGTCGAGACCGATGACCTTGTCAATTTCCTGTCCCTTGGCCGTGAGCATGAGGATGGGCGCGGCGAATTTTTTGGCGCGCAGTTGCTTGCAGATGTCGTAGCCGCTCAAGCCCGGCAACATCACGTCCAGCACAATGAGCGCCGGCTGATGTTTGGCCACGGCGTCGAGCGCCTGGTCGCCGCGATTGCACGACGCCGCGTCGTAGTCTTCGCTTTTCAAAATCTCCTCCAGACCCAGCAGGATGTGCGGGTCGTCTTCGACGATTAAAATTTTCGTTTTCATGAAAATGGGGAGCGCGCCCGCCCCGGGCGCAGCCAACGACGCCCTCGTCGTTGGCATCGTGTGACAACGATTGACTTCGATACGCATGTGCAACCGCGTTCGTGTTCGGCGCGAGGGCGCACCGAACAGCAGCCGAGGCGGCTGCGCTCCCCAATAAATTCGTGTTCATTGGTGTTCATTGGTGGTTTCAACGGGTTTCAGCGGCAATCGTAAAATAAAGCAGCTTCCGCCACCTTCGCGCGGCTCGTACACCACGTCGCCGCCATGGGCGCGCGCGATCTGCCGCGCAATGGTCAGGCCCAGGCCCGAGCCTTGCACGCCGCTGCTCAACGAATCGTGCACCCGGTAAAATTTCTCGAAGACCTTCTCCTCGCTGCCGCGCGGCACGCCGGAACCGCGGTCGAGCACCTTCACCTCCGCGTGCGGCAACGGCGATTCGCGCCGGGCCAGGGCCAGCGTGATTTCTTTTTTGTTGTTGGTGAGGAGACCGGATTCTGATCCCCTCGCCCCGGCCCTCTCCCCGCTCGGGCGGGGCGAGGGAGTTGAGGCGGGGCCGTTGGAATATTTTTCGGCATTGGACAGCAGGTTGACGATGATTTGCGACAGCGCGTCGGCATCGCCATGCACGGAAATCGGCGCGTCCGGCAACGTACAATCGAACTTGAATCCGCCGGCCTCCAGATGCGGACGGAACGTTTGCGCGGCGGCGCGGACGACTTCAGCCAGGTCGCACGGCTGGATATGGTATTTCTTCTCGCCGCGTTCCATGCGTGAAAAATCCAGGACGTTGTTGATGAGCCGGGTGAGCCGCGCGGCCTCGGCGGTGATGATGTCCAGATAGGACCGCTGCTTGGCCGGATCGGACACGCGGCCCTCGGCGAGCAATTCGGAGAACATGCGGATGGACGTGAGCGGGGTCTTGAGCTCGTGCGAGACGTTGCCGACGAAATCGGTTTTTTGGCGCGCCAGCTTCAGTTCGGAATTCAGGCTGCGGACGATAAGCCAGCTTCCAACGCCGATGGCGAGGACCAGCACGGCGATGAGCAGGCCGAGCGTGAGTTTGGCGGTTTTCGCCGTTTGCGCGAGTTGGGCAGGATTGACGAGATACGCAGTCACCTCCCAATGCGGCAGCGCGTCGCCGATTTCGGTGGCGACCAGCGGCCGCTTCCAGTTCGCCGAAAAACCAGCACGGGACAAGGCGACCGGTTTGGCGTTGTCGTCGAGGATCGCGACGCAGATTTCATCGCGCAATTCCGGGCCGGCCTGCACGAGTCCGCGCAGGCCGTCCACGACGCGGTCCAGGTTCAGTTGCGCGCCGAAGATCAAATCGGGTTCGGAGCCGAGCCGGTGCCAGAACATGAGCCGGAGTTTGTTTTGGAGGAACCGCGCGAGCATGCCGTCCGTGCCATTGCCGATGAGCTGGCCGAACTCCGCCTCGGCGGGAATCGCCTTGGACAAATTATTCTGCGGCTCGTTGGCAGCAACGGCATCGGTCTTATCCCGGTCGGCAAGCTGGTAGTTGCTTTGCGGACTGACTTTGCGGGTTTGCGCCGCCTTGTAATTGAGCGATTGAACCGGCAACTGGTTGGCGGCACCCAGTTGGCTGGAAGAGCTGCCAGCCTCGTCTTTCTGCTTTGCTGATTGGGCGGCGGAACCGGGCGCAACTGCCGGGCTGGCCAACGCAACTTGCTCCTGCGGCGCCTCGGCGACAGATCTGCCTGCCGCCAGCACTGGCTGCGCAGGTTTTTGGCTGGCACCACTGCCGAACGAACTGCCGCCGGTGGCGGGTCGGTTGGCCGCATTGCGGTCAAAGTTCAAAGCCCCGTTGTTCAAAGCCCCGCTGTTGTCCAGATTGTTAAATCCGTTGGCGGCGCTTTGATAAACCTCGACCGCTTCGCGATTGCCGAGGAAGCCGCCGTTATCTGTGTAAAACGTCCGCGCCTCGGCCCGCGCGTTCGGAGCGGGCGACAATATCTGGCCCGACACCGTGACGCAAAAACCGACGTCAGCCAGCGGCCAGCGTTGGCGCAGTTCGCTGTCGAACCGGGCAGCCGCCGTGCGCGCGTCCCGGCCGGCCAGCAGATTTTCGACCTGCGCGCTGAATTCCTGCTGCCGTTGGGCGAGGTAATCGGAAATGTTCTGCGCCAGCGTGTCGGTCACATGCTGGCAGAGCAGCGATTGCTGGCGTTCGAGCAGGAACTGCTGGTCGCGCAACGAACGAACGGCCAGCCACGCGAGCACCAAGCTCGGCAGCAGGACCGCCACCACAAAAACCAGCGCGACTTTTTTCATGGGTTTGCTTCGGGAAATATCCCAACTCCACGTTCATAACCAAGCTCATTCTGAACTGGTGTCCGGATTTCAAATGGCGGGTGCGCCGCTGCGGCGGCGCACGGCGGTGCGGCAGCACCGCCGCCACCATATTTGAACCCGTCCTATTTTGAGTTGCGCGTGTTGTAGGATTGCGACTGCAAAACTTTGCGGGAGCCGGCGCCGTATTGTCCGCCCTCAAGCTGGCCGCTGAAGTCGTCCAGATTGTTGGTTTCCGACCGGATCTGAACCTGGACTGCGGCAGGCGCAGCGGCATAGACCGCACCAAGTGACGCCTTCTGCGTTGCGAGCGTCGCGGCGGCCTCCTTGAAATTGCCAGCATCTGCCAAAGCGATGGCCTTGTCCTTGGCGACGGCGGTGAGCACCAGCACCTTATCCGCAGTGACGGCGGAGTTGTCCGACCGATCGGCTGCCGACTGGTCGTCGGTGTAACGAATTTTTACCACGCCACCGGCGGATTGTTCGCTGCCGTTGTCGAGTTCGTCGGTGTAACGGACATTGACGCGGGCGACTTCGGGTTCGGGCCGGGTCACGAGACAACGCAGCAGGAGATAGCGGTTTTGTCCGAGGGTGAACTGGCTCAAGTTGACGCAGGCCTTCCGGTTTTCAAATTTCTCGCTGCGTCCGATGAAGCCCAGCGGTTGCACGCCGTCCGGGCAGGTGATTTCAATTTTGATTTCGCGGGCGGCGACGGTGAGCATTTCGCCCAGTTCCTTCGCGAAAATTTCCGGGAGCTTTTCCGTGTCCTGAACGTAGTAATAATTCGCGTCGCTGGCTTCCGCCAGGCCGGCCATCAAATCCTCGTTGAAATCGTCGCCGACGCCGATGGTGGTGACGGAAATGCCCGATTCGGCGAGTTCACGTCCGAGCCGGCGCAGGTCGGCGGTGGAACTGGGGCCGACGTTCGCCAGTCCGTCGGAGAGCAGGATGACGCGGTTGATGCGTTTGCCGGAAAAGTATTCCTGGAGCTGCCGGGCGCCGGTTTTGACACCGGCATGCAGCGCCGTGCTGCCTCCGGCCTCGATGCTTTCAATTTTTTCTTTGAGCGCCTCCTTGTCTTCAACCTTCTGCGCCGGGACCAGCACCCGCGCTTCGTCACTGAAAATGACCAGGGAAAAAACATCGTTGGGCGCGAGGCGATCCACCAGTTGCAGGGCGGCCTGTTTCGTTTTCTCCAGCTTCGCACCGGTCATGGAACCGGACTTGTCCAGGACGACGGCGAGGTTGAGCGGGGTGCGCCGGTGCTTTTGCCGGTCGGCAATCGCCGAGAGATCGATTTTCACGATGACTTCCTGGGGATGGCCCCGAAACAGGACATCGCGGTCGGGAACGAGGTTCAGGTGCAGGGTTTCTCCGGCGGACAGGCGGACAGCCAGACCCGTCGCCAGACCAAGGGCAAACAGTGTTTTATTCATGCCCTCACCCTGCCCGATTTTTTCCGGTAGTTGTCATGGGCGGGTCAAAGGTTTGTAAAAAAACTGTAAGCCCAAACCGGCCAAAACAGTTTTGCATTTTTCCCATTTCCCATTATCCTCAAAACATGACGCAACCGCTCGCGCTGGTTTTCTACGAAAAATTGCTGCCGGGCAGCCAGTTGGTGAACCGGCTGCAAGACCTGAATTATCGCGTCCAGGCCGTCAACGATCTGCCGGCGCTCCTGCGCAGTGCGCAAAGCGAAGGCCCGATGCTGGCGGTCGTGGACCTGGAATCGAAGCGCGATGACGTCTGCCGCGCCATTGCGGCGTTGAAGGCGGATGCCGCCACGCAACACATTCCCATTATTGCATTTGCCGGCGAACAGGCGGCGGAGTTGCAGGCCGCCGCGCAAAAAGCCGGCGCGACGCTGGTGGTCGGCGAAGCCACCATTGCCAATTACCTGCCGCAGCTTTTGAACCAGGCGTTGCAGGTGTAGGCGCGCGGCGGGTGATGTCTGCAACCTGTGCGCAACCTGTTGTAACCCGCTTGAAACTTGCGCTTGACTTTAACCTAGGGGGCATTAAGATGGCCCCCTAATTGAGGCATGAGCGTTTTTGAAAAGTAATTTTGGCACGACTGATTTTCGGTCGTGTCTTTTTTACATTGGGGCGGGCCTCGAAAAGTCAGGAGTTAATTATGGCCAGTGGCAAAGTCAAGTGGTTCGACAACAAAAAAGGGTTTGGCTTCATCGCCCAGGATTCAGGTCAGGACGTATTCGTGCATCACACGTCCATCACGGGCGCGGGGTTTAAAACCCTGAATGAAGGAGACGAAGTTTCCTTCGACGTCATACCCAGCGACAAAGGGCTTAAAGCCCAAAATGTCCAGCGCGTGAATCCGGTGTAACACCGGGGTTCACGCCAGGCAATCCCGCGACGCGGGAGATTTTCGTTCGCCAGCCATGAACGAAGAAGGTATTCTTCTTTCATGGCCGGTTCCGCCGCGACTACGGTCGAAAGCCTTTATATTCACGTCCCGTTCTGCGCGCAGAAATGCGCGTACTGCGCCTTTTATTCCGAGCCGTCCGGCGGCGATCTCGTCAATCGCTACGTCACCGCGCTCATCCGCGAGCTTGAAATGGTCGCGGATGATCTTGAACCCAAAACGATTTTCTTTGGTGGTGGCACGCCATCGCTGCTCAATCTGAGCCATTGGGAACAAATTCTCCGTGCCATGGAACGGCTGAATTTGACCGGCGCGGCTGAATTCACCGTCGAATGCAATCCCGCCACCGTTTCGCCCGACAAGGCAAAACTGCTCCGCGACTTCGGGGTGAACCGCGCCTCGATGGGAGTGCAATCGCTCGACGAATCATTGCTCGACCGTCTCGGCCGGATTCACACGCGGGAGATGGCATTCAAATCGTTCGACATTTTGCGGCGGGCCGGTTTCGACAATTTGAATCTCGACCTGATGTTCGCCATTCCCGGCCAAACGATGGAAATCTGGCGGGCGACGCTGACCGAGGCGCTGGCGCTCGGCAGCGAGCATTTGTCCACCTACGAAGTCATTTACGAGGACGACACGCCGCTGTTCACGCAATTGCATGCCGGCGAATTTGACGTGGACGAGGACCTGTCCTGCGCAATGTATGAGGAACTCGTCGCGCGCGCGACCGCCGCCGGCTTCCGGCAATATGAAGTTGCGAATTTTGCGCGGGGGGCGAGGTCCAACAAGTCCACAGTCCAGAGTCCACAGTCTGCGCCCGACAACGACCCGACTGTGGACTGCGGACTCTGGACTGCGGACATTCCTTCCTTTGCCTGCAAGCACAACGTGAATTACTGGCGGGGCGGTTCGTTTTATGGGCTTGGCCCCAGCGCGACCAGTTGCGTGCGCGGCGTGCGGACGAAGAACTGGTCGAACACGCAGCTTTATAGCGAGCAACTGGAAAAGGGAAAGCGAGCCATTGAATCCCGCGAGGAACTGCCGCCGTTGAAACGCGCGGGCGAAACCGCCGCGTTCGGTCTGCGCATGAACACGGGCTGGCCGTTTGAAGAATTCCGGCGCACGACCGGTTTTGATTTGCGCAACGAGTGGTCGGCGGAAATGAAGCAACTGGTCGAACGCGGCTGGGCGGAAATTCTGCCGGACAGTTTTCACCTCACACCGCAAGGATTGCGTTTCGCGGATTCGGCGGCGGAATTATTTCTGCGCTGAACTTTCAGCCAAGACCAAGATGGCGCAACAAAGACTGTCTTAAAACATTTTTGTCGGAGGGGCGAGTTATACGAGACCCCATTTTCAGAGGCTTTCTATGAGTCAGGGGCTCGTGTAACTCGCCCCTCCGATACTTTTGAGACAAACTCAGCAGCACTGCCCAACCGCAGGAGCGCCAGAATTCCAGCCAGGATGGAAATGACACCGCAAGTCACGTAAGGCAGCGGCGCGATGTGCGTGTAAAGCGTCGCGGCGAACAGCGGGCCGAGAATGCGCGCCAGACTGCCGGCGCTTTGCGCAACGCCGATGGTCGCGCCCTGCTCGTTCGCGGGCGCGAGGTTGGACAACAATCCGAACAACGGCGGGCGCGTCAGCGCGGAGCCCACCGCCAGCAGCGCCAGCGCCAGAAGCATTTTGATCCACGGCCCGTCGGCGCCGTGTAACACCGCCAACCATCGAAGCTGGCCTTCACCCTTGATGAACGGCAGGAGCACGAGGCTGATGCCGGTCAGAAACAGGCTCAGCGAAATCAATTTGGGTTCGCCGAATTGTTTCACGAGCCGCCCGATGGCTCCGCCCTGGATGACCGCGCCGATGATACCGCAAAAAACAAACAGGGAGATGACCGTGGTGGCGGGTTTGGTTTCGTCAACGGCAATGCCGAGGTTGAAATTGTCGCTGACCAGCAGCGGCAGGGTGCTTTCAAAACAACTGAACGCGAACGTCGCCAGGAAAAAAATCAGGATCAGCAAACCGATATTCGGCTGGGCGAGCGTGTGTCCCCATTGGGCGAAATGCGGGCGACGGGCCGCCTGGCCGGAACCCGGTTTCAAGCTTTCGGCGAGGATGGCAAAGGCGAGGAGAAAATTCGCCGCGCACAGCGCCGCGGCCGTCCAGCCCGGACCGGTGGCGCCGAAGAAATGCAGGGCGATGCCGCTGATTGCCGGACCGAAAATAAATCCCAATCCGAACGCCATGCCGATGAGTCCCATCCGCTTCGACCGGTTTTCCGGCGGCGTGATGTCGGCGATGTAGGCCTGGGCGACGGTGATGTTGCCGCCGCAGATGCCGGCGAAGATGCGGGAGACGAGCAGCGTCCAGAGCGCGGCGGTGTGATTTTCAAATCCCGACCCGACGGCGAACAGGACATACGACAACGCCGCGCCGGCGGTGCTGATGAGCAAAATCGGCCGGCGGCCATGCCGGTCGGAAAGCCGTCCCCAAATTGGTGAGAAGACGAATTGCATGGCGGAAAACGAGGCGATGATGGCGCCGATGACCCAGCCACTCGCGCCGTAATGCCGGCTGAAGATCGGCACCAGCGGCACGACGATGCCGAAACCGATGAGGTCAATGAAGACCGTCAGGAAGACAACGAGTAATGATGGCTTGCGGTTCATGTTCAAATAAGCGCGGGGAGTCTAGCCACGAAAACCGGCGAGTCAAATTTGTTAGCCGCCGCAATCACGACTGGGGAAATATTCAATATTTGGTACGCGGGAGAAAGCGGCGGAGGGCCGCCGTATCAGCCCAAGACGCTGGCGCGTTTGCCGATGACCGCCGAACCGCGCGAAGCGTCGTGGACTGCGCCAGCCCTCTGGCGCTTTGGGCGGGCGTGTTGTAGGAGACGACGTGAGAAGTCTCAAACATATCGGTTCGGGTTTGAAACTGGCCGAGACGGTGCTCGGCGCTCCAATCGCGTCGCGTCGGCTGCTACAGTTTTGAAAGAACCTCCGGTGACAGCGAATAATTTGGGAACAAGATAAACAACTTTATCTTGCCGCCATTTGAATTGCGCGTTCTCCTGTTCACATGATTGATTCCGTTTCCGAGACTGCCGGGGCAGCGGCAGATTTGAAGAAGGCGCGCAGACAGAAGGCCGCGCAGCAGCGCGGCCCTACCGTGGACCGGCTGCCGCCGCATTCGCCGGAGGCCGAGCAGGGCGTGCTGGGCTGCGCGCTGCTGTCGCCGAACGAATGCGTGGGCGAGTGCATCGAAAAGCTCAAGGACGGCGGCGAGGAGGTTTTCTACGACCTGCGGCATCAGACGATTTACGAAATGCTGGCGGCCATGTTCAACGAACGGATGCCCATTGACGTCATCACCGTTCAACAACGACTCAAGGACAAACAGCTTTTGGATCAGGTCGGCGGCATTGCCTATCTGGCGCAACTTCAGGATGCCGTGCCGAGCGCGGCGAATCTTTCCTACTACCTCGACATCGTCCAGGAAAAATTCCTGCTGCGGAAAATGATTTCCACCTGCACGGACGTCGTTGGGCGGGTCTATGACTACGAGGGCGAGGTGGACGCGTTGATGGACGAGGTGGAGCGCGACATTCTGCGCATCAGCGAATCGCGCGCGCAAAGCAGCGTGCTCGGCGTCAAGGAACTGGTGGGCAAAGCCATCGGGACGATTGAAAATTATTTCAGCCGCAAAGGCGTGTTGAACGGGCTGGCCACGGGCTTCACGGATCTGGACCGGATAACGGACGGTTTGCACGGGAGTGAAATGATCGTCATTGCCGCCAGGCCATCCATGGGAAAAACGTCCCTGGCGATGAACATCGCGGAGCACGTGGTGCTGGAGCAAAAATTGCCGGTGGCCGTGTTCAGCCTGGAGATGAGCGCGGAGGCGCTGGTGTTGCGCATGATGTGTTCGCTCGCGCGGGTGAATCTGCGCAGCATCCGCGAAGGCTTCATGAGCGAGTCGGATTTTCCGAAGCTGACGAGCGCGGCGGGCCGGCTGGCGGGCGCGCCGCTGTTCATTGACGATTCGGCGGGGCTTTCGATTTTGCAACTGCGGGCGCGGGCGCGGCGGCTGGCGCAGCAGCACGGGGTGAAGCTTTTTGTGATTGATTATTTGCAGTTGCTGCATTCTACTGCGCGCCGGGCACAGGAAAACCGGCAGCAGGAAATTTCGGATATTTCCAGCGGCATCAAGGCGCTGGCGAAGGAATTGAAGGTGCCGATGCTGGTGCTCAGCCAGTTGAACCGCGAATTGGAGCGGGACAAAAGCCGCAAGCCGCGGTTGTCCGATTTGCGTGAATCGGGCGCAATTGAGCAGGACGCCGACGTGGTGGGCCTGCTGTACAAGCCGAACGCCGGCGAAGATGAAGACGGCGCCGCGGTGGAAGAGCCGGATGGCCTGCCGGTCAATCTGTTGATTGCGAAGCAGCGCAACGGCCCCACGGGCGATGTAAACTTAACCTTTTTGAAACCGTACACTCGTTTTGAAAGCGCAGCCAAAGTCAGCGATGAAGACGTGCCGGCGGACCGATAGACGATGAAATTATTTTTCCGCCTGTTCGGAATCTGGCTGTTGCTCGGCTGCGTGTCAGCCGTGCGGGCGCAGCCGGCCGGCCCGAAAATTGACCGCGTGGACGTGAAGTTTATCGGCCCGGCGACGGTCAGCGAACCATTTGTCCGTTCCAACGTCCGGCTCAAGGCGGGCGACATTTATTTTCCCGACGCCACCCAGGATGACATCCGGTCGCTCTATACCACCGGACAGTTTTACAACATCCGGGTTACGCTGGATCCGGCCGACGATGGCGGCGTGGTGCTGACCTACCTCGTGCAGGCGAGGCCGCGGCTGACGGACATCAAGATCGAGGGCAACCAAAAACTCAGCACCTCCAAGATCCGGAAAAAAATCACCGTGAAAACCGGCCAGCCGCTCGACGAGCAGAAATTGTTCACCGACACCCAGGAAATCCGGAAGCTTTACGAAAAATACGGCCGGGCCGGCACGCAGGTGAAATATGTTTTGAACATCGACGAAAATGCCGGACGCGGCACCGTCACCTTTGAAATCGCCGAGGCGGTGAAAATTAAAATCGACCGGATTGATTTCATCGGGGCGGCGGCGTTTACCCAAAGGGAGCTGCGCGGGCAGCTCAAGACCAAGCGGCACTGGATGTGGTCCTGGCTGTCCGGCAACGGCGTGTTCAAGGAGGACGAATTCGACGACGACCGCGAAGCGCTCGCCGACTTTTACCACAATCACGGTTATCTTGATTTTGAAATCAAGGATGTGAAGCTTGATCACCCGACGACCAACACGATGGTCATTCGCTTTTACCTTTATGAAGGACGGCAATACAAGGTCGGCTCGGTCGCCTTCACCGGCAACAAACTTTTTAATGCGGAGGAAATCCATGCCGGCTTGCAATCCGTCCACAGCTCCGAGCATTCCAAGGACAAGCTCGGTCCGCACGGCCTGGGGATGGACACCGGCAACATTTTCACACCCGAAGGCTTGAACAAGGACACGCAGGCCATCGAGGATTTTTACGGGAGCAAGGGTTACATTGACGTGGTGCGGGGACCGGCGCTGCGCGCCGAGTACATTCCGAACGTGGACACGGGCACGATGGACCTGGAATTTCAAATCAAGGAAGGGCAGAAATCCCACGTTGAAAAAATTGACATCCGCGGCAACAACAAGACCAAGGACAAGGTCATCCGCCGCGAGCTGGCCATATCGCCGGGGGAGGTGTTTGACATGGTGCGCGTCAAAATCAGCAGGCAGCGTCTCGAAGGCCTTGATTATTTTGAAAAGGTGGACATGCGGCCGGAGGCGACCGACCCGCCGATTGCCGGGCGCAAGGATTTGATCGTAAACGTGGAGGAAAAGAACACCGGCAACCTCATGGTTGGCGCGGGTTTCAGTTCGGTGGACGCGCTGGTCGGTTACGCCGAAATCTCGCAGGGTAATTTTGACCTGTTCCATCCGCCCACGTTTACCGGCGGCGGCCAGAAGCTCCGCCTGTTCGTCCAGCTCGGCACCGAGCGCCAGGATTACGAACTTTCCTACGTCTATCCTTGGTTTCTAAATCGCAAATTGACATTGGGCGTGGACCTTTACCGGCATCAATTGAACTTCGAGAGTCCGAACGATATTTACGACGAAACCCGGACTGGCGTGCGCCTGAGCCTGACGCGCGCGTTGTGGAGCGACTTTTTCATCGGCAGCATCAGCTATACGCTCGAAGACGTGGGCATCAACCTGGTCAGCCCGTATCATGGATGGAAAGTGGATAAGCCATTTCCTCCAATCCCCCCAAATACACCGCAAGCCATCCTTGATCAAACCGGTGATAGTTTGTACAACCGTTTCGGTGTCACTCTTGCCTACGACACGCGGAACAGCACGCGACTGCCGAATCACGGCCAGCGGACGGAATTTGACCCGGAATTCAGCGTCGGCGACACCTCGTATTACAAACTGGAACTCAAGACCTCTTGGTATTTCCCCGGCCTGTTCACCGGCCACGTGCTGGAGGCGGTCGGGCGCGCCGGTGTCGCGGACAGTGTGAGTGGCGGCGACGTGCCGTTTTACGACCGTTATTATCTCGGCGGCCTTTATTCGCTGCGTGGTTTCAAGTTCCGCAACATCGCACCGCGTGATCCCGCTTATTCCCCCGGCAATCCCGCCGGCATGCCGAGTGAACCGATCGGCGGCGACACTTTCTGGTTTGGTTCGCTGGAATACACCCTCCCCATATTTGAAAAGGACAACGGGCCTGGCGTGCGCTTTGCCATGTTCTACGATGTCGGCGCCGTCTATCAAAATGCCTATTCGGTTTCCGGGGATAATTTTGACGATGACTGGGGCCTGGGCTTGCACATCAACATCCCCAAACTCGGCCCGTTGCGGCTTGAATATGGCATCCCCATCCATCACGATCAGTACAACGGCGCCTCCGGCCGGTTCCAATTCGGCGTTGGCTGGCAGCGTCCTTTTTAAAATGATTCGTTTTGCAAAAATTATTCGTTCGGCGGTGCTCAACGGGCTTGCCCTGGGCCTGCTGGGGTTGCCGGCTGCTGCGGCTACGCCCGTGGCCATGCCGGCCAATCTGCCGCTTTACTTTGAAACCGGCCAGGGACAGGCCAATGCCACGGCGCAATTCATCGCCCGCGGCCATGATTACCAATTCCTGATTTCGGCGACCGGAGTGCAAATTGCACTTTGCAAAGCTGACGCCGAATCCGCGGCCATGCGGATGCAGTTTGTGGGCGCCAACCCGCAGGCGCAAATCCACGGCGACGCCGAATTGCCCGGCAAGGTCAATTACCTCACCGGGAACGACCCTGCGCAATGGCGCACGGGTGTGGGCATGTTCGCCAAGGTTCGCATCGGGGAACTTTATCCCGGCATCAATCTGATTTACTACGGCAACCAGCGGCAATTGGAATACGATTTCGCCATCGCGCCGGGTGCGAACCCCGATGTCATTGCGATTCATTTCGACGGCACGGACAAAATTTTGGTCAACCCGCGGGGTGAATTGATTTTGAGCCTGGCCGGCGGTGAAATCCGCCAGCCCAAACCGGTGATTTACCAACTGATGAATGGTGTGCGAAAAGAAATTGCCGGCGGCTATCGGTTGGTGGACGCGCACACGGTGGCCTTCGTCGTCGGCAAGTACGACCGCAGCCAGCCGCTGGTCATTGACCCGGTTTTGGGTTTTTCGACCTACTTCGGCGGCACGGCGGGTGACATGGCCTGGGCGGTGGCCTTGGACACCAACGGGCTTATTTATGTCACGGGGGAAACGTTTTCTCCAAAGTTTTATACAAACGGGTGGTCCTTGGGACCGGCTTTTTCCACTTTTGGAGCTTTTCAAACAAATTACAACGGTGGCAAATATGCCGGTGATGCGTTTGTGGCAAAACTCGGCAGTGATGGAACCACAGTCTATTACCTGACTTATCTGGGCGGTGACGGAGATAACGCAGCCTACAGCATTGCTGTGGACAACGCCGGAAATGCCTATGTGGTCGGCTATACGGACTCGACCAATTTCCCGACCACGAACGCCATTGCCATCCCCGGTTACAATGGAACGAAAATCAGCGGCGTATTCGACCCGAACGTCAAATTATATCCGTCTGATGCCTTTGTGGCGGAACTGGATGCCAGCGGTTCCAACCTGGTTTATTCGACCTATCTGGGCGGTGCCGGTGCGGATGCCGCCTACGGTGTGGCCGTGGACTCAGCCGGCCACGCTTTTGTAACCGGTTTTACATTTTCGACCAATTTCCCATACACAGCCAATGCCAAGTTCAAAAAGTTACAATGCACCAATTCTTTTTACTTCAACTGCAATGCATTCGTAACGGAGGTCGCCTCCAACGGCGGGGCGTTGGTCTATTCCAGCTATTTCGGCGGCACTAATTACGATATAGGCAAAGGCATCGCCGTGGACACCAATGGATCTGTCTATGTGACCGGCTTCACCGCCTCGACCAATTTCCCAGCCACCAATTACGTGCAGCAAGTGATCGGCGGCAAGAAGTTTGACGGCCATTTGCTGAACGGTTCGACGAACAAAAATACCGCCTTCGACGCTTTTGTCGCCAGATTCGATTCCATCGGCACCAATCTGGTGTTGGTGTATTCGACCTTCCTGGGCAGCACGAATAATGACATGGCCAATGGCATCGCCGTTGACCACAACGGCGCCGCCTACGTGACCGGGTGGACCATATCGACGAATTTCCCGAACACCGTCACGAACATAGCCGCGCTCCACTCGTTCGTGGCCACCAACACCTCGCTCGGCGTCCTGGCCACAAATGTTTTCCTGACCAAGATCACTTATGGCACCAATGCGGTTATTGCCTGGTCGGCGGTGTTCGGCGGCAAAGGCGCGGACATCGGCAACGGCGTGGCGCTGGACCCGGCGGGCAACGTATTTGTGACCGGCTCGGCTTCCTCGACCAATTTCCCGACCTACAACGTCCCGGGGCTGATGAGCGCCACCAATTCCAGCAAGAACAAATCCGGCAAGAGTGACGCATTCGTTATTGCGTTCACCAATACCACCGGCACCACCGCCGGCACGAACCTGATCTATTCAGGCTACCTTGGCGGCTATGATAACGATTTTGGTTATGGCATCGCGGTGGACACGAATGACAACGCCTACGTCGTCGGCCAGACGCTCTCGACCAACTTCCCGACGTTCAACACCGTAACCTCGGAAACCTCGCGTAACGGCACCAACGACGCCTTTGTTACTCAAATCATTTTGACGGTGGCGCCGCCGACAATCACGACACAACCGGCAGGCCAAACGAACGAGGTGGGTTCGACCACCACGTTCTTTATCAATGGGACCGCGCTCCCGCCTTACTTCCTGCAATGGCAGAAAGACGGGACGAACCTGGTGAATGGGACGAACCTGGTGAATGGGGGAAGCATTATCAGCGGCGCAACCAATGTCACCCTGACCATCAGCAACGCGCAGACGAACGACGATGGGAGCTACTCGGTCATCCTCATGAACTACGGGGGATCGGTGACCAGTTCCAATGCGTCCTTGCAGATCACGAATGTACTGCCGGCGATCATGGAACCGACGAACCAGTTGGTGGGGGTGGGGACGACCGCGATCCTGGCTGTCACCGTGACCAACGGGACGCCGCCGTTTCGTTACCAGTGGCAGGTGGGCGGGATGTCCCTGGTGAATGGCCGCACCAATGGCGCGACCATCAGCGGCGCGACCAGCAATGTGCTGACCATCAGCAATGTGCAACTGACCAACAGCGCCACCAACTACACGGTCATCGTCCAGAACAGTGCCGGGTCGGTGACCAGTTCCAATGTCATCCTGACAGTGCAAGCGTCACCGGTGATTGTATTGCAACCAACCCCGACCAACCAGGCGATCGCCGTGGGATCGAATGCGACCTTTACTGTCACCGCCGTCGGGACGGTGCCTTTGCATTACCAATGGTGGGACGGGACGAATCTGGTGAAGAGTGGAGGCCAGATCAGTGGCGCGACCACCAATGTGTTGATCATCAGCAATGCGCAGACGAACAACAGCGGCAGTTACACGGTCATCGTTACGAACAGTGCCGGTTCGGTGACCAGTTCCAATGCGATTCTGACGGTGACGAACATCCTGCCGGCGATCGGGACACAACCGATCAGCCAGACGAACGGGGTGGGAACGACTGTGATCCTGGCTGTCACCGTGACCAACGGGACGCCGCCGTTGAGTTACCAATGGTGGATTAACGGGACGAACTTGGTGAAGAATGGCGGCCACTTCAGCGGCGCAACCAGCGGGGTGCTGACCATTAGTACGGTGCAACTGACCAACAGCGGAAACTACACGGTCATCGTCACGAACCTTGGCGGATCGGTGACCAGTTCCAATGCGGTCCTGACGGTGCTGTCGTCGCCGGTGATCTTCGTACAACCAGCAACCAACCAGTCGATGGAGGTGAAATCGACTGCGACCTTTGCCGTCACTGCCATCGGCACGGTGCCGTTGAGTTACCAATGGTGGGTGAACGGGACGAACCTGGTGAAGAATGGAACCGTTAAAAATGGTCCGACCATCAGCGGCGCGACCACCAATGTGTTGATCATCAGCAATGCGCAGACGACCAACAGTGGCAACTACACGGTCATCGTCACGAACATTGCCGGATCGGTGACCAGTTCCAATGCGATCCTGACGGTGACGAATGTACCGCCGTCGGTTACAGGGCCGACGAACCAGACGGTGGCGGTGGGAACGTCTGTGACCTTGGCTGTCACCGCAAACGGGACGGTGCCGTTGAGTTACCAATGGTGGGTGAACGGGACGAACCTGTTGAAGAATGGAGGCCAAATCGGTGGCGCGACCACCTCCATGCTGAACATCAGCCAGACGCAGACGACCAACAGCGGAAATTACACGGTTATCGTCACCAATTTTGGGGGTTCGGTGACCAGTTCCGTTGCCATCCTGACAGTGGCATCGTCGCCGGTGATCGTAACACAACCATCGAATCAGATGGTGGCGGCGGGAGCGACTGTGACCAATGTCGTCTTCGCAGTCGGAACCGTGCCGTTGAGATTCCAATGGTGGGTGGACGGGACGAACCTGGTGAAGAATGGCGGCGGCATCAGCGGCGCAACCAACAGTGTGCTGACCATCAGCAACGCGCAGACGACCAACAGTGGCAACTACACGGTCATCGTCACGAACAGTGCCGGGTCGGTGATCAGTTCCAATGCGGTCCTGACGGTGGCATTATCGCCGGTGATCGTGGTGCAACCGACGAACCAGACGGTGGCGGTGGGAGCGACGACTGTGACCTTTGCCGTTACCGCGACCGGGACGGAGCCGTTGAGTTACCAGTGGCAGGACGGGACGAACAACCTGGTGGATGGAGGCCAAATCAATGGCGCGATCAGCAATGTATTGACCATCAGCAATGTGCAGTTGACCAACAACGGAATCTACACGGTTACCATCACGAACCTGATCGGATCGGTGACCAGTTCCAACGCGGTCCTGGCCGTGGTGTCGCCGCCGACGATTACCGCGCAACCGACGAACCAGACGGTGGAGGCGGGAGCGACGACTGTGACCTTTGCCGTTACCGCGACCGGGACGGAGCCGTTGAGTTACCAGTGGCAGGACGGGACGAACAACCTGGTGGATGGAGGCCAAATCAATGGCGCGATCAGCAATGTGTTGACCATCAGCAATGTGCAGTTGACCAACAACGGAATCTACACGGTCACCATCACGAACCTGGCCGGCTCGGTGACCAGTTCCAATGCGGTCTTGACGGTAACGGAGTCACCGGTGATCACCCTGCAACCAACCCCAACCAACCAGTCGCTGGCGGTGGGAGCGACTGCGACCATTGCTGTCACCGCGGTCGGGCTGGAGCCGTTGAGTTACCAGTGGCAGATTAACGGGACGAATCTGGTGGATGGAACGAACCTGGTAAATGGGGACATTACCATCGGCTCAACCACCAATGTGCTGACCATCAGCAATGCGCAGACGAACGACAGCGGCAGCTACGCGGTCATCGTCATGAACCTTGACGGCTCGGTGACCAGTTCCAATGCCCTCCTGACGGTGACGAATGTTCCGCCGGAGATCGGGACTCAACCAACGAGCCAGACGGTGTGGGTGGGTTCGACCGCGACATTCATCGTTTACGGAACCGCAAATGACGTGTATGGGCCTTACTTTTTTCAATGGCTGAAGGACGGGACAAACCTGACGGATGGAACAACCATCAGCGGATCAGCCATTAGTGGCTCAACCAATTACGCCTTGACCATCAGCAACGCGCAGACGAACGACAGCGGGAATTACTGGCTCATCATCACAAACCCTGGCGGATCGGTGACCAGTTCCAATGCGGTCCTGACGGTGTTACCGCCGCCGAGTTTCGGGAACATCCTTGCAGCCACCGGCGGCAGTTTCATATTGAGCGGCACGGGCGGCGTGAGCAACGGCGCCTATTATGTGCTGATTTCGTCCAATCTGCTGACGCCGCTGACCAATTGGACGTACCTTGCGACCAATCAATTTGACGGCCAGGGCGGTTTCATCTTCACCAACACCGCGCAGACCAACGCGCCGCAGCTATTCTATTTGCTGCAACTGCCGTGATGCCGCCGCCGGTTTAACCCGCCAGTTTTCAGTTGGCATCATCAATGAATTTTGCTTTTATATTCCCATGAAATTTTTGCGAACGGCTGTTTTAACCATTTCGTTGCTGGCTTTCTTGAGCGTTCCCGCGCTGGCGCAAACCAAGATCGCCACCGTGGATTTGCGCAAGCTGTTCGACGGCTATTGGAAAACCAAGCAGGCGCAAACCCTGCTCAACGAGGATCAAACGCGATTCGCCGGGGACGCCAAGGGCCAGCGTGACGATTTGAAGAAGGTTGGCGATGAATATCAGAAACTTCTGGAACAGGCGAATGACCAGGCCTTCTCCGCCGAACAACGCGACAAATACAAACAGACCGCCGCCGACAAACTGAAACAGTTGCAGGAGGCCAAGACCGCCCTGGACCAGTATGACCGTCAGGCGCAGATCACAATATCCGGGAAAAGCCAGCGGATGCACGACAACATTCTCAGCGACATCAAAGCGGCCGTGGCCGCCCAGGCCAAGGTCGCCGGCTACCAGCTGGTAGTGGACGCCGCGGGGGAAACTGCCAATGCCCCCACGACGGCGGTGGTTTACAGCAGCGGCGAAAACGATTTGACCGACGCCGTTCTCAAACGCCTCAACGCCGGGCGCACCGACAGCATCACCCCCGCTCCGGTTGTGACCTCACCGTCGTTCCTGTTGGGCACCAACCCGCCGGATGTCAACTCGCGCTGAGCCGCTGCACCGGTTTCTCAAAAAGCAGCCGGTGCGATTCCTCCAAAATTCCGGGAATTCGGTTGGCAAACGGACTGTTCCGCAGCACGGTCTGCAGGTCCAGCTCGCGAACCTTGGCCGCGTTTTCGCCCGGAAACCAGTGGTCGGCCTGTCCGAGTAAATTGTATCGCATCCTGCCCCACGCCACGAGGTCGAGCGACTTCGCGTAAGTCCACAGCCGCAGGATTTCCGACACGTTGACCCGCCCCGGCACGTCCACGTAATTCGGCAGACCCTCGAACCACCGCGCGCACCAATCCGCGCCCAGCACGCGTTCCATTTCCGCGCGCAGCCGCTTTTCCACCGGCGCAATCGTCTCCGCAATGGTGTCGTAAAATTTCAGCGCGGCGACATGCTCGTCAAAATCCCCGGGCTTGTTGGCGCCGCAACTCAGCGTGTGGACTTCTTTTCGCCCGAGGCAATAAAGGTCGTTGAACATCATCGGCGACAGCGGCGCGCAGAGGTTCACCATCTTTTCCGGCGGCTCGTAAAGTTTCCCGCCCTTGTCATTCGGGCTGATGATGAAGACGCCCAGGTCGAGCCGGTGCGCGGCTTCAAGCGCGGCCCGGTTCAAATCGTTCACGAAATACCAGTGGACGTTCAGGTAATCAAACTCGCCGCTGTTCACCGCGTCGAGTATGACATCGGTCGTCGCGTGCGTGGAAAAACCGACAAACCGCGCGCGGCCCTCCTTCTGCAATTGGCGCGCGGCGGCGAGGCAGCCGTTTTTCTTCAGCGCCCAGTCCAGCAGTTCGCGGTTGTTGATGCCGTGCAACGAAAACAAATCCACGTGGTCGAGTTTCAGGTATTTCATCGAAGTCTCGAACGTTTCGAGAAATTCCTTTGCGGTTGCCTTGGGCGCGACCTTGGTCTGGACGATGATTCGTTCGCGCGGCAGTTTTGGCAGCACGCTGCCCAGTTGCATTTCGGAGGTGCCGTAGCCGCGCGCGGTTTCAATGTGATTGATGCCGAGTTCAAGGGCGCGATGGATGGTGGCTTCCAGATTTTCCTGGTCTTTGCGCGGGATTTCCTTCGGGTCCACGTCCTGCCACTTGAATTGATAACGCATCCCGCCGCAGGAAATCACCGGCATCGCCAGCTCCGTCCGGCCAAAACGACGATATTTCATTGGAGCGAAAATACGTGACGCGCCCGCCGATGGCAAGCGGCCGGGCATCCGCCGCCAATAATTCCCAGATTCCACTTGCGCCGGGTGCGTTCGTTGCTAAAGTCCTTTTGCAATTTCATCCGCCGACAGCGGCGGTTTTTCCGTTTTAACCAGAACAACCATTATCTCGTGAAAATTTTCAGCGGCACCGCGAATGTCCCCCTGGCCCGGGCCATTTGCAAATCCATCGGCAGCCAGCTCGGCAAATGCTCCGTTCAGCCGTTTCCCGACGGCGAGACGTTTGTGAAGATCGAGGAAAATGTGCGCGGCGAAGACGTGTTCATCGTCCAGCCGACGTCGCCGCCGACGAATCACAATCTGATGGAGCTGTTCATCATGATTGACGCCGTGCGGCGCGCGAGCGCAACGCGCATCACCGCCGTGCTGCCGTTTTACGGTTACGCGCGCCAGGACCGCAAGGACCAGCCGCGCGTGCCCATCACGGCCAAGCTCGTGGCGAACCTGCTGGTGGCGGCCGGCGCGAATCGCATTCTAACGATGGACTTGCACGCGCAGCAGATTCAGGGGTTCTTCGACATTCCGGTGGATCATCTCTACGCCGCGCCGGTGATGTATGAGTACTTGAAGAAAAAAAACCTGACGAACCTGGTCGTCGTCAGTCCGGACGTGGGCGGGTTGAAAATGGCGCATGCGTATTCCCAGGTCCTGGAGGGCGGCCTGGCCATCGTGGCCAAACGGCGCAAGAGTGCGACGGAAGTCGAATCCATGGCGGTCATCGGCGAAATCAAGGGCAAAAACGTGTTGCTGGTGGATGATTTGACGGAGACGGCGGGGACATTGACGCAGGCGGCGGCGTTGCTGAAAAAGAAGGGCGCCAGGAAGATTCTGGCCGTCGTTTCCCATGCCATTTTGAACGACGTGGGGGTCGAAAGATTGCGAAAATCGGTGATTGACGAATTAATTACGACTGATACAGTCCAATGCCCTGCGGTTGACGGCGTGAAGATTACCACGTTGTCAGTGGCGGGACTTTTAGGCGAAGCCATCAAGCGAATTCACAATAATTCGTCGGTGAATTCGCTGTTTGAATTCAAAGGCGGGCGCACGAGTTGATGCGCCGCAGTAAAACATAATTTAACGATGAAATCAGTGCCGTTGAAAGCGTATCCCCGGACGCAGTCGCGTCGGAACGGGGCCAGGAATTTGCGCGCCGCCGGGCGCGTGCCCGCCGTCATTTATGGCCGGCAGGCCAAACCGCAAAACCTCGAAATCAGCGCCAAGGAATTCGGCGACCTCATCCACCATTCCGTTTCCGAAAATTTGCTGGTGGATTTGTCCGTCGAAAATGACGCCCGCGCCAAACGCCTCGCGCTGGTGCAGGAAATCCAGCACCATCCGCTGGAGGGCGACGTGTTGCACGTGGATTTTCATGAAGTGACGGAGAACGAAAAAGTGGTCGTCCTGGTGCCGCTGGAAACCGTCGGCGAAGCGGCCGGCGTGAAGAACAGCGGCGGCGTGCTCGAGCACGTGGTCTTCAAATTAAAAGTGCGCGCCCTGCCCAGGGATTTGCCCGAGCAGATGATCGTGGACGTGAGCCATCTCGAACTCGGCAAGTCAATCCACCTTGGCGACATCAAGGCGCCCGCGGGGGTCGAGATCCTCGGCGACAAGCACATTGCTGTCATCTCCGTCGCCCTGCCGCGCACGGAAGAGGAGGAAGCGGCTGCGGTTGCGGAGGGCGAGGTGGCCGCCGGCGATGTCGAAATGATCAAAGAGAAGAAAGAAGAAGGCGAAGAAGATGCGGCGCCAGCCAAGGGCGAAAAAGGCGCTGTCAAGCCCGGCGAAAAAGGGGCTGCGGCCAAACCCGGCGAAAAAGGCGCTGCCAAGCCCGGCGAGAAGGCGCCGGTCAAGGGTGCTGCCGCCGCGGTTCCGGAGAAGGCCGCCGCCAAGCCCGGCGAGAAGGCGCCGGCGGCGAAAAAGAAATAATTTTGCCGGCGATCCGCGAGGGTCGCCGCGCCCGCGCCGCGCATGGAGAATTTGCGTCTCATCGTGGGTTTGGGCAATCCCGGCGCGGAATATGCGCAGACGCGGCATAACGCCGGTTTCACGCTGGTCGAAAAACTGGCGGCGCGCTGGAATGCAGGCTGGACGAACGAACGAAAGTTCAAGGCCCGGGTCGCGCGGGCTCGAACGCAACGGCGTCCGTGTTTTGCTCTGCCAGGCGCAGACGTTCATGAATTTGAGCGGCGAAGCGGTCGGCGCATTGAAGAATTTTTACCAGCTCCAGCCACAGTCGGAGCTGTTGGTGGCGGTGGACGACGCGGATTTGCCGTTGGGCGAGATTCGCCTGCGGGCGGGCGGTGGCAGCGGTGGCCACCACGGACTGGAGTCCATCGAGCAGCATTTGGGCACGAATGATTTTGCGCGGTTGCGGCTCGGCATTGGCCGGGCGCAAGGCGCGCGGGAAATCACGGATCATGTGCTCGGACGGTTTGAGGCGGGCGAGGCCGCGTTGATGGAAAAAGTTTTGGGCCGTGCCGCCGACCAGGTTGAATGCTGGTTGGCGGGCGGCATTGAAAAAGCAATGAACCAGTTTAACGGAGTCGTGGACTCCGCGAACGAAGAAAAAAAACAGTGAAACGATACGAAGGTCTGTTCATCCTGAACCTGGCGGGCAGGGAAGAGGGCGTCAAAGACGCGCTCGACAAAATTTCCGCGGAAATCGAAACGGCGGGCGGCAAAGTCGAAACCGTGCAAAAGATGGATAAAAAGAATTTTGCGCGGGTGGCGGACAAAAAGTACATCGCCGGCTTTTACGCGAATGTGATTTTCACCGGCCCGTCGGCCATTATCACGCAGTTGCGCGCCAAGTTCGCGCTGAACGAGGACGTGTTCCGCGTGCTGTTCACGCTGTCGCCCGAACCGAAACCCGCCAAGTAACGAAAGGTCCCGTCATGGCCAACTTCAACAAAGTCATCCTCGCCGGAAATTTGACCCGTGATCCGGAGTTGCGCTACACGCCCAAGGGCACGGCGGTCGCCCGCATCACCCTGGCCGTCAACCGCACCTGGAAAAGCGAGAGCGGCGAAAACAAGGAAGAAGTCAGTTTTGTGGACGTGGACATTTGGGGACGCCAGGCGGAAGTCATTTCCCAATACATGAAAAAAGGCCGGCCGCTGCTCGTCGAGGGCCGGCTCAAACAGGACACCTGGGAGGACAAAAACACGAAACAAAAACAGAGCAAATTGAAGGTTGTGCTCGAAGGCTTTTCGTTCATTGACTCGAATCGCGGCGACAGCGGCGGCGGCGGTTCTGCCGAGGCTCCGCGTTCGCGTCCGGCGGCAACCTCCCCGGCGTCCGCGCCCGAAGGCGGCGAAGCCGACGCTCCCCCGGAAGGAGACGACGTTCCCTTTTGATTTTCCCGGGCGAATTTTCCCGTCACTTGTCACCCGTCACATGCCACTTTTATGAAGACTGAAGTCGTTCTTACGCACAACATCGTCGGCCTCGGCGCCGAATCCGACCAGGTGAAGGTCGCCGCCGGTTACGCGCGCAACTATCTGTTCCCGCAGCGCCTGGCCATCCCGATGACCATGGCCAACAAACGCCAGATCGAGTCCTTGCGCCAGCGCCGCGCCGAACGCGAAGCGCACGAGTTCAACACCATGACCGAACTTGCCAAGGGCGTCGCCAAGCTCATCTGCATCATCAAGGTCAAGGCGGGCGAGGACGGCAAGATGTTCGGCTCGGTGACCGCCGGCGTGATTGCCGACGAATTGAAACACCAGTTCGACATCACGCTCGAAAAGCGGAAGATCCATCTCGAACACCCGATCCGCGCGCTGGGCGATCACGAAGTTGAGTTGCATCTGCACGCCGAGGTCAAAGGCTCCCTGAAAGTCCGCGTGGAAAGCCTGACGCCGGTGATTACGCCGGCCCCGGGAACCGTGCCGGCGGACGCAAAATCGGAAGAGGGCAGGAAATACCGTACCGAAAAACGCAGTCACGGCCGGCGGGACGCGGAGGGTGAAAAGGCCGAAAAACCCGAAGCTGCCGAAGCCAAACCCAAAGGCGAGAAGCACGCCAAGGCCGAAAAAGCCGAGGCCGCCGAGACCAAACCCAAAGGCGAGAAACACGTAAAGGCTGAAAAAGCTGAAAAAGTTGAAAAGGCGCCCAAGGCTCCGAAGGCCGAAAAGAAGGAAAAGAAAGCCGAATAGGCTGGCAACGAATTCATTTGTTTTCACCAGGCCGCGGAAAATTCCGCGGCCTTTTTTGTTGGAGTGCATCTTGATTGCCGCCGGAACGCCGGATTCATCCGGCGTTTCCCCACGGACGCAACATTATGGTTTAGGGGTGGTGCCCATCTGCGCTTTTTGCGAACCGCACCGTCTTCTAATTATATCATTCAGGGCAGCCAATACTTGCATCACGGATGTTAATAGTTCTCGAAAACTGCTCCGCCGATGTTAGAATATCCTTCACTTCTTAAGTGAAACAATGTTGTAAATCGAAAGGCGGCCCGATAAAAGCGATAGCTGCGATGCCGCTCCACGAATTTCCAGACGGGATGAGGTGATCCGTCATCTGGCGGCCTTGAATTTTTTCTTAAACCATTACGCCAGCCAAAACACCAAGGAAACGAAATCCATGAAAACCAAACTCCGAATCGTCGGATGGCTAGTGCTGTTGGCACTCTCCATGTTCAACCTGAAACTCTCAACCGCCCACGCCCAGGGCACGGCCTTCACCTATCAGAGCCGGCTCAATGACGGGGCAAATCCCGCCACGGGCGTTTACGATTTGCGATTTACGATTTACGACGCGGCCGGCGGCGGCAATGCCGGCGGCGTTTTCACCAACGCCGCCACGCCCGTGACCAACGGCCTGTTCACCGTCACGCTGGACTATGGTTCCGGCGTGTTCGACGGCAACGCGCGCTGGCTGGAAATTGCCGTGCGCACCAACGGCGCGACCGCATTCACCACGCTGGCTCCGCGGCAGCCATTGACGCCCACGCCCTATGCCATCCTGGCCGGCACGGCCGGTGGTTTGTCCGGCACGCTGCCGGTGAGCCAGGTCAGCGGGGTGATGCCCCTCGCGCAATTGCCGGCAGCCGTGATGACGAACAATGCCACCGGTGTGACGCTGGGCGGCACGTTCAATGGCAATGCAACTACAGCGACCACGCTTGGCAGCCTGGTGACCAACACTGCGCCCCCAGTCCCATCTTCCATTAATGTTTGTTGGGGGGATTCCCTTACTTATGGCACCGGAGCCGCCCCCGGGCTTGGTTATCCGGACGATTTGGTTTCGATGCTCAATACAGCAACCATCAACCAGGGTTGGTCTGGATATAATTCAACCCAAATAAAAACAGTTTTTCAGGCAAACCCCAGCTTATGGGTGTATCCAACGATTATTTGGTCCGGGAGAAACAACTATTCTGATTCCAACGCAGTCTTGGCCGACATTGCCACAATGGTCTCCGATTTAAATTCGGTTGGCAATTCCAATTATCTGGTTATGGCAATTATTAATGCCACAAATGAAACCATTGGAACCGCAGGATATGTTCAAATTACAAATCTGAATCATTACTTGTCTGCCATTTACTCCAATCAGTTTTTTGATGTGCGGAAGTTTCTGGTTAATGCTGCCAATACCAATTTTCCATTTGATTTATTTACTTTTACGAATGACACACCTGCCGCCGGTCTTCATGCCAGGGCCGATGCCATTCACTTAAATGCCGCGGGCTATCTGCTCGTGGCGGAAGGGGTTTTACAGTCCTCATTTCTAAATCAGGATAAAAATGTCGTTTCAGAGGGAAAAATACGGGCGCTCATAGGTCAGGCGCTGGCGGCTCCCCCTTATATTGGGGGCGTCAAACCCAACGCCGTTTTTTCTTGGATGGTGGTTGTTACAAACAGTCAGTATGGTGGCAGCGGAACATTCAGCATCGTCGGAGATTCGGGGTTGCAAATTCAGAATAACGACGGGCAAATATACATGACCGGGCAGGCTCTGGGTTCGTCCGGCAATCCAGTTAACTCGGTTTATGCCAACAACTATTATGGCAATGCTCAAGGACTGACGGGCCTGAATGCCTCGCAACTGACCAGCGGCACGATTTCCCTGGCACAATTGCCGTCAGCCGTGGTGACGAACAATGAATCCGGCGTGACTTTGGGCAGTCTCAACGTCAGCGGCATCACGGCGGTTTCGGCCAACCTGGTCATGAACGACAAGGACATTCAATTGCGTTCAACTTACGACCACGGTATCGGCTGGTACGGGTCAGGAAAACCATTTGCGGGCGTGAGTGTGGATGGCCCGGTGGTTTACGGCTACAGCGGCGGCGGCTTGGGCACCGTCCAAACCGGAAATGTTACCAACCTCGCGCTGTATTGGAACGCCGCCGGCAACGTGGGCATCGGCACGACCAGCCCGGACGCGTTGCTGACCGTCAACGGCACCGCGGACAAGCCGGGCGGCGGTTCGTGGAGCACTTTCTCCGACGTGCGCCTCAAGAAAAACATCCAGCCGCTCTCGGGCGTGCTGCAAAAGCTGCTGGAGTTGCGCGGCGTGAGTTTTGAATACAAGGAGCCGGAGAAGATCCACGAACTGTCCGGCGAACGCATCGGCATGATCGCGCAGGAGGTGGAGCAGGTCTTTCCCGATTGGGTCGAAAGCGGGCCGGGGGGCTATAAGCGGCTGACGTATCGCGGCTTTGAGGCGCTGACGGTCGAGGCCCTGCGCGAATTGCGCGACGAGAAGGATGTGCAACTCCAGGCCCGGGACGCCGAAATGCAGGGCTTGAACCAGAAACTGGAACAGAAGGAAACGGAGATAACGGAGTTGAAAGCCCGGCTGGAACGGTTGGAACAACTGGTAACCGCAAAAAACGGAGGTGGACGATGAAAACGCGAAACAACGCAGGACAGGCATCTTGCCTGTCTCATTCTTTTCCCAATCGTCTGCTCAAGCAGCGGAGTTTCAAGTTGGAGACAGGCTGGAAGCCTGTCCTACTGTGCCTGGCGCTACTGCTTTGCCAGCGCGCCAGCGCGCAGAGCTACTCCATAGACTGGTATAAAATCGCCGGTGGCGGTGGCACCAGCACCGGCGGCACTTATCAGGTCAGCGGCACCATCGGCCAGCCCGATGCCGGCGGACCGATGACCGGTGGAAATTATTCGCTCACCGGCGGATTCTGGGCATTGGTATCGGTGGTGCAGACGCCTGGCGCGCCGTGGCTCACGATTACTCTCAACCCTCAACTTTCAACCGTGACCGTCTCCTGGCCGAACACGGGCAGCTACACGTTGCAGCAGAATTCCAATCTGGCCAATACGCCGGGCTGGACAACCAGCGGCTATACCATCACGCCCAATAATGGCACGAACAGCATCACCATCAGTTCACCGACGGGGAGCCAGTTCTTTAGATTGTCAAAATAAGGGCCTCGGTTCTGAGTATCGTGTTTAACTCGCTGCCTTTTGGTTGTGGCGAAATGCTTTGACCTCGGCGCGCGGCTTTGTTTTGCTCGGGTCAATTGGGATGAATTCACCTGCACCAGCCGTTCCTGCCCGAATAATATATCCCCCGGGATTCCGCCCGCGGCGCGGTCTGAACTGGTTCATTCTCGGCCTCATGTATGCCTCATATTATATGTGCCGCTACAATTTCCGGTTCGCCACGCCGGGCATGGTCGAAGAGTTCCACTTCAACAAACTGCAGGTTACCAGCATCCTTAGCGCCTGGTCGGTTGCCTATGGCTTCGGCCAGTTGCTCAATGGTCTGTTGACCGACCGCATTGGCGGCCGCGCGGCCATGCTCCTGGGCGCGTTCGGGACGATTGCGCTCAATTTCATCTATGGTTTTGCCTCCTTTACCGGGACCTTTTCGACCTTTGCGCTCATCTGGCTGTTGAACGGTTATTTCCAATCATTCGGCGCGCCGGGCATGATCAAAATCAACGCCGCCTGGTTCAACCGCACCGAACGCGGGACGTTCGCCGGCATTTTCGGCTTCATGATTCAATCCGGCCAGTTTGCCATCAACAACCTGGCGCCGTACCTTCTGGCCGGGTTCGCCATCGGCACGTGGATGATCGGCCCGGACGAGTGGCGCTGGCTGTTTCGCATCCCGCCCTTGATCACCGGGGTCATGGCGGTGCTCGTGGTGTTGATTCCCCGCGAAACGCCCGAGCAGGCGGGTTATCCCGGGCTAATCCATGACGAATTGAGTGCGGGCGACACCAGTGTGCGGGTGAGCCTCCGTGAATCTTTTGTCACCATTTTTACGCATCCGCTGGTGTGGTATTACGCGGCGGCGTATGCCTGCACCGGCGCCGTGCGCAACAGTTCCGACCAGCTTGCCGTGCTTTATTTCGTGGAACAACTCAAACTCGACATTGCCAAAAGCGCCGCCGCTCACTGGACCATGAACCTGATGCCGCTCGTGGCGGTCTTCGGCTCGCTGGCTTCGGGAATCATTTCGGACAAATTGTTCAAGGGCCACCGCTCGCCGGTGGCGATGGGACTTTATTTCAGCCAGTCGGTCGTCATCATCATTGCGGCCGTGATTATTTATTCGGGCTTTGTCGGGCCGACGCCGATGGGGGTTTTTCTGGGCTGTTTTTTCCTCGTGCTGATTTCGCTTACGGTCAATTCCACGCACTCATTGCTCGGCACGGCGGCGGCGATGGACATCGGCGGGCGCAAAATGGCCGGCTTCGCCTCGGGCGTGATTGATTCCTTCCAGTATTTCGGCGCGGCCATCGCCCTGCCGGCCACCGGCTGGTTGATTGACAAATTTGGCTGGGGCGTCTGGTATCCCACGATGGCCGGCTTCGGCGTCATCGGCGGCTGTGCCATGGTGCTGGTGATGCTCAAACAGCGGCGGCTGGCCGCGCAACCGGTCAAAACCTGAACCGTGGTAGGGCTGACCTGCTGGGCAGCCAAAAGGCGGCGCGGCAGCGCCGCCCTACCGTATCCCATTGAAGCCAAAATTGTCCGGGCAAAGCCAAAAAATTTCCGCCGGCAATTTTGTCACAACAAAGTCTTTGACCGGCGCGCCCCGCTCTGTTTTGCTTCGTTGCCGTGTCCAATGTGAACCCGAAAACCGTGCCATCCTGAGTCATCTTCCGGGGAACCCTCATGTATCTCGGCACCATCCTATTTTTTCTGGCGGCGATTATTGGCGTCTATTTTTACAACAATCCGCTGGGCCACAGCCGCTGGTTCATGGTCCGCCGCTTCATCAACTGGTTTCCATTGGGAATGACCTATGCGTTTTTGTGCATGGGACGCTACAACCTGATTGTGGCCAAAAGCGCCCTGGGAACGCTGATGTCCAAGGAGGACCTCGGGATCATCTTCGGGGTGGGCACGTGGGTTTATGCGCTGTCCTTCCTCGTCAACGGCCCGCTCATTGACAAAAAGCTGGGCGGGAAACGCGGGATGATCATTTCCGCCCTCGGCGCCTCGCTGGCCAATGTCGCCCTCGGTGTCCTGACCTGGCTCATCGTCGCCAAAAACCTGAAGGTGAACCTCGTCGCCAGTTATACGGCCCTTTATTCGCTGAACATGTATTTTCAGAGCTTTGGGTCGATGTCCATCATCAAGATCAAGGCGTATTGGTTCCACGTGCGCGAACGCGGCGTCTTCGGCGCGATTTTTGGAACGCTCATTTCCATCGGCACCTATTTCGCGTTCGACTGGGGCAATGCAATCATTGTGCTGACCAAGGCGAATGCTTCCGGACTGCTCCACACGATTTTTGCGCCCGCCCGCCCGTCCTTGGATGCGACCTGGGCGGTGTTTTATATTCCGGCGGCCATTCTGGTCGTCTGGGTTTTCCTCGACTGGTGGCTCATCAAGGACTCGCCGGAGGAGGCGGACTTCCCGCACTTCGACACCCACGACGCGTCGTCCGGCCAGATGCACGTCGAGTTCAGCACGCTCGACCTGCTGAAAAAGGTTTTCACCAGCCGGCTGATGTTGTTGATTGCCTGTGTCGAGCTGACGGGCGGGGTCTTTCGCTACAGCATGACCCAGTGGTATTTGATTTTTGCCGCTGAAGTAAAACAGCCGGGCGCTGAATTTTTCTCGCAACATTGGGGCTGGCTGTTGTGCATTTTTGGAATCATCGGAGGATTTGCCGGCGGCTTGATTTCGGACAAACAGTTCCAGTCGCGCCGCGGACCGCCCGCGGCCTTGCTGTGCGGCTTCGTCCTGGTCATGACGGTGGTGATGTCCCTGTTCCTGTTTTCCGAGCCCATTGTGGTGGGCTGGGCGGCGGTGTTCATTGTCATGGCCTCCATCGGCATCACGTCGCTGATGTCCGGCACGGCGGCAACGGATTTCGGCGGACGCAAGGCGACGGCGACGAGCATGGGCATCGTGAACGGCTTTGCCTACGTGGGCAGCGGCATTCAATCCTTCAGCCTCGGCTTTTTATTGGCGAACAAGGGGGGAAGCTGGCATTGGTTGCCGGTTTTTGTGATCCCCTTCGCCATCATCGGAACGTTCATCGCCATCAAAATCTGGCATGACCTGCCCGCCGCCACCCGCAAATACATTGACGAAGTTGAGCAAAAAACGTTGTAAAGCCGGCAAAAACCGGGCTTGACCGGGCCGGGAATTCAGCTAGATTAAAAGCGCGATGTTGAAAAACACCATACAAGTCGTCACACTGGTCGTCGTCGTAGTTAGCGACGCCGTTGGCGCTTGTTGAATGGCATAATTTAACAAGAACCCACGGCTGCAAAACGGCCGTGGGTTTTTGTTTGATCCGCGACCGGCAGCCACAACTGAAAGAGCACATGAGCAAGACAACTGAAATAGCTGGATCCGCCGCCGCCGCAAAAACGGCTTCGGCGCGACGAGACAAGAAACCCGCCTCCAACCCGCGCGCCGAGGTCGGCCCTAGCATGGCCGGATGCGACATCCTCGTCGAAGCCCTCGAACGCGAAGGCGTGGAGGTCATTTTCGCCTATCCCGGCGGCGCGAGCATGGAAATCCACCAGTCGCTCACCCGATCCCAAATCCGCACCATTCTGCCGCGCCACGAGCAGGGCGGCAGTTTCGCGGCGGAAGGTTACGCCCGCGCGACCGGCAAGGCCGGCGTGTGCATGAGCACCAGCGGGCCCGGCGCGACGAACCTCGTCACCGCCATTGCCGACGCCTACCTGGATTCCTGCCCGCTCGTTGCCATCACCGGCCAGGTCAACCAGAACATGATTGGCCGCGGCGCGTTTCAGGAAACCGACATCATCGGTGTGACGCTGCCCATCGTGAAGCATTCCTATCTCATCACGGATGTGAACGACATTCCGCGCATCGTGAAGGAGGCGTTTTACCTCGCGCAATCGGGCCGGCCCGGCCCGGTGGTGATTGACGTGCCGAAAAACATCCAGCAGGCCAAAACCCAGCCGGTGTGGCCGACACTCGAACAAATCAAGAAAGGCCTGCGCGGCTACAATCAACCCGACCTGCGCGCCGACGACCTCGCGTTGAACGAAATCATGGGCCTGATTGAAAAGGCCGAGCGCCCGGTGATTTATTGCGGCGGCGGCATCATCAGCAGCGGCGCGGCGGCGGAATTGAAAAAGTTTGCCGAGGCGGCGCAAATTCCCGTGACCACGACGATCATGGGCATCGGTGGTTTTCCGGAAACGCATCCGCTCTCGCTCCGCTGGCTGGGCATGCATGGCGCGGCGTTCGCGAATTGGGCCGTCAACGGCGAATACCAGTTGCGCAAAACGTTCAACGACCCGATGGTGAAAATCAAGGACGGCGCGGATTTGCTGCTCGCGTTTGGCGTGCGATTTGACGACCGCGTCACCGGCAAGTTCGAGGAATTTTGCAAACATGGCACGATTGTTCACCTGGACATTGACGCGTCGGAATTGAATAAAAACCGCCGCGCCAATCTCGCTGTGGTGGGCGACGTTAAGGACGCGCTCACGCGGCTCAATGCGATGCTGGCCAGGCGTCCGCTCAACAAGAAGCACACCGCGTGGCTCGAACAAATCGCCGCGTGGAAGCAAAAGGGGCCTTTTGCCTACACCATCACGCAGGAAATCGCCGGCAGTGACCACATGAAGGACCATCTCAAAGGCCATGAAGACCAGATCATCCTGCAACAGATGGTGGTCGAGGCGCTTTACGACCTGACCAAAGGCGAGGCCATCATCACCACCGGCGTGGGCCAGCATCAAATGTGGGCCGGCCAGTGGTATAAATACTCGCGCCCGCGCCAGTTCATCACCAGCGGCGGGCTGGGCTCCATGGGCTACGGCTATCCCGCCGCGCTCGGCGTCAAGGTCGCATATCCGGACAAGGAAGTGATTGATATTGACGGCGACGGTTCATTCCTGATGAACATCCAGGAGCTGGCCACCGCGCATGTCGAGAAAATCAACGCCAAGGCCATCATCCTGAACAACCAGCACCTCGGCATGGTGGTGCAATGGGAGGACAAGTTTTACGCCGGAAACCGGGGCCACACCTATCTGGGTGATCCGGACAAACGCGATCAGATTTATCCCGACTACGTGCGCGTCTGCAACAGCTTCAACGTGAAATGCGAGCGCGTGATGTTCAAAAAGGATTTGCGCCCCGCCATCCAGCGGATGCTCGACGCCAGGGAGCCGTATGTGCTCGACGTGATTGTGCCCTACACCGAACACGTGGTGCCGTTCGTTCCAGCAAACCGCACGGTGGCCGACATGATCTGGAAGGCGTGATTCAATTCAAAAATGGTAGGGCGGCGGTGCCCCGCCGCTGGCGGGGCGGCAGCTTCGCCCTACCAACTCAATAAACCAGCGCCAGACCGCCGCCTTTGGATTCAATAAGGAACCCATGAAACCATGAACCGGCTTTTCTCCTGCATTCCTGGCTTCCTTGCCGGTTGTGGGGTGCGCGGACATGTCGGGCTTTTCTGGACGGTCACGGAAAGCGGTGCTGAAGCCACCGCAGTCCAGACGCTCACGCGACTACCGGACATTTCCGCATCGCGCGAAGCGTTTGGACTGAGGCGCGTTTACCGCCGCTTTCCCTCCGGTTGTCCAATCCAAAACCATTCTCCGATCTCCGCAAAGCGGCGCGAGGCTTGCCACCCGTTTGTTTTTTTGGGAAGCTAAAGGCATGTTCGAAAACACCATCCGCCGGATGCCGCGGCCGCAGGATGTCGCGACGATGACCACCCAACAACTCCGGGAGACTTTCCAGGTCGCCGGCCTTTTCGCGCTGGGCGAACTGCGCGGCGTGTTCACCGACCTCGACCGGCTGGTGGTCGGCGGCGTGATGCCGGTCAAGCCGGTGGATTTGCCGAATCACAAGGAAACCGGGCGCGCGTTTTTCCTTGAACGCCGCGAGTTCGGCGCCATCAACATCGGCGGGGCAGGGGCGGTGCGCGCGGACGGCAAATCATTTTCCCTCGACCGGCTGGATTGTGTTTATCTGCCGATGGGCACCAAGTCGGTCACGTTCGAGAGCAAGGATGCGAAGAATCCGGCGAAGTTTTATTTTCTGAGTTGTCCGGCACACGCGGCTCATCCCGCCGCGACGATGAAACCAAAGGACGCGTCGCCCGTGCCGCTGGGGTCGCAGGCGAATGCAAACAAACGAACCATTTACAAATACATCCACCCCGGCGGCATCCAGAGCTGCCAGCTTGTGATGGGGTTCACCGCGCTGGAGGAGGGGAGCGTGTGGAACTCGTTCCCGCCGCACACACACTGGCGGCGCACGGAGATTTACATGTACTTCGACCTTGGCGAAAACGTGCTGACGCATTTTCTGGGCGAGCCGCAACAGACGCGGCACCTGTTTTTGCACAACGAGGAGGTCGCGCTGTCGCCGAACTGGTCCATCCATTGCGGTTGCGGCACAAGCAATTACAGGTTCATCTGGGGCATGGCCGGCGAAAACCAAACCTTCGATGACATGGACGGGGTGAAGCCGGCGGATTTGCGATGATTTTCCGGAGGGCGGAGTGATGTGACGCCCTGACAGAACAAAGTTTTGGGGCTCGTGGAACTCGCCCCTCCGAAACAGATAAAACCAACATTATGGAAACGAAACGTTTTAGCAATAAAGTCGCCATTATCACCGGGGCCAGCCGCGGCATTGGCCAGGCCATCGCCCTTGCGTTTGCCCGCGAAGGCGCCCACGCCGTCAGCGTGGACATTGGCGACCAATCCGAAACTGGTGCGAAAGCCAAAGAGCTTGGCGCGAAGTTCAACGCCTACACCGAGGATTTCGGCAAGCTCACCCAGAAAGGCGCCGCCGACCTTGTCGCCAAAATCGTCAAGGACGCCGGGCGCGTGGACATTCTCGTGAACAACGCCGGCATCATCCGCCGCGCGCCGGTGGTGGACCATCCGGAAGCGGATTGGAACGCTGCCATTCAAATCAACCTGTCCGCGCCGTTTTTCCTGAGCCAGGCGGTGGCCAAGTGGTGGCTGACCGGCGGACGTGAAAAATCCCCGGCGGACGCGCGCCTCAAGGTGGTGAATATCGCCTCGATGCTGTCATTTCAAGGCGGCATCCTGGTGCCGGGTTATACCGCCAGCAAGAGCGGCATTGCGGGCATCACCAAGGCGTTTGCCAATGAACTGGCCAAGGAACGCGCGAATTTCAACGCCGTGGCGCCCGGTTACATCGCCACGGAAAACACCCGGCCAATCCGCGAGGACGCCAAACGCAACCAGTCCATTCTCGACCGCATTCCCGAGGCGCGCTGGGGTTCGCCCGAAGACATCGCGGGCGCGATCTTGTTCCTGGCCTCGAAGGACGCGGATTATTTGAACGGCACCATCATGAACGTGGACGGCGGCTGGCTGGCGCGGTAAAGAAATCATGAAAGCCATATTCGCCCGCATCGGCCTTTTGTCCGGCCTGACCTGGTCCGGGGCCGTTCTCGTTTCCTGTGCCATCCATACGGCTTCACCCCGCGTTTTTTCCGGCGCCACGCCGCTGCAATGGTCGGTACGAATGGCGGACTCGGAAATGGCCCGGCGCGGTGACAATCTGGTGTGGAAGCAAGGCGGCAGGGCCAAATGGGATTATTCCGCGGGCCTGTTCACGCTGTCGCTGCTCAAGCTCGATGAGCAGGTGCACCATCCGGACTACGTCAAATTCGCCGAGAATACCGTCGGTTCTTTCATCACGCCGGAAGGCGGCATCCAAAGCTACAAAGTTGCGGAATATCAACTCGATGCCATCAATTCCGGCAAAACGGTGCTGGCCCTCTGGCAAATCACTCATGATGAGCGCTATCAAAAGGCCGCTGCGTTGCTCCGCCGGCAACTGGACACCCAGCCGCGCACGGCCGCCGGCGGGTTCTGGCACAAGCAGCGGTATCCGCACCAGATGTGGCTGGACGGCCTTTACATGAGCGGGCCGTTTTATGCCGAGTACACGAAGCTGTTCGACGGGCCAGTTTCCGACTATGACGACGTGGCGAAGCAAATCCGATTGGTGGCGGCGCACACGTACGATCCGGCGACGGGTTTGTTTTATCATGCCTGGGATGAAAGCAAGGAGCAGCCCTGGGCGAACAAGGCCACGGGCACCTCGTCCAATTTCTGGGGCCGGGCCATCGGCTGGTATGCCATGGCGCTGGTGGACGTGCTGGATTATTTTCCGACGAACCACCCGGCGCGGCCGGAAATCATCGCCACGTTCCAGAAATTATGCGGCGGGGTGGTGAAAAACCAGGACCCGAAGACGGGACTGTGGTATCAGGTGCTGGACCAGGGCAATCGCAAGGGCAATTACCTGGAAGCGACGGTTTCGAGCATGCTCGTTTACGCCATGGCCAAGGGCGTGAATCACGGTTACCTGCCGCGGAAAAATTATGAGCCGGTGATCGAAAAAGGCTACCGGGGCATCATCGAAAATCTGGTCAAAAACGACGGCGGCGGAAAATGGTCGTTGACGCAATGCTGCCAGGTGGCCGGGTTGGGCGGGACGCCCAGCAACGGCCACGCGCGCGACGGGAGCTTCGATTATTACGTGAGCGAACCGATCGTGAGCAACGACCTCAAGGGCGTCGGGCCGTTCATCCTGGCCGGGATCGAGGTGCAGCAGTTGTTGAACCGGCCGATGGCCGGGTGCGGCAAGACATGCTGCATGGCCGCCGCAAAAACAACAAAATCGGCTGCCGTCAAAATCACCAATCCAGCCGGTTTTCCCCGCACCGACGAAACGGTGGAAATCAATTTGCAGACCGTTGCCGCCGACCTGCAATTGGACCCGGCGACCGGCAAGTTCGCGGTGAAGGACTGCGCGACCTCGAACATTCTGGATTCACAGGTTTATGCCTCCGAACCCGGCCAGGCGCCGGACAAACTGCTTTTCCAGGTTGACCTCGCGCCGGGCGAGACGCGGACGGTTTGCATTGTGGACGCTTCCACATTGACCAATGTGCCGCCGCCGACAGTGCGGACGTTTGCGCGTTACGTGCCGGAGCGCATGGACGATTTCGCGTGGGAGAGCGACCGCATCGCGCACCGCACCTACGGCCAGGCGCTCATCAAGGGCGAGGGGACCATCAGCAGCGGGCCGGACGTGTGGATCAAAAAAGACCGCCGCCTCATCGTGGATGTGATGTATGCCACCAAGCATTATCACGAGGACAACGGCGAGTTCATGGACGATTACCGCGTGGGCAAAAGCCGCGGTTGCGGCGGGGTGGGCATCTGGGACGGCCAAAAACTTTATGTCTCCAGCAATTACCGGAACTGGAAGCTCATCACCACCGGTCCCATCCGTTCGGAATTTGAATTGACCTACGATGAATGGGATGCCGGCAACGGGCGGAAGGTTTCCGAAACCAAGCGCTACAGCATTGACGCCGGTTCGTGGTTCACCAGGGCGCAGAGCACGTTTGCCAGCGACGACAAATCGCCGCTGACCATCGGTGTCGGTCTGGCCGAGCGCGCCTGCCCAACCAATCGCGAAGAATTCGTCGGGCGCGATCAAAACGAAGGCTGGATGAGTTACTGGCAGCCGGAGGATCAACCCAAAGGCATCATTGGCGATGCGATCGTCCTGCCGAAAGGCAGCGTGAAGGAATTCACGAACGATAATCCGGACATGCCCGATTTAAAAAAGCACGCCGCCGTGCCGCAGCCGACGCATGAAGGTTATCCGCCCATCCGAAACATGCTGGCGATTTCGCAAGCCGAGGTCGGCAGGCCGTTCACGTATTACTTCGGCGCGTGCTGGGATCGCAGCGGCGATTTCACGAACCACGTCCAGTGGGAGGATTACGTGCGCCGGTTTGCCGAACGGCGCGACGCGCCGCTCCAAGTGACGATCGGGAATTGAAAATTTTCGGAGGGACGAGCTCTGCGAGTCCCACTTTAAAATTGGGACTCGTGTAACTCGCCCCTCCGAGTTGTTTTAAATCTTCGCTTGCGCGATGACTTTCATGGCCTCGGCGGTGAGCGCGGTGATTTTTGACCACGCCTTTTCCGTGACAAGTTTGCGTTCGGCCATCCAGGAACCGCCGATGGCCGCGACCTGCGGCAGCGCGAGATAATCCGGCATATTTGCGGCGTTGATGCCGCCGGTGGGGACGAACTTGACACCGGTGTGCGCGAACGGTCCGGCGAGCGCCTTGAGCATGGCCACGCCGCCAGCCGCTTCCGCCGGGAAAAATTTCAGGTGCTTCCAGCCGAGAAGCAACGCGCGATCCACTTCCGTGGGTGTCATGACCCCGGGGAAGAACGGGATTTTGTTTTTGTGCGCCGCCGCCAGGACCGCTTCGTTCAGGCCCGGCGACACGCCGAATCGTGCGCCGGCGTCCACCGCGCGCTGCACTTGTTCCGCGGCGAGCAACGTGCCGGCGCCGATGGCAACGGCGGGCAGGCTATTGCGGATGCGCGCAATCGAGTCGGCGGCGGTGCTGGTGCGGAACGTGACTTCCATGACGTTCAATCCGCCGGCGAGGAGGGCCTCGGCGAGCGGCACGGCATCGTCCGGTTGGTCAATCACCGCCACGCAAATCAGCCGTTGTTTGAGGATGGATTCGGTGTTCATAAAATTTACAGGCGGATGATACAGGGTTGTGGGCGCGAGTGAACTTGAAATTAAAAGGCGGCCAATGTGATTATATCGTCCTCCTCGCGCTCGTAATCGAAGATCGAGAACGAGGAAGAGGAGGATTTTCGTTTTTGAAAAATCGGCGCCGTTCGTGTAATCCATAGGCAAAACCATGAACTTTTCCATAGAACACATTGGGATTCCCGCCGCTGATACGGTCGCCTTGAAGAACTGGTATACGCATGTCCTTGGCGCGCGACCGATCTGGGAAAACGGCCAGACGCCACCGTCATTTCTGATTGCGCTGGCCGGTGATGCGATGCTGGAAATTTATCCGGCCAACGCTGTGTCAAATCCCGGTCGAGGTGACAACCAGTTGGCTGGCTTCCGGCACGTGGCGTTGCGGGTGGATTCGATTCAGGCGGCGAAGGCCGAATTGAGTAAACGCGGCGTGAAGTTTGATGATGAGACCCGTCCGGCGGCGGGGGGCGGGAAAGTTTTGTTCCTGGAAGATGGCGATGGCAATCTGCTGCACCTGGTCGAGCGGACGAACGATTGGGAACCGGACAAAGTATAATCCCGGCAAGTTATTATACTTTGCAGGCGACGAAATCAGAGATGACACCCGCCCTTTCCATAAACCGGCAGGCGGAACCGCATGCAAAACTTTGCTTCACCTGCATCAAAGTTTTGTCATCTGATTGCAGGACAAATACTTGTAAAAACACATTTTGCAGCTAGCAGGGGTAACATCGAAACCGGTTCATGGCCCCGATGCGCGTCCATTGTTGGAGGTCGGAGCTTTCCATAAACCTGGTAGCGCAGCCGTCCCGGCTGCGGGTTCGAGCGGCGTCTCGCCGCTCGGAAGCGCGCGAGGCGGGACGCCCTGTAAACTCGCAGGCGAGGACGCCTGCGCTAGCCCTATAGCCCGGTTAAGGAGTTCAATGCGCAAATTTTTTAGGGCCGTGAGGGCGAACGTAATTGTCGCCGAACAAGCGATGCCCGGCCACCAAGGCGATCAAGCCGCGTCGTTCACCGCCGCGGCTTGCGCCGGCCGCGGCGTTCGAGGTGTTTCACAAACACGGCGAGGGTTTTCCGGCTGACATGGTGTTCCATGCCCTCCGCATCCAGATGGGCGACGGCGTCCGGAACGCCAAGCGACTTGAGGACTTCGACCACAATCTCGTGACGCCGGCGTGATTCCTCGGAAAGTTTCCGGCCGGCTTCGGTGAGCAAAATGGAGCGATACGGCCGGGAGTTGACCAGTCCGCCGCGCTGGAGGCGCTGGATGGTGCGGTTGACGGTAACGTGCGTGACCCCGAGGCGGCGGGCCAGATCGGTCACCCGCGCCGCGCCGGTGGCGGCGATGAGTTCGGCGATCAACTCCACGTAGTCCAAAGCGATTTCCTGGGAATGCTCCTGCCGGGTGCGCCGGGGGTTGCCCTGGAGCGGCGGACGGAACCGGGCGGCTTTGGTCGGCAGGCGATTCATGTTCCACACTAAACCAGACCAGATTGCGGTTGACAATCTTTCTGCTAAATTGTAGCACAGGCTACAAATGGACAGGCATGCCGGAAGAATTTGACAAAAAGGAAACCGCCGACCCGCCCCCGCCGGCAGCTGGTAGCGGTGTTGCCCGCGCCAGCCACCCGTCGCTGGAGGAAGTGCATGGCTCGGTTACCGTGCCGCATCACCGGGCGGGTTTCTGGCGGCAGTGGCGGGCGTTCGCGGGACCGGCAATTCTCGTGAGCGTCGGTTATATGGATCCCGGGAACTGGGGCACCGACCTGGCGGGCGGGGCGCAGTTCAAGTATGGCCTGCTTTGGGTCGTGGCCGTGGCCAGCCTTATGGCCGTTGTCCTTCAGGTCATCTCAGCCCGCCTAGGCGTGGCCACGGGCAAGGACCTGGCCCAGTGCTGTCGCGACTGGTATCCCGGGTGGTCCCGCTGGCCGAACTGGATTGCCATGGAAATTGCCATCGCCGCCACGGACCTGGCCGAATCGCTGGGCAGCGCGGTCGCCTTGAATCTGCTTTTCCACATTCCCATGGGGTGGGCGATCATCATCACCGCCTTCGACGTGCTGCTCCTGCTCGCTTTGCAGGGGTTGGGCATGAGGATGATTGAGGCGGTGGTCACAATCTTTGTCGCCACCATTGGCATCTGCTACGGCATCGAAATTTTTGTCCTGCCCCAGACACAGCCCGGATTTCTGGAGATGGGCCAGGCCCTGCTGCGGCCCAACTTCCACGAAGCCGGCATGATCGTGGTGGCTATCGGCATGATCGGGGCGACCGTCATGCCGCACAATCTGTTCCTGCACTCGGCCCTGGTGCAAACGCGAAAGCTGAAGCGGGACGAGCATTCCATCCGCACCGCCATCCGCTTCAACACCCTTGATTCCACCGTCGCGCTGACCATCGCGTTTTTCGTCAATGCGGCGATCCTGGTGCTGGCGGCAATGGTGTTTTACGGGAAGCAGAGCGTGATGGTGGCGGGCGGCCAGACGGTCATGTTCAACCCCGACAGCGATTGGATCCGCATCGCCTATCTGACGCTGGCCCCGCTGTTGGGCACGGTGGCCGCCAGCACCCTCTTTGCCGTGGCGCTGCTGGCCAGCGGCCAGAGCAGCACCATCACCGGCACGCTGGCCGGGCAGGTGGTGATGGAAGGGTTCATGAGCTGGCGCATCCGCCCGTGGATCCGGCGGATGATTTCGCGCCTGCTGGCGGTGGTGCCGGCCATCTGGATTATCAGCTTTCGCGGCAATGGCAGCGTGACCGATCTGGTCAACCTCAGCCAGGTCATTCTCTGCCTCATCCTGCCGTTCGCCATGTTCCCGCTGCTGCACTTTACCTCCTCCCGCAAAATCATGGGCCGGTGGGCCAACGGCTGGTTTCTGATGGTCCTGGGCTGGGGCAGTGCGATATTGATTACCCTGATGGACATCTATAGTTTGCCGGAGTCGCTCAAAGAAGCGTGGCACATCATCGCCGGCGGATGATGGCGCGCAGCAGGAAAGGCACACGCATGTATAAAACCATTCTCGTGACGTTGGATCGCACCGCAACCGACCGGGCGATTATCGAACACATCAAACAGTTGGCGAAGGGGATGCAAAGCCGCGTCGTTTTGCTTCACGTGGCCACCGGCGCGCTGGCCAAGTATCACGGCGAGAATGCGGCGGGCGCGGAGGTCGAAGAAAGCCGGGCGTACCTGGACCGCATCCGGAGCGAGTTTGTCGCTGCCGGCATACCGGCTGACGCGGAACTGGCTTACGGCGAACCGGTCAAAGAAATCGTCCGGTGGGTTCAGCAGAAAAAGCCCGACCTGGTGGCGATGAGCACGCACGGTCATCATTTCGTGGCCGATCTGGTTCTCGGAACAACGGCCATAACGGTACAGCACAGCATCAGTGTTCCCGTTCTTCTGCTCCGGGCCAAATGATCCTGGCAGCAACTTCCGTCATCATTATTCATGCAACCGGTGGACATTCAGCAGATTGGCAACGAGCTGGCCGTCAAATGGGATGATGGCGGCGAGGATTTCATTCCGCTGGAGAAACTGCGGCGGAGTTGTCCGTGCGCGGGATGCAAAGGCGAGGTGGACATCATGGGAAACGTTTACAAAAACCCGGAAGCGGTTCTGTCCCCGAAAGCCTTTGAACTGGTTCGCATCGTCGGCGTGGGCGGTTACGCGATTCAGCCGGTGTGGGCCGACGGGCATGCGGCGGGGATTTATTCCTTTGATTACCTGAAGCGGGTGGCCGGCGAAAATTCGAGCCATTGAAAAAACAACGGCGCGTTTATTGAACGCGCCGTTGAAACCAAACAAACCCCGCTGCGCAATTACTGCACGAACACCCGATAGTAGCGAATTCCGCCACCCGACAGGTCGTGATATTCCATGGTCGTTCCGTTGCCGCTGTTGGTGCCAACGGAAGTCCAGATCGGTGTGCTCAAGCTCGGAGAACGCTGGATGACGTATTGTTTGCCGATGGCGCTGGGCCAACTGATGACACAATCCTGTGGCTGTTGCGCTGCGGCCGGGTCGGTGCCAATGTTCTTGAAGTAGGATTTGGGATCCGTCGGGTCGGTGCCGGCCAGATATTCCTGGAGGTTGTTCATGCCATCGCCATCGCCGTCGGCATTCGTCGCCGAAAGCATATTATTCAGAGTGAGGAAATAACGCAGGCGCCATGCATCCGGGATGCCGTCACCCCACGAGGAATTGGTGCGAGAGCTGAAGGTAATCAACCCGGTCCTGGCCTGTTTGGGGAAGGAAACCAAACCGTTGGGCGAAGCCGAGGCATGGTCGAAATGGACCGCATAGGCGGACAAACTGGCGGCGTTCGTCGGGATGGTGACGGTCAAGGTGCCAATGGCGACATTGCCTGTAAGCCCGGAGATACCACTGTTGAGCCAGGCAGCCGAATAGTTGCCATTGCCTTTTTGATCGGTTGTCCAAGGCGAACCCAGGGCCGCATTATAGGAGAATGAAACTGGAGTTGTCAGTGCTGGCGAACCATCCAGCGGGACGACAGTGAGGTTCAGCATCAACACGCGCAAAGGATAATCGCCAAAAATGCTGGCCGTAATGGGAATCTGGATGGTTGAACCGGCGGTGGCTTGGAAATCTCCGGCGGCAAAATTAACCTTGGGCTGGTTGGTTACACTGGTGTTGGCCGTCTGTTGCGTTATTTTACCGACCAGCGACGACTTCTGGGCAACCAGTTTGGGGTTGAACACGTTGGGCACGAGTTCTGCAACGCGGACGCCGTTGGTCCAGAAACGCTGGTACCAATATGTGGTATTGCTTTCTTCAAGGGAACGGCGGTATGTGATATAGACATCGCACACGTCCAGTATGCCATCGCCAAAGATGATCTGGTTGATCTGCTGGTCGCCGTAGTCGTACAAATTGGGCACATACGGGTTGGAAAAATGATAGGTTACGCCAGGCAGCGTCTGTACAGTAACACCGTTCCCAAGGGGATTATTATAAATATTGGTGATATAGTACATTGCCGTGAAGAAAGCGGTATCAATGTAAATTTCGGCGTTTAAATCCACGGAATTGGTGCTCGCTGATATCAGAGTGTCATTTGTGTCGTATGTGTAGGTATAATTCGTAATCGTGTAAGGGAAACCATAGGGAAAGTTGTAATTGTTTGTGTAATAACCGGTTTGTCCATCCAACGTGCCGATGGACCCGCAGGAATCCATGGCGTCGAAGAAATCGCTGCCCAGCGGCGGATAATTCAAACCGTAAACGGCCGATTGAAACACCTGTACTACGTCGGCGCTTTGGAGGTTGGTGTTGCCGAAGTCACCGGCATTGAACCAGCGGAACGGATACACATTGCCAACGATATATTTGCGCTGTCCGATGGTGACATTCTTAATGGAATTTAACGCTCCACCGGCCAGCGAGCCGTTGGTGGAGGCGTAGACAAACACGGACGAACCCGGCGTACCGATACCGTCCGAAGTTGCGGATGGCCGGCCAATCTGGATTTGATAGACCTGACTCGGGTCGGCGTTGCGGGGCACTGTGAAGTTAAAGCCGCCCAGTATGATTTGCCCGTTGGCTTGGAGGAAGACGTCGTCATGCGCCATCGAATATTGGATCAGATCTTGCGACTTGGTGTCGTAAAGGTTTGTCTTGGAGTAGCGTTCCACCCAGCCGACGGCGAGCAAATTGTTGTTTGGGCTGTCGATGAGCAAACTCACAAAATTTGTGCTCCCGTCCATTCCGGGCCAGGGAACATTCGGCACATTGGTGGCATTGTAAACATACATCCACGGTGGAATCTGTTCATATAAATCCGACTCACCGGGAATGGGCTTGACCAGCATGGACACAAAATCATATGTGCCCGGCGCGATGGGCGCGGTGGGAGTGGTGCTGATATTCGTGACCACCAGGTTGAATTGCAAACTATACATCGTGGTGACCGGCAGCACTGACAGGGTGACTGGGGCATAAAAAGTCTGGCCGGGGGATGCGATGAAGTCGCTGGAGGCCTCGCCCGAGGCAAAGCCAAAGCTGATGGTGTTGGGCACAAAGTTGGATGTTGCAAAGAAAGCGGGGACCACCGCGCTGGGCTGGTAATTTTCGAGAAAGGCACGGACTTTGAACGTGAAGTTGCTGTTGATGGAAAGAGAGATGACGTTGGTGAGTGACAGACTATTCGTGCAAAGCTTGAAACTGTTGGTGGCGCCCAGCGCGTTGGTGGGGTCGGAGCCGTCAATGGTATAATAAAATACGGCGTTGGTTGTTATATCGCTCAGGGTGAACAAGGCGGCATTGTTCCCAATGATCATCGGATTGGCGACGACGAATTGGATCCGCGCCGATACGGTGGAACTGCTTAACCCATCTCCGTTGACGTCCACGGCTTTAATAGTCATGTCGGGGTATCTGGGAACACCCAGGTCTTGCACGGTTCCCAGGTAAAGCATGTCCGCATAATAAGGTGCCTGGGTTCCATTGGTGGGAGAGGGATTGGGAATGACAGTTCCTGTTACTCCGTAGGTATAAAACGCCTGGGTGCCATTTGTGCCTTTGATGGCGAGCATGATGTCGTTATTGAAGACGAACGACGTGATGGGGATCAACACAGACCAATCATTGGGAGCGGGGAAGGTGACCTGCCCGATTATTGGAGTCGCTGGCACCGGCGGCGGCGGCGGCGGCGGCGGCGGCGGCGGCACCAGGGGCAGGCCGGCGCCCGTAGCCTTGCGGATGGTGTGGTAATAATCTTCGGTCGTGTAAATGGTGCCGTCACTCGCGTAGACCACGCCAACGGGCGAACGCGATTGCACATTGGGGGTCATCGAATCAGGCACTTGTACCGTCCCGTCATACCAGCCGGGATACGTGCCGCCCCAGTATTTTAAAGTAACACCGTAGAGGTTGGTGACCACCCCGTTGGCCAGCACCAACTTGACGCGATTATTGCCATAGTCGGTGACGATCAGATTTCCGTCGCCGACTTCGGCCAGATTCATGGGCCGATTAAACTTGGCGTTCAAACTTGAGGCGATGTTGTTCCCGTTCGTCGTGAAATCGCCCGCACCATGAAACCCGGCATTGGTGGTGACATTGCCGGTGGCGGGGTCAATGAGATAAATTCCATTGCGGCCGGCGTCGCAGGCGGCAATCAGGCCGTTGTGCTTGACGACGATGCCTTGTAACGATGTGCCCGCGGGGAAATTGGTGGCAATGGTGGTCCGATTGGTGGTGCCGGCGTCTATGCGGATGAGCCGGTTGCTTTGAACAGTCAAATAGATATTGCCATCGCCGTCCAACGCCATGCCTGCGGCATTGGTGAGCTTGACGGCATTGGTGGCCACCGCATCTCCCCAGTTGTCGAATTCCACCACCGTGCCGTTGGTGCTGACGTTGTTGGTGGTGCCGCGATTGAGAACGTATACATTGTTTGAATTGTCGAGCGCGACTGCAATCGGCTTCTTGATCAAGTTGGTTGCGGCAATATCGAACGTCCAAGTCCAGCCGGCCTTAAGGTCAAGGTAGCGGATCAAGTTATTATCCCGGTCGGCAACGAACAAATACTGGCCCGTGCTGTCCATCGCGAGGCCATAGGGTGTGTGGAATAACGCCTGGCTCAGTGTGGTGCCATCCGAATATCCGAGATATTTCGGGTTTACGTGGGGGTTGCCGCCGCCCAGTGTATTCACGACCGGGCTGGCAACAAGGTGGGTTGCGGCCAGCAGCGATGCGGCCATTACAATGACGCCCCGCGACTGCGGGCTGGAATGCGCTTGCCCAAAGGCTCGCCGCGCGCGCTCGAGAATTGCAGTTCTCATAAAACAGGTTTGGTTGTTATTCACCGTTCACAATGAATTTTGGTTTGCCGATTGGATCGACATTGGTTTAAAGCGGCTATTTGTTGTCAAATTCGCCGGCAACCGGGACAGGGTTGCTCCAATCGCCACGCGGTTCGGCGCCGTCCCAGACTGTGCTCGGATTCATGCGGGATTTCATCACCGCCGGTTTGGATTGGAGGAAGTCGGCTGAGGCGGACGAGGCCTGCTGGAAATCGGTGTTTCTGATGATCGTGGGTGTCATAAAAATGATCAAATTGTCCTTTACCATGGTCTTGCTTTCGCTGCGGAAAGCCCATCCCAGTCCAGGAATGTCCCCCAAGAGCGGCACTTTTGTGTATTGGGCCGTCGGGTTGTCCTGGACCAGGCCGCCCATGACCAGCGTATTGCCATTGGGAATCATCACCTGCGAATCAATTTTGCGATAATCAAACTCCGGAACCGGGTAGCTGGTTGAGGCATTGCCATTCCCGCCCGGGATCGTCACGGTAATATCGCCAAAATGGCTGGAAACCACCGGGATTACTTTAAGCCAGATATAATCATTGGCGGAAATACGCGGCGTTACTTGCAGGATGGTTCCGACGTTGGAATAGGTGATGGACGAACTCCCCGAGGAGTTTTGAGTTCCGCCACTCAAGTTAATGATCGGGTAGCCGCGGGTGACTTCAATGGTCGCCAGCTCGTTGTCCAAAGTGACGATGCGGGGAGTGGAAACAATCTGGGCATCGTAAGTTGCATTCAGGAAGGAGAGCACGGCATGCGCACCGTCGGCGGTAAGGAACCCAACCGACGGGGTGAAGCCGCTGACGGTATTCCAGGAAACGCCGCCGGCACCCTGGACCAGGTTCAAAATGGTCTGCTGGCTGGAACTGGGCGCGCCGCCACTTGAGTAGCCGCCACCCGGAGTGGTTCCGCCGGTGCCGGTTGTGCCGGGAAGCTGAGCGGTTGTACTAGAGGAACCCTGCATTAAACCGTTTCCAAACGCAACATTTTGCCCCGCAAGTGTGCCGGACCAGTCAACACCCTTCTTCGTGGAAGGGGTGCTGGAAATCTGGACCAGTTTGGTTTCAATCAATACCTGTCGTGTGGGTTTGTCGAGTTCGTTGATGAGCGCGTCCGTTGCTTCCTGCTCTTTTTCGGTGGCCACCACGACCAACTGGCTGGTGCGGACATCCGGCAGCACCTTGCTGCGCTTGTCCGAGAACGAGGACTGGATCGAGTCCACCATGTTCGACGTGCTGGCGTATTTGAGTTGAATGACGCGGGTGCTGAGCGGCGGTGGTGCCGTAGGGTCTTTGGCGGTGATGCGGGCAATCTGGGTCTTGCGGTCGGAAACGAGTTGCAAATTGTAGTTGTCGAGCAACGCCACGAGGGCTTGCTCGGCGGTGACATTTTCCCAACGGATGGAAAGGGTGGGTTCGGCTTTGATCTGTCCATTTTGGTCAGGCTGGCCATAACCGATTTTCGGATCAATCAGGTAATTGATTCCCGCCTGCCGGGCCAGATTTTCAATGGCCGTGGTAATCGGAACGTCCTGGAATTGAATCAACGGGATGCTCGGAGGCTCTGAAGACTGTGGTTTGGCGGCGCCGGCGCCGGCGGTTTCATTGGTGGCGGTCACACTGGAAGATTCATTCGTGCTGGCCGCGGGTGCCGTCGGCGGATTGGCGGCGCTGGTGTCGGCGGGCGCGTTGGTGGCGGTCACACCGGGAGATTCATTTGTGGTGACCATGGGCGCCATCGGTGGATTGACGGTATTCGTGCCGATGCTTTGATCGGTGTTGGTGGCGATGGCGGGCCGATTCGCAGGCGCAATCGCGTCCGTGACGGCCGGGTTCGTGGCGATGGTGTCAGTTTGGGACAGTGCCCCTTGCTGCCAAACAAGGCATCCCAGCAGTGTGGCAATTAGCATTTTTGATTTCATACCTTTACCTCCGGTCTGGCTCCGACTAGTTTTTATATTAAACATGCGTTGTAAAATTTTGGTGGCGTCCGTCCGTTTTGGCAGTCGCCGTTTTGCTGCGTCCCCTGAGATAAGAAGCTTCCGTGCCAGCAAGCGACTTCTCTTGAAATAAATTAGTCCACGCGGATTGACTGAGAATATAGGTGGTCATGTCCATTTTTGGGATTCAAGGCTTGGTTGTGTACTTGAGTTCGTGACGCTGTCCGCCGGATTCAATCACCACGGAACCGGCCTGGATTTCGACGCACCGAACGTGAATCGGGCCTTGGGGAGTGACAAGGTTTGCTTCGTCACCCACGGCAAAAGTACGATTATTGATGATGGCCAGCCGGTGATCGGACAGGCCGGAAATGCCTTTTAAGACGAGCGATGACACGTCACCGACATGGGGTCGAACTACCGATACAACAACTTCATACAGCCGGGTGGAATTGGGGAAAAACGGATCGCGCCCATCTTTCGGATTCGTGGGAATGACGAAGGTTGAACGGGACACCACCTCCGGCGCGGCGGATTGGGCAACGGGGGCTGCCGCCACTGGCAGCACCATCACCAACCCGGCTGAGAGCCACGCCGCCGCCACGCTTTTGCTGGAAATAACGCACCAGTTCATTTGATTATGAGGGGTTGGGTTTCAACAACGTGATGATTTCCATTCTAAATGAAAGCTTCTCGCCATTGCTGTCCGCACCGGAAGCGGGTTCGACCACCAGGTGAACCATCCGGGAGTGTGGGAAGCTGTTTTCAAAGTCGGCAATGAATTTGCCCAGGTCGTGATAGTAAGCCGTGCCATTAATGGCAAATTGAATTTGTTTGTAGGGAAAAGACGGCAGCAGGTCCGACTCGCCAATCGTCGGATGGCCGACTTCCGGGATTTCCACTTTATACGATTGTTTGAAGTGGCGGATGGTGTCATAAGTCCAGGAATAAAGATCGCCTGAAGCCATATCCTCTTCAGCCTGCGCCAGCGCAGAGTTTGTTTCGTTCCACCCATTCTCTATCGCTTCGGCATTTGTGATAGCATGCCTGATGCTTAGAAGGTCTTTGGCCGCGGCTTTTTTGGCGATTTCGATTTTGGAAATGGAGGCAAACTGGGGCCGGATCAAACCGAGACCAATCAGTGTCAGTATCGCCAGCGTGACGAGAATGACAGTGATGAGTTGATTGCGTTTTTCTCTGGATATTTTCATCGGACGTGCTCCGGGAAATTACATTTCAAAGTGAACAACACACACGGTTTGCCATCGATTGCCAGCGGGGCCGACAAATTAATCAATTGAACCCCGTTGGTTTTGCTCAACACCGTTTTGAAATACGATTGATTGGCCACGGCTTCCTTGAATTTATTGACCTGATCTCCGGGGTTGGCGCTGGAATCCCGCGCGTCAAGCCATACGACGATTTTTTCCGTTATTGTGCCGGGGCGTCCCAGGATGACACCATTCTTGGTGGTCTGCGACGGCGTTCCTGCCGCGTAAAGACAATCCTGGTCCACCTTCAGCCGTGTCAGTCGCACGCCGTCCACGGTGACCTGTTGCAGCGCATTGAGCAGATTGCCCTCCAGAAAACGGCTGTTGGTCATTTTTTTCAATGCCATCAGCTTTTCATTTGCGGCGGCGGTTTTTTTCTGTTCCAGCAGCACGTGTTGAAACTCATTGGTGCGCGCCGCAATCTCTATTTGCCGGTCCGACACTTCCTTTCGGGCCAGCATGGTTTCAAGCTGGAGCGAACTGCTCCAGACCAGCGTCGCCGCCACCGCCAGCGCCCCCGCAAAAATCACACGCTTGACGGGATCGTGCCGGCGCAATTCTTCCGCGGCCTTGGCCTCCGCCAGCAAATTGATGCGAATCGGCATAATTCAATTTCGTTTAAAAGGCCGCCAGCGCGGCGCCAATCGCCACGCTCAATTGCGGTCCAATCTGTTCAATTTCCACCGCCTGCTGCCCGTGCAGTGCCAGTTGCAAAGCCGTCGTCGGATTCCACGCTTTGCAATCCACGATCAATTCCGTATGCAGCATTTTCAAAATCATCTCCGACCGCGCCGATCCGCCGGTGACATAGATCTGCGACACGGGGCGGTCCTGCTGATGCTCAAAGAAGTCAAGGGAAGCGCGCAGTTCGCGTCCCAGCGGTTGCACTTGGGTTTCGAGTATGGCTTGAACTTCCGGCGCCATGCCCACCTTGATGCCCTCGGCTTCGGCGTAGGTGATGTTCATTGCCTCGGCGAGGCCCGCCGTTAATTTGTCGCCGCCGATGTTGACCATGCGGCTCAAGACCAGTTCGCCGCGATCCACCACACAAACCGAGGAATGCTTGAAACCAATGTCCACCAGCGCGACCGATTCATTGGTAAACGCTTCGGGCAGCGCCAATTCAAAAGCGTTCACCGGGCCGATGATCCCGGGCACAATATGGTCCGCGATCAACCCGGCGTCTCTAATCGCTGTTTGAAAATCGGTAAGCAATTGCTGCTTCATGCCCGCCACGAACACTTTCAATTTGGGAATCGAAACCGTTTTGGCGGCATCGGCGGATTTGCCCTGTGGCTTCGGAGGAAAAATGTGGCAATCAAAAACATGATTCGGCATGTCCTGCTGCAAGTAACCCTTGGTGTTGTTTTTCAACACCAGCCGCATTTCATCCACCGGAATCTGCGGCAATTCCACCTGCCGCACCACCGCGTCATCCAAACCGATGGCCAGTGTGACCAGCTTGGTTTCCGATCCCAGCGCCTTGGCCACGGATTGCAAATGGTCGGTCAGCGCTTCGGCGGAAATTTTTTTCTCGTAAATCGGGGTGTCCAGCAGCACGAAACTGGTGAGCGCCAAAAGTTCGCCCCGGCGTTCCAAGAGCACGGCCTTGGTTGTCCGGTCGCCCAGATCCACCACCATCATCTGAGTCCGCTTTTTCTTTGACAAACCGTTTAGAAAAGACAACGCCATGGGTTGTTTCTTTGTTAATTTTTTGGTTTCGGAATTGCGAACGGCAATTCTAGTAAAACATTCCCTTGGTTGAGCAACTGCCGCGCCAAGTCGGCCTGCCCTGTCAGTCTGCCGTGGAATTCACTGCTCCGCCAATTTGAGGTGTCGGAAAATCCGACAGAACCGCCGTCGTTGTCCCGACCTAAGGCGTGGGGTGTCTCGGAACTTGCCGCGCAGGACTCATGTCAACCGCTGGGCGCGCAATTTCGCCTCGCTCAAAAACATCTCCAGCAACGATGTTTTGCGCCCGCGCCACAATGCGCCGATCACCACCGGGGGGAAATTTTTCAGCGGCAGGGCAAGCACTTTTGCCGGCAGCAATTTTTTCGGAATCGCCACCGACACGCCGATGCCCAGGCCGTTCGCTACATAAGCCTCAATCAAATCCGTCGAACTCGCTTCGATGCTGGGAAACCAATCCACTCCCCGTTTCCGCAACTGTTCCTGAAAAGTCCGGGGAATATTCTCCGCCGCCGGCAGGCAGATCAGCGGCTCGTCAATCTTGTCGCGCCGCCACAATTCCTCCGCCGACTGGATGCCGCTGTTTTTTTCGACCAGCAGAACGAGTGGCAATTCCAGCAGAGCCAGCGATTGGATCCCCGGCGCGGCCTTCTTTTCAATCAGCGTGACGGCCAGATCAATTTCATCCTTTTGCAGCCATTCTTCGAATTGAGCCGGGTAACCTTCGCGCAGCGACAATTTCAGTCCCGGGAATTTTTTGCGCACGTCCCGGAACAACTCCGGAAGATGTTCGCGCAACACAATCGTCGAGGCGCCGATGCGGATGCGCCGCGTCTGTCCGCCCTGCAACTCGTCCGCGACCCGGTCGAGGTTCGAAAAAAACGGCCGGATAAATTCAAAAAGTTTTTCACCCTCCGGCGTCAGCGCAAACGGCCGCCGGTGAAACAGGGTCGCGCCCAGAAATTCCTCGAGTTGCGCGATCTGGGAGCTGACCGCCGGCTGCTGGATGCCGTAGGGAATGTTCCGCACCGCCGGCATGATGCCGCCGTGCCTGGCCACATAGTAAAAAAGTTCGAGATGGTGAACGTTCATGTCCGCCGGTGGAATCGGTTCTACCAGATCCGCCGCGGCGCGGAAAGAAGCAATTGACTAACCCCCGGCAGGCACTTACGGTGCGGGCACGCCGGTTGTCGCAAATGGCATGAATGGTTTGTTCGTCAGGCATTTTGAAACATGAAACCCGCAGACCGCATCTTGCAGCAATGGCGGATACGCAAAATTCTTCCATACCTCAAACCGAATGACCGGGTGCTGGACATCGGGAGTGCTCAGGGGGTGCTGTTTGCACGGGCGCCATGGCTGGCGCCGAATTCAGTCGGGATTGATCCGGCGCTGGCAGTCAAAGTGGAGGCGAGCCGCTACCTCCTGCTGCCCGGATTTTTCCCACAGGACATGCCCCCGGTAAAACCTTTTGATGTCATTGTCATGCTGGCGGTGCTGGAACATTTTCCTCAAGCTCAATATCCGGCCCTGGCCGGGGGTTGTGCCCGATTTCTCGTCCGGGGCGGATTACTCCTGATAACCGTCCCGTCTCCGTTCGTGGACACGATGCTCAAATGGCTGAAAGCGTTTCGGGTCCTGGACGGAATGTCGCTGGAAGAACATCATGGGTACAACGTGGAACAGACGCCGCGTATTTTTGCCAATCCCGCTTTTGCATTGAGGCACCGTGGAACGTTTCAGTTTGGGCTGAATAATCTCTTTGTTTTTTGCCGCTTGTGAAGCACAATTTTCCGAGGCTGGGTGGCGTTTTAAAACAAGCCGGCTGTGATTTCATGTCAATACCCGTTGAATTGACCATTGTGATTCCCTGCCTGAACGAGGCCGAAACGCTTCGCGCCTGTATCGACAAGGCGTGGCGGGGACTCCAGGCTGCCGGTGTGGCGGGCGAAGTCCTGGTGGCGGACAACGGCAGCACCGACAGTTCGGTGTCGGTCGCGGAGCAAGCCGGCGCCCGGGTCGTGATGGTCGGGGAAAAAGGATATGGCAGCGCGCTGCGGGGCGGCATTGCCGCGGCCCAGGCCAGGTGGATCATCATGGGGGATGCCGATGACAGCTATGACTTTTCCCGCATCGACGGGATGGTTCAAAAACTCCGCGAAGGTTTTGATCTCGTGATCGGTTGCCGGTTTCCGGACGGTGGCGGCACCATTGCGGCGGGAGCGATGCCCTGGAAGAACCGTTGGATCGGCAATCCCCTCCTCTCGTTCATCGGGAGACTCTTTTTCAAATGTCCCGTCCGGGACTTTCATTGCGGCTTGCGGGGGTTCACCAGGACTGCCTACGAAAAAATGGAGTTGAAAACCACGGGCATGGAATTCGCATCCGAGATGGTCATCAAGGCAACCCTGCTCAAGTCCCTCAAAATTACCGAAGTGCCCGTCACGCTCCATCCGGATGGCCGTTCCCGGCCGCCGCATTTGAAGCCGTGGCGTGACGGTTGGCGGCACTTGCGTTTCATGCTCATCTACTCGCCGCGCTGGTTGTTCCTGATGCCCGGTTTGCTGCTGGCTCTTGCCGGCGGAGCGGTTGGCATCGTGCTTTCCGCCGGCGCTGTCCATCTGGGCGGGGTGCAGCTTGACGTGGGGTCATTGGCCGTGGCGGACATGGCGGCGATTGTGGGGTTGCAACTGATCGCCTTTGCCTTTTGCACAAAAGTTTTTGCCATTGCGGAGGGATTGCTGCCGCAAGACCCGCAGTTCGCGAAAATCTTCAAGTTCTTCACGCTGGAAAAAGGCATCGCCGCGGGGCTGGTGTTTCTGTTGTCGGGCTGCGCTTTGTTTGGGTACGCCATCGCGGTTTGGAAATCCGAGCATTTCGGCGCCCTGAATTATTCCGAAAACCTCCGCCGTCTCCTGCCGGCGGTCACCCTCATTGTGGCCGGCATCCAAATTGTCTTTTCCAGTTTCTTCCTGAGCATTCTGGGGCTTAAAACTTCATCACGCAGGCCGCCTGCGAACCAAGCCTGAGGAAAAAATGTGCTGGGGCGTGTTTTCAAAATCAAAAAATGAACACAAATGCGATCAGCGGCGTCTATGATGGGAGTTCTTTTTATGAAAACATCCTCGCGGTTTCAGGTGTCGGATCTGCTCTGGGAGCGGATAAAAAAATTAACTTAGCAAGCTGGATTTACGTTATCGTTTGCGCGCCGACGGCGGCGCGGTCGTCCACCCAAAGACGATCGGTTGATGTTCGAAGCCATGCTCTTCATCTTGCGTACGGGTATTCCGTGGCGCGACTTGCCCGCCCGTTACGGGCCTTGGAACTCGGTCTATACGCGCTGGCGTCGCTGGTGCCAGTGTGGACTGTGGCCACGGTTGTTGGCCGTACTGGCGCGCAACGCTCAAGGCCAGTTGCGCTTTCTCGACGCCAGCCATGTCAAAGTGCATCAAGACGCCAGCAATCCCGCCGGTGGCCAACAAAATCAAGCCATTGGACGCACCAAGGGCGGGCTGAACACCAAAATCAATGCGTGGGTGGACGGGCGCGGACGGGCGGTGAGTTTGAGCTTGGCCCCAGGACAGCACGCCGATGTGTGCGTCGCACAGACCGCCGCGCGTCCGCCATTGCGTGGCACGACCACGGTGGCCGACAAGGGTTACGACAGCGACGGTTTTCGCGCGCTGTTGCGGCGCTGGGGCAGCCACCCTTGCATTCCACCGCGCTGCAACCGGCTCAATCCGGTGGGCTGGCATCGCGGTCATTACAAGAAACGGCACAAGGTGGAAAACTTGTTTCAACGATTGAAACGCTATCGCAGAATTGGGACTCGTTATGAGAAACGTGATTTGTATTTCCTGGGCTTCGTTCAGATGGCTGCAATACTGGACTGGCTCAAAAACCCATTTTGAAAACACGCCCTGGTCATTCCTGGTTGAAGTCTGGTTGTGGATCTCGGTGCTCGCCAACGCTGCGGGGTGGATTTTGTCCGCGCTGGGCCAATTGAACCGCACTGGCTATATTGTTTTCTTTGGCCTCACGGCGGCTCTTGTCTGGTGGGGCCGTAAAGCCGTCTGCCGCCACGCGCCCGGCCCCGGCTTTAAATGGCAAAGACTTCGCCGGCGTTTTCGTCGCCCGCTTCCCTTTGGTTTCGCCGTTCTGGCATTGTTGGTGTTCCTCGGTGGCGCACTGTATCCGCCCAGCGCTCACACCGCGATGACTTACCATATCCCGCGGGTTTTGCATTGGCTGGCGGAAGGGCGATGGCATTGGATTCATACTCCGGTCAGCCGGATGAATCACTCCTTTTGCGGAATGGAATGGATGAATGCCCCGCTGCTGCTCTTTCTGAAAACCGATCGGGTCATGTTCCTGCTGAACTTCATCCCATTTTTGCTGCTGCCCGGCCTGATCTTCAGCGTCTGTGTTGGTTTGGGTGTCTGCCCGCGGGTGGCTTGGCGCTGGATGTGGTTGCTGCCCACGGGCTACAACTTTCTGTTGCAAGGCGGCGGTGCCGGGAATGACACTTTCTCTGCCGTTTACGCCCTGGCCGCCATTCATTTTGGCTGTCGGGCGTGGTCTTCCCGTCAAACGCGCGATTTGTGGAATTCCATTCTCGCGGCGGCGCTTTTGACCGGCGCCAAAGCCAGCAATCTGCCGCTCCTGCTGCCGTGGGCCATTTTGATCGTCGCGCTCCTGCCGCTGCTGCGCCGGCGTTTGGTGTCATCGCTGCTGGTGGTTGTACTGGCGGCCACAGTCTCCTTCCTCCCGTGTGCGGTATTGAACATTCTTCATTGCGGCGACTGGCTGGGAACGACGATTGAAGTGCCGCATCTTGAAATGCACCGGCCTTTGGTTGGTATTCTTGGCAACGTGTTCCAACTGCTGACCAACAATTTGGTCCCGCCTTTTTTTGTCCTGGCCGGCTGGTGGAATCAACACGCGCCGTTGATTCTTCCGCAGGCCTGGGTGGTTACCCTGGAATCCAACTTCGACGTCGGGTTTTTTTGGCTCGGCGAACTGCCCACGGAAGATTGGGCGGGAGTCGGTTTTGGGGTCAGCGTTTTGGTGGCGGCTTCGGTCCTGGCGGGACTTCGTTGCGGTGGCGCGCGCGTTAAGGGATGGGTTTCAAAACCGGATCTTTCGCTCCGGCTGCGGCGTTGCGTGATGATGGCGGTCTGGGTGGCGTTGCTGGCTTATTGTATAAAGTCCGGTCTGGTCACGGCCGCCCGGCTGATATCGCCGTATTATCCGTTGTTGCTGCCGTTGTTGATCGTCGGGGCGGGACAGGAAGAAATCATTCGCCGCCGGTGGTGGAAGGTATTGGCCGGTGGCGTCGTGGTTCTGGCCGCTGCCGTGCTGGTATGTGTTCCCGGGCGGCCGTTGTGGCCGGCACAAACGATTTTGTCAAAAGCCGTCGCCGCGCATCCGCAACAACGATTGCTCGTTCGCGCGCAAAAAGTTTATTCCGTTTATGCCGGCAGATCCGATCCCCTGGCTGGCGTCAGAGCCTTGCTCCCCGGTGACATAAACGTGGTGGGTTTTATGGGAACGGCGGATGACATCGATATTTCCTTCTGGCGGCCTTATGGCGTGAGGCGTGTGAAACACATTCTCCCAACTGATTCACCGGCACAAATCCGGCAGCGGGGAATTCAATACGTCGTCCTGGGCGGATTCAACCTGAAGGAACAAGGCTTGACCCTCGACGCCTGGCTGCAATCCTCCGGCGCGGAACTCGTTGCCACGACCAATGCCACGCTGAAGGTCGCCGAGGGACAGCAACCCTGGTATGTGGCGCGGTTCAGGCAGTGAGCGTATTCACCGCCCATCGCGCCAGTCCGGTGCTTTGCTTTTGAGAAATTGATTCGATCCGGTTCCAGCCCGCGTGCCGGTCATTGATTGAGGCGATGCCGGGGCAATTTTTATCAATTAACACCATCCGGCCGGATGGGGTTAAATCATGGCCGTGAAACCAAAACGATCTTCCGCCTGGCTGGCGCTTAAAAACTTGAAAGCCGTGGTCAAATTTTCGGACCTGACGCAGCTCGGTCTGGTGTTGGTGGCATTTAGGTTGCCGGTGAGCGGCGAATGGCTGGCGGCGGCCCACCCGCGCGTCACCCGGAAATACCAGCGCGAAATTGGGGATTGATTCCTTGTCCGTTTGGAGCGAAAACCAGTCATCTCTGGGGTAAATCATGAAATACGCTGACATCCAAAAAATTCACGATGCCGGGCTTGTCACCGATGGGCAGCGGCAGAAAATAATCGAACACTTCCAGCTCCAGGAGGACGGCGGCGGCAAATTCCTCGCCATCGTCTCCATCATCGGCGCCGTGCTCATCGCGGCGGGAATCACGCTCCTGATTGCCGCGCACTGGAACGAAATCCCGCGCGGCGTGAAAATCGCCACCGGACTGTTGCTCATGCTCGGCTTTCATGCCGGCGGCTGGTGGCTGCGTGAAGGTGGAGGCGACGCCTCGTCGCCGGTATCTTCTGCGACGGGGGCGTTGCGGGTACAGGGCAAATACCGGAAGACCGGCGAGGCGTTGCACCTGATCGGCTCGTGCCTGTTCCTTGCCAACATCGCGCTCATCGGCCAGATCTACAACATCGTCTCCCGCCCGCCGAACGCGTTCCTGCTCTGGTGGATTGGCATCGCCGCGCTGCCGTGGCTGCTGCGGTCGAAAGCACAACATGTCCTGCTGTTGATGGCGTTCGGGATTTGGTTTGGTTTCGAGGTCAACGAACGCGGCGGTCTGATTTATTGCGAGTCGCAACGTCAAATCCTGCTCTACGCGCTGCTGGGACTGGTTTATCTCGGCGCGGGTTGGTGTCTGCGGCGCACGCCGTTTTTTGAGTTTGCCGGAGTGACGGAAAAGCTCGGCTTGTTCGCATTTCTTATTTTCGTCTATCCGCTAACGTGGAAGGATTTCTTTGGCGGTTGGGAAAATTCTGAAATCCGCCAATGGTTTTTCCCCGCGCTCAGCTTGGTCGTGCTTTTGCCGCTCGCGGTTGGAATCAAAAATTTACGTGCGCTCACCAGTCAATGGCGCTGGACCTGGTTTGCGGCGCTGTTGGGAATGATGGTTTTCATGGCCACCGTTTGGTTTGGCTGCTGGCAGTTGGATCACGCCGGCGAATCACGCCACTATTTTTGGGGCGAATCGTGGAGCTACCTGGTGGGTTCGCTGGCGCTGTTTGTCTTTTGTCTGTTGCAAATCCAGGTCGGCATCCAGGAACGTTCCCAGTTCCTTGTGAACCTCGGCGTGACGTTCATCGCGCTCGACATCCTCGCCGCCTACTGCGACCTGTTCGGTTCCATGGCGCGCACCGGCTTGATGTTTTTGATTTCCGGAATTTTCCTGATTGTCTTCGGTGTTTATCTGGAAAAGAAACGCCGCACCTTGATGAAACAAATCAAATCCCAAATCACAGGAGTAAAAACATGAAAAACTCAATCACAACCATCAGTTCGTTCCGCGCGGTGGCCGGGCCGTTGTCAATGGCTCTGCTCGCGGTATGTGTCGCTCGTTACCCGGTTGCCGCTGAACCACCAGCCGGCCTGGCGCCGGAGCAGGCGAAGCGGCTGGAGTTGATGAGGTCCAAGGGGCCGGACGCTTCGTTGACCATCCTGCCCGTGCGCCTGGGAGGCAAACCGTGGGATCGCGTGACCGAAGTGGTCGGCGTTCTGCTCGAACAGCGGGGATTGAAAACCATTGAGCTGGGACAAACTCCGTTCACCCTGGCTGACGCGAGTTGGGAAAGTTTGGCCGCCGCCGTTGGCGCCTTTGTGAAGACCAATCCGATCACCACCAGTTATGCGCTTTACGCCGAATACAATGGCGATCATAAAACCGGGTTGAACGAGCTGCGCGCGGTTGTCGTGGATCAAACCGGCGCGGTTGTCTGGACGGACCGACAGACGCCGCAGGACGAAGCGTTCAAGAAAAATGAAGCCCGGGAACCGATGACGATGTCCGTTCTGCTCGTCGAACGGCTGGGTCCGGAGCTTGGCCTCAACGAAGCAACGGCCAGGGCCGCCAAACCGGGCAAGCTGGCGGCCATCATGGATCAGCGGAGCGGCCTGCCGCCCGGGAATGAAAGGGCCGCCCTTCCCGAACGCCAGCAGGCGATGAAACGAGCGTTGCCCGGCGCGACGCTGCTGGTTTATCCGGCGCGGATTGGCGGGAAAGAAGTCAGCGTCCCCGGCGCGACCAACGTCGTGCGGCTGCTCAATCAAGCGGGCTTGTGCCAGGCCGTTCCGGCCATACAGCCGGTTCTCCTCAAAACTTCGCTGGCCGATCCGAACGAGATGAAGGCGCTCTGGAATCTGGCGCGCGAGTTCCGGGATTTTGTCCGGACCAATCCGCCCGCGGCCGACTACGCGCTTTACGCCGACTACGCTTTCAATCCGCAAAACGCGGAGCAGGGATTCGTGCATTTCGTGGTGTGCGATCGCAAGGGCGAATGGGTGATTGTGGACATGCAAAACTCGCATCATCCCGATTACCAGAGCATCGGGATCATTTCCCGTGACCGCTGCGACCAACTGCTCGTCAAGCGTCTGGCCGGATGCCTGAAATGAAAAAGCTCATGCCATGAACCGGTTAAAATTTTTGAAACCAAAACAAAATCATTGAAAGGAACATGACCATGAAAAACAAACTATGGTTGATGGCTGTGTGCAGCACACTGCTGGCCGCCGTTGCGTCGGGACAAAATGCTCCCGCCGCGGGCGCCAATGCGGATTCCGCGGATGCCTGCGTCCGCAAAGGCACGGCATTGATCAACCACCACACGCCCGGTGAGGCTTTGAAAGCCTTTGAGCAGGCTTCCGCCCTTGAACCGGACAACGAACAGGCGGCGGTCGGACAATACATCAGCCTCGTGCAATTGAACCGGGCAAAAGACGGAGCGAAAGTCCTGGACCAATGGGTGGCCGCCAAGGCCGATGATCCCCGGCGCTGGTTGTGCAAGGCCATGGCAGAAGCTGAATCGGACCAGCCGGAGGAAGCGTTGAAGTCTTTTGAGAAACTCACCGGGCTTCAGCCGAACGAAAGCGGCAATTGGGTTGGCAAGGGAGAGATGCTCGTGGCGCTGAAGCGGGACGGCGACGCGCTGAAAGCTTTCGACCAGGCGATCACGCTGAATCCGAAACACGAGGGAGCCTGGAACGACCGCGGCGGCGTGCTGCTGAGATTGGGAAAATACGACGAGGCGATCCAGTCTTACGGCCAGTCCATTAAACTCGCTCCCAAGTGGGCGGACTCGTTTTACCATCGCGCCTGTGCGCATGCCGGGAAAGGTGACAAAGCCAACGCGCTCGCCGACCTTAAGCAGGCCATCGAACTGCAACCTTCGCTCAAGGCCGAAGCCGTCAAGGAAGCCGGTTTCAAAAACCTGAGCAGCGATCCGGATTTCAAAAAGTTGCTGGAGTTGAAACCGGGTTCTTAAACCACGAAGGAAAAACGAGCGTGAACGCCAAAAGCATTGTCATTGCAGCCCTGTGCCGGTGGACGGCACGAGTCATCGGCACCCTGCTGGTTTTGTTGATCGTCATGATCGGAATCGGCGAAGGGATGCCGAATCCTTTCACGCAACCACCAGCGGTCCAGGTCGGTTTCCTGGCGCTGGCGCTGTTGATGATTGGCATTCTTGCCGGATGGCGATGGGAATTACCTGGAGGCGTCATCTCGCTGGCCGGCTGGTGTCTGTTTCTCGCGTCGGTAAAATGTAGGCTGACATGCTTTGTCTGGGCTCTGGCACTGCCGGGGATCCTCCATGTGATTAGCGCGCTTTTAAGGCGCTGTAAAAAAGGCCAAACATGAAACTTAAACTGCTCATTCTCGTGCTTGCGCTGCAAAGCGCATGGCTGCTTGGCACCGCCGCCGTGCAGGAACACGCACTGGCCACCGGCAAAGTTATTCTGCTGGAAACCGCGCGCGTTGACCCGCGCGACCTGTTGCGCGGCGATTATCTCATCCTGAACTACAAAATCAGCGACGTGCCGACGAATTTGTTTTCGCCGCCGGTGACCAAGGAATTGCCCGTTGGCACGAAAGTCTTTGCCGCGCTCGCGCTGGCGACGAACCAGTTTTACGTCGTGGTCAAGGCGAGCACCAACGAGTTCGTGCCGGCGGCGGATGAGGTTTTGTTGAAAGGCAGAAGCGCCTGGCCGCGTTGGAATGCAGCGACCAATTCCATCCACGTCGAATACGGACTGGAACGTTTTTACGTCGCCGAAGGCACGGGCAACCCCGCCGGCAAACTCACCTCGCAGGTGGTGGTGCCCGCGTCCGGCCGCGGTCGCGTCAAGGAGGTGTTTGTGGACGGCAAACCTTACGCCGAGGCGATGAAAGAAGTGGGGCGGTAAGCGCCATTGTCCCAATAATTGGCGGCGCTGCGTTAGGGGTCCAACTTGGAAAGGGGCCATCCGATGCGAAGAACCATGCCCCTTCGACAATGTTGATGCAATGAAGAGGGGTCGCCGGCTTTATACCGACCTAATATACTATAGGTGCCTGATTCGTTCCCGCCGTGTGGCGCGTATGGCCGAACAGGCCGGCTTGGCCACGCCGTGCCGCAAGGACCGGGTTTGGGCCTTACTAATCCAAAGGAAATATTGATGGGGGCAGCGCCCGTTCAGGAGACAGAAACTTCCCTGGTTCCGGATGCTTCGGGCTGACGGTACGCCGGATGGCTGGAGGCGGGTTTATTTTTCGCTGGCAGCGATAAAGTTTGCAAACTTGCGGTTACGGGAAAGAAGAACAAGCACGAAGGGTTTAAGGCCCGTCAAATTAATGTGGCCGCGGCACCCAATCTTGCGATTGAGTGCAACGTATTTCGCATTCCCCTCGCGGGCGGAATTGACGGCACAAATCCATGATATAACCCCTTAAACTACGACGGGAGAATTAACGACCTCATGGACGTTGTAACGTTCCAGTGCAATGCGCACCAGACGGACGTTCATTTCCGTCAAGTTATCGTCTCCGAAGATGATTCGCACCACTGCGACGACGATCTTTTCGAATGCTTCGTCTTGTTCGTTGTTCATAATTCTGTTTCGATTTCTGCTGCCTGACAATTTACTAACATTCAGCGTGCCAGTTTCGCCGAGGTTGGGGGCCGCGCTGAGGGGGGGCATGACTTTTGGGATATTGGCTGTCCGCGGTTTGACCGAAGGTGCTGTGCTTAGCGGCGCCACCAATGGCGCCACACTCAGTGCGGGCATGGCTGGCGTGTTGTTCCCCCTGCCGTTCCTGGACAGGTTGATCGGAATCAGGGGCGCGGATTTGAGCGTTGGCGGCGCGGGTTTGGGTGCCGGTACCGGGGCCGGGGCCGGGGCCGGTCGTGGTTGAGCTTTGGGCGGTGGCACACCGGCGGAATCTCCATTTTTCGCCTTGCCATTCATGCTGCCGTTGCCGTTCATCTGCTGGTTGGCTGGAGGGGCTTGAACCGGAGGTTTGGGCGCGACTTCCGGGGCTTTGGCTGCTTGTGGTTTGACTTCTGGTTTTGTTTCCGGTTGCGGCACGCCAGCGTGTTGCACCTGGGCCTTGAACAGATGAATGGTTACTTTGAGTGCCAGTTCCAATGGATCAACCGGTTTGGTGATGAAATAGTTGCCTCCGCTGAGCACCCCCTGCGTACGGTTCCCAAAATTGCTATGGGCAGTGACGAAAATGACAGGTGTTGTCTTATAATGAGGCAAAGCACGCAATTTCTCACACACTTCAAAACCAGTCAACTTGGGCATGTCAATGTCCAGCAACACCAAGTCGTAATGGTTGTTCTGCAGCATTTTCAGGCCTTCCAAAGGGTCTTCAACACTTACGATATCGAGGTTTGCCCGTTTCAAAGTGTTGACAATAACGTGGTTGCATACGGTGTCATCGTCCACAGCCAGCACCTTGGCCCTTGGTGCCTCTTCGGTGGAACCAGCTTCGTCGCTTTTCAACAGGAGCCCCAGGCAATCCGCCGCCTCAGCCAGAGTTTGCAGTATGGAAGGAGTGACGCGTGCAGGCTTGGACGCGATTTTGGAGAGCAACATGTCGAACGCCTTCGTCAGCAGCGCTATGCGGCCGCAACCGGCTTTGGTGGCGTTGGCGCTCAGGGAATGCACGCTCTGAGAGAGCGGCTCCAGCTTGGTAGTAGAAGTAGGAGCCTTAATATATGCCAGGCAATGCTCGCGGACTTTTGCGATGTCCGCTGACGCGTCTTTTAAAAATTCCGCACGCCCTTTGGCGGGCAATGTTTCGTCGGCGGGCACTTCGGCCGCGTCATCGTTTTGCTCACCCGCCGGGCTGTCGCCGGCCATGCGTAATTTGATTGCGGGTGAGTAATCAGTTCGAACCGCATTGGCGGCATTGGCGGTGTCGGCGGGCGCGGCAACCAACATTTCCTGGATGGTTTGAACCAGTATGGAAGGCGTGCAATCGGTTTTGCGCAATTGTCTGGTTATCGCGTCCTCAGCAAAATCTGTAATTTGAGCGTTAGAGAATATAATGATTGGAACGATCTTCAGCCGGGGATCGGCGCGTATGAATTTTAGCACGTCCGCGCCGTCAAACTTGGGCAACATCAGGTCGAGCACGACCAGGTCGGGCGTGGCCTGAGAAAGAGCCTTGAGGGCCTCCAGCCCATCTTGCGCCGACTCGATGCGAAATCCCTCCCGCTGGAGCAGATTCCGATACGTCGTCAGCACAACTGCGTCGTCCTCGACGAAAAGGATTGTTCTATTGACTTTCATGGCTCTTATTCCATTTAAGAGTACAAATCACCAAAATGTGCAGGCACAACTCAGGCTACAGGTACCCTTGCCGAACTTAAAAAAATAGCACCGTTCATGCCAAGAAATTGACAGAATTGCACCCGGCTTTGCCCTAAAGAAGAACTTGCCCGGTCATCAAGCTCACATGGGATGTTTCCCCGAAACCCCCCCGATTTTCGGCTGGCTGGAGAACAGTTTCAAAAAAACCAGGGAGTCCCGGCCTATTTCATCCGTCGGCGGTTCAGTTCCGGAGCCGGCCACTCATTTACGGGTCTTTACTTCCGTCCCATTGCTGCAAACGATGCCGGGCAAAAGTTTTTCAATTCACAGTTCGGCGCGCAAATGGTTAGCTTTGCCGCCGTGATACAAGATATGACCCCGGACGCCAGATCCCAGCTTGCCGCGACAAAGCGCAGCGACGGCGGAACTCCAGCCCCCGCCGCCTCCCTGCGCGGCTTCTGGAGTCTCTTCGTCACCCAATTCCAAGGCGCGTTCAGCGACAACGTCCTGAAAAATCTCGTCGTGTTCCTGCTCATCGGGCTGGACATGACCCTCGCCCAGAAACATGAGCTGAGCGAACTGGTCATGGCGCTGTTCGCCCTGCCGTTCATTCTGTTTTCCATGGCGGGCGGATTCCTCGCGGACCGCCGCAGCAAACGGACGATGACCATCGGCGTGAAGGTTTTTGAGGTGTTCGTGATGCTGCTGGCGCTGGCGGGTTTCCTGTGGAGGCAGCGGCAATTGCACCCGGGAATCGCCGCGTCCTGGGAAACGTGCTGGCCGTTGCTCGCCTGCGTTTTTCTGATGGGCGTCCACAGCGCGTTCTTCGGCCCGTCCAAGTACGGGTTGCTGCCGGAGTTGCTGCCGGAAAAAAAACTGTCCTGGGGCAACGGTCTGCTGGAACTCGGCACGTTCGTGGCCATTATTCTCGGCTTCCCCGCCGCCGCCTGGATGTCCATACATTTCCGGGCCGAGCCCTGGCTGTCCGCCGTGGTCTTGGTCGGGCTGGCGCTGGCGGGCCTCGTCACAAGTCTGGGCATCACCCGCGTTCCCGCGGCGGACCCGGGCAAAAAATTCCAGGCGAATTTTCTCGGCGCAATTCTCCGTCAGATGCGGTCGTGGCGCGGCGACCGGCCGCTCATTTTGTCGGTGATCGGCAACACCTATTTCAGTTTTCTCGGCCAGTTGCTGTTCCTGAACCTGTTTTTCTACGGCCTCGAGGTGTTGCATCTGGACGAAATGGGCATCGGGCGGCTCTGGATGTCGCTGGCGCTGGGCATCGGGGCCGGCAGCGTGGCGGCCGGATACCTTTCCGGGGGCAAGATCGAGTACGGCCTGGTGCCGCTCGGCGCCCTCGGTATGTCGGTCGTATCCGCATCGCTTGTGTTGCCGTGCGGATCGGTCGCGCGCGCCCTGGTTCTGATCGCGGCGCTGGGTTTCTTTGGCGGCTTTTTCATCGTGCCGATTTCCGCGCTGCTGCAACATCGTCCGGCCAGGGATAAAAAGGGCGAGGTGCTGGCCACGGCCAATCTGCTGTCGTTTGTCGGCATTTTTCTGGCGTCGGGCGCGCATTTCCTGCTGGCGCAGGTCGCGCATTTGACCCCCAACGAGATTTTCCTTTTCGGCGGCGTCCTGACGCTGGCGGGCGCGGTTTACGCCCTGTTTCTTTTGCCCGACGCCCTGCTCCGGTTTGTGCTCTGGGTGCTCACCCGGACGATTTACCGGATTCGCGTGGAGGGCCGCGACAACATTCCCGCCAAAGGCGGCGCGCTGTTCGTTTGCAACCACGTTTCGTTTGTGGACGCCCTGCTGCTGCTCGCGTCCACGGACCGGCAGGTGCGGTTCATGATGTACCAGGGGCATTACGAGTTGCCTCACGTCAAACCGCTGGCACGCATCCTCGGCGTCATCCCCATCTCCTCCGAACAGCGCCCGCGCGAAATGATCAGGTCTTTGCAGACGGCCAGCGACGCCATCCGCGCCGGTGAGGTGGTCTGCATTTTTGCCGAGGGACAGATCACGCGCATCGGCCATCTGCTGCCGTTCCGGCGCGGCTTCGCGCGCATTATGAAGGACGTCGAGGCGCCGATCATTCCGGTCGGCCTCGACGGCGTGTGGGGCAGCATCTTCAGTTTCCAAAAAGGCCGGTTTCTGTGGAAGCTGCCGCGGCGGCTGCCGTATCCGGTCACCATCAACTACGGCCGGCCGCTGCCGCACACGGCCACGCCGTTCGAGGTGCGTTCCGCCGTCCAGGAACTCCTCGTCGGGGCCTGGCAGTATCGGAAGGCGCGGATGCGTCCGCTGCCCATCGCCTTCGTCCATGCCGCCCGCAAGCATCCCCTGCGCTTTGCCATGGCTGACGCGCAAAATCCGAAAGTGAATTTTTATTCCGCGCTCGTGCGAACCATTTTCCTGGCCCGGCGTTTGAGGCGCATCTGGGCGGGGCAGCGCATGGTCGGCATATTGTTGCCGCCGTCGGTGCCGGGCGCGCTGGTCAATCACGCGGCGCTGCTGCTGGGCAAGGCGCCGGTAAATCTCAATTATACCGTCTCCGAAGAAACGCTCGCCTCGTGCATCCGGCAGTGCGACATCAAAACCGTCGTCACCTCGAAGGCATTTCTGGAAAAGGTGAAGCTCACGGTGCCGTGCGAGACGGTGATGCTGGAAGCCGTCATCGGAGGGGCGAGCTCCGCGAGCCCCCATAATCAGGAAAAACAGGATGTCGCGGAGTTTCGCCATCCGAAATCAGGTGAAAAACTGGCCGCGTTTCTCATCGCCGGGCTGGTGCCGGATCGTTGGTTGCAGCGGGTTTTGGGCGCGGAGAAAAAAACCGGCCTGGACGACCTGGCCACCGTGATCTTCTCCAGCGGCAGCACGGGCGACCCGAAAGGCGTGATGTTGAGCCACTACAACGTGGGGTCGAACATCGAACAACTGGAGCAGGTCTTTGGGTTGGGCGGCCGCGATTGTTTTCTGGGCATCCTGCCGTTCTTCCATTCGTTCGGGTTCACCGGCACACTCTGCCTGCCAGCGGTGCTGGGCGTCGGCGTGGTTTATCACCCGAACCCGCTGGACGCCAAAACCATCGGGCCGCTGGTGTGCGGCCACCGGGTCACATTCCTGCTGGCGACGCCAACGTTCCTGCAGCTTTACCTGCGGGGCTGCGCGGCGGAGGATTTTGGCAGCCTGCGGGTGGTGATTACCGCCGCGGAGAAGCTGCCGGACCGGCTCGCGACGGCGTTTGAGGAGCAGTTCGGCATCCGTCCGCTCGAAGGCTACGGCTGCACCGAATGCGCGCCGGCGGTGGCGGTGAACACCCTGGACTTCCGCTCCGCTGGTTTCCACCAGGTCGGCGGCAAGCGCGGCAAAATCGGCCACCCCTTGCCCGGCATCTCCGTGCGCATCGTTGACCCGGATACGCAGGCGCCGCTGGCCGCCGGCCAGCCCGGTTTGCTGCTCGTGCGCGGGCCGAACGTCATGCAGGGCTACCTCGGCCGCCCGGAAAAGACCGCCGAAGTTTTACGCGATGGCTGGTACACCACCGGCGACGTGGCGGCGATTGACGAAGACGGTTTTCTCCAAATCACGGATCGCCTGAGCCGTTTCAGCAAAATCGGAGGCGAGATGGTGCCGCACATCAAGGTGGAGGAAAAACTCCACGAACTCGTTGGCGCAACCGAACAGACATTCGTCGTCACCGGCGTGCCGGACGAGAAAAAGGGCGAACGCCTGGTGGTGCTGCACAAGCTGGCGGACGGCCAATTGCCGGCCTGCCTCGAAAAACTTTCCCAGTGCGACCTGCCGAACCTGTGGAAACCGCGCCCCGACCAGTTCTTCCACGTGGACACCTTCCCCCAGCTCGGCACGGGCAAACTGGACTTGCGCCAGGTGCGCCAAATCGCAATCAAATCCTCGACCGGAACCTGAAACGACTGCCATGCAGAACATCGTCATTGACCAGCCCTACCGTTTCGTGCCGCCGCACCGCGGCCGGTTCTGGTACGCGTTTTTTGGCCCCTGGCTGCCGCGTTATTTGAACCGGAGCCACGGCATAGAATCCGTTGAATGCCGCGGCACGGAACACCTGCGGCGCTCGGTCGATGCCGGCCACGGCATTCTCCTCACCTCGAACCATTGCCGTCCCAGCGACCCGATGACGCTCGGGATGTTGTCGCTCAACGTGCGGCAGCCGTTCTTTACCATGGCCAGCTGGCACTTGTTCCGGCAGAGCCGCTTTCAAACCTGGGTGCTCCCGCGCATCGGCGCCTTCAGCGTTTACCGCGAAGGCCTGGACCGCGAAGCCTTGAAGACCGCCGTCGGGATTCTCAGCAACGCCGTCCGGCCCTTGGTGCTCTTTCCCGAGGGCGTCGTCTCCCGCACGAATGACCGGTTGAACAACCTGATGGAAGGCACGGCCTTCATCGCCCACACCGCCGCCAAACAACGCGCCGCCGCCACGCCGGCGGGACAGGTGGTCGTCCATCCCATCTTCATCCGCTATCTTTTCCGCGGCAACCTCAATGCCACGCTCACTCCGGTGCTGGATGAAATTGAAGCCCGTTTTTCGTGGCGTTCGTCGCGCGAATGCCGGTTGCGCGAACGGATCAACCGGGTCGGCGAAGCGCTGCTCCGCCTCAAGGAACTGGAATACTTCGGCCAGCAGCAGACCGGCGAAGAGCCGGAGCGTCTCGTGCGCCTGATCAACTTCCTGCTCCAGCCGCTGGAAAAGGAGTGGCTCAAAGGCGAAGGGGACGGCGACGTGGTGGCGCGGGTGAAAAAACTGCGCACGGCCATCCTGCCCGATCTGGTCAGCGGTGAAATTGACGAGGCCGAACGCGCCCGCCGCTGGCGTGAACTGGCCGATCTCTACCTCGCCCAGCAGCTCTCCTGTTATCCGCCGGACTACATCCGCTCGCGGCCCACGCCCGAGCGGCTCCTGGAAACCGTCGAGCGCTTTGAAGAAGACCTGACCGACCGCACACGCATCCATCGGCCGCTCCACGCCATCATCGAGGTCGGCGAGGCGCTGCCCGTCAGCCCCGTGCGCGAGCGCGGCGGCGGTCCGGATCCGTTGATGGAAAAAATCCGCTGGCAAATGGAGGCGCTGCTCGAACGGAGCGGGAAGGAAACAACGCCCCTCGCGGAGAATTCACCATGAACAACCCGAACCCGGAAGTTCACCCGCCAACGCCCGCTGCTCCGTCGCCGTGGTGGTTTCGTTTGACTTTGGTCGTTCTGGGGCTGGCCGCCTGGTTCTGGACCCAATCCCTCATCGGCCAGCGGACGATTTCCGGGCCGGCCATCGGCGATGAGCTGCATGTCCTGACCGCGCCGGTACACCAGTATCTGCTCGACCATCCGCGCGCGGCGAACGGACTGCTCATCGCGAGTTCGGCCGGCATCGACCTGTTCGCAATCTTTTTGCTGGGCCGCGCCATCTTCGGGCCGACCTTCCGTCCGTTCATCGGGCTGTTGATGCTCTTTGCCCTGCGGCAGATTTGCCAGGCGCTTTGCGCCCTGCCGCCGCCGGAGGAAATGATCTGGCGTCACCCCGGTTTCCCCTCGCTGGTGGTGACCTACGGTGTGGCCAACGACCTCTTCTTTTCCGGGCACACAGCCATCGCCGTGTTCGGCGCGATTGAACTGGCGCGCCTGGGCCGGTGCTGGCTCGGAGTTCTCGGCTTCGGCATCGCCCTGTTCGAGGTGGCGGCGGTCCTGACGCTGCGCGCGCATTACACGATGGACGTGTTCACCGGCGCCGTCACCGCCTTGCTGGTCGCCGGTGTCGCCGCAAAAATCTCCCCGTGGTGCGACCGTGCCCTGGCCGGGTTGACGGGGCGAAAACCGCGTGGGGCGGACAGTGCCGGCTGACGTTTATAACGGCAGAAACTCCGGCCGGATTTCCCTCCCGTCGCAGTGCAGGATCATCACGGTGCGTTCCGCGCCAAACTTCGGTTTGCCGGCGTAACCGGGATTCAAATACAGCACGCCGCCAATCGTTTCCCAAAAAGCCCTGTGGGTGTGGCCGAACACCACCGCGTCCGGTCGTTCGCGCGCCATCTGGAGCTGGAGTTCCCCCTTCAGCGCGTGCGGGTTCACGATGTGATGGACGAGAAATTTGTGCCCGCCGAGCGTGACCACTTCGGTGAGCCGGAAGGTGGGCGAACTGTCCGTGTTGCCCAGCACGGCCGTGACCGGGGCAATCGCTCCCAGTTCAACAATGATCGAATCGCCGCCCATGTCGCCCGCGTGCAGGATGTGGCCGGCGCCGTCGAAAATTTCCGGGACTTTCGGGTCGAGAAAACCGTGCGTGTCGGAAATGAGGCCAATCTTCATGTTACCGGAGGGGCGGGTTACACGAGTCCCCAATGTCCCCAATTCCAAAATAATCAGGGACGCGTGCAACTCGTCCCTCCGAAGAAACGCGCTTCAAGTTCACGTCCCCGCCTCCTCCGGTTCGGCTTCGGTTTTGTTTTCCGGCTCGCGCACGCCGGCCGTTTTTTCCGCCGGCGATTCGGCGGGGGCGGTGAGCTTCATCGCGCCGACGAACAGGCCGGTGAAGAGGCCGCTGCTCAGGAGTGTGTTGCGGAAGAATTCCCAGGTGGACGGGTAATTGGGGAGGCCGGTGGTCAGGGCTTGAATCCAGCCCGCGAGCGTTTTGGCGTAGGCCGGATCGTTGAGCCAGGAGGCGGTGTTGGTGATGAAGTAAAATAAAATCGCGCCCAACAGTCCGCCGCCGAGCAGTTTCAAAAAATCCATGCGCGGCGAAAAAAACCGGCCCAGGCCAATCAGCCCGGCGAACGCGAGCGTTTTCACGGCCATATATCCATCCAGGACCGGTGCGTGATAAAAAAACACATTCAGGCCGATGTCGGTGGCCAGCAGCGTGCCGAGCGGCAGCCACCAGGCCATCGCCCCCCGGAAATAAACCCCCGCGCAAAACGTCAGCGCATAGAGCGCGCTGAAATTTTGCGGGAACAATCCCGGCCAGCGGCTCAAGGCCACCAGTGTCAAAAACAAGAACGGCAGCCAGCGATTCCACTTTTCTTTCACGGCGGAGAAGCATAATTCACGGCGCGGCCGGAACAAGCTTTTCAATGCTCTCGTGATACGGCAGATGTTTGAGATACAACGCCAGCAGGTCCTGGTTTCTCTTTAACAAGTCCCGGTCGCCCGATTCGGACGCCATCGCGCAGGCCTTTTCTGCCGTCGAAATGGCATCGTCAAACCGCCCCGCCTCGGCATACGCCGCCGCCAGGGTGCCTACCAGGGGCGTCATGTGATAGTGCGTCAGTTCGCAGGCGCGCCCGGCATACCCGACGGCTTGGCTGCCATTCCGAATGTGCGCGTCCGGGCAGGTGGCCAGCAGCCAGGCCAGATTGTTCAGCACGTCCGGTGAGTCGGGTCTGAGACGCAGGGCTTCGAGGTAATGGCTGACGGCATCCTGAAATTCCCCCTGCAGGGTCTGAATGGCGGCAATCTGGCCATGGATTTCCGGTGTGGGCCGGGTTTTCAAGGAATCAAAAAGTGAGGCGAGGGCTTTTTCGGTCTCGGCCTTTTGGGTGGTCAACGCCAGAGCTTTGCGTATCATCGCATCATCGGGTTTTAGTTGTAGTGCGTTTGAATACTCGGCTTCGGCTTCGGTGGTTTTATCCTGGGCGGCCAGGGCGCAACCGAGGCCGGCATGCCCGTTAACATTATTGTAATTCAGCCGCAAAACCTCGCCAAATTGCACCTCCGCTTCCGGCCATTTTTTTTGCTGCAGGAAAATATAACCGAGACGGTAATGAGCGTCTTCAAAGTCTGGTACGTTGCGAAGTGTGGAATAATAATTTTTGGCGGCTTCATCCAGGTTCCCCATGTCCCAGAGCAAATTACCCAAATAATAACTGATCAAAGGGTTGTCTCCGGTGACATCAATGGCATGGCTGAAAAGGGTGATGCTGTTTCGCCAGTACCTTAATTGGAACCGGGTGTCCACCAGGCAGGCCAACAGCATCACGGTTGCGCCCAGCGTCATGCAAATTCGCCAAAATCGTGAAATCGAAGCGATACCCCCCATTCCCCAAGCCACAATGATAAACAGGCCGATGGACGGCAAATACATGTAGCGGTCGGCAATGGCTTGCTGGCCAACCTGCACCAGACCGATGACTGGCACCAGCATCACGAGAAACCACAACCAGCCGGCCAACAGATATGGCTGACAACGCACCCGGCAAACACAATAAACCGTGAACAAGCTCAACAGCAGACCGGCGCTGACTACTTCCCCTGGATAGATCCGCGTATAAGGATAGAAAACGGACAGGTTTGCCGGCCAAAACGTTTTCCCGAGATAGGTTGCATAAGAAACCAGGGAATTCTCAACCCGAAAATCCCAGGGCAAACGATCAAAGGACACGACCGCCCCCCCTTGATCATGAGCCCAGACGGTCGCGATGCAGGATCCCAGGCTCAACGCCACAAACGGCAGCTTTTCCAGAAGCAAATGGTTGAGAGATGAGCGTTGAGGGACAGGCAGTCCAAAACGGGTCACCCGCCACTCGTCACTCGCTTGCCGCGCCGGAGCAGAGTGAAGGCGGGTCACCCGTTTGAGCGGCCAGAAATCCAGCAGCAGCAAAATCACCGGCAGCGTCACCAGCATCGGCTTGCTCATCAACCCCAGCGCGAAAAAGAGAACCGCTGACCAATAGCACCATTGGGCGTTCGATGTTCGATGTTCAATGTTCGATGTTTGGCTTTCCCCTGACCCCTTGCGCCTCGCCCGCGACACATATTGCGCATACGCCCACAACGTCAGCATCATGAAAAATCCGCTCAACAGGTCTTTTCTCTCCGAGATCCAGACAACGGATTGGACGTGCAACGGATGGAGGCCAAACAATGCCGCCACCAGGGCGCTGCGCCAAACCGCTTGCGTCATTTGCCGCAACACGATGAAGAGCAGCAGCGTGTTCGCGATGTGAAACCCCAGATTGACCCAATGATGACCGCTGGCATTCAGGCCGAACAGTTCGCAGTCCAGCATGTGCGATAGCCAGGTGACCGGATGCCAGTTGCTCGCGTGGGTCGTGGTAAATGCCCAGCGGACGCTTTCAGCGGTTATCCCGGCTTGAATGTTTGTGTTGTTAACAATGTAACCTTTGGGGCCATAGTCATCATACTTGATAAAACCAAGCTGGCTGCGGGCCAAAAGCCGATAAAAGTAATGACCAACAATGCCAGGCAAATCAGGCTTTCACGGCGCAGGTTTTTTTTTGGCTTTGAATTCATTCAGATTGCAAGACTGTTCATGGCCCGGTGGGGACGGGTTTTCCCGGGCTGTCAGCCAAATCAAGCACGGCCGGATCCGATTGGTTAGTGGCGGCAACCTCGTGATAAGGCTGGTGCTTGCGATACAAGGCCAGCAGTTCCTGGTTTCGTATCAACAAATCCTGATCCCCCGCTGCGGTGGCGAGAACACAGGCCTTTTCTGCCGTTGCCATTGCCTCGTCGAACCGCCCGGCTTCGGCATAAGCTGCCGCCAGGGTGCCGACGAACATTGTCTGCTTGAAATCCGTGAGCGTGCAGGCGTGTTCGGCCAGCTCCATCGCGCGTTCCCCGTCCCGAACGTTTGCTTCCGGACTGGTGGCCAGCAGCCACGCCAGATTGTTCAGCACATCCGGTGAGTCGGGTTTGAGTTGCAAGGCGGCCTGGTAATGCCCGAGCGCAGACTGAAAGTTTCCCTGGATTGTCTCAATGGCGGCAATCTCGGTGTGGACTTCCGGAGTTGGTTGAATCTTCAAGGCCGCATAAAGATTGGCCAGGGTTTTGGCCGTCTCGGCCCTTTGGGCGACCAACGCCAAGGCGTTGCGTAGTGCCGAATCTCCGGGGCTTAGTTGCAATCCGGTGGCGTATTCGGCCTCGGCCTCGGCATATTTGCTCTGTTCCGCCAATGTGTACCCAAGACACTTGTGGGCGAAGGCATCTTCGGGACTCAGCCGAGTAATTTCACCAAATTGAACTTCGGCTTCTTCAAATTTTTTCTGCAGCAGCAGAATGTGTCCGAGCTGGTAGCGGACGATTTTGGAGGTTGGTATGATTTGCAGTGCGCAACGGTAATTCTCCGCGGCCTGGTCCAGGCTCCCTGATTCCAGGTAAGTGTTGCCCAGCATCAAATAACTCGTGAAATTATTTTCCCTGGTTACTTCCAGCGCGTGGCTGAACAGGGTCACATTGTCCCGCCAATAACCCAGCTGGTGCCGGGTAAGCAGGAGGCAGACGGACAACCACACCGCTGCGCCGAGTGACACGGCGGTTCGCCAAAAACCGGACCGGGAGGCGATGCCCGCGAGTCCCCAAGCCACCACGATGGCCAGCCCGATGGATGGCAAATAAGTAAAGCGGTCGGCAATGGCTTGCATGCCTGCCTGCCCCAGGCCGATGACCGGCACCAGCATCACCACATACCAAAACCAGCCAACCAGCAGATAAGGCTGAACCCGCGCCCGCCGGATGCAAAGAACCGACAACAACACCGGCACCAAAGCGGAACAGACAAATTCCCAGACCTGCATCCGCGGATAAGGATAGAAGATTGCCAGATTTTCCGGCCAAAATATTTTGCCGAGATAATCCGTATAAAACACCAGGGCATTTGCCGCCCGCCAATACCATGGCAGGACCCCGGCCGGCACGGTCGCACCCCCGTTTTGTTGGGCCCAGATGGTTATGATGCCGGATGCCAGACTCAGCGCCACGAAAGGCAATTTTTCCCAAAGCAACCGCCGGAGGACCGGGTGCTGAACGGCGTTCTTCAAATCTGAAATCCGAAATCTGAAATCCGAAATTCTTCCGAGCGGCCAGAAATCCAGCAGCAACAGCACAAACGGCAGCGTCACCAGCATCGGCTTGCTCATCAATCCCAGCGCGAAAAAAACCAGCGCCAGCCAATAATCCCCGGACCCCAGATGCCAGACCCCAGACCCTTTGTCACCGGATTTCGCATCCAGGGTCACGGTTCTCAAGGATGTAGCTTGCGCAAAGCGGGTGTAGAAAAGCAGCGTCAGCAGGAAGAAAAAACCGCTCAATACATCCTTGCGTTCGGCAATCCACGCTACGGACTCGACCCGCAGGGGGTGCAACGCAAACAATGCCGCCGCCAGGGCGCTGCGCCAGACTGTTTGGGTTAACTCCCGCAACACGATGAAGAGCAGCAACGTGTTCGCGATGTGAAACCCCAGGTTCATCCAATGATGGCCTTGGGCATTCAGCCCGAACAGTTCGCAGTCCAGCATGTGCGACAGCCAGGTGAGGGGAAGCCAATAGCCGGCATGAGTGGCGGTGAATGCCCAATAAACGCTCTTGGCGGTGATCCCACCCTGGACGTTGGCGTTTTTTACGACATAGGCGTAATCATCAAAAAGGATGAAGCCCAGTTGGCCCACCGGCCAATAGGCGGCCAGCGTCATTGCGGCCAGCAGTAGGCAAATGAACAGTTCGCGGCGCATGCTGTTTTGCTGTGTTGAATTCATCCGGATTTCAAGACTGTTCATGGCCCGGTGGGGACGGGTTTTTCGGCATCCTCTCGATACGGCTGATGCCTGCGATACAATTCGAGCAGATCCTGATTTCTCTTCAACAAATCCGGCTCGCCCGATTTTTCAGCCAGCGCACAGGCTTTCTCCGCCGTCGCCATCGCGTCGTCGAATCGCCCGGCCTCGGCGTAAGCCGCCGCCAGCGTGCCAACGAAAATTGTCTGCTTGAAATTGGTGAGTGCGCCGGCACGCCCGGCCAGTTCAATGGCGCGTTGGCCATCGCGTATATTCGGGTCCGGACTGGTGGCCAGCAGCCAGGCCAGATTGTTCATCGCTTCCGTCGAATCCGGATTGATCCGCAATGCCTCGTTGAGGTGGAACACGGCCTCCGGCTCGCGTCCCAGATGAGTCAAGGCATCGGCGAGATTAAGGTGCGCAACATAATCATCTGGATTGGCGCCCATGGCCGCGGCGTTGTCGTATTCCCGGATGGCTTCCTGCCATTGCCCCTGTTTCGCGAGGACTCGCGCCAGACTGTAATGCACCCGGTAATCCTGCGGCATGAGCGCCGCCTGGATGCGATAATGCACCATCGCTTTGTTCAGCCGGCCTTCCTGTTCCAGGCCGACACCCAGACAAAACTGCGCCGAGGGATTGTCCGTGGTAACGGCGATGGTGTGTTCAAAGAGAGGGACGGTGTTCTTCCAGAATTGCACCTGCCGGCGTCCCAGGATGGCACAGACTGCGAGCAGAATCACGGTTGCCGGTGCGAGTATGAATTTGCGGGAAGAATTCGTCTGGCACCAGTCTGCTGCCAGCCAGACCAGGCTGATGACCGGACCGATTAACGGAATGTAAGTATAGCGGTCGGCCATCGCCTGTTCGCCGACCTGCACCAGGCCGATGATGGGCACCGCCGTTCCCAAAAACCAGAACCAGCCGACCGCCAGGTAGGGCCGGCGGAAAAGCTGGCAGACGCACAAGGCCGATATTGCCAGCAACAGCAGCGCCGTCAGCCAGATTTCCACGTCATCCTGGCTTTTGGGATACGGGTAAATGACGGCCAGTTTTGTTGGCCAGAACAGTTTGGCCAGGTATTGCAGGTAACTGGTGACGGCGTTGCCGAGCCGCCCCTCCAAACTGAGCCGGGACAGTTGCACAACGGCGGCATGGGTTTTTTGGAGCGCATACGTCAGCCCGCTGAAGCCCGCCGACAGCAAAAAGAACGGCCACTTTTCGAAAACCAAGGTTGAGAGTTGAGGGCGTAAAGCCGCGTAAAGCTGTGCCACGCGGCCACGCCCCTTTTCGGGGTTGAGAGTTGAGTGTTTTCCCGCTTTTTTACCTGTCACCCGCCACTCGCCATTCGCCACTCGTTTGAGCGGCCAGAAATCCAGCAGCAACAGCACAAACGGCAGTGTCACCAGCATCGGCTTGCTCATCAACCCCAGCGCGAAAAAAACCAGCGCCAGCCAATAATCCCCGGACCCCAGATGCCAGACCCCAGACCCTTTGTCACCGGATTTCGCATCCAGGGTCACGGTTCTCAAGGATGTAGCTTGCGCAAAGCGGGTGTAGAAAAGCAGCGTCAGCAGGAAGAAAAACACACTCAACACATCCTTGCGTTCCGGAATCCACGCCACCGATTCCACCCGCAACGGATGCCACGCAAAAATTGCCGCCACCACCGCGCTCCGCCAGGGACAACCAGTGATGCGCTGCAAAACCAGAAACAAAAGCACGGCACTCGCCGTGTGAAAAGCCACATTCACCACGTGCTCCGCGCCGGGATTGGCCCCGAACCACTGGTTGTCCAGGACAAACGACAGGCTCGTCACCGGATGCCAGTTGGCAATCACCACGCTGGAAAACGCCCACCAAAGGCTGTGCCAGTTCAGGCCGCTTTTGACCATGGCATTCTCGGTCGTGAACAGGGGATCGTCGTAATAAATTATCCCGTAATGCCGCGCCGGCCAGTAAATCGCCAGCGTGATCCCGGCCAGCAGCAGACAGATCAAAAGGTTTCGGCGCATTTCAATTTAAACGTAAAACGCAGAATGAAGAATGCCGAATGTGAAAGTCAATCAGCTTTGGTTGAGAGTTGAAGGCCGTGACACCTCTCAATTTTTTGGCCGTTATTCTGTTCCGGAGGAACAATCGGGAATAGCCCGGCATTTCAATGCCGGGACCGGTTGGAAAAATATCGAGTCCCGCAGGGACGGCTGAAACGAAACGCCATTTTCAGCCGTCCCGGCGGGACGCGTTTGCCATGTCGTCAGACCCTTTAAAAAATCCATGTCCATCCGTGTCCATCCGTGGTTATCATCCCCCCGCGCTTGGAAAACCTGCTCAACATCATCCACGAAGACGCGGACCTGCTGGTCATCAACAAACCGGCCGGCCTCGTTTGTCACCCGACCAAGTCCGGCGAAATGTCCAGCTTGATCGGTCGCGCCCGCCTTTATTTGAATGTCTCCCTCTCTGCCGCTGGCGAACTCCCTCGCCCGCGGGAGCGGGAGAGGGTGGCCGAAGGTCGGGTGAGGGTTAAAGGGGAAGCGCCATTTGTTGCGAGCGAGGTGGTTCCCGTTTCCCCCCATCTTGTCAACCGCCTCGACCGCGAAACCAGCGGCCTCGTCATCATCGCCAAAAATTCCGAATCCGCCGGCGAACTCGGCAAAATCTGGGAAGCCCGCGCCGTCCAGAAGGAATACCTCGCCATCGTCCACGGCCACGTCCGCGACGGCCACGGACTGATTGACGCGCCGCTCGGCAAGGACGAACGCAGCATCGTTGCCGTCAAGGACTGCGTCCGTCCCGACGGCGCGCCCGCCCAAACCGAATTCCGGGTCGAGCGCCGCTTTTCCCAGTCATTGGTAGGGCGGAGCTGCCGCTCCGCCATTCAAATCCCGGTAGGGCGGAGCTGCCGCTCCGCCATTCAAATCCCGGTAGGGCGGAGCTGCCGCTCCGCCATTCAAATCCCGGTAGGGCGGAGCTGCCGCTCCGCCTGGACGCGCATCAGCGCGTCCCTGCCAGTTGCGGTTTCACCACCTTCCATCCTCCATCCTCCATCCTCGTTTTCGTTGCTTCGAGTGACCCCCCGCACCGGCCGCAAACATCAAATCCGCATCCACCTCGCCCACCTCGGCCATCCCATCGTCGGCGACAAACTGTACGGTGGCGACGAGGATCTATATATGGCGCTGGTCGAAAATCGCCTCACGCCGGAGCAGCTTGCCCGGCTCATCTTGCCGCACCAGGCGCTGCACGCCTGCGCCGTGCGCTTCCTCTGGCGCGGCCGGCCCATGGAATTCTGTTGCGAACCGGAACCATGGTTCTCCGATTTTTGCGACGTGAATTCCGCCAGTTGCCGCGAATAAGAAATTACGTTCGTGATAATCCGTGGTTAAGGAAAAGCTCGGGTGCATCTTGACACTCCGCACCGAACGGAAACAACCCCCTCTCCCCGCCCAAACGGGGAGCAGGGCTGGGGTGAGGGGTTCGTGCGCGCGAACCTTGAATGTTGAGTGTTGAATGTTGAGTGTTGAATGTTGAGTGTTGAATGTTGAGTGTTGAATGTTGAGTGTTGAATGTTGAGTGTTGAATGTTGAGTGTTGGTTGTTGGTTGTTGCGATTCTGCCCCTTTGCGTCTTGGCGTCTTTGCGCCTTTGCGTTAAAACTCCCCCCGTGCCCGCCATCCCCAAAAGCATGCGCGCTGCCGTCCAGCCCGGTCCGGACAGATTATGGCTCTCGCCTCTTTTCGTTTTTCTTTCCCGCTCCGGCGATAAAATCCTGGCGCTGATCCCCCTGATTTTTCTAATTGGGGTGGTTGCCAAATATGCCGTGGCCGTGCCTATGTGGGACCAATGGGATCTGGTGCCGCTCCTGGAGAAGACCTATCACGGCGATTTGACCTTTCACGACCTGTGGGCGCAGCATAACGAACATCGGATCCTCTTTCCTAAAATCATCATGCTGGTGCTGGCGCGCCTGACCCGCTGGAACATCGCCTATGAGCTGGTGGTAAACATCATCCTCGCCCTGGGCATCTTCACGGTCTTCGTCCACCAGGTGAAAATCACGGGACGGAAACCGGGGATTGCCGGATTGCATTGGGCCATCCCTGCCATCTCGCTCATCGTGTTCTCGATCAGCCAGTGTGAAAACTGGCTCTGGGGCTGGCAGCTCCAGATGTTCCTGAATCTCCTTGCGGTGATTGGTGGAATTGTGTTGCTCGCCAATGACACCTTCAGTTGGAGTAAGTTTGCCGCTGCGGCGCTGCTTGGAATCGTGGCCAACTATTCCTTTGCCAATGGCGCCTTGGTCTGGCCCATCGGCCTCCTGCTGCTGCTCGTCGTCACCGCCGGAATCCCGCAAAGAATGGCCGCCATCTGCGGCTGGATCGCTGTCGGGACGCTCACCCTGGTGACCTACTTCTATCACTATCAAAAGCCCGAAGAGCATCCGGCCATCAGTCTCATATTCAAAATGCCGTTGGCCTATGCCGCCTACGTGTTCAAATACCTTGGCGGCATGTGCGCCCAGGGGCTGGGTGGCGATATCTCCGGCAACGGCGTTTTTGCCCTGGTTATCGGTCTGGCCGTCACCGTTGTCACCGGTTGGGCTGGCTGGACGCTGGTTCGCCGGAAAATTGCGAGTGTCCAGACACTGCTTCCTTATTTCGGGCTGATCCTGTATTCCGTCGGCAGCGCCCTGGTCACCGGAGTCGTAAGGCTTGGCTTTGGAAGCAATCAGGCTTTGGCCTCCCGCTACTGCACCATGACGGTTCCTTTATGGGTGTCTCTGGTTGTCTTTCTGATCCTTCTCAGGATGGACGGCTGCCGCGCCATGGATGCTGCGACTGCCGCTTTAGCCCAAAAAAAGCGAAAGTACACCACCGGTTACTACGCAAGACAGGCTCTCCAGAAGATTGCCGGATGGTTGCTTTTGAATGCCATTATAATACTGGCCCTTGGTTTACTGGCCCTGGGTTCGGTGGGCGGGACGAATTACGCAATGACGCTGTCCCAGTTGCAAGCCGACGGCCGCGACTGTTTGCTGAAAGCGGCCGTCAACCCCGCGTCGGCGGCCGACTGTAATGGCTTGCGCCTCCTTAACCCCCGGTCTGACCCCCGGTCGGCGGTCATCATGGAACTTTATCCTATCCTCGTCAAATACCGCTTGTCCGTGTTCCAAGACGTGCCAACTTCTTCGGTTCCGCACTGACCGCCTCGGCATCGTCACGCCACTCTCAGCGGAATTCCGCTGAGAGCCGGAACCGTGGTTAAGGAAAAGCTCGGGTGCAGCTTGACCTCCGCACCGAACGGAAACCACCCCCTCTCCCCGTCCAAACGGGGAGCAGGGCTGGGGTGAGGGGTTCGTGCGCGCGAACCTTGAATGTTGAGTGTTGAATGTTGAGTGTTGAATGTTGAGTGTTGAATGTTGAGTGTTGAATGTTGAATGTTGAACGTTGAATGTTGAATGTTGAATGTTGAACGTTGAATGTTGAATGTTGAGTGTTGAATGTTGAGTGTTGAATGTTGAGTGTTGAATGTTGAGTGTTGAGTGTTGAATGTTGAATGTTGAATGTTGAATGTTGAGCGTTGAATGTTGAACGTTGAATGTTGAACGTTGAATGTTGAACGTTGAATGTTGAACGTTGAATGTTGAATGTTGAATGTTGAATGTTGAACGTTGAATGTTGAATGTTGAATGTTGAGTGTTGAGTGTTGAATGTTGAATGTTGAGTGTTGAATGTTGAATGTTGAGTGTTGAGTGTTGAATGTTGAATGTTGAGTGTTGAGTGTTGAATGTTGAGTGTTGAGTGTTGAATGTTGAGTGTTGAATGTTGAATGTTGGTTGTTGGTTGTTGCGATTCTGCGCCTTTGCGTCTTGGCGTCTTTGCGCCTTTGCGTTAAAACTCCCCCCGTGCCCGCCATCCCCAAAACCATGCGCGCCGTCGTCTATCGCGGCGTCAACAACCTCCGCCTCGAATCCGTCCCCGTCCCCCGCATCGGCCCCCGCGAACTCCTCGTCCGCGTCGCCGCCTGCGGCGTCTGCCCCACCGATATCAAAAAAATCCAGTACGGCACCGTCCCGCCGCCCCGCATCTTCGGCCACGAAACCGCCGGAACCATCGTCCGTATCGGCGGTGGGGCGAGCGTCCTCGCGAGCCGGTTCAAAATTGGCGACCGCGTCGCCCTGCACCACCATGTCCCGTGTCTCGATTGCCATTTCTGCCGGCACCGCGCCTTCGCCCAATGCGAGACCTACAAACGCACCGGCATCACCGCCGGATTCGAGCCGGCGGGCGGCGGCTACGCCGAATACGTCCGCGTCATGCCCTTCGTCCTGCCCGGTGTCGTGAAAATTCCCGCCCGAAATTCCTTCGCCGAGGGCGCCCTGCTCGAACCCGTCAACACCGTCCTCAAAGCCGTCCGCCGACTGTCCCTGTTGCGTGGCGACGTCGTGCTCGTGGCCGGGCAGGGGCCTATCGGCCTCATGTTCACCCGCCTGCTCCAGCTCGCCGGCGCGCAAGTCATTGCCACCGACATGCTCGAACCGCGCCTGCGCCTCGCCAGAAAATTCGGCGCGAAATGGACCATGCCCGCCCAAACCGTTGGTAGGGCGGAGCTGCCGCTCCGCCATTCAAATCCCGGTAGGGCGGAACTGCCGTTCCGCCATTCAAATCCCGGTAGGGCGGAGCTGCCGCTCCGCCATTCAAATCCCGGTAGGGCGGAGCTGCCGCTCCGCCATTCAAATCCCGGTAGGGCGGAGCTGCCGCTCCGCCTGGCTTTGCCCCTCTCCGCGCCTAGGCCGGGTGAGGTGTTCTTAACTTTCATTCACCGCCTCACCCGCGGTCGCGGCCTCGACGCCGCTGTCATTGCCGTTCCGTCCGACGCCGCCGTCCAGCAGGCCCTGCAACTCATCCGCTGCGGCGGACAAATTTTATTGTTCGCCCACACCAAGCGGGCTTCCAACTCCCATCTGCCAGCTCCCAACTTCCACCTTGACCTGGCCTCCGTCTGTCTCGACGAAAAGGATTTGCTCGGCAGCTACTCCTCCGATTTCACGTTGCAGGACGAAGTGGCCCGGCTCGTTTTCTCCCGCCGGCTCGACGTGCGCGATTTGATTTCCCATTTCTTCCCGCTGGAACAAACCGCCGCCGCCATTCGCCTTGCCTCCCAACCCACCGCCGATTCCCTCAAAATCATTGTGGAAGGAACGGCGTGTCACCGTCCCTGATCTCCAAAACCATTTCCCTCCGGAGGGGCGAGTTACACAAGCCCCCATATTCAGAGACATTTTATGAGTCAGGGACTTGTATAACTCGTCCTTCCGATATCGCTCCAAAACCATTTCCCTCCGGAGGGGCGAGTTACACAAGCCCCCATATTCAGAGACATTTTATGAGTCAGGGACTCGTATAACTCGTCCCTCCGATGTCGCTCCAAAACCATTTCCATTCGGAGGGGCGAGTTACACAAGCCCCCATTTTCAGAGACATTTTATGAGTCAGGGACTCGTATAACTCGTCCTTCCGATGTCGCCAGCCGAATTCGCGCCATTCGCATCTCGTCCTTGTCCGCGTATAGTGGCAGTTTCAATCAACATTGGCGAAAATGCCAATCCGGTAGGGCTGCCAATCCGGTAGGGCTGCCAATCCGGTAGGGCTGACCTGCTGGTCAGCCACAGCCAAAAGGCGGCGCAGCAGCGCCGCCCTACCATGCCCATGCGCCAATGTTGTTTTGATTTGCCATAGCGGCGTGGCCGCCACGCGGCTTTACGCCGTGTCCATCCACAGTTAAAGAAAAAACCCTGCGGCTCTCCGCGCCCGGGCACTTTCTTGCAACCTCTCATTAGCACCGGGCTTCAGCCCGGTGGGTGCTGGCGATGCGGCTCCAAGCCGTTTCAACGGCTTTGTGGCTGCGGGTGCGGAAAACGGTTGAAACCGTTTCCGTTTTCTCCGCGCACGATTCACAAGAAATTGAGATGCGCCCCGTCCTCCGCGTCTCTGCGTTGAAGTCGTTTCCGTGGTGGCGGCGCCGCCGCCCTGCAGTGCTATCTCATGACATCGGTCCTGTCTGAAAAGACTTTTCCGGAGCGCGGAATTTATTCCGCTTCCCCGGCCGCAGGTGCTTCAACGTTGATTTCCACGCATTGGCCCGAAGCGGAATAAATTCCGCGCTCCTTCAGTTGCGCCTCCGTGTACGGCGTCCATGCGTTAAAATCAGACTGATAACGCACCAACCACAATTCTGGCGGTCTGACTGTCTGCATATGGTGGTGGCGGCTTGGGAGGCCATTTTCGCAGCCCGCCGCGTGGCCGCTTGAGCGGCTTTACGCGGACTTTCAACCCGATTTTTCGTTTTATTGTGTCCATTCTTTGCGTTTTTATGTCCAAAACCCCTTTAAAACAAGGGATTTGCCTGCCCGAAATATGTTCAAAAAAACTTCAAAAAATTGTTGACACCCCCTTGATTCTTTGTGATATTAGTGCCACACACGGTAACAACAGAACAAAAACATAGGAAAAAATATGAGAACTAAAACACTAATTATTGCGGTTGCCGCCCTCGCGGCAGGCATTCTGACCTCCTCGGCTCAGACTTATTCACAAAACATCGTTGGATATGTAAATCAGGTTTTGCCGGGAGGTAATAGTTTGGTCACCATTCCTGTTAACACAACGAATCAAGCGACGATTGATGCCGGCCAGGCGTTGCCTTGTTTACAGACTGGTGATGCGGTTATCACTTTTAACGGTGTTGGATATCAGAGTTACACTTATCTTAATTACGGGCCGGGATATACTTGGCAGAATCCGGATGGCAGTTACGGCGACACCGCGCCACAATTGACAATCGGCCAGGGCTTTTTCTATTCAAATGCCCAAGGCGTTCCGGAAACCAATACGTTTGCAGGCACAGTGGTGCTGACTCAGTCGGTTAGTCTTAGTGCTGGTGTTTCGGCGGTCGCTTCCGCTCCGCCAGTAGCTGGTGCCGTTGACGGCACAGCTTTTACTCTGCCTTATCAGACTGGTGATGCAATTATCCTGTTTAACGGTGTTGGATATCAGAGTTACACTTATTTAAATTACGGTCCGGGATACACTTGGCAGAATCCTGATGGTAGTTATGGTGACACTGCGCCGTCCGTGACGGTTGGCCAGGCCTTTTTCTATTCAAACGCTCAAGGAGTCGCGGAACCTTGGACACAAACTTTGGTTGTTCCATAAACAAACAATTCAGAAAACATAATGATAAAAATCTAACTTAGACAAACAATCCAACTAAAACAAAAACATGAAAAAACTAATTATTACAACCCTAAGCTTGGTAACGGGCACTGTGCTGTTGCACGCCCAAGGAAGTGTGAAGTTCTATAATGTGGCTGCAGGCTTTTTGGCGAGCACCAACACTACTCTTTCAACGTACAGTAGTGGCACACAAGGAACTGTAGTGTTTGGACCCACATTTGGTTCTATTGCACACCCCGGGACAAATGGGTTTTATTACGAGTTGTTTATCGCCGCTTATTCAGGCACTTTGAATAGCACGGATCTGGGTAATGCCTCAGTGCGCGCTCTATGGACGGACACGGGGTTAATCGCTACAAACGGCCTCGGGGTTGGCACAATTACGGGTCCTGGTGCAAACATTGGTACTACTGTTGCTGGTTGGGCGAGCGCTCCTTCGACTGGTTCGGCCTATACCGATGGCACTGAAATGCAGTTCATGATTGCCGGCTGGTCTGGCAATTTGGGCAGTTCGTGGGCTACGGTGCAGAGTGAGTTGGCATCAAGAACTTGGACTCCTGTCGGTTCTACTACTGGTTACTTCGGTATTTCAGCCGCCGGGTTTGGTTATTCCGGTGGTGGTGGAACGCCGGCGCTGCTGGCAACCTCGTTGTTTGGTGTTACAGGCGGTATGCCGGGTGGATTGGCCGCTGGCTTCGCATTGGATCAAGTGCAGTCAGTTCCTGAACCCGCCACGATGGCGTTGTTTGGTTTGGGCGGCTTGGCGCTGTTGGCCTTCCGCCGTCGCCAATAACTAAGTTTGTTTTCATCAAAGCCCCGGAGCAATCCGGGGCTTTTTTATTGTTCTTGTCGGTAGGGCTCTTGTCGGTAGGGCGGAGCTGCCGCTCCGCCATTCGTCCAACAAACCAACCCTCGGTAGGGCGGAGCTGCCGCTCCGCCAGCGGCGCAGCAGCGCCGCCCCACCACAAACCAAATCCGGTAGGGCGGAGCTGCCGCTCCGCCATTCGTCCAACAAACCAAATCCGGTAGGGCGGAGCTGCCGCTCCGCCATTCGTCCAATAAACCAACCCCCGGTAGGGCGGAGCTGCCGCTCCGCCAGCGGCGCAGCAGCGCCGCCCCACCACAATCCAAAATCGGCAAGGTAGGGCGGAGCTGCCGCTCCGCCATTGTTCCAACAAACCAAACCCCGGTAGGGCGGAGCTGCCGCTCCGCCATTCGTCCAACAAATCAAACCCCGGTAGGGCGGAGCTGCCGCTCCGCCAGCGGCGCAGCAGCGCCGCCCTACCAATATCCAAATCGGCAAGGTAGGGCGGAGCTGCCGCTCCGCCATTCGTCCAACAAATCAAACCCCGGTAGGGCGGAGCTGCCGCTCTGCCAGCGGCGCAGCAGCGCCGCCCCACCACAAACCAACCCCCGGTAGGGCGGAGCTGCCGCTCCGCCAGCGGCGGGGCACCGCCGCCCCACCAATATCCAAATCGGAATGGGCTTTATTCCAAATCGAATTTCCATTACGAATCAACTCATGTCCGACACGGAACCTGTTTTGGTGGGTGTGCCGCTGCTGCGGCACGCGGCGGCGCGGCAGCGCCGCTCTGCCAACCGCCGCACCCCGGCAAAAGGCGTTCACATATCGCTCGGCGGACCCAACTGGATTTTCCTCACCGTCTGCACGGAGAAACGCGAACGCTGGCTCGCCCAGGCATCGGTTCAACGCGCGCTCCATGGCATCTGGAAGAACACGGCCACGGCCTGGTTGGTGAGCGATTACCTGCTGATGCCTGATCATCTGCATTTGTTTTGCGCGCCTCGCGATTTGAATTTCACCGTCGAACGTTGGATTGGGTTCTGGAAGGACCGCTTCGCCAAAACGCATCCTGACGCCGGAACTTTTCAGGACGGCGGCTTTCATCATCGTTTGCGTGATGGCGAGAGTTACGCGCAGAAGTGGCAATACGTCCGCGAGAATCCGGTGCGACAGGGTTTGGTGAAGCAACCTGAGGATTGGCCTTACTTCGGAAGTGTGCATGAGATTCATTGGTGACGACGTCACCAAAAACATCGGTAGGGCGGAGCTGCCGCTCCGCTGGCGGCGCAGCAGCGCCGCCCCACCACAATCCAAATCGGCAAGGTAGGGCGGGAGCTGCCGCTCCGCCAGCGGCGCAGCAGCGCCGCCCTACCACAATCCAAATCCGGTAGGGCGGAGCTGCCGCTCCGCCAGCGGCGCAGCAGCGCCGCCCCACCACAAACCAAACCTCGGTAGGGCAGAGCTGCCGCTCCGCCAGCGGCGGGGCACCGCCGCCCCACCACTATCCAAATCCGGTAGGGCGGAGCTGCCGCTCTGCCAGCGGCGGGGCACCGCCGCCCCACCACAATCCAAATCCGGTAGGGCGGGAGCTGCCGCTCCGCCAGCGGCGGGGCACCGCCGCCCCACCAATATCCAAATCCGGTAGGGCGGAGCTGCCGCTCCGCCAGCGGCGGGGCACCGCCGCCCCACCACAATCCAAATCCGGTAGGGCGGAGCTGCCGCTCCGCCAGCGGCGGGGCACCGCCGCCCCACCACAATCCAAATCCGGTAGGGCAGAGCTGCCGCTCTGCCAGCGGCGGGGCACCGCCGCCCCACCACTATCCAAATCGGCAAGGTAGGGCGGAGCTGCCGCTCCGCCAGCGGCGCAGCAGCGCCGCCCCACCAACCGCCGCGCCCCGCCCCGGAGCGCGAGCCTTCAGGCCGCTTCAACGTCCGAGCGGAGAAGGACGAAACGATTGGGTGTGGACATCGGAGCATGAAGCGGCGTAAACGCCGCGCCCCGCCCCCGGAGCGCGGGCCTTCAGGCCGCTTCAACGTCCGAGCGGAGAAGGACAAAACGATTGGGTGTGGACATCGGAGCATGAAGCGGCGTAAACGCCGCGCCCCGCCCCCGGAGCGCGGACCTTCAGGCCGCTTCAACGTCCGAGCGGAGAAGGACGAAACGATTGGGTTGTGGACATCGGAGCATGAAGCGGCGTAAACGCCGCGCCCCGCCCCCGGAGCGCGGACCTTCAGGCCGCTTCAACGTTCGAGCGGAGAAGGACAAAACGAATGGGTGTGGACATCGGAGCATGAAGCGGCGTAAACGCCGCGCCCCGCCCCGGAGCGCGTGCCTTCAGGCCGCTTCAACGTTCGAGCGGAGAAGGACGAAACGATTGGGTTGTGGACATCGGACCATGAAGCGGCGTAAACGCCGCGCCCCGCCCCCGGAGCGCGTGCCTTCAGGCCGCTTCAACGTCCGAGCGGAGAAGGACAAAACGAATGGGTGTGGACATCGGAGCATGAAGCGGCGTAAACGCCGCGCCCCGCCCCGGAGCGCGGGCCTTCAGGCCGCTTCAACGTCCGAGCGGAGAAGGACGAAGCGCTTCAGGAAAATCCAAGGTTTTTGGGAATGGATCGAATCCGCCAAAACATCAGCCCAAGCCTGAACTGTTTCAAAGCTTATCAGGGTGGCAGGGGTGGCAGAGAAGGCGCAGCTAGCGTTGGTGGCAGCGGCGGCAATTTCTTTTTATCTACCAAGTCCTGTGTTACGATTCGGTTCGCTTCGATTAATACGGCCTGCTCCTCGGCGGTCATCGTGTTTTGCGGTTGTTGAGAACTTTGACCGGGATAGCCGCCGTCCATCGGAACCGTTGACATCGGAGCACCACCCCCCAGGCCACTGTTAAAATTGTTGCCGCCATTGCCCATGCCGCCATTTCGCGCCGCGCCGGCACCGCCGGCGGCGCGGCTGCCAAAATGGATGGGACCTCTGCCGCTGTTGTTGCCGCTGTTGTTATTGGCGCTGGGCGCTGTTAAACCACTCTGGATTGCAACCGCCCGGCCCGGTCCCGGCGTTGATGGGCCGCCCGCCGGCCCGCTGGCCTTGACCAGCGGAAGTTCCTGCACGGTGCCGTGGTTGTTGAAAGTCACCAGACCGTTCTTTTCATCAATCTGAACGACTTCAATGTCATCCTGCCGCTGGCCTTCGCTCAGGATGTAGGGCACGTCCTTGGCCGGCTGTTCCGGTTTGGCGGGGATCGCAACCTTGTACAACACCTGCAGGTGTCCAAAAATGGACATGATGCCGTTGGGCGTGATTTTTGGCGGCGGATCAATCTGGGAGGCGTTTACATCATTGGTTGGCAGCGGATTCAGGCCGAAAATATTGCGAACCACTACCGGCGCATAGGGATTGTTTGGCAACACGGCGTCATTCGCGCGCGCGCCGGCGTTCAACACCAGCCCGCTCGCAACGCAAACAACGATTTTCGCCAATCGCTTCATGCTGTTCAAATATACCGCGTCCTTAGGAAGATTCAAACACCAACCGCCGGCAAAAGTTGCGAAAGGGCGCATCCGCGCACTGCCCCCGTTTTTCTCCCTCTCCTCGCCAAACGAGGAGAGGGCGTAAAGCCCCGTGGGGGCCACGCCCCTTTACGGGGGCGGGGTGAGCCAATTGTTTCCCAGGATCAAATCCCCGAATTAAACGTGCCACCTCTCCCCGTCCCTCTCCCCCACTCCGTTGGCGGAGAGGGAGAATGGCGGTTGTGTCAAGTTGCGCCCGCCCAAGGTTGCCCCGATTTGCGGGGCTGCCTTGGGTGTGCGTTCGGAAATGGAAACAACGCCAAGGGCGTTGTGGCCCGGCTTTGGTTTTGCTCTTTTTACTTCGGATTTAAGGCGGCGCAGCAGCGCCGCCCCACCATGATCCAAATCGGTAGGGCGGAGCTGCCGCTCCGCCATTCGTCCAACAAACCAAACCCCGGTAGGGCGGAGCTGCCGCTCCGCCAGCGGCGCAGCAGCGCCGCCCCACCATAAACCAAACCCCGGTAGGGCGGAGCTGCCGCTCCGCCAGCGGCGCAGCAGCGCCGCCCCACCACAAACCAACCCCCGGTAGGGCGGAGCTGCCGCTCCGCCAGCGGCGCAGCAGCGCCGCCCCACCATAAACCAAACCCCGGTAGGGCGGAGCTGCCGCTCCGCCAGCGGCGCAGCAGCGCCGCCCCACCATAAACCAAACCCCGGTAGGGCGGAGCTGCCGCTCCGCCAGCGGCGCAGCAGCGCCGCCCCACCATGACCCAAATCGGTAGGGCGGAGCTGCCGCTCCGCTAAATGCCGGCTTGGGCGCGAAGTTTTTCCACCTGCTTTTCCAGTTCACGCAGGCGGTGAATCGTGTCCGGCAATTGCTGCACCGCAATCATCTGCCGCTTGGCCTGTCGGTCCGGCGCGGCCGGGTAGCCGAGCACTGCCCCGCCGTCGGGTATATCGTGCATCACGCCGGACTTCGCGCCGACCATCGCCTGGTTGCCGAGCTTCAAATGTCCCGCAATCCCCGACTGTGAGGCTATCACGCAGTAATCTCCCAGGCGCGTGCTGCCGGCAAAACCCGACTGGCCCATGACCAGACAGTGCCGGCCAATCACGACGTTGTGCGCAACATGCACCAGATTGTCAATCTTGGTGCCCTCGCCGATGACGGTGGAACCCAGCGCCCCGCGGTCAATGGCCGAGTTGGCGCCAATCTCCACGTCGTCCTGGATGATCACATTGCCGACCTGCAGCACTTTGCGATGGCGGCCCTCGTCGAACACGTAGCTGTAGCCGTCCGAGCCGATGACCGTGCCGGCGTGGATGCTGACCCGATGACCGATCTGGGTGCGCGCATAAACCACGACGTTGGGGAACAGGCACACGTCGTCGCCAATCTGGCAATCCCGGCCGACATGGTTGCCGCCCATGAGCACGGAACGCGCGCCGACCCGCACCCGCGCGCCCAGCACGCAATCCGGCCCAATGTACGCCGTGGGATCAATTTGCGCCGAAGCCTCAATCACCGCGCCCGGATGAATGCCGGACGGTTGCTGGTCCGGCGGGAAAAAGAGCGGCAGCACCCTGGCCATGGCCACGCGCGCGTTCCGCACGCGGATGAGGACTTTTTTCGACGGCGCGAACGCTTCCGACACAAGGATGGCGGCGGCCTGGCTTTGTTCGGCGGCGGCGAAGTGGGTTGCCTTCTCGGCAAAGGTGAGGTCGCCGGCCCGGGCGCAATCGGCGGGCGCGAAGCCGGTGAGCTGGACTGAACCGTTCCCGAGAACTTCGCCCCGGAGTTGTTCGGCAATTTGAGCAGCGGTGAATGGCATAGAATGCTGGGTTAATGGTTAAGCGACTCCGTTCGGGAACAATCTTATTCCACCGTGAGGCGGTGGCAAGCCGCAAAGGGTGCGGAGGATCAAGGGGGGGGCGCATCCGCGCACTGCCCCCGTTTTCTCCCTCGCCTCCCCAAAGGAGGAGAGGGCCGGGGTGAGGAGCCTATTGTTTCCCAGGATCAAATCCCCTCGAATTTAAACGCGCCACCTCACCCCGTCCCTCTCCCCCAACTCCGTTGGCGGAGAGGGAGAAAATGGCGGTTGTGTCAAGTTGCGCCCGCTCAAGGTTGTTGCCGGCGCCGTTGCCCGGAAAATTTCGCGGCAAACAAAACACCCGTGACGCCGACGCAAAACCACCCAAACCAATCGCCATGCCGGTTGTAAAATGTCGGAGCGCGCTTTGCGCCGGGTTGCGGCAACGGAAGTTCAATCGTCATGGCGCCAATGCCGTAAACGCCGCCGGTGTGGTCCCTGAATATTTCACGCCGGCGGCCGGTGGCATCTATCCAGCAGGTCACGCCGTTGTTGCAACAGCGCACCAGCGGCACGCCGTTTTCCACCGCGCGGAAAACACCGCCGGCCATGTGCTGCCATTGTTCCGCGCTGTCGCCGAACCAGCCGTCGTTCGTCAGGTTCACCAGAAAATCCGTGTCGTCCTCGACGTATTCCCGCGCCAGTTCCGGAAACATGTCCTCAAAACAGATCAGCGTGGAGGTTTTGACGCGGTTAGGAGCGCCGAGCACCGCCTCGGCTTGATTCGTGCCGAGCTGGACTTCGAGCCGGGCCGGAGGCCGGCGCTCCAATTCAAACGGCACCGCCTGCCCGCCGGACGCAAAGCCGCCGGTGATGGGCGTAAACCATTTGATGAACGGCAGCCAGCGCACGAGCGGGATGTATTCGCCAAAGACGACCAGCTTTTGTTTGTGGTAAACCGCCGCGCAACGGCCTTCCGGATTGAACAGGAACGCCGCGTTGAAAACGTCGAAGTCGTCCCGGTTCTTCGCATTGGGCCGCCAGACGGCGTCCTCCGCGTTAAAAATCAACCAGACATCGTGGGTGCGGATAAGGTTGGTGATGGCCATGTAATTGGCCGTGTCCAGGCCGGGCACGGCGGCTTCCGGCCAGATCAGCAAATCCGTTTTTTCGGAGGGGCGAGCTCTGAGAGCCCCGCTTGTATCGGAACCGCCGGCAACGGATATGTCAGGGACTCGTGTAACTCGCCCCTCCGAAACCTGGGTCAACGCCTGTTCGGAAAGTTCAAGCAATTGTCGGAAACGATTGATATTCACGTTCGGGTCCCAAATCAAAGCCTGTGGAACGCTGGGTTGAACGAGGGTGATCCGCAACGTCGCGCCGGAAGGATTTTGTCCGTTCATTCGCGCGAAACCAAATGCAAACAGCGCCATGACCACGACCAGCGGCAAAATGGTTTCTCCCTGCCACGCCAGGCGCAGGGCGGGGCGGCGGAAGATCATGCGCCCGGCGGAAAACAGCGACAACGAAACCCACACGACCAGAAACGAAACGCCGTAAACGCCCGTGACCGACGCGATTTGAATGAGCGGCACCAATTGATATTGCGACGCGCCAAGCGGATTCCAGGGAAAACCGCTGAACAGCCGCCCGCGGATCATTTCCAGCGCCACCCAAACGGCTGCGCCCGCCAGCGACCATACCGCGCGACTGCCCCAGGATTCGCACTTCGCAACAGGCGCATCTTGATACTGCTCCGACTCCCTCTCTCCGCCCGAGCGGGGAGAGGGCCGGGGCGAGGGGATTTGATCTTGAAAAACCGGCCTCCTCACCCCGCCGCTCTCCTCCTTTGGGGAGGAGAGGGAGAAAAACGGGGGCAGTGCGTGGGTGCGCCACGTTGCAACGAGCCAGACCCAGATGGCCGGATACAGCGCGACATAGGCGCCCAATGCAATCCAGCCGAGAATGGGATAACCCGTCACCGGAATCAGCAGCAGCCAGTAAAGCGACGAGAGGAAATAAGCCAACCCGGCAACATAACCGACCCGGAAGGCATCGCCGCCGCATTTGCCGTATGCGGCGGCCATCATCAGGGCGGGGGCAATCCAGGCGCATCCGGCGATGCTGATTTTCGGAAACGCGGCGCTCATCAAAAGTCCGGCGCCAATTGCCAGGAGATAGCCGCTGCGAACCAGGAGTTCGTTGAGAAAGCTTGTCAACGTGGCGAACGGCGAATAATCCTGCGTGAACGTCGGGCCAGGCCGGGTGCATTCGGCGGCCCGTTTCAAAATGGCAGCGCTGGCATTGACGACAACGGCTTCGCGCGCGCCGCGCCAGACGGCGAGATCAGCGGACGAATTGCCGGCGTAGTCAAAACCGCGTACGCCGAATTTTTCGGTGAGCGCCTTGAGCTTGTTGGCGCCGCGCAGATTGGTTTTGCCGTCGCTGCCCAGCACCTCGTCAAAGAGGCCGACGTGGTTGGCGACGGGCAGGGCCATGGCGCGGTCGGAAGCGGTGGCGAGGATTAATTTCCGGCCGGCGGCCTTTTGTTCCCGCAGATGGGCGAGAAACGGTTCGTGGTAGGGCAGGGCGGCGGGATCAATCGTGACGCGACGGGCGAGCTGCCGTTTCAGGAATGCCCGGCCGCGCGCCCACCAGAAAAGAACGGGCAGGAGCTGGAACGGATTTCGCCGCAGCAACCGCGCCAGCGATTCCCAGAGCAAATCGGTTTTGATCAGCGTGCCGTCCAAATCCACCACCAAGGGCGGCGGACTGGTTTGCGGTGTAGTTGGCGCTGGCGGCATGGTGTGTGGCATCCTGAATCCGCCGCGAAATTAGAGGAAGCCGATGAACGTGACAAGCCTGACCGGCTAAAGGCAGTATCCTGATTATGTTGTAGTGCCGGCGCTATGCGGCGATTTGGTCGTGGTAGGGCGGCGCTGCTGCGCCGCTGGCGGAGGGGCACTTCCGCCCTGCCGGAACTGATATGAAGAAATAAAAATGCCCCGGATTGCTCCGGAGCTTTGAATTAAGAATTCAAGTTAATTGCGGCCCCGGCCCACCGAGATCCATCGTCACGGCATGGGTTTTGATTACCCATTGAGCGCGCGTTCCAGCAGGACTTTTTCGCGCGGGCCGAAATTTAATTTCAACGCTTCGGCGCGGGCCGCCTCCGTCATTTTCTGCCAGGACTTGCGCAGCGCGTTGATCATTTTGTCGTCCTCGCTCCGGGCGGCGAGTTCGGCGAATTGAAATTCGAGGAACACCAGGCACAGCGCATCTTCCAGCACGCGGGATTCAAGGTCGTTGGGGAAATTCTGCTTGAGGTTGAGATCCTGCACGCGGCATATCACGTCTTCCGCATAACCGGCTTCGCGCAAGATTTCGCCGGCCTTTTGGGCGTGAAACTTTTTGAGCGTGGCGCGCCATTGTAGATATCCGGCGCGGGTCATCGGATGAGACTGGCGCGGGATTTCCCAGCGGCAAATGTGCTGGCAGCGCGCGGCCAGGCGCAGTTCCTCCGAAGCGCCGGGGCAAAGCTGCAAAACCCATTTCACCAGCCGTTGGGCGTAAAGCCATTCGCGCGGATGTGTGACGACGTCAATGGTCTCGCGATTTGGGTCGCGGGCGTTTGCTTCATCGAACCGGCGCAGCGCGTCCTCGAAACGCTTCGGATCACGCGATTGAAAATCATCGGGCACAGGCTGGTGTTATTCCAAAACACCCTGCCGGCGCAAGGCGGATTTAAGCCGGAAGCATGCTGTCGGGCGCATCTCAATTTCTTGCGGAGCTGTTTTTCTCATTAGCACCCGGCTTCAGCCGGGTGAATCGTGCGCGGGGAAAATGGAAACGGTTTCAACCGTTTTCCGCGCCCGCAGCCGCCAAGCCGTTGAAACGGCTTGGAGCCGCATCGCCAGCAACCACCGGGCTGAAGCCCAGTGCTAATGAAAGGTTGCAAGAAAGTGAGATGCGCCCCATGCCGCCGGGTGTATCTGACATCGCCGGGTGTAGCGCCGATTGGCAATCGGCGGGCTGCGAACAATCTGGGGCGCGGCGGGCTGCCAGCCCGTGACACAGCCGATTATCAATCGGCGCTACGTCCCTTATCGCCTGCCCGACACCGCGAGCCGCCGCCATCAATGATGGCAGCCGCAACTGCCGTGGCCATCGCAGGATTCGCTGAGTTCTTCGGCGGTGGGAACGCGGCCGGTTTCAAGCGTTTTGGACACGTACTTTTGAATCGAGTGCTGAAGGTGGTGAAGTTCCTCCTGCGCATCGAGGAAGCCGCGCGCAACCGGATTGGCCAGCAGCGCGTCACGCTGTTTCTCAAAATCGGCGATTTCCGTGCCGTCCAACGGCAGGGAGTTCTGCTGCTTTTCCTGAAGCGTCTGGCCTTTGGCGATCAAACTTTCGTACTGGCCACGGGCGGCATCGTTGGACAGAAAAGCATCAA
>CAWDPX010000014.1:0-203270 GCA_963804345.1 uncultured Verrucomicrobiae bacterium | reverse complement strand
TCAATACACGATTCAAAGCGACACCCTGAACGATCTGGTGAAATGGGGACCCCTTCTGCTGGCGCAGGTCAAAAAACTGCCTGGGTTCACCGAAGTGAACACCGACCAGCAAAACAACGGCCTGCAGGCGTCGCTCGTTTATGATCGCGCGACGGCGGCGCGACTGGGCATTTCCGCGCAGACGATTGACAACACGCTTTACGATGCGTTTGGGCAGGCGCAGGTTTCGCTGATGTTCACCTCCATGAATCAATATCCCGTCATCATGGAAGTGGCCCGGCAATTTTGGCAGGGTCCGCAGGGGCTCGATGCCATATATCTGCGCGCGACCAACCACAGTTCGGTCGTGCCGCTCAGTGCCATCGCCCATTATCTGCCCACCACCGCACCCATCGCCGTGAATCATCAGGGACAATTCCCCGCCGTCACCATCTCGTTCAATCTCGTGCCCGGATTCGCCCTGAGCGACGCGGTGAAGGCGATCCAGCAGATGGAGCAAACCATCAAAATGCCGGAAACCGTTCACGGCAGTTTTTCAGGAACGCTGCAGGCTTTTCAAGAATCGCTGGGGAATGAACTGTATCTGATTATCGCCGCGCTGCTGGCGGTCTATATCGTGCTCGGAATTCTTTATGAAAGCTACATTCATCCCATCACGATTCTTTCCACCCTGCCGTCGGCGGGCGTCGGCGCGGTGCTCGCCCTGCTGATTTTCCGGGAGGACATGAACGTCATCGCCATCATCGGGGTCTTGCTGCTCATCGGCCTCGTGAAAAAAAATGCGATCCTGATGGTGGACTTCGCGATCACGGCGGAACGCGAGGAGGGGAAAAATTCGCGCGATGCGATTTATGAGGCCTGCCTCCTGCGTTTCCGTCCGATTTTGATGACGACCATGTCGGCCATCTTCGGCGCCCTGCCGCTGATTTTGAGCAATGCGACCGGTTCGGAATTCCGCCGTCCGCTCGGCATCACGATTATCGGCGGCTTGATCCTTAGCCAGGTGCTGACCCTGTTCACCACGCCGGTGGTTTATCTCTATCTTGATCGTTTGAGTCTCTGGTGGAACCGGATGCACAAGAGGAAACTGGCCGGGATGGCTTCGCAGGCGGCATTCGGATGATCACGCAGGTGCGACGTTGATCCCACCGTGGCCACGCTCAACGTGTTTGCCGACGATGAACACAGTTAAGGATGCCTCGTATCGAAGAAGACGGGTTAATAGGGCTTAGGCTCATCCACATACTTGACGACCACCAACACTGCGGAGCGTCGGTGATGCCCATTGCCAGACTGATCCACACTGGATGGCTCTTGATTTCTGGCCACGAAAACGACTGCGTCTCCTCCCTGTTTGTGTGCGACTTTGGCGATGGCTGACTCTCTGTCGCCAGAATCTGAAAAGAGTCGGTTAAAGTGTCCAGGCAGGTATCCGCGCTTGTGGCTTACATCAATGACGCCCAGAATCTTGTATTTCCGGTTCGAGTCTCCATTTTCCCAGAAGTCAATGCCGTCAACGACTCGCACCGAGCCGCCCGTGCCTTGGAAAACCTCTGATCCATGATATTCCGTGAACTTGGTGCTCGAACAACCACAGAGAAAAACCGTGGCGACAAATAACGTGGAAAGTATAGGGATTTTCATGGTTGCAGGAGCGATTTTAAGCATCGTTGCAATGTAACAAAGCTAATAATCTGGCTTCGGTTCGATTCCGTATTGCAAAGAAGAATTGATTGCCGAAATGGGCGTGGTATTGCCGTCGTCACGCTGTTTCATATCACTCTTGGGTGCGTGGTCCTGTCCAAAATGGTAAAATGACGGTTATGAAAGATACATTAATTGACAGATCAAAAACGGCGCTGGTAGTCATCGACCTCCAAAAAGGCATCGTCGGACGGCAAACCGTCCCTTATGCGTCGGACATCGTAGTGAAAAACACGGCGGCTCTTGCCAAAGCGTTCAGAACAATTGGAATGCCGGTTTTTTTAGTGAGGGTTGCTTTCTCATTGGACAGTAAAGATGCCCTGCGGCCCATCGTTGACGTGCCATGGCCGGCTCAAACCCCTCCGCCGGACTGGACGGACATTGTTCCGGAATTGGGACCGAAACCAGGCGATTTCGTGATCACCAAACACCAGTGGGGCGCTTTTCACGGGACAGAACTGGATTTGCAATTAAGGCGGCGCGGCATAACCACCATTGTCCTGTGCGGGATTGCTACAAACATCGGCGTCGAGAGCACAGCCAGGTTTGCTTTTGAATACGGGTTCAATCAGATTTTTGTGGAAGATGCCATGTCAGCGTTGTCAGTCGAAGAGCATACCTTCACAATTTCCAAGATATTTCCCCGCATTGGTTTGGTGAGAAAAACCAAGGAGCTATTAACCGAAATTTTGCCGGTTTGATTTCCAGAATATCTCTGTTCATTCCGGCTCACGGGTAGTCGTAGGATTTCTACGCACCGCCCACCACGTCACCAGCCCGGCTCCGGCGCATATCAAAGCCCCGACCGTGATGGTCCATGGCACGCCCACGGCGTGCGACAGGAATCCTGATTCAATGCCGCCCATGGGCATCATGCCGCCGAATACCAGCGCCCAGATGCCCATCACCCGCCCGCGCATCGCGTTGGACACACTGCTCTGGATCAGTGTGTTGGTCGTCGAGAAATAAAGCAGCATTCCCCAGCCGCCCACCGCCAAACACGCCAGCACCAGCGGATACCAGCGCACGACCGCCAGCAGCACCAGCATCGCCGAGAACAGCCACAGCCCCCCGAGAATCATCAGCCGCGGCCGAACACGGCTGCCCCAAGTGGCCACCGTCAGCGCACCCAAAAGCGCCCCGAAGCCGTTGGCGCTGAGCAGGACACCATAACCACTTTCACCGACATGCAATATATCCGTCGCGTAGGCGGGCAGCAGCACCGCATATGACCAGCCAAAGACACCCACCACACCGAAGAGCAGCAGCAGGGTACGCACCCGGCGATGCGCGGCCACATAGCGAAAGCCTTCCAGCACGTGCCGTCCGGTTGAATGGGTTTTTTGGGGGGGCACAAACTGGGGCAGGCGCATCATCATCAGTCCAACGATGACCGCGATGAAGCTGACGCCGTTCAGGATGAAGCACCAAGTAATGCCAACGGATGCCATCAGCAAACCCGCTACGGCCGGGCCGACGACCCGCGCACCGTTGACGATGGAACTGTTCAGCGATATCGCGTTCATCAGGTCTTCGTGGCTGGTCATTTCCACCATGAACGCCTGCCGGGCGGGCATGTCGAAGGCCATCGCCACGCCGCCCAGCGCCGCCAACGCGAGGATATGCCATGTCTGGATATGTCCGCTTCCCACCAGCGCCGCAAACACAAAGGCTGTCAGCATCATCCCGGTCTGGGTGTAGAAGACGACGGTGCGCTTGGAGTGCCGGTCGGCCACGGAGCCGCCCCAGAGGGAGAGCAGCAACATTGGAAGCGTCCCGACGGCGGCCACGGTGCCCAGCAGAATTTTGGAGCCGGTCAACTGATAGACCAGCCAGCCTTGGGCGGTGCTCTGCATCCACGTCCCGGTGAGCGACACGAGCTGGCCGACGAAGAACAGCCGGAAATTGCGATGTTTCAGCGCGGCGAAGGTGTTGCGCCAGGACACGCCGCCCACACGCCGTGGTTGTCCCTTGACCGCTTGCAGAACACTGGCGACTTGGGCGGATGGTTCAGATGGTTCAGAAGGCATCGTCGTTGCGGATGGGATACTACGCGATCACAGCGGCTGAAGCTAGGTTGCGTTGGGAGAAACAATCAGGAAACGCTATTAAGTTCACCGGACATAAACGTGAGGACATCGCGACGTTCTTTGACCTGCTGGATTTGGACGACTACGTCAGCTTCGGGGGCAAGGCGTGGCTTTCATCAATGTCATTCATTGTGGCCACCGTAAACGTATCGGCAGGTTGTTAGAAATACATGCCGCCGAACAATTGACGGAGCAATTCGGCAAAAATGTGTTGATGATGGGTCTCAGCCAGCTTTGCGGAAAGTGCTGCTCGTGCGGCGGCGGTATAGCTGGGTCGACCACCAACCACCTTGGCGGGCCGTGAAATTTTAGCCGCCGTTTGACTCAATCCCAAAAAACCGTTCTCCGCGATTGCCACATTTCTCTCTGCTTGATTCAAAGGAAGGTTCTGGCATGTTAGCCAGCAAGAGTGTTTTACGGTTCCATGAATTAATTCAAATGCGGAAGAATGTAATTGTTTTCCAGTTGGCACAGCTTCTTCTGAAGCGAAGCCAATTACCGACTATTTTGTCGGCGGTGGCGATGGGGTTGCTGGTTTTTGGTTGTAAAGAGAAGCCGCGGCCAACGCCGCCTCTCAAAGTGCAGGTGGTCACCGTTACCCCGCAGGATGTGCCCATTTACCAGCAATGGATTGGCACGCTCGACGGCTATCCCAATGCCCAGATTCGTGCGCAAGTCAGCGGTTACCTGATCAAGCAGGATTACTTGGAGGGTAGCGAGATAAAGAAAGGGGACCTGCTTTTTGAAGTGGATCCGCGACCGTTTCAAGCGGCACTCGACCAGGCGCTGGGTAAACTGGCCCAAGACGAGGCGCAGCATGGCAAGACGGAGTTGGACGTCAAACGTTACGCGCCGCTGGCCAGCGAGCAGGCTATAAGCCAAGAAGAATTAGACGACGCCATCCAGGCGAACCTCATGGCAGCGGCGGCCATCCAATCCGACAAGGCCGCCGTGGAAAGCGCCACGCTGAACCTTGAGTTCTGCAAAATCACCTCGCCCATCGACGGCATCGCCGGAACCGCCCAAGCGCAAATCGGAGATTTGGTCGGGCCGGGCGGCGCGGCGCTGACGACGGTGTCAACCATTGATCCAATGCGGGTTTATTTCAGTATCAGCGAGCAATCTTATCTCGCCTTTTGCCACCAATTCACCAATGCGGCGGAAAGGGCCGCGTATCGGGAGGATATGGAATTGCAACTGATTCTTTCTGACGGCTCGACTTATCCTGTCCCGGGCAAATGGTTTTTCACCAGCCGGCAGGTTGATGTCAATACCGGCACGCTCCAGATAGCCGGCCTGTTCCCGAATCCCGATTACATCCTGCGCCCCGGCCAATACGCGCTGGTGCGGGCGAAGACCGAAACGCGTCACGGAGCAATACTTCTGCCGCAACGCGCGGTGCTGGAATTGCAGGGTTCCTACCAGGTGGCCACTGTTGACTCGCAGAACAAGGTGCATCTTAAATCGGTCCAAGTGGGGGAACAGGTGGGCAATGATTGGCTGATCGAAAAAGGCCTTGAACCGGATGAACGGGTCGTCGCCGAGGGTACGCAGAGGGTCAAGGAGGGAACGGTGGTGGATCCTCAGCCATATAATAAAAAAGCACCAAAGATGAGTGACGTGGCACCCATGACGAAGGAATGACGAAGTCCACATTGTAATGTACCGCTTCTTCATCAACCGCCCCATCGTTGCCATGGTCATCGCCATTCTCATGGTTTTAGTGGGCCTTGTTTCGATGACGACCCTGCCCATCTCCCAGTTCCCCAGCGTCGTTCCGCCTGAAATCCGCATCCAAACCACCTTCGTCGGCGCGGATGCCGAAACCGTGCAGCAATCCGTCGCCACGCCCATCGAGGAACAGATGAGCGGGGTGGATAATATGAACTACATGTATTCGATCAACGCCAACAACGGCGTGATGCGAATGGTGGTCAATTACGACGTCAAAACCGACCCGAACATCGACCAGATGCTGGCCCAATTGCGCGAACAGCAGGCGGCGTCGCAATTGCCCGCCGCGGTGCAGAATTACGGGGTCACCATCTTGAAGTCCCCGACGACGCCGATGTTGCTGGTGGCGCTCTATTCGCCGCACGGAACGTACGACGCGACGTTTCTAGCCAATTTCGCCTACATAAATCTTGTTGACCAGATCACGCGGGTCAAAGGCATCTCCAATATCAACGTTTTCGGGGCGGGGCAGTATGCCATCCGTTTTTGGGTCAACCCGGATCAACTGGCAAAACTGAACATTACCGCAAGCGAGGTGATCGCCGCGGTCAACAGCCAGAATACGGTCAATCCAGCCGGACAGGTTGGCGGGCCGCCGTCGTTGCCGGGGCAGGAATACACCTATACCGCCATTGCCCAGGGCCGATTAATCACAGAGAAGCAATTTGGTGAAATCATCGTGCGTGAGAACACGGATGGCTCGGTGGTGCGGCTCAAGGACGTGGCGCGCATTGAGCTGGGCGCCCAGATTTACAGTCTGGCGGGCCGCCTCAACGGCAAACCCTCCGCCGTCCTGGCCATTTACCAATTGCCCGGCTCCAATGCACTTGACGCCGCCAGGGATGTCAAGGCGCTGATGGCGGAACTGAAGAAAAGTTTTCCGCAGGACCTGGATTACGCCGTATCGCTCGACACCACACTGGCGGTGAGCCGGGGGGTCGAGGAAACTCTGACGACCCTGTGGGAGGCGCTCCTGTTGGTCACAATTGTCGTGTATATTTTTCTGCAAGGCTGGCGCGCCTCACTCATTCCGATGCTGGCCGTGCCGGTTTCGCTCATCGGAACTTTCATCCTCTTTCCAATGTTTGGTTTTTCGATCAATACCTTGTCCCTTTTCGGCCTGGTCCTGGCCATTGGGCTGGTGGTAGATGACGCCATCGTGGTGGTGGAAGCGGTCGAACGGCACATCGGGGAGGGAATGGCGCCCAAGGACGCGGCCCTGAAGGCCATGCAGGAAGTGGCCGGACCGGTGGTGGCCATCGCTTTGATTCTGGCAGCGGTCTTTGTGCCGACGGTTTTCATCGCCGGTATCACGGGGCGGCTTTACCAGCAATTCGCGCTGACGATTGCCATTTCGGTCATTTTTTCCGCGTTCAATGCGCTGTCGCTGAGTCCGGCACTCTCCGCGCTACTTTTGAAACACAGAGAGCCGACGCATGGCCCGCTGGCCCGGTTTTTCGGCTGGTTCAATCGTGTGTTCGGCCAGGTAACCAACAAATACGTGCATTGGAGCGAGGGATTGATCCACCGGAGCGGGTTGAGCCTTGTGCTGCTGGCCGGCGTGGCGGCGCTGGCCTTGCTCATCGGGAGCAAACTGCCCTCCTCATTTCTACCGGAGGAAGACCAGGGATATGTCTATATCAACGTGCAACTGCCCAACGCGGCCTCGCTGCCACGCACCTCCGAATATTGCAAGCGGGTGGAGGAAATTCTGGCGAAGACGCCGGGTGTCAAGTATTACACGACGGTGCTGGGCTTCAGTTTGTTGAGCCAGGCGCAAACCACTTACAACGCACTGTTTTTTGTGACACTGCAACCGTGGAACGATCGCAAAAAAGCCTCCGAACAACTTGGCGCCATCCGAACGCACATTAACAAGGAACTCGCAGCCATGCCGGAAGCGCAGGCCTTTTCTTTTCCGCCTCCGTCCATTCCGGGTGTGGGCACGGCGGGCGGTTTCACCTTCATTCTGGAAGACCGGGCGGGGCGTGACCCATCGTTCCTGACCGCAAACTTGGATGCGTATATGGCTGCGGCTGCCAAAAGAAAGGAGCTTTCCGGCTTGAGCACCAGCTACCTCCCCAATGTGCCGCAAGTTTTCATCAACGTGGACCGCGACAAGGTGCTGAAGCAGGGGTTGGATTTGGGCGAAGTTTATAAAACGCTACAGACCTTCATGGGTGGCTATTTTGTCAATTATTTTAATCGCTTTGGCCGGCAATGGCAGGTTTATGTGGAAGCGGACGACAAATATCGCGCGAGCATGGACAACATCGGTTTGTTTTACGTGCGGAATCGCCTCGGCCAGAGTGTCCCGCTCTCGGCGGTGACGAGGGTGGAACGCCGCACCGGACCGGAATTCGTGATGCATTACAACGAATACCGTTGCGCGCAAATCAACGGGAGCGCGGCCCCCGGCTACAGCTCGGACCAAGCGACCAAGGCGCTGGAGGAGGTGTTTGCCAACACAATGCCGACAGGGATGGGTTTCGATTATTTCGGCATGTCGTTCCAGGAACAGAAGGCGGCGCAAGGCGTGCCACGCATTGCCATCTTTGGACTTTCGCTGGTTTTTGTGTTTCTGATCCTGGCCGCGCTCTACGAGAGTTGGTCGTTGCCTTTCAGCGTTTTGATCAGCACGCCGGTGGCCGTGCTGGGCGCTTTTCTGGCCCTGTTCGCGCGCCATTTCGAAAATAATGTTTATGTGCAAATCGGACTCATCATGTTGATCGGATTGTCCGCCAAAAACGCCATTCTCATTGTCGAATACGCCAAAACCGAGGTCGAAAAAGGCAAGTCCCTGACCGAGGCCGCGCTGATCGGCGCGCGCATCCGGTTGCGTCCGATTTTGATGACGTCCTTTGCCTTCGTGTTTGGGTGTCTACCGCTGTGGTTCGCGACCGGTTCAGGCGGGATGTCGCGCGAGACGCTGGGCACGGTGGTCATTGGCGGAATGCTCGGTTCGACATTGCTGGGCATATTTATCATCCCGGTCAATTTCTACGTGGTGGAGAAATTGGGGATTCGATACAAGAAGCACCCGCCCGCGCCGCAACCGAAGGGCGGGAAAACATGAGCGCGCCGCGCCGGTTCAAATTATGGCCAGTGATGATTCTGGCGCTGCTGCTGGCCGGCTGCGCCGTCGGACCGGGATACAAGCGGCCGGCAGTCAACGCGCCGCAAAATTTCCGGGGCGACACAACGGGCCTGACCAATTCCCTGGGCGACATGCCGTGGTGGGAATTGTTCCATGACGAAGAATTGCAGGCGCTTATTCGCAGCGCGCTGACCAATAATTACGATGTCCGAATCGCGGCGGCACGAGTGGAACAGGCGCGCGCCATTCTGGCGGAGAACCGGTCGGGCTATTTTCCGCAAATCACCTACCAGGGAGCAGTCGGGGACGGCAGGAACGTTTTGGCGGGCAGCCCGTACCCTTCCGGCGGGCCGCCGGGAATGGGGTACGAGGCGGCCGGGAATGTTTCCTGGGAGATTGACCTGTGGGGGCGAATCCGCCGACTGAACGAATCGGCCCGCGCCCAATTTCTGGCGACGGCGGAAGCGCGGACCAATGTCATGCTCACCTTGATTACAACCGTGGCGGCGGATTATTTTCAACTGCTGGCGCTCGATCAAGAATTGCAGATTGCAAAGGACACCACCAATTCATTCGGGCAGAGCTTGAAGCTTTTTTCCGAGCGCCTGAGCGGCGGCGTCTCCTCTAAGCTGGAAACGGCGGCGGCCGAAGCGGCACAGGCATCCGCGGCCGCGACTGTTCCTGAACTGGAGCGGCAGATTGTGGTGGAGGAAAATCAGATCAGGATATTGATCGGGATGAATCCCGGCCCGATCGTTCGGCACAAGAAATTGCTCGAAGAACTGCTGCCGCCGGAGGTGCCGCCCGGATTGCCTTCCGCGCTGCTGGAAAGGCGTCCGGATATTCGGCAGGCGGAGCAATTGGTTCGTTCGGCCAACGCACAAATTGGCGTGGCCAAGGCCGATTTTTATCCGCGCTTCAGGCTGACGGCGCTGTTTGGTCAGGTCAGTCCGGAACTGTCCACGTTCACCTCGGGCGCGGCCAATGCGTGGAGCGCGGCGGCGAATCTAACCGGACCGATTTTCGAAGGGGGGCTTTTGAAAGCGCAATATCGCTACGCTCGCGCGGCATGGGAGGAAGCGGCGCTGCAATATCAATCGGTCGTGCTCAACGCCTTCCAGGAAGTGAGCAACGCGCTGACCGCGCGCGAGCAATTTGCGCGGGAACGCATCGAACAAGCGCGCTCCGTCAAGGCCTACGAGGTAGCGGTGCAAGTGGCCAATGAGCGTTACACTGCCGGGCACGCCAATTATTATGAACTGCTGCAGGAGCAGCAATTGCTCTTTCCCGCCGAAAACGCGCTGACCCAAACGGAACTGAACCAACTGCTGGCCACGGTGCAACTCTACCGCGCCCTGGGAGGCGGTTGGAAGTAATCGCGAACAATGTACGGTTGGCTACGCGGGGTATCAAATTCTGACTATGACAAACCACGACAAAGTTGCAATTGTCACCGGCGGAGGCCGCGGGCTAGGCCGCGCCATGGCGCTGGGCCTGGCCCGCGCAGGCTTCCGCGTGGCCATCAGTGCTGCACGGAGACGTGATGAGATTGAGGCAGTCGCCAGGGAGGCAACGGGGAGTCAGATCGAGCCGATTATGGCCGACGTAAGCAGCGCGACCGACTGCGTCACCCTCGTTCATGAAGTGGAAGCTCGGCTCGGTCCGGTTGACGTGCTCGTCAACAATGCCGGTCGTGGCATGCGGTACATTTCCGAACGGTTTCTGACCGAACCTGCCCGCTTCTGGCAGACAGTCCCGGAGACGTGGCGGATGGTTATCGACACCAACGTGAGTGGTCCGTTCTACATGGCTCGCGCCGTCGCTCCCGGCATGATCGCCCGGGGCTGGGGCCGAATCATCAACATCTCAATGAACCATGAAACCATGCGGCGGGTAATGGGTTTGGTCGTGCTAATATGGTTGCTTCTCACAGGCCAGCGCCTTCGATAGGCTATACCCTCTATTCGCCATAACAATGAGTGCATCAAATTGACTGGCACAGAACAAGTCCTTAAAAGGCAGGATTCCCCTCTTCCCCTTCCGCATTGTCAGAAATTCGTATGCGTTTTTCTTACAATAGGCCCTATGACTTTCCCTTGGCGGCAAACCGGACGCGAAGCTCCTCGGCCTGCTGCGCGAATTTTTTCGGATTGGATTTTTTCAGTCGGGCGAGATTGTGAATTTTCCATTGGATTGCCGACAATTTTTGAAGGTGCGGGCATTTCATCAGATGCCAGTCGGGTGCGCCGGACACCAGGCCGATTAAAAATTGCCGCTGATTGGCGGTCAATTTGGCCGGCAGTTCCTTTTTGAGCTTGGCCCGCACTTTCTGCAACTCGGCCAGTGAAATTGGCTTTTGCGTCATGCCGACAAATTCATTTTCAAAGGGTGCCGCCAGATCCGTGTCATTGGAAAACAACACCTCATGCACGGGGCGATTGTGGCCGGCGAGATAACAGACGAAACATTCGATCACGTCGGCGGTCAGGCCGGTTGTCTCGTAAAGCCCCCGAATATCAAAAATGTCGCGTGGGTGCTGGCGATCCATCGCGGCCACAAGTTTGCTGCCGTAAAGCTCGGCGGGGGCGAGAACCGGCGCGGTTAAATCCGTGGTGAAAACGCGCCTGGCCTCGGCGTTCAATTTGCGGATTTCGACGGGCAGGATGGTGCCGCGAAAAACGTGGTTCACCTCCACTTTAACCTGAATCGCTCCACGCTGAATGAACAATTTGATTTCGTCTCCCTTCCCTGTTGCGGCAACGTGGGCATCAATCCCGGATTTGGCGAGTTGCTTCTGGGTATGATTCAGGCCGTCGGAAATCGCTTCCAACGCCGCTGCTCGCGGCGTGGCGTGGTCAGAATACACCACGTCAATGTCCACGGACAGACGCGGCATATCCTGAACAAACAGATTGATCGCGGTTCCGCCTTTCATGGCGAAATGCGGATGCGCAAAAATGGCTGGCACGCTTTCCAGCAAAAGCCGGACGGTATCAACGTAGGATTTGTCCATCATGGTTTGATATTCAGGAGGGTTCCGTTTTTGAGCCGGGCGGTCCACCGGCTTTGACCCTTCCGGGTTCCGACGGCGGTTCGTGCGGCGGGTGCCCAGGGCAGGTTTAATTCCTCGGCCCATTGGACGCACAACAGCCTCACTTTGACCCGCTGGCAATGTTTCAACAGGGTTGTGAGCGGGGCGGTTCGCAATGATCTGGCTCCCTCCATAATATTGCGGGCTTCCTCGACGCCCTGATGGACGCCAACCTCGCTTAACATTTCCAGCAGCGCCCTTTCGGGTTCGGAAACCAGCACGCCGTTTGGTGTCTCCGGCAACGGATGCAACCCGAATCCCTTGGACAATTTTTCTGAAAACAAATTGGGTGCCGCATAGCGTGCGGGAAAGCGCTCGGTGAACCACGCGGGCAGGAACGCTCTTTTTTCGCCCCATAGCGAAAGCGGCTCGCGGGCGGGAAGATTGTGGCGGATGCCACGCCATGCCAGCGCGGTCTTTCCGCCGACATGAAAACCTTCAACCCGCCGGGCCAGGAATCTCAATGAATCCTCCCGGTTCAACGTGTCCTTGGGAAACATAAAGACACCGCGCCCCAAGCCAGCCAGCCATTCCGACTTCAAATAATGGTGCGCCAGCGCCGGGGACACCCCCAGCTTTCGCAACTGCTGACTGTCAAACGGGGTTCCCCGTGGGAAAGCCCCTTGCAGGGCTTTGATTGATTTATGTCTCGTAGATAAAGCCATGCTTGAACTATTCGACATAAATCAATCAGGATGCAAGATTATTCTGAACGGAATAATGGGGCACGCGACGGCATTATCAGAGCGCGGCGTTCCGTAGCCGATCACGAATTTATCCGCCCATTCGAGGCGAGATTTCTGTCCTTCCAACATTTTGCAACGGTTCGGGTGGCTTTGTCTAACCATTCGAGGTTCTCTGACAAGGCTGAAATTCCCACGGCAGAAAAAAACTTGTGACCATTGGGAGCAGGTTTTCCCAAAGGTTTAAGCAGACCGGCTTTTAACAGCACGGTGAGTTCATGGGGCAAGAAGCCAAGAATTTCCGCAGCTTGATCCACATTGAGGCGGGCGGGCAGACGCCGCAGGAAAAGCGTGGATTTCTCATTCATACGCACACCGCAGTCTTTCGGGTTTGACGGTTTGATTTTGTCTGGGTTTGCTGCTGTGAGTTTTTCTCGTCGTTCTCGTTGTCAGCCACAGCCTCAAGCTGGTTGGGAGCCTGATTCTTGGTTAGGTCAAGTTGCTCCTCGATTTCCGACTGGCGTTTGACCAGATGATGATACCGTTCCTCCTTCTCGAAGGGTGCGCCAACCTTGGCCTCCAGTTCGACCGCGCGCTTCCGTGAATCGCGGATGTCAGCCTCCAGCCGCACGGCGCGGTCCTCAAAACCCTGCACCACGGATTCGAGCGAACGGATGGTGCCCAACGCCGTGTCGGTGACGCGGGTGCTGTAACTGTTTTTGCCCCGCAAAACGAGTTCGGCGGTGTTGTTGAAGCCGGAGTGGATGAATAAATCAAAACCTGCGAACCGTCCGATGCGAATGTCCTCGCCGAAACGATGTTTGGTTTTCTCCGCCCGCCGCAACATCAATTCCCCGGCGATGCCGCGATTGTCCAGAGCCTGCTTGTCCAGTTCGATGCGGAACTTTTCGCCGCCCGTGTCCTGCCGCAGTGTCAAATCCTCGCGCAAATTCGCCAGCCGTTCCGTCCAGGTCTCCACCTCCTCGTGTGAATGGCGCAGACTGCTGCGGATGCGATACTGCTCCTCTGCATGGGCGGAGCGCAGCCGGGTGAGTCGGATCAACTCGGCATCCACCTTGGCTTTTTCGATGACAAGCGGATTGCCGGACGCGATTGCTTTGACCTCGGCATAGGTCAATGCGGCGGAATCCATGTCTTCAAGCCGGCGCACGGTCATATCGCCGGTCATCACCTGGGCTATGAACTTGGCCTTCGTCTCCAGCGTTTGCCACATGTAGGCATCGAACGAGCCTTCAGTGACGTAACGATAAATCTGCACGCTGGAATTCTTGTTGCCCTGCCGCAAGATGCGCCCTTCACGCTGCTCCACATCAGCGGGTCGCCACGGCGCGTCCAAATGATGAAGCGCAACCAACCGCTCTTGGACGTTCGTGCCAGAACCCATTTTCTGTGTGCTGCCAAAAAGGACACGGACCTTGCCCGCGCGGACGGAACGGAACAGCGCCAGCTTTGCGTTGTCAGCGTCGTAATCCTGAATGAAGGCGATTTCCCCTTCAGGGATGCCAAGGCGTTTCAATTTGTCGGCCATGTCACGATAAACGGAAAAGCCACGGTCTTGCGGCGTGGACAAATCGCAGAACACAAGCTGCGCCAAACGGTCGTCTTTGGTCGCCTCCCAAATGCGATGAATGTTTTCCACCGCCAGATTGACCTTGCTCTGCGGGTCGTCCGGCAGGCCGGGTTTCATCAGGCGCAAATCCAGCGCGGCCTTGCGGCCTTCGGTGGTGATTTTGAGCATGTTGTCTTCGCGGGGATCAATGCGCCCGCGTTTCAACGCCTCGGCGCGCCTGGCGAGTCCCTCGACGAATTCTTTCAGCTCAGCCGATGCCGGCGCATTGCGGATGGCGGGCTTTTCACCTTCCAGTTTTGGGCGCGGCAAATTGAGCATCTGCGCGGTCTGCACATCCGCTGTTTGCCGGAAAATCTGCATCAGTTCCGGCACATTGATGAACCGGGCGAAGCGTGTGTTGAGCCGGTAGCCCGCGCCGTCCGGCGAAAGCTCCATTGCCGTCACCGGCTCGCCGAATGTGGCCGCCCAACCGTCGAAGTGATGCAGGTTGTGCTTCTTCAAGTCGTCCGGTTGCAGGTAACGCTGCATGGTGAACATTTCGGCCATGCTGTTGGCGATGGGTGTGCCAGTGGCAAAGACCACGCCCCCACCGCCGTTCACAGATTGAACATGACGCACTTTCAGATACATATCGAAGGCCCGTTCGCTCGCCGTCTGCGGCAGACCAGCGATGCGGGTCATTTTTGAAACGTAGAAAAGATTTTTGAAGTAGTGCGCCTCGTCCACGAACAGCCGGTCCACGCCGAGTTCCTCGAAAGTCAGCGTGTTGTCCTTCTTGTGGTCGGCAGCCAGGGCCTCCAACCGGGCTTCGAGCCGTTTTTTGGCTTTCTCAAGTTCCTTGACGAGCCTGCGATTGGAACTGTCGGCGTGCTGGCGTTGGATCTCCTCCAGTTCGTCCAATTGCTCCTTGAAGAATCGAACCTGGGTCTCGTGTGACAACGGAATGCGCTCGAAGCCGGAGTGCGTGACAATGACGGCATCCCAATTGCCGGTGGCGATGCGGCTGAACAATTTCCTGCGATTCTGCGCCTCGAAGTCCTCCTTGCCCGCGACAAGAATGTTCGCGCCCGGATACAGCATGAGCAACTCGGTCGAGAACTGGCCCAGCATGTGGTTGGGAACGGTGAACATCGGTTTGCGCGCCAGTCCCAGCCGCTTCAATTCCATCGCCGAAGCAACCATCGTGTAGGTCTTGCCTGCGCCGACGACATGGCCGAGCAGCGTATTGGGCGTTTGCAATACGCGCCAAACGCCCGACTTCTGGTGATTGTGAAGTTGAACGGCCGCACTGGCTCCCGGCAAGCGTCAGGTGTTCGCCGTTGAAGGTGCGGACTCGGCTATGATTGAACGTGTCATTGTAAAGGCGGCAAAGCCGTTCCCTCCGTTCATCATCCGACCAGATCCATTCCTTGAATCGTTCCTTGATGCGCTCCTGTTTTTCGCGTGCGGCTTCGGTGGCCTGCGCGTTGACGACAGGCTTCTTGTCCACGTAATCATAAACGGTGGGCGTTTTGAGGTTCAGCGTTTCCTCGATGAGTTCGAGGGCGGTATAACGGTTCGTTCCCCAATCGGTTGTGTTCGCGGTCGCCCCTTTCGCCTCCCAATTGGCGGTGATGTGCCACGAGCCGAGGGCGTGGATGTGGCCGACCTCAACACCCGACGGAACGCCGAGCAATCCGTGGACGAAATCCTGCACGTCCGACGGCGGCAGCCAGGATGCTCCAAGGCGCACGTCAATCTCGGTGGCGGGCAAATCCTGCGGCTGCACCGATTTCAACGCCTCGACATTTTCATGGAAACGGACATCGGAAACACTGGCCGTGTCCGCCGCAACCAGCTTTTCGCGGACATTGCCGGAGAGATACTGGTCTTCGGTTTCCCATTGTTTGCTCTGCGGGTTGAGAAAAATCATTCCCCGCAAATCCGGCAGAAACTCCCCGACAGGTTTGCCGAGCAAACCGGCCATGTGTTCCAAATCCACCCGGCCCTTTTCATTCAGCGAAACCAGCAACGCTTCCTTGGGTGATTCAACGGATTGAACCGGCTGTTTGTGGTGGATGGTGCGTTCACGAAAAATGGCGGCTTTGACTGCAACCCTGGTTTCGTCGTCGTATTGTTCCAGCGAGAGCAACAGCGGCAAATCCGGGTCGCCATGAAATGCCCGTTGATTGACTGGGGCGTTGATGGGGCCGAAACGGGAAACAAAACGGTCGTAGGCGAAGTTTAACTGTTCGCGCGCCTCGACGACCTGTTGCTCGCCGCTGCCGTCGAGTTGCGAGCGCATACAATCACGCACCGCGTCCCGCACTTCAATCAGCCGCCGAATCCGCGAGCGGGTTTCCATCGGCAGATCGTCCAGGGGGTGCAGGACACCATCTTCGTTCAGGCACAACCGTCCATCCTCGTGGATGCAATAGGCGTTGGGTTTGATGTAATCCGGCGCGGGAATGGTAGGGTCAAAAGTTTTCTCGACGGCTGATTGGGTTTGGAGTTCGTAAATGTTTTGCGGGAGCCGGGCAATCGCCTGTGCCAGCGCCTCGCCCAGATCCCGGTCGTCCGGCGCCAGCACCGGTTCGCTGTCCCGATACATCCCTCGTGCGAGCCGCATCTGACCGAGCATCATTTCAGGATGGGTGGCGAAGTATTCGTTGATGGAAAACTTTTCCTGACGGTCGTTGGTAAAATCCACCGTTGCTTTCCACGCCGGGCCGCGCGGCGGTTCACCGGAGCGCAGCTTGCGAAGCATCACAATGTCGGTGGTCACTTCTGTGCCGGCATTTTTCTTGAACGCCGTATTGGGCAAACGGATGGCACCCAGAAACTCGGCTTTCTCGGAAAGCATTCCACGCAAGGAAGAATCCAATTTGTCCAGCGTGTGACGTGACGTGACAAACATGAGCAGCCCGCCCGGACGAACCTTGTCCAGCGCAGCGGCAAAGAAATAATCGTGGATGGGAAACTTGTATTCGTTCCAACGCGGGTCGTGAACGGTGTAATCGCCGAACGGCACATTGGAGACGGCCAGGTCAAAAGATTCGTCCGTGAGTTTTGATTTTTCAAACGGCTGCTCGCGGATGTCGGCACCTGGATACAACGCCTTGGCGATGCGCGCCGTCAGCGGATCAATTTCAACACCGGTGATGGATGAACGACGGAGCATTTCCTCCGGCACGAGACCGATGAAATGGCCGATGCCGCAGGCCGGTTCCAAAATGTTGCCGCCTTGGAAACCGAACCGCTGCGCGGCCTGATACATGGCCTGGATGACGACAGGCGCGGTGTAATGAGCGTTAAGGGTGGTGGCGCGGGCGGATCGGTGTTCCTCGTCGGACAGGATTTCGGAAAGCTGGATTTGTTCCTTGCGCCAGTTCGCGCTGTCCACGTCAAACACCTGTGGCATCGCACCCCAGCCGACGTATTTGACCAGCAAAGCCTTTTCGTCCGGTGCAGCCGAACGATCCTCGGCATCCAACGCCCGCAGGATTTCAACCGCCTTGATGTTTTGCTGGAACTTCTGTTTGAGACCGCCCTCACCCAAACGGTCGGCATCGGTGATGCGGTAGTTGTTATGATTCCTGAGCGAATCATCGTCGTGGTCGTTCGCCTGGCGGCCGACTGCTAAGTCTCTGCTGGCAGCAGGATGTAACTCTCCCGCACCATTTCCCAGGCGCGGTCGTGCGCCTGTTGCGGCGTCATCCCCTGCTTTCCGAACTGTTGCGTCAGTTCGATCATTTCGTCCTTCGTCTTCTCCTCGGCCTCCAGCAACATCTGGTGCAACTGTCCCTTCGCCTCCAGGTCGCGCACCAGGTTCGGGCAATGTTCGCGCCAGTGTTTCTCGGCCTGTCTGCCGTATTGAGTCAATGCTTTCATAAGTCGGCCTTTGATTTGAAAAAAGGTCAAGCTGGTCGTCAAGGCTCGAATCATGCCTTCGTCCCGCCATAAAGCGCCTTCTCCTGCCTTAACCGCCGGCCGGTGGCGGCCCGCTGGCGGGCGGCCGGCGATGGCGCTGGCGGTCGGTCAACTGGTCCACCAGCCACATGGTCTGATTGGCTTGACGTTTCGGCGGAAACAAGTCCGCCTCGGTCACGGCAAAGACCTCGGCAAAAAAGCGGACCTGGGTGTCGGTCACGATGCGGCGCTGGGTCTCGATGTTGGCAAGAATGTCACGGGTCATGTAGCAGCCCAACAATTGGAGTTTGGCGACAAGTTCTTCCTGTGTCCAATTCCGTTGATACCGGAACTTGGCTACATTTTGCCCAATTAAATTGGCTTTGCGCTGCATGACGACACACCTCACCCGGCGGTAAAGCCGGGAGAGTGGACCCTTTGCGGCAACGCCCGAGGAACATCTGTCTTTCGGCAGGATAATTTACCGATGTCCGCCGCAATCTCAAGCGATGACCTGGACGCTGCCGCGATGTGATTTCAGACGCCGACGGTTTCTCCCCTGGTCTGGCGCTGGCCTTGGGAGCGGGAGACGGCGCGTTGCGTCTGGCGCGCGATCTGGCTCATGACTTCCTCGCGCTGGTTTTCGGGCACGTCCTTGACCAGCGTTTCGTAAGCCTGCTTCAGTTTGGGGTTGGCGTTGATGCGCTCCATCATGCCCTCACGCATCCGCTGCTGGCGGTCGAGTTGGCGCACTTCATTCAGAACGACGGTGCGTTCCAGCCGGTCGCGGGGCATCCCTTGCAGGTAAACCCAATGTTTGGGATTGTCCTTGATGTAGGCGTCAATCTTGGCCTCCACTTCGGGATTCGTCCGGTAAGTGGGCGGGTCTTGCGGCGCACTTGCGCCCGGAGCGCCATTGGGCGCGGGTTTGGTTTTTGTTGTGCTCATAATGAGGTTCGGTTGTTTGTTATGTTTTGAATTGCCGGTTTGATGGCCGGCAAAGTGTCTTACGGACCCAACGAATCCAGCGGTTCATTGGTCGTGGTCGTTGGCGATGCTGGCGGTTGTTCCTGAGCGGTTTCGAGGGCATCGAGCCGCTTCCGCATGATGTTGACCGTGGCGCGCAACACCGCTGTTTCCTGCAAATTGGTTTTGGTCTGTTGCAACGCGGTTTGAAACTGGGCCAACGCCGCCGAAAGGGTTCTGGCCTCCAGCATGAATTGAGCTGTGGCCAGCCGTTGAGCGTTCACTTCGGCCAGCACCGCGTCATTGACGGGTGCCGGGCTGAACGCCGCGTCGCGGGGGATTGGTGATGTGGCACTGCTGCAAATGGCGCCCGGACGGAAGTTCCAGCGCGTGTTTTCTTCAACGCGATAAACGACGTGCTGCTCGTGCATCACCAAATCGTCGTTCGGGTCAACGTATCGCCCGACATGATAGGCATTGATAATTTCACGATAACGAACGGTGGAATCATCCGCTGCAGGTGGCGGTGGCAGCGGTTGCAACGTGAGCTTGGGGGTGGTCGAACACGCGGTCAGAAACAACAGTGGAATGAGGTGGAATGGTTTCATCGTTTTGGTGTGATGGCGGGTTGTTCGTCCTTTTCTTCAACCAAGCCCGCGCCGCCAAACGTGGCATCGGCACGGTCGATGGTTTGTAGGGCGTAGAGATAAAACTGTGTGCCGCTGGGCACGCGGACGTAGAACCCGTTCTTCTGGATCGAATCGAGAATTTGTTGGGCGTAGGTTTGGAGCACGGCCTGCGCGCCGGTAAAGGGCGCGTTGTTGAGACTCGGACTGTTGATCGGACCAAAAACCGTTTCCTGCTTTTCCGTCAGAGCGCCGGCTGCGCCGGAAAGGAAGGTGGCGGCAAACAGTTTGATGTCGGCCAGGTTGTCAGACTTGATGAGCTGGCCGCGCAACCCGGCGCTGCCGTCGGTGATGGCCCAGCCGGACTGGTTGGTGCGGTTGTCAAACTCGCGGTCCAGGGCGATGGCCTTGATTTTCATTTCCTCACCGTTCTGCCAGACAAAAGTCCAACTGGTGTTGCCGGCGATGCGCTCACGTTGCCGGTCGGTCTGCGCCATGCCGTGAACCTCGGTGCCCGCGGGAATGATCAGTTTGCCGCCGAAATAAACATTTTCAGTGACCAGGCCGATGATGGGCGTCTGGATGGAAGCCGAGTCCACCGTGGTGACGGTCTCGCATGGAATCAACCGTCCGAACGGCGCATACACCGGGCTCAACTTTTTGGGTTGGGGAACGCCCGCCGTGCCATCGGCAAACAGACTGATGGGCGTCAGCAATTCGGCCGGGCGCGGCGATGCGTTGGTGATAGCAGATGGAGTTGCCGTTGTCATCGTGGGCGCTGATGAAGCCGCTTCCGGTTTGGCTGCCGGCGGATGGAAAGGTTGCAGGGGCCGCACAATGGACTGCACCACCTGTGGTTTGCTGCCAACATTGTTTGTGGCCAGAGGCGTAACGGCGATGGCGTCTTCGGCAGGCGTGTGATGCTTGCGATAAACGCTGAAAATAATCAATCCTCCGGCAAACAGTGCGGCGAAGGTAAGCAGCCTGCCGCTTTTGGTTTTGAAAAAATTGAGAAAGTCGCGCGGTTTCATGGCTGGCCTTTCGGTGGACGAATGGGATGCACGGGAGCATTGGTGACAATGACAATGGGTGGAGGTGGTGAAATGCGAGTCACCAGCACGGTGAACTGGTTCTTCAACGAAAGATTATTCCGTCCGCCGTCCGGCGTGCCGGTGACGGCGAAATAAACGATGCTCCGGCCCTGGGGCGGTACGGAGCCGTCCGCGGCGCTGATGGATTGGGGATAAAGCCGGTTGCCTGCCCGCAACGCGAAACTATCAGGCTGATAAATCAGCGGGGCATCGGATTTATTGGTGATGCCGGCGCGAAAGACCAGGGTGTCCTCGGCGTTGAAACGGAACGCCTGTTCAATCTGGATTTCATAATCGTCAAAATCGCTGACCAGCGGCTTGCCGTCGTAGGAGGTGAACCCGACATCGGCGACGCTCTCGGGCTGCTGGGCCTTGAGCAACGGAAAGGCTTTGGCTTTGTCGAGCAGCGCCAGGAGTTTTAGTGGACTGACTTCGGGTGCGCGGCCCACGCATTCCTCCTGCGGCGTGGGCGGCGCTTCCAGGTTGAGCGACAGGACGGGGACATTGCTTTCCAACAATAAGAAGACGTAAGTGTGGTCATTCCAGCGGATATTGAGATTGGCGGACGCCTTGGGGAAAAGGGCGCGCACGGAAAGAAACGCCGAACCTTTAGTGTGGGCTAATTGAAATTGGCCCGGCGTTTTTCCGTCCAAAGTGACGCCCGCACCGTCAATCGCGGTAATGGCGCTTGGAAAACTGATCGTCGTGACGCGGTTGGACGCAACCGGCACCATGGTTAATACGTTTTCATCCAGGAAATCTTTCAAAATTTCTTTGGATGGTTGCGCCCAGGCAACGGACGCGGTAAGCAGGAACAGGCTAACGATTGATTTCATATTTGAAGTCACCCACGGCGGTGGGGAAACGTCCGTTCAAGGCCATGTTGGGGTTGCGGATAAGGCGCAACCGGAGCGTGAACGGAAACGCCTCGGTGAACGCCCGGTCCTGAAAGATGCCGCTGCGGATGATCTGGCCGGTGACGGCGGCGAGCACCTCGTTTTCACGCGTGGCCAGGATGTCAATACGGCCAATCTCAACCTTTTGATGAAGCTGCTTGGCGCGAAATTCAACGGACTCGGTAATGCGTTCGTCCTGCGCCTTGCCCAGCGCCGGTTTGAGAAACAGCAACCGGATCAGGTCGGGATTGTCGAAATCCTTCGGGTTGCGTTCGAGGAAAGCCAGCGTCGCCAGCTCGGCCTGCTGGACGTGCAACTCTTTGGCCTCCTGAAATTGGAGCAGCGGACTCAAGTAATACGTTCCGGCGGGATCAATGATGACAACGCGCTCGCGCTGCTTGAACTGGGAAATGATGTGGTAACGGTCCATCGCCGACAGCAACAACACGGTGACGGTGAAGAAAAACCAGAACCACGGCAACCGGTCGCGGAGCACCAGCAGGCGCGTGAAATCAAAGCCCTTGCGGGCGGCCACCATTCCGGACGGATTTGTCGGTATAGTTTTCGTTTCCATATTTCAGAAATAATTGGGTTTGGATTTGGCGATAAGCTCACGGACAGCCTTATCGCCGGTGATGTCATCCCCGGGCCGGCCACGAGCGGAGCGTGGTGGCAGGCCCGAGCCGGCGATGAAGATGGCCCCGGCGCTGCCCATGCCGGCGGCGGTGGACATGGTGCTCATCAGCGCCGCCATGCCCGCCGTGCCCGCGGTTAAAACGGGAATGCCGGCGGAGGCAACGGACGCGGCAGCGCCCGCAGTGGTGGCGGCGGTCTGGATGAAGCTGCTGACGCCGCCGGAGAGCAACTGGCTGCCGGCCTGGGCGCCAGTGGTGATGACATGCTGGATGATGATGGGCGCGGCGACGGTGCTGAAAATGATCCAGAAACCCACGGCGGCGACGCCGATGGTTTTTTGCAGGTCGGGCAGGGTGGAAGTCGGGTCAAGGTATTCGAAGCTGGGGTCGGTCATGAAATCGAGGATGCCCTGCGTGACGAGCGCGGCGACGGCCCAACCCAACGGCCACAGCAAAACACCCACAAGATTCAAGAGGTAACGGCTGCCGATGTGCTTCAATGCCGGAATCGCCATGAAGCCGATCAAAAGCGGTGAGAGCGCGTAACCCATGTTGAGAATGATTTTCTGGAAGATGTAACCCCAAAACATCATCAACGAAGCCAGTTGGCCGACGAGCCAGAGGACGGCGGTGATGACAAGGTCGGTGGTGAAGTTGTGGAGCTGTGACATGATGTTCCACCAGGACGATTGCGTGGCCGGGTCGCGCTTGATGATGAGGAGTTGATTGAACTGCTGATAGACATTGGACGGATCAACGCCCAGGCCGGAGAGAATGGAGTCTTGCAACAGCTGCTGGATTTGATTGCCCCAGGCGGGCAGAAAGACGAGCAGCGACGTGAGCAGCAGCAGGCGCGACAACAAGCGCAACAGCGCCTTGTGGGTGAATCCGTGAGCGACGGTGACGATGATGCCCGTGACCAAAAGGGCGTAGGCCACGCTCAACAGCAGGGTGTGCAAGTCAGAGCACTTGGCGAGAAACGTCGGGAAGATGCTGTCGAACGTGGCCATGGTGAATGAAACGTTGGAAGGTTACGGGGTGGGAAAAACGGTCGGCTCGTTGAACAACTGGAATTTCGCCGTGTAATTGCTGACCGCCTCCTCGAACGCGGCATTTTGTTGTTCGGTCAATGCCTGAACCTGTTTTTGCTGGTCGTTGCGGTTCTGGATGTCCTGCACCATGGCGGACGCCGCCGCTTGATTAACTTCGTCGTCGGTGCTGGCCAGGTCAGCGTTGAGACTGGTGAGAACACCATGCAACTTCTGGACTTCGGCATCCGTAGTCGCGTTCTGGAGTTGTTCGGTCGTCTGTGCGATCTGGTCCTTGATGGTCGCGCGCCGTTGCACCGCGTTGTCGGCGACCGTGACGTAGTTGTTCGCTGCGTTATTTATCGCTGCAAACGGTTTGTATTGGTCGGCGGGCCGCTGAATGGTCTGGCCGCGGGGCGTCTGAAAGCTGACGCCCACGGTGGCGTAGATGCCGGAATCGTTGTAGGTCAACGCATAGTTACCGTCGGCGTTGGCAACCAGCTTTTCGAGGTTCAGTCCCGGCTCAAGGCTCTTCAAATCGGTGTCGAGAGCGGGCACCATTGAGAGCACGACCGATTTGGGATCGCCGAACAAACTCTCGTAGTTTTTGAATTCGCTCAACTGGTCGCCGAGCGTTTGGATCTGCTGCACCTCGTTATCAATCATTTCGGCGTATTCGGCGAGGTTCTCGGCCTCACTCAATATCTGTTCGATGTTCACGGTCGGGTCATAGACGACCCATTGCGCGCGGGCGGGGAACGCCAGCGACAGGGCGATTGCGGTGAGTACGATCAGTTTTTTCATGTTTTTTGTCCTTTCTGTTTACTCCTCGATTCTGAGGAATTGGGTGGTGGGTTGGAAAATCACGCCGTCAATGACCTGTTCGGGTAGATGGACCTCGTAAAGCCGGACCCGGCCTTCGTTGCCCGCCCTGGCCTGCTGCATGGAAACGTAGAGCCAGTATTGCTGCTTGACGGCATCACTGCGGCCCTTGTCGTAGCCGGTCTGATAGGACTTGTCGGCTTCATGGGAGGCCAGATAGTTGGCTCCTTCGCTGAGGATCACGCCGCCCGCCGCGCCACCGGCGATGGCGGCGGGATTGTTTTTGGAGAGCGCCGCGCCCAAGGCTGCGCCGCCCGCCCCGAGACCAACATCGCTGATGGTTCGGGTGGCGGCGCAGCCCGTGAACAGACACACGACACAGGCAAGGGGAATGAATCGGGTGAGTAATGACATTTTCATGGGTTGCTTTGGTTATGGGTTGGCGTGGGCGATAATGCCCTCGACGATGTTGGGACTTTTACGCAGTTCGCGAGCACGTTTGTCGAAGTGTTCGCCGCTGGACGAACTGCAATAGAGCATCTCGCGCGATGAAATATTGTGAACCGTGCCGCAAAGATTCCTGCCGGAGTCGGTGTGAAAATAAGTAAACGGCGAATACTTCTGGCCCGATTGATGGTCGGGCAGCGGATAATTCATGATGGCGTGCTTGGTGACTTCGGGCAGGGCGATGTCCTGCGCCATGTCCTCCAGGTCGGCGCGGTCGTTCTGGCGCATGATGAAAAACTGGCGGCTGTTGCCAAACACAGCGGAGCGGATGCGCGACTGTTTGAACCGGGCGTATTGCTGCACGATGGAAATGTTCCAGCAATTGAACTTGCGAAGCTGGGCATAGGATTCCTGAACGATTTCCTGTCCGCCGGGGATGTCGAGAAAGCGGGCGACTTCCTCATACACATTGCGTTTTCGCACCGCGCGCGGCAGCGTGATGATGTGCTTGCGCGCGTGATTCGTGATGAGGAAGCCCGCCGCCGCTTTCAGCTCCTTGGCGGATTCGGGGATGTAACCGAGTTCAAAGTGGGCAATTTTTCCCGTGAGCGACAAATTGCTCGTGCCATCGAACAGGCAGCCGTAGTTGCCGTCCCGGCACCACGGCAGAATCAGGGTGGCGATTTCGATGATCTGTTCACGCTCGGAACCCACGGGGTCGAGCATCATCAACTCCTGAAGCATCCGATGCGTCGGAAATTCCTCCGGCGTGAAGTAGGCGAAAGCGAGGTTGCGGACTTCGCGGCTGGTCTTGGGTTCTTTCAAGAACCGGAGCACGTCGCCTTCGTTAAACGCGGCGAGATACTCGTTTGCCTCATTGAGGTGGCTGGCCTTCCAGTCTCGGAAGTCCGCAAAAGTTTCCAAAGTCGTTGCGCCCGGCGGCATCCGCTCCACGCGGAATTTCTGCAAAGCCAGCGCGTGCCGCGCGATGTTGAGCAACTGGTCGTGGCGTTTCTTCTGCCAGTCCTGAAACGCATCCTCGTAAAGCAGGTTGAGATATTTGGCGATCTGCGCCTGCCGCAGCATTTGTTTGTCCTCCTGACTCGATGTGCCAATCATGCGTGCGACAAGCGCAGTCGCGGCCGAAAGATGGTCGGGTGTGAGCGGCAGTCCTTTGGTGTCGAGGTAATTGATGGTGAGGTCACCGTCGGGATGAATGATGATGGGCCGCGCGCCTTCCTCCACGGTCTGCGTGTAGATGCCATAGGACAATCCCTCTTCGATGATGACGGTGTAGGCGAAATAACCTTCCGTTTGTGAAAGCAGGTCACAAACGGTCACGGATTTGCCTGCGCCACTCATGCCGAGCAACACAGCGTGTTGGGGTGATTTATTGTCCGTGGAACCGGAAAACGTTTCGATGCCGATGAGATTGTTTGCGGGGCCGTCATAGATGGCTTCGGCGGTGGCCAGATGCCCGGTGAACGTGCTGGTGATGGGCAGCATGTCCGCCAGGTAACGGTGTTCGGAATAGAGCTTGCGATGTTCGTAACGGCCCCACGTCCAGCCCGGCCAGGTCTGGAAGAAAAGGTTTTTGGATGTGCTTGGCAGATTGCTCTCGAAATACTGCGCCGAGTTCATCGAATTGATGGCGTTCTTGATGGCGCTGGCCTTGGCGTTGAGGCCGTCCTTGCTTTTGTCCCAAACGCGGATGACGAACAGGGCATTGAACGGGATGGTCTGTCCCTGCATGAGCGCGTGAATCTTCTTCTGCTTTTTCTCCAGCACGGTGAGCAGCGAGATTTTCTTTTCGCTGGCGTAATCGCCGGCCACGCGGTCATGTTCCTTTTCCTCCTTGTTGATTTCCTGGGTGATGGGCAGCGGGTCAACGTTGACGGTGATGGTGTAATCCAGGAGCCGCAGATTGGTGAGCCGTTGGACGATGCCGGGATAGGTGCTGCGCGGCCAGCGGGTGAGGGCAATGACGGAGTGATAATGGCCGTCCATATAAAATCCGAAATCGCTCTGGCCGTTGCCCTCCGAGTGCCAGCAGTTTTCCTGGATGGAAAGTTCGGGCACAAAATCGCCGGCCGGGTCAAAGTCAAAGCGGTCGGCGAGGGACGGATTCAAAAACTGTTTGTAGTGCTTGAAATGGTCGAGGTCGCTCATGGGCAGCACGCGGGTCCCGGCGCTGGCGAAAATTTCCTTCAGCAGATGGTGAACGTGGGTGAACTCCATTTCCAACTGGTCAAGCAGCGTCAGGTAATACTCGCGCAAGGCGGCGTTGGTGGTGAGCGTCCGGGGAACATTTTCCAGCGAGCGCGACACATAAAAGATCACGCGCTGCCGCCGCAGTTTGCGGTCGGTCATGGCCTGCCAGTAACGCGCGAACCGTTCGTTGCGTGACCGTTTCGTCCAGGTATTCTCAAACCGTTCCGTCTCCTGCTGAAACCGCAGCAACTCGGCCTTGTAATCGGAATCGGAAAAGTATTGGACTTGCAGCCGCTGATTTTCGTGGAGTGACGCCAGCAGCAGGCAAAGCTGTTCCTGAAAATCGTTCAGGTCAGCGATGGGGCTGTTGGTGAGGTCCGGCGCTTCAAAGACGAAGCCTTTGGAGACGTAACCGCCGCGCCGAAGATGATTGAACAGCATCAAATCGCGCACGAAAAATCCGTTGGGTGGACGTTCAAACATAAATCAAACGCGTTGGGACTTTCCCCGCCTGGCATCATCCATCACCTGCTGGATGCGGTTCAGGTCATCCACCAGTTGCGGCACCGTTCGCACCTGTTTGGTTTCGTTGATGGCGTCATAGGCTTCGCCGAGGTGGGCCAGCGCCCGTTCCAGGTGCGCGCGGGCGGTGCTGCCAAAGCCGTGGGTGTGCAGGCCGCTCCGCAATGCCGACTCGGCGGCTTTGAGCTGGCCCAGCAACGCCTGCCGTTTGGCTTCCACCATATTGAGGTCGTCGGGGTTCATGACTTCTTGATGGGCACGGGAATTTCCGCCTGGCCGGCGAGCAGGTTGGGATTGTCGAAGGGGATGACATGGATTTCCGAAACCCAGGCGTCCTCGATGATGAGCGAGCCGAGATGCTTCTCGGCGTGGACGCGGGCGATGCGTCCGCCGACCAGCGGCCCGACCATCAATTCCAGCCGCCAGCCGCGCAGGATCACGATGGCGTCGGGATAAACGAGAATCAGTTGGTGCGGCGGCAATGTCTGTTTACCGTGATGTTCCGGGTTGTCCTCCAGAACAAAGTGCGCGAGCTGCCCGATGGGAAAACCCCAGATTCGGTGTGCGTCAATGAATTCAATGAATTTCGGCGGCGGCGGCGGGATCAATTCGACCGAGCCGACGAACGGTTTGTCCGACAGTGGATGCAATTTCTTTTTATGGCTCATACAGGGGATGATGGCAGTTGTTTCCGGTCTGCGGGCTGAAGCCGCGTCCGGTCAGGAGATATTCAAAGCAGTCGCGGTCGTAACCGGGCGGTTTGCCCTGCCGCAAAGCGAAGATGTAGGCGAGGCAGACCAGCAGCGGCACGAGCGCCACGAGGAACGAGGTGGCCAGTGACGAACCCACAACGACGAGCAGCACAAAGAAGAGCGTGATGCCCGCGCCGATGCCGCCGATGAGCCACCAGAAAAGACCGCCTTCCATACCCCAGGTGCGGCCTTTGGAATCGGACGCGGCGTTGGTGTCGGTAAGGCGAAGTTCGCTTTTGGCGCTCATATTTGATCTGGCCGAAGGCCGGTGAGGTGAGGCTTGGCCGCATCAGAAAGTGCCGACACCGACGGCGCTGTTGGCATCGAGGCCGAAGATTTTATAGAAGGCGAACACCGCCGCCGGCGCCGCCGCGATGATCGCGCCGCCGAGGATGGACATCTTGCCCTGGTCCACGTCACCGCGCCGGATGGCAAAGCCGCCGTAGATGACGGCGGAGATGCCGAGCACAAAACCGAACATCATGATGACGGCGAGACTGTTGCTGATGCCGGTTTTCAGGTCGGTGGAATTGAAGGTCGAGCTTTGGGCCAAGGCGGAGACGGTGTTGAGCGCGAACAGGGCGGCAACGGTGAGGAGCGGCCGTAGCCGCCGGACAATTTTCGGAGAGAACATTTTTTTCATGGCATGGTTTTTTTATTGTTTTCGTTTGTCGTCAGCGGCTCTGCCGCCGATTTACGCGACTACAATTATCAGCAACGCGGAATGAAAAGGTGTCCCAAGGACACAAAATGCAACGAAGGCCGTGCTATGAAAAAGCGATGGACACAAACAAGCTGACCAGACTCCACGAACTGGACTCGCTGCTGCCGCGCGAAATCCGCGGCCAGTCCCAGGTGCTGCCACGCATCATCTCCACGGTGAAGCGCGGCGAACTCAACCTCACCAAGCCCGGTCGTCCGCGCGGAAGTTTTCTGCTGCTCGGACCCACGGGCGTCGGCAAAACCGAAACCGTGGTCGTGCTGACGAACCAAATATTCGGCGCGGGGAAATTATTCCGTTACGACATGTCGGAATTTCAAACGCAGGAATCGCTCGGCCTGTTGCTCGGTGCAAAGCTGGGTGAGAATGGTTATCTGGGCGCGATGCGCGAACGCGCCGCGGAAGGATCGTTGTTATTCGACGAGGCGGAAAAGGCGCACCCGCGCGTGCTGGACATTTTATTACAACTGCTGGATGCGGCGCGCATCACGGTGGCGACGGGACAGACATTGGATTTCAGCGGCTTCTATGTCTGGCTCACTTCCAACATCGGCTCCGCCGAACTGATGAGCCTGCAACATTCCAACGACGCAACCCTGGAACGCCATGTTCTGTCCCGCGCCCAACAAGCCCTCCGCCCGGAAATATTCGCGCGCATCAATGAGAAGCTCGTGTTCAACCGTTTGAGCTACGAACATCAGTTGGAGATTGCGGAAAAGTTTTTGTCCCGCGAAGTCGAGTTTCTCGCCACGCGCGGACACAAGCTCGAATTGGACAAGACCGTGTTGCCGTTCCTGGTGCGGAAAGGATTTCATCCCAAACTCGGCGCGCGTCCGATGCGCGATGCCGCGGAAAAACTCGTGGGCGACGCGGTTTCGGAATGCCTGCTGGCCGCCCGGCCGGCCTGCGGCGCTCTCACGGTGGAGGAAGCCCGCGATTGTCTGGTCGTCCGTTGAGTCAGGTCATGGAGAGGTACAGATGATTTTCACCCATGTCCTTGTCCGGCTGAACCGCACCGAGATCCCGTTTCCGCAATTGCGCGCAGACGGCACGAACGGCTTTGCGCTGTGCCGCGTTTTTCGGAAGTTGCACAAGCAGGCTGTCGGCGAATTGAGTGCCGCGCTGGTTGCGGTAAATGTCTGACGCCATTACCAGGCTGGCTCCGGCCCGGTAAAGTTCCTCCACAAATTGTGCCGCCTCGTTGGCGTGCTGGAAGCGACCGAGTATTTTTTTTCCAGCGGCCTTCAACCACATCCGCGCTTCGCTGCGGTTGTGTTTCGACAAAAGCCCTGACACAAAGACGCGATAAATATGCTTCTGCAACGCGCGATTGTTCATCGGCGGCTTGCCGATTCGGCCCCGCAGCCGGGGCAGACGCGGGTCATTGGCCGCCGCTTTGCGGTATTGCTCGGGCGTGACGTTTCGACCAAAAAGAAGAACTCGATCTGAAATCAATGTCCCATCCCGCAGCCAGAGTCGGCTGCGCCCGCAAAATTTGCCCTCCACCGTGCTGAATTCCAGATTCAGCCGTCCGTTGTCATGCCAGCTTCTTTGGGTGCCCGTCCCGTGCTTCATGCGGAACGAGCCGAGCAGTCTGCCATTCTCGTTCCATTGGCGGCAAAGTCCGTGCAGCCGTCCGTCCCGGTAAAATCCCTCCTCCGCGAGCTGTCCGTTGCGATGCCAGGTCCGCCGCCGGCCCTGCAACCGGCCCTGGCGAAAATGTTCCTCCAACATCAGCACGCCGGGACGATGAAACATCCGTTTGGCCACCGATTTGGTTCGCGCACTCATGGTTGGTATGAAATGCCGGCTAATATATGAAATTAACAAATATGTGTCTCAAATCCTGATGCCTGCAAGCATATAGGAAATGAAATTTCCGGTGCTGCCGGTTGACGGAGTTGAGTAACGCTGATTCTGGCGCATACCGCCCGGCGAGAAAACCGCAAAATAATGCGAAAACTTTGAGAATTGCTTGCAGGATGCGTGATGGAATCAGGCAAAGCGCAAGCCAAACCGGCCTTTCCCGGTGAGTTCAAGGTTGTGCTGCCATCCCGCGCAGCGACAGGTGTGTGCGCTGAAACCATAGAGGCAAGGACCGTGGCGGTGGCGGGAGGCTCAAGCAGGAACGGAAGCCGCGAGCCGTTTGATCGAGCGGAGCCGTAGTATGCTTGAACCTCCCGCCGCCGCCGGACAATTCGGGTTGGTTTCATCGCCACGATATGCGTTCCCGCCTGGATGCGATTCATCACTTTAATTTTCGATTTCTTGCACCGGCCCAAAGCAACGGAATCCGGTGTGTTACGCTGGCATAACAAATAAAGCGGGCATTGTCGCTAGGGTCAAGGTCGATTCTTGGCCATGCCCCGAAAGAAATATCCAGCGAATGTTGTCGGTTCCCAAGTTCGTAAAGTGCGTGGGAGATTGGGATTGACCCAGGAGCGGCTGGCCGCGCAATGCCAACTGGCCGGTCTGGACATCAGCCGTTCGACGCTGGGACAGATTGAAGCCCGGCTGCGTTATGTGACGGACGAGGAACTGATTGTTCTGGCCTCCCTGCTCGGGCTCACCACCGATCAGCTTTATCCCGAAGATATCCTCAAGCGGCATCGCGCCAAAAAGCTAAAGCCAAAAAGCGGGAAATCCCGCTAACATTGCGGCTTTAGCAAGACAGATAACCCATTTCCCGAAGTGATGTGTGGTTTGAATTCCCAATCACAACGTGGTCAACGACATCAATTTTAAGTAATTGCCCGGCCCGGAGCAGGTCGCGAGTGATTTTAATATCGGCTTCTGAAGGCGCGGATTCGCCGCTTATGCCGTTAGCGGCATAAGTGGTGTTATACCGCATCCCGTTTTATGCCGCATGGCTTATGATTTACCCCGTTTCGACGAGGGTGAACCACTCTCTCATGCGGCATAAAACAGCGGATTGTTTACAATGATTTCAAATAACTCATGAGTTGGTCATCGGGGCGGTATCGCCCCGGTTTGTTTTTTGGCGGGTTCATTTTGGCAAGGATGGCCTCCTTTAACTGGAGGTTTGCGTCCAGATAGATTTGCGTTGTGTCGAGCGACTCATGACCGAGCCAGATGGCGATCAATGCTCGATCCACGCCCGCTTGGAGCAACTCCATTGCTGCGGTATGACGCAGCACATGAGGTGTCACGCGCTTTTTTGCAAGTGAGGGACAGATGAGTTGACCTGCTGCGACGTGTTTGGTGACCAGGTGTTGCACGGCGTCCGCGCTGAGGCGTCCGCCACCGCTGCTCGGAAAGAGGAATGAAGATTGGTCGCCACCTTGTTCCGCGATCCAAGCTTTCAATACTGCTACCGCCGGTTTCGTCAATGGCGTGCAGCGTTCCTTTCGTCCTTTGCCTTCACAGCGGACGTGTGCGCCCGCACCAAGCACCACGTCTTTCTGTTGCAACCCAGTGATCTCGGAGAGCCGCAGTCCCGTTTGCACCGTAACCAACAACAAGGCGTGGTTGCGCCGCCCTATCCATGTGGATTTATCCACGCTCGCCAGCAGTGCTTCCACTTCCGTCCGGGTGAGGTAAGACACCAGCCGCCGCGTGAGCCGCTTATACGGGATGGCCAGCACCCGCTGGATCAACCCTGCGTGCTGCGGAGTTTCCAATGCCGCGTAGTGATAAAAAGAACGGAGCGATGCCAGCCGTGCATTACGACTACGTGCGCTGGTGGACCGGCTGGATTCCAAGTCATCCAAAAAATCCGCAACAAATGGGGCGTCGAGTTCTGCCAGGGATAATTTAGATGGCGAGGTGCCCAGCCGCCTTTGGGCATAAATCATCAATAACCGGAATGTCTGTGCGTAGGCTGTGATCGTGTTTGGGCTTGCTTGGCGTTGCGCGATCAGCCGCTTTGAAAAGAACGTCTGGCACAACAGAGAGAAGTCGGGGGTGGATTTCATTGAGCGACTCCTTTCCACCGATTTTCGAGGAGTTTGCCGGCAGCCGCCATCAACTCTGGCGTGTTGCTCAAATACCAATACGTTCCGCTCACATTCACATGACCGAGATACGTCGACAACACCGGCATGCGTCGAGTTACTTGCTCACCACTTCGATACCAGCGAAGCAGTGTCTCGATGGCGAAACGATGCCGGAAGTCGTGCAGACGCGGGCCATGCCGCACGCCCGGCGCGCGGATGCCGATTTGCCGCGACAGCTCGCGGAAGATGCGGCTGAGATTCGGTTTCGCCAGCTTCGTGCCGCGACTGGTCACGAAGAAGTAAGATACGGGACGCCGCTCATAGATTTCGTCGCGGCGTTGGGCATAGTCGAACAGCACCGCACGAGTGGACGAATGCAGCGGAACTAGACGTGACTTTCCAAATTTTGCGCCACGGATTGTGAGAACTCCCGCTGACCAATCCACATCTTGCGGTTGAAGATTGATTGCCTCACCCAACCGCAGGCCGCTCACTGCCAGCAGGCCAAACAGGCAGTAATAGGTTCGCGGCTGGAGTTCGTATGGCGATTCGATCTTCAGCGCCGCTTCGAGCAGACGACAGATTTCATCCATGGTATAGACATAAGGACATGCCCGTTTGGATCGGAACCGCAACAACCCGAGCGGAGGGATTTCGGTTTTGGGGTCAGTGCCAATACGGTAAGTTGCAAAACCTCGGACAATGCCGAGTCGGCGTGACCACGAGACGGGTTTTTCATGTTGGCGTTGAGTGGCATACTCCACAGCAAGCTTGTTGGTGACGTGCCCTGACCGGTTCTTCACCAAAAATAAAACGAACTCGTGCAGGCAGATTCCATACTCCCGAAGCTTGAACCCGAGACTACGCCGGAGCGCAAGGTAGTCATCGACGGCCTGATTCAGCGGTTTCATCGGACACCTCCCGGCCATGGCAGGGCCAGCGCTTGCAGTGAACCGAGATCGACTTTGGCATAGATGGCTGTCGAGTCGGGGCTTTTGTGTCGCAGCAACTCGCCAATCTCATCGAGCGATGCACCCTTGCGCAGCATGTCCGTCGCCAGACTATGACGCAACAGATGTGCCCCCTTTCGGGACGACTCCACGCCTGCTTTTGCAAGGGCGCACTGCACGATTTTCGAAATTGATTGGGAACCCTCGAAGCCGCCAAGCGGGGCATAATCTCGGATGAACACACGCCGGCAGGCGCAGTGTGGTCGATCTTGGCGCAGATAATGTGCAATGGCTCGCGCGACATCTGCTGGCAGTGGCAGTTGTGCCCAGCTTCCATTTTTCCCGCATACTGTGATTCGCGTGTTATCCCAATCAATGTCTTCAAGGTTGAGTCTGACAACTTCGCCACCGCGCAAACCAAGCCGTGCGAGCAAAAGCAGGATGGCGTGATTGCGTCGTCCCCGTGCCGTGCTGCGGTCACAATGTCGCAACACTTGCCGCACCTGCACAGCTGAAAGATGTTTCGGCAGGGTCGAAAGAGCCCAGCGTGCCACTTTCGGAACGGCAATCGAGAGATCGGTGTCGACCAAACCCTTGTAATGCAGGTAACGCAGAAACGACCGCAGTGCCCGCACCAGCCTTTTTGCGTATGGCGAACCATGATCGTGTGCGGACCGCTGCACGAACCCGGTCACATCAGGCGCACGCAACTTGGCTAGATTTAGCTCACCAGCACCAAATATTTCAGACAGGAACCGGTCGGCGAACCGCCCCAATGGACGCACCGATTGCCGCGACAAATTACGTTCTTCCAAAAGAAATCGTTCATAATCGCCCGTCAGGTGCTGGGATGGACTCGGTTGCGCCGGGGCAACAACAGGCGTAACTCCAATCCGACGAAGCATCGCCAGCAGCCGCTGCAAAGTTGACCGAGCAGCATTTTTGGGATAGCCCCGCTTCAAGCGCCCCAAAAAATCGTGGGCGACTGCTTCATTTAAGCCCCGCACCTCCAGCCCTCTTCGCTTAAGCCAACGGTCAAACAACTTGAGAACACAAATCTGCTCACAGATTGACCCGACTGCATACCCCTGTTCTTTGACTTCAGTCCGGTATTGGTTGATGTATGGAAAAAGCGGCCCGAAAGAGCCGCCCGATAGGATGGATTTTGTTTTCATCCATCCCAGAATGCCCACCGTCACCCGTCAATGCCGCCCATTTTTATGCCGCACCCAAATGCTCAAACGGAGCCTTTCAAAAGCAAACCCCACTCACATGCGGCATAAAACGGGATGCGGTATAACGCCGCTGGGATGATTGTGCATAACAATGATGGCGGATGCACTGGCCATGACTGCCAGACGGAAGACTTCCCTTGGATGGCAAAGAATGGTGTCCATCGTCCCGACTGAGACAAAATAGTGACCCTTGATTTTACGACGTGTATTAAGAATCAAAACCACCAGGCATTCGCATTCAGGATTGATCTATGTTTCATACTACTACCGATGGTTGTGTTCCTGAACTGACCGCTTTTGTTCGCCCCCTGATCTGATCAACTATTTCCTGCGAAGGTCTCTGGTAAAAGTAACCGACTTGGAGATTTTCGCGCGAGCCTATAATTAACCCCTGTCTGCGCCAATAGGGGAGTGAACTGATGTTGATGCCAAGCAAGATTGCGGTTTCCCTTGCGGAGACGAGACCGCGCTGGCGCAGTCGGTCGCTGCGCTTGGCCAGCTTGTGATTTTCGCACAGCCGCACAATGCGAAAGCGTGTGAACGTATGGCCGCAACTGCTGCGTAATCCCTGCGCGTTGAGCCGGGCGGCCACTTCACCTTCGTCGCACTCGCCCAACAACTCATTCACCAAATGGACGATTTCCGACTTAGTTTTCCGTAATTTCCACGCCGGCAGCGGCAGGGGCAGATGCAGTTCCTTGATCGCGCCACCCTTGAACCGGAGATGAACCCCAACGCGGCCTTCGCCCCGCTTTAAGGTTACGTCTTCAACCAGGAGTCGCACCATGCGCTTGCGATCCCGGTGCGATGTTTTTGGATCGTGCCACAGTCGGGGAAAGTCTTCGGCGAGTTTCAGGATTTGCTGCCGCTGTTCCGCCGTCAACTTTTGTTGGTCGCCCAAGTGTCCGCGTTCATATTCTGCCTGCGCGTGGGTGAGGGTTTTTAGTTTTTCATTCCAGAGGGTTTCCAAGTTGTCCGCCACCAGCCGATTGTTGGGATCAACCCGCATATAACGCAACCGGGCATGGTCAGCTTCATACTGTGCGCGCTCTACTTGTTGGCGGCGAAGTTGGTCGGCTTCCTTTAAACGAACCTCCAGTTCATTCTGCACTGCCAGCGCCATCTCCAATGCCTGGGGGGTGACACTCGCCACCACTAAAGCGCCCACGGCCTGATCTACCATGCGTCCAGGGATGGTCTGGCAAGTTTTTTCAGCTCGATGGTAGTGGGCGCGCTGACAGATATAAATCGGAACTTCCCCGTCTTTTTGCTGGGCATAATGAATGCCCATCGGCTGGCCGCACTGGCCGCAAAGCACGATGCCTTGCAGCAGGGCAGAACCTTCACGGGCAGGATGCCCGCCCGGGTGCAAACCATGTGCCTGGGCATTGTCACGCAGGCGTTCCTGATTTTCCAGGAAGTCTTCCCAGCGCAGATAGCCGGCATGGGAGTCTTTGATCAAAAAAGGCCATTGCTCCAACGGCAGTATTTTTCGGCGAACTTTGCCGTTGATGTCTTTCCAGCATTTCGTCGAGCCGTAATAGAAGGCTCCCGCGTAACGCGGATTGTGCAACAGGTGCAGGGCGGTGCCGTGGGTCAGCGGTTTCCAGAGCAGTTCCCCCTGACCACCCACCCGGTGTCGGGGAAACAGCACGCCCTCCCGACGGATTTGGCGCACGGTAGCGGTCGCCGCGCCGGTGCGCTGGAAGGTTTCAAAAAAGTGGCGGACGGCCTGTTGCACCTGGCGATCCGGGTCCAACATGACATGCTGGTCATCGTCATAAATAAAACCGACTGGTAAAGGCAAACGCAGTTCACCGCGCTTGGCCTTGTTGAGCACTCCGCCGCGCATCCGTGCGCGGATAAAATGCAGTTCGGCCTCACTCATGGTTCCTTTCAGTCCCAGCAGGAGACGGTCGTTGAAGTGTCCCGGTTCATACACCCCGTCTTCATCCAAGATGAGGGTTTGCGTCAACGCGCAGATTTCCAGCAGCCGATGCCAGTCGGCCGAGTTGCGCGCCAGCCGGGAGACCTCCAATCCCATGACAATGCCGGCCCGGCCCATGCCCACTTCCGCCACCAGACGTTGAAAGCCCGCCCGGTCAGTGGTGGAGGCCCCTGACTGGCCCAGATCACAGTCAATCACGACGACCTGACCTTCGCTCCATCCCAGCGCCATCGCTTTGTCCTTTAAAGCGTATTGTCGTTGGGTGCTCTCGGTGTTTTCCAAGACCTGGCGCAATGTGGATTGCCGCACATACAGGTAGGCCGACCGTTGGAGATGTTGCGTGGTCACTTTATTTTCAAGCGTCGTCATTTAGTTCCTCCGGTTAAATTGCCGAAGCTGCGGCAGCGTCATCGCGGCCAGCACCAGCATGGTTTCTTTTTGACTGGCGGCCAAGTTGCCGCAGGGTGGCAGCATCTCCATTCTTTCCGGCCGGAGGTCATCGGCCCACCCGGCTTGCATCCAAACCGCCACGCCGCGTTGCAGCAATATGGCCAATCCCGGCAGCCCCTCCAATGTTGGTGCCGGCCCACCCAAAGCGTGTTGCCGCAGCCGCTCGTAACGCTCGGTCCATTCAGTGACGCCGGATTCTGTCCGGGGTGGGTTCATCGCTTGCGACGCCCCCTTTTTGCCCTGTCAGCGAGGGCTTTCTCGACGGTGCGAGGATGCACAGTGATTCCCCATCGTTGTTTGACCCGCGCCGCCAGTCCAACCGCGTCAAGCTCTGATTCATCGGCCTGCCATCGCTGCACGACTTTCATCACTTCCGGCGTCAACTTGTGCGGGTGTTTTGGCCCGCGCTTCTCCGGCAGCAGCCCCTCCAATCCTTTCGCCTTAAAATGCGCCTGCGCCTCATAGACCGTGGGCCGCGAGAGGCCAAACTCCTCGGCGGCTCCAGCCAGCGAACGCCCTTCGACTTGGATGGCGCGCAGCAGCTCGTATTTAATCTGAAGCAAATCATTGGCGTCGAAAAAGACGGACTCGGCAAACAGGGGGTGACGCACCTTTTCGGGAGCGGGATTGAGGGTGCCGCCCTGCCGGAGGGCTTGAAGTTTTTTGGCGGGTATCTTGGGCATAAGGATAATATGTAAATCAAATGATACCGAATATAGGCCGAACACCGGCCCCCATGCAACAAGAATGTCAGACGTTATATGCCTTATTAAAGGCTTACAACCTTGTTTTTCATCCGGCAGATGATGACTGTGCGGCATAATTGCCTTTACTTTTATGGCGTAATTTACTTTACACTTATGCTTTCAGGCTGGTGATGAGATCGGCCAACTCCAGCAAGTCTTTTGGTCGGGCCAGCGCCTGTCCACCAGCCATCTCGATAAAAGGGTCTTTTGCCGCTTGGTCCGTCCACCGGGTCAAAAAATAAGCGATCTGGCCGTTATCCAGACGGTAAAACAACCGTCGGTGGCCAAATCGCTCGCGATCATCCTCGAACTCAAACTCTCGTCCAAACCACGGATGAAATGGATGGGTGACGCGAAACCGCCGTTTAGGCTGCATACCGCGCCATGTAGTCTGCTTACTCTTCTTTGAAATACGGATGTTGAGCGATGTGGGTGCGCCAATAATCAGCCGCCTGTGTCGGCGTTTCGCATAATTGCATGGCTTCGGGTGTGGGACATTCCCGCAGTGAAACAATTTTCCATTCCTGCGGTTGCGGTGGGAATTTCAATGGCTTGACGATGTTGTTCTGGACTTGAGGCGTTGAGACGAAGTTTTCTGTCGTGTTCATGTTTTGCGTTTCGGTTTGAAGGAGCGGAACTGCTCTCTTCGCCTCATCCACAAGAGAGAGCAGGGCCGCTCCGAACGAAACGCATGGAGCCTGATTTCCGCGCTGGCGGGCGGCGGAGCGCCAAGCAATGCAGTGACACGAATTATTTCGTGGCGCGAAATTGCAGCGGAGCAACCAGAAGCACGGAAAACAGGCGGATGAACACGACAGAAATCAACGCTGGATGGAAGGATAAGTCCCAGCTTTGCAGTCGTCCCTCTTTGCGCTATTCTCGTGCCTACGCCGTTCGGCGAAGCCGATAACTGGGGAATAATGTGTTATCGAAGGCGGAAGACGGAATCGGCCGAAGTCCGTCGCAGTTAGCTGCTTCCGCAATTTTTATTCCCACCGGACCTTAAAACCAGTAGTAATTTAGAAATTAATTTACCGGTTTGGTTTTGCCTGCGCGATTGATATGTCGGGAACTGATTTCATATATGACAGCAACATCGATCGCACCGCTGAAAAAGAAGAAATCCAACGGCGAGCTTTATACTCGTTTGCCCGAAATTGAGGCAAAGCTGGTAGCCCTTTGCGCTTTAACACGGGATGAAATTGCCGCGCGGTGCGCGGTTCAGGACCGTGAATCTGGGAATTATTTGCCAAGCGAATGCTTAGTACATCTGGTTAGGGAACACCGGACAAGGCCGTTCGATACGTGTTCCGAGGCGCTTTTTAGGACCCTTTTGGAGCGCGTGTTGCACGGTCTTCCAAAACCCGAAAGTTGGGATGGGGAGTCAGAAAGACTGACTGATGGAAACGTGCAGGATGAAGGTAAATACCGCTTTCTTGAAATGTTGGGGAGGGATCGCCTACAGGAATATGTTGAAGCTTTGGATTTTTTTGAAATTCGCTTCGCGAGCGCATTAAAAAAACTCCGGGTGGATGCGCAACGAAAGGTATATCGGCGGGAAGATCCTCTTGAAAACATCGCAATTGACTACGAAACGGGCGAAGTCGCCGAAAAAGTGGAGCGCGCGGCCGGAAGCTTTGACCCGTTCGAGTCGGATAAAATTTGCAATTCTGATTACCTGTTGCTTCTGGACGAAGCGATTGATGCACTACCTGATTTACAGAAAGCAATTATTGAAATGATTCGAAAAGGGATTCCAATCGAATCAAACGAACCAAGCATTGTGAATATATCGAATATATTTGGAAAAACACCAAAAACCATACGGACCCACCGCGATAAGGCATACGCAATCTTGCGTGTAAAACTGACGAAAGGAGAACCAGCATGAAACCAGGAACTTCCAAACTTTCCAGTGAAGATGTTCTAAACGCCTTTGCTGTTGAGCCCAGCCATGACCGTTCCACCCTGGAGCGTTATCTTCGGGAATACCCACAATATGCTGTAGAGCTTGCGCACCTTTCACACGAGCTTTCGCGCGCCAAGGTTGCGGCAACAGATTTGTCGGAGAAAGATCGGTTGGCCATTGACGAGGCATGGAAACAATATTCTAGCTCGCCTACAACGTCGACAGCGAACGTATTTGCCACCTTGTCGGTGCCGCAACGTCGAGACCTCGCGAACCTGCTCGGCGTTCCTCGGCAAATAATCACCGCATTTCGTGAACACAAAGTTATTGTGTCCTCCATCCCGCAACGATTCCTAACGCGCGTTGCGGCGGCCTTAAACACAAGCGTAGAGCAAATCAGAGTTGCACTGGCGGCACCTATGGAAGTGACTTGCGTCAGGAGTCACAAGTCGGATGAAAAACCGGTAGAGGCAAGGCCGACATCCTTCGAGCGGCTTCTCATTGAGGCGCAGGTTCCTGCCGCCAAGCGCGCGGAGCTAATGGCCGAAGAAAACTAATATGGATGCAGCCGAACTCGCCCGGCAATTTGCAGCCAAATACCATGTAGAGGCTGTTGCGAGGGGTCACGATCCCTGGAAGCCTTACGCATTCGCTGTTGCTGAGGCCAGTCGCCGGGATATTGACGTCGAGGCTACAGTACCAGGCGGGACTGTTCTCGGAAATAGCCGCGCCTGCTTTATTCAAGCAGATCAGCTTATCGTCTACGAAAATGTTGGCTCTGATTTCGACAAAGCTTTCTTGATAGCTCACGAAATTGGGCACTCGGAGTTAGGTGATGATCCTGAGGGAGAAGCTGCTGTGCGAATTGAACCAGCGCGGTCAGCGGAGCCGTCACTGGTTGGCGCCGACCGAGTGGTGGATTATGGGCGACGGCAACGACGTGAAGTCCAGATGGATTTGTTTGCGAGGGAATTTCTGCTGCCCCGAGAGTTTGTTCGAAAGCTCCACTTGGAAAATAATATTTCCGCGACAGAAATCGCGAGCCGGCTCAGCGCCCCTTTTGAAGTGGTGGCTCAGCAGCTTTTTGACGCGCTGCTGTTGCCGGCCGTCGAGCTGAAGCCAAAGAGTGAATCTGCGGAACTGCCGCCAAACGAACTTCAAGCGGAGGCGGCCAGGCATCGGGGAGTTGCCTATCTGCTTGAGGCCGGACCGGGGACAGGAAAAACACAGACGTTGACGACACGCGTTGAGGGACTATTGGCGGATGGAGTCGATCCACGGAGGATTCTCCTCCTGACCTTTTCCAACAAGGCAGCCGGGGAGATGTCAGAACGAATTGCGCGAAAAAATAAAGACGCGGCCGCCGCAATGTGGATAGGCACATTTCACGCTTTCGGCTTGGACATAATCCGGCGATTTCATCATGAATTGGGGTTAATTAAGGATCCCCGAATGCTTGACCGAACGGAAGCGGTCGAAATCCTCGAGAACGAATTCCCTCGCCTTGAGTTGGTGCATTACCGCGACCTTTACGATCCAACAGACAACATCGCCGATATCCTCGGTGCGATTTCGCGGGCCAAAGACGAAGTCGTTGACGAAAAAAGATATGCCGAGTTGGCGCAAGCAATGACCCAAAAGGCGCAGACGGACGAAGACCGTCTGCTGGGGGCGAAGGCGCATGAAGTCGCCGAAGTTTACCAAGCGTATGAAAGGTTAAAGAGAGAGGCGGGATGCGTTGATTTTGGTGACTTGGTTTGCTTGCCCGTGCGACTCTTGGAATCAAACGCTCAAATTCGCACGCTACTTCAAACGCAATATGACCACGTACTCGTAGATGAATACCAAGACGTGAACCGAAGCAGCGTGCGATTGCTCGCCGCACTACGGGGGGACGGTGAAAACCTGTGGGCGGTGGGGGATGTGAAGCAATCCATCTATCGCTTCCGTGGCGCTTCGTCCTTCAACATGGGTCGCTTCGGAAAGGAAGATTTTCCAGGTGGTAAACGTGGACGGTTGAAGAAGAATTACAGGTCCGTGAAAGAGGTTGTTGCAATGTTTTCGGGGTTCGCAGTTGGCATGAAGGTGGGAGATGCTGACAGCGCATTGGAGGCCGAACGGGGATCCTGCGGGCACACACCTTCGCTTCTCACTGTCGAACAATCGGACCAGCAAACGGTGGTGCTGGCGGATACTATCGAGGCCATGCGAAGTGCCGGCCATAGTTACCGCGCCCAAGTTGTGCTTTGCACAGGTAACGAAAAACTCTCCGAGATTGCGAAAGACCTAGAGCGTTTGGGTATTCCGGTGCTTTTCCTCGGCAGTCTTTTCGAGCGATCCGAAGTCAGGGATTTGTTCGCAATGCTTGGAATCCTCACAGACCGTCGAGCTACTGGGCTTGTCCGCGTAGCGTGCTGGCCGGAATTTGAAATGCCGATCGCCGATGTGGCCAAGGTGATAGATTTCTACCGGACTAATGAGGTTGCGCCCGGCAAGTGGGTTGGTGACGCGCCGAAAGTTCTTGGTCTTTCTTCTCAGGGTATACAGTCGCTGCAAAAGTTGGCGACTACCTTAACAGGATTTGACGAGTACTCCCGTCCGTGGGACGTCTTGGCAAAAGTATTGTTAGATCGGACACGAATCGCCGCCGGAATCGCACGTTCCAGCAGCATCAATGAAAGGACACGGGGGATCGCAATCTGGCAGTTGATGAATTTTTTACGCGTGCAACTGCCGGAACAAGGTCTGCCGATAATGCGGACTATGGACCGAGTTCGCCGCCTCCTTCGTTTGGGTGACGACCGCGATCTTCGCCAACTCCCTGCAGCGGCTCAAAGCATTGATGCAGTAAGACTCATGACAATTCACGGATCAAAGGGGCTTGAGTTTCCGGTTGTTCATTTACCCAGCTTCAATCAGGGAACGATTCCACGTTCAGCGCAACCGTCGGCCTGTCCTCCACCTGACGGAATGGTGGAAGGCGGGGCGGGACGCTCATTAGACTTGCTCCGGATCGGCCAGGAAGAAGAGCAAGAGTGCCTCTTTTATGTAGCAATGTCACGGGCCAAGGATCGGTTCTTTGCGTATGCGCCGATAAAAATGGCAAACGGAAGAAAATGGGGGTTGTCTTCCTATCTCAACCGATTGGGGACGACCGTTCTGCAGAGCACGGCTACGGCAAGCCGACCACTCCCGGCAGCACCGGAAGAAACAAATGTAAACTTGGTAATTGACGGCGGGTTGAATTTTCACGGCGAACAAATGAAGCTGTATGAAAAATGCCCGCGCCGCTTTTTTTACACGCATGTGTTTCAAATCGGTGGTCGCCGCACCGCGACCCCTTTTATGCAGATGCATGAGGCCGTTCGCACTGTGTACAAGGCCGTGATTGACGGCACGGCGTCCATCAACGACCCCAATCAACTAAACGAGAGGATCGCAGCCGCCTTTGCCCAGCATGGTCTGGCGGACCATGGCTACGTGAACGAATACAGGGCTTTTGCACTGCCGATGCTTCGCTTTTTCGCAGCTATCCGCGAGGGGCACACGGCTGAGAAGCCGACAGCGCTGAGTCTTACCTTTGGCAATGAGCGCATTCTCGTCATGCCGGATGACGTTCTTGTGAAATCTGATGGCAGGCGCACGTTTAGGCGCGTTAAGACCGGGCATCACAGTTCCAGTCACAGCGAAGACGTTGATTCGGCGGCCTTAATGATGGCCGCGAAGCAGGCGTTTCCGGATGCGGCGGTCGAGCTGGTGTATTTATCGGATCAAAAATCCGAAGCACTCACCATGTCGAACACGATGCTTGATAACAGGAAGAAGAAACTCGACAACTTTCTAAAAGGCATCCGATTGGGCGAATTTCCCGCGAAACCTTCCTCCCGAACCTGTCCTGCCTGCCCCGCATTTTTTGTCTGCGGGTCGACGCCTCAAGGGGTTTTTCAAAAGAAGTTCTAAAGAACTTTACCGGTCGCTAGTGGTCACGGCGATTAAACTCTTAACGGCGGATGTCTACCGCCAAGTTTTAGGAAAAATTCGCTATGAACACGAATCAAATGTTAGAACGTGAGGACGTCGGCGGAGCCCTGCGCGAGGGCCGCCCACTGCGCCTCGCTCGTGCGTACGGAGTTCTGTACGCCCAAGATAACCTGAAGTTTCGCGCACTGGACCTGCTGGAACCTGCGCCCCTTGGGCGTCAGATTCTCGAGGCCGCCGGCGCAAAGCCGATTGAAGACTTCAGCCTCTTCGCCATTCTCCCAAATGGCGACTTCGAAGAAGTGCTGCTTGATCAGCCGTTCGACCTGCGCAAGCGCGGTGCAGAACGCTTTGTCGGTTTCGACACGGACCGCCTGTACAAGTTCACGCTCGATGGTCGCCAGTACGAATGGGGCAAGCCCGCCATCAAGGGCACCGAGCTATACAAGCTTGGTGAAGTGCAGAAGGGCCGAGCGGTGTTTTTGAAACTCCACGACGGCGAGCCGCGTCTCATCACGCGCGAGGAACTGGTTGATCTCAGTGCTCCCGGTGTTGAGCATTTCGTCACCGGGCCGAAGCCCGTCACGGACTACGAAATCATCGTCAATGCTCGTCCACGCATCGTCCACGACGAAGATGTGACCTTCGAACAGGTGGTTGAGCTGGCGTTCCCTGGACCGCACGGGCCGAACATCACGTTCTCCATGACATATCGGCACGCGGCGTCGAAGCCTCATGCAGGCGAACTCGGTGCCGGTGGTGTAGTCGAAGTGAAACATAAAGGGACCATTTTCAATGTCACAAAAACTGATAAGTCTTAGTCCCGACTTGAAACGCTTGCGCGAGGAAGGCTACTTCATCCAGATTCGAGGTGGCCTCCTCGTCATGCGCGACGTGCCATACGTGAATTCCAAAGGCCAGGTGCTTACCGGAACGCTGATTTCAAGCCTCGATCTCGCTGGTGAGGTGACACGCACGCCAAGCACACACGTGGCCTACTTCGATGGCGAGTTCCCGTGCAGCGCTGATGGTCAACCACTTCACAGGATCGGACACCAAAGTGCAAACATAGATCTTGGCAACGGCGTCAGAGCCAGGCACAGCTTCTCAAGCAAGCCTGCTGGCGGTTACACGGATTACTACCACAAAATGACAACATACGCGGCCATCCTGTCTGGACCTGCAGAAGTGCTGAAGCCAGGAGTGACGCCCCGAACGTTCCACACACCAGAAGATGAAGAAAACAGTGTGTTCAACTACACTGAGACCGCATCAGACCGCGTTGGCATCGGGGCACTCACGGCCCTACTTGTTAACGAGAGAGTAGCCATCATAGGCCTCGGCGGCACCGGATCGTACGTGTTGGACTTCGTCGCCAAGACGCCGGTGCGTGAAATTCGCATCATCGACGGTGACGAGTTTCTCCAACATAACGCATTTCGGGCTCCGGGTGCGCCGACGTTGGACGAACTGCGCGAAGCACCCAAAAAGGTTGATTATCTTAAGGGTATCTATTCAAAGATGCACAAGGGAATCGTTGCGCACCCCGTCGCGTTAGGGGCAGCGAATTTGCATCTGTTGGATGGAATCACATTTGCCTTCATCTCCATGGATGCGGGCGAAGTGAAGAAACTTGTCGTTCAGAAACTCGAGGCACTCGGTGTGTGTTTTGTTGATGTCGGAATGGGGCTCGAACTTGTGGATGGCACCCTTGGCGGCATCCTTCGGGTGACGGCCAGTACACCGGATAAACGAGACCACATCCATCAGGGGCGAATATCGTTTGAAGGTAGCGGGGAGGAGAATATTTACTCTTCCAACATCCAAGTCGCGGACTTGAATGCCCTCAACGCAGTCATGGCCATCATCAAATGGAAAAAGCTCAAGGGCTTTTATCGGGATCTGGAACGCGAATACCACAGCACGTACACCACGGACGGGAACATGCTGTTAAATGGAGATTACTGAATGCTTCTTTTTACCCGCCTAGAGCATCGTTTCGTTCACTACATTCCCGAACAACTTGAGCCGGGTGTAATCTACATCTCAATGGATTACGCCACGGCTGCCCATAGTTGCTGTTGCGGGTGCGGTGAGCAGGTCATCACACCGTTTACGCCGACCGATTGGAAGTTGATGTTTGACGGAGAAACAGTGTCGTTGTGGCCATCGATCGGCAATTGGAATTTTCCATGCCGATCGCATTACATTGTTCGCCACAGCCGTGTTCTCGGTGCAGAACGGTGGGACGACAAACTGATCCAGGGCGGTCGCCACATGGACAAAAAAAGAAAGGGAAAACACTACGAACAGAAAGGCGGATGCGAGGAACCTTCAGCCGCGCGACCGCAGGAAAAAGAAGACGAAAGCACGGGACTGTGGGATCGGCTGAAGAAAAGAGTCCGAAGAAAACGCAGATGATGGGACATTTTTCAGAGCCGTAAAACAATCATATGGCAAATGATGATTGCTGGTGTACTCGCCATTACTGCCAACCGGAAGATTTCCCTGGGATGACAAAGGATTGAACCCGTGGGTCTTGCCACGGTTCAAGGGCGTTCAGGTTCCCGGTGACGCTGCGTTTCGCCAACGACGCTTTTACGTCACGTATCGCCGCCAGGCCGCCTTGCGCAAACACGTCAATTTTCAAGAGACCGATGATTGATTAGGCTTCGGTCTGCGGCTGGGCGAGCGGGGAAAGTGGAGCGCAGGCGGAGAGACGGCGGGAACGGAGCCGGAGCGCAACGCCGCCGCCGAGCCGCAGACGGAAGCCCGCCGCTGATGCGGCTGTTTGAATTACCGCTCGTGACGAGGGCGTGCTTTGCGCAGCGGAACGGGCGTGGTTGAGAGGGGGATAGGGACAACCGGACGCCCGTGGAGCGAAGTAAAGCGCGCGTTGGTCACGGCGGACAAAGTTTTTTTGGCTTTTTGCCTGCCGCGTAAAAGATTATTGCAGCCAATAACTGGCCGGCTTCGTAAGAAATTCCGCCAGCTCAATTCCCTGTCCGCCCACAAGCAGTTTGCGCTTCGGTTTGAAGTGCGCGGCAAAAGTCTCCATCCCCGGCAACGATTCATGACGGCGGCCGCTTTTCACTTCGATAGCGACAGTGGTCTTGCCTTGGCGCAGGATGAAATCCACTTCCTGATTCCGGTCCCGCCAATACGTCAATTCGATGTTGGTGCCGAAGCTGGTGTTGAGCAGGTGTGCGCCGGCGCATGACTCGACCAACCGCCCCCAATAGTTGCCATCCTGCCGGGCCTCTGCCGCTGTCCGATTGTCCTGCGCGGTCATCAAAGCAGTATTGAGCACTTGGAATTTCGGACTCGACCCGCGTTGGCGAACAAGGCCGTGGGCATACTTGGAAAGGCCCGCGATCATGCCCGCTCCTTGGAGCAATTCCAGATAGTGCGCAAGCGTGACGGTGTTGCCCGCGTCCGTTAGCTGGCCTAGCATTTTCTGGTAGGAAAGGATCTGGCCGGAATAGGCGCAACCGAGATGAAACAATTGCCTTAACAGCGCGGGCTTGTCCACGCGATTCAACAGCAAAATATCGCGCGAGATCGTGGTCTCAATGAGGGAATCCACGATGTAACGCCGCCAGCGTTCCGGTTCCGTGATCAGGTCGGCAGAACCGGGATATGCGCCGTAGAAAATGTATTGCTCCAGGTTCCAACCGAAGGCTTCCTCCATTTCCGCAAATGACCAGTGCGGCACTGCAATCACCTCGAACCGCCCGGCCAGGCTCTCAGTCAAACCACGCTGAATGAGCAGAGGCGCCGAACCAAGCAAAACGACTTTCAGCGGCAAACCTGCGTGTGTGTCGGCATCCCACAGCAATTTTACCACGGTTGACCAGTCGGAGACTTTCTGCACTTCGTCCAGCACCAGCAATGCGCCGGCCTTGCTTTCCCGCGCCTTCAACCGGGCGGCGTCCCATTGTTGTTCAATCCAAGTGCGGTCACGCAATGAGGGTTCATCAGCGGATGCGTAATGCGCTGGCAGCTTTGACGCCTTGATGACCTGTCTGACCAAGGTGGTTTTACCGACCTGACGTGGACCGGCCAGCACCTGCAAAAAGCGGCGTTTTTCCTTGAGCCGTTTCAGCAGTTCATCATGGAGCGTTTGGCGCGTCATACAATTTACTCAATACGTTGAGTTAATTTACTCAATACCGAGGCATGGTCAAATCTTTCTTAAACGGCTTCGGTCTGCGGTCGGCGAGCGGGGAAGTGGAGCGGAGAGCGGAGAGGAGCGCTTAGCGAAACGAAGCCGGGTGCGTTGGGCATGGTGATGAGCTAGAGGGTGAGAGACCCTTGTGGGGCCTTCGGAAGTCGTGCCAGCAACCGTTGGTGATTGACCCGGTCGAAGAATTTCGCCAGATCAATGTCCACAATGGTTGTGTGGCCGCTCTCCAGATGTTTCCGCGCTTGCGCTATCGCGGTCTGCGCCCCGCGTCCACGGCGGAAGCCGTGGCTGCTGTCGTGAAAGGTCGGCTCGAAAATCGGTTCCAGCACTTGCAGAACCGCTTGTTGCACCCACCGGTCTATCACATTGGGAATCCCTAATCCTCTTTCTCCACCGCCGGGCTTGGGTATCCAAACCCGCCGGATGTCGCCAGGACGGTAACTCCCTGCCAGCAGTTGGCGGCGCAATCGCGGCAACAGTTCTTTGCTCTGCGCTAAAACCGTTTCCACGCTCACCCCGTCCACGCCGGGCGCTCCCTTGTTCTGAACCACTTTATACAACGACACCCAGAGATTAAACTCCGAGGCCGCTGCTTCCAGCAACGAACTTGCGTCCGTTGCTCCGGTCACGAAACGCTCGAACTCCTTGACCTCGGCTTTGTGCAGCCGCGACGAAGGCGATGCCCATAAATCAGGCACCTCCTTGTCGCCGCTCCCTTGCGGGCTTTCGGCGAACACCCAGTTCAGTTGTTCGTGTTTCATGTTCTCATCTTCATGGTCCCCTTGGCTCCACGGTGATTAACCGCTTCGTCGCTACTACGAGACCATCCGACTTCTCTGCCAACTTCATGCCGGTGTCGTTGCCTTCACTCAGCATTACCTTGTCACCAAGGATCGGCAGAGATCTCTTGGGGTAAGGCGATGAACTTTCGCGTCATCCTGTCCTCAATACTTGTCGGGTTGCTCGGAATACCGGGCATCGTGTTCTCAGGCACACTGGCCCACCCGACCTGCCTTACGAGGCTTCACTTTCGTTCAGGACTCCGTTTCGTCAGCCGGCTTCCTCCCCACACGGCCTCACGGCTCATGCAGTTGCCTTCGACTCGTGGTTGCCTGGCCCAGCGGGTCAAGGACCAGCGTGTCCTTGAACTCATTGGCCGGATGCTCAAAGCCAGGGTGGTGCTGCCGGAGGGAACACGCGTGAATACGGAAGAGGGGACGCCGCAAGGCGGGCCGCTCTCACCGTTGCTATCGAACATTGTGCTGGACGAACTGGATTGGGAGTTGAATCGGCGGGGACTGCGGTTTGTGCGGTATGCCGATGACGCCAACATATTTGTTGGCAGTCGGAGTGCCGGCAACCGGGTGATGGCTAGTGTGCAACGCTTTCTCGAAAAGCGGCTGCGGCTATTCATCAACCCGGAAAAGAGCGCGGTCAGGCGACCGCAGGAAGTTCACTTCCTTGGGTTCCGGTTTTGCCGGAACAAAGAGGAGCAGTGGACGATCCATCTCTCGCATAAGACGGTGGAGCGAGTGGAAACCCGGTTGAAGGAGATGACTCCACGCAACTGGGGGCAATCGCTGCTGGCCTGTATCGCGGAACTCAATCGCTACATCAAGGGTTGGGTGGCCTACTACCGGCAATGCAGTGAGGAAGCGGTGCGGAACTGGAAACACATGGACGCGCATGTCCGGCGACGGCTGCGCGCCATCGTGATTCGCCAGAAGAAACGCCCGCGCCACCTCTACCGCCATCTGCTCAGTCGGGACGTGTCCGCCCGCAAGGCGGCCATGACCGCGTGGAGCAGTCGCGGGGTTTGGCATCGCAGTGCCCGTTCAGGAATGCACCTTGGGTATCGGATAGACTGGTTCACGGAACATCTGGTTTCGTTGACCACCGAATGGTATCGGCACAACCTCCCCAACCTAATCCCACCGGTCTTGGAGCCGCAGCTCGCGCTGTTTGGTTCCGAGATAACATCCAAAGAGCCGGATGCGTGATACGCCAGTCCGGTTCTGAGAGAGGGGTGACCGTGTAACCGGTCATCCCTACTCGACAGCGCAACGCCGCCGCCGAGCCACAGACGGAAGCCGGCCGCTCATGCGGTACATTGCAAATGCCGCTCGTGACGAGGGCGCGTTTTGCGGCGCGGAACGGGCGTGGTCGAGAGGGGGAAAGGGGCCGACCGGCAGCCCGTGAAGCGAAGCAACACGCGCGTTGGTCACGGCGAATCTAAATCAGCGGGATGGGCTTACTTGATTTCAGCACAATTCCACTGATTTACCCTGTCTGCTGCCTTTTTCCTCTGCTTGGATTAATCCGCGAGACCGCAGGATTTCTGCGACGGTTTGCCAATTGCGAGGATTGATATCAACCAATCTAGCAAGCATCAGATATATCGCACCAAAGGATTCTGCACACGGAGGCACAAGTTCCATCAGCACCTGCCATATCGCGGCGCGTTCGTGAGGATTGTGTTCTTCGCGGTGGTAGCGTTCGACAAGAACGGTCACTATCCGATGCAGAACCCTGTCTTTGTCCTGACTTGACATCAGGTTTTCTGTCCGTCTCCGCATGTCATATACCCCACCGACCCGAGCGCTATATTCCGCCAAATCACAGAATGTTTTTGCGCAAACGGTGGGATCGCTAATCCTGCGCACGAACCGCCATGCTTGGTCCCATTGGTTGCGCGCTGCTGACGCCAAAGCCCAACCACGAATTGCTGGTTCATGAATCTGCAAATCAGGGTCGTCCGCATAGGTTAATGCCCACTCGCTCCAATCAAACTGAGAAGCAACATCGCGGTAAATTGATCCTCGCAGTTCGGTAATCATCGAATCCCCACCGCTAATCTGACTGGCGGCACGGAGGGCGACGCTTGCGTTACGATTTTCACAGGCGGCGACTATCTCTTTAATTCGCGCACGTTGGTTTGCATTCAGAGTCCGATCCGCCCCCCATTTGGGTTGAAATTTCGGCTCTGACATTAGCCGACCCTCTCTGTATAGTGATTCATTCAACCTTGTCGAAGCTTTTCCGAGTCCAAGCACGAGTTCAGCCAAGCAGTAAGCCCGAAGCATTCGTTGTTTGATGCCTCGTTTCCGCCAAAGGAACCCGTCGGGAAACGCGTGGTCAGTGAGCGATACCGGTAATTCTGTTTGTATGTCCGAGAACAGCGCGTTGGCGCGATTCATTTCCCCGCAAACCGCAAACGCTTCTGCAACCTCGCACATGAGTTCGCAGCGACGTTGTAAAGACGGTTCACACCGTGCAGCTATCTCGGCGTCGGCGAGGGCTTGATTCTGATCATCCGGGTTCCAGCCGAGCTTAAAGAGACTTCGCGCATACTCGGAGAGGATTGTTACTTTCCGAGACCGAAGTTGGTATGCCGTTCCCGGCCTCTTTTGTAGTTTGGAGATTTCGTTGAACCAATAATTCGCTTTGGCCGTCCACTGAATTCTATCTGAATCTTTTTGCGAGTTTCTTCGCCGATGGTAAATGGCAGTGCTGCTCAAGCCCAAACAAAGGAACGTTTTTTCCACGGGTCTCGAATTGGGATACTCAGTCACCAGATCGCTTGCTTCATCGAATAGCTTCCGGCCTTGGCCTTCGGCGGCGCGACTGAGGGCGGCCATCAATCCAACTTGTTGAGCGGAATGCTCCCCACGCAACGTTTCCGTGCCGGTTTGGATGGATTTGACCGAATAGCACACCGCAGCGTTTGTATTTCCTTTGTTTAGCAATCGTCGAGCGAGCAATGAATACGCCGCGGCCACATCTTCCGCGTGTAGATCCGCCTTCGCCAGTGTTGACTCTGCAACACCAGTTTGGCCGGTCTCGACAAGCCTTTTTACCCAGCGGGCCATTCCACGCGCTCGCCCTTCAGGATTTCGACTGCGTCTAACCACTTGCATTACGTCTTCGTGTGCAAACCCGGGAGCTTCCAAAGCTGCTTCAACCGCTGAAAGCATAGCGATATCCCATTCAACGGGTTCGAGGAAACGGAGTCCAGAAACTGATGTTCTGGAATGACTTGCATCGCTTTGACGCATAGCTTCACGGGAATTGAGAAGTGCGCTGATTCGCAATTCGCTTGATTCATCGGTCGAGATTAGTATCCGTCGCAAACGATTTTCCCACGCCCTGCCAATGCGATCAGTCAAGACCCCTTGGCGGACAAACCCAAAGGTCAGAGAAGCAATTCCAAGCCATGCTTGAAAAACTTCGAGCGTCTGGGCGTTCCGCGTTTCTCTAAAGTCCAACCAAGCTCGGAATGACTTTCTCCGATGGAGTCTGGCCAAGGACTTTAGCAGGTCTTGTGCTTTCTTTTGCCTCTGGTTCGTGGCAGCCTTGCCGTAGGCCGAAGCCAATATCAACTGCACGTCAATCAAGCTTGATCCCTTTTTTAATCTTTCATCACGCACCGTGGATTCAGCCTGCTTGGCCAATTGTCGGGCATTGGGATTTTGCCGCAACAAAAGGTGACGCGTCCGAATTGAGTCAATGCACGCAAGAGCAGACGCGACTCGAAGGAAATCACGATTGGCCAGCTTGTCCTGTTTGCGCCGCTCATCAACGTTGGCCAATTTTGCCTTCTCCATTCTTTGATCTAGGCACGCGGCCCATTTTCGCAAGCGTTCGGTTTGATCCACATTATCCCGAGCGATTTCGGCCAATCGGAGAAACAATTCTGCGCGTTCTTTCACCGTAGCCGCTGTATACGTCACCTCTTCGGCTTCATTCCATCGTCCAGCATGCGCTAAACTTTGAACAATATGGCGGCGCAAGGCCAAGGCTTCATGTTGAGAGCTGTTCTCTAGCCATTGCTCGGCGGCTCTAAACCCGGCGGCTCCTTTGTGAACTAGCCGTCCAACCATTTCGGCTGTTGCCTCGACGTTCAAAAAGCGCCGCGCCAAAGTAGCGAGAAGCGGATCTAGTGGATAAACGACTTCAACCAGAATCGCACCAGCTAAAAACTTCCAAGCTGTTGGCAGGCGCACGTCGTAAGTGTTAGCAAGCACTTTGAGAAGGCTATTGCGTTCAGTGGTTCGTTTTGCGCGGTGATGTTCCCAAGCCGCTACTAACCGCCACATCACCTGCGCTGCCGGGTCCCATTGAACGGGAAGCTTGAGGAAATACTCCGCTGTTTCAAGCGCGCTTCTATTGTTTTCGCCAGAGAGCTTCTCTTGTTGAGTCAACTGATGCAGCAATTTGGCATGTGTCAGGGCCAGATCAGTTACCTTATTGTAATCAATTGTCGGAGTCTGGATCACTTGTTCCAAACCAAGACGAACGGCATCAAGGACTAGCAATGGCGCGGACTCTCCCGGTGCATCTATAGAAAGGGCTTTTATGTAATCTTTATTTTCGATCAGTGCTTCAAGGTCGGACAAAGAAACGGCGGAACGTTTGGCGGGATCAGGCAACTTCGGAATTGGGTCTGGCAAGTGCGTTTCAACACTGACACCACTTTCACCTGTCACGTTAGATGCGCCTGCTTGGACTTCTGGCGAAGTGGGAGTAACTGGCGTCGCTGCAAGCGCACTGACCTCATTTACTAATGGGACAACTCGGTTTGGTGGTAAGACTGGCGACTTTGTCAGGACAGGAATGCTGGCTGTGGACGTGACCGTATCTGACTTAAGATACGCCTCCACCATGCTATTGGGCTTCCTCAAAAGGACGAAAGGAGTTGAATCCCTTATGGCAAGTTGTATGTTGCGTTTTCTGAGTAGCTCCTTCGCATACTTTATGTCCACGACATTTTCAAACGCATCGCGGAGCATTTCATGCGCGAGAGCGAATTGCACCCCTAATCCTTCTCTACTACCTGGCTCACGTGTGAACCAACGATACGCTTGCCATGGAATGTCACTGAAATCATAGCCTGATTCCATGTTCTGGAGCACATCCCGCATATCGGCTAGGTTTAGCGGCGCATTGGCTGCCAAGAGAAACGTCATTAGCTCTCTAGCCCGATTAGCCTCTTTGCTGTTGCCGAGTTCTTCATATTGGCGCTGGAGATAATTTACAAATTGTTCCGGTGTATTATTTATGGTTTGTTCGATTGTTTCCCAGTTTACGTTTTTCTTGATTGCTTTATGTAAGTCCTCCAGGAGGTATTGCGTGTATAACGCGTTTCCTTTTGTTTTCTTCTTGATATTCTTCGCTAAATCCTTCAAGTCGGGTAACTGTTTGCTCTCTTCTACAGACAGGTCTCTAAATAATTCATTGAGCCAATCAACCAGTTCTGATTCATTGAGTTCTTCAAGTGTAATTATGGTAGCGTTGTTGAGCCAAGCACTCCAATTACTCGGCAGTTTGAAGTTTTCCCCAGTCCGGCATGATACAATCACATGGACATTATCAGGGAGGCCGCTTGGCCATGGTGGGTCAAAGGCGTCCTTAGCCTCGTCAAGACCATCAATAACAATTACCAAGGGACGGCGCGTGGAGGAATCACTCCATTTTTGCAACGCGATATCAACACGTTCAACAAGATCGTCAAACGTTTCAAGATTCTCACCTTTTTTATCTGATCCGCTCTCCGTTTCTGATAACAAGAAGTGCCATAAGCGACGCAGAAAACCAGAGGCGGGCCGGGACCATCTCTTATCAAGTTGTCGAAAGAAATGCACCAGTGTCGCTCTATCAGAAGGGATGTAGTTTTTCACCAGTTCAGCCATCAATCCACTTTTACCGACACCTGGGGGTGCCAATACTATCATCGTCTTCCCTTTTGGATCATTGGCGAGGAACTGATTCAGCGTAGTGATTTGGCTTTTGCGGCCCACAAATGTTCGTTTGTGGTAATCGGATACAACTTGGTCGGAGTCAGCGGCAATGAGACCAATGCCATTAAACCCTAAAGCAATTTCAGTCTCCTGCTGCGCAATTTTTGCTTTTCCCTTTTGGTCGATGGTTGAAGAATGTGCATTTCGAACTCGTCCAAACCGTCGCCAGCGAGACCAGAGTTCGGGCGGACGTAAATTATTAGAAGTTGCATCGATATCCTCCTGAATAACGCGTTGCAAGTTTCGAGGCGCATCAAGGAGCTTCAGTTGTCGGACGGCTTCGGCACTTGTTGAATGCACTTCTGCCCACGTGCTACCCGAAGTGAACGAACATACCTTAAAATTATTCTCAAGCTGAAAATCTTTGGCGACATCCACAGCTAAATATAATTTCACACTCAAGCGTTTAGCCAAGTCGCCCTTGCGTCCACCCTCTATATCCTTAATGCTTTCCCCGCCTGTGCCTCTCACGGCGGAAACTTTGCCTCCCGTGAGTTCACCCGTCGCTAATAACTCAAGCGGTGAATAGAGCGGGAAATAACGCGCCTGTCTCCTTGCCCAAGCGACAGCCAATGCTAAACCCAAGCTGGCACCACTTGGCGGCGTGGTTGGGTGAAACAACGCTTCAATCCGCACAGATTGGCAACCCGCCAAAGGGCCATAATTTCCCAAATGTTTCAGCACATTAGACCACTCCGGTATTGTCAGTTCATTGCTTTTCGCATCTAAAAAGTGGATAGGATTTACGCTCGCGACGAAGCGGAATGGCACGACAATGCCATCTCCATTATCAATCACATTTTTGGGAATCAATGCGATCAAACCGTCGGCTTCAAGAAACGCTCGCACTCGTGCAGCCAACAATCCCCAAATGCGCGCTTCTTCAGCGTCGAGGTATCCACTATCTGGTAATTCACGACCGTCGTCATTGAGACGGAGAGGAAATAATTCGGTTTTGAAGCGGCCACAAAACGACTCTCTGAAACCGGCCAGTTCCTTCGCCTTTGCAGACTCGATTGCTTGTTCAATCGAACGAGGACACTCTCCAGCATAAAGCCATCTTCGTAACCAAACTTCGGCAGCTAAAGCTTCGTTCGCGTTTGGCACCTCCCATCGAGTGAACCATTCCAACAAAAGCGCGTCAGAGAAACTGCTAACGACAGCAGGCTCCTCATGCAACCAATCGTCAATTCCCTTAATTGCCATAATGTTCAAGAAGAGCGTTCAACTTCTACGTAGAGCGACTTCCCTTTTCGATCTCGAAGCCCAATTCGGCCAGCAAGCGTAGGCGCTTTGAATTCTGCTCGGCCATTCACGAATTTCCCGACAATTTTCCCGCTTTTCATCACGCTGCCGCCGTCTAGTTTGTAAGAAATGGTGGAATCAGTAATGTAGGTGGCTCGTGCGATCACTTGTTCACCGCGAGCATCTTGACGGAAGGTGACGCGAATCCCAAGTTCAGGCACTCGCAGTTTTAACACCTTGCCTCCGGTTGTGGCCGCATCTCCGGCAATGGCTAGTTCTCGAACTCCAAGAGTGCTTTCCACGAATTTATCTTCAGTTTCGGTTTCCGAGGGAGGTTGGACAGGTTCTGATGTTTCTTCCAGACGGCTGACATAATCTTCCGCCAGCTTCCCTAGCGGGCGAAGCCCGGCTGCTTCTTCCTCCAAGTAGTCGTTACGGGGATCGGCTGGGTGATACAACGGCGGACCAACTCGCTGATCGAGGTTTGTTGGTAAAAGCTTGCCGGTCGTTACATGTCGAAATACATCCCAAGCACTCTCCATTTCCTTTTCATTGAATAAATCAATAAACCAGCTTTGACTCACGACTTCAGGCGGCACAGTGAGTGCGTTCCAGAGACAGAGAACAGCAAGCGGAGTTTTCTTGGAATCAATTTCGCCTCTCCGGGTGTTCCACTCCCCGACTGTGGCAGGTTGTGGAAAGCGTGCGAAAGGTGCTATTAGCCACAGACCGTCCAGCCATTCTCCCAAAACGGCGAAATATAGTGGCCTGCGCACGTCACGAACCAACCACGGATTCAACAAGCGAATATCACCAGCGCATACCCCGAAACTGTCGAAAGAGTTGACATCTGGTGGAAGCTGCGGAGCTGGCACATCAGCGGGCAGCGGTTCAGGCAGTTCACCAGCTTTAACAAGCGCAATTTCATCACGCCAGCGCTTTAGCCAAAGTGCCAGTTTTATTGCGTCAGGGTTAGGCATAATCTACTTCATCATTCATAAAGAGGGGTCAATCCTCCGAATTTCCAGAAAATTCCCAATTTTCTGCGAGTGGCAACATGGCCTTGGCAAGTTCAAGCGCCATAATTTTAATCACTTCAGGGTCTTCAGCCGCGTAGAACCTGGCTAATTGCGCCTGTAGCAAATGTGGGAGTTCTTTGCGTGCTTTGTAAACACTGGCTGTTCCACGACCAGCCAATTTTGACACTTCTAATTCATCAAATGCCCGGTTTTTAGCAACCGCCCATAATACCGCCTTATGCACGTCATTTAATTCGGAAAAAAAACCTTTCGCCAGCTTCTCAACTCGTATTTTCACATCCGCTTCCCCCGCCAGCGCGTCAGGTCGGATCGAGGAATCAAGCCAGATTTCAGCTTCGGCGAGGTCATCAGGTAAAATATTAGGTGAGAAATACTTAAGATGACGAACCAATGGTTCTGCAACAGAATTCGGCTGACTGGCGATTTTCCCAATAAACCCTGTGATTCGTTTTGCCCATTCTGCCTCGTCAGTTATGTTTGCAAACTTCAAGAAAAGGTAATCTTTGTTGCGGGAGTCCTGACCCTGATAACCTAGCTTGAAATGCTCGTCAAAAAATTGTGCCAGCTCGGCATCTGTATAATTTGGCAAGCTGTCCTGCCATTGGCGAAGCGCTCCACGAAGATTGGCAGAAATGACCGAATATAATTCCGTCTTCTGTTCAGGTTCGCAGGCTGCTACCTGACAAAGCGCCTTCCATGTGCGCCAAGTTGTGGGGCTTGCGAATCCGTATATCATATGAGTTTCAAACGATGCAAGAGTTCACGAAGTTGATCGCGTTCTTCTGGCGTTGCCTTTGGTTTGTGCTTCACCTGCAAAACATCCTGCGGGATGTCTGCGGGTAATGGACAATCATTTCCAAAAATCCGCGCCCATTCCTCCCGAAAGGCTGATGGTTCGACAGGAAAGTGGCCGAGAAACAATTGTGGAAATTTTCCTGGTTGAATCAAATGTCCAAACGCGCTGCTTTCATTTGGTTTGAATTCATCAAAACCAGCAATCAAGACCGAGTTGCGGTTGCTTTTCGACCGACCATGCATCATGGGAATAAATGATTGAAGTGGAGGCGGGCCACCCAAAATCGAAACGCCCGGATGCCCCCACTTTTTGGAATCTAGGTCATAATTTAATTCTCTGGGTATGATCTGTTTCCACTTCCGCTCTCGAAGCCACCACATTGTTCCGAAAGAAACATCAGCTAACCGACTGACAACATTTGCCAGACGCTGATTTTCAGTCATTGGCTGATCCGGGCGATTCATAAATTTATTTAGTTTGGCACTTGCATGTCCCCATGCAATTCAAAATTCACAAACTTTTTTTGGAAAATATGCGCGCTTGTTCCTTCTGCAATTGATGTCAACAAACGGCAAACGAATGAAAAATTATGAACCCCAACCTCGTTTCCTGTCCCTCAACGAATTGCGTGGGTCAACTGATCAAAATTGGTGCTCCAAATGTAATGATTGCGTCAGTCGCCGAAACAAAAGCAGACATTTGCGCGGGCGATGCCGAGATTCAGCCAAAAATTGAAATGGAAGCTGGAAAAGTTGGCATCTGAATCCTTTTCTTTAGTGAGACAGAAACTCGAACAACCAAAAGCAGCCGATAACAAAAACAAATTAATCCTATGAAAAATATATCCGAAATTGAAAACGAAAAGTGGTTGAAGCCGTGGCAGCGCAAAGCACTGGTTGTGATTGGTGCGATTGTTGGCGGCGTAGCCGCTCATATGCTTTTGCGCTGGATGGAACGACGCAATGGCAAAAAGGCAGTCGAAACGGCTGAAACAGCAGCAGATGTTCACTGATTTGCGACAAATGAAAGCAATTTCAAATCAATAATCACGATGAAAAAAATGCCCGAAATCGAAAGCGAGAAATGGTTAAAACCGTGGCAACGCAAAGCACTGGTTTTGGTGGTTGCGGTTGTTGGTGTGGTCGCCACGCACGCTCTGATGCTTTGGCTGGAGCGGCGCAAGTTGGCCCGCGATGCGGCTAAAACGTCGGCTACCATTATAGATGTTTAATTATCAGGAAAAAATTACTGAACCCTGAACTCATGAAAAAACCGATTCAAATCCTGCTGATATTGGTGGTTCTTTGCGCCCTCGGTTGCCTGCTTGCTTGGGGGACGGCCTTGATAAGCGGCGCGGTTTTGTTCTCGCGCGGTTTGAATTCATTGGCGGATTTGGTGCACATGCCCGGCTGGGTGAAGTCGGTGACGTTTTGGGCATTGCTTGTGCCATTCAGTTTGCTGTTTGCCCAGACGTTTTCTCCCTTTCGGAAATCACGTTGGCGCGCAACCGTGTTTTTAATCGGAACAGCGATTGCCTATTGGTCCATCGTGGCGATTCTAAATTATCACCGCTATTTTGATCCGGTCACCGGCCAACCTCTGAAATGGGTGGATGTGGACCCTTACGGGCGCGTGTATTTGTCAGACCGCCCCGGCGTTGACCCAAAAACCGGGCGGCCTTGGATTCCTGTGACGCCAGCGCTCGTTCAGAAATTTTACGCGCCACAGAACATCCCTTCGGTGCCTCAAAAAGCCGATCCAAATTCAAACGCCTGGTTTTCTCCATACACCGGTGAAGCTCTGCTTTTTTATTATCATCCTTTGACGAATGATTCTTGGGAATTTTTCAAAGGCACACCAGGGATGTTCGATGAGCGAACAGGCTCTCCATTGTTGCCTGTCACACACGCCATTCAACAGGAGTGGCAAGTGGATATGGAGCGTCAACAGGCAGAAGCGGCGGCTCGTGAAGCTGAACGCATTGCCAAAGAGCAAGAGGCGGCTAAAAAAGCGGCAGCGGAACTAGCCGCCCGCGAAATCAAAATGCAAGAAGTCGCGAAACAGGCAGCAGCCGACGAGGCTATTCGCAAAGCCAAAGAAGAAGAAGCGGCAAAAGAGGCTGCAATCCAAGCACAACAGGCGGCGGCAAAGCAACAGGAGGAAGAGCAGCGTCAAGCTGCGGAAGACGCGGCCCGCGCCCGCACACAGTTCATCGAATCGCGGCGGGCGACGGAAGCCGTTGCTCCGGTTGCATCGTTGGAATGGTTGAAACCGGAAGATTTTCTCGATGAATGTTTTCCACAATTCAATTTGCAAATGTATCAAACCAACATTTTCCAAAGTAAATTTTTCCATCGCCGGATGCGTTATACGGGACAGATAAAGCGCATCGTCACAAAATCCAATTTAGCTATTTTTGAATTTCAAACATTCTCTGGGATTCATTTGGCAATTCAAGCCGATCTGCAATCAGGAATGGCGCGAAATGTTCGCGTCGGGAAGTTTGCAACTGTGGCCGGGACAATCTGTGACTGGCGATTGCTCCCTGGCAACACCCGCGTTGAGGGTATTGATGGTCAGGGAATGATTCTCGATTTGAGTGGCGTGGAAGTTGTGCCCGAAGAAATCAAACCTGTTGCCAGCACCAGAACTTGTCCGGCTAGACCAGTTTTAGAAACAGCCGTCTCAACAGTATTGTTGCCGGTTCGCATTGGCTTGGATGTTCTTTTCGGCGGCCAAAATACCAGTGTTCCTGCTCCAACGTATGTTGTGAACGCCGCTCCAAGTCCAACTTACTACGACAGTTCTTGGCCTTCACCTCCGATTAGTCAACAGCGGTATTACTATCAATATAGGAACGTGCAAACCAGCTACTATGTGCGTCCTGTTATCCAAACGCATTACATGGCAGCGCCTCGTTTTGTTGCTGTGGCTCCGCCGACAAGAATTATTCGATATTCTCCTATTTCCCATAATCGTTAAAATATTAGAATAACAAACCACCCAGCCATTAACATGAGAACTAGCCTTAAATCAAAACTTATTGCAACAATCGTCCTGTTAACCATCTTCTGCGAAGCGCAAGCGGCCTTTGCAACGGCCCCGTCCGCAACGACGCAGGCCGCAAGTTCCATCACGACATCATCGGCAACGCTAAACAGCTACGTCAACCCGAATGGGTTGAGCACCACGATCTATTTCCAATACGGCCTGACGTCGAGTTATGGTAGCACGACTTCATCGGGTGGCATCGGGACCGCAGCCGGTAATTATGGTTTTTCCATTTCAAGTCTCTCGGCCAATACCACCTATCATTTCCGCATCGTCGCTTACAACGGTAGTGGCACAACTTACGGCAGCGACTTGATGTTCACCACCTTGGTAAATCCACCTTCCGCAACAACTCAAGCCGCCAGCCCGATCACCACCAGTTCAGCGCAGTTGAACAGTTATGTGAATCCGAACGGGGCCAGCACCACGATTTATTACCAATATGGCCTGACCACCAGTTATGGCAGCACTACGATTTCAGGAGGAATTGGAACTACGGCCGGGAATTACGGGACAACTATCTCGGGGCTTTCTGCGAACACGACCTATCATTTCCGCATTGTGGCATATAACAGTGGCGGAACCAGCTATGGCGGCGACCTGACATTCACCACGTCCGCAACGGCTCCGACTGCGACAACGCAGGCCGCTACCTTGATTACCTCAACATCGGCCCAATTGAACAGCTACGTCAATCCGAACGGAGCCAGCACAACAATTTATTACCAATATGGGCTTACCACGAGTTATGGTAGCACCACAATGTCCGGGGGTATCGGCACCACTGCTGGGAATTATGGCACCACCGCATCAAGCCTTACACCCAACACTACCTATCACTTCAGGATAGTGGCTTACAACGGTGGGGGCACCAGCTATGGCAGCGACCTGACGTTCACCACTGCCGCAACGGCTCCATCCGCAACCACACAGGCGGCCACAGCAATCATCTCAACGTCGGCACAGTTAAACAGCTACGTTGATCCGAGTGGAGCCTCCACAACGATTTACTTCCAGTATGGCCTCACGACCAGTTATGGCAGCACGACCATATCCGGAAACATCGGCACAACGGCTGGAAATTACGGCACCACCGCATCGGGCCTTGTTCCCAACACGACCTACCACTTCCGAATAGTTGCGTCCAACAGTGGAGGGACGAGTTACGGTGGCGACCTGACGTTTGCCACGACAACGTCAGTTCCATTGCCGACGGCGGTGACACTGGCGGCAGACACCGTGACGACGACATCAGCCCACTTGAACAGCAGTGTCAATCCCAACGGCAACAGCACGACGATATACTTTCAATACGGGCTAACCTCATCATACGGCAGCACAACAGCCACAGGAAACATTGGGATCACTTCTGGAAATTACGGCTACACAATCTCCGGCCTTACCCCCAATATGATCTATCACTTCCAGGTGGTGGCGTATAATAGCGGAGGGACGAATTACGGCGGTGATTTGACGTTCACCACGCCTGCCACTGCTCAGGCTCCAACTGTAGTGACTCTGCTGGCGAGCAACCTCACAAGCGTGAGCGCCCAGTTCAACGGAACCATCAACCCAAACGGCTCAAGCACGACGGCGTATTTTGAATATGGCTCCACAACCAGTTACGGAAGCACTACCCCGTCAGGCAATTTTGGAACCACATCGCAGATGATCTCCTATACGATCACAACCCTGTCTCCGGGCACGCTGTATCATTACCGCCTCACCGCCTACAACGGCAATGGGACGAGTCATGGTAGTGACCAGACGTTCACCACCACGGGCACCGGCACGCCGACGGTCCAGACTTTGGACGCTACAGCGGTAACAACCTCATCGGCACAGTTGAATGGCACCCTCAATCCAAACGGCCTGAGCACAACGGCACACTTCGAGTATGGTTTGACCACGGCCTATGGTAATAACACCGTCTCCGGCAATTTTGGCACTTTGTCCCAAAACATCGGGTATTCAGTGAGCGGACTTATTCCGAACACGACCTACCATTTTCGGCTTGATGCCTCCAATACGTCCGGCCCCAGCTACGGAGTTGACAAGACATTCACCACGTTGCCAACCACCACGTCGGCACAGAATGCCTGGGTATCTGGAACAGGCAGTGTCGGATTGCGCCTGCGCGCGTCCCCAAGCCTTTCGGGGACCATCCTGCTCGTCATGCCTGAAGGTGCCGAGGTAACGCTGTTGAGCGGGACCCAGAACGCGGATGGCTACCTCTGGCGCAATGTGACCTACAACAGCCAGACTGGCTGGGCTGACTCGGAATACCTGGTATTCAGCCCGACCGGGACGCCCACGCCTCCTGCCGGGCCTGTGACGTTGAGGCAGCTCCAGTCGGACGGTATCAGCCCCATCGCGGCTGGTGGCACAGCTACGTCCTCATCGGTCATTTTGGCGGCAACGCCAAGCGGACCCAGCAGCCAGCAGTTTACTCTACAGTTTGAGGTCCGGCCGGCGGGCACGGCGTTTTCGGATCCAACGGTCACCAGCCAAGCGGTTCAAGGGGGGAGTGAAGCAAGGGTGTTGGTAAGCAATTTGGGGAATCAGGGTTACCACTGGCGCGCCCGTGTTCTGGATGGAAACGGGGTGCCCAGTTCGTGGGTTTCGTTCAGCGGCAACGCGTCGGACTTCACCGTGAATGCCGTTGCTTCGCCGGTGGCAGTGTTCAACTGGAGTCCTGCTCAGGTCTTCGTCGGCGATCAGATTACATTCACGGCCCAAGCCGCCTCCCAACCTGGGCTGACTTTTAGTTGGAGCTTCGGCGGCACGCCGGCGAGTGGCGCAACCGTCAATCAAACATTCTCCACGGCCGGCAACGTCACTGTGACGTTGACCGTCACTGACTCTCAAGGCAACCAATCGACGCAATCCCTCACCGTCTCGGTCGCCAGCAAGGACCTGGTTGGGCGTATCAACGACGCGGCGGGTCAATCCGAAGCAATGTTGGATGACATTCTTGCCAATGCAACAACGGCTGCAGCAGCGGCCGATTATTTTAGAAACGGAGTGGAGCAAGCCCCAGACGAGATTTCAATAAAAGCGGCACTGACAGGCATCTCGCTCATTTTAGATGGGGTTAGCGGCGGGGACACCACGAAACTGGCACAAAGCTGTGTGGATTGGACTCGGCAGGCATATGGAGACGCTACAGCGAACGCGCTGTTAGCAAAGCTTGCTGGACATTATGTGGCTACAGATATTCGAGACACTTTTGTGGAGGACGTAGTCGAGCAGGCAGTAAACAGTGGTGTCGAAAGCCAGACCTACCAACAGTTGTGGATCCCGGGATTGACTTCGCTCGTCGCCCAGAAAAAGGCTGAAATTGAACAACTGCGTCAGCAGGCAGTCACGGCTGCGGGCTCATTGACTTCAACGCAGTCCGCCAACCTGGTGCAAAACCTACAGGCACGGTTGCTGGGGAACTATGCCCTGCAAACCAGCTACGACAATAATGCGAATTTGCCCATCTCCTTCCAGGAATTTAAGTCCAGTGACGAGATCGGCTGGACGACCTACAATATCGGCCAGCAACTGTTCACGGCCAGCGCAGGTCTGCTGAATACTGCCCTTGGCGGTATGGGCGGCCTCGTGGCCGGCGTTGCTGCTGTTGCCACCCAATCTGAATTGGATATTTTTAACATCTTGGCCAGCCAGTCGGCTGAGGTCCAGTTATTGAGCTTGAGCGTGAACATGGCCGGGCAAGGTTCGATTACGGTGAATCAGATAGCCACGAACATCGAGACCGGTTTGAACGACATCATTCAAAGCCAGTCGCCGACAACACCGGCGGGGGAGATTATGTCGATTACTCCATATTCCCAAGGAACCCTGCGCACCTACAACCTCATGCCGCGCTGGTTTGCAACTGCCGCGTATGCCGATGTGGTGGTTCAAAACACCGGTCAGCAAGTTGCGACCTATCGTGTGGAGGCCAACTTGACGAAGACCTTCACAACTGGGCAGCTTCCCATAAACTTCCTGGGTGTTGGTCAGCGCCAGTATGACATTCAGGTAGCCGTCGCGCAGGATGGAATAATTTTAAGTCCGGGGACACAGCAGACCGTCCGATTGCAATTTCTTGCGGGTGATGGCGGTCTTGTTCCGACCGAACAGGACATCACTTATGTGCTGACGTCCAAGACGTCAGACGGCTATTACCGTCAAGACCAGCAAAGCCAGCAATTCGGCACAGTCTACCTCGATGAAAACGGGAACGTGGTGGACCCGACGCTGGTTGCGTCGGCCTCCAAGTCGCAGCCGCCTCTGCAATCCAGCGTGTTGCTTTATCCGGGGACCAACATTTGCGAGGTCAAAATCAGCGTCCAGAATCCCCTTGGAACTCCGGCGATGATCAATCTTCAGCAGGAACTCCCTGCCGGGACGACGGTTATAAATGCCGCCGCTGGAACATTCAGCAACGGCCAGTTGACTTGGGACCTCAACATGCAGCCGGGGGAGCTCCAATACTTCCAAGTGGTGCTGCAACTCGCGGTTCCAGTAGGAAATCCGCCGATCGCCCCTACTACCGCATCGGCTTATGATGCGGTAAACGACGCCTGGGTCAATTTCACTAATGCCCCAGTGGTGTCGCAGATGTCCGAGGCGCCCGCGCCGCAATTACAACCGATCGGCTTCAGCAGTGGCAGTTTCGGGCTAAACGTGCAGGCCCTCATCCCTGGGATCTACAGCGTTGAAGCAACGACCAACTTCGCTACCTGGACCCCGGTTCTCACGGTCACAAATGATGCGGGTTCAATCCAAGTCATGGATCCAACCGCGCAGAGCCACACCGCACAATTTTACCGTGCCAAAAGGCAGTGAGAATCAGGGTGGTTTTGGCAGTTTGTTGGCGATCAAACACCTATCTTGCCCGTTTTCGTCTTCTGGACAAGAATTGGGCAGTTGCGCGAATATATCATGTGAGTTTTAACGGCAGTGGTGGATGCGGGACCAATTTGGAAGAGCTTGCTTAGGTTGCCTTGTGCGCGGTTTGCCCGCCCGCAATACGCGCAATGAAAAGCCCCACCGTTCTCGAACGGCTCGACGGTCGCGGTGGCTTCCAACACCGGATATTCGCGCAGACAGTCTCGGTCAAACCGCGTCTTTGCGACCTTGCCGCGATATTCGTAGCGCGCGGGATTGTAAAGCTGTCCAAACCATCCCTCGTATTGTGCCGTGTGACGGATAATGCCGAGTTGAAGGAGTGATTCCTGATATTTTCAAGGAATCACTCCTTTTCTTATCTTTGCAACTCGGCATAATTCGCAGGACAGCGGATCACAACTTTTTGTAACTGTTCTTAATGATTTTTCGCTATGCGCACACGTAGGAACTGGTTCATCGCCGGAGTCGCCGCTGTTTGCTTTGTTACAGGTGTGGCGCTCTCTCATCGGATTGAGCCGGGCGTCCGCGTCCAAAAAGTGATGCTCGCCGAAGATACGCCTGCGCTTGAGTTTATTCCCAAAGGCCCGGGACCGCATCCGGTGGCACTGCTTGCCCACGGGTTGACAGGCTCGAAAGAATCGCTTTTTCGTTATGCAGAAGCACTCACGGCGGCCGGATTTGTATGCTATGACGTTGACCTTCCTGGACATGGAGCGTCGCCGCGGACGTTTACCAGAATGGACGCCGCGCATACGCTGGAGGCGGTTGCACGCGAGGTTGGTCCGGTGGATGTTTTCGTGGGCCACTCAATGGGCGGCTTTACGGGAGGCGAGGCAGTGCGGGAAGGGGGAATGAGGCCGGGGCTTTTCATCGCTATCGGTTCCGTGCCGGTTCTGGGTAACCACGCACCCCAACTGGTTCTGCTGGCGGCCCGCTTCTTCGACGTTTCGCCGGAACTGCTGAAAACGCGAACGAATGCGCGCTTGGTGATTTCTCCCTGGTCCAATCACGTGCTTGAGTCGTGGGATCCTCTCCTGGTGAATGCAGCCGTGGAGGCCGCGTGCGCTGCGGTCCACAAGACGCCGCCGGCGCCTCCCACCGCCTGGCTCTGGCGACTCGCGGGCGTGGCGCTCGCCATTTTGGGGGCGGGCACGCTGGCGCTTTATTTGCCTGAAGTGTTCCCCCAACTGGCACGGGTCCGTGGACTGCTTTTTGCAGTTTTTTTTGTGCTCAGCTTCACTCTCACGGTTGGCTATGCGTGGCTTGATACGGCACCGCACCTGCGGTTCTTTCCCAAGCAGGGCATCGCCATGGCTATCACCTTTCTCCTGGCAACGGTTGCCGGCAGGCTGCGCATTCCGCGGTGGAGCTTCGCCGTGCTTGGTGTGCTGGTGATGGTGATTGCTTTTTGCTGGCTCAAGGCGAGTGGCAGCCATGCCGCGTTTCAATTCACGTTTTTCACTTTTGTCTTCACGCCCGCCCTGATCGCGGGAACGGCCATCGGCTGGATTGCGGCCCGCCGCGGATCCCGGCTGCACGGCGACATCGCCATGGCCATCATCGTGGGGTGTGCCGTTTTCCAATGGTTCGAACCCCCGCGAAAGGCTCCTGAAGCTCCGCATATACCGATCAAGCTGGAGGCAAACCTTCTCGACGCCTGTGTGGGCCAATACGAATTTCCACCGGACGAAGTGTTTCCAACCGGATTCAAGCTATCGATCTGGCGGCAAGGAGATCAGTTGGCAGGACAAGCCCGAGGAGTGGGCGTTCTTCGGGGCACTTTCAATATTTACCCCGAATCGGAAACAAATTTCCTCCTCAAGATCAATGGGGCTCATTTGACCTTCATTAAGAATTATAAAGGCGAAGTGACAACTGTAATCCATCATATGGAGGGGTTGCCGGACAGCGAGGGAAAGAAACTTAACAACGAATGATCGCGCCCTTGGCCAAATTCATTGACTGGTATTCCCTTCAAGTCGCCGCGATGCTCCCGTCTATCAGAAAATGTGCCCGGGGCGATTCAAAATTGACGGAAGCCATTGAGTTTCTAAATGGACCGGATTTCATTCCCGCCGAAAGCAAACCCGCCGAACTGGAATTCAAATCGAAGATCCATTTCCAATTTCCATCTCCGCGACCGAGCGAATTTGCAGAAAACAATCTCGTTCACGGACGCCTTTATCGTCGCGCAAAAGATTGGCAGAAATTCCCGACCATCATTTTGTTGCATGGCGGCGGCGATTTTTTGAGTCACCGGAATCGTTTTCCGCTAATGGTTCCTGCGATTCATCGCGCGGGATTTAACGCCGCGACATTGGTCGCACCTTACCATTTTCAACGCCGCGTCCGCCGTATTGAAGCATTCGACCATCTGCGGGTGGCTGAAGCGTTTGCGCAAGCGGTGGCTGAAATTCGCACCCTGACTGGCTGGCTGCTGGACCAGGGTTGTCCTTCCATTGCATTATTTGGTTTTTCACTCGGCGGATGGTTGGCAGGGCTGGCGGCAACGCGCGATTCACGACTGAAAGCGATTGTTCTCGCGGTGCCAGGTGTGCGCCGGGATTATCGCGCGACACGCGGAGAACGCATCCTTTGGACGCCGATGCGCAAAGCATTGGAAAAACAAAAAGCTGCGCGCGAAGCGTTGGACAAGACGCCGATCAATTTGACGGTGAGCCAGCCGGTCATTCCCAAAGAAAATATTTTGTTGATTCAGGGACGCTACGATTTGTTTTTGGAACCAGAAAATACTGAGGAACTCTGGCAAAAATGGAAGCAGCCGGAAATCTGGCGGTTGCCGCACGGCCATATCAGTTGGATGCTCGCGCCGGGTGTGACCAATCGCGTGCTCCGTTGGTTAACGCCACGATTGGAAGCGCCTGCCGTTCAGGCGTGACCAAACGACGCTGCCAGATAATGCCGAGTCGTAGAAACAAAAAATGGGTGATTCCTTCGGCTTTCGAGGGAATCAACCCTTGAACTCGGCATAATCATTTACACGGCACAATGGCCGTTATGCCGAGCTCGGCATAATGGGTATTTCCACGAGGAAGTTCCAATGAAAATTCCTTTGACGGCGAGTTCTGCCGCCGTCTTCCGCATCTTTTCGCGGTCAAATGACACTGAAGCAGGATACCGCTCTTGCACTGTTTGACGAGGCTTCGGTCTGTGGTCGGCGAGCGGGGAAAGTGGAGCGGAGAGCGGAGAGAAGCGTTTAGCGAAACGAAGCCGGAGCGCAACGCCGCCGCCGAGCCACAGACGGAAGCCAGCCGCTGATGCGGCTGTTTGAATCGCCGCTCGTGACGAGGGCGCGCTTTGTGTAGTGGAACGGGCATGGTTGAGAGGGGGACACGGACAACCGGAAGCCCGTGGAGCGAAGCAAAGAGCGCGTTGGTCACGGCGAATCTGAACAGTAAAAATGACGCATTGACTTTTCCCGGCCAAAAACCTTAATTGCCCGGAATGAGTTCATCCATTACAAACCTGTCAGCGCAACAATTGCGGCGAGCTGCCAACATAAAGGACAAAATCCAATCGCTTGAAAATGAGCTCGGGCGGATTTTGGGCGCTTCGCCGAAATCCATTACCGCTGTTGCTCCGAAGAAAAAACGTAAAATGAGTGCAGCCGGCAGAGCAAAGATTGCCGCAGCGGCAAGAGCGCGTTGGGCGAAAGTTAAGGGGCGGAAATCAGCCGCGAAGCCGATTAAGAAGGCCCGACGCAAAATGAGTGCGGCGGGACGTGCGAAAATTGCGGCGGCAGCCAGAGCGCGCTGGAAGAAGGCCAAGGCTCAAGGAAAGAATTCGCTCTAACCCAGGCTTGGCTAGGACGATCTATCAATTGCAGTTGTAGGCTGATTCTCATCATTCCCGACTGCGCCGGGATTCAGGTCTTTTGATCCCCTGTGGCTCGTTAGGCGACATCACGCGCAAATGACCTCGGCTGGGCGGCAATTACCAGCATTACATGGCGATGGGCTTGTGAAACTTCAGGGATGCGCGCACGAGCTGTCTCATCTGGCCGTAAAAACACCGCAGCTCACGGTCGAGCTTGCGGTCGGCTAAGTGAAAGTTTTTCAAGCGGGCAAGTTCGACCTGGAGATTCTCGACTTGTTTGAGGGTGAGATGGGAGTTGCGGGTGTGGGGTTTGCACCCGAGAACTTTGCGGATGAAAAGCGGGAAGGCGCGGCTGTGCGGGGATATGGCACGGAGCAGGACTTGGCGGGGCAAGCGGTGGCCAAGTTGGCCGCCCGTGACCACGCCTTCCGGGTGGCGGCAGGCATGGGAGCGCCATGCGACGAAGGCGGCGTGTTGCTCCCTCGTGGCGCGATAATAACCGAGGTCGCCGTTGGCGATCACCCCGACGATTTCAGGATTGGGAGGCTGGCGCTTGAGGCGGCCCTGTTCTAAACAGTCGCAGAAGACGTAAGCGTGAAGTCTCATGGGCGCGAGGTTGTTCGACCTCTTCTTTTTGGAAAGCTCGTGTGGAAGAAGTCTGGATTTCATGGTCGAGGACGAGATTTGTGGATTATTATGGCAAGTGTCAAAGTTTTTCAGGGTGTAAGCGGAATAATTCGGGAGTATGTAGTTAACGCAAATGGGCCAAGATGCAGAACCCGATTGGTGGCCAATGGATGGCCAGCCCGACCAAATAATCGGCGTGCCATGCTCGTTTTTTGTTTGATTTGCGTTAACTACATACTCCCGGAATAATTTTCCATTGGACAGCCAATGTCCAAGTCATGTGATAATCTGGTCGCATGTGCGGGCGATATACAGCGGCGAAAGATTTTGGCGAGCTGATCAAACTGATGGGCGTCGGCATGGCGCGGGTGCCGTTCTTTACGCCGCGCTACAATATCGCGCCGACACAAATGGCGCCGGTGATTTTCCATGATCACAACCAGTCGGCGATGAAGCTCATGCGGTGGGGGCTGATTCCGTCCTGGGCGAAGGATGAAAGCACTGGCAACGCGCTCATAAATGCGCGGTTGGAAACGATTGAAAGCCGGACGGCTTTTCGTGAGGCGTTCAAGCATCGGCGGTGCCTGATTCCGGCAGACAGTTTTTTTGAGTGGAAGGAAATGCACGGGGAGCGGCAACCGTTCCGAGTGATGCTGAAAAGCGGTGAGCCGTTTTGCTTTGCGGGTTTGTGGGACCGGTGGGTTAAGCCGCCGGGCGCCGGCAAGTTTGACACCGATCTGGACGAAGCGCCGGCAAGCGAGACGATTGATTCGTTCACCATCATCACGCGGGCGGCGAATGCGGCCATTGCGCCGCTGCATGACCGGATGCCGGTTATCATGGCGCCGAATCATTTTGGCTGGTGGCTGAAGGATGACGACGGGCGGAGTGAATCGCACAAGATGGCGCTGGGGCATCCGCTGGATGAGCCGTTGAAGATTTATCCGGTCAGCGACCTGGTAAACAGCCCTAAAACGGATGACTCGCGCTGCATCGAGCCGGCGCGGATTGACCGGGACTTTTTCGAGCGGCAATGGTGGGGGGAATGAAACCCGGCTGCCCGGACGGGGATTGGGGACATTCAGTTCCTTTGAACGACAGTCAGGCCGGGTGCATCCTGTGACTACAAATAATCACAGTATGACAAAAACGCCTGAATCTCTAAAGACTGCCAACGGTCGATCCGACAAGGTATCGGAGCCTGCAATCCCAGCACCAGAAATCTCTGGTTCTCCAACGCAAATAATCTGCGACTTGGCCGAGGCAGATGCCTTTGTTGAACAATATCGTAAGCCGCATGTTCCGGTTATGTCTGCCTTTGGCGCGGGGCGATTGCATGTCTGCCGGTTTTATGCTTCATGGGATCTGAATCAGATGATTTCAGAGAATGCCGATACCCTGTTCCGATCCATCCGCAAACTTTCTTCCAAAGACGCCAAAAACACCACGAAGGAATGGGATGATCTCACCTTTCAGTTCGGCCCCCGGGCATTTCTTTATGCCGATAAGGACCGGATTATTGGTTTCGCTGCCACTCCGATTGAAGCTGAACGTCTGGTGACACAGTTTGGCAAGAAATACCGCATGCCCATGTCCCCGGCCTCGGACGGCGGGATTTTTTATCTTATCCAGCAGGAAGGAGACAATATCAAAACCAAAGAAGTCTCTTTATCTTCCGACACAATCCTCAAGCCGGAAGCCCTTGCCCTTCACTACGGCAATGGCAGCAGCGAATGGCATCGGAGTTTTGTCGAAAAACTCTGTGAAAGACCCAATGGCCTCTCGATTTTTGAGGGGAAGCCGGGCACGGGCAAAACCTTTTATCTTCGTCACCTCATGGGCGAACTCAAGGAGTCGCACCGATTCTATTTCATCCCGACAGCCGCGATGGGCATTCTTTCAAAGCCCGATTTTATCGGCTTCTGGACCGATCAGCGATGGCATCATTCCAATAAAAAGTTCGTCGTCATTCTGGAGGATTCCGACGCAGCGCTGATGACTCGCGGTTCTGACAATCGCGAACAGGTAAGCGCACTCCTGAATTTGTCGGATGGAATTCTCGCCGATTTCCTTCGCCTCCAAATCATCTGCACGATCAATTGCTCCGCCGCCGACATTGATCCGGCGCTGCTTCGTCCCGGTCGTCTGCTTTGCCATCGCATCTTTGGCCGGCTTGACTACGCCCAAGCCGCCTGCCTGGCCGGGAGTCTTGGCCGGAAATTGCCACAAGCCCATGATTACTCCCTCGCCGAGGTGTTTGCCGGACAGGACACCGATGAAATTAACCGCCCGCGCATTGGATTTGCGGCTTGAAAAATATGAAAACCAAAAAATCAGGCATCGTTGGAAAGCCAAAGGAAAATCGGAAAAAACCATTGCCTCGTGCCCGGCAAGATTTGAAAAAAGCAAAGGTCAAAATGGAACCGTGGGAATGGCGCGAAGAAGAAACCAGAAAGTTACTATTGGCGGCCAAACACAGGCTGCCCGAATTAAGGGCGCTCCTGGCCTCCGTGTCCGACCATTGGGGTTACGAAGATCCGATTTACCGCTTTTATCATCATTCGTTCAAGGTTCTCCGCGCTCAAACAGCCACGTTGAAAATCGGCGAAACTCTGCAATCGCTTGCGCCACACCTCAAGTTGAATCCAGACTTCGTCGAAATCGTGGCCGAAGGCACCTCGAAACCGCCGTCATCAACTCGCGCGATCATCGAGGCATTCTTTCATGCCCATCACCTGCTTCTGATGCTCTGCAAATATACCGAAGAACTGCCTGAACCGCCTCCGGCGTTGCCATCTGGATGGGCAACGGTGTTGTATCTTTACAACATCCGGTGATTTGAAGCATAAAACCTCCTGCACCCGATGAACTTCGTCAGTCTTGACTTTGAAACCGCCAATCCTTCGCGCGTGAGCATCTGCGCCGCCGGACTGGCCGTCTTTGAAAATGGTCAACTGACGGAATCGCCTTATTGGCTGGTGCGGCCACCCAAAGGCCACGGCTGGTTTCACGACGACTTCATTGAATGCCACGGCCTGACGCATCTGGATGTGCTGGAAGCCGCTGAATTTCCTAACATTGCGCCGGATCTGCTGGCCCGGCTGACACAAGCTGACATCGTGATTGCGCACAATGCCGCTTTCGACATCGAGCATTTGCGCGTGACGCTGGATTATTTTGGGCTGCCCCGACCGGAGTTTGATTATATTTGCACCTGTCAGCTCGCACGGCGCGTCTGGCCGGAACTGCCAAGTCACGGGCTGAAAGCCCTGACCGCGCACATCGGCCATCAATTTAACCACCACCACGCCCAAGCCGACGCCGAAGCCGCCGGGCGGGTGTTGCTGGCGATGATGTGCCATGCGAATGCAGCCACGCTGCACGAGTTATTGCAAAAAACGGGACTGAAGACGGCATCGTTTTGCCAGTAAACTGATTGCATGACCATTCGGGAGTTGGGAAAATCGAAAAACACCAAACACACGAATATTATGAATCCAAACTTTAACGATGTGACGCTGCCTGAACTTTACAATGATATTTTTACTACCGTTGCCTATAAAAACTTTGTTCCGAGGTATTGTTCGTTGTTGTTGAATGCGGTCGCGGGTAAAAATGAAAAGGCTGGTGCCAATCGCGATCCTGACTTGGTAGAGGTGGCGGCCAATGAAGTTGCTCGGTTAATCCCGCAAGCTTTCGGTATCTTCAGGCTCATCAATGCAAGGCCGGGCGACAAAATCGAGGGGTCTGATTTCATTACCACGCAAGTAGCGCTGCATGAATACATGATAAAGACGCTTTATCACATCAACCGAAATTGCCGCACGCTGCTGGAGGCACAGATTGATTATGACAAGTTTGAAAGCATCGAATCGTATTTGAGGATTCTCAAAAAAAGATTCGGCTTCTCTGACGGGCAGATGCTGGTGGCAATTCAAGAATGGTATGCTTCAGATGAAGCAACCTTTTACAATCTCGTTGAGCGGGAGACCAAACTAAAAGTATTTGATACGGAAACCGATGGGGTTTGTTTTCAGATATACAATGCGGAGAAGGATGAGGTTCTCCAGGTGCTTGAGGAAATGCGCACTGACAATGGACTGGCCATCTCCAAACATTATTTTTTCTTCCGGATATTCCAGGTTTTTCAACATTTATATTTGAACACGCAACTTTGTGAACTGGGAAAAACCGACGGTGCCACCGCTGAGAAAATCGAGGAAGCGGAGGTTGGAGCATATTTGATGGATGCCTTTAATCAGGCGGCAAAGCAAATACTTTGAGCTAGGCGCGGTTCTTGAATTCCGCGCGCAGTCGACTGATGCGCTTGGGGCTAGTGCGAACATCCCAGCCCAGTCCCCGGCAGATGAACTCGTGCTTCGGGTCGCCCTTCAAGCCTAGGCGACGAACTTCCTCGTCAAGCTGGCGGAGTTTTTCGGCATTTTGCATCCGTTCGGCAACGCCTTCGGCCAAGACGGAACCCTGGCGTCCGTGGACGCGGGTTCGATGAAGTTTGGCAATGGCATCCCACCGAATGTCACGCTTCGGGTCAAATGACCAATAGGCGGGAATGTGAATCATCGTTCCGTAGGGAGTGAGATTCACGGCGAGTTTGAGCAGGAGCGGTTCGTCATGCTGCATCCCGTATAGATTCCACCGCAGACAAAACGCATCGAACGCCGCTTGAAAGACCTCTGCCGGCTTGCGAAGGTTTACGGAAAACGATGGCCGAAGATTGCGTTCGGCGGTCATGGTCCGGCGGATCACGCCTTTGTAATCGCGATATGCTTTAACATCGAAGGCGGCTTTGATGTTATCCCATTGGCGGCGTAGCTCCGGGTCGTTCCGGATGGCGATTTCGTTCTGGTCATATTTTGCCTGGGTTTTGACCAGATTTTCGTAGCTGCCTTTTTGGACATGAAATTCGTGGCCGGCCACGGCGGCGCAGATGGCTGCATCTGGCGGTTCCGGCAGCAGTTCAATGATCAACCGATGCCGGGCGTTGAGCCGTTTGCCCTTTTCCAGAACCGAAAGGCAGTCCTCAAGCACATCCTGAATGTTAAACGGCCAGAGAGTGGTCGGCACAAACATCCAGTCATAGAGCACCCGGATCGTTTTTATGGTCGAAGCGTCCAGTTTTGCCGTTACCGCATGATACCGCCGAAGCCCTTGCTCCGCCCAATCGGCCCGGTCAAAGGCTTGGGCTTGGATTTTTTTAAGGTCGAGATCGAGGGTAGAGGACATGGGCCGGAATTGCGCGATTGGTCTGTCAGACTATGGCTGGGGACACGTTTGGGGATTCCATGTCTGCTTGGCAAATTTAATTAGGTGATCATGCCGCGAGCGAATGGCGTCAACATCCCAGACCAATACTTCACGATTCTTCAAGAAACGAATCAGTTCGCCTTGGCTTAAATAACTGGAATTCTCGGAAAGACTCTTGAGCTTGAGGTGAAAATCTTTTTTCCCCTTGGATGAGTTGAGTGAGGTGCTGTCGATTACCAGATTGCCTAATCGGTTCAGGGCTACCTCGTGGAATGGTTTTGGCTCCCCGTCTTCGTTCCATTTCACTACAGTTTCAGACATGGGATTACCCTGTGCCGCAACATGCTCTACGCTAAACTTCGCGGCATCGTTGCGCGGCTCGTCGAAATCGCGCCATGAAAGCAGGGGTTGAATCTTTCCCGGTTGCTCGCGCAAGTAGTTCTCGTAACGCCAGAGCAGGTAGAGCGCGTCTTTTCCCTCGGCATTGTAGAAATAGCTGTTGTCCAAGCCGGTTCCAAAGCGCTCTTCTAAATTGTGATCAAGACTGATATTTGCAAGCAATTGAAACAGACCCGTAAAACCACCGTCCATAAGATCTCTCGCAGCAGCATAAAGGGTTGGAAGACCCGTGTCTGAACGGAGATTGGCTACCGCATACCCTCGGAAGGTGAAGACCTCCAGCAGCCGACAGGTCTTTAGGAAATCCTTTTTACCCGGAGATTTGTCCAAGCACCACGTCTTGAGAATCATCGGCCAGAACGAACCCATCCGCCCAAGCAGGAGAAGTTGGGAAAACTCCGGCAATTGGTCGCGCTTGGCAAAGAGATCCTCGATCGCCCTAAAGCTTTTCACCAGCGAACTGACAAAGTTTTCGATCCAAGAAACTACTGCCGTCCCGTCCATTTCCTTAATGGTCGCTTTCACGAGATGTTTCGGGTCGTTGTATTCCGAATACGACCAATGAAGGAAAGCCGCGCAGTGATTTGAAAGAACCTGATTTTCGTCTGGAGTCCGCTTGCATTCGGCCAGCGCTTCGACTGACCGGTAAATGGTCGCGAACTGCGTTTGAATGACCTTTAGTCGGTCATCAGCTGCCCTAGCCGCAGAGTGAAGGTAGATGCAGTGCATCAGATAGCTCTTGAGCGCCTCCAAGCTGGTCAGTGGCTTGCCGCGGTCGTTTTGGAGTTCGAAGATTTGGGTCGCATCTTCGGCACTGGCCACCGCATACACCATGACCTTCGCGGTTCTCAGCACCCGGATTAGCCCCTCCCATTCTTCGGGCTGCACCTTCTCCTCGAAATAACGGGCGGCTTCCTTCAGACGACTGGACGATGGCGATTCATCGGTGCAAGGACCTGCCGCTATGCGCAAGATCATCGACTGAAAAAACGGGCCGTCTTCGTCAATCGTTCGGAACTTCTGGCATTCTGTCGCCTCGTCGAGGACGAAGTTCCGGCGAAGCAGCGCGGGATTCTCACTTGTGACGGAAATCTTCTTGTCGGTGTGCATCGCGAGGGCGGTGGCGATGAATACCACGGATGTCGTCATGCGCTGCTGCCCGTCCACCACGTTAACCACCCGGCGGCCTCCGCCGACATCCTCCTCATGCAGCAGGAGCGTGCCGAGGAAGTAGCTCTTTTCCGGGTTCTTCTTCTGCGTGTTCACTTGCAGCCGCAAGTCCTCCAAGAATGCCTCCAGATGGGGATCCTCCACCCATGAGTAAGCTCGTTGGTATTGCGGGATGCGGAAACTGTTTACGGCAAACAGATTTTCGAGGCTGCTGATGCCGTTTTGAATGGTCTGTGTCATACGAGTCTGCTCTTTCCGCTGAGGAGGGATGCTTCCCGCAGCTTGCGGCGTGAAATCCGTTTGTTGGGCATGGCGCAAGGATGCAATCAGGCGATTCGGGCGGCAAGGCGGAACAGTCCCAACATTCGGTCTTCAGTCGGATTTCGTTTTGTGGCAGGCTGGAGGCATGGCAAGTGATGTGAAATCAAAAAAGAATCCGGCGGCGGTGCGATTGTATTAGGCGCGCGCCGAGGTGGTTTGATCTTATCCTTGGCATTGGCGCCGGCTAGCGGGCTGTGCCGCCGCCGACTATGGGCACTGCGATCCCCCAGGCGATTGCTTTGATGGAATCCGGTGACACGGCCAGCTTAGCGGCGAGCTCATTGGTGGCGAGGTGCCACGATGCTCCATGCACATTACCACCCTGCCATCGGTGAAGGACTTGGTCTTCGTATTGATGGATCGCCTCATGCCAGAGATCGGTCCGCCATTTGGGCCAGATGTGGTTGAAGCCCATTTTCCACTGGTGTTGGGGCGGCAGAAACGGAGGAGACGTGTCGCGGAACATCTCGATTTCCTGGTCGTGGAATGGGAGGTGGATGACCTTCTGGTCGTAACCGGCGTGAGGGTATGACTTGAGCATGCCGTATTTGGTTAGCTCCTGAGAACCCTCGACGATCTCGTAGATGTCGAGGGGGACCGGCGTCAGTTTGGCGTGGTGACATATCTGCTGATAGTCAGCTTGAACCACCTCTTCGAGCTTGGCGATGGTGACGGGCATGTTAGCAGGCGGCGCACTGCATGCGGGTGAGGGATTTTGTCATAATGGGTAATGATACAGGTCAGCGTTGGCGAAGTAAATTGGGACTTCAGTTTTTTGAGGAATTGTGGGATTGATTTGTCATGGCTGGAAACGCGAACACGGAAAAGAATCCGGCGGCGGTGGCGCTGGGGCGGCTGGGCGGATTGCGGGGCGGTCCGGCCCGGGCGAAGATGCTGACAGCGGCGGAACGCAAGGCGAGCGCACGCAAGGCGGCGCTGGCGCGGTGGTCAAAAAAGAAGAAAAAGGCATAAAATATTGTTGATTATGCGTGAGCGGTCGCGCATACTACTTTCATGGGCCTGACCTATCATTTCACCTTTTCCGCGCCGGCAACGGTGACGGCGGACGAACTTCTAAAATTCCTGCGCAAAGTTGAGAAGGATGCGAAGCTGATGGGGTTCCGGCCGACAACGGTGCTGGAGGCCGAATTTGACACGCCGGAGCGGCGGGAGTTCGCGCGACGGCTGACAACCGGTCACCGGTTGGAGAGCGAAAAGCTCAAGGGGGTAGTGGTTTTGCGCGAGGGACAGGTTTGGAGTCACAACCCGGTCCATGGCGACTGCCGCGTGATCCCGGAGCGGGGTGTGGTGCTGGTGGTGACGGATGAACGGGGCTGTGAAACGGTGTTTGGTTTTTTGAAGTATCCAGGGGCGCTCAAAGATTTGAACGGGCGGGACGCCATGCCGACCGGCATCGGGGACAGGTGGGTTTTCAGGGATTTCGTGGACAGCCCGGATGCGCGATTCCGGAAAATCGTGAAGCGATTTGCGGAAGCGGGTTACGTCGAGGCGGAGCGCGACGAGTTTGTAGCGGCCTGAAGCTTCCGAACACACATCTCGCCACGCTTTGCAAGGTCGTGTTCCCAAATCCGAACGACACGCCAGCCATCTTTACGCAGAACGCGGTTGACCCGGCGGTCCCGCGCCTTGTTCGCGGCGAGTTTCTTTTTCCAGAACGCGCGATTGCCAGCCGGCGTTTTGCAGTGCTTCGGGCATCCGTGCCAAAAACAACCATCAACAAACACGGCCAGTCGCGCTTCGCGGAATACAAAATCCGGTTTTCCGAATACGGGCTGATGACGGCGCCAGCCGGTGATGTAGCCGCGTCGTAACAGTTTCATCAAGGCGAGTTCCGTCTCTTTGTTGCCGTGCCCGCGAATCCGGGACATGACATCGGAGCGTTTCGCTTTGGTGAAGACGTCAGGCATTGGCGCATTCCAACGAAAACCCCGCTAGTTTTTGTCGCCGGTGGCTTTCGTCGGGCGTTGGATTTATTATCTGGTCGTAGAGGCCGGACCATTGCGCGTCGGAAGTATAAAGTTCCGCGTCATCGAGTTCACCGGCTTCCGCACGCCGCCAAGCTTCGGCGGCAAAACGCCGCAGGACGCGGGGCCAGCCGCTTTCGGCATCATCAAAGCCGTCGGGATGCAGTCCGGGGAAAAGATAGGCGATGGATGACCATGCCCGGACGAAGTCCGCTTTTGACAAATTTTCCACAGGCCGCCCAAGGGCAAAACGCAATTGGGTTGCAGCGGTCCTGGCCGAGTCGGGGATGAAATAAAAAGTTTTCATTTGTTCCAGGCTACCAAGCTGCGCACGTCACGCCAGGATGAAATTCATCAAAATATGCCGGCGACAATTTCTGCAATCTGGCGTGCCAGAAACGGCGGCACGGCGTTGCCGACTTGATGATATTGCTGGGTGCGCGGTCCTTCAAAAAAGTAATTGTCGGGGAACGTCTGCAGGCGTGCCGCCTCGCGCACAGTGAGGCTGCGGCACTGGGTCGGGTCGTAGTGGATGAAATAATGTCCATCCTTGGAAATATGCGATGTGATTGTGGTGGCCGGCCTGTCGGCCACTTGGACGCGAAAGCGGTCATTGAATTTGGTTTCCTCCAGTGCCGCAGCAACATTTTCGTGATCCGGGAGCAGCGCCTTTGGAAAATCGTTGAGCAAAGGCGAACGGCCATGAACGAGGCCGAAGGTTGAAACAAAAAAGTAACGGTGCAGATCCTCACGAATGTGTGAGCGGGTGGCATGATTGCAAACCCCGTGAAGCCGGTCGTCAGTGAACCAGTCTTTTTCCATCAGGATGGCCCGGCGCGAGAGACGCATCCATTCGGCACCGCGATTCCAATCAGACGATACCAACTGAAGCTGGTTGCGGATTTCGCGGCGCACCGAATCATCCACCTGCGGATTAGTTAACCATGAAGCTGTGCGGATAGATCGAACAGCATCCCACCACTCGGCAGGCGAATCCGGTTCCTTTGACAAACCGCTACGAAGCACCGGCAGGTCGCCAATGGCTTCTGCGACTGAAATTTTTGACTTGGGGATGAGCTGGGTTGGGGATGTATTCACCCCGTTAATTATCCCGATTATGATCAATCGATGCCGGGCTTGGGGGATGCCATAATTTTCCGCATGGACGATGAAAGCACCGGGGTCGCAGTCGCTAAAATCGTCGGAAGGCGGGGCCGACACCGAAACGAGCCGGTAGGACAGCCGTCCCCGGCGATGGCGCATGCCATAAATGGCTTCGAGCGGATGCTGGAGGTCGGACAGGATGCGGCTGAAAATTCCCTCGTTGTTGACGCGGGCGGAAAGCAGTCCCTTTACGTTCTCCATGACGAACACGCGCGGACGGCAGTCGGCGATGATGCGAAGATATTCGCGATACAAAAAATGGCGGTGGTCGGCCTCGTATTGCTTGATTCCCATTTCGCCAATAATTTTGGAGCGCCCCACCAGCGAGTATGCCTGGCAGGGTGGACCGCCGATAAGAAGCCAATCATCCCGGTCATGCAAGGCGGTGGTTATGCGGGTAGTAATTTCCGCCGGGTCAGTGACACCGAGGGTGGCGTTCCATGCCTCGTTTCTTGCGGCCTTGGCTGCCTTGCCGTGGGCGTCGAACAGGGCATTGCGGGAAATTTTACCGGCGAGATATTCGTAGTATTCGGGCGGAGCGCCGTCAGGAAACTGGCGGTAGAAGGAGCGTAATTCGAGGGTTTGATGTGCGAACGAATCCCTCTCAATAGACAAACCGATTTTGAAAACAGGCCGCCCCCCGCGCCGAAGCGCTGAAAATCCCTCACCCAAACCACCCGGGCCGGCGAACAAATCAATAATCGGAATTGGCATACTCAAGAATGGTTACGAAGCCTTTTGAGCTACTGGCTCAGCCATAACTTGCTGGAAGTAACGCGCAAGGAGATCTTTTCGTGGATACAGGAATCGTTCAATTTCGTGAATTGACCATGTATCAACTACAAGGTGTGCGCCACGCTTTGAGCGATTCTGAGCAATTTGATCCAGCTTATCGTAAAGTGTGGTATCAATTGTTCGGTTGGTCATAACACCAAAACCATCCGCCTCAAATTGGTCAACAACGTCGCTGATTGAAAATTGCGATCCAGACAGCGAACTCCCGGGTGCGGCGGAGAACTTACACTGATAAATCCACTTTTGCGGTGGACAATCGGGTCTCGCCTGCGTCCACGCTTCGATGTCGCGGCCCCCATCTCTGGATCGGGACTTGCCAAGTTTTCGCATTCGGCTGGGGTTGAATCTTTCGCACCGGAGCAGGATGTCGTAACAGAGTTGTTCAAATAGTTCGTCATTAAGGAGAGACCAATGACAAGGGGAGTTGGCTGGAAGGCCGCAATTTTGATAGAGCACGCTACAATTGTTTTCAGCTTGGGACAAACAGGTTTGTAGCGCGTCGGGACGAAGCTTTGATTCGGGCCCCACGAAGGTCAGCAAGGTGACGTCCTCAAAGGAAACAGTGACAATACTGCCATCACTAGAAACCGACCACTTTTGGTGTTGATTTTCAACTAGGTATTCACGGTGGATACTGGCGTCCTCAAAATGCACAGGGCTTTTGCGATTTGCTACTAAAGCACTGAAAGAACGATTCTGCCGCTCCCCTGCCTGCGACTGATTCCAGAGGCAGTGATGCCAGCATTCAGCCGCTGAGTTCAAACAATTGAATGGAATTTGGACGCAAACCGAGGATGAGGCGAGAATCCACGGGAGAAAACTGATTCTTATCGGGGTTGCTTGAAACAGTTGTATTTCCGCGGGCGGAAGGTCAGGATCAAGATAATTGAGCAGTCGGTTGATTGACATACTCCTTGGAAGAATCCATGAGTGTGTTGAAGTATAAATGTCCGTGCCGACCTCTTGACTAAGAAATGATTTCCAGAAACGGTATTTCCATGTGGGGTGTTTCTGGTAAATACGATTGACCAAATCTATCTCATCATAGTTTCCTTCTAAGGAGTTGACATAATTTGCCAGAAAAGAGTCTGCAAGTTCAGGGAACCGCACGCGAGGGTATTCAAGCAGTGATTCTTCGAACTTGTTAGCCTTCCTCCGCGCTTGGTCCGTCTTCTTGCTTTCAACATCGGAATACACGAGTCGGATTTCCCGAACGGCCTCCTTGCATCCGGCCGGGCGGGTGGGGATAAACGAGAAGATTTCACTATGTGAATAATTGGCGACTTGGTGGCGATGCGAAAATGATGAAACATGCGGCGATAGCAATTCGGCGGCGTGTAAGGCCCAAGCATAATCTGAGGCAATGTCCATTGGGTTGTTGGTGATGTTGATGCTCCTCAATGGGATCACCAACTCAAAGATTTGTCCGGGTTTGAACTTGGGCATTTCATAGCCGGGATCATCCCACCCTTCGAGAATTGTTTTCTGATTTGAGGAGGGCTGCATAACGAGCTTCTATCGAGAAAAAACACCCGCAGTTCGCGCGGCTTCGATGATGGCTGCTCCATGCTTGGCCTGCTTTGCGGAAGGAGTTCTCGTCCACCCTTGGGCTGCATAGCCGGCCAGTGTCGCCGCAACATTTATTGTCAGGTCGGGAAAATTGCCGGACTGCCTAGCCCAGTTGACGGCAACCAACCATTTGGCCGCATCCAATTCCAAGCAACGCGCGACGTTGTTATGGTCACGAGGGCTAAGTTGTTCCCCATGACCAGAAGGAGCGGCATCTCTCAAAACACCAGCAGTTGTTGGCGAAGACTGACGTAATTCTTGTTCGCTTTCACGGGTGATTCGGAGGTCAAGAGAAAGCATGTGTTCCCATGTCGCTTGATTTTTCAGAATGTTGTCTATATGCACAGTTTGCTTCTGCGAGTATTCAAGCAATGCTTTGAAAATGACCGGCGCCCAGAGGCGTGCCGTTTCGGCAAGGGCATTACTTATCGCCTGCCGTTTCCAAATGGCATCAAGGTCAATACGGCGCGCAGTTTTTTCTGCCAGCAATGAAACCAAATATGTGGTGACGTTAATGCGGTAAGCCGTGATTGATTCCTCGGCTTTCACGATGCGCTGGACATCCCGAAACAGGATGGCCTTGCTGATGTAGCGTTTGAACTCATCGGGTGTCGGCTCCCATGTGTCCGGCAATTCGCCAAACTCCGCCTTGATGAAAGTCATGAACTGCGTAAAATTCTTCTGCCCACCGCGATTGACCACATAAGGCAGCCCACGCCAGCAATTCTCGAACTTTGCCAAGTCCTCCTTGGTGAAACGCTGGTGTGACGGGTATTTCTTGTCGAACTCCCGCCGCCTCGCCTCGGTGTTTCCCTCCCTGCTTCTGGCGGTCTGGTAACTGCCGCGTGCGCGTTCGTAGAACCACTTGCTCGTCTGGTCGGGCGTCCATTCGCGTTTTGCCACGCGCTCCAAGCCGACGTGGAAGCGGTGATTTGCCTGAAGGTCCGGGTCGGTCACTTTGTTTTGGCTGTTCGCGTAGCGCGAAATGAACGGGACAACCTCGTTGAATCGGGCCGGATCAACGGTGACAATTTTCCCCTGCACATAAACCTTGGAAAGGTCCGCCTCAAACTCCTTGGCTGAACGATGAATCGAGGCGGTCGTCTGGCCGCCGTTGACAATTTGCATCCCCTGCAATTCCACGATGCCTTCGTGTCCGTTTTTCAATTTTCCGAAAACTATTTTTTCGGCGACGACGGTAATTCCGTTGTTATAAGCCATGAAGTCCGCCGGGTCGTTGCGCAAAGTTTCCAAGATTCCCTTGTTGATTTTACCCTTGGCTTGGAGGTAGGAACGGACATTAAGTTCAAGCAGCCGTGATCCATGCTCGTCGTAAAGGTCACGCAGCAATGTCCCTGGGAAAATGGCCACGCAAGTGCGATACCCCTCGTCCTTGGCATCGAGCCGGACACATGGCAACCCTCCATCGGGCTGTGCCTTCAGGTCAACATTCAGCGCTTCATAGCCAGCGCCACTCTCCCGCAGGCGGCGAAACCGTTCGATGTCCCAGACTTCGTAGGCTGCGGGAACTCCATTAACCTGGGCCTTGCGCTGCTTTTCCCGCCGAACCGCCAAGCGACAGTTTGTGAAGAGGAAAAAATTTACGCGGTCAAATTTTCCTTTAAGCTCTTGAATCCGGGCTGGCATGTGGCGTTCAGGCCACGACGGGTCAAGTTCCTCGTGTAACCCATTGAGTGATTTCCCCAAAAAACGCTCAAGTCTATTAAAGGCGGTATCAACATCCGCTGCATTTATTGTTGGAATCTCCGCGTGCGGTCCCGCCTTGTAGAACGTAACGAACATGTCGAGCCTGCTGTCGTCGTCTGGCACGCCATACCCGTTTGCTTTTACAACCGTCGCTCCGCTGCCTGACACGCAGTGGTAAAACATAGGGGACTCAAGTATGCCTGCTGCATCCAACTCTTCACCCAGCATACGGGTGAAAGCTATTTCGCGAAAATCAGCCGGGTTGCCGGCATTCGGCTGCACGTCGGCAGTGATGTCGTTTTCAATCTCGTTCAGGAAGATCAGGAGTTCGGATTCGTCAGCCATAGGAAGAAATGATGCTCGGCCAAAATTCACTTTCAACGATCTGGAAACGCGATGCTGCGGAGAGATTCAAAGTGTAGGTTACTTCTGACACACCTGATGGCAGGCTGGATTCAAGGAGACGTGGAAAACCCTCACCAACATTGAAAACGTCGAAGTGGCGGGGCGTGAATCCCCAGGCATCAAACTCATTTGGCGTGCCTTCCACAAATCCCGCTTCCAGCAGCCTGTCGTTAAAACCAGACAATGCGTCTGGTGAACTTGCTGCGAACGACGCCTTCAAGGTCGCGACGAGTTGCGGGAGCGTTCTGCCACTACCCTGACGAAAATCGAAAGCAAAGCGTGCCAGGAATAAGGTCTGGAGGCCGGTGGAATCCAACTGCCGGGCATTTGTGATCCGGACTTTGTCAATTTCGTTGCTTGTGGTCGTCTTGATTTCCACCGCAACCGGGCCGAAAAGAAAGTCCTGATTTGTGCTGAGCGGGGCCTGCCATGCGTTCACAATGGGCAGACTGGCGACACCCCTGTTCAATCCAGCCTCGATCAAGGAGAGTTCCCCATACAAACCAACATAATCCTCGCGGTTCAAACCCAGGAATGCCCCACGTTGGAAAAATTTCTTCCAGCGTGCAAGCCGCCGACTCAACGATTTAATGGCATCGGTTGCACTCGCATGAGGGATCCAATGTTCCAAAATGTCCGCGCAAAAAATCGTGAAAATTTCACGATACACCGGGTTCGTTTCCTGAATCAGAATCGTGGCCCGGTCACTTCGTCCGGCTTCATCCGGGCCAACATCAATCGAGTAACCTTTTGTTTCGTCCTTCAGACGAAGGCCACGAACTAATTTAAGTTCGGTTTCAAGGATGAGAACCCGCGCATCTGTTGGACGATGAATGCCGGCATGAACTGGCCATACACACGCCAGCGGGACACGCCGATGGTAGTAGCCTTCGGCCTGCGACGCCTCCGCGACAGCCGCGTTCCAAATCTGTTTGAGTGTTTCAGAGACTGTCATCATCGCCGCCCCTGCTGGTAAACACGTTGTTGACTGTGTAGGTCACTTCCGTTGCAGTATCGCTTTTGGGAAAACTGATCGCCAAGCCAACGACGGGCGGTGTGCCGTCCGGCAAGCCGGCGGGTAGCGGGTCCAATGGATAAATCAGCAACATGCCCCGATTCTTGGAACGCGACTGACGTATCACCTTGCCGCCTGGTGTTGTCGGCGGCTCTTTCGGTTTTGAAGGGCGTCTGTCATTCCGCCAGTTCTCGACCGCAAGTGAGATGGCGGATGCCTTTTCATCATCCGTCAGGTCAATCTGCTCGTCGGTCGGGCTGACAAGACGACGGATTGTATATCGGTCATGCCTTTGTTCTTCAGGGAACGGAGCACGCCTGACCATTCCGACGCCAAGGCCACGAATTGTTTTTTGCCCAGCCTCGGCCAAACCCGATGAAACAAGCCGCACAGTCCAATTCACCAACTCATCATTTTTAATTTGGGCCCTGATGTAACGAGATAGCAGATCGGTATCCGCCCTGCGGGCGTCCTCATGCGATTTGTATCTGCCAAGCAGGTCAAGAATGGCGGGAGCATCTATGCTCCAAGTATAGCCACCGGCCTTGCTTCCAGTCGGGTCGCAAGGACCGAGCGACGCAAGCCATGATTCAATCGCATCAAAGTTGGCGGTGAGCCATTTGGCATCGCGTTTGAAAATGATGGTTTCACTGATATCGCCAGAAAATGAGAGGCGCATTTCCGTGCCGTTGCGCATCTTCACCGCCGACGTAACAAGCATCGCGGAATGAGAGCGGACTTTCAGTCCGTAATCTTTTGGCGTCGCTCCGACGTTGACCATGTGTTCAAACTCGCGCTGGAGTTCCTCGCTCGCGGCGGCGATGTGGGTGAACCATTCGAGCAATTCCGCGGTTGTGTAGAGGCGGCAAACGTCGATGTATTTTTCCTTGTAGCCGAACCAGCGCCCCATCTGCATGAGCGTGTCATACATTCGGGAGGCGCGTAGGAAATATGAAACCGAAAGTCCCTCCAATGTCAGCCCGCGCGACAGCTTGTCGCCGCCGACCGCAATCAAATCCATGCCCGTTTCCCGGTGATCTTCGTAGTCTAGGATGTCGCCCGCGCTGCCGTTGATGATTTTGATGCGTATGCCTGAAGCGACGCCCTCTAACGTGGGATGAATCATCTTCCATTCTGGCAACACAAGATGGTCGCCATTGAGAATGTCAGCACAACGCGTCGTCGTGGGCACAAAGTCGCGCTGCCACAATTCTGCAAATTCATCAATGATCGTAGGCTTCCGGTCGCCGTCACCATTTCTCAAGCGTTGATGAATGTCTTTAAGCGCAAGCTCAACTTGGGCCGCCACCTCTTTTTGAATTTTGGTGTAGCGGACCACATGGATGAGCATGGAGTTGAACAACACACCCTTTTCCCGCTGCTTGCGAACCGCTGTCGCCAACAGAAATGCCATGATTGCCTCGCGCAGCGAGGGCGGAACCATCCGGTGACCTTCATACCGCGGAATGTGTTCCGTTCGTGCTTCCAGCTTTGGAGGCATCCAGCCTGAAACCTCGTCGAAATCGATTTCGCCGTTCTCGTTGCATTTTGCAAAATCCTTAACGGGGCGCACAATCGGTAGTGCCGGTATTTCGTCAAGGCCCGCATCCTCGTCTTCGTGCAAGCCGAAGATACGGGCTGGCCCCATGTAATTGCTCGGCGGCGGAATGTTGACGATGAAACTACGGGGAAAAAGATCGTCACCCAATTCGCGGGTCGAACTTTTTTCATGGATGTAAATGTTGGCAAACGGCGTTGCCGTGTAACCGACATAGGCAACTTTTTCGAACGATCGCAAGAGAAGCCGGATGTTCCGATTTGTCTTCGTCGGATCGTGCTCCTCGTCAGGTTTGCCATCCTCATCAAATTCCTGCTGGCGTGTATCCACGGAAGCCAAATCCGCCTCATCATCAATGATGAGCGCCGGAACATTGCGAACATACTTTCGGCCTGTTGTCTCGTCCTGGGCATCAGCGCATGAGCGAATCCACTTGATCAAATTGTTCAGGACGCTGATGTTTTTCTTAACGACAAAAACAAGCGGCAAGCCACCGGGGTGAATGCCAAATTGTTTGGCCACCTTTTCATTAAAATCGCCAAGCTGGGTCCGGTTTGTTCCGGTATTGGCCCGGATCGAAGAATCGATGAGACCCACGCCCACCGGCTTGAAGGTTTGCTGGGTGTTTCCCAAGTCATTCATTATGCCGAGAAACCCCTCCTCCACCCGAATCTGTGTCTGGCTTCTGAGGCTGTTATGAACGCCGGACAAAACAATAATCACCTTGTAGCCAGCGTCAGCGGCCTTGCACACGAGCCCGCAGTAGTTCGCAGTTTTGCCGGATTGAACGTGTCCCATGACCAGACCGCGACGGTCCCACGATCCCTGACGTTGCGGGTCTTCGATGCGTTCCAGAACATCTCTCGTCACCTTGTTAACACTATCCACCGCATCAGGGGCAAGGCGTTCCTGTAAATAGAGGTTATAACGATCCCAATAGCGCCAAGTAATCGCACCGCTTCGCGCTGGGAGCCACGCCTTGTGGTCGTCATTGTTGCCGAGCGTTTGGTGCTCGGCTGTAACTACGGTGAATCGCTCTTCTAATTCCGCCGCCAAACGCTCTTTGTCCAGCCCTGCAAAAGTTGGCATTGCCAGAACTTCATTCACCACTTCGAGAATGTCCTTGGTTTTGAGAAAATGACCGGCGGTTACCGCCCGTTGCTTCAGCATCATCTGGCACATTACCAGCGCGGTGGTGAAGGTTGCGTTTGAGGGATTAGAGCTCATTGATGAGTTTGGGGTATCGGTCGAACGGCTCGATGGAACGAAGACGTTCTATCGCAGTCTTGCGGTTGATTCCTGTCTTGACGAAAAACTCAACCACGCGGCGCATGTCAGCCTTGATGATTGAAAACTCCACGCCAGCGTAAGGCGCGGCGTGGTCGCGGGATTGCTCGGCAGTATCGAGCCAGATTTGCTCGACTGGAACGGTTTCCTCAAGCAAGCGGAGCAACGCGGTCAGTTCAGGGGCTTTGTCGGGAAAACTACGAATGACGGCTTGGACGGCGGGATGTTCGCGATTGATCGAATATACCCGGCGATTTTCGCGAACCATGGAAAGCCACGGCCGTTCGGTGGGCGTAACGCTGGCATCTCTTTTCCCGTATTTGCCCCGGTGCGCGAAGACGCTTCGAGCTTTTGAACGGACATGTTCGGCCAAGTCTGTAAGGCGGTCGCGAATCAGCGCCGGAGGCCGGGCCGTGGATTTTTTAACGTCCAGATGCCATTCAGCATCGGCATCATTAAGAATATCCAGGCGTATGCGCGCCAACCGATAGTGATCCTCCCTTGTCCACGCCGACGGGCGGCCAAGCCGCAGCCAGTCGCCGTAAACCAAGAGGCGCTTGTTGCGGTAAACGTAAAATCCCTGTTGGGCCGTCCAGCCGCGCGGGCCAGCATTTGCATGGAATTCCTTCTCTGTCAGAGCGTCTTTGTGCGGAAGAATGAAGCCTTGAAATGTGACGCCAGATTGACCGAACGGGATGAATTCCTCCGGCGTCGGCGAAGAAGGCGATCTGCCATCGCGCATGAAGGGATTCCACGGCGAAATGGGCTTTTCATTCAGATATAGTTTTATGGAGTGATCCTCCAGAAAACGATGAAACGTGAGGCTCAAATGGTCGCGAACCTGGTCAATGGCATCGTTAAACCGATTGTGCGCAACTGCGTCACCCGCCTGCTCATCGCCGATGAGCCGATCAAGGTCACTCCATACGACTGCCGAGCCTTTCGGCATTGCACCCAGTCTTTTAATTGCTGTATCTGCCGTGCGCGGAGGTTCATGGAGAAGTCGCCACTCTGGGCTGTTTGCTAGGGCGTCCAAGTTCCAAGTGCGGGCATTCAACGAACCTTTGGCGGGTTTCGAGGCAACGCAAAGGTTGCGGCATTGTGAAAGTGAGGCCGTCTTGAGGCCCAGCCCGAAGCGCCCCAAGTCTTTTGGCTCGCGTGCTTCAAGCGGATTACGGCTGCCCGGCCGCATGGCATTTTTCAACTCGTCTTTGGACATGCCGCAGCCATCATCGAGAATGAAAACGCATGAATCTTTTCCGGCCCAATGAAACGAGATGTGAATGATTTTCGCTCCCGCCGCAATGCTGTTGTCAATGATGTCCGCCACCGCAGCGGGAAGGGTGTAGCCAACAGAACGCAAAGATTCAATCAGAGCGGCTGGTTCTGGCGCAACAATGTCATAATCCTGGGGTGAACTACGCGACATGCTGGCATTTTGCAAAAAAAACTTCTTTTGCGCCATCCCAAAGGAAAACAGCAGTTCAACCTAAACGAATTTACTGGGCGTTGTCTGTGCATAACAAATTTCAAGTGAACTTTCTCCACCATGAGAACCATTTTGCAACCACCCCATCAGGTTCGAGTGGGGGGAGTGTTACGCGACGAAAGCCCCGTTCACAGTGGACGAGTACACATTCGTGGTCGCGGAGATTGCGGAGTTTGTGCGGTTTGATTTTGTGCTCCTCGGTTTCGGAGAAATTCACGTTGCGTTTTCCGGCGCTTGAACCCCACGAGCGTTTTACCACGCGCTTCTTGCCAAGAAAATCAGCGGCTTGAACCGCATCGGCTTCGTCAGCGGAACGAAAAATCATCCGATTGCGAAGATTCAACGTCAGCACTTTTGACTTGTCGTTGCCCAGTGGCGGAACAAGCGACGTGGTGGATTGGGCGGCGGCGACGATGGTCGCTCCGGCTTCACGGATCACGTCCACGCAATTGTAATCGCTGGTCCCGTCCTCGCTGGCGGTCATAAAGCGTTGAGCTTCGTCAGCCCACAAAATGAGCAGGTTGTCTTTGGCCCGCTCGGCCTTTGATTTGTCAAACCGACGCAACGCATGATTGTAAAAAAGCAGTTTCAAAAACGTATTAACGTAACGGCGTTCGGTTTGAAATTTCTGCGGCATGGTGATGCAAATGATTCTGCCCTTGTCAATTTCGTTGAAATCGAACGTGCTGGTATCAGCGCAGAAAACCTCGGCCACTTCGGGCGTCAAAAAGCTTTGCAAATAATTGGCGGTGGTTTCACGGACACCGCCGAGCTGTTCTTCCGGCTGATTCAGCAGCCGGTTGGTGAAATGTTCCAGAACAGCGGTGCGACGCGGAAGCTCACCAAGGAAGCTCAAATTTTCAAGTTCTTCCTGAAGCAGAATGCGGTTGGACAACAATTCAGAAACAGCCAGAAGCGTGACGGGACGTTTCAATTCGTATAGCAATTCCAGCCCATGAGCGATGTGCGTCTGTGCCTGGCTCTTGAAAAACCCCTTGTCGCCTCCCTGTCCCAAGCAAGCGGCGGTATCCACGACGAATTTGGCATAAGTCATAAACGGGATGCTGCGGTCGCCGGTGAGATTGAAATGATACGGAGGCGTCCATTGGATGGCTGCGTCATCGGGACGGATTTGCAAATGAATTAGGTCGCGTTCACGCCGGTAATACCTGGCCATCGCCGTGAGCGTTTCCCAATAGACACCTTTTTCGTCAATGCACAGTCCGCCCCAGGTAGGTTCGTTTTTGAAAACCTGATGGGCGAGTTGATTGATGCCGGAACTGGTTTTGCCGGAGCCGGTGTCGCCGGTGATGAGCCAGCCGCGACAAAATTGGTTGCGCCGCCATGTCAGGCGCCCAAGCCGGGCAACCCTAGCTTTGCGCCCTCGCGGAGAGAACAAAAGCCACGCTGCGATGAATGCCAACAATATGCCGCCGGTTACGAAGAAATATCGTGGATTTCTCAATGCGAGAATGAGGTCTGGTGGAAACACTATCGGACTGAACGGAATTAATTGGAGTGTCATGGCCAAGCCCTCCCGATGAGATAACCGGCCAGCAGACAGGCAAGAGCGGCGAAGAGGGCGGCAGCACGGGTCACTTTCACCATGCTTCGAGACGGCGGCTGGTTTTTAAGCAATCCAATCAAGGTTGACGTCTCTTGCTGAAATGTCTTGGCTGCCTGGGTGATCAGGCCGATGTCCGAACGGAACTGATTGAACGAGGGCATCTCACGGCTGCGAAGCGCGTCCCAATGTTTTTGATGAATCCGAAAGAGTTCGATGAGCAGTAACGTGGCATCATCTTCGCATAACTTGTGTTGTTCACGCCAATGGGCGACGGCCTGTGTGAACTCCTCGTCGAAATCGGGTGGTTTTTCCTTATTGGGCGTGCTCATTTTTTGGCGGGTAGCAGCAGATCGGCGGCGGATTCAATTTCGGTGTAGAGTTTCCGCTGCCAGGTTTGAAGCCGCTGGCGGTCGAGCAGGCTGAACGCCGGATGTTTCGCCGCTATCGTAACGGTCACGTTTTCCTGATTCAACGCCACGACCAGCCAATCTTGTAATTGAGTCATGGCAATTTCCCGCCCACCCAGTTTGTCTTTGAGTTGGGTGCGCACCTCTGAAGCCTCGAACAACTCGAAACTGTCGCTGTGCGCAGCATTGCGAACCACCACGTAGTTGCATTTCTTCCCGAACTGGTCGGCAAGCCGTTGCACCTGGTCAACGCTGTCCGATTCGTGGTTCACCGGCATGACAAAAGTGAGCGCTACGCCCATTGCGGACAACACGGCAGACAGGTCAATGATAGTGAAGAAATCAATAAACAAGTCGGTGGACGCAGCGCGGCAATCCATGACGACCAGATTGGATTTTTCCAACGCACTGAAAATGCCGTCGAGACCGCGCCGGTCCGCAAGGTCGAGGAAGCGCGTGTCGGGATGAAACCGCTTGAGAGTCGAATTTTCGTTATCGCTGTCAATGGCGGTATAGGCGATGCCCTTGTCCTTAAGAAATTGGACGAAATTTACAGCGAAGAAACTTTTACCGACGCCGCCTTTGCCGTTGAGAATGAGGTCGAGACGTTTCATGTGCCTTGGGGTTGAGGTTTGAGCATTCGGACTTGCGCGATGCGTGGGCCGCGCGTGCGAATTGGCGGAGTTTCACTGCCGTTGGGTTCTGCGGGTGTAACAGCTTCAGCCGGCGGCGGTGTAACGGGGGACGCCACTTCACGAACTGGCGCTTCCAACTCGGTCGGCTGATCACCAGGCGGTCGCCCGCGAGTGCGTGTGACTTCGCCAAGAATTTTGTGACAGAACAAGGCGACGGACGTCTTGCAAGTCGGCAGGCAATGGCGGGTGAGCAGTTCGGCGATGGAGCGATACGATGCGCGCTTTTGCCGCAATTCAATGATGACATCCTTTGCGGCGATCAATTCGTGGAATTTCTCTGGCCGGCGCGGAGTAAATTCCTCGACGGCCTTGCGGATTTTACTGGGATTAAACGAGGACATGATTCGGCAATTCGTTGGATGTGGTCAGGAAGCGTGTTGACGATGACGCGGAAATGCGTTGCGACCGCGTGGACATTCATCGGCCAATCGTAAGTCATGGACAAATTGTGGATACGCCCTGACTGCGGACGCGAGCGAACCATGTTTGCGACCTGTCGGCGGATTGGCCGTGTTCGTTGCCACTGCCTGTTCGTGGACTGTCCATTGACGCGGCGGTTGCCAAAGACAGGACGCGACTGCGGACTGTTCATGGACACGGCCAATCCGTGTTCGCGCCTTATGCGCCGCTAGTCCACGGTTGTGGACTGACCGCATCCTTGTCCGCGACTGCGGAAGATGACGCGGCACTTGCGCGTCTTTGGCGCAGCATCTGCGCGCACCCCAAGTCCTAATGAAATTTAGGGGTAGGGCGTATGGCAATTTAAACATGAATGGATTGTCTCCGTGACTGCAACAGTTCGTCCCGCCAGATTTTTAATTGGGACGTGACGTGCTTGATGAGTGCGGTTTGCTCAATGGCTTTGGACTCAATTTGCCCGATATAGTGGGTTCCGAGTGATGATTCAGGCATTTCCATCTTCGAATGGTTGGCATGGGCAGTGATTCGTTCGCCAAGTTGATCCAGCACTTGGATGGCCGTGCGCAGGTCGGCGGTGGTGGGAGTTTGCATGGTCAGGTGGAGTTGCGGCGATGGAGGGCCTTGAGACGGCGTTTGATCCAGTGCTTCAGTTCCAGTTTTAGACAGTAGATGCTGCTCAGGTTCCCTCGAAGATCGAAGTCAATGTGAGTGGCCTTCTCATTCCACGCCACATTGTCCGGGATTCTGTCCATCCGGCGTTTCGTATGCGCCTTCAGTTCATTCTTGAGCGCGGTCAGAACCCGGAGTGCAGTTTGGATTTCTTCATCCGTCGCATCATTCATGGCCACAGTTCAACAGAAGTCGGGAGTGAAAAGGTGTCCCTGAGACACAAAATGCACGTTCAGTCCTGATAGTGTCCGGGGAGTGGTCACAGCAAAGACGCAATATAAGTTGAGGAACGCAAAGGAATACTTTGAGGAGCATCTTTGCGTGGGTGATTATTACGATGAGGGGCAACGCGTGGCCGGCGAATGGTTCGGGTTGGGCGCGGACCGGCTGGGTTTGGCCGGTAAAGTCCGCGCGGATGATTTTCTGCGGCTTTGCGACAATCAACATCCGGCCACAGGTGAGAAGTTAACGCAGCGGCTCAAAGAAAGACGTGTCGAGGAGGACGGCACTGTCGCCAACCGTCGCATCTTCTATGATTTCACCTTTTCGCCGCCAAAATCAGTTTCGATCGCCGCATTTCTGGGAAAAGACGAGCGTGTATTCGCCTTGCACGAACGGGCAGTGCGTCTGGCGTTGAAGGAATTCGAGGCGTTTGCCGCGACCCGGATTCGGGTGGACGGGGCGCAGAACGACCGTTTTACCGGCAATTTCGTGACCGCATTGTTTACTCATGACACTTCCCGCGCACTCGATCCCCATCTTCATACGCATTGCATCGTGTTCAATGCCACATTTGATTCAGTGGAGAACCGCTGGAAGGCGCTTCAAAATTACGAACTTTTACGGGCGCGGAAATTCGCCAGAAATGCTTATTACCATGAGTTGGCTCGTGAATTACACAATTGCGGCTATCGCGTCCGCAACCATCCGCGAGGAGACTTCCAAATCGAGGGCATTCCCGCCGAACTTTGCGAACGGTTCTCAAAGAGGCACGCGCAAATAGACGAGTCGCTGAACAAATTGCTGGCCGAAAAGCCGGAACTCAATGAAGCAAATATCCAGAAACTGCGTGCCATTCTTGCCGAAACGAATCGTGCCCGGAAACAAAAGGATGTCAGCAGGGATGAACTGCGGGTTTTATGGGCGTCGCAATTAACGAAGGATGAGCAGGCATCCTTGAACCAATCGATTGAGAATTCGGGAAAAATCGTCACTGCGAAAAATCCCATCAGTCTTGCCGAAGCGGTGCAATGGGCCGAAGACCACTTGTTTGACCGGAATTCCGTGGTGTTGGAATGCCAGATCTGGCAGCACGCGTTGGAACGGGCGCGCGGTCAGGGTTTTTCTATTGATGAGCTCAAAGAGTTCACGCGGCTGCGGGATTACATTCGCCGGAATGAGCGCCCGGGCGAGGTGACCTTGCGCAAAGTTCTGTTGCGCGAGTGGGAATTTGTGCAAGCGGCCAGGGAAGGAATAGGCGCTTGCCATTCGCTCGTCTGGAAACCGGGTCCGGCCAATCCCCGGCTGGATGCTGAGCAGCAGAACGCCCTGCGCGCCTTGCTTGGCTCGATCCATACGATAACCCTGTTCCGGGGTGGTGCGGGGACGGGCAAGAGCTTCGTGTTGCGTGAGCTGGTCGAGCAAGTCCGTCAATCGGGCAAAAGCGTTGTTGTCCTTGCGCCGCAACGCCAGCAGGTGGTGGACATGGAGCGTGCGGGTTTTCCTTCGCCAAAGACAGTGGCAGGCTTTCTCCAACATCCTGAACTGCCAGAGGGCGCGGTAATTGTGGCGGATGAAGCCGGGCAAATTGGCGGGCGACAGATGCTCGAATTGGTCCGCTTGGTGCAAGAACGGAGCGCCCGTTTGGTTTTATCAGGTGACACCCGTCAGCATGGCGCGGTTGAAGCTTCGGATGCACTCCTGGCCATCGAGCTGCATTCCGGTGTTCGGCCTATCGAACTGCACAAGATCCGCCGGCAGGACCCGGAGCGAGGGCGTAATCGGAGCGAACGTGCCTACATCAACCGCTACCGCAAGGCCGTGGAGGATGCGGCAACAGGCAGGCTGTCTGAGTCCTTTGAAAGGCTGGATAAAATGGGGGCTATCGTGGAGTGCGGTCTGAATGAACAGTCTGACAAACTTGCCAGCGAATACCTTCAACTGGCCAGCCAGAACGCTTCCGCCGTGGTTGTTTCACAGACTTGGGATGAGGTTCGTCGAGTCAATGCCTCCGTGCGGGATGCGCTCAAATCAAAGGGTTTGCTCGGCGCAAATGACACGGCCGTGGAAGTGCTGGAACGGGTCGATCTGACGCACGCGCAGAAGCGAGATGAGCGCTTTTATCCGCCGGATTCGATAATTGTCTTCAACCAGAAAGTGCGTGAGGTCGAGCCGGGGTCGAAAGGCAAACTCGCTAACATTTTCCAGTGGGGCGCGCTGGTCGAGGTCAATGAAACGATGGTTGCGGTCTCGAACCGGCTGCTTGACCGGATTAACGTTTGCCTGCCGCGCGAAATTCCAGTCGCGGAGAATGACCGGCTGCACCTTAAAGCCAATCGCAAGCTGTCTGGCGGCAGTCGCGTCACCAACGGCGAGCTGGTGACAGTGAAATCTGTCCGCCCGGATGGTGGAGTCGAACTGACTGATGGCCGTGTGTTAGACAAGGGTTTCCGGGAATTTCTGCCCGGCTACGCAGTGACGTCCTACGGCTCACAAGGCAAGACCGTGGATTTTGTCCTGTTTTCTGATTCAACCATCAAGGCCGCTACGAATGCCCAACAATGGTATGTGACGATCTCGCGCGGCCGGCGCGGCATTCGAATTTTCACGCCGGACAAGGAGCAGCTTCGGGAAAATGTCGCCCGTTCCGGTCATCGTCCGCTGGCGTTGGAATTTGTCGATGACTTCAAACAGCAGGACGGCGTGCTGCTTTGGGATAAGTTGCATGGATATCTACTGCGCTATGGCCAGCGTGCCGCCGACACATTTTGCCGGTTAAAGAAAGCCTGCCGGCATTCCCGAAATTTACAGCAAAAAAGGATCCAAAAACATGAGCACCAAGTCACCCGAATGTTGGGCGATTGACCCGCAAGCCAGCGGGCTTCGCGTGGAGGTTTCACCAGACAAGGACATCCTCCTGCCATTCGATCAATTCGTGTACGGCGAATTGACAACTGAAGGGCAGGCGCACCTGCTGGAGATGCATTTTGCAACCCATCATGTTCTGGTTCATGGGCAAAATTTGCGTCGAATCCAGAACGCCATGCAACACAAGGAACTCGGGTACGTGGCAAAGCTGTCAACCAATTATCAAGAAATTGCCAAACCTGGCCAACCTATGATTCTGAAAATCGAAGTGATTGCGGAAAAGCCTGACGCCAAGCAGCCGCAATCGCGTGCGTAAATTCTTTTATTTCCCGTAGTCAAAATCGTTGCCCGATAATGGGGCGAACTTCCTGGGATCCTCACAAATACCGGCCGCGTCCTTTCTGAAACCATTCGTAAAAATGGTAACAGTGAAAAAAAGCCAGTTGCAGCGAGTCGGCTTGTCTTTGGGAGAATCCCGCTCGCCGACAAAACCAGCGAACTTCATCTTCGTAAAAGAAATTGTGGGTTCGGTAACACACATAGATGAAGCGATAAAACGCCTCCCAATCCAGAGGATGAAGCGATTCTTTATTGGCAGTGTGAACAAAATGGTCGAACGCTCCTTTGGCTTTTGTCGTCATCCGAGGCAATAAATTCTCACGGGTCTGAATGCGCATCCGATGCCGTGTCTTATATTTCCTGTTGTATGCAGCAATGATCGGCAGGAACAACCGTTTTGCGGCTGTGACGTAAGTATCGTAGGTCGGCGGATCAGGGTTCCACCAACTCGCTGCGACTTGAAGCTGCAAATCGCTTCCATTTTTCTCCCAATGAACGAACATCGCACCAAGTCCCTTGTGTTGAGATTCGTTCCGATCTGCGAATGAGACCACGTTGCAGTGCAGTTTTCCGTCTCCCTCGTAATTGCTCCGCACCTTGAGATTTGCGTCCGCCCGTGCGATCTCTTCCAAGCGATGAAGTCCTTCCAAAGGATTAACGTTTATTCGCATATTGATGCCCGGCAGCCTCTCAAATTGCACAACGCGAATTTCGGCTCTCATTCAAGACGCATCGTATTAGCACTGCGCCGGATGTGAAGCGAAAACCGGATTCAACGTCTCCCATGCCATGCGCTGCCGCTGCCATGCCTTTCGGTCAAAGTCCTTGCCGGCAACAATCCTCGTCAGTCAATTGACGAGTCGCGGTCATCATCAATTCCAAGCTCAAACTCGGCGCCCATGAATGGCGGTGGCGGCGGTGATTCAGCCGGCCGTCCTGGAGTAATGATGACACCGGGCACGACCACAGCAGGACTCCCCTGCCCCTGTTTCCGCCGCAAACCGCCATGCCATATCCACGCAATCAGAATCAGGCACAGCCAGACGAATACGAGATAGAGATAAACCCCGTCGTCGGCAATGACCTCATCCAAAAAATGGAACACTGGTCCGAGAACTTCGAGTGGACTCACATTCATATGACCTCCTTTATGGGTGTGCCTTTCAGAATTTCACGATGATTCAGGTTCGGAAACGGCACGATTTTCCGTTCGTATTCCTCAAGGCTTGGCAGCTTCACCTTGGCCTTTTTCGCATAGGCACGATGCACGGCGATGGAATTGTGCCCCAAAGCTTCCTGCGCGAAGCGTTCGGGATAACCGCATGTCTTGGCCCGCTCCGCCCAAGCGTAGCGGTAGCTGTGAAGTGATACGCCTTCGATTCCAAGTCCCCGGCAGCGCTGTTTGAATTCAGTCGCCCGATCGCCGGCGCGGACTCCCGACAGGTAGGGGAACAGCAACCCTTCGCTTGGCAAATCTTTCAGCGTGTTCAACGCTTCTTCACCCAAATGCAGAATCACCGGAACGCCGGTTTTTTTCCGTGTAAAACTGACGGTGCGATTTACCCAATCCACATCCTCGGCCTTCAAATTGGCGATGTCGCCTTGACTGCCGCCCAAGTGCCAGCACAGTTCGTAAAACTTCTTGCGCTCCGGGTTATTCTCCCGTTCCACAATCCGGCAGTGTTCTTCCAATGTGATGGCCCGCTTCTCCTTGAACTGGACCGGCGGCCATTGTTTCTTTGGAATCGTTGGCCACGGCAGCCAATTCATCGCCAGGCAAAAATTGTGTAATTTGCGCAAATGAACATTTGTCGAGACCGTTCCTTTCTCCAACACCCGAAAGAGCTGTTCTGCCTGGGTTTCAACCAACGGCAGTGAACGAATCGAATCCAGAGCCTTGTCCTTGATGGCTCGTTGCCAGCGATCCAAGGTCGAACCATGCTTGGTTTTAACCAACTCGTCCATGACGTGCTGCCAGGTGCGTTTGACGATGAGGGGATCACAGGCCATCAAATAGGCGCGAGCGATTTGCAGATTGATGGCCGGCTGCTCGTGGGCCTCGTTTCTGGCGTGGAATATCCGGCGCGCAGCATCCTTGTCGCGCGTGCGGAGGCTTTCCTGCCTGCCGGTGGCGTTGTGTTGAATGAAAAAAATTCCGGTGCTCCGTTTGAAGAGGCGGTAGTGACGTTTCATAGGCATCCCGTTGTTAAGGATACCTCGTATCGAACACGCCAAGTTAGCAGATACTGACCAATACTCGCGCAATGGTGCGAAATACCATTTTTGCTGGAGCTTTTGCTGGAGCTCCGGTCAGTCAACTTTCATAACCTGTTACCGCACTCACGGTTAGGTTTGGAGGCGAGGGTCGGAATCGAACCGACGAATGAGGCTTTTGCAGAGCCCTGCCTTACCACTTGGCTACCCCGCCACCGCGAACAACGAACATTAATTTACTTTGGCCTGCACGCCAAGCCTGAAACTCTGGATGGTTGGATTAATGGAATATTGGAGCAATGCAAGAATGGGCGAAAACGCTGCGGGGTGTACCAATTTGATGGAGCGCGTCTGTGTGTGCGGAGCACTCCCGATCAGACGGGACAGCACATTCGAATGCCGGAGACGTAGGATGTTTCATTTGTATCCTTGTATCCGTTTGCTTGCGCACCTGCTGCGGCTGGCCCCCAAGACACAGCCGCGCTCCATTGCAAGACCGTGGGCGTAAAACACCCCTGTCAGCCAAGTTGGGATGCTACTTGGCAAAACCCAGCTCGTGCCGACGTCGCCATAGCTCGCGCGGCTTGAATATCCCCACAGGTGTGACGATGCCCGTGATCAGGTCCGGCGGTGTCACGTCAAATCCTGGATTGCGCGCGCCGCTCGCCGGATTCGCCACGCGAACATAGGCGCGTGGCGCCGATTTCAAATTTGAGATTTGAGATTTGAGATTCCAAGGAACTCCCCACGCGCCGAGAACTTCGCTTTCGCACCGTTCTTCAATCGGGATGTCGAAGCCGCGCTTCGAATTCCAGTCAATGGTCGAAAGTGGAATGGCCACATAGAACGGAATGCCGTGCCGTTTCGCCAGCACCGCCTTGGTGTAGGTGCCGATTTTGTTCGCGACTTCGCCGGTGCGGCCCAGCGTGCGGTCGCTGCCGACAATGACCAGATCAATTTCTCCCCGCTGCATCAGATGACCGGCGGCGTTGTCGGCGATGATCTGGTGGGAAATTTTCTGTTGCGCGAGTTCCCACGCGGTCAGCGTCGCGCCCTGCGAGCGTGGACGGGTTTCATCGCAGAAGACGTGGAATTTTTTGCCCTGCGCCTGCGCGGCATACATCGGCGCGGTGGCGGAGCCAATGTCCACGAACGCGAGCCAGCCGGCGTTGCAGTGCGTGAGAATTTTCATGCCGCTGCGAATCAATTTCGCCCCGTGCCGCCCGATTTCCTCGCAATGCCGCACGTCTTCATTGGCAAATTCCTCGGCGGCGGCGAGCGCGAGTGATTGCTGTTCCGCCACAGTCCGACCGGCGCGCATCACGGCGCGAACGCCGTTCATGGCGTTGACGGGATCAACGGCGGTGGGGCGCGCGGCTTTAAGCGTTTGATAAACGGCTTCAATGTGCCGGCGAAATTTTGGCAAATCACGTCCCGGAAAAGCCAGCGCGCCCTGGGCCAGGCCGTAGGCCGCCGCCGCGCCAATCGCGCCGGCGCCGCGCACAATCATGTCGCGAATGGCGGCGGCGGTTTCGCGGAAGTTTTTGGTGGCGACGATTTTGAATTCATGCGGCAGCAGCCGTTGTTCGATGAGCAGGACGGCGTTGCGCGTGCGGGCGAAGGCGACGGTGCGATGGTGTTGCGTGCGGCCGCGGGCGGTGACGTTCATATTTGGAATCAGTTGAGTCAGTAACGGGTAAATGAGTTAAATGGGTTTCCGGCGAGTCACTGATTTAACCGATCACTCGTTTAACTTTTCATTGGCGTTTCAGCCAACCTTGACTTTCATGCGGCGGATTTTGGCTTCGATGTCGCGGAAAATGGGTTGCTGGCGAAGCTGGTGGAGGTCGGGGTCCCTGGCCAGCCAGCGGAAGTCGCGGTAGCCGAGTTGCAACGCCGTTTCCAGCGCGGACGCGGCGCGGTCGAATTGCCTGGTGAGCGAGCAACTGCATGCGAGATTGTAAAAGACCAGCGGGCTGCGCGGTTCCAGCCGCGCGAGATGTTCGTCCACCTTGAGGCCGTCGAGATAACGGCCGTGCTGCGTGTAGTGGTCACCCAACAATTGCAGCGCGTCCACGTAATCGGGATCGCGGCGGACCAGCCCCTCCAGGAACTGGATTTTGATGCCGAGGTCGCGCCGGCTGGCGCGGCCCGGTTTTTTTCTGGCACTGCTTTTGAACGGCATACAACAGACACAGTCTTCCCGGGCGGTGGCGGCAAGTCAAGGGGGTATGTGCGACGTGAATTCCTGGAGCGCCGGCACACAATGGGAGCAACCGGGCACTACCACCAACAATGGTAGGGCAAACCGGCCGGTTTGCCCCAATCTCACCGCCAGCAAGCGCAGCGATGCTGGCAAAACATGACGATACGCAGGCCGGAACATCGCTCCACTCGTTCTGGTGGAAGTTTGGGCGGCGCGGCACCGCCCTACCTTGCGCCCCGGCTATTCAAGCTCGATGCCGACGGGACAGTGATCGCTGCCCAACACGTCCGGCCGGATGAAGGCGCGTTTGAGACGCGGACGCAGCACGGCGCTGATGAGAAAGTAGTCAATGCGCCAGCCGACGTTCCGGGTCCGCGCGCCGGACATCGGGCTCCACCAGGTGTAATGTCCCCCGCCCTTTTCAAATTCGCGGAAGGTGTCGAGGAAACCGGCGCGCACGAAGGCGCTGAATCCGGCGCGTTCCTCCGGCGTGAAGCCGTGGTTGTGAACGTTGGCCTGGGGATTGGCGAGGTCAATTTCGGTGTGTGCCACGTTGAGGTCGCCGCAGAAAATCACGGGCTTTTTCTGCTCCAGCTTATTGAGGTAACGAAGAAAATCCCGGTCCCATTGCTGGCGGTACGCGAGCCGCGTCAGTTCGCGTTTGGAGTTGGGCACGTAAACATTGACGAGAAAAAAATCGGCGAACTCGGCGGTGAGCACGCGGCCTTCCTGGTCGTGCTCGGCGATGCCGATGTGCGGCGTGACCTGCGACGGACGCATCCGGGTAAAAATGGCGGTGCCGGAGTAACCTTTCTTTTGCGCGGAGTTCCAGAACGTCGTGTAGGCTGCCGGCCAGAGCTGCTCGACGTCGTCGGGGCTGCATTTGGTTTCCTGAAGGCAAAGCACGTCGGGTTTTTCGACGTCGAGATAGTCGAGAAAATTTTTCTTCAGCACGGCGCGCAGGCCGTTGACGTTCCACGAAATCAGTTTCATGCGGGCTGGAACACGATGGCGCTCATGGGCGGCAGGCAAAATTCAGCGGATTGTTGCTGATTGTGGCAGGGAACGTTTTCGGCGGTGACGCCGCCAAGATTGCCCTGGTTGCTGCCGGCGTAGATGCCGGCGTCGCTGTTCAACACTTCGCGCCACCTGCCCGCGCGCGGGAGGCCAATGCGATATTTTTGGCGCGGCATCGGTGTGAGATTCAGGATGATGGCCAGCTGGTTCGCGCCATCGGCGGTCTGGCGGACAAAGGACAACACGCTGTTCTCGCGGTCGGCGCAGTCAATCCAGTTAAAACCGCCCGGGTCGTAATCGCCCTGCCAGAGCGCGGGCATGGCGGCGTAAAGTTTGTTCAAATCCTCGACGAATTTTTGCAAACCGCGATGGAACGGTCCGGCATCGAGCAGCCACCAGTCAAGCTGGCCATTTTCGTTCCACTCGGCGCGCTGGCCGATTTCGCCGCCCATGAACAACAGTTTTTTGCCGGGGAACAGCCATTGATACGCGAGCAGCGTCCGAAGATTTGCAAATTTTTGCCAGTCGTCGCCGGGCATCCGCCCGATCAGCGATGCCTTGCCGTGAACGACCTCGTCGTGCGACAGCGGCAGGATGAAATTTTCGCTGTGTTGATAGAGCGTCGCGAACGTGAGGTCGTTCTGGTGGTATTTCCGGTAAATGGCATCGCGCTGGAAGTAGTCGAGCGTGTCGTGCATCCAGCCCATGTTCCACTTGAAGGAAAAACCCAGCCCGCCGAGATACGGCGGCCGCGTCACCTGCGGCCAGGCGGTGGATTCCTCGGCAATGGTGACGATGCCGGGAAACTCCGTGTGCGCAACGTAGTTAAATTTTTTGAGGAATTCGATGGCTTCGAGATTTTCCCGCCCGCCGAACTGGTTGGGAATCCATTCGCCCGGCTTGCGCGAGTAATCAAGGTAAATCATCGAGGCCACGGCGTCCACGCGCAGGCCGTCGATGTGAAAGCGGTCGAGCCAGAACAGGGCATTGGCGGCGAGGAAATTGGAAACTTCGTGCCGGCCAAAATTGAAAATGAGCGTGCCCCAATCCTGATGCGCGCCTTTGCGCGGGTCTTCGTGCTCGTAAAGGGCGGTGCCGTCGAATTTCGCCAGCGCCCATTCGTCACGCGGAAAATGCGCGGGCACCCAGTCCACAATCACCCCGATGTCCGCCTCGTGCAGGGCATTGACAAGATATTGAAAATCCTCCGGCGTGCCGTAGCGACTCGTGGGCGCGTAGAAACCGGTCACCTGGTAACCCCAGGACGGATAAAACGCGTGCTCGGCCACCGGCAGGAATTCGACGTGCGTAAACCCCATGCGCTTGACGTAAAGCACGAGCGGTTCGGCCAGCTCGCGGTAGCTCCATGATTCGTTAGCTGTTTTTTTCCGCCAGGAACCGATGTGGACCTCATAAACGCTCATCGGCGAGCGCAACGCATCGCGTTCGCGGCGCCGCTTCAACCAGGTCTCATCGTTCCAATTGAATTTGCGTGTGTCCCAGACGATGGCGGCGTTTTTCGGAGCGGTTTCGAAGAAAAATCCGCAGGGGTCGGTGTTCAGCTTGATGTTGCCGTGTACGTCGCGAATTTCAAATTTGTAATGCGCGCCGACGCCGACGCCCGGAATGAAAATTTCCCAGACCCCGGACGCGCCGAGCAAGCGCAGGGAATGAAACCGTCCATCCCACTGGTTGAAATCGCCAACGACGCTGATGCGCTGCGCGTTCGGCGCCCAGACGGCGAAGCTCGTGCCGGGCACGCCATCAATCACGCGCAATTGCGCGCCGAGTTTTTCGTAAATGCGGCGTTCATCGCCCTTGCCGAACAAAAACAAATCCGATTCGCCCAGCGTCGGCAAAAATGAAAACGCGTCGCGGGTGCGGCGGGTCAGGCCCTGATGATTGGTGATGACCAGGTCGTAGGCATAAACCTTGTTGGCCGATTTGGTGACGCCTTCAAAAAGGCCGGCTTCGTGGATGCGCTTGAGTGCGAACCGGGGTTTGTCCGGCTCGTGAACCGGCTGGACTTCGACCTTGGCGGCATCGGGCAGGAACGCGCGAACGACCAGGCCCGCGCCGCCGCCCAGCGGCTGCATGCCCAGCAGCGAGTGCGGCGACTGATGCATCAGCTCAACCAGGCTGTGCAATTCATCTTTGGTCAGCAACATGACGGGCAAAGGTTAGCAGAGTTATTTCGCCAAGGCACGATATTCATAATACCCGAACAAGTTGGGGTGTACGAACACAATACGTAACCAATACTGGTGGGGCAAAGCTGCCGCTTTGCCTTGATCTCACCGTCAGCGGGCGCAGCGATACTGGCGGCAAAACGGGCAAGAACATCATTTCGCTAGTTCTTGCGAAATTTGGGCGGCGCGGCAGCGCCGCCCTACCTGCTGCATTGGCTCACAACTCCAAAGCTTTTTGCTCGTGCTGCTTTTTCTTGGATTCCGGCGCTTTCTTGAAGGTCTCATCCGTGGCGGCGACGGTGGATGGGCGCTCAATCCCCTGCCCTTCCATTAATTCTTTCACGGTGCGGAGTTGGAGGCGCGGGTATTTCTGCCGGTTGGTCTTGTGCTCGTAGAATCCGGCGCTGGCGGCTTCGGTTTCCATCGGGCCGGTGGCGGGTTGCAGGGAAATCAGGATGCCGATGGCGGCTTTCTCGCGGTCCAGCACGCCGCGCAAATCGCGCACGTCTTTTACGCCGGTCTTGCCGCCTTTGACTTGAATGATGATCTGCTCCGGTTTGGCGGCTTTGGGGTCGTCGCGAAAAAGGATTTTGCCGTCTATGCCGTGGTCCGCGCCTTTTTTCTGCTCGACGGGGCGCGCACCGACGAGGCCGAGCGCCCACCATTGGAATTGATATTTGTCGTCCTCGGCGAGCGTGGCGGCCTCGTTGGGCGTGGTGGGTTCGCCGATGATGCGGACGGTCGAAGTTCGACTTCCCATTTCGATTGATTCGGTAGGGCTGACCTGCTGGTCAGCCTGGCGGCGCGGCAGCGCCGCCCTACCATCAGCACCAGCCTGGCCGCGCGGCAGCGCGGCCCTACCAACAGATTCAGAAGTGGGACTCGTATAACTCGTCCCTCCGGAGATGAATTTCAGGCGGTGGCCGTAGGTGTCTTGCAGGCGGTTCTTGATGAGGGAAATGGCGAGTTGCGTCACGTCTATGCCGATCCAGTCGCGTCCGAGTTTTTCGGCGGCGTCAATGGTCGTGCCGCAGCCGCAGAATGGGTCCAGCACCACGTCGCCGGGATTGCTGCTGGCTTGGATGATCCGCTCCAGCAACGCCACCGGCTTTTGCGTCGGGTAGCCGAGCGCCTCCGCATTCGCACCATGAAGATGTTCAATATCGCCCCAATCATCCGAAAGTGGTTGGCCTTCCATTTCGTCGAGGTATCGTTTTTCTTGGGGCACAGAGCCGGGCTTTGACTGGTAAATCAGGCCCTGCTCGTAAGCCTTCTGCATCCGTTCCTTTGTCCACCGCCAAACACGGTTTACACCCAAGAACTCGTAAGTTAAGTTTGGACGATTTTTATTGGGGTTGGTGATGTCTCCGAGACGATAGCGACGCCCGTCGGGATCAGTAAACCTGTAAAACTTCTCGATGTAATCCGGGTCATGCTTGCCGAAGACTTTGTTGAAGATGGCGTCCTGTGTTTTTGAGTAGCGGAGGATGATGTCACGGCAGTTTGAAAAGTTGATTGTGGTATGACTTTTTGGCTGGGAACGCTTCCATGAAATCTCATTGCGATAGTTCTCTGCGCCCATCACGGCATCAAGCAGCAGCTTGAGGTAATGGGAAGCGGTGGGGTCGCAGTGGAGGTAGAGCGAGCCGGTGGGTTTGAGGACGCGGCGGAGTTCGACGAGGCGCGAGGACATCATGGTGAGGTAGGCCATCATGTCGTTGCCGCCCAGAAAGGTGTAGAACGCCTGCATCACGTCGGAGACCTTGCCGGGCTGTTCGGTCACGGCGTCGTAGGCTTTCTTGGTCTCGATGTCCCAATGCCAGGTGTCTTCAAAGGCATGAATCTGGCTGGCGGCGTCGGCGCCATCCTTTTCGTGGAAGAAGGCGTTGTAGTTCTGGGCGGAGTTGAAGGGCGGATCGAGATAAACGAGGTCCACGGATTCGTCCTTGAGGTAACGCCGGAGGATGTCGAGGTTGTCGCCGTAATAAAGCGTGCCCATTTGAAAGTTGATGGTTGAGAGATGCGGGTTGAGAGTCAAGGCAGAAGGCGGACGCATCACGGCCAAGGACGGGCAATCAATCATCGGTGAGTTGCTTCATGGCATTTTGGATGCGCTGGAAGTCGGGCATTTCTTGCGGTGGAACTGATTGAATCCACTCGTAAAATATTTTGGGCACCTGCCATTTCCAATGGTCAACATGGCCGTCGGCAAAGGAAAGGTTCGCGCCCTGGCTGTGCCGGTCGGATGGCATGTCCCACCAGACGTTCTGCTCAAAATAGGGCGAGCCTGCGGGCGGATTGCCAAATTCCGCGTCCAAAATCGTGTCCGCGTTCTCATCCAGGAAAACAAAAAGCTCGCCCGGTATGGGGTGGCGAACTTCGGTGAATTTCGTCCAAGCCGGGATGTAGGGAGAATATGTTGGATCGCCCTGCGGGTAGCCGTTCACCGATTGACTCATGTTGTAGCTCCGCCAGCGTGATTGTGGCGATTGATCCAAAGTGGACAGATCCGACGGACAATGATAAATGGGCAGTGATGAATTATATTGAAACAACAGGCCGTTGATGATGTTGGAAGGGTTAATCTCCGTGTCCGCACTAACGTCCGGGAGCCAGGACAGGCCGGAAACATCCAAACCGGGACTGCCAATTACCGCGACGGAATTGTTGGGCACGAAGAAGTCATTGTTGTCGGCGGCGTAAAGTTGCAGGCAAAGTTCAAGCTGCATCAAATTGTTCAAACAGGCGATGTTTAGCGCCCGGCTTTTGGCCCGGCCCAACGCGGGCAACAGCAGCGCAGCCAGGATGCCAATGATCGCGATCACCACCAACAGTTCAATCAAAGTGAACGCGCCGGTAAAAATCCGCCGGGGATGAGAACCGGTCGTTTGACGGCACATGGCCATAGAAAACAAAGTATTTCCAACCGCCGCATTTGCAACCGGCTTTTTTAAAACAGCGCGCTCCGGCGCCCGGCACAACCGGGCGCGGCTGGCAACGCCCGGAGCGGGGGCGTTCCCAGGTGCATCTGGACACACGCGCCATTTGTTCTCCCTCGCCTCCTTCAAGGAGTAGAGGGCGTAAAGCCCCGTGGGGCCACGCCCCTTTACGGGGCCGGGGTGATGTTTACAAATACGAACCCCTCGCCCCGGCCCTCTCCCCGTTTGGACGGGGCGAGGGAGTGGTTTCCGTTTGGTGCGGGTGTCAAGTTGCGCCCGGCGCTTCCCAACCCCGGTTTTAAGGATCACGGACCGATTTTCAGCCGGTAAAAACGTTGACCGCCGGCGGCGGCATTGGGGTCCACGACCAGCATCGGGCCGCCCGGGCTTTGGAACGACAGGACGGAAACCCACGTGAAAAGATTCGAGGAGGATTGAATGGTGTAGGTGGTGCCGGGCGCCGACATGAAGCCAAATTGAAACGAGCCATCGGGGTTGTGCTCGGGCGCGGTCAGCGGCAATCCCGGCGGCGGCTGATTGGTGGTGGTAATCACGAGGGAAAGCGGCTGGACCGCGGTGTGATTGGCGCTGTCATTCACTTGAACGATCAGATTGTAAGTGCCGGCAAAGCCGCTGTCCGGCACGCCGGACAGCAGGCCGGTCGGGGAGATCGCCAGTCCCGAGGGCAGGATGCCCGAATTCGTCGCCAGCAGCCAGGTGTAGGGAAATTCACCGCCGGTGGCCGAGAGCTGTACCGAGTAGCTCACGCCGACGGCCCCGTTGGTGAGCGACGTGGTGACCACCTGCAACCGGGGATCAATGGTAATCGAAAACGAGGCGGTGACATTGGTGGGGGTCTGATCCGTGACCTGGACGTTGAAATTGAAAGTTCCGCTGTTCGTTGGCGTCCCGGAGATAAAACCGTCCGGGGAGAGAACCAATCCCGGCGGCAAAGGACCCGAAGCCGGCGCGAGCGAAAAGCTGTAGGGCGGCTGGCCGCCGGAGGGGCTGACCGAAAAGTAATAGCTGTCATTGACATAGCCAGCCGGCAGCGTTCCCCCATTGAGGCTCAACGGGCTGGGCGGATAGACGGTGATGTTGAGGACGGCATTGGTGGGCGGGATGGTCACCTCATGAAGGTTGGTGTCCACCAGACCAAATTTGTTGAACAGCCCGTCATTGCCGCAGCAATTGACGCTGACAGTCCACGTTCCCGAGGCCGCGGCGAAAGAATAATTGCCGTTGGAGTCGGTATCCGCGTGAGCGTTGAACTGAATTCCGCTGATGGTGGCGCCGGCATTGATGCCAACCCCGGCCAGCACGTTACTGAGATTGTCCTGCAAGCGGCCGGAAATTTGCGCGTTCGCCGGCACGACCGTGAAGTTTTGCAGCACGGCCTGCCCGGGCGCGAGGTTGGTGTTTGAAGCACTGCTGCTGATGAGGTATGACGACAGAGGCGGAGACGCGGTGTCAGGGCTGCAATACCAAGAATTGGTTCCGCCGAGGACCGCCACGCAATAATTGCCGTTGCCATCGCTGAAGGCTCCCGCCTCAAACTGGCCGGCGCTGTCCGATGTGTTAAAGCTGATGTTGGCAAACGGCATGTTATTCGTGTCGGTGATGCGTCCGTAGAACAAGGCGTTCGCCTTGGGCAAAGCGATGTTGACGCTGGCCACGCTGCCGGTGGTCGTATCGACCCGGATATTGTTATTGTTCTGGGGCACCACGTAGGCGCGCCCGGCCATTTCTTCGCCGTCAATCTTGATTCCCCAGAGGGCGGGGGCGACGGCGGCGGAGTAGTTGCCGTTGGTGTCGGTGAAAGCAATGGCGAAGAGGTTGCCCAACCCCACTTCCATCATGATGCCGCCCAGGCCGGTGAGGTTGGTGGCATCGGAGACGGTGCCGGAAATCGTGACGGTGCCGCTGGTCAGGAAAAGGTCGTTGGTGGCAGCCAGGCCGGGGGTCAGAGTCACCTGCGGCGCGCCCGATTGATCCATGTAGTATCCGGGCAAAGCCGCAAGGAGCACATAAGCCCCGGGGTTGAGATTCAACTGGTAGTGGCCTGAATTGTCAGCCATGGCGGCGCCGGCATACCTCGTGGCGGGCAATTGCAAAGCCACCACTATGGCATTGGGCAGGGGCGCCACACCGTTGCTATAGACCACGCCGGACATGGACTGGGCCAGCGCGGCATTCGTGACGGTGAAAGTGGCCGTGACCGGTGTAAAATTGTTGGAGGGGCTGGACACCTGGAAAACGTATTGGCCCACGGCGTTTGCCAAATTGCGCGGCGGCGCGAATTCCAGCGTTGTCGTAATCGCGCCGGTGGCGGAATCGCTGTCGAACGGCACATTCAAATTGGTGACGCCGCCAATAACATTGGCTCCCCCGTCCTTGATTTTGAAGGCGTCAACCATCGGTTCGCCGGGATCCACCACCCCGTTGCCGTTCAAGTCGAAATACTTCTGGATGGACACCTGCTCCCCGCTGGCCAGGCCGGTAATGTTCAGGGTGATGACCCCGCCATAGTTGTTGCTGATGACGGACGGCGTGACGGAGAGCGTAACGGCGGCGAAGGCCCCCCGGCCAAAGGCCGCCAGCCAGGTGAATGCAACGATGAGGCGGATGAGGGAAGTATTCATGGATTGGATGATTTGTGGTTTCAATGAAGCCCCTGCTTCAATCGAAAAAACAATTTCCCGGCACGATTATGCCGGGCGGTTTTGTTGATTCCAAACTTTTCACACTCCTATCCTTTCACTCACAATCCAAAATCTGTCAATCCACAGATATTGCTTTTTTATGGGCCAATGACGGATGGTGTCATGTTGCCTGACGTGGGTTTGGTTTTGTGGCCCGGGCGGCAAGATGCCGCCGGATACGGCAGGCAGGATGAGACCGTCTCAAAAGCATCGAAGGGGCGAGTTATACGAGACCCTGACTCATCGAACACCCCTGAAAATGGGGGCTCGTGTAACTCGCCCCTCCGCCGAGAAATTGTTTTGAGACAAACACAGGATGCCTGCCGCTACAGATCGGTGGCGTCCGGATGCACCCCAAGGATGAGGGAAAAATGGATCTGAACTGCCAGCCGGCCGGTTTTGTTAACAACTCATTGTTTGTTAATAACTAATAATTGTTTTCGGGGAGAATGGGCATAAACTCATCTTTTATATTACGACCCAATGCCAGCATCGGGAAATCAAGCGCGGCGGATTTTGGTGGTGGACGACGAACCCGCCGTCTGCGACGCCATCAAGATGATGCTCAAGTTTGACGGGCACGAAGTCCGGACTGCGAATGGGAGCAAAGAAGCTTTGTCCCTGCTGGAGCAGGACACGTTTGATCTGGTCACAGTGGATTATGCCCTGGTGGGAATGAAAGGCGATGAACTGGCCGCCGTCATCAAGCAGCGCCTGCCCCATCAGCCAATCATAATGATCACGGCCTATGCCGAAATGTTGAAGTCGGCCAGTGATCCGCTGACGGGTGTGGACCGCATCATCAGCAAACCATTTTTGCTGGAAGACCTGCGCCAAGCCATTGCCGGGGTGTTGGCGGGAAGCTGAAAAGGATGGACGGTAAAGTTGCAATGGGCCAGGGCCGCGACCGTTGTTTCTGAAACAAAGGCTTACTGGATATCAGAGACGGGCGGGACGCCCGTCCCACCATCAAAGCTTCACGAAAATCCGCTCGAGCTGCTGCCCGTGCGCAGCCAGCGCGCCATCGGTCCACACAACGAAATCGGCGCGGGAAATTTTTTGCTCCACCGGCCATTGCGCGGCGATGCGCTGCCGGATCTGCTCCGGCGTCCACCCGCGCGCGAGCAATCGTTCGCGCTGGGTGGCGGCGGAACAGGCGGCGCAAATGATTTTGGTGAAATGGGATTCGGCCCGGGTCTCGAAAAGCAGCGGGATCACGACGACGGCGAGCGCGCGGTTTTCCGTGCGCCAGATTTCAACCTGGGCGAGCCAGCGTTCGCGGATGCGCGGGTGAAGGATGGTTTCGAGTTTTTTACGCGCGGCGGCATCGGCAAAAACGATCCGCGCCAGATCCTCCCGGCGCAGCCGGCCGTCCGGGGCCATGATGCTGTTCCCGAATTCAGCCTGGATTTCGGCGAGGGCGGGCTGGCCGGGTTGAACGAGTTGCCGGGCGAGTTCGTCGGTGTCCACCACGTGCGCGCCGCGGTTGCGGAGGAAAAGAGCGGCGGTGGACTTGCCCATGCCCAAGCCGCCGGTCAGACCGCAGACTTTCATTGGTTGAAAGTTAGATGCGGACGGTCAAGGCGCGGGAACCACGCGATAGAACCGGTCGAAATAATTCGACGCGCCTGAATCGATGTACGTGAAGGGTGAAAGGAACGGCGACGGGTTGGTATAAACGGGCACCCAGAGGAACAGGTTGGTGGACGCCTGAACAATATACTCCTGCCCCGACTGGCCGTTGACAGTGAGATGGAATGTGCCGCTGGCGCTCACAAAACTGCCTGACAATTGCGGCGGTTGACTAGCGCCAACGTTGACATAAACGATGGCCGCCCCATCAGCCGGGTTCGGGTCGGGTGTATCCGAGCTGGGAGTGGCGTAGTTTACAAGTCCATTCTGCGCAAAATTAGGCGCCGTCGCCGTCAGCGTGAACTGCGTACCCGCATTGGGGTTTAGATTTCCCAACACCCAAGACGCTTGCGAACTGTTATGGGTTGTGGCGGAGGGGGTGGCCGAGACAAATGAAAAGCCAGTGGGCAGAGTATCCTGCACTATGACGTTGCTGGAGACCGAAGGCCCAAAATTGGTAATGGTGATGGAAAACGTGTAGTTGCTGCCAGGCGCGACCGTGACATTGTAAGCGGGCGGGCCGAGCGCAAGGTCAGCCGCCTGACCGACCGGGCTGGCCGTGGTCAGGGTGAGGATCCAGCCGTTATAATTAGTCCCGGAATCCAACGGCTTGTCGTCCTGCACAAAAAGCTCCCATGTCCCGTTGGGATTGCCGCCATTCAAGGCGGCCAGGTTGGTGCCATAAGGCGGAGGCGGCGCGGAAAAATGAGTGATGGGGTGGTTGGTAATTCCTCCGGCCGCGGTAAGGGCATTGATCAAATTGGTTCCACTGGGCGTGCCCAAACCGGTGCAAAGGTCATAGCCGGACACGGCCTTAAACAGGGCGGGACTCGCGCTCCAGTAATTGTTGCCGGTGGTGATGTCGTGAAAGCAACTGGTGTAATTGGCCGATGCGGCGATGGCATAAAGGGCTGGATTAATGAAGCCCATCGGCGAGGTGGCATTGTTGGTTGCCTGTTGATTGACCAATGCGGTAAATCCCGCCCATAACGGCGCGGCACAACTGGTGCCGCCCACTCCCGTGTAATAGATACCATTGTCCGCTATGACCAAAACGTCATCCGCCGTCAGAGCGACATCAGGAACATTACGAAAGGTGGTTGAGCCTTGGGGAATCGCCATGTTGATATTGGTCTGCCAGCCCGGAATAGAATAGTAACTGCTGATTCCCCCGCTGCTGCCGATGCCATCGGCCCCCGGGCCATATCGAACATCCCAGTTCCAAACCGTTTCCGAGGCATAGGAAGCGCCGGAACCGTTCATGGTGAGGGTCGTCCCGCCCACCTGGGTAATGTAGGGATTGCTTGACGGTTGATTGGGCAAACTGGGATTATCTACGCCGTTAACCGAGTTGGCGCCAGATGTAAAAGCATCGCTGTCGCCGACCGCATCAAAGAAAGTCTGGCCCTGAAGCGCCATTTGCTGAAAAATCCGATCGGTCGTCAGATTGGGCCCCCGGACCATCCCCAGGAACAACTGATTTGCCGGGCCGAATTATCCGTGGCAATGCGGTTCAGAACGTCATTCGGTTGGAAATTGAACGGGTTTCCCTCATACACAATCACCTGGGCCAAGGCGGGCGCCATGGAGATTGACATTTCGATGTCCAACGACACTTCAACCTCGCCGCCGTCACCGGTCGGCACTCCACTGAACCCGTCAATCAGCACATTTTGGAGCGGAATATTCGTCCGGCCGGCCAGGTTTTCGTAAGCGACGATATCACTGCTATAATACCCGTCAAACTGCACCAAAGCGATGGTCTGACCGGAACCGTTGAGTGAAGCGCCGGGAACATAAGCATTCCGGAAGTCGTTCCCAATATAGTTGCCCGCCGGTCCGGAACCGGTGGCGGCCCGAGGCGCGGCATTCGTACCGGCCATTTTGAATTTGTATTTGGGATGCGGCTGGCGGTAATTATCGAGACCGCCGACGTCCTGAACCGGAAGTCCCGACGGTACCGAAGGTTCGGCGTCGGGCGCAAAGAAATCGCGCGCCTCGGTGGGATGTTTATAAGTGCGCAGGGTGACGTGCAACGCCCGCTGAACGTCCGCCGCCCTGCCGCTCACGTTCAGCAACATCCGGTTGGGATGCGTGCCGGTCACCGTCAAGCCGCCCGCCCGGGCAAAATCGATCACCGCCTGATAATCCTGTTCTGTGGGACCGAACTGCGCGGTGAACTCATCGGGCGTCAGAAAATGATGAAAATTCGGACTGGCGGGATCATAAATTTCCCGGAGCAGATTGGTGAGCGCTTCGGTGTTTCTCAATGGCAGGCCGATGGCGAGATCAAGGCTGGCCGTCGCGGGCAGCATTCCCAGGGGCTGCAATCCTGACAACCCCGCCGGCAGATGGCCGCGCAACGTCAGCCGGCCGGCATCCGCCGCGGGGCTGGAAAAAGTTGTGACGCCTGACAAAGCCAGGCCCAAGCCAATGGTCAATAAAATCTTCCTCATACAAGCGGTCAATATTTGAGGATTTCGGAACATTTCACCACCGCCAGCCGGGATAAACATGAGTTTTTCTTTAATGATTTTCATACCGGTCAGGGGAAAATAGTTACGCCATTTTGCGTGGGGTTGTAAGTGCCGTTGGTGACGGCCCCCGAGCTGGGCAGGGATGGATAGTTCGTCGCATCATCAAAGGTGAGGGTAAGGTGAGTGGCGAAATACCCGGGAGTGCCCACGTGCGACATGAGCAAGGTATCCTGCTGGGCCGGTGACACCAGCAGTGCATTCACATCCCACAGCGACTGGTGACTGAGGTTGGTCAAGGTGACGGCAGCCTTGATGACCACTCCGCCCACATTGCTGACATTGATGATGGACGGGTAGGGAGTGGCGATCGTGTCGTCATTGATGATGATGGCCGCCGGGTTCGCGAAGGTGGTGGTCCAGGTGCCCAGCGTGTAGGTGAAGCCATTGGTGCCGATGTTGTTGGTGCCATCCTGCAGCCTGAAGTTGGCCACAATCTGCTGGCCGTTGGTGCCAATGGCGGTAAAGGTATTCGTGTTCGAAAGTGAAGGACCGCCTTCGGTCAGGTAGCCATAATGCACCGGCATGGATGGTGACGTGTTGGTGACACTATTGTTGTAGAGCAACGTGGCATACAGGTTGGTTACGTCACTGCCACCGGCGTCGCGGAAGGCAAACAACAGCGTAACCGTTTCACCCGGATCGATGATGCCATTGGGGGGTTGGATGCTTTCAGAGACCAGCGTGGAACCCGCCGGGACCACATAGCTGCCGGTGTTGTCGTGGATGGTGAGCGTGGCGGCGTAGGGGGCCATGAGGACGCCATTGACCGGACTGGACAATTGCACCAGCACGGTTTTATCCGGTTGCACCACCGTGTTGTTGATGACTCTCACGGAGAAGGTCTGGCTGGTCTGGCCGCTGGCGAAAACGAGGGTGCCGTTGGTCGCAAAGTAATCCGAGCCGGCGATGGCCGTGCCGTTGGCGGTGGCAAAGTTGACGGAAGATGTCTGGTTGGTGTTGTCCGTGCGCAAAACGGTAATCGTCGCCGCCACACCTGTTTTGAGCACGGTGTAGGTTGGGCTGGAAAAGCTCATGCCGGAGTTGTTGTCAATGATGGTTACATGCTGATTGGTGGGAGAGACAAGTTGTCCGGGCGGCGTTGGGCTGGACAGATTCAGGTAGAACGTACGATTGCCGGTGACCAAACTGTTGTTGAGGATCGGGACGGTGAAGGTGTTCGTTACGATCCCGTTGGCGAAGACCAGCCTGCCGCTGGTGGCCGTGTAATCCAAGCCGGCCACGGCCGTGCCGTCCGTGCCGTTGGTCGTGGCATAATACACGGACAGCGGTTCGACCCTGGGGTTGGAGCAAACGACGGCGACGACCAGGGCGCCGTTGGTTTTGAAGACGGTGGCCGCCGGACTGGCGAAGCTCAAACCCGCCTGAGCGGCCTGCACCACCACCACCGTGTTGCTCGGCGCCGCCACTTGCGTGCCATTGGTGGGATTGAACAGGCTGACGGTGAAGGTCAAATCGCCGATCATGTTCGTATTGTCAATCAGCGGGACGAGAATTGACTGGAGCGTCTCGCCGACGGCGAAGGTCAACGTGCCGGAAACGGCGGTGTAGTTGACCCCGTTGGATGCGGTGCCGTTGGCCGTGGAATAATTAACCGAGACCGGGTTGGCGGGGCCGCCCAGACACTGGACAAAAATAGCGGCATAGGCATTGGTTTCGCTGACGTAGTTGGTGGCGTTGACGAAATTGAAGCCGACATTGTTGTTCAAAATGGCCAAGGTTGCGTTGGTGGGCGCAATCAGCGTCGCGCCGCCGCCGGGGCTGGAGAGGACCACGGACAAATACACCGGTCCCTGCACCTGATTGTTGTGCCCGAGCGGCACGAGAAATGTCTTGGCCGTGTCATCCTTATTGAAGGTCAAGATGCTGGTGGTGTTGGTGTAATCCAACCCCGGCTGGGCCGGCGGCAAGCCGGGCGGGTTGGCAACGGTGGTGCAAGTCACCGAGACGCCGGCGGCATTGCCATTGGTGCGCAGCACGGTGATGTAGGCATAGCCATCGCTCTCGTTGGCCGTATAACTGGTTGCGGAGAAGCACAACTGGCCGGGCGTATTGACCGAGCTCTGGATGGTGAGAGTGGTGTTCGACGGGCTGAATATGGCCGCATTCACCGCACCGGCCAGCGAGAACACAACCGTTTGATTTCCCGGCTCGTTGTTGTTGATGATGGGAACCTGGACCTGCTGGACGGAATCACCCGGATTGAAGGTGACGGTGGTATTGGTCGGAATAAAATCCACGCCCGGCACCGCCGTGCCGTTGGTGGTGGTGATGAAATTCACCGAACAGGTGCCATTGGTCGTATCAATGCGAATGACATTGATCGGCGCAAAGCCAGTCGGAACACCGGCACTGACCGTATAAGTTGCGCTGGAGAAACTCACGGCAGCGTCGTCGTTGAGGATGTTCAGCACCGCCGACGGCTGCGCGCCAATGACCGCCGGGGCGGTTGCATTGGTAATGGCCAGGTTCACGGTCAAATTGTTGGTCACCACCCCATCGTCCCGCACCGGAACAATTGCCGTTTGCAGGACTTCGCCCGGCGGAAAACTCAAGGCAACGTTGGTGACGCCCGTATAATTTGTACCGGCCACGGCCGTGCCATCGGTCGTGGAGAAATACACCATGATGTTACCCGACCCGTCCGGATTCGGCCCGCGGGTGCCGCCGGTGCGACCGACCGTGATGAGCGCCTGGCCGCCGGTTTCGTCCACCTGATAGGCGGCCGAGGTGAATTGCAATGCGCCGGAACCGGTGACCGAACCGCCGTAAATCCGGGCAATATGCGCATGGGGCTGATCATCGTACTGGGTAAAGCCGCCGCCGATGACCAACAGTTGGTCCGCCGGCTGAACAACCAGCGCGTCAATGGTGCCATTGGCGCCGTCACCGAAGTTGATGGCCACATCCACGACGCCGTTCGTCAGGAGCCGCGTGATCCGATTGCGGGTGACGCCGTTGTCCAAGGTGAACTGGCCGGCCAGGACAATGCGATTATCAGCCTGCACCGCGATGGCTTGCACGGTGTTATTGACGGCCGCGCCAACGTTCGCAACAAAATTCGTATCCAGCGTTCCATCGGTATTCAAGCGGGCGATGTGATTCAGGCTGGTCCCGTTGACATTGGTAAAGTCACCCCCGATGAGAATTTCGCCGTCCGTTTGAATTGCAATGGCCCGGACGGTGTCATTGGCCCCCAGATTCAAGTCGAAGTTGGTATCCACGGAACCATCCGCATTCAGCCGGGCGATATGATTCAGGGTAAAATTGTTGACGTTGGTGAACGCACCGCCAATGAGCACCCTGCCCGCAAACGGGGAATTGGTGGGATAAGCGGCGAGGGCAAAAACCGCGGCATTGGGGCCCGAGCCGGTGGCAAAAGAGGCGTCCAACACGCCACTGTTGACGCCGCCAACCGTCTGACCCGTAAGGCGCGCGAAGTTGGGGCTTGACCCACCGCTGATGTTGTTGAACGAGCCGCCGACGTAAAGCAGGCGCACGCCATTGACAAAGGTTTCCGCGATGGCATACACCGGGCCATCGGCGCCGGAACCGGGATTGAAACTGGTGTCGAGGGAACCATCGGTCATGAGGCGGGCGATGTTATTGCGGGTAATGCCATCGACGTTGTTGAACGCGCCACCGATGACCACGCGGCCATCGGTCTGGCAGACGACGGCCTGCACGGCGCCATTGGCGCCGGAATAAAGACCGTTGTTGAGGAAGCCGGCGATGTCCAGCGAGCCATTGGCGTTCAGCCGGGCGATGCCATTATCGGGAGTGCCGTTGACGTAAGAGAAGTTGCCGCCCGCGAGGATCTGGCCATTGGTCTGCAAAGCGAGCGCCAGGATGTCGCCATTCATGGCTGCCGTGAAGGAGCCGTCCGGCGAACCCGGGATCTGGCCGCTGTGAGCCGTGGCATCCAAAATGTTCACCACGGCACTGGCCGGCGAGCCCAAGACGGTGTTGGTTGGGTTCGACAAGGTCACATTGAAAAAGAAGTTGGTGGGATCCTGCACCAGGTCATTCGTGATCGACACGGTGAAGCTGGCCGCCGTTTGATTGGTAACAAAGGCGAGGGTACCGCTGTTGGTGGCGTAATTGTAGCCGGCCACGGTATTGCTGCCGTTGCTGGTGTGGAAATTGACGGAAGCCGGGCCGGCCGCGCCGCCCGTACGGACGACGGTGATGGTGGCATAGCCGCCGTTTTCACTGACGATATAGCTGGGGGCGCTAAACTGCACCTGGCCGTAGCTGTTGTCGTTGACGATGGTCAACACCGCGTTGGTGATGGAATTGGTGGGGGCCGTGCCGACATAGAACAACCCCGGCGTGCTGACGTTATTCAATGTGGGGTTGGACAACAAAACGTTGAACGACTTGTTGGCAGCAACCGTGCCGGTGTTACGGAGCTGGATGGCAACGGTGCGCGGTGAACTGTCGCCACTATCCCATTGCAAGGTATTGGTCGCGCCAATGAAGTCCGTGCCCTCCAGCGCCGTTCCGTTGGTGGTGGCGTACTGGACGGTGATGGTGCCGAAACTGCCGGCGACGCGATTGACCACAAAGCTGATGAAGCCCGCGCTTTCATTGCCGTAATAAATGTTGGTGCTGATCGTCAAATAACCATGGAAATTGGGATTGATGAGGCGGAGCACCGCGTTGGACAATCCAAACGCCGCGTTACCGCCGCCCGGCCCGGTGAGATTGTTCAGGTAAAGTTTGACGAACTTTTCCACAAAGTTCGTGGAACTAAGGCCACTGGCTATGTTGGTAACCGTGAATGAGTTGGTGACCACGGTTTGCAGGAAAGTCACGGTCAACGGCGGATTGGTGATGCCGTAGTAATCAATGCCCGCCAAGGCGGTCCCGTTGGTGGTGGTCGCCTTCATGGTCAGGGTGCCGTAAGTGCCGTTGCTCCGAACCAGGCTGATGACGGCGTTGATATTGGTGGCGGAATAAACCGGAGAGACAAAGCCCACCGTGCCGGCTGATTGGGTGTCATCAATGATGGTGAACGGCGCGACGGAAGGTCCGAGCGCGGCGCCCAGCGGAATATTTTCACCGCCGAGATAAAACGTGTCGGCACCGCTGGGGTTGGCCAGTTGGAACTGCGCGGCGAGGTCGCCCGACGACTGGTTGTTTTTGATGATGCTGACCGTGGCGGCCGCCTGTTTAGTAATGAGCGCGTCCGTCGGAACCAAATTGGCAAAGACATCCTGCAGCGAGCTATTGTTTCCAAACAGGCCGTCACCGCGCAGGCGGGACTGGGTGGAAGTGGTGTAACGCCAGGCGATCCAAAACAAGGGTGGCGCGCTGTTGTAGGAAAAATCCCTGCCGCTCAGGGCCGTGCCGGACTGGTTGATGGAAAAGTTGGCTGTAACCGGCCCCAACACGCCGTTGGTCCGCACCAAGCCCACGTTGGGAATGACACTCTGGCTCTTGTTGGCCGAATAGCTGGAACTCTGCAGACCGATGCTGCCCGGCCCCGGCGTTGACCCGCCAATCAGACGGGCCACACTGCTGCGGTTGCGAACGCCATCGCGGGTTTTGGGTTCCACCCACAAGTTCGGGTCGTTGAAGCTTTCGTCTATACCAAGCTGATCGTCCAAAGAATTGCAAACGTTGGTGTCCGCCTGGCCGCCGCCCACCTGATAGAAGGAGCCGCCAATGATGACATTGCCGTCGCTTTGGACCCCCGAGGCATAGACCGCCGGCGCATCGTAGGAATAAATCCGTTTCAAACCGGCAAACTGGTTGTAGGCGGTGTCGAGGAAGGTGGTGTCCACCGTGCCGTTGGCATTCAGGCGGGTAAAACCGAGCCGGTGCGTTCCATTGAACGACGAGAATTGGCCGCCGACATAGATTGTGCCGTCCAACTGGTACGTGAGGCTCCAAACGACATCGTTGGCGCCCAGGCCGGCGAAGAAGTTGGTGGTGTCGAGGCTGCCATCCACATTCAACCGGGCAATGTGGTTCATGGCGCTGCCGCTGAAATGGGTGAATGAGCCGCCCACCACCAGCTTGTTGTCCATTTGCAAGGCCAGGGCGTTGACGGGATTATCCGCTCCGGAAGTCAGATTGGTGAAGGTGGCGACCAGCAAGCCGTTGGTGTTGAAGCGCGCCACATTGGCGTAACTGTGACCATTCACGGTGAAGTTGCCGCCGACCGCCACACCCACCGCCGAGCCGACGGTGGTAACTGTAGCGGAATAAGACCAGGCGGTGCCAACCGTCCCGCCGCCTTGATCCATGACGATGGTGATCTGGTTGGCGGTCAGACCATTGGTCGGGCCAAAGGGCAGCACAAAGCTCCCGAGGCCCGGGATGTTGCCGGTATCGTAAATCAACCTTCCCGTGCCGCCGGCAACATTGGTCGTGCCATAAAAAACCCGCATGTCGTCCGGCACCTGCTGCATATCATAATTGACCGTAAGCGTGCCGGCAGTGGCGACGCCAAGGCTTATGACTTGATCGTCTTCCAGATCCGTGCCGCCGGCGATACGATTGAGACTGATAACCGGGTTGGGCGGCAACGCAATCGCATAAACGGAACCCTGGGAACCTGGGGGGTCCCGGAGGGTGGTCCCCGGATTGAAGGTGGTGTCCAGGGTGCCATCGGTGTTCAACCGGGCGAGGTGATTGCGCGTCTGGCCGTTGACGATGTTGAAGTCGCCGCCGATCAAAACCCGGCCATCCGGTTGCACCGCCGCGGCCCAAACGGTTCCATTTACCGTGGGATTGAACGCCGTGTCGAGCGAACCATCGGCATTCAACCGGGCGAGGTAGTTGCGCGATCCGCCGCTGAAAGACGTGGAGAAGCTGCCGCCAATGACAAACTGATTGCCCGGGCTCAAGGCGAGGGCGTTGATGGCGCCGTTGAAGCCGGAGTCGTTGGGCTCAAAGGACGGGTCGAGCGCGCCGTTGGTATCCACGAGCGCGATGCCATTGACGGGGGTCGCGTCGGGGTATTTCTGGCCGTTGTAAGACGCAAAGGACCCGGCGATGAGCGCTTCATTATTAGACAACACCAGCACGCTGTTCACCACGCCGGAAACGCCGGGGGCGGCATCGTCCGGCGGCACGGTTTGGGGCCGCACCGCCAGCGCCATATTGCCGGGGAAATCCGCGTTGTAAAGTTCATCCACCGAACCGGCCGGCGGATTCTGGTCGTTAAACAGGATGGTCACGGTGGTTTCGGCGACCATGCCGGCCAGGGCGGGCACCTGATGATTGTTGTAATTGATCTCCTGATAAATCTCGACTTTAAAATCCCGGTTGAATTTCGTGAGCGTGGAATTGGTGACCGTAAAGGTGATGGGCTGAAAAAATTCGTCAACGCCATTGGCGGGAAAGGTGATGGTGCCCTTTGCGACCATGTTAAAGTCAGGATTGGTCGCTTGCAGTGTCCCATAAACCGGCGGCGTGGGGACGGCATAATCGGAGCCTGGCTGGAGGGGGAACCAATTATTCCACTCGTCGTCGGGATCGGAATCATCGTTAATGAAATTATTGACGCGGTAATTCAAAGTAATCGCCGAGCGGTTGGTGGCGTAGGTGGAACGCCGCACATAAATGGTGACGGGCGTCGTGTAGCCATTCGGATTGGCCGGGTCGTTGACGTCTTCCGGAATGCGGAAATTGCACTTTTGAAAGTTGACGATCGGGTTGGTCGGAAACATGGCTGTGACCGGATTGGTGGCAAGCACCGGCAAGCCGTTTGTGTCGAAGCCATTCGTTGACACGACCTGAAGGATGTCCGGGCCATAAGGGTCGGCATTGACATTTAAAATCTTCACCAGCGCGAGGCTGAAGGCGGGGTCCACGCGGGGCGGAGCGACACCGCTAAATTCGTCAAGCGCGGGACTGCTCAATTGCACACCGAAAACCGTGTTATTCGTGTTGCCTCCCGAACCGTTGAACCCCGCATCAATAATGGGAATGATAATGTTCTTGCTCATCTCGTAATCATCGAAGACCAGCGTGTTGGTTACGCCGACGTAATCCACGCCGGCGACCGCTCCCACATAGGGGATATTTGTAGCGGTTAAAAAAGGAATCGGAGGTAACGGCATGAACGGCAGGCTGGCGCCATCCACCGTCTGGTAGTTCACCGTGGCACGCCCGGTGGAGCCGGCAACACGGGTGACGGTGACCAACACGCCCGGCACGTTGTATGGATAGTAGGTAAAAAGCACCGCATTGCCGACCGGAACATATTGTACCTGGTAAGCACTTTCCGTTTCGGCCGCCTGGTAAAGCGGCAACCCCGTCCAGAAGTCCTCGTCTTCGGTGGCAAAACGGAAGACGCCGGATGATTGGTAGGCCCATTGCAACGAAATCGGTCCCGGCGCAGTACCGAGTTTTGTGTCCACCGCAAAGTAGTAAGTTGTCCCGGCCCTGGCATTGAAACGAAGATGGCTGGGCCCGTAATAAGGCTGGACATAATCTAACCACGGCCCGCCGCCGGGCCCGACGGCCCAGGCATAATCGCCGCTGCCGGTTATACTCCAGCCCTCGGATAACAGTGGCTGTAAAGCTGGACTTGGAATTGTTTTGTTGATGGGGTAAAGGTCGTCATTGGCCGCCACCTGATTGAGCGTGCCCAGGCTGGTTCCGGTAAAAACCGCAAGCACCGTGTCCAAGGGGAGCCCACCGCCCATGCTGCCGATGGTGTCGAGTTCCACTTCCCCGTCAACCGAAGGCGTCCACTGATACCAGAGGGGCGCATTGGGGGGGAAACCGGCAATATTGGGGGCCTTGGTGTCGCGCTGGACGCCGCCGTTGTTGTTCATCACCGAGCCCGAGGCGCCGGTGAGCACCTGGGCCGAGGCGAAGTTGGTCTGGGCTTTCCCGACGTTCACCATCAAACCGGCAAAAACCATCAGTGCCAGCTTCACCAAGCCGGTGTTTCTCAAGAGATTTCGCAACCTCAGGCTTGTGATACTTTTCATAATCTTTTTTGCCACCGGGCTTATTGTTTGATATCCACCCGAACCCGGTAAGCCCGCATGGAGCCGGCAACCGGATCGGACATCATCACCGGCACCGGCGGCCAGGCCGACGAAGCCGGCGTGATGAAATTCGTAAGGGTCAGCCAGTTGGTCATCATTAAATTGGTCTTGTAAAAGACGAAATTGGTGACGTAACTGGCCCCGGGCGAAACCTTCTTCCACTGGAGCATCGACACCGGCGCCGTCTTGTTGGTCATCGTTATGGCGCAGACCAGGTTGGTGGGGTTGATGGTCCCGCACACCGTGAAGAAGTTGGAGCAACTTTGCACCAGCGCGGCATTGAAGGAATAAGTCGTGCCATCGGCAAAAGTAATGTTGGTGGAACTGAAATGGCCGGAATAATTTGTCACCCAGCGCAGGCGGTCGTTGTTCTTGTGGTTTATTTTCACGGCCACCGACGTGCCGTCGGCCATGATCGCATCTCCGTAATAAATCACCAGGCCACCGTTCAGGTTGGAGTTGATAATGAGCGCCGGCAGGTTGCCGTTGGCATCGTGGTTGGTGTAGCTGGCATAATCGAGCAACACCAGTTTGTCCACATACAGCGCGTTGCTCGTCCCGACGCCGTTGAAGACGAACGAACTGCCGGCTCCCAGCGCGTCCAAATAGAGCGTGCCAATCGCGGCATTGTTGTAATATCCGACATTGGTCGCAGCGCCCAGATCCTGGGCCGCCCAAGTGTTGACGACCTGCTTGTTCGGCGCCGGTGCCGTGCAATAAATGGACGTGGCCTTCAAATCGCCGTAGTTGGCCGGGTTGCTGGAGTTGGCCGGGGAGGTGAGCAGATTCAATCCGGCCATGCTTCCGCCCCCCACAAACCAGGTGTGGCTATTGAACACACCGTCATCCGTAAGCCGGTTCGTCGCCCGCAAGGTGAGCGACCGCCCGGCCTGCAACGTCAGATTGCTGGCCTCCAAACTGCCGGTGGCGATGGCGACATCGCCGCCGGCGATGAGGGAGCCGCCGGCCAGCAGCGCGGCCGCGGATTGCAGGCTGAAGGAACCGACCCCGTTGGAAATGGTTCCGCTGCTCAGGAAATTACCGGTGTAAATCGTCGAGCCTTGATCCGAAATCAAACTGGTGTTGATAAAATTATCGTACGGACCTTCAATCATTGAAACGTTCGTGGTTCCCGCAACGTAATCAACCCCGCCGGAAAGAGTGGCGCCGTTCCATTGCAACAACGACGCCGAGCTGGCGGCGACCGCATTCGTATTTCCAGATGAACCGGCGGTCCTGGCCGTGACGGTAAAGGAATGCCTTGCCAACAAACCCGCCGTGACCTGCGGGTTGGCCGGCGTGTTGGTGGTGTAGGTGGTGCCCGAACCGGCGGCGTGATTGATGGCCGCGATCAGATTGCTCATCGAGCCGTCGAACGTTGTGCCAATCTTGACCTGACCGGGCACCGAGTTCGTTATATGGTTGAAAAAGGCATAGGTGTTGGTTCCAATCGTCACCCAGTTGGTGGACGGCACATTGCCCGTCGGGTTTGCCTCGGAAAGGGTCCCGGTCGCCGCCACCGCGGTCGTGGTCGGCGTGCTGTTGGTGACGTAAACCGGCGTGGTGCTGCCAAACACGGCCAGATTGCCGGTCCGAATGGCGCCGTGGTTCGTCAGGTTGCGCAGATTGGGCAGGGCACCAGCCCACAAGATGGCGCTGGATTCCAGATTCAATTCGCCGTCAACCGAGGTCGCTCCATTGCCACAGCCGTTGGTGGTCACCGTCAGATTTTGCGTGTCAATGAACAACGAACCAAAAACATTCAACACATCGGTGATCGCGAGGCTGTTCGTGGCATGCAACCTCAGGTTTTGCACCTGGGGCGCCGTCACCGGCGACATCTGGCTGCTGCTAACGATCAGGACCCGGAAGTCGTTGGTCACGATGAAAAAGTTGGTGCCGTCCAGGGTGTTGGAGACGCCCGTCTGCCAGCGCGTGCTCCAGGCTGAAACAAAACCGTTCCAGCTCGGGATCGCGGATTTCAACAAATTGGTGACGACCAAAATTCCGTTGGTCACACCCAGATTGAGGTCGGAATACGGAGCGGAAATCTGCGCGCCGACACTGCCGTCAAACTGATTCGTGGCCATCAAGGACAGGTAGTTCTGTCCGGAGATGGCGGCCAGGCCCAGGTTCAATTCGTTGTTGGCGGTGATTTGGATGCGGCCGGGCAGATTCGTGAGCGCACCGCTGGGGTTCGCCGGAGTGACGTTGGTGGGCACCGTCGTGGCAATCAGTTGCCCATCGAAATACGAGTAGGGGTTGGTTATGGCGCCGTCAATGAAGTAGTTGTGAAAGCCGGCGGGAGTCGGGTTGGCCAGCAACGGAGTGGGCGACGTGACAAACGTGAAATTGTCCGGCGTGCCGTTGGCCATGGCCACGTTGGTGGAGGCGCCGAGGACATAATCATCGGTCAGATAAAGGTAGCTGGTGGCCGTATTACAGGTTGCCGGGTCATTAACGGCGCCAACCCATTCCACGTGGGCCGCGCCGGGCCCAAAAACAACCGAACTGCCGTTAAGATCGGGTTCAATGTAAACATTGTAAGAGACGTTGGGGCTGGTGTTCTCCACGAAAACGGCCCGGTAGACCACCAGGTTTGTCCCCACCGGCCGGGGGATGTCAAAATAGGCCGTGGAGTTGTTCAGACTCAATGGAAACGGGAGGGACCCGGTCGCCGTCGTTGCGGTCAAGTCAAGCCCCGGGTTCCAATCAAAGTTGGTGTCGGTTCCAAAACCCGCGGCGATGCTATACACACCCACCGAGTCGCCCAACAACAAGCTCTGCAAATTTTCGATGTTCAGCGTGCTGTGGCTCAAATCCACATTTTGCCCGTTGAGCTGGATCAAGCCGTTCACGCCCACCTCAATCGTGCCGGGGCTCACGATATTGGTCGCCGACACCAGGCATTCGCCCATGGTGCCAAAGGCGGAGAAGAACGTACCCCCGTCAAAACTATAAATCTCGTTCCCATCCAGGAACGAATCGCAACGAACCGTGCCCGCGTTGTAAAAAGTGCCGGCCATCGAGTGCGGCATCTGCCCGGTGGTCTGCTGGTCGAAAATGAAACCGGCGCCAAAGGTTTCGCCGAAAATGAGGGAGCCGCTCGAGGTTGAGAGCAAGAACGGAGCATTGGCGGTCATCAAGCCGTAGCCGCTGTTGGTGTAGTTCAGCGTATTCCAGGTCTCGAAAAACGCCGGGTTGATCGAGTACACCTCGAAATTGACGTTGAACGTGCCTTCATTGTCAAAATTGGTTGCGTGAATCTGCGGCGGCGGGTTGCCGGGAATGATGTAGTTGAGCACCGCATCATTGTAATACAACGGGTCGGCCGCCAGCACGGCGTGCGCCAGCATTAAGCCGGGCAATACGGAAAAAAGCTTCCACTTCCAGAGACGGTATGACAGGCGGCAATTGGGTTTCATATTCCTAGTGAATCGTAATCGTATAATTCAAAGTTACGACCCGGCCCGGCGATTGCGTCGCTGCCCCCGACGAATCGGTCAATTGGATGGTAAAGTCATACGGGCCGGCATTGCCGTCCGGGGTCCCGTAAAACTCGCCGTCGGTGGATAAAGTCAGTCCCGGTGGCGCTCCCGCCCCCAGCGACCAGAAGTAGGGCGGCGAGCCGCCAGTGGCCGAGAACTGCGTCGTTGGATAAGCCGCATTGTTGGCGCCGTCCGGCAAGGTCGTCGGCGAGATGGTAATGATCATCTGGTTTTCGAGTTCCTGCATGCTGGCGCTATTGGGATAAAGGATCGGGGCATTGGTCGAATCGTCGAACGACGCCCATTGCAACGCGGGAATCTGCGTCGTTTCGTTCACCAAATCCGTGAACCCATTGGTATCCGGAAACGGGCCGTTATAGAAGACGGGTCCCACCCGGTTGAAAGTAAATATCGTCTGACCATCAATGACCCCCGGGCCGGCCAAGTTGGGCAGCGCGTTGGCTATTTCGTATTTCGGGACCGACCGGGCCACGCTGCCAACAAATTGATTCTGTCCCGGCCCGTTGGCCAGGTCCGCGGTGGTAAAAAGAATGTCCGGCGCGGTCACCACGCGCATGAACGTCTGCTGCATCAGTTGACTGTTGGTATTCAAAAGGTACATGGTGTACGTGTTGGTGAGCGGGCTGGTGAAAAGGTGGCTCAACGGATCCAGTTGCAAGTCCGGCACGCGCTGGAACTGCACCTGGCCGATGCCCTGATAAAAACCCGGGCCGGCCGTGCCGCCCGCGACCGTGGCCGAGCAGATGAGCGGCTGGACAATGATCACATAGTTGGTGGCATAGGTCACAATGCTTTGGGAGGTGAAATAGCCCAGCGAGTTGCTGGCGGCATAAATGAGGTTGGTCGTCGCCACCACATTGGCGATGGGAAACCCCGTGGGCTGGGGAGAAACAATCACGTCGGGACCGCAGGGATTGGTTGCAATGTAATACGTTCCCGACGGCACATTGGTGAGGTTGATGGTCTTGGCAGTGGTATTGGTGACCAGCGGGGCGCCCAACGGCGCGCCCGTCGGGGTGCTCACCGTGACCGTCACCAGCTTGGCGCTGGTATTGGTGTGAAAGTTGTTGGTGATGATGACGAGGTTGGCAAAAGTGTACGCGTAATTGGCCACCGCATTGGTGGTGAAGCCGTTGGTCTTGACGACCAGCACGGTCGGGGCGCCCAACGGAGAGCCAACCTGATTGGTGTAGTAGGCAACAACGTTCGGCGTGGCAACGGTAACCCAGGAGAGCGTGGAACTGATAACCACCAGTCCCGGAAACAAATTGGACAGGGTGGCCGGAGCGTTGGTGAGGGCCGCCGCGGCAAACGCGGTGTAGTTGGAAGTGTAGAGTGGGAACTGCGGGCCCAGGCCGGTCCCGCCGCCCGTGCTGGAAAGCAGGATGCTTCCCGTGGCCGGCGCTTCGTAATTGACATTGTTGGTGCGCATCAAGTATCGCAAGCCCCCCACGTCATCGCTGGTCAAGCCGGTGTAAAACCCGCCAATCTGCAATCCGCCGCTCCAAAATAGGATCTGATTATTTTCAGTAGGATCAATGGCGGATTTGGTCCAACTGCCGGCTTCATTATTTGCGGCCACCGCGGTATAGGTCCCGGCCGAGGGGTCCTGGGGACGCGGCACGGTGATGGCAGACCAGTCGGGCGGATGGTGTCCGCAATCCTCCTCAATAAAATAAGTATAAAGCACGTTGTTGACGTAGGCCGAATACTGGACCCGGTTCAACGGCGAAGGGGTGGGGTCAAAATTTCGCTGGACCACCAGATAACCCTGGAGCTCCGGACACGGGAGGGACCCCGCTGCCGTAAAACGTTCATGCAGGGTCCAGGCGTAACGTTCCGGTTCCGTCAAACCCATTTGCTCAACCAGCAAATGCAGCGTCACCGACTTGAGATCCGTCAAATACGCCCCCATGGCCTGGTAATTGAAGGTCTGGGATTGGAACGGAAATTGCGAGGGATCCAGGCTGTCCGCATTCGGCAGGCCGTTCATGATGGCAAAAGCCTGATCCGCCGCCGCTTCACCTTCCGCCCCGAAGAAACCGTCGTCGGGGCCGCCAAAGCTCGCATCGTAGGCATAATACAACACCGGCACATTGCGGCGGTATTCCTCGCCAATATTTTTCGGCCCGCCAATGTCGCCCAACCAATTGCCTCCGCCCGGCACCCCGAGATTCAAATAAAGCAAATCATAACCAATTTCCAGGGTCTGCCAGGCATCGCCGGAACCGGCCAACACTCCCGGGTTGGGGCCCAGCAAGGCATATCCCCAAGCCGTCTGGAGACCGAGGGCCAGACCGCCGACGCACAAGAAACTTTTAATCATTTGCCGCATACACTTGTCATTGACGCAGGAGCAATACGCGGTAATAACCCGCCGCACCGCCCCCGACAAAAATAAAATCACTGTCCCCCGGCGCAAACCGCGGCGAACCCAGATTGCTCCACGAGATGAAATTCGTCGTGACCTGCACCTGATACGTCAACCCCGGCTGCGTGTTCCAGCTCAGGTACATTCCCTGCGACGTCTGGCCGGATGCCTTGCCGAGTTGCTGCATCTGTGACGCGTTGCTGATTTGCACGCGCAACACGCTGGCCGCATTGGTCGGGTTCGTGCCCGCCAGAAACTCCTGCAAGGTGTTCATCCCATCGCCGTCCGTGTCAGCGGTAGCCGAGGGCCAGGCGGACATATTGTTTCCGTAGTATTGCTGCATCCATTCACACGGGATGCCGTAGTAATTACATCCGCCCCACGTTGTCCCGCTGGCCGGCGCCGACAGATATTTCGGGTGCCGCGCGTCCGTCGTCATGTAACTCAACTGGAATGTATGGGTGCTGCCGGCCGCCAAACCATTTGCGGCGGTCATCGTCCAAATGTTGCTCGTCGTCACCGCGGCTGGCGATGACGCGCCGTCCACATAGACCTGGTAATTGGAAACGGCAATGCCCTGCTGCCCCAGCACCGACCAGGAAACCTGCAACTGCGGCTGATAAACCCCGTTGCTGATCGTAAACGGCGCCCAGACAAACGGCGCGCTCATCGGCTGCAACACCGCCGCCACGTTGGCATAGCGCTGCGCAAACAAATCCATGCCGGCGGCGCTGAAGGTAAAGCTCGTCCAAACGACCAGAAATTGTCCGTCGCCATCCGACGCCACCGTTGGCTGCATTTGCGAACCGTACGTCGTGGTGTTCACACGGAGTTCCGGCCCCAGCAGCGAACCGTCCTCATGAACGAACTTCCCAAACACGCCCTCGCGCGAACCGTCCTGGCCCAGGCTCGTCCAGACGATCATATAATCCTCGTCAGTCGCGCTGATGCGTGGCGCATACTGATCGCCATAGATAAATGAATTGACCGGCACGACCGCGCCCCCAACGCCCGCGCTGGAAAACGGCCGCGCATAAATGTCCCAGCCGTTGGCCGGGGTGCTGGTGTCGCGCGCCGCCCAGGTCACCATGAAACTGCCATCCGCCGCCGCCGCCACCGCGGGACTGGCGCACGGCTTGTTATCCGTGTTCACCAGAAAATTGGTTCCCTGCGCCACGCCGCTGTTGTTGTAAAACCGCGCGTAAACATCCACGCTGGGCGAGCCGATCTGGACCGGAGCCGTCCCGTTGGTATTGTCAATCGCGGCCAAATTAAAAACCGCCCGCTGCTGTTCCGACACCCAGGCGACGACAAACCCGCCGCCGGGCAACGCCGCGACGGCCGGTGACCGCTGGTTGTAGGCGGTGAATTGGTTGATTAAAAATTCGCCGCCAACCTTCTGGCCGGCCGGCGTCAGCACCTGGCCATAGACATCCAGCAGGCTGCCGGGACCGGCTTGGTTGAAACTGGCCCAAACGACGACGACGTTGCTGTTGGCCAGCGTGGCCACGGCGGGGTTGGCCCGAAAACTTCCGCTGAGAGTCACATTCGTGGCGATGGTCGTGGTAACCGTCGTGGTGACGTTGGTGGTGTAAACGGTTTTACCGCGCACCCGGTTGGTTGTAACGGTTGAGGTGGTGTTGGTGGTGTAACTGTAATTGTAGAACAGGTTGGTGGTTGCCGGGGTGTTCACCAGCACGTCGTTGGTCGTCACCCAGGTATGGGCGGGGGTGAGAAACCGCGCATAAATCTGCTGGAACCCTTTGGGGCCGCCCTGCCAGACAAAGGCCGCGCCGCCGTTGTTCAGCAATGCCACGCGGGCATTTTCCTGATTGCCGGCTCCCTGGACATTGACCCTCTGATCCGACCAAGTAAGATCTGCGGACAAGTTCGAATCCAGCCGCGTCGCGCTGATGCCCCAGCCGCTGCCATCGGTGGTGTTGTCCTGCCAGACGACAAAGCCGCCGCCGGAGTTCAGCGCCACATCCGGAATGACCTGATCGCCCGGCATTGAACCAATGATTGCGTATTCCGTTGTGTTCGTTGTGTAATAATTGGTCTGGGCAAAAACGGCGGCGGGGAGGCCAAGGAACAATCCCCAGCAAAAACAAACGGTGGCCCGGCGGACGAATAATGACAACGACATAAAAGGGTCAAAAGATTTTAGCCGCAGCCGGGCGTTTTGTCCAAAAATTATTCCAACAAAACACCGCGCGCGGCGCCGCTGAAAAAACAGCCGCGCTCCGCGTTTGACCGCCAGCAAACTTTTGCGTTTCAAATTCATTTTCTAAATCAAAACCGCCTGCCGTTCGCGCACCGGTTCCTCCAGCGCCGCGAACATGCCCCGAAAACCCCAGCGCTGATACAATTCGCGCAGCCGGCCCGCATCCGCCGGTTTCCCCGCCAGCGCGCCCGGCGAAAATTCACACGGCAAATCGTCCCGCAACCGCACCAATTCGCCATTGCGCCGCACCGCGCCCGCCGCGTCGCGCACCGCCGCGCGCAACTTTTCCGATTTCACCTCACCCAGCCGTCCATACAGCGCGGCGACCGAGCCAAATTGATTCAACAAATCAGCGGCGGTTTTCGGCCCGACGCCGGCCACACCCGGAATATTGTCCACGGTGTCGCCCGTCAAACTCAACCAATCCACAATTTGCGACGGCGCCACGCCGGTTTTGGCGCGCACCTGTCCATCCGTCCAAACCGTCCCGCTCTTGTCGTTCGGGTTCAACAATCCGACCCGCGCCGACACCAACTGCATAAAATCCTTGTCGGAACTGGCGATGACCACGGTCATGCCCGCATCCGACGCGCACCGCGCCAGGCAAGCGATGTAATCGTCCGCTTCCACGCCGTCGCGGCAAAACGAGGCGACCCCCGCCGCTTGCAGATAACTGACAATCCCGTCAAGCTGCGGCTTCAAATCGTCCGGCATGGGTGGCCGCTGCGCCTTGTATTCCGGCAACAGGGCGGTGCGTTCGGCACTCAGGCCGCCATCCCACACCACCATCAAATGCGACGGCCCGATGGCCGCCCGCATTTTTGCCAGCATTTTGACGAAGCCATAAATGGCATTCGTCGGCCGGCCATCCGGCGAACGCAAATCGCGAATCGCGTGAAACGCGCGATAGGCGTAAGCGTGTCCATCAATAATCAGCAACCGATCCACAAATTTACCGGGTGCGAGCGCCCTGGTTCCAGTATTTCAAACGGGTTCGCGGTTTTCACAATTTTGTTTCAACCGGAAACACCACGAACAACCCGGGCCCGCGTTTGACCGCTTTTTCACCGCGCCGACTCGGGCGCCACTCCGGCGTTCCCCGGCCGCACCTCCACCCCCGGTTGTTGCGGCGGAATGGTGCTTTGCAAAAACGGCAGTTCATCGTCCGAATGCACCCGGTTGCCGGCCGGATCAACAATGGTGGCGGTCACAAAAATCATCAGGTTCTTTTTCACGGAAACTTTTGACTGGCTTTGGAAGAGCGTCCCCATCAGCGGCAGGTCGCCGAGCACCGGCACCTTGTCCTTGGTGTTCTGGATTTGCGAAGAAATCAATCCTCCGAGGACCACGGTCTGGTTGTCCCAGATGTTGACGGTGGTGATGACCTGGCGCACGGTAAAAGACGGCAGAATGGTGGGCACTTCCACGACGCTGGAGTTGTTGATCCCGGGAATCGCCGGCGGCGTGTCGTAGCCGTTGAACTCGGTGAGCGACGGGATCAAGGTGAGGTTGAGCGTGTAACCGTCGGACAAGACATAAGGGATCACGTCCAGCACGGGGCCGACTTCCACCTGTTGCTGATTGGGCGTGATGGCGGAGGTTTGCACGGCCTGGTTGACCACCTGGGCCTGTCCGGGAGGGATAACGCCCAACAGCGCAATGGCCACGCACAAAACAGAACCTTTTGAAACTATTTTTGATTTTCGACTGGTCTTCATGGTGCTGGTTGGTAGCTGAATTTATTATGGGGTGGTCGTGCCCGTGGTGGTGGTTCCGCCAGTGCCTTGCTGGAAGCTAAAGCTCGTGATGATGGTCTTGATGTCGGTCGCGCGCATCTGGGTTTGACGACCGCTGGTCGTGGTTACCTCCGGTTCGGCGAGATTTTCAAATCCGCTGCGCTGTTCCAAGGCGTGGATGACCACCTGGAAATTGGGATCGGTCAGAATTCCCGTCACCGAGGCGACGGCCGGAGCGCTGTTGCGAAGGCCAGCCGTCAGACTTTGAGTCGTGGTTGGAATGGTCGTGCCATTAAATGCGTTCCCGGGGAAGGTGCCCGAAGGATTGGCGGACGTAATCGGCAACCCTTGGACCGTTCCGGCGTTGCCGCCGACGCCCACCACGTTTTTGCCCATGTTGACATTCCCCAAATACCAGTCAAAGCCCAACGCCGAACTGTTGTCCTGCTCCACTTCAATGAACCGGGCCTTGATATGCACCTGCGGCGCCGTCATGTTCAACACTTGAATGGCTTTCTCGATGGTGTCCAAATCCTGCGAGGACGCGCGGACGAACAACACGCCCAACCGGTCGTTAAAGAAAACGCTCTTCGGCGGGTCCAAATTCAAACCCAGCGACGTGAAGAAACCTTTGGCTGCCAGACTGACGTTCACGGTTGTATTGGTCACGGTCACATACGACAATCCGCCGCCGCCGCCGCCGCCGCCGCCGCCACCGCCGCCACCGCCGCCACCGCCGCCGCCGCCGCCACCGCTTGTTTGCCGCAGGCCGCTGCTTCCGGGCGCCGGGTTAATCACCGGGACAACCGCGCCGGTGTTCTGTCCATTCTGACCGCCGCCACCACCGCCGCCGCCGCCGCTGCCGCCGCTGCCGCTGGTGGAGGACGAACCAAAACTTTGCGCCCCCACGCTTTCCAGACCTTGATAGAAAGTGTTGGGGTCCACTTTGAATGTGCGCGTTTCCAACGGCACCGGCTCCGGCCCCTTGGCTGAGAAAACGATGGCGTAATCCTGAACCGAGTATTTGATGGGATGATCGGCCACCAACACAATGGCATCCAGCACATCCGCCAACCGCACATCGCTTAATGTCAATTTGACATTGATGGAACTGGCATCCGCGGATTCACCACCACCGGCGGGAGCCGCCACGGGCAATCCGGTGGCCGGGTCAATGGTCACTGCGCCGCCGGCGGGCGTGGCGGGCGTGGAGGCGGCCGCTACGTTGGGATTAAAAAGAAAGTTGATTCCCTTTTTATCCGGATCGCGCAGTTTGGCTTGTTCGCTCAGATTGCGAAGAACTTCGATCAATGGAAGTCCTTCGGGCCAGGAAACCGAATCCAGCCGGATGTGGTCGAGCTTGCTGTAAATGGCCTCGCGACCGGGACCGGTGTGGACGAGATTGGTCAAGGCATATGGATTGGCCATGGGCAGCAACCCGCGGTTTACCGGCTTCTCGTAGGCTTTTTCCACCTGCACCATGCGATCCTGCGTGTCGGTCGTGTGGGCGCGCGCTTCACGATCGTAAAGGGCCTGCTTGACCAAATTCATGTAGTAGAAGGCGCCCTCGTTGTCCGGATCCAGTTTGACGGCCTCTCTCAATTTGACTTGGGCCTCATCGAATTTGCCCATTTCGTAAAGCAATTTGCCGTCCCGCACCAACGTGCCCGCCTCGGTCTTGTCCTTGAGGATGAGGGGGACTTTTTGCTGCGTCTCTTCGTCGGGTATTTTGCCGTGCAGGGAAGCAAGCGCCCGGTCGTTGTTCTTCTTGAAGGCCAGAGCGGCGGCATTTTGCGGATCCACTTTTAACACGCGGCTGACCTGGGTGTCGGCTTCGTGCAAATCGCCTTCACTTTGCGCCTGACGGGCGAGGGTAAGCCGGGTGGAAGCCAGGCCGGAAATGGTTTGCGCCTTTTCATCGGGAATGCCGGAACCGATTTGCTCGACCAGCGTATTGGCGTCTTCGTAAAGTTTGGCGGCCCCGGCCAAATCTCCGCGCAGGGCGGTATTTTTGGCCTCCAGGAGTTTTTGGCGCAGGATGATGGTATTGGCCTGCCGAAGCACGGCTTCATTGACCGCCGTGTCCGTGGGACTGGTTTGCGCCGGTAACAGGGTGGCGGCGGCCAGCAACAAAAAAAAGCCAAGTGAGAGAAGTGCTGCTTTTGTCATGGTTCGTTCCAGGTTCGTCTGTAAATCTATAATCACCGCCACTGGTCGCCGGTGTTGTCGCGACCAAGTGTCTTTCAAGATTTCAAGGACTAGGGCTGTATGTCAATGTCGTTTTTTTCTGGTTTGACTTGGCCAACAGTATCACCGTGTCCTGACTGATGGCAACGATTATGTTGTCATCACCGGCAAATTTCAAATCCGCGCCAATACGCTGCCCCTGCCAGGTTCTCGGCGACTTTTCAAGGTCGTACTTCAGGTCTGCCGAGTAAGCATCCACCCGGCGAAAAGGGACGTCTTTGGACAGCGTCACCTTTTCGCCGGTGTCCGACAGTTGCAAAATCAATTTTAGCGTCCCGGGATCGGCCGGCGAACCGTTCACTTCTTTAATGATGAAACCGTCGTTCTTTTCCCCGACCTTTTCCCCGACCGAGGCATAATGCTGCCGCTTGCCGCGCAGCGCCGGCAAAGCTGCCGCCTGGCGGTCCAGGCTGATCACATAGCGTGCGCCCAATTCGTTGGTCTCGATGGAATCCAGCGTGACGACCAAATACAACGGCGTGATTTTGGTGACGACTGCCAGACCGACCTCATCGCCATGGGCGAGTTTAATGAGCCGCCCGTCAGCTGTTTTTTGCCATTGAAGCGGATTGAACAGTTTGTTCGTTGTCGAAAAATCCAGTTTGTAGGGCGATTGCAGCCGCGCCGACACATTCGTTTCCTTCGTCAAATTCAGAGCCGGCAGCGGGTCGACCCGCCCGTGAAAGATTCCTTCCCGCATTCGCCGCGCCGCTTCCTGATCGTTGATGATCAAGAACGGCAGGAATGCCAGTGCGCCCACCAAACCCAGCAACACAACGCTGAGCAGGATTTTCTCGTAATGTTTTTTGACGAAATCCATGTGCTTACTTTTGCGGCAACAATTTCACAACCTCGACCACCAGCGTGACGCGCAACAGTTGCTCGTTCAACACCGTTTGCAATCCGCCCCTGCCCGGCGTCACCGCCGGCATGGAGGCCGGCGGCGGCGGTGCGGGGGCCTCGGGTGACGTCGCGGCCAGGGCGCCCGCCGTTTGCACGCTGATGTCCTTGACGATGAACCCGTGCGGCGACGCGGCAAAGCCGGCGAGCACCTGGGCGATCTCCGGACTGAACGAACGGAACGTAATCTGATAGGGCGTCAGAACGGCCAGGTTGTTGGTCACGGAATGATCGTCGAAATAATCGGCCTGCGGGCCGTTGGCGTCGTCATCCGAAACGCGGACGCGCTGAATCCCGTCCAGCGAATTGACATGTGCCGCAAAAAGAACTTCCGAAATGGTTTTCACCTCGCCGAGTTGCACGGCCAGTAATCCCAGGCTGCCGGTCGCAAATTTCACCAATTGATGCGCTCCCCCCTCGGCTTCAAATGAAAAACTGTATTTGGGCGGCAGGATCACGCTGGCGACTTCGGCTTCATGTTGCAGTTGGTCAATGGTCCGGCGGAGCGCCTCGGCGAACTCCTTGCTCGAAACGGTCTTGGCGTCCAGGTTGGGAATCGGCGCAATCGGCTGAAAATAATCCGCCGCCTGCCGAATCCAGTTTCGCATCTGTTGTTCCTGTTCATGCGCCGCGGCGATGTTGTCCACCTTGTCGTTGCCCGGCGAGGGCTTTTGACTGGTCAATTTCCGCAACGTGCCGTAAATGTCGTTCAACTGGTTAAACGCCGCCGTGTTGTGACTCCACCCCTTGTAATTATAAAACCCCGCCGCCCCCAGCAGTCCCAAAGCCAGCAGGCCGCCAATCACAAAAAACAAATTTCGCTTGATCCAGGCCATATTACAAGTTGAGTGGATTTTGCAGACTGACAATAATGCCAAAGGTGAACGTCCCGCTGGCCTCATCGGGGGTGATATCTCCCCGGAGCTGCGTCGCCTTGGGATCAAAAAGCGGATCGTCTTGAAACGCCTTGAGAACCGCATAGGCAATGTCGGCATTCGCCGCGGAATCAACGCTCGACAAATTCACCGCGCGGCAGATCAGGGTGATGGTGCTGGCCGGATTGGGCGCCGCGGCGGGCGGAGCTCCATTGGCGGCCGGGTTCGGATTGAGCACGGGATTGGGCACGCGATTGGCGCCGGGGGCGATGACGGCCGTTTGCGCATCGCCCATCGTCATCTGCTCAATCCAGATGCCCGTTTCGACGCCGGGTTTTTTCGCGGACAACGTTTTCTTGACGTCGTCCTCGGAGCGAATGATCGCGCGACGCAACTCCGCCAGCACGTCACCCCAGTAATATCGCTTCTCCATCCAGCTCGTGATTTGAGCCGCCTCGTTGGTCGCCTGCCCGAGCCGCGAATAAGCGTTTTTGAAGCGATCGGCCTTCACCTGCAGTTTTTGAACTTCCGGCGTCAAAGTGATGATTACATCCTCCTTCGTTTCCGCCAGTTTTTGAAAGAGGAACCCGACCGCGAAGGCCACGGCGACCAGACTGAAGACGGTGGCTATGAAATAGGGTTTCTTTTCATTGAATGTCCGCCAGCGCAACGTGCTGCTCGGCATCAAATTCATTTCCACCGGGCAATTCGCCAGATTCCGCAACCCCAGGCCGACCACTTCGCCCAGCGAGTGCGCCACGCGCGCCAGCTCCTCCAGATTCACCGCCGGATCAATTTGCACGTTGCGGAACGGATTGAAGTATTCGACCGGCACATTCAGCTTTTCCGCGAAAAACTGCGCCGTATAAGGCATGATGGACGCGCCGCCGGACAAAAACAGACGCACCGGCGCCGACCCGCCCTGCTGTCCGCGATAAAACTGCATCGTCTGGTTGACCTGGATGTGCAGCTTGGTCATGAACTGCCGCGCGATTTTGGCGATGGCCGCCTGGTGCTCGCTTTCCGGCTCCTCGTAAGCACCGCCGAGACTGACGAAGCCTTCGGCGACTTTTTTCCGTTCGGCGATGTCAAATTTTAATTTCGCCTCGCTGGCGAAATCCTGGGTGATGGTATTGGCGCCCAGACCGATGCTGCGGGAGAAAACCTTGCCATTTTCGAAGAACAGCAGGTTGCTCGTCTTGGCGCCGATATCCAGCAGCATCGTGCAATCCTGCAAATCGCCGTAGTTGTAACGAAAGGCGTTGCACAAGGCGGCGGGGGACACATCGCACAATTGCAACCGCAGTTTTGCCTCCGCGGTCATGCGGAACAGGCCTTCGACCACTTCGGACTTGATGGCCACCAGCAGGACTTCCAGTTCGCCCCCGGTGCTGGAACCCAAAATTTGATAATCCCACACCACCTCCGCGAGCGGAAACGGCACGTTTTGCTGCGCTTCGTATTGGATGATCTGCGTCACCTTGCCCGCGTCCACCGGCGGAAGCTTGACGAATTTGGAAAACACCTGAAAGCCCGGCGCGCAGACGTTGATGTTCCGCGCCTTGGTGCCGGTTTCCTCCAGCACCTCGCGCAAGGCCTTGAGCACGGTCGCCTCGCGGGAAGATTCCTGGGCGCCCTCGAGGCCGAGCGGTTTGATGGAAAAATTTTTGAGACGCAAACCGCCGGCTTCGTTGATTTCAAACTCCGCCAGCTTGAGGCTGCCCGCCCCGAAGTCCACCGCCAGGAATGATTTTGTATTCAGCATCTCTGTTCGCGCCGCTCGCCACCATCAACGCCACCAGACGGTTCGGTTTTGGGTTTGAGCCAGCCCATGCTGATTACGGGAAATTCCTCAACCGGTCAAACAGAAATCTCAAAAAAAAGAGCGGGCTTTCCCATCCGCTAATATAATATTGCATCCGGCGCCCGGCTTTGGCTTCATCCTGCTGTGCCGGGACAGCCGCAAGCCGTCACGTCCGTCATGAATCGCTGTCGTATGCAAATTTTTTATTCAGGCTGCGTGCAGGGTGTCGGATTTCGCTACACCGCGAAATCCGTCGCCACCGGCTTTGAAGTCACCGGCATCGTCCGCAATTTGCCGGACGGACGCGTGGAATTGGCGGTCGAGGGCGCCCGCGGGGAACTGGAGGCGTTTCATGACGCCATTCGTGGCGCAGGTCTTGCTGGCTTTATCCGCAGCGAAACTGTAAGTTGGGGGGAAGCAAAAAATGAATTTCACGGTTTTGAAATTGTCCGCTAATCGCAATGAGATACGCCATCATCGCTGACATCCACGGCAACTTGGAAGCGTTCCAAACCGTTTTGGCTGACATCAAAAGCCAAAACGCGACGCATATCGTCTGCCTCGGCGACGTCGTTGGCTACAACGCCAATCCCAAGGAATGCCTCGCCATCGTCCGGGAAATGAACATCCCCTGCGTGAAGGGAAACCATGACGAATACTGTTCCAGCGATGACCCGCTGGAAGGTTTCAACCCCCACGCCGCCGATGCCGTTCATTGGACGCGCGAACAACTTTCCGAGGAGGAATGCCAGTGGCTGCGCGAACTGAAATACACCCGCATGGCCGCCAATTTCACGATGGTCCATGCCACGCTCGATGCGCCGCAACGCTGGGGTTATGTCTTTGACAAACTCGCTGCCGCCGCCAGTTTTCCGTATCAAAACACGCAACTCTGTTTCTTCGGCCACACCCATGTGCCCGTCGCCTTCATGCGCGACACCGCCGTCCGCGGCGGCACCTATTCCAAATTCAAGATTGATCCCTCCAAAAAATATTTCATCAACGTCGGCGCCGTCGGCCAGCCGCGCGACAACAACCCCAAGTCCGCCTACGTCATATACGACATGGACGCGGGATCGATTGAGCTGCGCCGGCTCGATTACGACATCGCCACCGCCCAGCAAAAGATCCGCGCCGCCGGCCTGCCCGATCGGCTCGCCGAACGGCTTGAATTTGGAAGATGATTTCAAAGTGACGGGTGACCGGTAACCGGTGACCGGTGACCCGCTGCCGGCTCGCGCGCGGTGGGTCATGTCACCGGCCACTCGTCACGTGTCACTTGATTGAAAATCTTAATTCTCAAGCCCAGTTCGCTCGGCGACGTCATCCAGGCCCTGCCCGTGCTGCGGCTGCTCAAATGCCATCTGCCCGCCAGCGAAATTTTCTGGTGGATTGATTCCGCGCTCGCGCCGCTCCTCGAAGGCGATCCGGATTTGACCGGCCTCGTGCGTTTTGAACGCAAACGCTGGGCCGCGCCGCGGCACTGGCCCGAAATGCTCCGCAGCCTCCGCTGGATGCGCGCGCAAAATTTCGACTGGGTCATTGACCTCCAATGTCTCGCGCGCAGCGGCGCGTTCGCCTGGCTCGCCAACGGACAATTTCTCATCGGCCTGGATGAAGTCCGTGAAGGCGCGCGGGGATTTTATGATGTCGCCATCCGCCGGCCTTCGTTCCACACCCACGCCGTGGACTGGTATCTCGCCGTGCTAACGAAACTGGGCGTGCCGGTTCATAACAATTTTCAATGGCTGCCCGAACGTCCCGCCGTCGCCGCCGCCGTGAAACGAAAATGGCTCGGCGAAACGGAGCGCCGGCCTCCGGTCCGGCTCGAAGCTGAACGCAACTCCCAATGCGCCGGGTCGGAGACCGGCACTCCGCCATCTTCATGCCGCACTCAGCGTTGGATCGCCCTCCAGCCCGGCACGCGCTGGCCGACCAAATGCTGGCCGGCGGAGCATTTCGCCGAACTCGTCCGGCAGCTCGCCAAAAAATTTCCCGACACGCGCTTCGCCGTTCTCGGCACCGCCGAAGACCAGTCGCTCGGCGAAATGATTTCGCGCGGCGCCCCCGAACGCTGTCTGAATCTGTGCGGTCAGACTTCATTGCTGGAAATGGTCGAATGGCTGCGACGATGCGAATTGATGGTCACCAACGACACCGGCCCGATGCATGTGGCCGCCGCGCTCGGCAAACCGCTCGTCGCCTTGTTTGGCCCCACCGAACCGCGCCGCACCGGACCGTATGGCCATCTGGACAGTGTGTTGCGCCTCGACCTCCCCTGCTCTCCCTGCTTCAAATCACACTGCACCTACGAGAAACCGAATGAATGTTTGAAGGCCATTTCGCCCGGGACGGTTTTCGAGCGCGTCCAGCAAATGCTGCCAGCATCCGCAACGCAGAGGGTATCCTAATTCGGTGGCGGCGGTGCTGCCGCAACGCCGTGCGCCGCGGCAGCGGCGCATCCACCAATTTCAAATCAGGATATTACCATGGTGTCAGCGCGCTTGCGTTTTCAGCGCGAACGGCGTTACGTTCGCGCCGGTGACCACTTCCAGCCAGACCCATCCCGGTTCAACTTCAACCGGCGCCGAATCGCCGCCGCGCCCCGCGTTTGTCACCACGCACTGGTCGCTCGTGGTTTCCGCCGGGCACAACGACACCACGCACGCGCGCAACGCGCTGGAAAAACTTTGCCGCGCCTACTGGTTCCCGATTTACGCGTTTGTGCGGCGGCAGGGGCACAATCCGCACGACGCCCAGGATTTGACCCAGGAATTCTTTGCGCGGCTGCTGGAAAAAAACCAGCTCGCCGCCGCGGACCGCGCCCGGGGCCGGTTCCGTTCGTTCCTGCTGGCGGCGTTGAAACATTTCCTCGCCAACGAATGGCACAAGGCCCGGGCGCAAAAACGCGGCGGCGGACAGATTCCCATTCCCATTGATGCTGCCACCGCCGAATCGAAATGCGGCCTTGACCCGGCGGACCACCTCACCGCCGAGAAAATTTACGAGCGGCGCTGGGCGCTGACGCTGCTCGACCAGGTGCTGCGCCGGCTCCGCAATGAATACGTCCGCGACGGCAAGGAAAATTTATTTGAGCAATTGAAACCCACGCTGACCGAGGCGAGCCGGTCGGTTCGATACGCGGAAATCGCCGCGCAACTGGGCACGAGCGAGGGCGCGGTGAAAGTGGCGGTGCATCGCCTGCGCCAGCGTTACCGCGAGGTGCTCCGCGCCGAAATCGCGGACACCGTCGCCAGTCCCGGCGAGGTGGAGGACGAAATCCGCAACCTGTTTGCGGCGCTGGCGGGATGAACTCAACCGCAAAGAACGCAGAGATCGCAAAGCATTACTTTTTTGGGAGATTGGGAATTGGTTTTTGATCTTTGTGTTCTTTGCGTTCTTTGCGGTTAAGAATTTCCGTAACCTTTGGCTGGTTTTTCGTCAGAAACGGATGGAATGAAAAATTTGTTGCCGTAAAACCGTGATTTCGGCCAAATCAAATCGCAAAATGAAAGGCCCGACATGAATCCAGGATTTATAGGACTTATCGGGGGCATTGTCGGCGGAATTATCGGCGTGGCGGGTGGATTGCTGGGCACATACTTCAGCATCAAGAACACGAACGGTCCACGGGAACGCGCCTTCGTTATCAAAGCGAGCATGGCGTGTTGGATTTTGGTCCTGACGTTTGTGTCCGGCATGTGCCTGACTCCGGGCCTTTACAAATTATTTCTCATCCCAATTTATGCCGTTGGTCTCATGGCGGGAATTCTATTGTGGAACAAGAAGCAGACGCAGATACGACTTGAGGAATCGAAGCAAAAACCCTCACTGCCCGCCGCATCCTCCACCCAAATCATCCCCCGCAAATGCCCGCAATGCGGCGCGGAACTGAAACCGGACGTGTCGGAAGGTCTTTGTCCGGCCTGCCTGCTGCAACGCGGCATCGCAACCGAAGGCGGCGCGCCGCCGGGAACGCCGCCGTTCACACCGCCCACGATCCCCGATCTGGCCAAACTTTTCCCACAACTGGAAATTCTCGAACTCATCGGCAAAGGCGGCATGGGCGCGGTCTATAAGGCGCGCCAGCCGGCGCTGGACCGTTTCGTCGCGCTGAAAATCCTTGCGCCGCGCTCCGGCGGCGACCTGGATTTCGCCAGCCGCTTCACCCGCGAAGCCCGTGCCCTCGCCAAACTGAGTCATCCGAACATCGTCGCTGTTTACGACTTTGGTGTAGCGGCGGGCGTCCCGCCTGCCGTAGAGCCGGGCATCCTGCCCGGCGGAGAAGTCATTGACGTCTCAAAGATCGCCGGAAGTTCGAGCGCCGATCCGGGCGGCAGGATGCCGCCCTCCACGTCAGGCGGGACGCCTGACGCCACAAAGCTACATTACTTCATCATGGAACACGTGGACGGGCCGAACCTGCGGCAGATCGAGCAGGCCGGCAAACTCCCGCCGCGCGAGGCGTTGGAAATCATCCCGCAAATCTGCGGCGCGCTCCAGTTCGCGCACGACGAAGGCATCGTTCACCGTGACATAAAACCGGAAAACATTTTGCTCGACAAAAAAGGCCGGGTGAAAATCGCCGACTTCGGCCTGGCGAAAATCCTGGGGCAGGAACCGAAGGATTTCCGGCTGACCGGCGCGCGCGACGTGGTGGGCACGCCGCATTACATGGCGCCGGAGCAGGTCGAGAAGCCGCAGACAGTGGATCACCGGGCGGACATTTATTCGCTGGGCGTTGTGTTCTACGAAATGCTCACCGGCGAACTGCCGCTGGGAAAATTTCAGCCGCCTTCGCAAAGGGTTCAGGTGGATGTGCGCTTGGACGAAGTCGTGATGCGCTCGTTGGAAAAGGAGCCGCAACGCCGCTATCAGCAAGTCAGTGAAGTCAAGACGCAGGTGGAAACGATTGCAGCGACACCGGAATCCAGTAGGAGCCGACGTGAGGAGGCTCAAACTGAAAAGGCGGAAAATAGCCAGGGACTTCACGCGTCGTTTCCAGCTCCATTTAGCAATGTCTTGGTTCAGTTCGTGGCGATTGGCGCGGCAATGGTGGTCGTTTGCCTGGTGCTTCTCCTCGGCATGAGCTCGGAAGCAATCGGCGCCAGGACGTGGAGTTATTTCCGTTTGAGCTTTGAAATCCTCGCGGTGTTCGGCTCCATGGGATTTCTTTTTGTCGTTTATCGGGCCATAAAGACGAAGACGCCCGAAGCCCGACGAGCGGTGAAATCCGCGGTGCCATGGATGATTGTCATGACAATTGGGATTCTATTTGGTTTCTGGTCGCCGCATCTTCTTTCGGTCAAATCCGATTTCATCGGCCAAGCCTCGTTTCCCAAAGCCGAGGTCCTTGAAGAAGGCAAACTTGATGTTGTTAAGCCCAATCAAGGCACACACGTCTCTCCGGAACAATTGGTCAACCAACCCAAATTGAATGAACAGATATTTGCTGCCAAGGCGCAAATTATTCGACGCCGAGCACAGTTGGAGGTGCTATCCAAACTGGACAATGCTCAACTTCGCGATGTGCTGCCAGAAGTAACTAAAGATTCATTGCTTGATAGACTGCTGCGGGATTTGGACATGGCTCAACTACAGCTAAAACTTCTGGACACGACCAACAATTCCAACCCGAAGGTGCAACAACTTAATGACTACATCGCCGCGACGAACAAAAAGATTGATGACCTTATGGCAGGACTTTTAGCCGGCCTGAAAGCTCAACTGGAATCACAGCAGGCCGCTCTGGACGATCTCAAAAGTAAATTGGCGCAGACTGCCAGCGCTGCGTCTGGAGACGAGTCCATTCTGGCCGATCAACCGCCCGTCGTCGTCGAAACGCAGCCCATTGCCGGCACGCGTGACGTTCAACCGGGCGAAACAGAGATTTGCGTGCGGTTCAGCAAGGAAATGGCCGATGGTTCGTGGAGCTGGTCCACGGCGTGGCAGAATTCAACGCCGGAAAGCATCGGCCCGCCGCACTATCTGGCCGACCAACGCACCTGTGTCATGAAAGTCCGGCTGGAGCCGGGACGAACTTATGCCTGGTGGCTGAACAGCGACAAATTCAAGAATTTCACCGATCTTGCCGGCCGGCCGGCGGTTCCGTATCTGCTGATTTTCGAAACCCGGAAATGACCCGATATCCGTCAACAATCCACAACCAATACAATCCACAACCAAAACTTCACCTATGAAACGAATCTTTGCCTTGCTGCAATACATAATGAGGCCGGTCATGGCGATTTGCCTGACGTGTTTGCTGGCCGGCCCGCTGCTGGCCGATGAAGTCGCCGGCGAAATGAAACTGCAAAAAGCGCGGGTAGCGTTGACCGGGGAACAGAAGGACATCGTTCAGGCTAAAAAACTGCTGCTGGACATTGTCGAGAAGGACAAGGACACCCTCGATTCCCAGTCGCTCTGTTATGTTTATGTCTATCTGGGTTACATCGAAGACCGCGCCGGGAACAGAAACGAGGCGGTTGCCTGGTACAAGAAAGCCTTGGAAATCAAGGACGCCGACCGGGTCCAGGAATGCGCGACGTTCGGGCTGGAAAAACCGCTGACTTGGATCCGGCATCTGGACGAGGGCACAGAGAAAATTTCGCTCGAATCAGCCCCGCCCGTGGTGGTGAAAACCGTGCCCGAAGCCGGCACCAAGGATGTTGCGCCCGGTGAAATGGAAATCCGGGTCACCTTCAGCAAAGACATGATGGACCAGTCCTGGAGCTGGAGCTCCGCGTGGAAGGATTCCGATGCGCCCATCATCGGGAAACCTCACTTCGACACTGATCATCGCACGTGCATCCTGAAGGTGAAACTGGAGCCGAACAAGACGTACGGTTACTGGCTTAACAGCCAGAATTTTCACGGCTTCCAGGACGCGCAAGGCCATGTCGCCGTGCCCTATTTGCTGGTGTTTCAGACCAAGTCCAACTAGCTCCGCCCGTACTTGGAAACGACCGCCGCGTCCATCGCCGCGTCCATCGCCTTGCGCTTTTCGCGCTGGCGGCTAGTCTGCCGGTGTGAGCACATCCTCACCAGCTACTGGAACGGGAACCACGTCACCTGGCAATGAACCGTCGCCCCGCCAGGTTTTTGTCACCACGCACTGGTCGGTGGTGCTGACAGCCGGCCGTAGCGATACCACCCGCGCCCGCGCGGCGCTGGAAAATCTTTGCCAGACCTACTGGCCTCCGCTCTACGCTTACGTGCGACGGCGCGGCTATTCGTCCGAAGACGCCCAGGACCTCACGCAGGCGTTTTTCGCCCGTTTGCTGGAGCGCAACGCCGTGGCCGCCGTCGCGCCGGAGAAGGGCCGGTTTCGTTCCTTTTTGCTCGCCAGCATGAATCATTTCCTATCCGACGAATGGGACAAGGCACGGGCGCAGAAACGCGGCGGCGGAAAGGTGATTCCACTCGATTTTCAAAGCGCCGAGACGCGGCTGGGCGAAATCCCGGCGGAAAATTTCACGCCGGAAAAAGCCTTTGAACACCGCTGGGCCATCACGCTGCTCGAACAGGTGTACCAGCAATTGGGGGAGGAATATCGCGCGCAGGGCAAAGGCCCGCTGTTCGATGCGCTGCGCACCGCGCTGGCCGGGGCGAGCGACGCCGCGCCCTACGCCGAACTGGCAAAGCAACTGGGCCTGACCGAAGGCGCGGTGAAAGTGGCCGTGCACCGGCTGCGCCAGCGTTACCGCGCGTTGCTGCGCGAAACCATTGCCGACACCGTCTCCGGCCCGGACGAAGTGGAGGACGAACTGCGGTATCTCTTCCGGACGTTGGCAGGCGGTTAAAAACCGAAGATCGAACGAGGCTCGAAATCTGAAATCCGAATAGTTTTTACACCCGGACATGCAGGATGACCGAGGCAGATTCGGAATTCGGGTTTGGGATTTCCTTCGGATTTCGACCTTCGGATTTCGGGTTTTCCTTTGTAACCTTTGGCCAATTCTTCCTTTGTATGGGGTGAAGGAAAAGACGATATGACTGACGAAAAAAAATGTCCGCATTGCGGGAAACCGGTGCCGCCCACGGCGTTGGGAGACATTTGCCCCGAATGCATGCTCAAGGCCGGCCTCGCCTCGCAAACGGAGGGACCGGGCGGGGCCGGCCCGGAGGGAACCAAAATCATCCAGCCGCCGCTCACGCCCGCCGAAATCGCGGCATTGTTTCCCCAACTGGAAATCCTTGAATGCCTTGGCCGCGGCGGCATGGGCGTGGTGTACAAGGCGCGGCAGCCGCGTTTGAACCGCATCGTCGCGCTCAAAATCCTGGCCCAGGAAAAGGACCGGGACGGGCAGTTCGTCGAACGGTTCACGCGCGAAGCCCAGGCCCTGGCGCGGTTGAATCATCCGAACATCGTCACCGTCCACGACTTCGGCGAAGCGGGCGGGCATTGTTATCTGGTGATGGAATTTGTGGACGGCCTGAATCTGCGCCAGTTGCTGCTGAACGGCAAGATGGCGCCGGGACAGGCGCTGACGATTGTGCCGAAGATTTGCGAAGCGCTGCAATACGCCCACGAACAGGGCATCGTCCACCGCGACATCAAGCCGGAGAACATCCTGCTGGACAAGCAGGGCCGGGTGAAGATTGCGGATTTCGGCATCGCCAAGATGATGGGCGTCGGAGACGGACAGCAGGCGCTCACGGGCGCGAAGGACGTGGTGGGCACGCCGCATTACATGGCGCCCGAACAGTTGGAAAAGCCGCTGACGGTGGATCATCGCGCGGACATCTATTCGCTCGGTGTTGTGTTTTACGAAATGCTCACCGGCGAGCTGCCGCTGGGCAAATTCGCGCCCCCGTCGAAAAAGGTTCAAATTGACGTTCGGCTCGACGAAGTGGTGCTGCACACGCTGGAGAAGGAACCGGAACGCCGTTACCAGCAGGCGAACCAGCTCAAGACGGACGTGGAAACGATTGCGGGAACAGTATCCCCGGCAGCGGGATTTGCGGCAAAAGGAGGCGCGATCCCGCTGCCGGCCACCCCGTCCGGCAAAGCCGCCAGTGACAAGGCCATCCTTCCGGCGTTTCTGCTGGCCTTCTTCTTTGGCGTGTTCGGTGCGCACCGGTTTTACGTCGGGAAAACCGGAACCGCGATCCTGCAGTTATGCACTTTTGGCGCCTGCGGCATCTGGGCCGTGATTGACTGGATTTTGATCCTCTGCAAGGCGTTCACCGACGGCCAGGGAAGGAGAATTACCAACTGGTTCCACCCGCAAGCCGGCGAATTGAAAACCGGTGTCAGCCCGCTGACCGTTCCGCCAACCGTTCCGCCGCCAACCCCGCCGCCGGGTGGAGCCGCTCCTTCAGCCGTTTCGTCCCCGTCCCGAACCGGCCTGTGGCCGTGGCTTGTCGGAATCGCGGCCGTCATTTGTCTGATCTTCGTGGGATTGATAGCAGCACTGGCATTGGTATACGCACCTCATGAGATCGGCAAAACGCACACGGTGGCCGCGGCCAACACCAGCGATTCGCCAACCCGGGAAACGGTGATTTCTGTGCCACCGACCCCGCCGGAGAATGCCGCGCCCCCACCCGCGCCTCCGCCGGTCCGCATCAAAGCCGGTTCGTCCCGACCGTTGACGGATTCGGAAGGCAACTTGTGGTTGGCGGATCGAGGTTTTACTGACGGCGAAACCGCGGAACGTTCCGACAGCCTGGCGATCGCCAACACCAAAGACCCGGAGCTGTACCAAAGCGAACGATACGGCATGACCTCGTTTGCGTACCCCGTTCCGAATGGCAAATATGTTGTAAAACTGCATTTCGCAGAAACCTACGACGCCATCAAGGGGCCGGGCGGGCGGGTATTCACGTTCATTGTCGAAGGCCATGAATTCAAGGACTTCGATGTCTGGGCCACGGCTGGCGGCGCCCAGCGCGCCTGCGTCGAAACCGTCACTGTGGAAGTGACCGATGGCACACTGAACATCTACTTCATCCACCAGCAGGAAAATCCCGAGGTCAACGGCATTGAAATCCTGCCGGCGCCACCGGCCGTACCAATTCAAACCGACAGCAACGCCCTCATTGTCCCGGCCACCCACGGAGATTCCAGCAAAACTTTGAACATCTCGTCGCAGAACGGTCATGTTGTTATCGAAACCACCAACGGCACACTGACGGCCGACAAAGTTACACTCCGAAACGGCTCCAATAATTCAATAACTCTGATGGCGCAGAAAATAGATTATGTCGTGGCGCCACCAACACCGACAGCACCAAAGCCACCGGTACCGCCCACCGCCATGTCCCCGCAACCGACCGTTGCTGGAGCACCGAGTAAACCCCAAGTGCAGCGGACAAAAATCCCTGGCCCCCTGACGACCACCGATGCGTTTCAGCAGGACTTCAACCAGACACTCCCGCTTTCCGCCAAGGGCCGAATCCGCCTCAACAACGTCAACGGCCGGGTTGAAATCGTTGGTTGGGACGGGAGCGATGTGGTCATCAAGGCTCTCAAACACGGTAGAACCCAGAAAAGTGTCGATGCCGTCAAAATCAACGTTAATTCAACGCCGGATGAAATAGCCATCCACACCGAACAATCGTACAGCGAAACCGGTTTCTCAGGAATTTGGTCCTGGTTCAAGAACGGCGGAAACAACAATGCGGTCGTGGATTATGCCATCCAGGTCCCGCGGCACGCCCGGCTGGCCAACATCTCCAGCGTCAACGGCCGGGTCGTGATTGACGACATCAGTGGTGACATCGAAGCGTCCGCCGTCAACGGCGAAATGCAGGTCCAGGACGCGGCCGGCAGCCTGAAGCTGTCCACTGTCAACGGCCGGATTGTCGCGGAATTGGTTTCCCTCGGGGGCAGCCAATCCGTCTCGTTCAGCAGTGTCAACGGCCAGATTGAGGCAACCCTGCCCGCCGGCGCCAATGCGGAAGTTTCGGCCAGCACCGTCAACGGCGGCCTGACCAGCGAATTCCCCGCGTTGGTAGTCCAGAAGGAATTTCCGGTAAGCAAACACTTGAAGGGCACCCTGGGCAACGGCGGCGCCAGTGTCAAAGCCAGCACCGTCAACGGCGGCATCCGCTTCCGGAAAGGCACGGACGCAAAGTAAACACCGGTCCGGTTTGCAGCCAATCGCTCACCCCGGCAGGTCCCGCCTCGCGCTTGACTTGAGGCCGGGACATCACGATTCTCGCGCCCATGAAATCCGCCGCCATTTTGTTGTGTCTCGCTTGTGGGCTCTCCCACCTCGCCGCCCAGAGCGTCGTCACCCCGACGAACCACATCGAGCTGTTCAACGGCCGGGACTTCACCGGCTGGACGTTTTGCCTGAAGTCCAACGCCGACCCTGCGCTGACCTGGAGCGTGACCAACGGCGTGATTCATTGCACCGGCAAACCGAACGGTTATCTCCGCACGACGCAAAGCTACAGCAATTATATTGTGACCGTCGAATGGCGCTTCGTGAAGGTCGCCCCCAAGGCCGACAACACCGGCGTGCTCGTCCACATGCAATTGCCGGACAAGGTCTGGCCGATGTGCATCCAGAACCAGGGCAAGTCCGGCCGGCAAGGCGATTTATTTTTGATGGAGGGCGCGGAAAGCAAGGAACACCAGGGCATGGACAAAAACACGCCCGTTCCCATGCACGACAAATCAAATGAAAAACCCGTCGGCGAATGGGACACCAACGTGACCGTTTGCGCCGGCAACAGCGTGAAAGCCTGCATCAACGGCAAATTCATGAACGAAACGACCGAATGCACCATTTCCTCGGGCTTTGTCGGCATCCAAAGTGAAGGCGGCGACATCGAAATCCGGAAAGTTTTTTTGGAGCCGCTGAAATAACACGCCCGGAGAAAGATTTTTCGAGGCATTTTTGCCGGTTTGGGCTAATGCGGGATGGACAAACAAAATTAAACCCATCCAACCATGAAATCCAAATTGCATCTGCAAAGTCTGGCGGCCATCTTTTTCCTCACCATCTCTCTGGGCGCGGCGCCGGCCCAGAAAGGTCCGGGCACTCCGCCCGCAGTTGATCCCAACACCGGTTTGCCCATCACAATGCCTCAGCCCGTTAGCGGGGGCGGTTTAGCGGCACCTCAGCCCCAGCCCGCTCCTCAATGGATGGACCCGAATTGGAAGGATCCGGACATCGTTTTGACGAATGTTGATTATGAAATCCCGCTCAGCGAAGTCGCGCGCGATTTGCGCTACCGCTTCAAGGATTTTTTTGATGTGTTGCTGCCGGCCAATGGAGACACCGACTGGCAATCCATCATGATCCGGCTGCAATTGAAAAATGTGACCGCCAGCGAGGTTTTCAACGCCATGAATCTGGTGTTTGAAAATGACCAGACCCCTTTGCGCTGGGAACTCAAGATGAACGGCAAACGTCCCACAGCTTTGCTGCGCGTATTGGCAGAACCAGGCCCCAAAAACCCGAAACCAGCCATTGACCCGACAACCGGCCTGCCACTGCCACCGCAAGAGACGAAGCGGGGAGTTTATTTCGTGGGCAATCTGCTCGGAGACGAAAAATACGGCGGCATGACGATGGAACAGCTTGTCCAGACCCTTTCCGAAGTTCAACAAATGAGTTTTGGTTCGGAGAGCGCACTTCAGTTCCACAAACAGGCGCAGTTGGTCATTGTCACCGGCACGGACGCCGAAATTGAATTTATTGGGAACACGCTCACGGCGCTGAGGCAAAAGGAGGAACTGGATGCGCGTAAAGCCATGTCGAAGTCCGCCGAATCCAAGCCGAAATCAGAGGCGACAAAGGCTCCTTAAATATGTTATGAACGGGTGATGGTTACGACCACCTCCATGCCATTCCCGGCTCTCGAACCGACCTCGTGCCCGACCGCGGCGGCCTCCAGCCCGCAAACGTCCCGGTCCAGCGCCGACGCCGACGCGCACCGGCTGACGGCGGCCCTGGCACGCGGGGACGAAGCGGCGTTCCGCCAATTGTACGACCGCTACCAGCCGCGATTGTTCCGCCTGGCGCTGGTGCTGGGCCGCGGCGACGAATCGCTTGCGCAGGACACGGTGCAATCGGTTTTCATGATTGCGGCGGCGAAACTCCGCCGGGTTGACGGCGAAAAACATTTGTGGAACTGGCTGGCACGAGTTGCCCGGCAACAACTCGCAAAGGCCTGGCGGCAACGGCAACGGGATCCGGCGGTGGTCGGCATGGCGGACCTGCCGGAACCGCCGGATGCAGTCAAACCCGATTCCGCGCTGGAGGAGAGTCTCGACGCGGCGCTGCTGGCGATGGACGCGGAAGAACGGCAGTTGGTCGAATGGTTTTATTTCGACCGGTTGAGCCACCAGGAAATTGCCGGGCAGCTCAACGCCACGCCCAAGGCGGTGTCCGGTCGTCTGGAACGGGCGCGCGCCAAATTGCGTTCACTGATCACCCGGAGGTTGTCCCATGAAACCTGAGAAGCAACAATTGATTCAAGATTTGATCGGTGACGAAAGCCGCCGCGATGCCACCCTGCTCGCGGGTGGCCGGATTCTCCGCCGCCGCCGTCGCTGGCGCGCGGCGACGCGTGGCCTGGCCCTGGCGTTGGTGGCGACCGCGGCCATTTTGTCGCTGGAACAGAAAAAATCGCAACCGCCATCCGTTCAGGCATCGTTGCCCACGGTCAAACCCATTGCCTCCACTCAACCGCGTTCCCTGACCGACGCCGAACTGCTGGCGCTTTTCCCGAACACACCGGTCGGGCTGGCCACGTTGCATGACGGTAAAAAACTCCTGATCTTTCCACGGCCTGAAGACGAAAAACGGTTTGTCACCCGCCTGTAAACCGGTTTCACGGGACGCTTGCGCAGATGTGCATGGTCACGGAAGCTTCTTCGTTTTTATAAAGAGCGGCACGATGTGCTCTCCACCTTCGAGGTCGTACCAAACATACTCAACACCGTTGGTTGATTCACGAACTGTGCAGTTTCCAGGTGAATCCTCTTCCATCCACAATTGACCGGAGAACAGATTCGTCTGGTAACTACTCTCCAGCCCTCGCCGGAACTCCGATGTTACTGCAAGCTGTTGCCGCACCCAGGCCGCGGCGGGCTTGAAAGCACCTCCAATCCTGGCTGTTTCATTGGTCTGAAAATGTTCCAGTTCGTCAGGAATATTATACTTGTGGAGTATGTTCATCCGCATTCCTGGATGCCGGGATACAATTACCGTGACTTTCGGCAAACAGATATTAATCGCCACCCAACATGCCAGCGCCGCCAGAATGATCGTGCCACTGATCCGCCAAACCCACGTTTTCAAAGCCGGCTCCTTTTCACCAGCCCAACGACCGCACAACAAACCCAGCAGACCAATCATCAGCATCGGCACGGCAACATTGGCCGCAGTCACCGCCGCGCCCTGCTCGCTATATCGCGCAAGCTGTTTCTCCCGAAATGGCGTCCAGGCAATATACGCATCCGCCTGCATTTGCCGACAGCTCAACTGTCCGGTCAACTTGGTGGCAACCGGGCTGCCATCCACCAGCTTGCGTAAAAGCGGATGGCGAATCCGTAATCCTTTGAGGCGCCACGCAGGGAGCTCTTCCTCGCTTGGATAGGAAGGCTCCGCACAGCGCTCGACTTTAAAATTAGAAAGTTCCGCCCGGCTCGGCCCAAAAACATAGAGTTCAATGCGGCAGGAGTCGTTGTTGATTCCTGTCAACCGCAGCGGGTAAACCGGGTGTTCCGTCTTGAATGTCAGCGTCAGTGGATGCGGCTTTGCGGCTTCCGCCAGTGACGCATTCAATCGGATTTTGCTGGCGACGAAATACCAGCCTTCCTGCGCGTAGGCGCGGATGGCGGGAATGAAATTGGTGGGCGCAACAAAACCATTTTGGTTCAGCCAGTCAAACACCGCCTGGCCGTCACGCGAGGAAAGTGTGGCCGTCTCATAAAGGCCAACCGTTTTCCGCTCTAGAACGCTCACTTCGTCACCGGACAAGCTCGCCGAGTCGGCGGTGCCAAGCGCCGGCAGGAGCAGGCTGGACAGGATGGCGAAGAAAGCCACGATTAACAGCATCCCAACCGGCGATTCCCCCCGTCGCCGCTTCCGCAGCACATAGGCAACAATAATACCAAGGAAGATCGCGAATTTGTAATAACCTGTGACTTCGTGAACGATCTTCGGCTGGAAAATTATCTGAAGGGTGGAGAAGAGTCCGGTCGTGGCTGGCTCGATCGTGGGCACGGAGGGCACGGGAATAATCCAGGCGAAATTGGTCCCGCTGCCTTTAAATGCCGTGTCAATCACCAGCGTCTCCTTGCCGTCGGCGAAATGGATCAAGGCTCTTTGGTCGGGAATCTCCACTTTCTGAAAGGCCGTCGAAGGTATGAATCCCCCATCGCCCAACGCACACACAGGAATCAGCACCAGCCAAGCCAAGCATATTCCCAAAGCCATGCTTTTCATTTTTCCAAGTTGTAACGCCATCCCCTCGACCGCGCCATACTTTTCATTGCCCGCCTGTAAAACGGCTTCACGTCACGCCTTCCGCAACTGGACGACGGTGGCGCCCCAGCCGCTGAACTGCGGATGGTCCAGCGCGAACGAAACAACGTCCGGGTGTTTTGCCAGGATGGCGTGGACGGTGCGCCGCAGGTTGCCGATGCCTTTGCCGTGAATAATGCGCACTTGGAGAATACCCCGTTCCCGGCACGCGGCCAGATAATCCGGCACCAGGTCCTTCACCTCGCGCGGCTGGAACGTGTGCAAATCCAGCACGCCGTCAATCGGCAGTTGTACCGGTTCGTCAGCCATATGCACAATATTCCTTAATCTGCCATCTGTTGAAAGTCCCACCCCGTTTTTTGCAGAAATATTAGCCCCCTCACCCGGCCGGTGGCCACCCTCTCCCCGCCCTGCGGGGAGAGGGACGGGGCGAGGGGCACGACAATTTCTTTCATCATCCCGACTGGGACTTTTTATCCCGCTCTTCTTTTGTTGTTTGCAGCCGTTTCTTCGCCCACGCGCGCGCCTGGCGCGGTGTTGTTAATTCATCCTGCAACTGTTTTTCCCGGATTTCAGCCAGCAACGCGCCCAGCGCCGGGCCGGGTTTCATGCCCAGCGCAATCAAATCCTTGCCCGTGAGCAAGGGCGGACGGATCGCCGGCTGTTTCTCCAACTTCGCCGCCTGTTCGACCAAAAAATCGTAATGGCCCAGGTCACCGTGCGAGCCGAGGCAGTCCAGCCGGTGCAGTTCGAGTTCCAACGGAAATGTTTTGCGCATCAGCAGCCGCCGCAAAGTCGCCTTGCGCATTTGCTTCACGTCCTTGAACTGCATGTGCTGCTGCACGCACGCGACAATTTCCTCGATTTGCTTTTCTGGGAAAGCGCAGCCGCGTCAAAATCCGTTCCGCCAGCGCCGCGCCGACTTTTTCGTGGCCGTAAAAATGGATTTTGCCCGTGGCCGGATCCAGCTCGGCCGTGGCCGGCTTGGCGATGTCATGCAGAATCACCGCCCACGGCAATGATGGATGCGCGCCCGGCGGCAGTTTCTCCAGCATCAGCCGGATGTGCTCGAACACCGTGCCTTCGGGATGAAAATCCGGCGATTGCTCGCACGCCAGCGTGGCGATGACTTCGGGCAAAACGCCGGGCAGCAACCCGCTTTTGAGCAGCAAAACCAGCCCGCACGCGGCGTGCGGCGGCGAGAACAATTTGATGAGTTCGTCGCGAATCCGCTCGGCGCTGATGAGTTCGATTTTCGGCGCGAGTGACCTGATCGCGGCCAGGGTTTGCGGCTCGATTTCAAAACCCAACTGCGCGGCAAACCGCACCGCGCGCAGCAAACGCAAATGGTCCTCGGCAAACCGTTCCTCCGGCACGCCGATGGTGCGGATGATCTTTGCGCGCAAATCCTTTTCACCGCCGACCCAGTCATGGATTTTTTCCGCGATCGGATCATAGAAAAGCCCGTTCACGGTGAAGTCGCGCCGCTGCGCATCGGCTTGGGCGTCGCCGAACGTGACCTGCTCCGGATGCCGGCCATCGCGGTAATCCGCCTCGGCGCGATACGTGGCGACCTGGAATTGATGCCCGCCTTCCAGGACAACCAGCACGCCGAATTTTTTGCCGACGGCGACGGTGCGTTTGAACAGCTTTTCGACCTGCTCCGGTCGCGCGGACGTGGCGATGTCGTAATCGCCCGGCTCTCGTCCCAGCAAAAAATCGCGCACGCAGCCGCCGACCCAGAACGCGCTGAACCCGGCGGTTTGGAGATGGCGGACGATTTCAACGGCAGTGGCGCACGGCGGCATGTCAGTCATTTGTTATTACGATTTACGATTCACGGCAGTTTGGCAAAGCAGAAGATTGAAAACGGCGGACCGCGGCTGTCTCAGCCGCAGCACGTTCGACAGCTCCAAACCCGTGGAATTTCGTGCGCTCATTTGGCAATCCAAGCTGCTGCGGGTGGGACCCCCGCGGTCCGTTCCCGCCTACTCCGCACACGGAGCGAGAATCGCGTCGGTCATGCCGTGGATGATTTTCTTGTCTGCCGGGTTGATTGTGGCCAGCACCCCGCCAAGTTGCGGACGCGCCGCGTCGCCTTCACCAGCCACAAAATAATACGGACACAGCCGCACCCGGCCTTTCATCGGCACCACCACATTCTTCCCGAAGTCGAACCACTGCGCCTCCACCAGCGCGGGTTTGTGATATCGCTGGAGGACGCGCGGCGATTGTTCAAAATGTTGGATGGCGTCGTCCACAGCCTTTGCCCAGTCCTCGTGCGACAAATCGCTGCCGAGTAAAACCCCGCGCGCGCCCCACGCGTGCTCGGAAAAGCCCGACACTTTCAAAATCAACTCGCGTTCCTTTTGCGACAGGGTTTTAAGCTGCCGCCAGTCGGTGAGGTTCAATTCGGGCATCACCGCCTGCGGAGGCAATGGTGCGGGATCAACGATCCACGTGTAGGGAACCAGTTTTTTCAAACGTGCCAGGAAGCTTTCGCCCAATTCCTGCCGCCAGAAGTCGTGCAGATTGCGATTCCACAACAGCGCAAAAAGCATCTTTTCCTCGAACACCGGCTTGGGCGGCGGGGTGATGCGGATTTTCTTTTCAGAAGCGAGCCGGAAAATTTGTTCCGCGTTTGAGACGTTCTTCAAATCAAACAACTCAAAAAAGCGGTAAACCGCGTCGCCATCGGCAAAGTCGTTGAATGTTGAATGTTGAATGTTGAATGTTCGGTGTTTCTGTTCGTTCAATTGCTCCGCGAGCCAAACCATCTCCGGCCGATACGTCGCCGCTTCCTCGGATACGACGATGTGAACCTGCTTCGCATCACCGAAGATGGATTCAAACCCGCGCAACATCCCGTCCGCACCGCCAATGATATTGTTATTTCGGAGGGGCGAGCTCTGCGAGCCCCATCTTGATTTGGGCGTCGTGGAACTCCGCCCTCCGAAAGAATGGAATATGTCTGGTTGAGCCACGCCGTCAGCCCGATGCCGCCGGGCACGGAATCCAGTTCCGTGACACTGATCCCCTGCTCGGTCAGCAGCAAATCGGGCCGGATGACGCGCGGCACGTCGTTTTTGAACGCGGGCGAACGCTGGAGCGCGATGAGTTCCGCCGGTTTGCCGAGATCGAGCCAGCGGGCGACCCATTCCGGCTGCTTGCCCTCGACACTTTTGCGGTAAAGCAGATTGACCGCGCGATAGAATTGCAGCAGCACCCGGCCCAGCGATTCAATTTCCTTCGCCAAATCCGGGCGCAGCGGAAACGGCTCCGGCGAAATCCGCCAGTCCAGCCCGGCGAACAAACCGCCCGGCGGGAGCGAGTCGCGGACGAATTTGGCTTGGTCGGCGGCGTTCATAATTTTTGGCCTCGGCCAAAGAAGTTCTCAATTAAACCGGCGGCTGACAAGCGCGCCATTTACTTTAGAAGCTCGTAAGGAGCTCGACCAAGTGCTTTTGCAAGGCGAGCCATACTATCGAGGGAAATGTTGTATTTGCACCGCTCAACACCGCTGATGTATGTCCAGTGCATATCGGCTTTCTCCGCCAAGCCTTCTTGTGTCAGGCCCAGCTTTTGCCGGAATCTGCGGACATTCTTCGCCACGATTTTGCGATAGGTGCCGTCCATCCAGCAGAGAATCTGGCGGAAAATAGTTTTGACAGACATAGACTATGACTCTTATGAGTATGGCATTATAGTTTGTTACGTGAGGTAAATCATAAATTAAGGTATTATGACAAACGAGAATGGACGTATTTATATCAATCGCAATGGGCAGGAGTTCGGCCCGTATTCCATCGAGGAGGCCAGACGTTATTTGAACGTTGGCCAAATAGTTATGAGCGACACGGCGAAGTGCGAAGGTGCCGAGGGCTGGCTGCCAGTTACGACAGTTCTTGGCATCGTTCCGCCACCGCCGATGCCCGTGCCCGTGCCACCGCCTCCTTCGCCCAAACCGGCAAGTCTGCCTCCAATTTCCTCAACTGGCGGATCGGCGGAATCCAGTCCGGTGAATGTTGCGCCACCAGTAAACATTGAGTCATTGGATGTGAAGGATGTCTGGAAAAATCGATTCAAACTTTTTGAAAGAATTGGGTGGAACGAAGGGATGTGGAAGAATTATTGGAATTTTAAGCAGCTTTCAATGAATGAGCGGTTCGTCATGAGCTTTAACTGGCTGGCATTCTTGTTTGGCCCATTCTATTATTTCGCGAAGGGGATGTGGCAAAAGGCACTGATGATTATCGGTGCTTGGTTTTTGCTTGTTCTCCTATTTTCCATCTTGGGTTACGAGGGTATGCTTTTCCAATTTGTGATACCAGCTTGGTGCGGTGCCATGGCAAATTATGATTATTATCAGTTCAAAGTTCGGGGCAACCCGGTTTATCCGTTTGACCGTAAAGCTAGCCGGTATTTTGACCTGAAAAATCCGGGCATTTTTCTGGTGTTTTTTGGGCTGCTGCTGGTGGGTTATTTCGCGATAATCTATGATGCGACTATTGAAACAGGGGAAATAGATTTCAGCCGTAGCGGCTCTGGCCCAGGCGGTTTTGCTTATCAACGTGTTTACAACACAGGAAAAATGCAGAATAAAAATATTGGCGTAATTGTCGGGCTTGGTTTTGGGATTACTGGAGCAATTCTTGCGATGCGGGCAAGGAGGACGCGTAACTCTGATGGCCGAAAGGATTAAAATGGATACCTGTAAAGACCTTGAATCCAAACTTACCGTTTTTGATAAGGAGCAATTCAAAAACCTTCAAAAGCAACTGGCGGGAAACAAACTTCCAGCGGCGGCACAAGGGGCTGTGCAGTTTGTGGTTTTGGTGACGGATGATCACAAGGCCGACAGCCAGCTTTTGCCGGTGGTGGTTGCGGTAGGAATCAATTACTACCAATGCAAAAAAAAAGATGGTTATCTCAAGCCGTGGTTGCAGGACACGATTACTGAGAAAGCCCCGGGAATGCGGTGCGCAACTGACCGCGCAATTACCGCCCATCGCAGGAATAAAACCGCATGGGAGGATAGTATTATTCAAGGCGTTGGCCCACATGCAGGACGCGGGATAAAAGACTGGAAGAGCGGCAGTTACATTTTGGTTGCCACAAACATATCGCCCTTCATTACGCAAAAAATGTGGTCGAAGCACAGCGAAGCAGAGCGTGCTGAAGTGCTTAACTCATGGGACTATTGCCAGCATTTGGATGCCCTTCATGAACTGCTTGGGAATCAGGCCAATCTCTGGATAGGACATGGAAAGGGTTATGTCTGGCCAATTTTTCAAGAGTGGAGAAAACGTCGCGGGATCAATAATTGGATGATTACATACAATTTAAGTGGTCTTGGCACGGGATGGATGCATAGAGCCGAAAAAAATTGTATAAATTCATACCATCCTCTCTATCGCTGATAATTTCCCTGAAGCGGCACGTCGGCAGACAAAGTCAGCTTCTGATTTGTCCGTTGCCGATGCCGATCCACTTGTAACTGGTGAATTCCTCCCCCCCCCATCAGGCGGGGTCTATTCATTTCTTGATTCGTTTTCTGAAAGCGGCAAAACCTCGGCCACGGCGCAAACTCCGGTTGAGCCGCGCAAGCGGCGGTGATTGCAGGGAGATCAGCGTGAGACGCACATCCTCCGGGTCGGCCTCGGGATGGCGCGACATCACGGCGGCGACATCGCCAGCGAGTTTTTTGGCCCAGCGATGCGACGCAGCGATGGATAAACGCGGTGTCGCCGCCCTTCGTCTCATGGGACGAATTTAACCAACCCAGCCGTGCTCGTCTAGAGTTGAATCAGGCATCTGCCAGATTGTCAACAGAACTGGCGATGGGATTGGCGGAGCTGATGTCCGTTACGGCGACTTGAACAGACCGCGGTAAAACATTTTCGCCGGGTTGGTCGTGGCGACCAGGTAGGGGAAGGAATTGCTGGAAAGCGTGTTGGTGCTGACGCCAACCCAGTGAAAGAGGTCCGTGGAAGATTGAAGAACATAAGCCAGCCCCGCCTGTCCATTGAGACAAAACGCCAGCCGGTTGGTTGAGCTCCTGGCGCCGACTTGCAAATTGAAAGCGTTCAGGGGAGGCAAAACATACAGCGTGATGCTCTGAGCCGGAACCATGTCGCTGAGAACCTTGTTCGTGAGCGTGATGTTCGCAAGCTGGGTAATGACGTTGGCGGAAGTTAGCTGCCAGCGTTGGGCCGTCCCGGTGGCGTTGAAGTTGGTGAGGTTTGCCGTTATGGGCGTTGCATTGGTGAGGTTCTTGTTGATGACCATGAGCGTCAGCGCCCCGTCGCCGGTTCGCACGGCGCCAAAGGCGGACAAGTTGTCGGGATTGGGCACGACCGTAAGAATGCTCGTGTCCCCAAAGGTGGATTTGTTGCCGTCATAATTGCGGTACAGCTTCATCGCCTTGTAAGTGGGGGTGCTCGGATCGGGCGTGGTCCAGCGCGTGGCCAGGTCAAGACCTTCCCGGCCGAAAATGCCATCAATATCGGCCTGGGCGGTCGCGCCGTTGATGGAAGGTTCGGCCCCCCAGTTGTATTCGGTGATGCCGATCTTCGTGCCGGGATAATTGGTCGTCACCCAGCTCCTCATCCGGGGAATGAGCGCGATGACGCTGTTGATCCAACTGGGATCCACATAATTGGTATCCCAAAACTGGCGGGTGGATTGGTTCCGCAGCAACGCCGTCGTGGAGTCAGCCGCATCGGTGCCCACGTTGTTTTCCTGCGGGTAGCAATGAAGCGTAAAGACATCCAGCAAGCGCCGGCCGGCTGCCTGGCTGCGCAGGTTAACCTGGGTCAAAAACCACGGACCAAAATCCCATCCTCCGTGGGCAGCGCGGTCGGGATAAGTGCTCACGCTTGGATATCCATTCTGGCTGGCCCATTGTTGATCGTAACCGCTGTAAAGATAACCCGGCCAGCTCCATTCTTCCGGGCCGGCAACCAGCGCATTCGGGTCAATGCCTTTCACCATCGTGGCGTAGTTGCAAAAATCGGTGTAGACCTCGGTCATGGTCGGGCCCACAGGATGAATGTCGCGATGCGTCGATTGCCAGAGGCTCCACTCGTTGTCCATGAGGTAATACTGCAAACCGCCGTTGGTCGCATTGCCCCACGTGTTCGTCAGATGCCGCACCCAGCCCGCCTGAAAATTTGTGTCGGCGGGCAGGTTCGCATCAGTGGGATCATTGTTGGTGATGTTCAAGCCGGTGGCCAGTGAAACGCCGTTGCCGGCCGCCGACCACCACGGGTCGGTGGCGGTTTGGGGGCCATATTTGTTAGTGTTGTAACTTGCCAGACTCGCGCCATTCGCTCCGAGTTTTGCGACCCAGCCGATCATGGGAATGGTCAGCATCGCCTGTGCGCCGGCATCTTTCGATTCCTGGACGAAGCTGTCACCATCCGCGCCAGCCGTGCTGGGGCTGTCGGCGATGCTCTCAAAATACCAGTCCGCCGCATGATTCCAGGCGTTAATCTGCCAGTTGTAAGTGGTGGTCCCGTTGCCGCCGGAGCGATGCAGGGGCGCGTTCAAATCCTGCAACACGCTGGATGACGAGGCATAAGCCACGCCATAAATCAACGGGCTGATCGCGCGGCGGTTGGCCTGTGCATCTATTTGAATGGTCACATTCGCGTTGGTTCCGGATGGTGGGGGCTGTATCGGCGGGCCGGATTGCAGAGAAATATCGTCCACATAAAATGTCGGTTCAGCGGCCCCGCTGCGATCCTGAATCGAAAAACGGATGAAATTCGGCTGGTTGGCCACCCCCAGGGCGGATAGTGAAAAGCTCATTTGCTGCCAGGTGCCTGCTGCCAGCGTCGGTAAATTGATGGGCGGCTGGGCTCCGCTGCTCAGTTCGGCGTAGATTCGCAATTGCTGTCCGCCACTCGCCCCGCCGTTGATCCAGAACGTCAGGTTCGTGAAACCGCTGGAATCCTGCGCGCTATGCCACAGTGACAGGGCACTCCAGCCACTGGTAATGGTGGCGCTGATGGACGCCGTTCCTGAATGCACGTTGGTCCCGGTGTAGTTGAGATTCACGGTCGTGCTCCAACTCCAATCCGCCCAGCTATTTTCCAGTGTGTCGTCGTAAATGATCTGGTCGGCACGCGCCGTCAGTTGAAGTGCCATGGCCGCCAACAGACAGCACAACCATTGGCGGTGTGCCCGGAATCTCGGAATGAGGGTTTTCACAAATTTTTAATAATTTACACCAGAAATCATGCCAGCGCATCTTTTTGGGTGTAACCAATAAAGAGGACATCAATCCGGTTGTGCCATCGGCGACTCGATTCAATATCAAACAGCCACGGACCATTGGCCTTGATAAATCACGTCCGTACCTGCCCATTGCCGATGCCAAGCCATTTATAACTCGTCAATTCCTCCAGGCCCATTGGCCCGCGTGCGCCGATTTTGTCGGTGCTGATGCCGATTTCAGCGCCCATGCCGAATTCGCCGCCGTCGGTGAACCGCGTCGAGGCGTTCCAATAAACCGCCGCCGAATCCACTTCGGCAAGGAATTGCTTCGCGTGCGCCTCGTTCCTCGTGACAATGCTGTCCGAATGCGCCGAGCCGTATTGATTGATGTGGTCAATCGCCGCTTTCACGCCGTCCACGACCCGCACATTCAGGATGTAGTCGTTGTATTCGGTGTAAAAATCCTGCTCGGCCGCCGGCTTGATTTTCGATTTTCGATTTTCGATTTTTGATATCAACAGCGCGAGCGCATTTTCATCGCAACGCAACTCCACGTGTTTCTCATCCAGCCGCTCGGAGATTTGAGGCAGAAACTGGGCGGCAATCGCCTTGTCCACCAGCAGCGTTTCCATGGCGTTGCACACGGCGGGACGCTGGACCTTCGCGTTCAACGCGATTTCCCCGGCCATTTTCAAATCCGCGTCGGCATCCACAAAAACGTGGCAGACGCCCTTGTAATGTTTGATGACCGGCACCTTGGAGCACTCAGCCACGGCCCGAATCAAACCTTCGCCGCCGCGGGGCATGCAAAGATCAATGTATTGCGTGAGCGACAGCAAAATGGGAATTGCCTCGCGATCGGCCACGGGCACGACCTGGATCGCATGTTCGGGAAATTTCGCGAGCGCCGGCTTGCCCGCCTCAATCATGATGCGCGCGATGGTTTGATTCGAGTTCAACGCCTCCTTGCCGCCGCGCAGAATCGTGGCGTTGCCGGATTTGAAGCAGAGGCTCGCCGCGTCCGCCGTCACGTTGGGCCGCGATTCGTAAATGATGACCACTACCCCGATGGGCGTGGAAATTTTCTGGAGCTTCAAGCCGTTGGGCCGGACGCGTTCGTCCAGGATTCTTCCCACCGGATCCGGCAGCATCGCCACTTCGCGCAAACCTTTCGCCATTCCCGCGATGCGTTTGTCATCGAGCTTGAGACGGTCGAGCATGGCCGATGAGAGGCCGGACTTCGTGGCGGCTTCCATGTCCAGCGCGTTGGCCGATTTGATGGCATCGGCGTTTTTTTCGAGCGCAGCCGCCATCGCGAGCAAGCACGCATTTTTCCCCGCCGTCGTGAGTTGGGCAAGTTCGCGCGACGCCGCCCGGGCCTGTTTGGCCAGTTGCGTCATTTGCTCATTCAAAGTCATGTGGCAAGAAGGTAAGCCAAAAAGCCAAAGTGAAAAAGTGCGAAGTTTCCAGCGTTGCGTATTCGGGGCCCCGCCCCCGTAGCGGCAGCCATCCCTGGCTGCCGTATCGCCCGGCTTCCAGCCGGGTGGTTTGATGTGACAGCGAGGTCATAACGTGGTTTTGGTTTTTGCGATCCGGGCGGCAAGATGCCGCCGGATACGGCAGGCAAGATGCCCGCCGCTACCAATTGGGAGCCGTGCCCCCAGATGCGCCCTTTCGCAACCGCTGGCCGTCGTTTACCAAAGGTCCGGCGAACCGGTTGGATTGATACTGCAATTATTGCTAAGTTGTTGCCAAAAAATGGCGAGCACATTTCGGCCTGGGAGCGGATGGTCGCAACATGATTGCTGGCAGTCAATTAGCGGAACGGCACGTTGAACAAACGGTGTCTGCGTCGTCTGCCAGCACCCTGCAGATTGTGTGGCATGAGGTCGGTTTTCCGGTTCGAATCATCGCGAAATTGCGTGCCGCAATCGAAGCCCGGGCGCCGGTGGGTTATGAGGATGAAACCGGCTTTCATTACAGCCTGAAAGCGTCCGATTGGTTCTTTTCAGCTTAAGGCTTGGCAGCGCAAATGGCTTTTTGATGCGCGGCGGAGACCATATGGGTTTTGGATTTTGGTTCGGGCGGACAGTCGTTTTTTCAGCGGGATTCTTCATCCCCACCTCCTTGGCGACTGTCGCCCGAACCGGTTTTCTGCTTGTATGATTGGTCAAAAGCGCCCTTCGGAGTTGCCCACGCGGCCGGCCAGTCTAAAACATGCAGCTCAGGCTTACCTTGAACAGCACCGGCGCGGCCAGTTGATTGCCGGTGAAGTTTTGATAAACCGGAAATTCCGCGTCCGCGTAAATTTTCACCGGATGCATGTGAAATTCGATCCCCGGTGAAAGCAGGATGCGCTGGTAGCCGGAGTTGTCGGGATTGGCGGCGTCACCGCTGTCACTGGTTCGTTCGGAAAAAATCACCTGCGCCACCGGTGAAATCCTCACGCGACCGAGCGAGAACCCTTTGTAATCAATTCCGGCGACCGTATCCGATTCGACGCCCGGACGATATTCAGCCTGAATCAGCACCGGCACATCCAGTTGCAATTGCGCAAACCAGTCCCATTTTTGGTTGCGATCCAGATTGCCGCGATAAAAACCGCCCAGCAAAATATCCGTGCTGCCGGTTCCAATTTCACTGTCGCGGTCAACGTCGCCATAGGCATTGTTGTAAATCCAATCACCGGTTGGCAGCTTGAGGCCAAACGTCACGCCGGCGGACTGATCTGCAAAGAATCCGGTGTAAAGGCCTTCCAACCGGATGTCACCCAGCGCGCCCCAGTTGATGCTCGTAATGGTATTATTGGGAACGTTTGGATTGCCGGTAACGGTTTAAAATGTGCGATAGTCGTAAGGCACTTCAAGCTGAAGCCCCCAACTGCTGTTAAACATATATTGGAGCCCGGCGATGAAGAAGTCCGTCTCAATTTGCTTGTCGCCATTGTTCGACGCCGGGGCCTGCGCCGTGCCGCTCCAATTGCGATCCTGATCCTGAAAAGCATATTGAAGATAAGCCATCCCGCCCTCGCCGGATGGAAACATCGAGCTGGTGCCCACATCAAAAACCCCGCATCCGCACGCGCAGGAATGGACGTTGGCGGGTGTGAGGGCGACGACCGACGCAAATAACACGCCAAGTGCAAAGGCCGGTTTGGTGAGGTTTAGTTTCCTATTTTTTTCCATGTCTTGCATTTGGTTGGTTGTTTTTTACTGCAATGGATTCCACCAATCGAGACTTGGCGGGAAAAAAGTTTGTGTGAGCGGCAGCAATTGCGCGTGGCCGTCCACAAAAGAATAATTCGATTTTTCACGGTGACGTTTGCTGTCCACGTCATTCATGGCGTCTTGAATGGAAATCCAAAATTGCGGCATGACGTGGTCCGCGCCGGTGCTGGTTTCGGCGGTTAAAACCGTCGTGACTGGCTGGCGGATTTGCAACAGCTTGCGCCACGTCTGCGGCTTGCCAAGGTAATCGTCGTCTGGCCCCACTTCGAAATAATCATTCATGCCGTAGCTCAACGCGTCCGGACGTTCGTCCGCAGGGCAGTGATAAGTGCCGGCCAGCAGATTCGTCCAGGCCGTCGTGCTGGAGCCGAGTTGCAGCGCGACGGCGCGTTCCCACGGCAACTGGCTGTTGGCAAATGCCGAATGCTGGCTGCGCGGAAGCGTGTCGTCGTTTTCGTCGGCATACAACCGCACGGCGAGGCCAATTTGGCGGTGGTTGTTCAGGCATTGCGCGGCGCGCGCGGATTCCTTCGCCCCGGCCAGCGCGGGCAACAGCATTGCCGCGAGCAGCGCGATGATGGCGATGACCACGAGCAGTTCAATCAACGTGAAACCGCCGTGGATTTCCCGCCCGGAGCCTTTCGCCCGCAAGCCGGAAGCCGCGTTGAATTTTTCAGATGACGGCAACATCACCAGGTTTTACGGCACGAAACGCATTCTGAAAAACTGCTGCGTTGCGTTCTGATCCAGGATGACGGACGGCTGGCCGTTCACGGTCACGGGCATGTTGGTCACGATCGTCCATGTGGCGGCGCTGAGGGTGGCGGCGGATTCCAGCACCCAGTTCGTGGTGGTGGCGACGGGCCAGGTGACGACGATGTTTGGCGCGAAGCTCAGGCTCAAAGTGGGACGGCCATCCGAGATGTCAGTCCAGTTAAATGCGAACGCGCCGCTGCTGGAATTCGCCACTTCCTGTCCCGTCGTGGTGTCCACCAGATACACCTCAAACGTGGCAGTGTAGCTGTTCGTTCCCGGCGGCGCGGCAGCGACCGGATGAAACATCACGCCGTTCCAGTAAAGCGCGTTCGTCGCGCCGGCCGTCCCGAAGATGGGATTGAACGTTTCCGGCGTGGAACTGGAATAAAGGTAGAATTTCAAATCCGCCGGTCCGGAAAGCTTGCGAATCCACATCTGCGTGTTCGCCGGCAACGGATCGCTCATCGAATCCATCGTGAAACCGTAGCGCCGGCTGAACGACGCGCCCTGCGCGCTCGGATCGAGCGCGTTGAACCACGGCGCAGCTGGGTCGAAGCCGTCGCCTGGATTGCTGATGAGCAACGGCGTAAGCTGCGGCACGGCGGACGGCATCATCACACTCATCATGCCGTCGGCGGCGCTAAACGAGACCATCGGCATGGCCATGCTGCCCTGCATCGGAACTTGTGTCAGGATGGCTGCGGAAACGCTGAACGCGCCCGCAGCGGTTAAAACTGCTGGAAACAAAAGACTTCTTTTCATTTTCAATTTTCAAAGTTGCGAGAACGCGCTATGGCGCTCTCAAGGTTAAAGGAAAACATTTATGCCCACGTCTCACGACGTTGGCCGGAAAACTGCGACGAATTAAACGAAGAATCCGCGCGGCGGCGGCACCGGCGGTTCTTGGGTGAAAACTTCAGCGAAGGAATGTCCCTGCGGCAAAAGTCGGAATTGCGTCGGCGCGATGAGAACAAAATGCTCCGGCGTGGGCGGGTATTCGAGCTTTTGAGTTTGCAACGTGAACTCGTTTTTCTTCTCGGACTTTTTACCGGCGGCGATGGCTTTGCACAGGCGGCAGGGATGCTGGCCATCGAACGTCTGCGTCACGGCTTCGGCGACGGATTGCGTGCGAAGATTGTCCGCAAACATCGTCGTCCACGCAACAGATTGCAACACGGCCCAATGCGCGTTCGTCGCCGTGACGAGCGCGAAGATCACAAAGATTTTACCGAGCCGGACGAACATGGCAGCACCCTCGCTTTTTGTTTTTCGCAAGTCAAGTTTTGTTCATTCTCCTGTTCATTCTCCAGAGATCCAAACCAGCGTGCCGCTTGGCAGTTTGTCGAAGAGCGGAATCAAATCTGCGTCGGACAGATGGATGCAACCGTGCGACGCGGGACGGCCAATCGTCGGCTGGTCGCCGGTGCCGTGAATGTAAATGTAGCGCGCATGGGAATCCACGTTGCCGCCACGGTTGAAGCCGGGTTCGAGTCCTTCCAGCCAGAGAATGCGCGTGGTGATTTTCGCGTCCGGCATCCCCCGCCAGGTATAGCCGATTGGCTGACGGCCCTTGAAAACCGTTCCCACCGGCCAGCCGCCGCCGATTTTTTCCACGACGCGATGCAATCCGAGCGGCGTGCCGTTCGAGCCGGCAACCTGGCTGATGCCAAAACGGGAAGTGGAACAGCGGAATTTTTTAACGCAAAGGCGCAAAGACGCAAAGTTTACTTCAAAAAGTGAAACGGTCTGGTTGGCGACGCTGACAACAAGAACAAAGCGTGTTGGAACGATGCCGTATTTTTTGCAGGCGCAAAAAAAATCAGCCAAGTAATTCTTCGATTTTAACATTCGTTAGCGAAAGCACCTTTGGCTTTTGCGATTTGATAAGCGGCAGTTTGACGCGAAAGTTTTTTCGCACTCTCAATTTCGACTTTTCACGGCGCAATTTCATTTCAATTTCTTCACGAGCACCTTCGAGTTCCGTCCGCTTTGCTCGTATTTTTCGCGGCGGGCGGGCGGCAAATCGTCGGGCGTGCCTTCACCGAAGCCGCCCTTGGATTGAAAATACGTGAACGCCTGCGTCGAGAGCGTGATGAGTTCGCCCAGATCCATTTCGCGCGCCTTGTTTTCCACGAACTGGATCAGCTTCCGCCCGATGCCCTGATTTTCGTTCGACGCGCTGACGTAAAGGCACGCCAGCTCGCCCTTCTTCTGTTCGGGATAAACGTGCAGCGCCACGCACGCGACCGGATTTTTATCAATCTCAAAAAGGTAATAATCGCCCAGGCTTTTCTCGATGCTCGCCTTGCTGCGCTTGACCAGTTCGTCCGCCTCGACCGACGCCTTGGTCAGCATCTGGATGGCCCGGATGTCCTTTTTCTTCGCCGGCCGGATTTGCTGGTATTCGTTCGCGTAAATGAGCGTGCCGATGCCGTCATTGGAAAAGACTTCCGCGAGCAGGCCTTCGTCCACCTTGCCGTTGATGATGTGGACGCGCGGAATTCCAGCCAGGCAGGCGAGCGCGGCGTGTTGCGCTTTCGAGAGCGTTTCCGGCGAAAACCCGGCGACATTTTGCTGCAACAGCTTTTGCAAATCCGCCACGAGCATCTGGCGAATGAGCTGCCCGTTGTAACGCAGGCCATCCTGCGAGGTGATGAAAATCAGTTTGATGGCCTTGAGCGCGTCGGCCACGGCCACCGCCACGCCGTCGGAATTCACCCGGTAGGTCTTGCCATCGCCGTCAAACCCGAGCGGCGGGATGACGGGAACGACACCTTGGTTGAGCAACGACTGGAGCATTTCCACATCCACGCGCTCGACCTTGCCGGTGAACAAATGGTCCACGCCCTGGATGATGCCCATGGGATGGGCGATGATGGCGTTCGTGCTGGTGGCCCGCAAGTCATTGGCCGAAAGCCCTTCGAGAATTTCGTGCGTGAGCCGGTTCGCGGCGGTCAGCGCCAGATTGAGCGTGGCCGCGTCCGTGACCCCGCCGCCGCCGAGATCGGAGGCCTGGATTTTTTGCTCGTCGGCCAGCGCCTTGATTTGCGCGGACGCGCCGTGGACGAGCACAACCCGGATGTTCAACGACCGCAGCACCGCCACGTCCAGCAGCAGCGTGGCGAAGTTCTCGTCGGTGACAATCGCGCCGTCCACCGCGAGGATGAACGTCTTTTCGCGGAATTGCGGTATGTATTGCAGGATGCCCCGCAGGTCGGTCAGTTTCACTTTGGCTCGTTATGGTGTTTCAACGCCGAGATAAGTATTCGGTTTTCAGCCGGATTCAAATAATTATTTTGGGCGAACTTCCGGCACATCGGAAAACGTTTCACCGGGCGTGTGCGGAAAAAGCTGGGATAAACGCAGAGGTGCGGAGAACGCGGAGAGCCGCAAAGGTTTTTTGAAAGCCCGTCAGGGCTGGCATATTTGTAGAAATCGGAATGAACAAATTTCAAGCTCCGTCAGGAGCGGCATCGTTCTTTCCCTGCGTCTTTGCGCCTTTGCGTTGAAATCCCATTGTCTGCTTACGGTTGAAGTGTGAACACCAACGAATCGGAATATACCGATCGTGAACGGAGCTTGGGATTTTTTTGCGGGGTGATGGCTGCAAAGATGCCGCGCCGACGGCGCTAAAACAAAACCGCTGTGCCCTCGCGCAAGGAGGAGGAGGCGAACTGTTCCAGCTTGGGATAAGTGCGTTTCTCCGCGAGGATGCGTTCCCATTCGCGGTCGCCGGCCTGCTGCTGGAGAAAACGCGCGAAATCCACAACCTCGCGGGCCTTGTCCTCGGTCAATCCGTCCACGATGGCAATCAACTCTTGGGCTGCCGAACTCATGCTTGCAAGTTAAACCGCCGTCCAATACCGCGCAACCACGAACACGCGCCCGCAACCGGCACCAACGCGCTGCCATCCGCACCGAAAGTTTAGCCACCGCGTGAAGGAAAAATCGCGACAAACACAGAGGCGCGGAAGAATTGTTCAATACTTGAACCTGTTTAGGAGATAAAGCATCGGCTCGCACAGGTTGGGCAGTTTTACGATGTCCTTTACGAACTCATTTGCCCGTGTGCGCCAATTCGGGTGACTGCGTCATGGCATCCACTGTTTTTTTGGTTAAGTCGTCAAAAAGCATTTGAATCATTTCCTGCCTGTGCTCGTTTTGATGAAATGGCATCAGCTCTTTTTCCGCATAACCGCTAATGGTTTTAATCCAGATATCTTTCGTGTTGGTGCGGTCGCGCGCGGTCCATTCTACAACGATTATCCATTGACTCATCCGGGAATTCAATGCGGTGTGCTTTTGTTCGGCTTTGACCCCTTTCAGATGAAGGATAAGGTCCGCCGACTTGCCTGAAAGCTCTGCCGGACTGGAAACGATGCTGACATTCTCAAACACAGCGATTGTGACGTTGCGTGCATAGTCCTTCAAAGCGGGGCCATAAGGGAAAATGAATGTGTCGCCCATGTCGTTGTATTCGTAATGAAAATCTTCCAGAGCCTTGTCGAGTACCAGTGCAACGCTTGCTTGAATCTTGGTATCAGCATGCACCGCCGTCATTTTTGGTTCTACTTTGTACAGGTGAGTGCAGCCAGTTCCGACCGCCGCTATGATAGCCGCGCAGATCAGCAGAATGGATTTATAATATAATTTCATATTTCCCCTTACCGGTTGAGTACGAACGCGAAGTCAATATTCCTACCAGAGCTTGCCTCAATCATTGAGATTATAACTTGTCCGCCATTCAGTTTGGGCTGCTTTTCTGACAACTGGCAGTAAACAAATCCTTCCAAGGTCTGCCCGGGCGAGATCGTTCCCTCCTGGAGTTCTTGCCTCACTAAATTTTGGCGCACCGCAGTCTGGTTGGCGACCATCTGCATTCCCACCCAAATCATCCCTGATCCACCGCCAAATAATTCAACGACTTGTCCAGCAGCCGTCGAGCGGCCAATCTTCCCTTCTTCAAGAACTTTATTTTCAGCACCGCCCGAGGCCAACAGGCAGATGTTCTTTTTTAGAAGATGAAAGCTGTGATCGCTCGTCGTGTTGCGCGCTGAAATGTGAATGATGATCACGTTCTCTTGAAAGAAACCAAAATAACGGTTGCACCGCTCCTTATCGAGTATCGGATCCACCGTTTACTGTAATTCCATCGCTGCTTGCAGTCTGACCGATGGCAGCGGTTGGGCTGCTCTGATAAGTAGAAAAAGTCGGCGTCGTCGCACATCCAGCAACGCCAATAACTAATGCAACCATGAATTGTCGCCAATCAATTAGTAAACGGGTCATACACGGGTCCTTCGCTTTGATGCAGTTTCTGGCCTGCGATGGCCGCCAAGCGCACGCTAAACGGATTCGGGTTGTTTTCATTTTGCTGGCGGAGATTGCAACGCGAGCGGTGTCGGCGGAGCGTGGTTGTCGCCGAGAGCGGGCGGGAAAATGCCGAGGAGAAATTCATCGCGTATGCCGGCGTTGGCCGGATTGATGGCGGGAATTGCAGGCCGGGGTCGCTCTGGTCGGATGGGGACAGAGAATTCTCCCGCTATTGCGCGACACGCCGGTACGATTATTTTCGGTAAGCCTTTTGATTTTCACCCGTTCTCTCATGACTTGAAAAATGACTTTTCTAAAAATGACGGCGGGCGTCAAGAAGCATTTATTATTTTCCAAGGCCGGCAATTGAGGCATTGAACAAACCGATCACAAAACTTTTTCCAACGCTTCGATGCACCGCTGGTTTTCCTTCGGCGTGCCGATGGAAATGCGCACCCATTCGGGCAGTTGGTAGCCGCCCATCGGACGCACAATCACGCCCAGCTTCTGCAATTCCCCGAACACGCGCTGGCCGTCGCCGACGCGCACCAGGATGAAATTCGCCTGTGACGGAATGAATTCCAGCTTCAGCTTGCGGAACGTGCGTGCGTAGAGCTTGAGCCCGCGTGAGTTGACCTTGCGCGTCTTCTCAACGTGTTTGACATCGTCCAGCGCCGCGAGCGCACCCGCCTGCGCCACCAAGTTGATGTTGAACGGCTGGCGGATTTTTTCCAGCGCGGCAATGAAGTCGGGATGCCCGATGCCGTAGCCAATCCGCAAACCAGCCAGGCCGTAAATCTTCGAGAATGTCCGCATCAACAGCAGGTTCGGCTTGCTGCCGTTCCGGATTTCCGGCAGCAGATCAAGCGGTTCATTCAGGAACTCGATGTAGGCCTCGTCCAGGGCCAGCAGGACATTGGCCGGCACAGCGTTGATGAAGCGCGCCAGTTCCTCGCGAGTGGCGGTGGTGCCGGTGGGATTGTTCGGATTGGCGACGAAGACAATGCGCGTGTTGGGCGTGATGGCGGCCAGCATCGCGTCGAGGTTGTGGGCATGATTTTTCGCCGGCACGACGACGAGCTTCGCGCCGAACAAAGCGGTCACGATGGGATAAACCGCGAAGCAGTATTGCGACACAACGACTTCCGCAGTGGCGGCGACGCCCCCGTCGCCAGGCGAGGTGGCGGTGGCGCTTTCGCCACCGAGCAGCGCGTGCCCGATGAATTCGATGACTTCATTGGAGCCGTTGCCCAGGATGAGGTTGGCCGGCGTCACGCCGAGTTTGGCGGCGAGTTTTTGTTTCAGGTAAAACGCGTTGCCGTCGGGGTAAAGATTGACCTGCTTGAGCGCCTGGCGCATGGCGGCCAGACCCAGGCGCGACGGGCCGAGCGGGTTTTCGTTCGACGCGAGCTTGATGATGCCGGCGGGGTCCAGGCCGAGTTCGCGAGCGACCTCCTCGATGGGCCGGCCCGGTTGATACACCGGCAGATGGTTCAGCGCAGGATTGATGGGCAGTGGGGTTGTCATATTACAAGGATTGGATGATTTCTAAATTTTTTGGTCCGTAATTTTGAATTCCTGTTAAGGATAGTGACAATCTTGCAACTTCAAATCAAAAATTCCACCCATAAGAAGCAGGCCAATTAACAGAAAACCCCAATCGACTTTGTCGCAATATCCGTTTCCCAAGAGAGGCGGGCGATGCATTACTGGCTTCATTAATGGAACTTCAACTTGTTTGAGACAGGTGAGACACGCCGTCCGACATCAAAAGCAAAAACCCCGGAGAATTTTCTCCGGGGTTTTGTTGAAAAACTGGCGGCTACCTACTCTCGCAGAACCTATAGGACTACTACCATCGGCAAGACTGTGTTTGACGGCCGAGTTCGGAATGGGATCGGGTCGGACCACAGCTTTATGGCCACCAAGAAGTGACTGGTGACGGGTGACAGGTGACACGAAAGCCACCAGCCAGCGCACCAAAATGTAAAAGAACAAACTTTAGGGGCAACTTGTCACGTGTCACACGTCACTTGTCACTTGTCACCCGCTGATGTTCTCTGAAAACTGCACACAGGGTCACTGAGCAATTACTATTCGTGAGTTTTAAATCGCATTCTTCCTCTTCAAAGAAAAAAAAGAAAAGCGATCAAGCCGCACGACCGATTAGTACCAGTCGGCTAAACGCCTTACGACGCTTACACCCCTGGCCTATCAAACGGGTGGTCTGCCCGTGGTCTTTAGGGAGCTTGCGCTCCGGGAGACATTATCTTGGGATGAGCTTGGCACTTAGATGCTTTCAGCGCTTATCTCTTCCGCACATGGCTACGCAACGATGCCGCTGACGCGACAATTGCCACACCAGAAGTGCGTCCAACCCGGTCCTCTCGTACTAAGGTTGGAACCCCTCAAGTCTCCTGCGCCCACAGTGGATAAGGACCGAACTGTCTCACGACGTTCTGAACCCAGCTCGCGTACCGCTTTAACCGGCGAACAGCCGGACCCTTGGGACCTTCTCCAGCCCCAGGATGCGATGAGCCGACATCGAGGTGCCAAACCGGGTCGTCGATGTGAACTCTTGGACCCGATCAGCCTGTTATCCCTAGCGTACCTTTTGTCCGTTGAGCGACGTCAATTCCACATTAAAACGTCGGATCATTTGGGCCTACTTTCGTACCTGCTCGACTTGTTGGTCTCACAGTTAACCTGGCTTCTAGCCATACCCTCAACGCACGGTTGCCAACCGTGCTGAGCCAAGCTTCGCGCTCCTCCGTTACTCTTTGGGAGGAAACCGCCCCAGTCAAACTGACCCGCACGCACTGTCCCCCAGCTGGCTTACAGCATGAGGTTAGAATCCTAATTAGCAAAGAGTGGTGTTTCACATTGCGACTCCACGGGAACCGAGGCCCCCGCTTCAAAGTCTCCCACCTACGCTACGCATCACGAACCAGAACACAATACGAGCTTACAGTAAAGGTGCATAGGGTCTTTCCGTCCTACTGCGGGCAGGCGGCATCTTCACCGCCGATACAGTTTCGCCGAGATCCTCTCCGAGACAGTCGTTCAGTCGTTACAAGATTCGTGCAGGTCGGAACTTACCCGACAAGGAATTTCGCTACCTTAGGACCGTTATAGTTACGGCCGACATTCACGGGGACTTAAAGACCGAGCTTCGTCCCGCTTGCGCGGGACTAACAAAATCTCTTAATCTTTCCGCATTGGTCACTTGTCACTCCCTATACGTCGTCTTCACGACTTTGCAGAGAGCTGTGTTTTTGTTAAACAGTCGCTAAACGCAATTTATTGAAACCTTACGCCGCAACATTGCTGCTACGGTTTCAGGCACCTCTTTTCCCGAAGTTACGAGGCTAATGTGCCGAGTTCCTTAGAGAGGTTTCTCTCGCGCGCCTGAGTGCGCTTACACTCACCCACCTGTGTCGGTTTACGGTACGGGCCGTCGGGGAAACGACTGCAAACTTTTCTAGGCACAGGAACCCACCAATACGCTTTGGCCGAAGCCTAAGCTCAGCATTCGATTGCCTAGTTGATGTCTTCCCATGCGTCATTCGCAGCCTTAATCCCGGCGGGCGCAGGAATATTTAACCTGCTGTGCATCGATTACGCCTTACGGCCTCATCTTAGCTCCCGGCTAACCCTGGGAGGACGAACCTGGCCCAGGAAACCTTGGGTTTACGGCGACCAGGATTCTCATCTGGTTTATCGCTACTCGTGTCTGCATTCTCACTAATCAGCGCTCCACCGTCCATTTCCGTCCGGCTTCGCAGCACTGATTACGCTCTCCTACCACTCGAAAGGTCCGAAGAACCTCTCGAATCCATAGCTTCGGTATGTGATTTAATCGCCAATCATTTTCGGCGCGACCTCGCTCGATGAGTCAGCTATTACGCACTGTTTAAATGATGGCTGCCTCTAAGCCAACATCCTCACTGTCTAAGCAAAGTCACATCCTTTCCACTTAATCACATTTAGGCACCTTAGCTGATGGTCTGGGCTGTTGCCCTCTCGGCAATGAACCTTATCGCCCACTGCCTGATTCCTATGATACTGAGACCGACGGTATTCGGAGTTTGATTGGTTTTGATATCCTGGTGGGGACTCTAAGCCATTCAGTGCTCTACCTCCGCCGGGTACTTCCATAAGACTCGCCCTCAAGCGATTTCGGAGAGAACCAGCTATCACGGGGTTTGATTAGTCTTTCGCTCCTACTCTCAAGTCATCTCAAGATTTTTCAACATCTACGAGTTCGGTCCTTCACTGCATGTTACTGCAGCTTCAACCTGCTCAAGAGTAGATCACCTCCGCTTCGGGTCTATTACCAGCGACTAGTCGCGCTATTGGCACTCGGTTTCCCTTCGCCTCCATTGCAAAGCAATTTAGGCTGGCCACTGATAATAACTCGCAGACTCATTATGCAAAAGGCAAGCAGTCACACCTTGCGGTGCTCCTACACATTGTAGGCCTATGGTTTCAGGTTCTATTTCACTCCGCTAACAGCGGTTCTTTTCGCCTTTCCCTCGCGGTACTAGTTCACTATCGGTTGCCAAGGAGTATTTAGTCTTATCCGGTGGTCCGGACGGATTCACACAGAGTTTCACGTGCACCGTGTTACTTGGGATACCTCTAGACGGCTTTGAGTTTTCGCCTACCCGGCTGTCACGGTCTATGGCTCAACTTTCCAGAAGATTCAGCTAACTCTCGGCCTGTCACATTAAGGTCCCTCAACCCCGGGAAGACAAGTCCTCCCGGTTTAGACTGTTCCGCTTTCGCTCGCCACTACTGACGGAATCGCTTCGTTTTCTTTTCCTGGGGTTACTGAGATGTTTCACTTCACCCCGTTTCGCTTCATTGGACTATGAATTCATCCAATGATAACCAGTTATGAAACTGGCTGGGTTGTCCCATTCGGAAATCCACGGATCAAAGCCTGCTTGCGGCTCCCCGTGGCTTATCGCAACTTGCTACGTCCTTCATCGCCTCTTGGCACCAAGGCATTCACCATAAGCCCTTAGTAGCTTGATCACAAAAGTTTCCCTATAACCTCTTGCGAGGTTAATAGGAACTCAACGAACTGTATTTGCCCTGTAATTTACCTATGTGCAGTTGTCAAAGAACACCACCGGTTTTATTCGCCCAGGGATGCAACCCTGGGCAATTATTCCCGGTAAATTGTCATGCAAGTGGCTCTCGCCGATTTTCGACGCAGGAGAGTGGTGGGCGTGACTGGATTCGAACCAGTGACCCTGCGCTTATCAAGCGCATGCTCTAACCAACTGAGCTACACGCCCCGCGCGCTTGCGCGCGAATTTGAAATTTCAAATCTCAGATTTGAAATCCAAAGCTGGTGGAGCTGAGGAGACTCGAACTCCTGACCTATAGCTTGCAAAGCTACCGCTCTACCAACTGAGCTACAGCCCCATTCTCGAAGTCTCAAATTTAAACTTGAGACTTCAAATCATGATCGAGTTCGATCTCTTCCACTTGCCAAAGAGCGTATTGCTCATTGTAAAACTGAATTGTGCGATAAGGTATTAAGCCTAGTCCCCCGACTTGCGTCGGAGTTCGACCTCGGAAGTCCGGTTTTTAACCCGGACCCGTGGTTTCTCCTTAGAAAGGAGGTGATCCAGCCGCAGGTTCCCCTACGGCTACCTTGTTACGACTTCATCCCAATCACCATCCATACCTTCGGCACCTTTTAAGGGGCGACTTCGGGTACAAACGGCTTTCATGATGTGACGGGCGGTGTGTACAAGGCCTGGGAACGTATTCACGGCGCCGTAGCTGATGCGCCATTACTAGCGATTCCAGCTTCATGCCGTCGAGTTGCAGACGACAATCTGAACTGGGCCCGGTTTTGGGGGATTTGCTCCACTTTACAGTCTTGCTTCCCTTTGTACCGGGCATTGTAGTACGTGTGCAGCCCTGGCCGTAAGGGCCATCCTGACTTGACGTCATCCCCACCTTCCTCCTCGTTGAAGCGAGGCAGTCTGTCCAGAGTGCTCCAGCCTTTCGGCCGGGTGGCAACAGGACACAGGGGTTGCGCTCGTTGCGGGACTTAACCCAACATCTCACGACACGAGCTGACGACAGCCATGCAGCACCTGTGCAAGCTTCCCTTGCGGGATCGTCACCCTTTCAGGCTTCTACCACTTGCATGTCAAGGCCAGGTAAGGTTCTTCGCGTTGCATCGAATTGAGCCACATACTCCACCGCTTGTGCAGGCCCCCGTCAATTTCTTTGAGTTTTAATCTTGCGACCGTACTTCCCAGGCGGCACGTTTAACGCGTTAGCTACGCCACAAAAGGGGTCGATTCCTTTTACAGCAAACGTGCACCGTTTAGGGCCAGGACTACCGGGGTATCTAATCCCGTTTGCTCCCCTGGCTTTCGTGCCTCAGTGTCAGAAGTTGTCCAGGGACTCGCCTTCGCCACTGGTGTTCCTCTCGATATCTACGCATTTCACTGCTACACCGAGAATTCCAGTCCCCCCTCCAACTCTCAAGCTGAATAGTATCCAATGCCGTTTCGGAGTTAAGCTCCGAGATTTCACATCAGACTTACCCAACCACCTACGCACCCTTTACGCCCAGTAAATCCGAACAACGCTTGGGACCTCTGTATTACCGCGGCTGCTGGCACAGAGTTAGCCGTCCCTTCCTCTTCCGGTACTATCAACGTCTGGGATGTTCACCCAGACGCATTGATCCCGAATGACAGGGGTTTACGGGCCGAAGCCATTCATCCCCCACGCGGCGTCGCTCCATCAGGCTTTCGCCCATTGTGAAAAATTCTCGACTGCTGCCACCCGTAGGTGTCTGGACCGTGTCTCAGTTCCAGTGTGGCTGGTCGTCCTCTCAGACCAGCTACCCGTCTTAGCCTTGGTGAGCCGTTACCTCACCAACTAGCTGATAGGCCGCGGGCTCATCGTGAAGCGTCAGGCCTTGCGGTCCCCAACTTTGAAAATCAAAAGATGCCTTCCAATTTTCACATCCGGCATTAGCTCGCCTTTCAGCAAGTTATTCCAGACTTCACGGCAGATTACCCACGTGTTACGCACCCTTGCGCCGCTCCGACCACAGAATATTGCTACCCTGTAATCAGCGCTCGACTTGCATGTCTTATCCACGCCGCCAGCGTTCGTTCTGAGCCAGAATCAAACTCTCCGTTAAAAAACGTTAGTTTAATTCGTGTCCGGTGATTAATCGGACGAATTACAATTTTAAAACTCTTCAAAAACAGCCACTAACTGACTGTCAATGAAGGGGCTCTCACTTATCGCACAATTCAATTTTCAATGAGCAATGGGTGCTTTCACCCAAAAAATCGCCGGGCATTTTGCCCTTTCGTTTTCCCCATTTAGGGGACAAAAAACCCGAGCGCCGAATCATTACTTTCAACTCGGCATCTCAGATTCGAGTTTTGAAGGCGCGAAAATTATCAGACTCGCGCCGGTTGTCAACAGGCATTTTTGCCAGTCGTTTCTTCCGCCACGCGGAAGACTTCTTAAAATTTACCAGCGCCCGCCAAAGCCGCAAGAGAATTCTTTGTTATTTTTTGCCGCCCAAATTTATGCATAAATACAGGCCATTCGAGCTATTCCAACCCGCGCCCGGCTATTTCGTCCTCGTCCAAGCCCAAATAGTGCCCCAGTTCATGCAAAAAGGTCGTCCGCACTTCTGCCCGAAAAATCATCTCATCCCCTTCGGCAAAATCCCAAAGGTTTTCCAGAAACAAAATAATCTGCGGCGGGAGCGGAACATTTCCTTCATCGGCAAATTCCGGCCCGGTGAACAAACCCAACGTGTCTGCCTCAATTCCATCAGCCCGCAAATCCGGATTCGGCTCGTGCTCGAACGTCACCGGCAATTTTTCCGCCCGCTCCCGCAACGGCTTCGGCAACGCCGCCAGCGTCGCCTCAACTTCCTTGGACGCCACCCGGCATAATCTTTCCCAGTTCAGATTCACCGCGCAAATTTGGCGTGGGCGGCGCCCGCTGGCAACTGCCATGACCGACTTTTTTCTCGCACTTGAACGGTGCCGGTTTATGGTTGTCTGAACATCCAATTTATGACGGCCAAAAATCAAACGTCACCATCCATTTTGCTGGCCTCCGTTTTTTGCCTCGCGCTGGCAGGTTCCCCTGCCATCCGGGCGGCGACCAATAACATTACCGCCGAACCGGACGTATTGCGCGCCACGCTGACCAACGGCCTGCAGGTCGTCATCGTGCGCAACACACTTGCGCCCGTCGTCACCACGATGGTCAATTATCGCGTCGGCTCCGACGAAGCGCCCGCCGGATTTCCCGGGACCGCCCATGCCACGGAGCACATGATGTTTCGCGGCAGCCCGGGCTTGTCCGCCGATCAACTCGCGGCCATTTCCGCCGCGTTCGGCGGCGATGACAACGCCGACACGCAACAGGCCGTCACGCAATATTTCTTCACCACGCCCGCTGAAAATCTGGAGGTCGCCTTGCGTGTCGAGGCCACGCGGATGCGCGACCTGTTGCCCGAAGAATCACTTTGGGAGAAGGAACGCGGCGCCATCGAGCAGGAGGTCGCGCAGGATTTGTCAAATCCCGAATATGTCTTTTACGAGCAACTCCTGGCCGGCGTGTTCAAAGGCTCGCCCTATGAACACAGCCCGCTCGGCACACGTCCGTCGTTCGATAAAACCACCGGGGCCATGCTCCGAAAATTTCACAACACCTGGTATGTCCCGAACAATGCCCTTCTCGTCATCGTCGGCAACGTGGAAACACAAAAAGTCTTGGCACAAGTAAAGAAGGTTTTTGGCAATATTCCAGCGGCGCAACTTCCCGCCCGGCCGGAATTTAATTTTGGGACCGTAAAGCCGGACACGCTGAAGCTGGACACGGATTTGCCGTATGGCCTGACCGCGATCACCTTTCGTTTCCCCGGCGCAGACAGCCCTGATTTTGCCGCCGCGCAAATTTTGTCCGACGTGTTGAGCAGCCAGCGCGGAAAGCTTTACGGCCTCGTCCCGCAAGGCAAGGCGCTGTCCGCCGAATTTGATTACGACACCCTGCAAAAATCCGGCTTGGGTTACGCCATTGCCGAATTTCCGGCCGGCGGCGATTCGACAAATCTATTGAATAACGTAAAGGAAATTCTGCTCGCCGAAATCGCCAACGGCGTCAGCGCCGATCTGGTTGAAGCCGCCAAGCGCCGCGAAATCATCAGCGCCGAACTGCAGAAAAATTCCGTTTCGGGCCTGGCTTCCGCCTGGTCAACCGCCGTGGCCATTGAAGGACGCAATTCGCCGGAAGACGACATCAATTTGTTTCGCGCAGTCAGTGTTGACGACGTGAATCGCGCCGCCAAAAAATATCTGGATTTTGACCACGCCATTAGCGCAATTCTCACGCCCACGCCGTCGGACAAGCCGATTTCTTCAAAAAGTTTTGGCGGCGGCGAATCGCTGGTGTCGGCAAAAAATGCGGACGTCAAACTGCCGTCGTGGGCAAAACAAATCACGGAGCAACTCCCCGTTCCCGCCACAACGCTGAATCCCTTCGTCACGAATTTTCCCAATGGCATCAAGCTCATCGTGCAACCGGAAACCATCAGCGACACCGTGAGCGTCTATGGCCGCGTCAAAAACAACACCAAAGTCCAGATGCCCGCCGGCCAGGATGGCTTGGACCAGGCTTTGGACAAACTGTTCTCCTACGGCACAAAAACGCTGGATCGGCTCGCGTTTCAAAAGGCGTTGGATGACATCGGCGCGAACGAATCAGCAGGCGTGGATTTTTCGCTGCAGGTCCTGCCCGACCAGTTTGAGCACGGCGTGCAATTGCTCGCGGACAACGAACTTTCGCCGGCGCTGCCCGAAGACGATTTCAAAATCATCCAGGAGCAACTCGCCGCGTCCGTCGCCGGTGAAATCAAAAGCCCCGGCCACATTGCCAGCCACGCGCTGACCGTCGCCCTGTTTTCAACGAACGACCCGGCGCGACGCGAAACGACGCCGGACAGCGTCAAGTCGCTCACCATCCAGGACGTGCAACATTATTATCAATCGGCGTTCCGCCCCGACCTCACGACGATCGTCGTCATCGGCCATGTTGCGCCGGAAAACGCCGCCGCCGTCATTTCAAAATTCTTTGGCGGCTGGATGGCAGAAGGACCGAAGCCGAACACGCTGTTCCCGCCCGCGCCGACGAATTCAGTTTCCGTGACCCACGTGCCGGATGCCAGCCGCGTTCAGGATAAAATCACCCTGGCGGAAACATTGCAACTGACGCGGACGAATGAAGATTATTACGCGCTACGACTCGGCAACAACGTTCTGGGTGGCGGATTTTACGCAACGCGTTTGTATCGCGACCTGCGTGAAAAAAGCGGGCTGGTTTATTTCGTGGATTCTTCGTTCACCGTCGGGCTGACGCGTGGCGTTTATCAGGTGGAATATGCCTGTGACCCGCCGAATGTTTCCAAGGTGCGCGCCGTGATTTTGCGCGACCTGGCGGACATGCAGGCGAAAAAAGTGACGGCGCAGGAATTACATCAGGCCAAGCTGATGCTGCTCCGCGACATTCCGCTGGCGGAATCGAGCGTGGATTATATTGCCCAAGGCTGGCTCGCCTGCTCGGCGCTGGGACTGCCGCTCGATGAACGGGTTCACGCGGGACGCATTTACGTCAAGCTCGACGCCAGAGATGTCCAGAGCGCCTTTGCCAAATGGCTCCGCGCGAGTGACCTCGTGCAAGTGACCCAAGGGCCGGCGCCGCAATAGCGCCTCTATCACGGCTTCAGCTTTGGCGAAAGATGCGGTCACGGAACCGATTGCACCACCGCCGGGCGAATGATTCGACACCTTTTTCACGACGGGTCGAAATCACCAATAAAAACGGGGTGGACGCCGAATTTTTCTGGCACATGAATTGCGGCAAAAAGTTCCATGGCTAGAAAAATGAATGCGTTGAAACTCTCTCAAGAGGGTCGCGGGCAGACCGAAGTCAACAACCGTCGGCTGGCACCGCAGATGGCGGCTTATTTGATACAGCCCCACTTGCCAACATTGAAAATTTCTCCGCCCAAACGCCGGATGCAGATTGCCATTGAAATTGAGATGCGCACTGAAATTCCCGGCCCGGTTAAAATCATCCACAGTGTCTAATTTTGGGGCAGTGCCGCACTGCTGGGTCACTGCTGGATTTTTGTCTCAGTGAAATTCAACCTGTTCAAAGCCCGCTTGACGTAGGAATAATTCCAGTTCCAGCCGCGCCCGCTTGTCTGCTTCATCCAAAATGCCGTCCGTCCGCGCCGCGCGGCGGATGTCGTCCACAGCGTTTGCCCGGGCTGTTTGTTCGAGGTCCTTGTCAAACGCGCGCAACAGGCCGGTCGCGCGGTCGATCACCTGGCTGTTTTTATCGTCAAGATAGGCGTCCATAATTTGCGGCGGCGGCAGTCGCAGGCGGATGGTTTTGCCGGAAATCGTCACGTCGTCCGCCGTGATGCGTTTGAGGTCAATGCCCGCCTTGACAATGCCTTGCGCGAGCAGGAGCACGCGGTTTTCGCCATACCATTTCACGTCTTCAAGAATGACGACTTTTTCGAGCACGTATTTGACCGTGACCAGATCCGAAAGCGTCTGCACCTGTTCGACCACCGTCGCGGTGTTTTCCATGTGCAGGCCGGAACCCAATTTCATCCAGCGCGGGACCGTGAAACCGAGCCAGATGCCGCCGGCAAAAATGACCAGCACCACCGCCGTCCAAAAAATTCCTTTCAACCGCTGCATGGCGGAAAGGTAGCGGATTTTGCCGCAAAGCAAAGAATTGTTGTCGCCTGAAGAAGGCAAAGAACTGAGGAGAGTTGTGAAAACGGCGGTAAACCGGCCACAGTCCAGACGCTCCGCGAGAAATTGGCGACGTTCGGTAGACGCGGCAGCGTTTGGACTGCGGTGGCTTCAGCACCGCTTTCCCGCGCAACTTTTTCTGGACAAACCGTTTCACCAAACGCAGAGTCAAAAACATGAAAGCGGATGGGCTGCAAAACAAACCGTCCATTAATTGTTAGGCCTCAGTCTATGAAACGAGACATCTGCATTTTCTTCACGGCCGTAGCGTTGGTTTTGACTTGGCCACTTCACGTTGCAATCGCCTCATATTATCTCACCGAGCGGATTGGAGACTTGTTTGCCCCCAAGCAGGATCATGTGTTGCTTTGGTTTCCCATTGCAGGTATTGGAGTGGTTTTACTGGTTAGCGGTTGGTGTGGCTTTTCGTAACCGGCTTGCTTTGTATGTGGCAGCTCTGGTGTTTCTGGGAGGCTTTTGCGATGTGTGCCGGTTTCCCGCGCCAACATGGAAAGATCGTGTAATCAGTTTGGCATTGGCATTACTATGTTTCTTGTGCGCATTGCATCTGTGGTGGGTTGCGCGACAGAAGAAGCAGGTTTCAAATAACAGCAGAGTGGCCTCCTAATAAAAAATAGACGGCAAATTCCGCGGTTCATCTGCCCGTTTTTTTCACTGCCACTTTCGGCTTTGCTCTTCCCGCTTTGAAACTAGAATGGGTTCGTGAGCTTGCAATCCATTGGACAATTCCCGGCGTATCGCCCGCGCCGGCTGCGGCAGTCGGCGGCATTGCGCCAACTCGTGGCCGAAACCCATTTGACCGCGTCGCAACTCGTGTTGCCGCTGTTCGTCCGGGCCGGACGAAAAATCTGCCGCCCCATCGCCGCCATGCCCGGCGTATTCCAGCTTTCGCCCGATGAACTGCTGCGCGAGGCCATCCGCGCACACACGCTCGGAGTTCCGGCGGTTCTGCTCTTCGGCATTCCGGACCGCAAGGACACAAAAGCCAGCGGCGCCTACGCCAGAAATGGCATCGTCCAGCAAGCCGTGCGGCTCCTGAAAAAAGAATTGCCGTCGCTGCTCGTCATCACCGACGTGTGCCTGTGCGAATACATGGAGCACGGCCATTGCGGCGTTGTTAGTGGCACGGGCGTCTCGCCCGTCAGTCTCAAGAAACGAACGGGCGGGACGCCCGTGCCACTAAAAATCCTGAACGATCCCTCGCTGAAGCTGCTCGCGCGCGCCGCCGCCAGCCACGCCGAGGCTGGCGCGGACATCGTGGCGCCCAGCGACATGATGGATGGCCGCGTCCGCGCCATCCGCACGGAATTGGATCGCACCGGCTTTGCCGACACGCCCATCATGTCCTACGCGGCGAAATTTGCGTCCGCGTTTTACGGGCCGTTCCGCGAAGCCGCCGAGTCCGCGCCCAAATTCGGCGACCGGCGGAGTTACCAGATGAATCCGGCCAACGCGAACGAGGCGTTGCGCGAGGTCGCGCTCGACATCCAGGAAGGCGCGGACATCGTCATGGTCAAACCCGCCCTCGTTTGCCTCGACCTGATTTACCGCGTCAAAACGGAGTTTGGTTATCCGACCGCCGCCTATGCCGTGAGCGGCGAACACGCGATGATCAAGGCGGCGGCAGCCAGTGGCTGGATTGATGAACGTGTGGTGACGCTGGAAAGTTTGCTGGCCATGCGCCGCGCCGGCGCGGACATTCTCATTACCTATGCGGCGGCGGACGCGGTCCGCTGGCTGAAAGCGGGCTGAACCACGTGCTTTTGCGTTTGACCAGAGCAGATAAAAATGGTTAGGTAGCTGTTCTCAAAATTATGTTCAGGTTTTTGCGAAAGCATCGTTGGGTTTTAATAGCCGCCATGGCTGTCACGGCTGTTTCGTTCGTTTTCTGGGGCGCCGGCCCATCGCGCATGGGCGGTGGCGGTGACGGCAGAGTCGCCAGCAGCGATTTTGGCATGATTTACGGTCACAAAATCACGCAACAGGCTTTTATTGACGCCAGAAACGAGTTCTATCTTTTTTATTGGTTCCGGGCCGGCGAATGGCCGGAAAAAAACCCGAGTTTCACCGAGGCCGATCTGGACCGCGAAATTTATATCCGCTTGATGCTCGCTCAAAAGGCGGATGACCTTGGCATTTATGTCGGCAACGACGAGGTTGTGACGGTGGCCAATGACATGCTTCGTTCACTGGGGCGCAACGGCCAGGCCGTGCCGCTGCCCGAGTTCGTGAGACAAGTTTTGCAGCCGAAACATCTGACGGCCCAAGACTTTGAAAACTTTGTCCGGCAATACCTTGTCCTGGAGCAATTGCAACAGGCGCTCGGCCTGACCGGGGAACTCATCACGCCGCAGGAAGCCGCCGCCGCCTATCAGCGCGACCACCAGGAACTCTCCGCGCAGATTGTTTTCTTTTCCGCGTCGAATTATCTGTCGTCCATCCCCGTCACGCCCGCCGCCGTCGCGCAATTTTACACGAATTACCTCGCGGAATACCGCCTGCCCGAACGCATGCAGGTCAGTTGCGTCGCGTTTGAAGTGACGAATTATCTCGCGCAGGCCAGGGCCGAATGGGCCAGGACAAATTTTGACGAGCTGGTGGGAGCCTACTTCCGCCAGGTCGGCGAGAATTACAGAAATTCCAAGTCGCCCGCCGAAGCGAAGGAGAAAATCCGCGAGGAACTGATTCGTGACCGCGCCGGAAGCGACGCGCGCAAGGACGCGAATGATTTCGCCAACGCCGTTTTTAATATTGATCCGGCCAAACCCGAAAATCTCGCCGCCGTCGCCAAACAAAAAGGACTCCCCGTTCGCGTGACCGCGCCCTTTGCAGGCGAATCCGGGCCGGAAGAATTCTCCGCACCACAAGGCTTCACCAAAGCCGCCTTTGCCCTGACGCCCGACGAACCCTTCGCCAGACCGGTCGCCGGACCGGACGCCGTATATGTTCTCGCCTTCGCCAATCGGCTGCCCAGCGAAATCCCGCCGTTCGACCAAATCCGCGAACGCGTCACACAGGACTATCAATTGCAAGAGGCCATTTTGCTTGCCCGGCACGCCGGAACAAATTTTGTTCGCACCTTGACGGGCATGACGGCGAATCGGGGCTTCGCGTCCCTGTGTGTTGCCGCCGGTTTGCAGCCGCAGGAACTGCCGGCATTTTCGTTGAGCACGCAGGATTTGGCCGAATTGGGCGAGCGCGCCGACCTGAATCAACTCAAGCAGGCCGTGTTCACCACGCCGGTTGGCAAGACGAGTGCTTTTGAGGCAACCAGTGCCGGCGGCTTCATCGTTTATGTCCAATCCCGCCTGCCGATTGACCAGGCAAAAATGAATTCCGAGCTGCCGCAATACATTGTCGCGCTCCGCCGCGGGCGCCAAAACGAGGCGTTCACCCAATGGGTCAACATGGAAGCCAACCGCGAATTGCGCACCACGCCGGTCTTTCGCCAGCAATTCAGGCCCGGTGCCGCAAATAAATCGTAATCGCAATCCTGGTTCGATCCGGACTGGGGTTAAGCACAAAATCACGATTGGGAAAAAGTGAGCGCGGCCATCAAACTCTCATCACCGGCCACCCGCGAGTTTTGGGAAATTCCGGTGCTCTTTGAAGACGGGCACCTGCTGGCGCTTGACAAGCCCGCCGGGCTGCCCGTTTCACCCGACCGCTGCGACGACCCGGAGCGGCCCACCCTGATGAAGCTGCTCCACACCGCCATCGCCGACGGCAAACCGTGGGCGCGCGAACGCAAGCTGGATTACCTGATGAATGCGCACCGGCTCGATGTTGAGATGAGCGGCGTGATTCTGCTCGCCAAAAACAAACCCGCGCTCATTGCGCTGGCGAATCTTTTTGGCGCGGAAAAACCGGTGAAAAAATACACCGCCCTCGTCAGCGGCGAGCCGCCGGAAAAACAATTTGCCGTGGACGCCAAACTCGCGCCGCATCCGGTCAAAATCGGGTTGCTGCATGTGGACTTTAAAAACGGCAAGAAATCGAAGACCCAATTTGAAGTGCTGGAAACATTTCCCCGCGCCGGCTACGCGCTCCTGAAGTGCGAACCGGTCATCGTCCGCACGCACCAAATTCGGGTGCACTTGCGTTACGCCGGCTTCCCCGTCGTCGGCGACGAGCTTTACGGCGGCAAACCGCTCTGGCTTTCGCGCCTCAAGCCAAACTACCGGCTCAAGCCCGGACACGAGGAACGCCCGCTGCTCTCACGCGCCACGTTGCACGCGGAAGAGTTGAGCTTGTCGCACCCGGTTACCGGCGAAGTTTTGACCATCACCGCCCCGTGGCCGAAGGATTTGAAAGTCGCGTTGAAATACCTGCGCCAGTTTGCAGCGTAGCGGCCGCTCGGCAGAGCGCCGCAAAATCTCTTTCCGAAAATGGCGGCGCTCTGCCGAGACGCCGCTACGCAAATTACGAAACCGCCCAGTTCAAAATCGCCTTTTGTTTGTTTCTACTGTTTTGTTGGCTTATTTCACTATATGCTTGCATTTTGTTTGACAAAAACGGTGCGTCCCGTCACATTTGACGCACGCAATCACATGCAACTGCATACAACTGCACAGGACGAAATATGAAAACAAAATCGCTCAAATCACCCGGCTCGCTGCTCGTGCGCGGCAAGAACTTCTACGCATTCTGGCGAGTGAAAGATTCAACCGGCAAGACAAAAGCCGTCTGCAAGGCGCTGCGCGATGAGAACGGCGCGCCAATCACGACACGCCCGGAAGCTGAAAAGGCGAAGGCGCGGCTCATGGCGATTGTCGTGAAGCAAGACCAGGTCGAGACGCTGCGTTCAATCGCACACAAGATTGACGACACGCAGGCCGACATTCAGCGCCTTCAAGACGAGCAGCACCCGGCGCTGTCGTTGGTGCAGGCGTGGACGGCGTTTGTCAGGTCAAGCGAGCGTCACGATTGCGGCAAGGCGACGCTTGCGCAATACGAATCCAAATGGGAACTGTTCCGCGAATGGGTCAACGAAAAGCACCCGCAAGTGTTGACATTGCGCGATGTGACCAGCGGAATTGCCGAGGAGTATTTGCAGCACCTGAATCGTTCCATCTCTCCGACGACGTTCAACTACTACTTGCATACATTGCGCTACATTTTCCGAACGGTGAAGGCCGACGCGCGGTTGACGGAGGACGTTTGGGCGAAGGCGAAGATGAAAACAATGGTTCAATTTTCGCGGCGCGAGTTGACGATTGACGAACTGAAAAAGGTCTGCGGCGCGGCACAGGGCGAAATGAAATTGATGTTTGCCGTTGGACTTTACACAGGGCTTCGGCTTGGCGATTGCTGCACGTTGAAATGGGGCGAGGTGGATTTGCGACGCCATCAAATCAGGCGCATCCCGAACAAGATGGCACGGCGTTGTCCGCGTCCGGTCGTCATTCCAATTCACCCGTTCCTTGCCAACGTGCTGGCCGAGATTCCCGCCAATGAACGTGACGTTTATGTCTTTCCCAAAACAGCAAGCACCTATCTAAGCTCGGCGCGGTCAGTGGTCACAGACTCAATTCAACGGCACTTCCGCGCTTGCGGGCTTCAAACAACCGAGCCGCGCGAGAACGGCGCAAATCCGATTGTGCGAGTTGGGTTTCATTCGCTGCGGCACACGTTTGTCAGCATGTGCCGTGAAGCCAACGCGCCGCTGTCGGTCGTCGAAGCACTTGTCGGCCACTCGTCGGCGGACATGACTCGGCATTACACGCACGTCAGCGAGTCAGCCGCAACAAACGCAGTCGCATTGCTGCCTTCCATCACTGGCGATGTTGACGCGATGAAGCCAGCAAAACGCGCGCCTGACGAAATCCTGCGCGACGTGCAAGCCATCGTCGCGAGCATGACGCCGAAGAACCTTCGCGCGAAAAAATCTGTCGCGCTCAAGCTGCTGGCGGCGACCAATACTTGATACTATGAAAAAGAAATCAACACGCGGTAAAGGTGGGCGCAAAAAGTTCAGCGCAGGAAATGCACTTTCGCCAAGCAAAAGTCTCGACGAGAATCTTGCCCTTGCTGCAACGGGCGAGTTTGCACTAACGCAGGAGCAACGAGATATTTTCCGTTTTGTCGCGCTCTGGAAGAACCGCTACGCATCGCTGTTCAAAGACAATCCATCCGAAAGCGAAGGCGCTGCGCGCATCCGTCGAAAGCAGCGAGAGCGTGTCATTGATTCGCTGTTGAAAGTTGTTTCTCCCGCACTTGAGAATCTCAACCCCAAGCCATTCGAGACTTTCGTGAAGGCAATTGCGCTGGTCAAAGATTTCAATGACTCTGGGGTTCTATTGCCGGATGCTTACGAAATGTTGCGCGTCGCCGAAGAAATGGAACTGACGCTTGGTGCGAAGGTCGTTCAACAAATCAAGCCGAAGGACTTCAAAAACCGGCTACGACGGAAGATTGGCGACAAACAGTTTGCCCGCATCAAAAAGTCAATCGGTCTCCACTGGCCAACTGGCCGACCGTCGAAAGTGTGACATTTATCATTTAATCGTGTCAGTTTTTTTCATGCGCGTTCGTGCGACACTGCGCGTGTGAATGCAACAACTTTTGAAATCGTCCGTGCCGCTCTCCGTGCTGACGCAACCATTTTGCCGGATGAGCGAACGCGCCTCTTGGTCGTGCTAAAGAACGGCGGCGCGGACAAGACCCCGACCGCGAACGCCACACCTCGAATCGTCAGGCGAGTCGAAGCTGCCAAGCGGCTGTCTTGCAGCATCCGGCTGATTGATAAGCTCGCGGCCAGCGGCCAGTTGCGGAAGCGCACGTTGCCCGGCCGGTCGCGGTCGTGCGGATTTCTCGAATCGGATTTGCTCCACCTTCTCAATGGGAGGGAGACAGAATGAATTTTCGCTGGGACTCGTTTGCGGCGGCGTTGTCTGCGCCGGCTCATGTCCCGGTGACGCGGAAGACGGGCCGCTCTCGCCTTCCGCGAAATCTCAGCCACTCAACACCACTCAAAACATGAAATCTGGTGACGACAACTTTGCCGCAAATTTCATTTGGTGACGACGTGCGCCGCCCCGACAGGCTCCAAAGTCGAGACACGCTCGCTGTGCTGTTCGGTATCCGTGACGGCGCGTGGCAAGACACAGTTTCTCGCGTGCGCTCGCTGCCGACTAACAGCGCGGAGCAGAAGGCGGCGAAGAATCTGTTGCCCTATTGCACTTGGGCGGGCGTGTTTTCCTATCGTTCAAACTCGCGCCTTGTCCGGCATTCCGGGCAGTGCGGAATTGATCTGGACGGACTGGGCGAAGCTGGGGCGGTGGGCGTTCTGCAAGCCGCCGTCGCCGACCGATTTTGTCTTGCCGCGTTCCGCTCCACACGGGGCGAAGGCGTCCGGCTATTGTTCCGCATCCCGCCGTGCTCGCCGGAAAATCATCGCTCCGCTTTCGAGCAAGTCTCCGAGCACGTCCGCAACTCCTACCGCGTCGAACCCGACGCTTCCGGCAAGGACGTTTCACGAGCGTCTTTCGTGTCGTTTGACCGTGGCCTCTGGTTCAATGCCAGTGCTGAAGTTCTGCCGATTGACCTACCGAGTGTTACACAGCGAGCTTGTCCTCTTAATCGCTGTGTAACACCCGTGCTTTATGCTGGCACTTTGGCGGAGACCTGGCCGACGTGGTATGGCAGGCATCTGGCAAGCACTTCACCCCGCGAGAATGGCACGGCCAAGACGCACCACAGCTTGCTGGATTTGGGCAAGGCGCTGGCCTTGCACTCGGAGCGGATAAAAACCCCTTTGACCGCGAGACTGGTTGACGCGGCTTTTGAGGCTTGGCTTGGCGAACATGCTCGGCAAGGCGTGCTGCTCCGATGCCAGCAAGACGATTACCGGCGCGAACTGCGCGACAGCGTTGACGGATGCCGACACAAGCCGTGGTTCAAGTCCGCCGCCGAAAAGTGGCTGCGTTGGACGCGGCACAAGGAATTCCCCCGCGATGGATTGCCACAAGAAAAAATTCTATTCGCCATCCGGCAACACTGTGCTGAGGCCAAAAGCGACGAGTTCTTTTTGGGTGTGCGCGATGCCGGACTTGTGGCGGGCACCAGTTTTATGACCGCTGCGCGCTCGCTCTGCAAGCTCGTCGCGTCCGGCCACTTGACAAAGTTGGACATCAAGCGCCCGGTGCGTCACGCGCAAACCTTCAAGTTGAATCACAATCTCGTCTCCACTGCAACACTCCCACTGAAACCAACCAAAGAGAAAAACCAATATGATGACCTTAGATGAGGAACGAAAAAAACAAACTGCAAAACGAGAACGCGAACGGGAACTTTCGGGACTGCCACCCGCGAAGAAATTCGTTAGTCACGACCCGATGCACGAGTTCCACCAATCTGTTGACGAAGCCACGCGGCGCGGGCGCGAGGACATGGAGGCGACGAACCGCTTTCTTGCCCACAACCAGGCCTCGTTTGCGAATCGGCGCGCGGCGCAAGCAGCCGCACAGCGGAAAAACCAGCCGGCCATTGACTTGTTGAAAGCTGGCGCGTGCCCCGCGTTCAACCCCATCGCACAAAAGCAAAAAGCATAACCTCACAACCTTATGAAAAAGCAAAGCGAAGAAAATCTGCCCGACAAGTTCGCCGAGTTTGACCGCAGCTTCCGGCACGTCGCAAACAGTGACCATGCCGGTCAAGTGCCGCAGCAAGGTTACGTCCGGGAAGTTCAAGACGCGACGGCGCGCGGGCGTGAGATGATGGCCGCTGGGAGACGCGGCGAACGGAACTTCCCACCGGCACGACAAGTTGTGAAGCCATGACCAAACTTGGACGGCCAACGAAGTTCACCCCGGCGACGGTCAGGCGGATTCTGCGCTGCGTCGGAAAAGGGATGCCCCTGACGCACGCGGCAAATGCGAGCGGCGTAAGTTTTCATTCTCTGAACACTTACCGCAACACGCACCCGGAGTTCGCCGACCAGCTTGCCAAAGCCATTTCCAAAGCTGTCGAAATGCGGCTTGAAGTGATTGAGCAGGCGCTGGACTCGCAGGACGAGTCAATCCGGCTGCGGTCGGCTCAATGGTATTTGGAGCATGTTCACCCGGAAGCGTTCGCCCGCAATCGAATCGAAGTGACCGGCGCGGACGGCGCGCCGCTCGCTGGCGCAGTTGCAATTTACCTGCCGCGAAAAGACGGCGACGCAAACGGCGCGCCCACCGTCACGGTGAATGCCCGGAAGGAGATTGAAAATGGACGTTGAATTGAGGCCGCAAAAAGGGCCGCAAGAAAGATTCCTGAGTTCGCAGGCCGACTGTGCGATATTTGGCGGCGCGGCTGGCTCCGGGAAATCCTTCGCCCTTCTCTTGGAACAACTCTATGACGCCAGCAACGCTCAGTTCCGGTCTGTGATTTTCCGGCGCACCATTCCGATGATTCGGCAGCCGGGCGGATTGCTGGACACGAGCGGGCAGGTTTTTCCGCTGCTCTCAAAGTCTGCAAAGATGGCGGCTATAGCAGCCAGCATATCCAAACAGCGATTGACGTGGCAATGAGCCAGTGATGTACCCCGGTGTCGGTGACATCAGCGCAGCATGGATACAGTCATTACACTCGCTTTAGTGGCGCTGCCCCTGCTCGTCCTCACCCGGCTTGTTTTCGACAAACGTTGCCCGGAGTGCAGAAAGCATGTCAGCCGCCGAGCTTCCAAGTGCTCTCACTGCGGGCACGCCTTCCGGTGAACCGCGTAAAACTCGCTACAACGAGTTAGAGAGCCGAAACGTAGTTGGCCCGCACCCGCGTCAGAAACGCGCGTGTGGGCAGCGCAACGCGCAGCACCGGCGCGAATTGCCTCGCGTCACGAACCGCCCTTTCGACATTTTTTGCAACGCATCATGTAAGTGTCATTTTCGATTGCTTGCATTTTGTTTGCACTTTCACTGTCACATGCAGACGCACGCAAACGCACGCAAACGACGGCGTAAAAGCGACTATATCCTTGTGAACATTGGATAAAGTGAGGTTTCGCTTGCGAACATTGGCGGGAACCGAAACCGTCAGGAAACCGCCCAGTTCAAAATCGCCTTCTGCACGTGCAGCCGGTTTTCGGCTTCCTCGAATATCGTATCCGCGTTGGCTTCGAGTGTCTCATCGTCAATCTCCTTGCCGCGATATGCCGGCAGGCAATGCATCACCAGGGCCCCGGGTTTGGCCAGCTTCACCAGCGATTGATTGATCTGGTAACCCGTCAAAATCTTGATGCGCTCCTTCGATTCGGCTTCCTTGCCCATCGAAATCCAGACATCGGTGTAAAGCAGGTCCGCGCCCTTCGCCGTTGCCTTGAGATCGGTGGAAACGGAAATTTTCCCGCCGGCGCGTTTCAACAAGGCGGCGGATGGCTGGAATTTTTTGGGCGCGGCGATGCGCAGTTCAAACCCGAGTTTTGCCGCCGTCCAAATCCACGAGTTCGCCACGTTGCACGCGCCGTCGCCGATGAACGCGACGGTTTTGCCCGCAATCGGCCCCCGTTTTTCCTGGTACGTGAAAATGTCCGCGAGAATCTGGCACGGATGCTCGTCGTCCGTCAGCGCGTTGATGGTCGGGACGCCGGAAAATCTGGCGAACTCCTCGACGTCGGCCTGCGCAAAGGTGCGGATGACCGCGCCGTGAATCATCCGGCCCAGCACCCGCGCGGTGTCCTTGATCGGCTCGCCGCGGCCGAGCTGAATGTCATTGGCGTTGAGAAACATCGGCCGCCCGCCGAGTTCGTGGATGCCGACCTCAAACGAAACCCGCGTACGCGTGGACGATTTGGAGAACATCAACGCCCAGGTCTGGCCGGCGAGCGGTTGGGCTTTGTGATGGCCGCGCTCGCTCTTGAACGCGGCGGCGGCGCGCAGAATTTTGTCAAAATCCGCCCGCGCCAATTTTTCCAATGACAATAGATGCTTCATTTTTTCAAGGTTTTCGGGAATTCGCCCAAAGGAAATTTTATAACCCAATCACGGAACGGCGTCACCTCTTTTTATGCATTGCATTCCAGCGGGCGCATTCGCGCACGGCCCCGTTTTGCTCCCTCTCCTCCCCGAAGGAGGAGAGGGTCGGGGCGAGGAGGCCGTTTTTCATGATCAAATCCCCTCACCTCGGCCCTGCTCCCCGCTCGGGCGGGGAGAGGGAGTCGGAGGCAGTTCAAACACGAGTTCAAGACATAGCTAACATTTTGGTGTTTGGCGTCGCCGCTACTTTTCTTTTGCCGCATCGGCCGCCCGCCAGAGATACCAAGCCGCGGTGGTGCGATACGGACGCCAGCGTTCACCAAACGCGAGCAACTCCTTCACCGCCGGCAGGTCGCGCTTTTTGTAGGCGCGGCGAAAGCCGTTGCGCACGCCGAAATCGTCGGCGGGCAGAACATCGTGACGTCCCAGTTGAAAGATCAAGAGCATTTCAACCGTCCAGCGCCCCACTCCGCGAACCTCAGTAAGCCGCTCAATAATTTCGTCATCGGACAATTTTGCAATCTGCCGCGATGCCGGTACAACGCCAGACAGGGTTTTCGCCGCGATGTCGCGGATCGCGGCGATTTTGGCGAAGGAAAATCCGCAGGCGCGAATCTGTTCGTCGGTCACGTCCACCAGATCTTCCGGCCGGGGAAACCTCCGTCCGGGAAACAATTTTTTGAAACGAGAGAGGATCGAGCCCGCCGCCTTGCTATTAAGTTGCTGGTGCGCGACGGCCAGTACGAGCGACTGGAACGGTGGACGCCGGGTTTCCGGCACCAGCCCGCATGGTCCAAAATCCCGGATGAGCCGCCGCATCACGGGATCACTTGATGACAGATGCTTAAGCGCGGCGGCATTCACCTGGAAAAGTTTGGCGTACCGCCTTCAGGCGGCCCGAACCGGCTGAAGCCGGAACTCCGAACAGTCCCGGTGCCTGACGGTGGTGTTTGCATGTTGTCACACCAATTGCTTCACAATCGCTTCAATTTTCGCAATGCCTTCGTCGGCTTCTTGCGGCTTGAGATTCAGCGGCGGCAGCAAACGCACAATTTGCGTGCCCGCCGGAATCGTGAGCACGCCGATTTCATGCAGGCGATTCACAAATTGCAGCGCCGCCGATTTATCGCTTTTGGCAAACGCCGGGATCTTCTCTTTTTCAACCAGTTCCAAGCCCAGGATGAAACCCAGGCCGCGTCCGCGTTTGACAATCTGCGGATACTTTGCTGCGAGCCGTTCCAATTCTTCCTTGAACCACTTGCCGAGTTTGCGGGCTTGTTCGTCCAGCCGTTCGTGTTCGATGACTTCGAGCACCTTGAGCGCAACCGCGCAGGCCAGCGGCGTGCCGCCAAACGTCGAGGCGTGCGTGCCCGGCCCCAGCAAGTCGGCATACGGCGCCCGCACCCAGAACGCACCGATGGGGAATCCTCCGCCAAGCGATTTGGCCATTGAAACGCCGTCGGGCAGAAATTTCTCGCCGCCGGGAACGTTTTCCAGAATCCGCTGAAAGCTTTGAAACCGTCCGGTGCGATAATGCCCGCACTGAACGCCGTCCAAGAACAGCAATAGTTTTTTCTCGTCGCACAACGCGCGCAGGCCGAGCAGATATTCGGGTGTGGCCGGGGTGACGCCGCCCTCGCCCTGCACGCCTTCCATCAGGATAGCGACGGTCGCAGGCGAAATTGCGTTGCGCGCGGCGGCCAGATCATTAAATGGAATGTGCCGGAAGCCCGGCGTCGCCGGCTCGAAACCTTTCTTGACCTTGTCCTGGCCGGTCGCAGCGATGCCGGCCAGCGTGCGTCCGTGGAATGAATTCGTCGCCGTCAGAATTTCAAACCGGCCTTCGTCGTGGCCGAACTTGCGCGCGAGCTTGAACAGGCCTTCGTTGGCTTCCGCGCCGCTGTTGGCAAAAAAGCATTTGCCCGCGCCGATGCGTTTGGCGAGTTCGGCGGCCAGCCGGCCTTGCGGCTCGGTAAAATACAGGTTCGAGACGTGGATCAATTTGCGCGATTGTTCGACGAGTGCCTCGGTGATGGCCGGGTGCGCGTGGCCGAGACAGCACACGGCAATGCCGGCGCCGAGATCGAGGTAACGCTTGCCCGCGACATCAAACAGGTAACTGCCCTGGCCGTGGCTGAACACGAGGTCGAACCGGCCGTAGCTGGGCACGACATTTTTGGCAAACAATTCCCGCACCGACTCGTGCTGGTTATGCACGAGCGGCGGCGGTGATGGCGGTATAATGTCCTTCATTGCGGATTGGCGATTGCGGATTGCGGATTGTTTTTCACACGTGCGGTTTTAGCGGATGCAACGACAATGGCAAGGATTTCCTCGCCCTCTTTCATTAAATTTGAAACCAACACGGATTTTGTCTGGTTTGTTTCAACCAACATTTCAAGCCAGTAAAGCGATTCGTCGCATTCTTCCTCAACAATTCCCAGTTTGGCGATAAAGTCGGCGCGCGACTTGGCGCGGCAAACGGCCCGGTAATTTGCGCCGACCGAAGTTGCACTCCGCAAGAGTTGCCGCCCAATGACGGAAGCCGTCATGTTTTTCGGCAGCGATTCGATCAATTTGATGGCACGCTTGCCGAAATCTTTTGTCCGTTGTTTTAGTTCTGTCGGGTTCATGAAAAATCCGCAATCCGTAATCCCCAATCCGAAATTATTTTTCCGCCTTTAAGGCATCCCAGGTTTCGGTGTAGAGCGCGCGGACGACCGGATTCACGGCCAGGTCGCGGGGAAGTTTGCGGCGCAAAATGAGTTCATTCACATCCGCTTTATCCTTGAGCCGTCTGGCTGGACTGCCAGCCCAACTGTCGAGCTTGAGCGCGATGAGTTCCTCCAGCGATATGATTTGAAATTGTTCGGCCACGGTGGTGGGTTGCGGAAACGGCACTTTGCAGCCGCGTTTCAAAACCTTTCCCGCCGGGAGCAAATCAATCAACACACCGTTCCGCCGGTCTTCCACGCGATCGTCAACTCCATGCACACGATAAAACGGCCCGGTGAGGCTGGCCGTAAGAAATTCCACTGCTTCCAGCACGTCGGGCACCACGATGTCCACGTCAATGGTCACCCGCGGATAGCCATGCTCCTGCACCGCCAGCCCGCCGACAATCAGATGCGGAATGTCGTGTTCCGCCAGTGTGGCCACCGCCGCACGGGCGGATTCCACGATCCCGGAAGTTCCGGTGTTCTCGCGCAAAATGTAAGCCGCTTGGTTGGTCACATTGACAAGTTCGCATTTCCCGGCCACTTCATCAATTCGGTTTTTCGGCTCGAAAAATCGCTTCCCTACAGGACGTGCCCCGCCTTACTTCAAGGTGTGAGTTGCCAAAATCAAGAACCGTTTCCGAAAAACCGTGCCAGCCAGTTGACAAAATATAAAACAGCACCTAGCCTGCGTCTCGTTCTGGCAATAAACAACGCTGCGATTTTCCGCAACTTCCGAACAAAAAAGTGCTTATGAAACAATTTAAAATTCTTGGACTTTTGGCGCTTATCATTTTAACTGGCTGCGCCACTCCGTATCAAGAGACTGGTTCCACCGGAGGCTTTACCGATAAGCAAATATCTCGGAACGAATTTATTGTCGCATTTTCAGGCAACGGCTATACGTCTAGCCAGCGAGCGGTTGATCTGTGCCTGTTGCGTTGTGCAGAGGTGGCATTGGGGAACGGTTTTCACTATTTCATTCTGACAGCAGCCAATGCAGGCTATGACACGTCAACAGCCGTGAGCGTAGGGAATTATTTTCCCACGGGATATGGCGGCGTCGGTTCCTTTTCTGCAACACAAACAATTCCAAAGCCTATTGCTGCGAACAGAATGGTTTGTTTCAGGGAAAAACCCACAGTGACGACGCAATACTTTGATGCGCAAAATGTTTATAATGAGTTTTCGAAAAAATATGGCGTTCAAAAAAAGATTGAAGCTTTTCCTAAACCCATACATCCCTTAGCGACAATAGGCATAAAACTCGAAGCCGCTGTTGAATATGTAAATACGTTTCATCCAGAAGGGAAAAGCACGCGCGATACAGCATCGGTTAGGGAAAAGCATCAATTTATAATTAAGTCGTTTACAGAAGGGAGTTTCGCCCAAGAAGCAGGCCTTCAAATAGGAGATGAAATACGCGCATACGATGGCGTTGCTCTTTCAGACTCGGGCAAGTTGGACGAAATATCGTCAAAATGGAAAATAGGCCAGATTGTGCAGGTGTCAGCCCATCGGCATGATGCAGATGTTGTCGTGCCTGTGAAGACAGTATTCAACCCAATTTTTCGATTCAATAATATCAGGAAACTCAAGTGCGCTGGGCCTGTTTCTGAAAAGGAGGTGGTTGTGTTTGAAGGCACACGTCCCACAATGGCTGTAGTCCCTGTTGCTGAATACGTCGACTGGGAAAACCCCCTTGAATCAAAGGAGGAAATGAAACGATACCTAGTTGCTGCCGCAAGCGATGCGGGCGCAAACGCGGTTCTCATTTTAAATTCTCGGGAAGAAGTCAGAGATGTTTCACTAACTTCTAATCCGGCAATTGGCTTCATGTGCGAGTTATTAGTCGCTCCAAAAGCCCGGTTGGGTGCTGAGTTTGAAATGGGAGCCGGATATGAAAATAAGCGAGTAGTTAGAAGGGTTTTTGATCCTGCAACAGATGCAGCCGGATTACGCATAGGGGACAATGTACTCGCAATAAACGGAATTGATCTGGTTTTAAACACTCCAGAACACATAAATGATTGTATGAAATGGGGAGTTGGCCAAGAGGTTCAAGTGACCGTGGCACGTGATGGTCGTGAAATGCCTATCACGTTAAAAACGATTGAAAATCGTCCGTAGCATTAGACGTTTTCCAAACGGTACGTAAACGTAAATGGGTCGGTTCTTGATATTGACAATTTCATCAATTCGGTTTCTTACAAAACGATTTCCGTGCCGACGCCTTCGTCGGTGAAAATTTCCAGCAGGACGGCGTGCGGCACGCGGCCGTCCACGAACGAAACTTTTTCGACGCCGGATTGGATGGCGGCCACGGCGCTGTCCGTCTTCGGAATCATGCCCTTGTCAATCACGCCGGATTTTTTGAGCGCGTCCACCTCGCCGGTTTGCAGGTGGGGAATGATTGAGTCGGGCTGCTTCGGATCGCGCAGCAGGCCCGGGACGTCGCTCATGAACACGAGCCGCTTTGCCTTGAGCGCAATGGCGGCCTTCGCCGCGGCCACGTCGGCATTGCAATTGTATATCTTCCCGTCTTCGCCGCGCGCCGTCGGGCTGATGACGGGGGTGAAGCCGCACCAGATGGACTCCTGCAACGGCCCGGTGTTGACTTCCACCACTTCGCCGACGTAGCCGATGTCAATTTTGTGGCCCGGATTTTCCTTATCGTCGAGCCAGAGCTTGCGGCACTTGAAAACATCCGGCCCGGCAAAGCTCATGGCCTTGCCGCCGAGCGCATTGATGGTTTTGACGATTTCCGGATTGATCTCGCGCGACAGCACGTCGTCCACGATTTTCGCCGTCGCCTCGTCGGTAACGCGCTGGCCCTGGATGAAATCCGCCTTCAACCCGGCCTTTTCCATCGCGCGGGTGATGGCCTTGCCGCCGCCGTGAACGACGACGGGGTTGATTTCGACCGCTTTCAGAAAAATGACGTCGCGGGCGACTCCGTTGCGGACGTTCTCGTCCGGCGAGTCCATGAAACTGCCGCCGTATTTGACGACGAACGTCGCGCCGCTGAATTTCAGGATGTACGGCAGCGCTTCCAGGAGCGTCTCAGCTTTGGCGATTAAATCTTGCACAGACGTATTCGTAGCAGGAATCCGGCGGTGAATGGAAGCGCGTTTACATGACATTTTTGCTTTCGCTGGGACGGGACTTTCCCTAAATTGCCGCTGTCATGCCTGAGATTGCGAGATTCGTGAACAGCGCCGCCGCAAACGTCACCCCGGCGATTGCGGAAAAAGTCATGCGTCAACTGCCGCAGTGGAAGCTCGAATTCACCCAGATCAACGCGCCGAAATTTCCCCACCTCGTGGATCAGTTGGAATTTCTCGCCAACGCCGTTGAGGATACGGTTGAAGGCGTTTACAAGGATTTACCGTATGGCACGATTGCGCAGGCGGTGTTTGCGCTCCTCTACGCGCACAAAAAAATGGGCATCATTCCGGACAGCATCATTGAGCTGGGACGCGCGGACGATTCGAGCGTGGTGCGCGCCGTGCTGATTCAAAACGAAAAGGCCTTCTCCGCCTACGCCACGACCCAGGGCATCAACTGGCAGAAAATCACCAGCCAGCCGTGAAGTTCAGCCGCCGACGCCGGCGTATTCCTCGTCCACCCGCAGGTCCATGCCCATGAGCACGTAATCGTGCGTGACGGCCTTCATGTCGAGGACGTAATCCTCCAGTTTCATCAGGTGCTGAAACCCGATTTGTTCCAGCGCGCGGATGGCCACCTTGCGTTCGCCGTTCAACTCCGCCTCCAGCCGCCGCAGACCCAGCACCCGCGCAATTTCCACCTGTTCGGCCACGAGAATCTTGGCCACGTCACGCCCGCGATATTGCGGATGCGTCAGCACGGTGATGAGCCCGATGTGGCGTTTCCAGCCGCCGAAACGTTGGTGCAACGTCGCCTCCCCGATGATTTTCTGCCCATGCAGCATCAACAACGGCAGGTTCCGCTCGAAATCCGCGTGCCGGCACCATTCCTTGAAAATCTCGCGGTCAAAAACCGGCCGCTTGATGAACAGCCGCTCCTCCTCCGGCACCGCGAGGAAAAATTTGTGCAGGCGGGTTTCATCCCGTTTGCCCAGCGGACGCACAACGCATTCCGTGCCTTCACGCAGTTTCATTGAGATCGGAAATTTTTCCAGCGCGTATTCGAGCATCATAAATAACCTTTCGTTGTTGGCTGTTTATTAGCACAGAAGCCGCCGCGTGAAAAGGCCGGATAGGAACAATCGTGACTTCGTGGACGAATTTAGTTCCCTGAATTCTCCGGCTGACCACGACTGATGATGAGCGCATCTTCAGGACACTGCCCCCGACTCCCTCTCCCCGCTTGGGCGGGAGGGAATTCCGCGAAATATTATATATCACGCCTTGAACCCCTGAACCGTAGCAGCCGACGTGAGTCGGCTCTGACATTGCTTTGGATAAGATGGAGCGGACTCACGTCCGCTGCTACAAGGTGCATGAATCACTTGCACTCGATGCGGCAAAGGTTTAACTAGATTTCATGCAAGTTCCCTTGGTGATGACGATCATCGGCCCGGACCGCACCGGCCTGGTCGAATCGGTGGCGCGCGTGGTGGCGGAGCACGGCGGCAACTGGCTGGAAAGCCGCATGTGCCGGCTCGGCGGCGAGTTCGCCGGCATTCTGCGAATCGAGCTTCCGGTCGAAAAACGCCAGACGCTGCTCGGCGCTCTGCAGGCACTCCAGGGCCGCGGCCTTACCGTCGTCGTCCGCCCCGACGAACCCGCGTCGGCCGCGACCAAAGGCCGGCAAACCAAGCTCGAAATCGTCGGACACGACCGCCCGGGCATTGTCCGCGAAATCACCAGCGCCCTGGCGCGCGCGAACGTGAACGTCGAGGAATTTTCCAGCGAATGTGTCAGCGCCCCCATGTCCGGCGAAACGTTGTTCAAGGCCGCCGCCCGATTGCAACTGCCCGACGGCTGCGACCTCGCCACCCTGAAAAAGGAACTGGAAAAAATCGCCGCCGATCTGCTGGTGGATGTTTCGCTTGCAGAAGTGTCTGCGTAGGACAGGCGTCGCGCCTGTC
>CAWDPX010000013.1:0-19389 GCA_963804345.1 uncultured Verrucomicrobiae bacterium | reverse complement strand
GGCGGGGCGCCGCTGCCACCCTGGCCGGAAATTTCCGGCGGCAGGTCGCCGGGCAGGATGGCGCCGCTTTTGGCCATCACGTGCGCGCGGCGGATGGCGTTCTCCAGTTCGCGCACGTTGCCCGGCCAGTGATATTTCCCCAGCGCCTTGATGACATTGGCGGCAATGGATTTCGGCTTCCGCTGCTGTTCGCGCGCAATCTTTTCCAGGAAATAGTTCACCAGCAGCGGAACGTCCTCGCACCGTTCGCGCAGGGGCGGAATGTGGATGCGTACGACGTTGAGCCGGTAAAACAAATCCTCGCGAAACTGCCGCGCCGCCACGGCGGCCTCCAGCGGCTTGTTCGTCGCGGCGATGACGCGCACGTCCACCCGGATCGGCTGGTTGCCGCCGACACGCTCGAACGTGCCGCTTTGCAGCACGCGCAGGATTTTCGTCTGCGTCGCCGGCGTCATGTCGCCGATTTCATCGAGGAAAATCGTGCCCTTGTTGCATTGCTCGAATTTGCCGATGCGCTGGGTGGTCGCGCCAGTGAACGCGCCGCGTTCATGGCCGAAGAGTTCGCTTTCGAGCAATTGTTCGGGAATCGCGGCGCAATTGACCGCCAGAAACGGCTGCGTGCTGCGATCGCTGTGATGATAAATCGCGCGGGCGACGAGTTCCTTGCCGGTGCCGCTTTCGCCGGTGATGAGCGCGGTGGCATCCGAGGCCGCCACCTGGCCGATGAGCTTGAAGACCTGCTGCATCGGTTCGCTGCGACCGACGATGCCCAGTTCGTAATCCTCGGATTCGAGCAACGGCTGATACGACACCACCTGTTGCATGTCATGCGCGGCCTTGAGCGCGTTGGCGACGATTTCCTTGAGCTTGGGCGCGTCGAACGGTTTGAGCAGGTAATCGTAGGCGCCGAGCTTCATCGCCTCGATGGCCGTCTGGGTCGTGCCGTAGGCGGTCATCAAAATGACGAGGAGTTTGGGGTTGGCGGCGCGGATGCGGCGGAGCGTTTCGAGGCCGTTCATGCCGCCCATGCGCACGTCCATGAGCACGAGGTCGGGCTTGAACTTGGGAATGACCCGCAACCCCTCCTCGCCGGACGAGGCGGTGGCCAGTTCGATTTCCGGCGAATCAAAAATCCGCTGGAACGAATACCGCACGTCCTCTTCGTCATCAATCAACAGCAGTTTGCTCATTGTTACCAATGCGAACATAGCCAGTTTTTGCCGGAAGCACAGTGAATTTTACGGATTCGCTGTTTGACCTCGCCCGGATCATGGCCTACACTCGCGCCCCTTGATATGAAAATTGTCATTTGTGATCCGGTTTCGCCAAAAGGCATCGCGCTATTGCAACAACGGCCTGAATTTCAAGTGGTCGTGCTGCCTAAACGGCTGACCGAAGCGGAATTGCTGCCCGTCGTCGCCGATGCCGTCGCATTGGTCGTCCGTTCCGAAACCAAAGTCACGCGCAAAGTCATCGAAGCGGCGCCGAAATTGCGCGTGGTCGGCCGCGCCGGTGTCGGCGTGGACAATGTGGACATCGAAGCTGCCACCCAGCACGGCACGGTGGTGATGAACACGCCCGGCGGCAATACCGTGACCACCGCCGAACTGAGCTTTGCCATGCTGCTCTCGCTGGCGCGCAAGGTGCCGCAGGCGCACGCCTCGATGGTCGCCGGCAAATGGGACCGCAAACTTTTCTCGGGCGTCGAACTCATGGGCAAGACCCTCGGCGTGCTCGGCATGGGCCGCATTGGCACCGAAGTCGCCAAACGCGCCATCGCCTTCGGCATGCGCGTCATCGCCTACGATCCCTATCTCACCGAGGACCGCGCGAAGGCCATCGGCGCGGAGTTTGCCTCCAGTCTGGACGCCGTCTATCTGGCGGCGGATTTCATCACCGTGCATATGCCGGTGACGCCGGAAACCAAGCACATGCTCAACACCGCCGCCTTCGCCAAGATGAAACCCGGCGTGAAAATTGTGAATTGCGCCCGCGGCGAAATCATCGTCGAGGCGGATTTGATTGCGGCGCTGGAATCCAACAAGGTCGCCGGCGCGGCGCTGGACGTTTACGCCACCGAACCGCTGCCCGCCGACCATCCGTATCGCAAGCAGGCAAACCTGATTTTGACGCCGCACCTCGGCGCCAGCACGGAGGAGGCGCAGGAAAAATGCGGCATCGAGGTCGCCGAAGTCATCGCGGGTTATCTGCTCACGGGCGAAGTCCGCAACGCCGTGAATCTGCCGTATCTGGACGCCAAGACCTACGAGCAGGTGAAGCCCTACCTGCCGCTGGGCGCGGCGCTGGGCAAATTGCTGGCGCAGCTCGCGCCGCCGGGCGCCGACCGCATCTACGTCACTTATGGCGGCCACGCGCAGAAATTGCCGAACACCGACCCGGTGACGCGATCCATTTTGCGCGGCTTTTTGGAAAGCAGCGCGGTCAAGGACGTGAACAACGTCAACGTCCGCTCCGTTGCCGCGAGCATCGGCATCACCGTCGAGGAAAAGAAATCCGACGAGCCGGTCACGTTCAACGAGTGGCTGCACGTCCAGGTTTTCAGCAACGGGAAGAAACTGATCTCGGCGGGCGGAACCTTTTTCGGCTCGCCGAACAATCCCCGCATCGTGCGGCTGTTCAGCACGCCGGTGGAAATTCCCATCAGCGGCACCCTGCTGCTGCTCAACAACAAGGACCGGCCCGGCATCGTCGGCCATCTCGGCACGCTGCTCGGCAAACACAAGATCAACATCGCCAACATGAGCCTGACGCGCGACACTGCCGGCGGGCTGGCGCTGACGGTGTTGAATCTCGACAGCGCACCGCCGCCGGCCGTGCTCGCCGACCTTCAGAAAGACCCTGACATCAGCAATGTGAAAGTGATAAAATTGTAACCACCATTAATTGAAAGAAGACAAACAATGAAAAAACCAATAGAATTGATTTTCCCCGCCGTGTTCGCTGTGACCCTGTTCGCGCTGCCGCGCATTAATGCCGCCTCCGCCAATGCCGCCACCAATGCGCCTGCGGCCGCCGGGACCAACGGCAGCTCCCAAGCCGCGATGACCGCGTTGTTTGGCGACCCGGTTATTGCCAGGGGCAAGGGTTTTGAAATCAAACGCAGTGAATTGGACGAGGTGATGATGGGGATTAAATCCACCGCTGCCGCGCACGGCCAGACCATCCCGCCGGGGCAGTTGACCCAGATCGAAGGCCAGTTGCTCGACCGGCTCATCCAGGACCAGCTTTTGTTGCAAAAAGCCACGGACGCGGACAGAACCAACGGTGTCCAAAAGGCCGGTTTGCAAATGGACATGCTGCTCGAACGCTTCGGTTCGCAGGAAGTACTCGAACGCCAAATGAAAGCCGTCGGCATGACGGTTGCCGAACTGCGCGCCAAGATCACCCAGGAAAACACCGCGCAGGCGGTTAAGGTCCGGGAGTTGAATGTCGCCGTTACGGATGCCGAGGTGAAGCAGTTTTACGACAACCCCACGAATGCGGCGGATTTTGAGCAGCCGGAAATGGTTCATGTCCGCCACATTTTGGCTTTGACGATGGACCCGGTCACGCGCACGCCGTTGTCGGCGGACCAGCAACAGGCCAAGCGCAAACAGATTGATGACCTTCTCAAGCGCATCCGCGGTGGCGCGGATTTTGCGGCGCTGGCCAAACAATATTCCGAAGACCCCAGCTCGAAGGACAACGGCGGTGAAATGCCGAAGTTTCCGCGCGGCCAGATGGCTCCGGAATTTGAGGCGGCGGCGTTTTCACTGACCAACAATCAGGTCAGCGACGTCATCACGACCGCTTACGGCTACCATATCATCAAGTTGCTCGACAAAACTCCGGCCCAAAGAGTGGATTACGCAACGGTCGCCCCCAAAATCAAGGATTTCCTGACCCAACAAAAAACCGAAAAACTCGCCCCGGCATACTTGGAAAAATTGAAGAAAGCCGCGGATGTGCAAATTCTGGATGCGGATTTGAAAGCGGCGGCAGCGGCAGCGGCAGCCGCGGCCAACGCGCCGGTCGCAACACCCGAAAAGTAGCGCGGCGTTGAGGGGCGCCTGTCCGGTTGGTTCCGCCCAGTCATTGGGCGTACGGGAATACGTTATGAAGACAAAACTTGGAATTGTCATTCTAGCCGTGGCCTGTGGCGGGCTGGCAATTGCCTTGTTTGCGACGAAAAAAACGGCGGACGAACGGCTCAAAACGGACGCCTACGCCATTCTCGACTTTTCCAATCAACTGGTCGCCGCCACCGCCAATCTCGACGAACTCCGCCAGGTCAATCTGATGCTGACCAATGACCTTGCCGGCAGCCGCCAGGACCTTGCCGGCAGCCGCCAGGAAGCGCTGACCTTCAGCAACCAATTCATCGAATCCTCCGGCCAACTGGCCAGCACCAAGGCCTCGCTCCAAGGCGCCCAGGACCAGATTGCCAGCCTCAACGGCCGGATTGCCGGTTTGGAAACACGCAATCAGGTGCTGGACCAGCGCGCGGCCGCGCTCACCAACGCCATCGCCAGCCTGAACGAGCAAATCGCCGACACAGAACAAAAACTCGCCGGTTCTGAAACCAACAACGCCTTTCTCGAAAAGGAATTGCAGCGGCAAACGGCCGCCAAAGCCGAGCTGGAGAACAAGTTCAACAACCTGTCAACGGTGCGCGCCCAGGTCAAAAAATTGAAGAACGATTTGTTCGTCGCCCGCCGCTTGCAATGGATGCGCGATGGGGTTGAACCCGGTTCACAGCAAAAAGGCGCGCAATTGCTGGTGCAGCGCACGCCGTCCGCCCCCGCGCGACCGCCGCACTATGATTTGAACGTCGAGGTCAGCTCCGATGGTTCCATCCACGTCGTTCCCATGCCGGCCAACGCGCCCGCAACGACGACAAATTTGCCGCCGCCGTGACGCGGGCAGTGGAAATTTTCAATTGGGTTTGCCGCCGGAGCGGGCCGTTCACGAACCACCATGCCGACCTACGAATATAGTTGCGAAAAATGCGGGCACGAATTTGAAGTTCTTCAATCCATCTCCGCGGGGCCGCTGCGGATTTGCCCGAAGGAACTTTGCGGCCGGAAAAAATGGGGCCGCGGCCGGGTGAAACGCAGAATCAGCACGGGTGGCGGCCTGCTTTTCAAGGGCAGCGGCTTTTACGTCACTGACTACCGCAGCGAAGGCTACAAACAGGCTGCGAAAAAGGATTCCACGCCGCCGGCCCCGGCCGGCGGCGAACGCAAAGCAGCCAAAGGCGAAACCCCATCTCCTCCGGCAAAGCCCGCGCCCAAGGCCGGCAAAAAATGAAATCGGCGTTGCATCGCTGCCCCGGGAAATTGTTGCATCCGTTCAATGGTTTGACGATGCCACGATGCCACGATGCAACTTTTCGACGCCTGTCTGTTTTTTGCGCGGTGCTTTTTCCGCTGTTCGCCCGCGCGCAGACTTCATTTCCGGACACGAGTTCGGCGCGCAGTGTTTCCGGCCAGTTCATCGTCACCGGCGCGACATCCCATCCGGCGGGATCGTGGCTGGCGGCCAGGCCGGAAATCGCCACCAACGCCGATTTTGTCCGGCTGGAACCCGCGCTGCTGGCCGTTTCCGCCGAGCGCGTCAAGGAATCGCTGGCGCGCGTACTCAACCCTGAACTCCGGGGGCTGGAACTCCGCAAGTCGCCGCCGGGGAAAATTTTTCTTGCGCTGCACCCGGCGCGGTCAACGGATGAAGACGTCACCATCGTCTCCCGGCGTTCCCCGGAGGGTTGGGATTATCAGGTCCGGCTGCCGGACGTTTTGTCGCGCACCCGTTATCTGCGGGCGATGACCGGCGTGCTGCTGCTGGAAATCGCCAACCGGGACGCCCGCGCGCGGTCCGCGGAGATTCCCGCCTGGCTCACGGATGGTTTGTCCCAGGAATTGCTCGCGACCGTCTGGCAGGAAATCATCCTGTCATCGCCGGACAAAATGGTGAACGGTCTGCCGGTCAGCCGCACCGTCAAAACCACCCGCGGCCTGGATTCGCTCGCCGGTGCGCGGCGGGTGTTGCGCGACCAGGCCGTGCTGACGTTTGAACAATTGAGCTGGCCAACCGGCGCGCAACTGTCCGGCGCGGACGGCGGCGTCTATCGCGCCAGCGCGCAATTGTTCGTCAACGAATTGCTGGCGTTGAAAAATGGCCCGGCGCACTTGCGCGCGATGCTCGAAACCCTGCCGAAATTTTACAACTGGCAGATGGCGTTCCATTCCGCGTTCCATGAAAATTTTCCGCAGCCGCTCGACGTGGAAAAATGGTGGGCGGTGCAGGTCGTGAGTTTCGTGGCGCGCGACCCGGGCCCGGCCTGGACGCCCGCGGTCAGCCGCGACCAGCTTGACGAAATTCTGAGTGTGCCGGTGGAAATGCGCACGGCATCGAACGCCCTGCCCGCGCACGTGGAAATTTCACTCCAGGCCGTGATCCGCAACTTTGACCGGGCGCGGCAGGATGCGATTCTTCAATCCAAATTGCGCGCCCTTGAACTCGCGCAACTGCGCATGGCCCCGCCGCTCGCGGTTTTGACCGACGAATATCGCCGCGCCCTTGCGGATTATCTCGACCCGGCCAAACGCGCCCGGCCCGCGCCGCCCCTGGGCAAACATCCGCCCCTGGTCCCGCTCAGACCAACGGTGGCCGGCACGCTTAAGAAATTGGACGCGCTCGATGCGCAACGGCGGACGATCGAATCGGCCATCAAGCCGGGCGGCATGTCCCCGTGATTGGCAACCGCGCTTGAACGCGGCGGACGCGAAAGCGGTCAACTTGACAGGGGGCGATTACAACTTATAGTTTCCATTGAAAAAAATGAAGGATGACAATTCACCGGCGAATGGCGGGGAGCCGTCAGCGGGGCACCGACTCCAATCCTTGAAGGAATTTCACTCCGCCGGTCGCGGCTTTTGGCGCGCAGTTCCGGACGCCGAGTGGAACGATTGGCGTTGGCAGCTCAAACATCGCATCATCACGCCGGAGCAACTGCAGCGGTTCATGCCCACGCTCACGCCGGAGGAATTCGCCGGCGCGAAGCTGGCGAACCACAAGCTCGCCCTGGCCATCACGCCGTATTTTTTCAATCTCATTGACCCAACGGACGAGCATTGCCCGATCCGCCAGCAGGTCATCCCGCGCATTGAGGAGACGCACACCGCGCCGTGGGAAATGAGCGACCCGTGCGGCGAGGATTCTCATTCGCCGGTACCCGGCCTCGTGCATCGGTATCCCGACCGCGTGCTGTTCCTCGTCACCGACCGCTGCGCCGCGTATTGCCGTTACTGCACGCGCTCGCGGCTGGTCAGCAACGCCAGCGGCTACGATTTTCATCCCGAATTCGACAAGCCCATCGCCTACATCGCGCAACACCCGGAAATCCGCGACGTCCTGTTGAGTGGTGGCGATCCCCTGCTGCTCAGCGACGAAAAGCTCGAACAGCTTTTGGGCCGGCTGCGGGCGATTCCGCACGTGGAATTTTTGCGCATCGGTTCGCGCATCCCGACGTTCCTGCCGCAACGCATCACGCCCGAACTGTGCGCCATGCTGCAAAAATTCCATCCGCTGTTCATGAGCGTTCATTCAAATCATCCGCGCGAATTGACGACGGAGGTGCGCGACGCTCTCGGCCGCCTGGCCGACGCCGGCATTCCGCTCGGCAACCAGTCCGTGTTGCTCAAGCACGTCAATGACGACGCGACGGTGATGAAGGCACACGTCCAGAAGTTGCTCATGTGCCGCGTGAAGCCGTATTACCTTTACCAGTGCGATCTGATTTCCGGCTCGGCGCATTTGCGCGCCAGCGTCCGCCGGGGCCTGGAAATCATGACGGAGTTGCGCGGCCACACCACCGGTTACGCCGTGCCGCAATACGTCATTGACGCCCCCGGCGGCGGCGGCAAGGTGCCGATCAATCCCGACTACGTGTTGAGCCACAACGCCGACCGCGTGGTGCTGCGCAACTACGAAGGCAAAATCTTCGAGTATCCCGAAGCCCCGGATGGCACGCCCTTGTCCAAGCCGCCGAAGGAAATTGAAGACCCGCAGATGGCTTAATTCTATTGCAAGCTGTGGTTGGTAATCGAACAACTTGGAAGTTCGCCAACTTTTCCAATTGTATAAATGCCGCCAGCCGGACATTTTAATTCAGCATTTCCTGAAAGATACGGTTTAAGATCTTCCCAAGTTGGAATATCCGCATCGGTCTTTTTGTATTCTATTTTCCATTGCTGTTTTGCTCCGTCAATTTGAATCAAATGATTCATACAAGCTAATCTTACGGATGCTTGTCGAGCCTGAATGAATTTTGGAATGCCAACGGCCAAAGCAAGTCCAAAGAGAAGGCAAACGACAACCTTAACAATTATTTTTCTATCGGAAGATTTTTTCTTCGGCTCGCTCATTCAAATAATTTCAACACCGTTTCAGCAATTTGGTTGCTGCTCTTGTTTTGAATTTACTTTCCCGATTTTTCTGCCAGATTGTTTCCATGGCTTACATCGGGAAAGTTTCAAAAGGCGCGGTGAAGCTGCCGCCGGGCGTGGATTTGCCGGACGGAACAGCGGTGGAATTGATTTTGCCTGAACCCGCAAAGCCCGCGACGGTTTCATCCGAAGAAGCATTTATTCTGCGCGAAACGGCGCTGGCCTTTCCGACGGCGCGTGATCTCCCGGATGACCTTGCCATCAACCACGATTACTACCTGCACGGCGGCAACAAACAGCAGCCGCGGCTTGGCCGCTGGATTTCCGCCTCCCAACCCACGCCGGAATTGACCGGGCGGCAGGCCGCCGAATTCACTGACAAGCTGCTCGAATTCGCCGCCGAAACCAGCAATCTTCCGTCCGACCTCTCTGCCAACCACGACCATTACCTGCATGGTCTGCCGAAACGATGAATCGCGTCTTTGCCGACACGTGGTTCTTCCTGGCCATACTTAATCCTTCGGATCCCAACCATGCGCGTGCGTTGAACGCCAGCCGCACCGTTCGCAACCACCGCGTGACCACGGATTGGGTGCTGGTGGAAGTCGGCGATGCCTTAAGCCGGATGGGCAACCGCGATGTATTCATCCGATTTTACGATTGGATTCAAGGCCGTCCCAGCATGACAATTGTGCCCGCCACGCGCAAACTTCTGGAAGACGGAATTTCCCTCTACCGTTATCGCCGCGATAAAGACTGGCCGTTGACCGACTGCATCTCCTTCGTCGTGATGGAAGATGAACAAATTGCGGATGCGTTGACGGGCGACAAGCATTTTGAGCAGGCGGGTTTTAACGCCTTGCTCAAATAATTCTCCGATGCCCCGCGAAAGCACAGCCGCCGAAGCGCCGAAACCGCAAACACCGTCATCGTTCGAAGAGCCGGAGCTGGTTTGATTTCCTAAACGGAAACGCCACGGCTGTTCTCGGAGGGCAGTTTTGTTCTTGATCCGGCGAAGACACTGGACTAAAACGTCACCTGTCTCACGATTCATCAGAGGGACAAGCTTGTCTGACTGCCATGCAACGAATCGAACGCCCATTTTCGATGATTGTTCTGCTCACGTGCCTGTGGGCGGGAACCCAGCCGGCGGCAGGGCAATACACCTCCAATTATCAAACCAACACCATCAGCGGTGTGACAAACTATTGGGCAGGGGACTATGTGGTCGGCTCAAACACTCTCGCCGACGCATTACTGATTCGGAATGCCGGTGTGCTCAGCAATGCCAACGGCTATGTGGGTTACCTGCCTGCCAGCAGCAGCAATTACGTCATGGTTACCGGCACGAATTCGGTCTGGAACAACGCCTCCTGGTTGGAATTGGGATATGCCGGGCCAGGCAACAGCTTGGTTGTCAGCAATGGCGGCTGCGTGGTCGCCGCCGACGCCAAAGTGGGTGATGCCTCCACGAGCTGCGGTAACACCGCGCTCATTACCGGCGCGGGTTCGGTTTGGAACAATTCGACTTGCCGGATCGGTGACAGTGGCAGTAGTAACCGGATGATCATCAATAAAGGCGGCCGCGTGACCTCCACATTTGGATATCTCGGCTTTTTTGGTTCGGCGACGGGTAATACGGTCTGGATTTCGGACAGTAATTCAGTATGGGATGTATCGGCAGTTGCCGCGACATTGTGGGCAGGCTTCAATGGCCCGGGCAACAGCATCGTCGTCACCAACGGTGGCCAAATATTGGGCTATTGGTTTTATGTCGGCGCCAGTTCAAGCGGCAACTCCGTGCTGGTGACCAGTCCCGGCTCGAGCATTTCCGTCAACTGCTACATTTACACCGGCTACCAGGGCGACAACAACTCGTTCACCGTTGCCAACGGCGCCGCGGTGTCGGACAAATACTGCCGTATCAGCGAATCCGCCGGCAGCAGCAACAACGCCGTGTTGGTTACGGGCACCAACTCCTCCTGGCACAACAGTTACAGCGTGCTCGTCGGCTTTGACGGCGTGAACGGAACCCTGACCATCAGCAATGGGGCGGCGATGAGCAACGGCGGAGCGTTTGCAGTGAGTCACGACGGCGCCCTCGGATGCGATTCCACCAGCAGCAATAACTTCGCCCTGGTCACGGGCGGCGGCTCCGTTTTGAACTGTGCCGACAACATGTACGTTGGTTTGAATGGCCCGGTCAACCGCCTGGTGATCAGCAATGGCGGCCAGGTCATCAACACCACTGGTTATGTGGGGTCTAACCCCGGCAGCGACGGCAACAGCGCGCTGGTAGCTGGCGCCCATTCGGTCTGGGCCAACAGTTCCGACTTGTATGTCGGATATTTCACCGTGGGCAACAGCCTGGTCATCAGCAGCGGCGGCCGGGTCATCAACGGTTATGGTTTCGTGGGGGAGGTCGCCGGTAGCGACAACAACAGCGTGCTGGTCACCGGCGCCGGTTCCGTCTGGACCAACTATGACGACGTGTATGTCGGAGATTCCGGCGCGGGCAACAGCCTGGTCGTCAGCAGCGGCGGCCGGGTCATCAACGATTATGGTTACGTGGGGGAGGCCGCCGGCAGCGACAACAACAGCGCGCTGGTCACCGGCGCCGGTTCGGTCTGGAGCAACTATGACGACGTGTATGCCGGAGGTTACGGCGCGGGCAACAGCCTGGTGATCAGCAACGGCGGTTGGGTCAGCGACGACATGGGCGTGATTGGATATGATACCAACAGCTTCAACAATCAGGTGCTGGTCACTGGCGCCGGCTCGGTCTGGAGCAACACCACCGCGGTGTTTGTCGGCTACTACGGTCCCAGTAACAGTCTGGTCATCAGCAACGGCGGCCTGGTGGCCGATGGCTGGGGTCTTATTGGCGAGGCAGATTCGATGAGCAGCGGCAATACTGTGTGGGTGGGACCCGGCGGCGTCTGGCGCAACCAGCAACTCGCGGTTGGCGACCTGGGCTCGGAGAACACCTTGTTCGTGGAAGGCGGGTCGGTTTTCGTCACCACCAACATGGTCGTTGGATTCAATTCGTTCTACTGCGACAATCTCGTCCAGTTGGACAGCGGGCAGATCACCGTCACCAACCAGACGCACGACGCCGTGCTGGAAGTCTATGACGGCACATTTGTGCTCAATGGCGGCACGCTGCGCGTGGACACACTGATTGTGACCAATGACTGTGCTCAATTCCTGCACGTCGGCGGCACGCTGATTTACCGGAGCCTCCAGCTCAACCCGAACCAGAGCGCCGTCGGCGATGGCATTCCAAACCTGTGGAAGCAGCAATACGGCTTCGACCCGCTTGATCCCAACGTGGCCGGCGCCGATCCCGATCATGACGGCGCGAACAACCTGCAGGAGTATCTGGCCGGCACCAATCCGACGAACGCTGCCAGCGTTTTCCACTTCATCAGCGCCGCGAAGACGAACATGGATGTGCGCGTGACCTGGTCAACCGTCGGCGGCCACAACTACGTCTTGCAGACCAATGGCAATCTGGGTGCAGGCGCGTTCGCGGACTTCGGCCCCGTCATTTCGGTGGGAGGCACGAACGAAGGGATGACGAATTACCTCGACCACGGAGCCGCCACGAATCATTCCAGCCGCTTCTACCGCGTACGGCTTGCTCAGTAACTTGGGCATTGACGAAGCAACGCCCTCCCGGTCGCAAAGTTTTCTTCGTGTCCTGGTTCCTTTGTGGTTAAATTTTCGCGTAAATGCCTCGCGAAACAGTTAATGCCAAAGCAGCGCGCCTGAAAAAAATCATCACCGCGCTCGACCGGACGTATCCCGGGGCGCATTGCGAGTTGAATCATGCCGACCCGCTCCAGTTGCTCGTCGCCACGATTCTTTCCGCGCAATGCACCGACAAGCGCGTCAACCTCGTCACCAGGGAATTGTTTACAAAATACCGTTCGGCGACGGATTACGCGAAAGCCCCGCTCGCGGAACTGGAGCAGGCCATCAAGTCCACCGGCTTTTTCCGCAACAAGGCGAAGCACATCCAGGCGTGCTGCCGCAAATTGGTCGAGCGTCACGGCAGCCAGGTGCCGCGCACGATGGAGGAATTGACGCAGCTCGACGGCGTGGGCCGCAAGACGGCCAACGTCGTTTTGGGCAATGTTTTCGGCATCAACGTCGGCGTGGTCGTGGACACGCATATTGCACGGCTGTCGCAGCGGCTCGGGCTGACGCGGCAGAAGACGCCGGAGAAAATCGAACTGGAATTGATGTCACTGGTGCCGCAAAAGCAGTGGACGCTGTTCAGTCACTGGCTCATCTGGCATGGACGCCGCCGCTGCGACGCCCGCAAGCCGGACTGTTTGAACTGCGAGATCAAGAAGCTGTGCCCTTCGGCAGGGAACGCGTGAACAAGAAACATCCAACATCCAACATCCAACATCCAACGCCCAAGTCTCCAGACGCGGGCGGACAAGCGTTGGATGTTGAGTGTTCGATGTTGGATGTTGGATGTTTTGCTCCTTTGCACCTCTGGCTTTTGCTGCAATCCGGCTCCGGTCCCGCCGCCTTCAACATGGCGCTGGACGAGGCGCTGCTCGAAAACATGTCGCGCCTGGGCCAGCCGGTGCTGCGGTTTTACGATTGGACGGAACCGGCGGCCACGTTCGGCTACTTCCAAAAATACGCCGAGGTCGAGCACGCCACGCATTTGCGCCCATTGGTTCGCCGTCCCACCGGCGGCGGCATCGTGCCGCACGACGCGGACTGGACCTACAGCCTCGTCTTCCCGCCCGGTCACGAATGGCATTCGTTCAAGGCCGAGGAAAGCTACCGCCGCGTCCACGAATGGATTCAAGCGGCGTTTGCAAAGTTGAAGGTTGCCACCGCTCTCGCGCCAAACGCCCGCAAAACCGGTCCCGGCCAGTGTTTTGCGGGTCATGAAAAATTCGATTTGCTCTGGGAAGGACGGAAAATCGCCGGCGCGGCGCAACGGCGCAACAAGCTGGGCCTGCTCATCCAGGGTTCAGTCCAGCCGCCGCCGATTTCCCTGGTCCGGACGGACTGGCAAAAGGCCATGTGTGCTGTTGGGCGACTGGGATTGGGGATTGAATGGCTGGAATTTGAACCGGAGGACACGCTGCGGGAGCGCGCGGAATTTCTGGCCAGACAAAAATATTCACGACCGGCGTTTATACGGAAACGTTAAGCATTTACAATTCTGCCCGGCATGAGATTTTGGGCACGAGCGGGCGGGCAGGATGGGCTGTGCTGTCTGTCTCAGAGCATCTGTGAAAACAATTGCATTTTGCATCGCGGCATTTCTTCTTTCCGCCACTTTGGCAGGCGCGGCACCCCTTTTGAGTGATTCCTTCAGTTATCCCGACGGTCCCTTGGTGACGGTGGCCGGCAGTCCTTGGACAACTTACAGCGGGACCACCGGACAGGTGAAGGTCGTTTCCGGCCGGATATTTTTGAGCAAGGCGAATACGGAGGACGTTCAGGCGACGCTGGCGGGACAGCCTTACGCTCCGGCCTCGAACGCGATTCTCTATGTGAGCTTCAAAGTCAATTACACCAACCTGCCGTCCAGTGCGGGCAGTTATTTTGCCGAATTCAAGAACGACGGCACGGGCTTTCGCGCCCGGATTTTTGCGCAGACCGCGGGCGCCGCCAGCGGCGCTTACCGCATTGGCATTGCCAACGCCGCCAGTTCACCTTCCGTTGTGATCAATGCCGATTTGCAAACCAACACCGATTATACCATCGTGTCGCGCCTGGACGTGAGCAATGTCGTGAGCACGCTGTGGCTCAATCCCGCGGCGGAAACCAACGCGGGCGTGACGGCGACCGACACCGCGTCCACGATAACCGTCACCTCGTATGGTTTCCGGGAGGATGGTTCCTCGGGAACGATCGGGAATTTTTTTGTTGATGATTTGCGCGTGGGCACCACGTTTCCCGACGTGGTCACCAATGCGCCATTGCTGGAACGCCCCGCCATTGTTTCCCCGCCGCAAAACCAGACTGTGACCAACGGCGCGAATGTCACTTTCAGCGTCAGCGCCACCGGCACTCCGCCGCTGGCTTATCAATGGCAGCTCAACAACACGAACCTTCCGGGAGCAACCAGCTCCAATCTCACGCTGACGGCCGTGACGTTCGCCCAAGCCGGTTTTTATACCGTCGTGATCACCAACGCGCTCGGCTCTGCCGGCAGCGACCCGTTCACTTTGAGCGTCTGGAGCGCCTCGCCTCCGGCGTTTTCCTATCTCACCTACAACGCGAATGGCAACGGCCAGACCAACTGGAGCACGAATATGTGGCATGTGCGGGCCATCGGCCGCCAGGTGCAATACCTCAACCCGGACATCATCACCTTCAACGAAATCCCGGTCACCAACAATTGCACGGCGCGGATGGCGGATTTTGTCACGGCTTTCTGTCCGGGCTATTACCTCGTCACCAACTCCGCGGACGACGGATTCATCCGCAGCGCCATCCTCAGCCGTTTTCCCGTCATCACCTCGACCAGCCGGCTGCACGACGTCTATCTCGGGCCTTACGGCTACACGAACGCCAGTCCCAGTCCCTATTTTTCCAGGGATTTGTTTGAAGCGCAGATTTCCGTTCCCGGTTTTCCCCAGCCCTTGCACGTGTTCACCGTGCATTTGAAGTCCGGACAGACTGGTCCCGAATCGCTGAAACGCGCCGCGGAGGCGGCCGCCGTTTCCAATTTCTTCGCCACGGTCTATCCGGCGGTCAATGGCCAGCAACCGTACGTGTTGAGCGGCGACCTGAATGAAGACATCCTCCGGCCGCCGGACAGCAACCCGCAATCCATCCAGTGCCTCGTCAGTGCGCCGACCGGTTTGCAACTGGCCACCGCCGTCAATCCTTTCACCGAAAGCGAACTGACCATTTCCATCCGGGACGGCCTGACCAGGCGTTACGATTACATCTTGCCGTGCGCGATGCTGTTCTCGAACATTGTCAGCAGCCAGGTTTTCCGCACCGATTTGCTGTATCCCGTGCCGCCCAATTTGTACAGCGACGACGAGAACGCGTCCGATCACCTGCCCGTGTTCATGGTTTTCGGCAATCCGTTCAACACGCGCTTCCGTCTGCTTTCCCTCGGCATGACGAATCAAATCGTCTCGCTCCAATGGGAATCCGCCAGCAACCGCTCCTATAATATTGAAGTCTCCTCGAATCTGACCGCGTGGACGCCGCTGGCCACGACCCTCGTTGCGACCGGCGCCAATTTCACGTTCACCACAAATGTGCCGGGCAACGCGAAATTCTTCCGTGTTTATCGCGTGCCGTAAGCGTCGTTTCAAGGAATCCAGACCAGTTCCGGGTTGTTGGTGATGCCTTTGTGGGCGGTGAAGTCCCAATACTCGGTGTTGCGAAACCGCGCGGCATGACCGTCAAGAAAAACAAACTGCGCGCCGCAGTTGTGCAGATTGCTGTGAACGTTGTTTTGTTGGGCGACCGCCGCCAGCCCGCCGTTGTCGAACAGCCAGACCGTCGCACTTGGCTGTTGAATGCTGACCATGCGCGTCGAAAGATTATAGATTCCGGTGCCATTGACGTGCTCATTCAGGCAGTAGTGAAACAAATTATTTCCATTGCTTCGACGGGGATTGGCCGGACAAATCCAGAGGCAATGACCCGGATTGATGTCCGCATTCGTTCGCCACGGCAGTTCGTGATAGGTTGGCAGATGCAACGAGCGTGGCAGATCAATATACCATCCCTCGTTGACGGAAGTGCCATTCGGCGTGCCGTCTTTCGGTAGGAAGTCATTATTGTCCGCCACATAAAAAAGCGTCGCCTGTCCCCACTGCCTGAGATTGTTCCGGCAGGAAATCGCCTGCGCCGCGGCCTTGGCGCGACCGACCGCGAATAGAACCAGCCCGGCGAGAATTGCGATGATCGCCATCACCACCAACAGTTCAATCAAGGTGAAAGCGCCCAACGCCCCAGTCGAGTTTTTCCCGTGTCGGATAATTGCAGCCTGCCAAAACAATGGGATGTTTGCCAAGCATTTTTCGTTTGCCACCTTTTATCGGGCGTGACTTGACACCACCGCCATTTTTTCTCCCTCTCCTCCACCAAAGAAGGAGAGGAGCGGGGTGAGGAGGCTGATTATTCAAGCTCAAATCCCCTCGCCCCAGCCCCGTAAAGGGGCGTGGCCCCCACGGGGCTTTACGCCCTCTCCCCGCTCGGGCGGGGCGAGGGAGCCGGCGGCAGTGTCAAGGGCGCGTTGCCCAAATGGAACGGAGCGCGGGTGTCCCACCCGCAGCAGCCAGAATTGCCAATGAGCGCACGAAATTCCACGGGTTTAGGGGTAGTCGAACGTGCTGCGGCTGAGACAGCCGCGCTCCACCGTCTCCAAAATGATTTGGGCAACACGCCCTCAAGTTGCGCCCCCTTTTATCCCGGCCAAATTTCTTTCCGTGTATTTCGTGTATTTCGTGGTTAAATTTCCTCCGCAATGATTCAGTACCTCGATTTGCTGCGACACGTTCTGGAACGCGGAAAACTCAAGGCCGACCGCACCGGCACCGGCACGTATTCCGTGTTCGGCGCGCAGGCGCGGTTTGATTTGCGAAAAACTTTCCCGCTGCTCACCACCAAGAAAGTCCACACCAAGTCCATCATCTACGAACTGCTCTGGTTTTTGCGCGGCGACACAAATGTCAAATATCTCAACGAGCACGGCGTGACGATCTGGGACGAATGGGCGGACAAGGACGGCAGCCTGGGCCGCGTTTATGGCGCGCAATGGTGTGACTGGCGCACGCCCGATGGACGTACCCTCAATCAAATTGACCAGGTCATCGAGCAGATCAAAAAGAACCCCGACAGCCGGCGGCATATTGTCACCGCGTGGAATCCGGGCGAAATCGGGCAAATGGCGTTGCCACCGTGCCACGCGCTGTTCCAGTTCTACGTGAGCGACGGCGAGTTAAGCTGCCAGCTTTACCAGCGCAGCGCGGATATTTTTCTGGGCGTGCCGTTCAACATCGCCAGCTACGCGTTGCTCACGCTGATGGTCGCGCAGGTCTGCGGCCTGAAGCCCGGCGACTTCGTCCACACCTTCGGTGATCTGCATCTCTACCAGAACCACCTCGAACAGGCGAAACTGCAACTCTCGCGCGATCCGCGTCCGTTGCCGCAAATGAAATTGAATCCGGCGGTGAAAAACATCGATTATTTCAAGTTCGAGGATTTTGAACTGGTGAACTACGATCCGCATCCGGCCATCAAGGCGCCGATTGCGGTGTAAATGAATTTCAACGCGAAGGCGCAGCCATGGGAGCGCGGAATTCATTCCGCTTCGGGCCAATGCGTGCAAACCAACCTTGAGCACATGAGACCGGGGAAGCGGAATAAATTCCGCGCTCCGGGAAAAACTTTGCGCCTTTGTGCCTTTGCGTTAAAACTCTGTTCATGAAACACTTCAAGGCCATCGCTGCCATGTCGCTGAACCGTGTGATTGGCGCGGGCGGCAAAATCCCCTGGCATCTGCCGGAGGATTTCAAGTGGTTCAAAAAAATGACGATGGGCAATGTCATCGTCATGGGGCGCAAGACGTTTGAAAGCCTGGGCCGGCCGCTGTCCAACCGGAAGAATCTGATCCTGACGCGGCATCCGCAGCGGCTCATTAAAAGCCATCCGGAAATTTTTGGGCAATACCACGAGTGGCGCGGCGGCCGTTATCTCAAGCGCGCCTATCAGTTTCATTTCAGCCGGCTGGGTGAAAAACAGGAGACGGAAATTCTGATTTTCAACTCGCTGAACAAACTGGATCCCGACGAATTTCCCAATGATATTTTCATCTGCGGCGGCGCGGATATTTACGCGCAGATGTTGCCGCGCTGTTCCGATCTTTACCTCACGCTGGTCAAACGCGAGGTGGAAGGCGACGCGTTTTTCCCGCCGTTTGAAGACCGGTTCGTGCTGGCGGAAGAAATCAGCGACACGCCGGAGTTCAAAATTCTGCACTACCAGCATCGGAGCTTGAAAGCCGCGGCGGAATAGGATGGCCGCCAAATTGCGTTGGAGTTCAAGCTTCAGCTTGTTGGCGGGATGCAGGCTGAAGCCTGAACTCCAACTCCAAAACAAAACAGGCGGACCGTTTCCGGTCCGCCTGCGTTTGAATTCAATCTGGCAGAATGATTACTCCGTTTTCTGCGCCTCGTCGGCAGCGTCGAAAGCGTGTTGCAACGCCACGAGGTCTTCGCCGGGTTTGAGCGCATCGAATATTTTCTGTTCTTCCTTGAGCTGTTCGTCGGTGTAGCTGGCGGCCTTGATGGACAGGCCGATGCGGCGTTCGCCCTTGTCAATCTTGATGACGCGGGCGGTCACATCCTGGCCGGCCTTGAGCACGTTTTTGATCTTGTCCACGCGCTCCTCGCTGACCTGCGAGATATGCACAAGACCGTCAATGTCGTGTTGCAAACCGACGAACGCACCAAAGCTCGCGAGCTTGGTGACCTTGCCGGTGACGACGTCGCCCACCTTGTAGAGCTGGTCAATGTTCGCCCATGGGTCCTGGGAGAGTTGTTTGATGCCGAGCGCGATGCGCTGGTTCGGACGATCCACTTCGAGCACGACGGCCTCGACTTCGTCGCCCTTCTTGAGGACTTCGGACGGGTGATTGATCTTGCGCGTCCACGACACGTCGGACACGTGAATCATGCCGTCAATGCCCTCTTCCAATTCCACAAACGCGCCGTAGCTGGTGAGGTTGCGCACCTTGCCTTTGACCCGGGCGCTGACCGCGTATTTCGCCTCGGCATTGTCCCACGGATTGGATTCCAACTGGCGGATGCCGAGGGAAATTTTCTGTTCTTCCCGGTTGATGCCGAGCACAATGGCCTCGATTTCCTGGTCCTGTTTGAGCACGTCGCTGGGCTTGGCCACGCGCTTGGTCCACGACAACTCAGTGACGTGA
>CAWDPX010000012.1:0-322895 GCA_963804345.1 uncultured Verrucomicrobiae bacterium | reverse complement strand
GATATGATGTCCACCTGCAGGTCGCCGTGAATGAACAGGGGACCGTCCGGTTCGCCCGGAATCGAGCGCTGGAGGACGCGGAGACGAGCCAGCAATTCAGCGGAGCCGAAGGGTTTGGTCATGTAATCATTCGCCCCGCTGTCGAGCGCCGCTACCTTGTTCTCTTCGTCATTCTGAGCCGATAGAATCAAGACCGGGTCTCGATTCCATTCGCGCAATCGCTTTAGCACGGTCAGACCGTCCATATCAGGCAGAGACAAGTCGAGGATGATCACATCTGGCCGGTGTGCTACGGCCTCTTTTATCCCCGTCTGGCCATTCTCGGCTTCGTGGACCTTGTAATGGTGCGGCTCCAGGACGACCCGCAGCAGGCGCCGAATCGGCCGGTCAGCATCAACAACCAAGGCGATCGGATTTGGTTTCATTTAACACCCGTCATGGCGTTTCATGTAACAAATGTAAGCTCGCTCGACTCCGGCCGTGAATTAAATGAAAGCCAAATCCCGTAAATAAATCATAAAGTCCGAAAAGGAGGCGGGGCGGGTCCGATTACGGCTCTTGACACTAATTTTACGCGTTTTGGCCGCCTCTTAATTACCCGGAATTCACTCTGTGTGAAATAGTACATCCATGAAAAGTTCAATGAGCATTTGCAGCGAGGACCGGCGGGTGATGGTTGCCGCTCCTTTAAAGCAGCAATCTCGTTTTCACGAAGGAACAGCCATGCCTGCATTTGGTTTCGATAACAGCCGGTCACTATCAAACGTTCCTGCCTCTTTTCCCATGTCGAACGAGCTTCAGGTTGGCCAGGTGTTGGATGACCGATTCAAGATTCTGGAGGTCATCAATCGCGGCGGCATGGCATGGATCTGCGAGGCCTTGGATCGTCAGACGGGACGATCAGTGGCTTTGAAAGTTCCATTGCTGCAGTTCGAATGCGATCCGGGTTTCTTTTCCCGCTTTCAACGCGAAGAGAACATCGGCCTCACTTTGAACCACCCATGTATTTTGAAAATGTTCCCTGCGTCGGACAAAAGCCGGCCCTATATCGTGATGGAATATCTCGAAGGCCGGACCCTGGCCGCCCGTCTTCACGAACAGACGCGGTTGTCGGAAGGCGAAGCCGTGCGCATCGTCAGCCAGATTTGCGAGGGGCTTGATTACCTGCACCGGAAAGGAGTGGTGCATCGGGACTTGAAGCCGGAGAACGTCATGCTTTGCAAAGATGGCACTGTTCGCATCCTGGATTTTGGCATTGCCAAATCTGAAAATGCGCGCCGTCTTACGTTTGGCGGCTTCACTGCCCCGATGGGCACACCGGACTACATTGCGCCCGAGCGGGTTCAGGGCAAGCGCGGTGATTCCCGGACCGACATTTATGCCCTGGGAGCGATGCTGTACGAAATGACCACCGGCTTTCCTCCCTACGACGGCGACAACCCGTACGTTATCATGAATGCCCGGCTCTCCGGGGATCCCGAACCGCCGCGCAAGCGGAACCCGGAGTTATCCCCCGAAATTGAGGAGATTATTTTGCACGCGCTGGAACGCAACCCATCGAAACGCTTCCCCTCGGCTGCCTCCATGAAGGCGGAGTTGAACAACTACAGTCAGGTTTCTTTGACCGAGCGGTTCAAAAGGCTGCGGCCTCCCCAACTATGGAAAGCACGTGTCCCGTTGCTGCCGAAAATCGCCGCATTCGTTGTTATCCAGATCGCGGTTTTCTTTCTTCTCTTCTGGTGGTTTAGCCACCGGAGTCACCGCGACAACTCTGCCGGAACATCCAAGCCCGGCGTGGTGGAAACAAGTTCACAAACAAAATAAACGTATGAAAACCATCCATTCTCAATCTCGTACGAATATCGAGTCACTCGTTGTCCAAGGTCGTGGCGAATATCATGCGAGCCATCGGGTGCCGGCCGCCGCTCAAGGCGAGAACGATGATCGGAACGAAGACCGCTCCGCATTCGCTCCTAAAACCATTCTCGTTCCTCTGGCGCTTTCGGGCAGCTCTCACACGGCCCTCGTGGCCGCCAGGAACCTTGCCCGCGAATCCCAGGCCAGGCTGGTGCTGCTGCATGCCGTGCAACTGAATATTGCAGGGGAGGAGCGCGGGATTCCGCGCACGCGCCTGCTCAATGAATTATGCCGCGACGCGGAATTCCAGTTGCAGCAGTTGGCTGAATGCATGGGCAAACAGGTGACCACGGAGGTCTTGGTTTGCGAGGGGCGTCCCGCCGGGGTCATTATCGAGATGGCAAAGCGTTTGCAAGCGGACACGATTGTCATGAGCACGCACGGTTGCCGCGGCTGGCTAAAATGGTTGCATCGCAATACGGCTCTGAACGTAATGCGTCAGGCACCTTGCGCAACACGGCTGGTATCACCGGAGAAGCGCGACTCCACGGTCAGTTTCGCTCGCGCAGCACCATCATGGTCGCGAATGTATCGCACGGCAGATTGCGTCAAGATGTGAGAGAAATGGTAGTGAGAGGGCTTGCCATGATGATGCCCTCCGCGCCTCTCCGCATCGCCCCGCGTTCCTCCGTTGAGCCCACCCGGAAGATGCAAAAGCGGTGGAAACAACGCTTATTCTCAGACAGGTTTCGGGCACTTTCTCCCAGAAGAGATATGACTGATACACGGCCAAGCAATGAAACAGGCCGAGCAGAATTTCGAGCAGGCCAGAGCTTCATCGGACAAGGATCACGAGGTCTTGAGTTCGTCAGCATTGGTGAATCCTTTACTTCCACAGCTTACGCCCCAAGCGGCCGGCATGTCCCCTGCGTGATCAAACTTAGAAGTGGCAAGGTGATAACGAACAGCATGGCACTCAAGAGGGACGGATAGACCGGCCGCTGGTGCCTTCGGTGCCCCGATCAACAAACCCGCACGGTTTCCAAATTCAGCAGCGCGCCGAGCTTCTCGATTTTGTTCGCAATATGTCCGATGCCAATGGCGCAATGATGCGCCGGACCGGCCTTGGACCACTCATTGATGAACGCCTTCGTTCCGATGGAAAAACGATAGCGGCTGTTGGTGTTGCCAATTTGCAGGACCGGCCCGGCGACTGATTCGCCTTCCGCCACGAGCAACGACAGTTTGCCGCCCGCGCCTTGCACGACGGAAAGCAACGTCACCGGCCCGTGCTTCACGGTCATCTGAATCGAAAGTCCCTTGCCCGGTTTGCCGTGATAGACCGACAGCGGCACAAGGCCCACGCGGCCCTCGGCAATCGCGAAGTGCGCCGGACCGTCGTGGCCCAGATACACCACGTCGTCCTTGAAGTCCGCCAGATAGAATTCGCTGAACGAACCGCCCGCGCCGAACAAGTCCATGATCTTCATGGCCTGGGCGTTTTTGATTTCGCATTCGCCCGCCACCGGCACGTTGTGCCCGGTCAAGAGCGTGTTGCCCGCGATAATCGAAGTGGCGATATCGCGATACGCATAACCGTCCTCGCTCTCGTAGTAATAGGCGAGTGAGCCGAGGTTGTGTTTTTTTGCCAGCGCGTCGAGGGCGCAGGAAGTTTTCGCGGCGCGCTCGAGTTCGCTTCTTTCGCACTCCTTGGAGACCTCAAACTCGCGGCGGAACTGCGCGAGCTTGGCGTTCACCTGCGGTTTCGTGACGGCTTCACGCAGCTTGTGAAGCTGGCACATCTCCAGCAACTCGAAGTGATTGCCGAACGCCGCGGATTGCTGCGTCATGTCGCTGTAAACATCCAGCATCCCGCAGTAATAATGGCCGAGCACGCCCAGCCGGTTGCGGCGCATTGCCGCGGCTACGTTCGCCGCCTCCACCCAGTCCCGGATTTCCTGCCACGCAGCCGCATCCTTGAGGTAACCGGTGACCAGATGATAAGCGACGCCCGCACGATTGAAGACACAGGCAATTTCCGGCGCGTTGCACGCCTGGCAATGTTCCAGCCAGACGCCGGTCATCAGGCCGCGATCTCCCAGCGCATTGAATTTCGCATAATCCAGTTGCGGCACCGGCTGCAAATTCAATACGACGACCGGAACGCGCGCCTGCTGCACAACGGGCAGCACGGTGGAACTCAGCGCGTAAGTGGAGATGTAGAGAAAAATCAAATCCACCTCCTCGCGGCGAAAAAACGAGGCGGCTTCACGGGCTTTCGTCGGATTGTCCACCAGGCCCGCGTCGGCCAGGTCCGCTCCATACTGCCGAAGCTGGCCGGCAATCTGGCGCTGGTAACCGGTCAACCGGCCCCGCAAGCCGGGAAACTGCGGCCAGTAAGTGTCAAGGCCGATGCCGAACAGTCCGATGCGAACAGAATTTTTTTTCATAAATCAATGTTTGGCCGGGATGGTAAGATTCCACGGGTCCGACACCTGCGGGCGCACTCGACGATTGCATAAACGATGTCGTCTGGCTTGCAGAACACTGGTTGCGCGCAGAGAACAAGGCCGCATGAATCTTCTTCAAGTTGCAGTTGAATCTTCAAGCTCATCTGAATTTTAAGTAGCTGTTTGTTCGTTCAAAATCAATCCGTAATTCGACGGCGTGGACGGGAAAAATGTCACCATTCTCAAAAAGTGGAAAAATCCCAGTGGTCCCGCCATCGGATTGTGAATGTGCCGTTTGTTTTCATCGTGAACGGCAGCCAGACGTATCGCGAGTCGGGAAGATTCTGCGGGTTCCAACGGTCGGCCATGAAAATCAAATCGTTGGTTCTGCCCGGCGCGGGCAGGACGAAGGTGCTTTGCGTACCGAACGTTGTGTCCGCATTTGTTCCGACACAAGGATTACCGGATGATTTCCATGGCCCGAGAATGTTGTCGGACGACGCAAACTCCGCCGCGTTTGCTCTCCAGCCCGTGCAGGCCGAGGTGATCAAAAAGTATTTTCCGCTCCATTTGAACGGCGCCGCGCCTTCGCGCATTCGCCGGACGAGAATACGCGCCCACGTTTTGTTTTCGACGGCGGGCAATTCCGGGCCGGTGAAATCGTCATTGAGCCGCACGACATACATCGTCCAATTATCCTCCGACGAATAAAAGGTGTAAGCCCTGCCGTCGTCGTCCATGAACAGATTCATGTCGCGAAACGTGCCGCCGAATTGTTTCTGGCCGTTGGGATCGTCCGGGGGAAATCCACAATCGTTCGTGATGGGACGGATGGTCTTGAGAAACACGAACGGGCCGGTTGGCGTGTCGCTCGTCGCGATGCCCGCGCAGGCGAAGTGATAGCCGAACTGTTCCGCGTGCATCCACATCACGAATTTTTTCGTGCGCGGATTGAAGATGACTTTGGGCCGTTCGACAAATATCGGCGAATCGTAATAGCTTGGCAAATTGGTTTGCCACAGCGCGACGCCTTCACGTTTCCAATCGAGAAGATTCGTCGAGGAATAACACGAAACCGCGCTGCGGATTCCCGGCGTCCGGTCTTCGCCATACCAGTAATAAGCGTTACTGTGAAGGAGGATGCCGCCGCCATGCGCCTGAATCGGCCGGCCATTCACGTCCGGCCAGACTTCGCCGGGATGAAATTCCAAATCGGCGCGCGCGATGAAAGACAAAAACAGCAAAGCGCCGAAAAGCAGCCGCGTGCCGGAAGTTTTAATTTTCATTTTTACTGAAATCATATTCGGGGTGAAGTTCGTTGAGAATCGGATGGTCGAGCGCGGCAATGACGGGTTTTTTCGGGCCGATCAAATCGAGAATCACGATTTCATTCTTGCCCCGCTTGAGCCATGGGCCGGGCACATACATCGTCTGCGTCGGGCCGATGTTCCAGAAACGGCCGAGACAATGGCCGTTCACCCAAACCACGCCTTTGCCCCACGGTCGCAGGTCCAGAAACGTGTCGCCGGGGTTTTTGATGTTCACGGTCGCGCGCCAGAATGCGGGAACGCCGGGCTCCGACCCGGCTCGTATGTGTTCAACATCGGAACGCGCCGGGTCGGAGACCGGCACTCCGGCTGCGCGGAATTTCAAACGCGCCAGCATTTTGTCATCGAACGGCAAATTGAAAATCCGCCAGCCGGTCAAATCCACGCCGTCCAATTTCACCGGCGCGTGAAGGCCCTTTCGGTCGGCGATACCCGTGCCAAAATTCACCCGGCCCATCGCTTCCACCAAAAGGTCGAGCGTCGCCGGTTTTTCGCGCGCGGGCAAATTCACTTTGAAATTGTTCGTGCGACGGTCCATCACGCTGACGCGCTGCCCGTCAAGATACACAAAGCCAAAATCATGGATGCTCGCGGCTTCCAGCGTCGCCGCCGCGCCGGCGGGAATGGTCGTGCGATACAAAATGCAGCCGTGGCCTTGATTGTAATCTTCCATTGTGCGCGGCGTCGCATCGGCAATCCCCTTCGGCAAATTGGCAAAAACCGGCGCGCAGGATTTGGCTTCGACCGGAGCAATGGCGATCACGGCATTGGTCGCGGGCGGTTCGGTAATGGTTTCGCCGGGCAAAAGATGTTTCGAAAACAGTTCGCGCGTCTTGAAGAATTTTTCCGTCGGCCCGCCGGCTTCGCTGATGGGCGCGTCGTAATCGTAGCTGGAGGTGTCGGGTTTGAACGGATGGTCCGCGCCCGACCAAAGCCCGAACGTCGTGCCGCCGTGAGCCATGTAAATGCTGAACGACTCGCCGTTGGTGAGCATATAGGCGAGGTCGGCCAGAAATTGCGGTGTGTTGCCGAGATGATGCGGCTGTCCCCACGTGTCGAACCAGCCGGGATAAAACTCGCCGCACATCAGCGGGCCTTGCGGCAGAATTTCGCGCAGCGATTTGAACCCGCGGGCGGGATCTGACCCAAAATTCACGACGGGGAACAAATCGTCGCGGCAGCCTTTTTTCAAATCATAGTATGGATTGCAGGCAAAGAGCGGCACATCAAAGCCGGCATCGAGCATCGCCTTCCGTAATTCGCCCATGTAGGCGGTATCATTTCCGCAGGAGCCGTATTCATTTTCGACCTGCACCATGAGAATCGGCCCGCCGTGAGTGATTTGGAGCGGACCAAATTGTTTCCCGACTTCATGCAAATAATTTGTCGCGGCAGCCATGAAACGCGGATCGCGCGTGCGGAACTGGATGCTGTCGTCTTTCAGCAGCCACCACGGCAGGCCGCCCATTTCCCATTCGGCGCAGGAATAGGGGCCGGGGCGCAAAATCACCCACAGACCTTCCTGCTGCGCGATGCGGCAGAATTCCGCGACGTCGGCCTGGCCGCTCCAGTCAAATTTTCCCGGCTGCGGCTCGATTTGATTCCAAAAAAGATATGCGCAGACCGTGTTGAGTCCCATCGCCCTGGTCATTTGCAAACGGTTGCGCCAGTATTCGCGCGGCACGCGCGCCGCGTGGATTTCACCGCAGCGGATTTGAAAATTTTGGCCGTCGAGCAGAAAATCATTCGTGCCGATGGCGAAGGTGTGTTTGGCCGGGGCGCCGCTCGCGTTTGCGGAAACGAAAGTTGCGAGCGCAAAAAATGTCAGCGCAACGGCTCTCAAAATTGCCGGTTGGAGTTTCATGGTTCGCTGCGTCATATCAAAAGGGTGTCGGCGAGTAAATTCATTGCTGCGACAAAATCCGGACCGGGCCGAGCAGGCCGGATTCCATCAAGGCCGTGTTCGCTTTCAAATTGCGGATGTTTGTTTTCGTGAAGCGCTGGTCGGGCAGCCGGCTCGCGTCACCGATAATGCGGTTGGGCCAGAAATTGACGACCTCGATCTCCAATTTGTTTTCGCCGGGCTCCACGGCGCCGGTGATGTCCGCGCGGAACGGCGGAGTCCAGAGGATGCCGCAGGATTGGCCGTTCACTTTCACTTCGGCGAGTTCCCGCACGTCGCCCAAATCAAGATAGAGGGTCTGGCGTCTGGCTTCTGGCGTCCGGGGAGGCAGCTCGAATGTTTTTTTGTAGGTCGCTGTGCCGGAATAATATTTGATGCCCGGTTCGGGCCTCGTCGTCCAGTCCACGAGCGAATCAAACTGCACTGATTCCGGCCCGCCCCATTTCGGGTCGAAGTGAACTGTCCATGCGCCGGAAATCTTCTGAACGGGTTTCAAAATCAGGCTATTGTCATACGAAGTCGTCGGATGTTTTGATGCCGGTTCGCGAAAGACCACAAACCACGAGCCACACGGGTCAAAATCCAGCGGCACATAGGTGTGTCCATCCTTTTCCTCGTAGCCGGCGGCGAATTTACGCTCACCTGTCACCGGATTCCAAAGTTCCGGAGCTTTGCCGGTCACACGAAAAGCGGTCGTCATGGCCGTCTCGGCATTGGTTGTCCGATTGGCCACAAAATAAATCTCCGCGTCACCGGCTGTCCGGTGAATGTAATCAAGCTGCGAATTCTCACCGGCTTGAAATTTGCAATCCGGCTTCACGCCGTCGGTCTGCAACACTTCCCGCGCGGTCTTGCCGGCGACGACACGGCCTCTGCCAGTTTGACCGCCCCACAATTCATCCGCGATTTTTTTCACTTCGGCATCGGTAGCGGCAAAGTTCTCCAGCGTTTCACCGCGCGCCGGTTTGGATCCAATGACGGTTGCACCGGCGGCGACAAGCTCCTTGATCTTCTCCAGCACTGGCAGTGCAATCTGGTCGCGATCCGGCAGAACGAGCACGCGATAACTCATGCCGTCGGGCAGGACGATTTTCCCGTCGCGGACACTTGCGCGCGTGAGCAGCGCCTCCTCCGTGATGACGTCATAATCGTAACCGGGCAGGATGTGCGCGGGGTCGGATTTTTTGAGCTGCGCGAAATTCGGGACGTGGTCGCCGTAATAATACGCAACGTCGGCGACGAACAAACCTTGCTGCAACATAAACTGGCAGCGATTGATGTAGCTGAAGAACGGCGCGGACTTTTCCCACCAGGTCACCTTGGGGTTCAGGTGCGTGCCGGCGAAATACTGCTGGCCGGGAACGCCGGTTGAGTCGGGCGAGCAGACGAACGCGTGCCAGACCAGGCGGTTCATGCCTTCGCAGAGCGCCTTGTCGAAGGACGGCTTCAAGTTGTCCCAGATGTGTTCCTGCCAGTTCGGGCCGATGGTGGTGAAGCCTTCATCCTGCGTGATGATGTGTCCATAGGTGTGCGCGGCGGAGGCGGGTTGTTTGACAAAGAAACGGCTTTCATCGCCGATACGGTGTTCCCACGACCAGGCCCAGAATTCGCTCATGGGCACGTCGTCCCAGCCGAGATCGCGCTGGGCGTCGATCGGCACGGCGTGCGGCCCGCCGGATTCGGGATGAATTTCCAGGCCGTGCCGGTGCGCGTTGTCGCGGAACAGATGGTAATGATTGTCAACCGTCAGGTCCCCCAGCGTCTTGCGGTAATCAAAAAGAAAGCGGTCGCTCTCTTCGCGGCTGTTGACGATGCGCCCGGCCAGCACCGGCAGCCAGGTCAGAAAATCGTAGCCATTGCGCTTGAGAAATTCCGCGCGCAAGGTCGGCGTCCAGTTGACGGCTTCCACCTCCCAACTGTCGGTGTGGAGATATTTCAAAGCTGTCGTGAAACGGGCAGCTTGCCCGTTTCGAGCGGGCGAGACGCCCGCGCCACTAATCGCGTCGGCGATGAGCGGCTCGACCACGGCGTTCCAGTAGCGCTGGAACGCACCGGCGTCGAAAACGTCAATCGCATACGAATCATGCGACGCGCCGGGTGCGCGTTGCCAGCCTTCGCTGGCCGTCGAAACGTAGGCATGATCGCCGATGGTGCAGCCGAACCGGAGAATCTGCCAGTCGCCGGCGGGCGCGTCCCATTTGAGCACGCCGCTCGCGTTGAGATTGGACGTCAGGTCAACGACGTCCGTCGCGCGGGCGTCCTCCTCGCCGGGCGTGGCGGGAAATTCCTGAAACAGCGGCGCGGTGCTCGGCGTGGAAAACGGTTCGAGCGTTTTGAGCAGCGCCTTCTCGCGCCAGTTTTCCAGCGGCCGATGCGGCACCTGGTCCGGCCGGATACGATAGGCGACTACGAATGTGTCGCGGTAATAATTCTCGCGGCTCCCGGGCACGGGCAGCGCCTGGTCGAAATTTGTCGGTCCGGTCACGCGCGCTTCCGACCAGACATATTTTTTCGCCGCGTCATCCGCCGTGACCATGGGTCCGCCGAGGTTCCAGCCGCTCTGGATGTTCAAACTCATTTCCAAGTCGAGTCGGTTGGCCTCGCGCAACGCGTGCTGGTAAAGCGCGCGCCATTCGGGTGAGAGAAACGTCGGTCCGTGCGGCACCTGCGTGTTGCCCCACTGATCCGCGCCGCCGGCGTCAATGATGACCGCGCCGCCAAGGCCCTTGGCCTTCATCTGTTCGAGGTCGCGGGTAATGGATTCCTTGGTGACGTTGCCGTTGAGCCACCACCAGTAGGCACGCAGACGGGCGCTGTTGGGCGGATTGGTCCAGCCATTGTCCAAAGTGGATCTGGGGGTGGGCGCGGCAAAGTTTGGGGTGGGCACGGACAGCAAAACGGCCACACCCACAGCCATCAGAAGGCATCTCTCCAAGACATGCAACGTAGTTTTCCGACGCTTCCTGAAAGCATTTTCAAAAAGATAAAGCATATCCACCCCAATAATCATCCATGAAATCAAAGGCTAATTCCGCGGGTTTTGCTCCATGTCATGGGCATAGAACCGCCGCCAACAGAACCCGTAAAATGCAATAAAGACAAAACAGCAAAGCGGCATCATAAAGCCGACGCGCATCGAGTAGTTGTCCGCGAGCCAGCCCATGAAATACGGCAGGATCGCGCCGCCCACCACCGCTGTAACCATCCAGGACGCGGCCAGTTTTGTCTTTTCACCAAGACCTCGAATCCCAAGCGCGAAATGGGTCGGATATATGATGGACATGAAGAAGAAACTCAAAAAAAGCGCAGCCACCGACAACCAGCCCAGCGGCAGGATTACCAGCGTCATCATGACGACGTTGATCACCGCATAAACGCCGAGCGTGATGTGTGGCGTGCAATAGCGCGTGATCAGGCTCCCTGAAAAGCGGCCGACGGTGAAAAACCCGAAGGCCACCGACAGGAAGACGCCCGCGCCGTATTCCGTGATCCGCCAGACATCTGGCACTTGCGAAAACTTCATGGTCGCGGGCAACAAGTTTGCCATCCACAACGGGAGCGCGGGCATATAACGGTCATCCTTCATGTAGTTCACAAAAAAGCTGAAGATGCCAATCTGCCCCGCGCAGTAGAGAAACTGGGAGATGATCGCCAGAACAAAGTGCCATTCTTTGTAAAGCGGACGTTCCCGCTGGGTGCTGCTGGTGACGGGTTTGGTTTCCGCCGGCGCGTGAATTTCTGGAATCGGGCCGACGCTGAAAACAATCACCAACAAGACGACAATTCCAGCAACGACGAGATAAGGCAGGTAGAGTGAAGCATTGCTGGTGTTGACCACCCCGGTTTTGGACAGGATGAAACTGCTGGCGAGCAGCGGGCCGAGAATCCAGCCCACGGCGTTGCAGCTTTGCCCCAGGTTGATGCGCGCGACGCCCGACTCTGGCGAGCCGAGCACGGTCGAATACGGATTGGCAATCGCCTCCAGAAAGGTCAGCCCCGCGCCGACCACAAAAAGCGGGCAGAGAAATGCCGCAAAGACAACTGCGGTCGAAGCGTGCAGTTTTGTGACCGGCACGAACAAGAGCGACCCGATGATGACAATCACCAGGCCGGCAAGGATGCCGGCTCGATACCCAAACTTCCGCGCCACCCACCCGGAAGGCAACGCCATTAAAAAATACGCTCCATACCACACCGCTTGCACAAAAGCCGAGTGCGCCTTGGAAACGCCGAGCGAATTCTGAAAGTGCTTGTTGAGCACATCAATCATGCTGTTGCACAAAGCCGAGAGCAGGAACAGGCAGCAGACCAAAACAAACGTGGCCAGATGATTGACGCCGTCCGGGGTGCGGAACATGGCGCCCTGGGTCCTGGGGGGGCGCTGATTGCGATTGGTTTCTTGTGCGGTGATCATGGTGATGGGTTCGGGATGAGTATTTCCAAAAGTGCCAGGCGTCTCAACTTCTATTGAGGCGCGTCATTGGCCGTGATTTAAGATTTTGCCGGATCATGCAGCAATGATCCCAGCCTGATTCGACTCCGGCATCGCCGGAGCCCGTCGGATTCCCTGGAGGCGGACGAGGTCACTTCGACCGCAGGCAGCGCGTGCGACGGCCAGCAAAGCGGCGGTTTCAGCTTCGGTCAACAGGCCAATTCCCGGATAATCCCACGCCAGCCCCAACCGGCGGTATTTGGCGCTGCACGACGGATTAAAGGCGCAAAGCTCCCAACGTTCGACGGCGCCATCAAATTCGTCGCGCAAGAACCTGCCGATTGAGTTCAACACCGCCGGTTCGGCCGTCGCGCCGGGAACCAGAGGCGTGCGCACCCAAAGCTTTAAGTCACCCTTCCGTGCCCGGCGGGCCGCTTCACGCAGGTTGGCGTGAATCGTGGCCAAACCGGCGCCGGTCAATTCACGGTGAATCGCTTCGTCCGAATGTTTGAGATCATACAGGACCAGATCCGCGTGATTGAGGAGCCGGGCAAAAACCGCCGGCGGCGCCTGGCCACAAGTATCCAGCGCGGTGTGCAACCCACGTTCCTGGCAACGGGCGAGAAATTCCAACGAAAATTCCGGCTGGGAGCACGGCTCGCCGCCAGACAGGGTGACTCCGCCGCCGGTGGACTCGTACCATGCCCGATCCGACTCCACTTCTTCGAGCAGCCCGGCTGTTTCCCGGCGCACGCCCAAGGGTTGCATGGCCCGCGAAGGACACACATCAGCGCAGTCCTGGCATCCGTCGCAACGTGAACGGTCAATGTTGATTCCCGCTTCTCCGGCTGTTAGCGCCTGTCGTTCACAAGCATGGACACAACGCAAACAACGAATGCAGTCTTGGGCCGACCACCAGACCTCCGGCGTGGGCCGCCGGCTCTCAGGATTGTGACACCAGCGGCATTGCAGGGGACACCCCTTGAGAAACACGGTCGTTCGGATCCCCGGCCCGTCATGCGTCGAGTTGCGATGAATGTCAAAGACCAGGGCGTGGAACTGGGAATCCAAGGTGTGCATTCGGCGGCAATTTTACAGGGCCGGATAATTGACCCGCTGGATGAATTCTTCCTGGAACTTTCGATCCATGATGAGGAAGTGCGACGAATACCCCGTCACTTTCACCACAATGGCCTGATTTTCAGGAAGCTCGGGCTGTTCCATTGCCCGCTTCAACTTCTCCAGGGAAATGATGTTCAGATTGATCTGCACACCGCCGAGCTTGAAGAAGGTGCGGGCAAATGTCTCGATCAGGTCGCACCGGCGGGCGCCCTCGGGGAAATAGGAGGGTTCCAATTCGATTTGAAACGAACCACCCTGGAATTTCCGAAAATCCACCCGGCAAAAGGAGTTGGCGGTGGCGGTCAATCCCTTCGTGTTGCGTCCGTGCATCGGGTTCATGCCGTGGGCCAGCGGTTCGGCGGCATGCCGTCCGTCCGGAGTGGCGCCCAGCATCGGACCGGCGTAAGTATGGCCCATGTATTGAAACAAGGACGTGCGGAAATGTCCGCCCTTGTTCTGGCGCAACGATTCCAGGTGCTGGCGCACCATTTCGGCCAGCCGGACAATCATGGCATCCGGACCGGCCACGTCGTTGCCAAATTTTTCCACGTTGAGAAACTCGCGGCGCATCGGCTCTTTGCCGGCCCAGTCCGATTTCACCGCCTGTTCCACCTCGGCCAAAGTGTAGCGGTGTTCGTCGAACACCAGGCGTTTGATGGCATACAGCGAATCCGACACGTTCGGCACCCCCAGGACATTGACCGAGGTTAGATTGTAATCCACCGCCCCGGCATCGGTGCAGTCGCGACCGCGTTCGAGACAGTTGTGCATGCAAAGCGAGGTGACCATCTCCGGCCAGACGCGGCTCTGCCACATGTAGGTGGTGTTCTTGAAGTCTCGCAGGGCTTTGGCGGTGGCGAGGGTTTCGGCGCTGAGGAGGTCGAACAAACCATCGAAGTCCTCCACGCCCTTTTCCATCGCCTGATGGATGGCTCGTTGCATGGGTTGCAGCAGCACCAGCGAGTTCAGGTCCTGATCGTTGTATTCGCGGCCAACGACGCAATACCACTGGCAGCCGGAATAGGCCACATTCCAGGCGTGTTCCTCACTCACGCCGCTGCGCAGTTCGCTGTCCCGCAATACGTCATAATTGATGAGAACCGGTGTGCCGGTCCCATGGCGGCCGAGCACGTCGCAGGCATAGTTGAAAAATGCCCGGTCACTGTCTTCATGCCACATGACCCCCAGGTTGTTGTCGCCGCCGTTCAAATCATAGGCTTCCAGGACGACCCGGCTCAAATCGTTGGTGGCATCCCGGCCCTGCCGGTCCCGGCCGCCCACGGAAAAGTAATTGCCGCCGTATTTGCAAAACAGCTCGGCGATCCACCCGCGCGCCTCCTCGCGCGTCATGCGTCCCGCCGCAAGATCTCGGCGATAAAAATCCGCCAGCAACTGGTCCAATCGTCCGTAGCCGTTGCCGTGGGCGATGATCCGCTCGGCGAGCTGGAAAAATTGAATCCACTGGATGGCTTGCAAAAACGTCCGTGGCGGCTCACTGACGATCGCCTCACAAGTTTCCGCGACCACCTGATAATGCCGGGCCAAATCGGAAGGGGACTCGCCCGCCAATTCGGCGGCCTTTTCGGCGTGGCGTTCGATCCAGCGTTGGATGCTCTCGACAACCAATTCCTGCCCGGCCAGGTAACGGGCCGCGGGTTTGTTAAGGTTGGCCTCGTGGCGCGCCTTCCAATGCCGGACTTTCTTGAGCAGCCCACCCCAGCCCAGTTCCAGACCGATTGACAGATCCGGGCAGGTGTGCGCATAACAGATTCCGCCGGCGCCCATTTTGCGGGCGTCAAAACCGGCATCATGCACCTCATCGGGATAGCGAAAGCAACGGGCTTCATCCAGTTGCCAGTGAAATTCTCCCACCACCTCCTCTTCGGGATGGATTTCGCACGGATTGTGATCCAAAAAGAAGGCGTAGTCCCGCGCCCAGTTCAACACGTCATTCATCAGCCCATCCACGCGCGACGGCATCTCGGCCGCATGCGGAAATGGAACGCCCAGAAAGACGCGGCAATTGTTGTCGCCAATATTGATGCGTTCGGAGATGGCCTGCTCACCGGTGGGCGGCGCAAATCCCTCGCCCAGCCCGGACCAGTGGTAAACCAGAAACTCCGGGTTATCCACGAAATTGCTGCGCCGGCCCTCCCGACCGAGGCGGTCACGGCGCGCGGCCAGCCGCTGCATGCGGTCATCACGGACCGGTTTGGAAACCGCCGCATCGCGGCGGGGATTGGGCATGGTTGAATTCATATAATCAGCCTGGGTTAATCTTGAAAACGACGGGGATGGTGCTGGCGATGATTGGGGGGGGTGGCCGATTCGGGAATGGGATTCCCGGCAAAAGCGGTTTGTCCACCGGTAGCCAGGACGAACAGGAATGCCAGCAATGCGCCCTGCGATTTATTTTGGCTCATTGTGATATTGATATTACAGGTCATGGCGGCGCAGGGATACTGCATCATAAGATTCCGGGAACAGCTTATCACCGGCAATACGTTACAGGAATGGCCCTGATTGACAAAAAGATGGATATTATTGACATTGTGACATGCGCCCGAAATCCATTCCGCCCGTTTCCCAGCAGGTCAGCCAGCCTCGTTATTGTCATCTCGAAAAGGCGATTCAGCGGTCCCGGCGGGGACTGCACGTCGCGTGCGCCGGACACGAAGTCTGCCGGCCGGATTATGTGATGAAACGCCCGGGGTTCCCCTGTTACGGCCTGGAATACGTTGACAGCGGGAGCGGCATGGTCCGCTTGAATGCCAGATGGTATCCGCTTCGCGCCGGGGTTCTTTTTGTCTATGGCCCGACCACCGCGCACCACATCATCAGCAACCCCCAAACCCCGTTGCGGAAATTCTTCATTGATTTTTTTGGCCGCGAGGCGGGCCGCTTGTTGGGTGCGGGTTCAGTCGCCCCGGGGACAGCGGTGCAAATCTCGGAACTGGAGGCCTATCGCGCGCTCTTTGAAATACTGCTGACGGAGGGAGGACGCGGCCTCGATGCCACGCCAAAAATAAGCGCCGCCTTGTTGCGCATCCTCATCTGGAAAACAAAAGGCGCCCAGCCGCCGAACGTTTCGGACAGACGGAGCCCGACCCAGACGTTTCAGCACTGCCGTGATCTGATTGATGAGCGTCATTTGGAACTGCGGGATTTGGGGGACATCGCGCGTTCCGCAGGAATTGACAAAGCTTATCTCTGCCGGTTGTTCCGGTCTCATGGCTATCCTTCTCCCTATAGTTACCTGGTCCGCAAAAAAATCACCAAGGCCGCCGAATGGCTGGCAGTGGAGGGATGTCGCGTCCAGGAAGCCGCCCGGCGCGCCGGTTTTCCCGACCCTTACCACTTTTCCCGCGTTTTCAAGCGTGAGATGGGCCAATCTCCCCGCGCTTTCGCCCGCCGCCGGCAGTAGCACCGGCGGGTTGCCGGCGCGCATCCTGGACACCACGATGGAACGCCGCATTCATGCGGCAGCGGGCCCGCGTGATGGAATGCCCGGCCGGATAGATCCGGCGTTCCTTCCGAAACGATGCAACTTTGTTTGTCGCCGTGTCCAGGCAGGCCCTTTTTTGTGAAACAAATTGTTTGCCTCGTTCAAAAATCTGGCAAAATGAATTGCCGGAACACCAAACATGCAAAACCAAACACTTCTTCGTTTCAATCTGACCTTGGCGGCATTGATGTTGGCGGCGACCAATGTTCCTGCCCAGACCAACCTTCCGGCGACGCGGGAAACAGCCCCCGGGCCGTTTCAACCGACGTGGGAATCGCTGGCCACGCAATATCAATGCCCGGAATGGTTTCGCGATGCGAAGTTCGGCATCTGGGCGGTCTATGGCCCGCAATGCCAGGCGGAGGATGGCGACTGGTATGCCCGCGGCATGTATTTGCAGGGCAACCCCCAGAATAAATTCCACGTTGCACACTACGGCCCGCCGTCGAAATTCGGATTCAAGGACGTGATCCACGAATGGAAGGCGGAGAATTTCCATCCCGACGATCTGCTCGCCTTCTACAAAAAATCCGGCGCGAAGTATTTCATGGCCATGGCCAACCATCATGACAACTTCGACATGTACGATTCGAAGTATCAGCCGTGGAACTCCGTCGCCATCGGGCCGAAGAAGGACATCATCGGTCTGTGGGCGCGCGCGGCGCGGAAAAACGGGCTGCGTTTCGCCGTGAGTGTTCACGCCTCGCATGCCTGGACGTGGTATGAACCGGCGCAGGGCGCGGACAAGAACGGTCCGCTGGCAGGCGTTCCTTACGACGGCAAGCTCACCAAGGCGGACGGCAAGGGACTTTGGTGGGACAGCCTCAATCCGCAGGATCTTTACGCGCAAAATCATGCGCCCGGCAGGCAAAACGGTTGGGACTGGTGGGACTGGGACCCGGCCAAAGGCAGCACCACGCCCGACGCGGCTTACCTGCAAAAGTTTTTTCTCCGCACCCAACAGCTTTGGGATGATTACCGGCCGGACATGATTTACTTTGACGACACCGTGCTGCCATTGCACGGGGTGACGGACGAAGTCGGCCTCGAGCTGGGCGCGCATTTTTATAATTCCAGCATCCGGTTGCATGGCCGGAACGAAGCCGTGATGAATGCCAAGCATCTCAGTCCGCTGCAACGCAAGGCCATGGTTTATGACATCGAACGCGGCAAGGCGGCCGGCATTTTGCCCGAGCCCTGGCAGACCGACACCTGCATCGGCGACTGGCATTACCAACGCGACCTATTCAACCGGCACCAGTACAAATCCGCCGCCACCGTCATCCCGATGCTGGCGGACATCGTGAGCAAGAACGGCAATTTGATGTTGAGCGTGCCGGTGCGCGGCGACGGCTCGATTGACAGTGACGAGGTGAAAATTGTCGGCGACATCGGTGCCTGGCTCAAGGTGAACGGCGAGGCGATTTACGCGACGCGTCCGTGGACGGTGTTCGGTGAAGGCCCATCCACCAAATCGTTTGAAAAAGGCCAGTTCGACGGCCAGCGCGACGCGGACACGAAGCCATTCACGCCGGCGGACATCCGGTTCACGCAATCCAAGGATGGCCGGACACTTTACGCCCTCGTCCTGGCCTTTCCGGCGGATGGCAAAGTGACCATCCAATCGCTGGCGGAAAATTCCGCGTCCTGGCCCGGCAAGATTGGCGGTGTCCGGATGCCGGGCTTGCGCGGCAAATTGAAATTCACCCGCGACGCCAATGGATTACACGTGACGTTGCCGGATAAAAAGCCCGGTGACATTGCCTTCGCCTTGAAGATCACCCATTGAATGGCGCGAACCTAAAAAATAGTTTCTCACCACGCCCGCAACGGCCCAAAAAGACAAAGACAGCTTTTAAGAAAATGATGGTCCAAACCAAGTTGAGAAAAAATGATAAACTCAATAACGACTGACGATCGGGTGCATCTGAACACTGTCCTTAGTTTTAGTTCCAAAGTTCATCCCAGTGGTGATTGCGACGGGCCTCATCGAGCGCGCAGAGGTTACGCAGGCCTGCTTTGGACCAGAACTGGCCGCAGCGTTTGAACCGGCATTGCTTTTGGCGGCAGGCCGATTCGACGGCCCCGGAGCCGATGGGCCAGCCTCGTTTTGCGATGGCCTGATAGTGCATCCGACCGGCATGGGTAGCAAAGTAGTTCTGTTCGCGCCGAATCACCTTGCCCGCTTCACCGTGTCGCTTCTTGAGTTGAGCAATCTGGCGCAAGACTCGTCGTTCCTGACCATGTCGCACTTGATGCCGCAGAGGTTCGACCCACTGCGCGAGCGTCGGTTCCTTTTCACCGTGTAACGCCCGTCCCAAATTCCACAGATGTTCGCTGCCGTGGAAAAAATCCAGCAGTTCCACCGCCTCCTTCCAGCGATCCTGCTTCAGGTTCCAAACCCATTCGGCACCATCGCCCAAGTACAGCAACTGCTCGGCACGCCCCAACCCTTCACGCAAGGCTTCCCAGTTAAGCCGCCGGCCCAATTCCCCTGACTGGTCCTGCCAGTTGACCACGAGCTTGTCGATCAGCAGGCCGCGTCCCGTTTCTGTAGGGGCGGATGCCTCTTGGCGATAGAACACCCCCAGCTTCAATTCGTGCCATTCCACGCGGTCTTGCTGGGTTTTCTGCTTGCCCCACCCCGGACCCCGATAGCGCAATTGGCAACCGTCTGCCATCAACACTCCCAACTCGCTGGGGCCGCGCTGGGGCAAGCGTTCCACTGGCGGTTGCTCATACCGGCGCTGCGCCTGCGCCTCGGCACATGCGCCCATCCGCTGCACCAAGGCATGGAGCGTCGCGTCATCGATGGTTTGCGCCCAGCGGCTGGCCACCTGTGCGGCCTCCTCATAAGAACCGGTGGCCGTGGCCGTGAAACAGAGTTTCTCGGCAAACCCAGGCGTCAGTTTCTGATGCGGACCCAACTGCCACGCCGCCCGCAGCGGACAACCCCATTGACCAGTGCTGGGATCCTGTCCGTAATCAACGACGAGCTTTACCTCGCCCAACTCGCTGCGCAGCGTCAGCGGCCTGCTCCGACGTTGCTTTAGGGGGGAAACCTCGCCGTGTTCCTCGGCTAGTTTTTGCAGGCGTTCCTCCAATCGCTGGCGCCCCCATTCGCGGCTTTCAGCTACGACTTCACGTTCGATGTCCGCCAGGCTTGGCAATGGCTTGGATGTTGGTTTCATGTGATGACACGGCTTGCATGGTTTATGTTTCTGCCGGTCGAGGAACCGTTATTCTCTAATTTCTCTAAAATTTAAGGACAGTGTCAAGATGCACCCCTGACGATCATACGGCCCGAAAAAAAAGCGAGCTCACGCCGATCAAATGTTACCAAGGACCCGTCCCGACTGCAGTCGGTGCATCGTAATAAGCCGCGCCGCTGGACGAGTTAATTGCCGACTTCGCGATACTATTCGTGTTGCCGTAAAACTTTGTCCAGCTCACAGATCCGTCCTCAAAAAGGAAATTACCGCCCACTGGCACCCCACCGCTGCCCGGATGATTCGATACCGGCCCGCTATAACTGAAAGTCCCGGTATACGTCTGGTTCCAATCGGTTGCGTTGCGTTGTTCAATCGCATCGGCCATGACCGGAGCAAGGCGATATTTTTTGCCTAATTTTTGCCGCGAAGCTTCATGAGTAATTGGATTGTTGGTGCCCATATACCATCCAGCATAAACTTTAACTTTATCATTGCAATAATTGATATCACTTCGGGCGGGCAAGTAATGGTATCCTATCAAATTATCTACTCCCATCGAGGCTTCGTAATTCCGGCGCCAAGTGTCGGTCGGACAATAGAGCACATCATTCTGCGAGCGCACCGCCGTGGTGTCACCCAGGGTGTTTTTATATAAGTATGCCGGGTAAAAGACGGTGTTGAAATTTGGATTCACCCACTCTGGACCAAAGTTTATTTGCGGACTAACGGTGGTGTTATCAGGGAACATGTCATTAAAATCACCAGCATACATGACAATGGATACACCCCATTGTTTGAGATTGCTGGTGCATTGAATCTGGTAGGCCCGGTTTTTGGCCTTGGCCAGCGCCGGCAGAAGCAGCGCCGCCAAAATGGCGATGATGGCAATAACGACCAACAACTCAATCAACGTGAACCCGCTGCGTGCCCGCGCTTGAACCTGTATTTTTTTTGAACATTTCATAAATCCATCCAAACTTCAACCGTGCGGATCCGGCTCTGGGCGGGAAACCCTTAAAGCATTCCCACTCCACTAACATGCCTACTTTAACCTTCCCAGTCAATACGGCTTTCGCCGGATCCGCGTCAAATTTGCTTTAATTCCACTTTATGGAGTAACCAAACGGAAGAAGACGCTCCCGTTGCTGGGGACGACTGGCATGAGCATCTTATTCGTCGTGGTGGAAGCTGAAACGCGAACCCAGTTGGTTCCCAAACCCTGGTGTACTGAATTAGTCTGCGCTTCCAGTACCCAAGCCGGACTCGTCGCCGGCCAGGACATTTGGAGCGTGTTTCCGCCAACCACGGACCACACGATTGGCGTTCCATTTGTGGGAGCATTGCCGCCCGAGGTGATTCTCAACGTGCCGTCCGTGGCCAGCGTGCTGGTACTCCAAGCCAAGCCGGCACCCAAGGCTGGGGTGACACTGCTGAACGCTCCGGCATAGCTTGAAGCCGTGAACAGTTTGAAGTTATCGTTCGTTGTCAACGTGCCGGACAGGTTGCTGACCACAAGCGTGCCGCCGTAGGTAAGCGCGCTCACGCCGGCAATCTTATCTTCGGTTGCCGCTGCTTTGTTGATTTTCACGCTAGTGAAGCTACCGGATGCGAGTGTCAGGCTGTTACTGATCGTCAAAACCCCGGCGCCGGTTCCTCCCGGCACAAGGGTTCCCCCCGCCGCCACGGACATGGGTCCCGCAATCGTGCCGCCGTTGCCGCCAATCGTGCCGCCTGTCGAAACCGAGACGTTACCCGTGCCGCTGATGGTGCCGTTGATTAACAGAGTGCCATTAGAGACCGTAGTTGTTCCAGAGTAAGTGTTCGCTCCACCCAGCGTCCAGGTTCCGGCGCCGCGTTTCAGAACATTCAACACCGTGCTGCCATCGCTCAAGACTCCATTCCAGATGCCGGTGGCCGAGCCTTGCAGATTCAAGTTGTTGGCGTTGTTGCCGGCGTTGTTCGCCAGCGTGCTAGTGGCGTCTATGGTCAGTTGCCCGGCGGTGGCTTCCACATTGATCTCCGAGCCGCCCTGGCCGGTCGCGAAGTTCAAAGGACTGGTGATGATGTTCGTGCCGCTCCGATTGGCAATCTGCGGAGCCGTGGCCTCAACGCCTACGTTAAGACGCGGATCCAGTTCCAAAGCCTGGCTCCACGTGATGTTGTTGGAAAGGTAGAGGCCACCTAAATTATCCGCACCCATAACGGCAGTGTAACCAAAGCCGGTATCACCCAGCGCCTGGGGATTGTCCACAATGACAGGCCCCCAAGCGATCCGGTTCGCACCGTAAAAAGTGCTCACCCCCGTCAGGATGGTGGTCTGGAACCCGGTGAAGGCATAGTGTCCAGATCCGCTCACGACGTTTGGAATGACCAGAACGCTTGCCGGGCTGTTCGGTTGCAGTTCGGAGGAATTCGGAATTTCACCCGGATTGGGAGTGCTGGCGATAAGCAAGACGCCGCTATTGATTGAGCCGATGGTGTAGGCGCTGTTGGGGGCCGACAAAATGGTTGTTCCCGCCCCGTCTTGGATGACGACACCGGAACCAGTAATGACACCGGAGATGGTCAGCAAAGTGGATGCATTCTGAAAATCAATCGTGCCATTGTTGGTAATGTAGTTGGCCCCGAACGCGGAATCATCTGTGCCGGCATATCCGATATCCAAAGTGGAGCCGGCATCAATGGTAGCGCTCGCGAAAGAAGCCGACGCCTGCAAACCAAGGGTTCCCGTTCCGTCTCCCGTCAAGTGAAGGCTCTGCCCGCTAACACTGCCAGCGCCGCCGAGTTGATAGGTTTCATATGCCGCCGCATTTACCGTGAGAGCATTGGGGTTGACAGCATTGGTCACGGTGACGCTATTACCACCGATATTGTAACCCAAGGCGTCAAAGGTCACATTGTTTCCGCTGGAGAAAGTGATCTGCCCCACTCCACCGTTGGTTGTCCAGTTAGGTGTTACTGCATCCCAGGTAGTAAAATCTGCCATCGGATACCAGCTAAGATTATTGGGGATCAACACCGAGACGTGGGCCACCGCGCTGGTCAGCACGTTCAGGCTGTTTAAACGATTGCTGATGACCACGGTGAACTGGTCACCGCTATCCAAAATTGTCGCTGCCGCCTGTGTATAGCTTTCATTGGTGGCATTGAGAATCGCCGCGCCATTCTTGCGCCATTGGAAGGCCGGAGACCAGCCCATGACTGTGACTCCAACCGAGATGGGGGCGCCAACCGCGACGACTTGGAGAGGATTAGGCTGGGTAAAGATGGAAACCGGGGATTGCGGGTTCTGATAGACAAAGGACGAAGCCCCGCTCGAACCAAACGTCAGCGGCAGGGTGTTGTTTGGAAACGTCAGGTTGGTGCCGGTGACCGCCGGCAGAAATGTGCCGGTCAGGTTCTGATCAATTTCCACGAGCCAGCCCATGTTGGTGGTGCTGCCGTTGTGGGAGGGGTAAAGCTCAATGCGGACACGGTTGGTCGGGCAGCCGCCGGGCGTGGGATTGGTGGAACCAACGCCGTTGATGACCAATTGGCTGGGTCCGGATTCCTGGCGGCAGAGCACGCCGAGTTGGGCGGTGGTATAGTTCCCATAACCGCTTCCATCAATATTGATGGACGTCCAAGCATCCGGCCCCTGCGCGCCGTTGGGAGTGAGGATGCCATCAAAAACAACCGTGTCACCCACCAGCAACAGGGTCCCGCTAATGGATACACCAGGGTCAGTTATCGAGCCCAAGCCAGCTGTGGTCGTAGTGTCCGGAAAATTAAAGGCGATAATGCCCGGTCCGGAGGAGCGGTAGTAGATAACCGCCACGGAACTGGTCACCACGTTGGCTGAATTTAGAGTGTTGCTGACAATGACACTATATTGCGCATTGGAGTAGGATGCGGTTACGGGCGGAGTCGTATAAGTCAGGCCGTTGGCACCGACAATGGGCACGCCATTGGACAACCATTGCACATACGCGTTGCCGAGCGGCCAGCCAGCGGTGAGGCCGGCACTGAAAGTCGCCGTGGAACCGGCCGCTACAGTGTTAGTGCCTGGCGTGGGCGCACTAACGGCATACAACGGCTGGTTCTGAATAAAAGTATGCGGCTGATTGCGCGTGCCAAAAGTCAGCGGGACGACGTTGTTCGTAAACGTCAGGGCGGAACCGGGGTAAATAATGTTGAATGTTCCAGTGACGCCCTGATCAATATAGACGACATAACTCATGTTCGTCGTCGAGCCGGTCTGGGTGCAGGTCAGTTCAACGCGGCAACGGTTGGTGGCGGGGGTCGGGTTGACCCCGACGTTGACAGTAGTACCGCTAGTCCAGACTGCACATAAGTAGTTAGCAGCCACATACGTTCCATCCCGCAGCAGAACGCCCAGGGTGGCGCCCGTCACACCGCCGGTGCCGGAGCCGTTGAAGTCAACGGCACCCCAATCTCCGGCGGCTGAGGGACTGTTGTCAATGACGATGCCATCAAAAACAAGCACATCGCCGGCGGCAAGGTTGGTGCCATAAAAGGCCACCGGGCCGTTGACAGGATTGCTACCGTTGTTGTTGGCACCAAGCGTGGTGTTGTTGAAATTGAACGTGTTGGTGGTCGCCGCCTGAACCGCCAGCGGGGCGACGGCAAAGGCCGCGCCGACCAGCAGTCCGACGATGGTTTTGCTGAATACTTTTTTGACGGATTTGAACATATTTTTAATTGGGTTGATGCATGATCGCCGCAAACGTTCCCGGCAATAAGGCTAAACTGACTATTGCCGAGAAACCGGGATGCGTAAATACCCAGACACAGTAGCAACAGCATCACCGAAACAGGGGATGGTAAAATAAATGCTTCCAAAATAACAATAATAAACGCGCTGAATCGGCGCTTTCGGCATGAATTGGAAGCCAAACCAGAACCAGCCAACCTGGTCACGACGCCTGGCTTTTGGAAGTCATATAACGGACGACCGCTTCAGTGCGAGATTGCACATGCAATTTTTCGAATACATGTTTTAAGTGGTGACACACGGTGTCAACGCTTATCTCCAAACTTTCAGCAATCGCCTTGTTGGCATACCCTTTGGACAAAAGCAGCAGTATCTGCTCCTCCCGAACCGACAGGTGCAGCGACTCGTCCCGGGTTTTGGCTTTGAGCCGAAAGGATTCAACCACGCGCCGGGCAATTTCACTGGTCATGGGCGCGCCGCCGCCCAGCACGTCCAACAAAGCCGCCCGCAGTTCAGATGGCTTGGTGCGTTTTAACAAGTAGCCATCAGCGCCGGCTTCGAGCGCCATGAAAACCAGTTCCTCGTCGTTCATGGCCGTAAGAATGATAATCCTGATCTGGGGCAAGAGTGCCTTGAGGCGCGCGGTACACTCGATGCCGGACATGCGCGGCAAAAAAATATCCATGAGCACCACGTCGGGCTGAACCTCTGGAATTACCCGCAGGGCTTCCTCGCCGGTTTTGCAAATGCAAATGCAGGAGAGATCAGGAAAAGAGTCAATGAGCTGGCCCCAGTTCTCGCGAACCTTCGGGTGGTCTTCCACCAAAGCAATTTTGAACGGCGCCTTGGCGGAAAATTTGACCGGGTGACTCGCTTTGGCTGGCTTGGCCATATCAGTTTTTGGTTGCCGCTTGGACCGGTTGCAGTTTGGCCCGGCGGCGGCCCCGGCGCCAGTTCAACCACCACGAGCGCCGACGCATTTGGATAAATGGAATATGAAACTCGACCCGACAGCCTTTGCCTAGCTGGCTGGTCAGGAGGCAACTGCCTCCCACATCGCTCATGCGCTGAGTCATGTTGTCCAAACCATTGCGCTCCGATTTGGCCTGCGCGAGATCAAAACCTTTGCCGTTGTCTTGCACCACCACAGTCAACCCATGACCTTTCCGGCGAATCTGAAGCAGTAATTCCGTGGCTTCGGAATGCTTGGCAGCATTGTTGAGGGCCTCTTTGACCACCAGGAGCAGGCTTCTCCGAAACGGAAGGTCGAAGGCCACAGTTGACATCCCCGGCTCCACGTCCAACACGCATTGGATTGGAGTGGCTTTCAAAAATGTCTGGGCGTGGCCGCACACGAAAGTGGCAAACTCGTGCAGCGTGTCGCGCCGGGGATTTATCGCCCAGAGAATCTCATCCATCGCCCGCAAGGCCTCGCGCGCCTCCTCGGAAATCCGTTCCAACTGCCCGCGCGTTTTGGAATCGGGCGGCAGTCCGTTCTGGGCCACTTCACCCTGCAACACCAGTTGCGTCACGCGCGTGCCGAGGTCGTCGTGAATGTCCCGGGCGATGCGGGCGCGTTCCCGCTGGAGCAACTGTTGTTCGTTATTATGGAGCAACACCTTGGTCAGGAGGATCAAGCCCAGCAGGCTGACGATTCCACAGACCAATAACAACACAACCACAAACCAACCGGTTTGCCAGAAAGGGGTGATGACCGGCTGAAGTGGTGGGACAAGATTAACAGTTTCCATCGCGCCCCAGGGACCGGAACCAAACGCGGCTTCAACCGTGGCTTTCCGCCATGAACCTGCCGGCTCAACCAGGGTTTGCCAGCCGGACATGCCTTCGGGAACAATGAGCCAGTTTGAATCTGACTTGACTTCCACCACTTTTCCCGTTGACAGCCCCACCCGCAGGCCGAACATAAAACCAGCTTCCCGCGAGCTGTTGTAAACCTCCGCCGCCAGCACATGTTTGCCGGGCTTCAGCAAGGAGGTGATGTCGTATTCGTAGAGGTGCCGCCACTCGGCATCCCGCCCCAACTCACGGCCGTCCAGATACAGGGTGTATTCGTTGTCCGCCGTGATTCGCAGCCGCGCCCGCGTGATGGTCGCGGCACGAGGAATTTCAAATGAGTTCCAGAACCGGACCGTCTGCCGGTCGAAGGTGTTCGTATCCCAAATCCACGAACCCATGTCGCTGAAGTTGTGCGAGCCGCGTTCAGTCAGTGAATCCTTAACCGGTTCCGCCGGATCGTCCACATTGGTATTGCTGGCGAGGTGAGGGGCGGTTTCCCCGACGGGCGCGGGCTGGCTCCTTGCCGCCATCAAGCCGAAGGCCAGCCAGACCACCAAGGCACCGGAGCGCACAACTCCCAAAAATGGCGTCGGACATTTGGACCGGGCGGCTTTTGAAGCGGAAACCGATGTCGCCAGCAGCCTGAAAGGATTTCGTCTCGTCTGCATCAGTCGGTCAATTTTCGCCTAATCTATGATGAATCCCGGGCCGTCTCAAGCCCCAAGTGCAAATGGGGCGCAGCTCCGCCTTTGCTCCGCCTTTGCGGTTGACATCGCTGGCCCGGCGTGGCTGAGTTCTGGACGTTCACATTTATGAAAAAACACATCGCACTACTTGGCATTTGTTGCCTTTCACTTGTTGGCTTTATGACCGGTTGCGGTCACAAGCCGACACCCATCAAAGAAGGCGTCGTTTGGAAGGTTGTTTGGTCTGAAACGACCAACTCGGAGTTAGGACAGTTTCAAGAGAAGTGGTCAGCGAAGACTCCGCAGCCTGTCGGTTCAGAGTTCGGCGTTGATATGCGCGGGACGTTATATACCGATTTTCTTGTGATTCGGAGAGCAGACAGTTCACATACACAGATTATTCCGACGAGGTTGATTCTTCAGTTGGAGTTTGCCGATTGATGACAATGACCACGATGCCTAAAAAATCGCTGCCGGCAACAGCCACCGCGCCTGCCAGTTGACCGGCTATGGAAACTCGGACATCATGCTTGCAGGCTCAGTTCCAGCTCCGGTGGCTGTGCCTGAGCTCTGGACGGCGTCGTCAGACTCGTTATGACATTCGACAACAACGAAAGGAAGCACTGCCATGAAACCATCATGCGAAGCAATAATCGTATTGAGTTTTGTCTTGGCTGTATCGGCCAACACGCTTGTCGCGCAGCCATACAGCTTTGATGAGAACGGCAACGGAACCCAATTAATTGCCTTCGAGCCGTTTTTGTTGCCGTTTGAAGTGGCACCGGACCCATCGGGGGGGGTCACCAGCTCACCGGTGTTGATTTATTTCCTGGGGGCACCGGTGGTTTCCGGCGACGTGGCGCTCATGGAACCAGGTCAATCCACCGTTTCTAAATTGCTTCGCTTCTTTACCCCGGCAGGCGGAGGCAACAGCGACGCGATTTTTTACTCCCAAGTTGATGGCACTCTGGCTGGCGTTGGCATTCCCTATACGGACAATCCCGTTCAAATAAGCGAAGTTGACCCGCAAACTTTGTGGTATCCTAAAAATAATCAGCCCGGGGCTACCACGTGGGGTGCTCTTCCGATGTGGACCAGTTTTCGATACAACATCATTACCAAAGGGCCCCCACCGCCGATTTATGTGTCCGGCACGAACATGATCTGGCATTTTACGAATGGATTTCCAAATGCGCAATTTTTTGTTATAGCATCCACCAACATATCGCTGCCACCCACGAACTGGACTTGTGTGATCACCAATCAGTTTAATCAGAATGGCTGCTGTCAGTTGACTCTCCCGATGGAGCCGGACAAGCCGTACCGCTATTATCGTATAGCCATGCCTCCACCGTGATGGGCAGAGAAAGCCAATTGAAGAACTAATGCCCACGCCGCCTAATCACCGCGCTGGAGCCAACGGCCATCGCCCCTTGAGTTTTTGGTTGAGAGATGAGATTTGAGAGTCCAGATTGCAAGCGAGAGTCAGTCTCCGGTGGCTGTGGCTCAGCTTTGAAACGCCAGATCACATCACGCAACAGCAATGAAATACAGGAAGCCAATTTTAATAGGCGCAGTATTTTTGATATTTGTTGCCTTTGTATTCCAAGCGATTTGTGGGATTGAAACGAGTGTTCGGCATTCGGCGGTTCAAAGCGCACTTTCACATCTTCCGGTGCTCATTGAAGGATATCGAATGGATAAAGGCGCGTATCCGGCTTCTTTGGCTGACTTGATAGCAGCGGAAGCGAACCCTGAAAGCAAGCGCTTATTGGATCTGATATTGCATGACCAATGGAAAGACCAGTATGTGCTTCAGGCAGACACAAAAGGTTTTACAATTTCTGCGATTATGCCAAGTGGCCTTTTTGTCAAAAAGGAGCAACTTGAAAAAAGGAATAAAGCTGGAGAGACATTAACATCACCAGAAAGGAAACAGTGATACGATGTTCAAATCGCGAGGCTGTGTGAAAACTCCGGCGCGGTGCGAGTCGTAGGCGGAGAAAAAGTTGACCGGCGATCCGAAAGTTCGGGGCGCCGGTTTTTGTTGTCCACAGATTCGGCCCATCGGGCCGGGCCGATTTGGGAATCGGCGCTGATCGGCGTTTACCCGCGTTTGGAACTTCGCTCGCTGGAAGACATGCAAAACTTTGATGCAGGTGCATCAAAAGTTTGTCATCCATTGGGAAACATTAACGCCCAGCCGCGCTGCGACCGAGCGTTGAGAAATCCCGCGTTTTCCGCCGGACGAATCCGGTTACGGCACGGAATAGGTGGAAATGGCCCGCATGTATTGCGCACGCTCAAAGGCGCTGGGCGCCGGGCAATTCTTCTGGCTCAGGCTGCCCTTGAGCTGGGTGACGGATTCGTATTCATGCTCCTCCATCCAGGCGACGAGATCTTTTTCGATGACTTTGATGTGCCCGACGCCATGCCGGATGAGCGTGGAGCAGAGCATGGTCACGTCCGCGCCGGACATGAGCATCTTCAAAACGTCGGAGGCGCGATGGATGCCGCTGGTGGCCGCCAGGCTGGCCGAGAGGCGTCCGTAAAGAATGGCAATCCAGCGCAATGGCACGCGCATGGCCATGGGCGTGCTCAACAAAATGTTGGGTTTGACCTCCAGTGTTTCGAGGTCAATGTCCGGCTGGTAAAACCGGTTGAACAGCACCAACCCGTCGGCGCCGGCGTCGTTCATCCGCTTGGCCATGTTGGCGAAGTTGGTGAAGAACGGGCTGAGTTTCACCGCCACCGGAATCTTGACCTCGGCTTTCACCGCCTTGAGAACGTTCAGGTACGTTTGCTCAATCTCCGCCGCGGACAGGTTCAGGTTGGTGGGGATGTAATAGATGTTCAGCTCCAGCGCATCCGCCTGGGCCTGTTCCACCAGCCGGGCAAATTGCGTCCACGCGCCGACCGATGTCCCGTTGTTGATGCTGGCGTTGATGCTGGCGATGATCGGGATGCGCACGGCTTTCTTCGCCTCGGCAATGTGTTTGAGATATTCCTCCGGCCCCAGGCGATATTCCTCCGGCTCCGGAAAATAAGTCAGCGCCTCCGGGGAGCTGAACGTCCCCTGCTCCATGTTGCGGTTCAGTTCCAGGCGCTCCTGGCGCAGTTGTTCCTCGAACAGGGAATACAGCACCACCGCCGACGCGCCGGCGTCTTCCATGCGTTTGATGCCGTCAATATCTTCCGAGAGCGGCGAGGCCGACGGCACCAGGGGGGTGCGCAGTTTCAAACCGAGATAAGTTGTGGTCAGGTCCATAAGTTTTGGCGTGATGCGTGAAACATAAAACGTAACCGCCTCCGACCGACGAAGGCGTTTCACGTTTCACGCATCACGTTTTCATTTTTTATTGTTAAGGTTGTTGATCCACCGTGGCGGACGGTTGGGCCGGCACCGCCGGAGCACCCTCGGCCTTGAGATTGCGCCCGGACATGAACTGGTAAAATTTCCAGCGGCGGTCGGCATCCACCTGGGCCTGGGCAAAGAATTTTTTCGCGTCCTCGGGTTTGCTCTTGGTGAGCATCTTGAACCGGTTCTCCGAGAGCATATAATCCTGCACCTTGGACTTGGCCGCCGTTGAATCCAGTTGCAACGGATTTTCGCCGAGTTCGGTCCGGCGTGGGTCGTAGCGATACAACAGCCACTGGCCGGATTCCACCGCGAGCTTCTGCTGGCGGGCGCCCACGCCCATGTCCACCGCGATGCCGTGCGCGATGCAATGGCTGTAGGCGATGATGAGCGAGGGGCCGGGATAGGATTCCGCCTCCACGAAGGCGCGCAACGTCTGCTCGTCCTTCGCGCCCATCGCGACGCTGGCCACGTAGATGTTGCCGTAGCTCATCGCAATCAGGCCGAGGTCTTTCTTGCCCGCCGGTTTGCCGCCGGCGGCAAACTTGGCCACCGCGCCACGCGGCGTGCTCTTGGACATCTGGCCGCCGGTGTTGGAATAAACTTCCGTGTCCATGACGAGCACGTTTACGTCGCGTCCGCTGGCCAGCACGTGGTCCAAGCCGCCGTAGCCGATGTCGTAGGCCCAGCCGTCGCCGCCGAAAATCCAGACGCTGCGTTTGACGAGCGTGTCGGCGATGGGCAGCAGCAACTTCGCCTCGGGGGCGTCCAGCTTGGTGAGCTTTTGCTTCAAGGCGGCCACGCGTTCGCGTTGTTCGTAGATGCCGGCTTCGTCGGTCTGAACGGCGTTGACGATGCCGGTCACGAGATCGTCGCCCAGTTGCGGCGCGAGCTTCTTCACCAGTTCCACCGCGAATTCCTTTTGCTTGTCAATCGAGACGCGGAAACCGAGACCGAATTCCGCGTTGTCCTCGAACAGCGAATTGCACCACGTCGGCCCGCGGCCAACCTTGTCCACGCAATAAGGCGTGGTCGGCAGGTTGCCGCCGTAAATCGAGGAACAGCCGGTGGCATTGGCGATGACAGCACGATCACCAAAGAGTTGGGACACCATCTTGATGTACGCCGTTTCGCCGCAACCTGCGCACGCGCCGCTGAATTCGAACAGCGGGCGCATAAACTGTTGCTGGCGGAGCTGGGTGACCTTGAGCTTGCGCCGGTCGAATTCGGGCAGGGTGAGGAAGAAATTCCAGTTCGCCCGCTCCTGCACCCGCAACGGCGCCTGGGGACGCATGTTGATGGCCTTGAGCTTGGCTTCGGTCTTGTTTTTCGCCGGGCAAACATCCACGCAAAGCGCGCAACCGGTGCAATCCTCGGCGGCAATTTGCAGCGTGAATTTCAATCCTTTGAAGTCGGGGACCCGGGAGTCCACGTTCTTGAACGTTCCCGGCGCGCCCTGAAGCGCCGCCGGTTCATAAACTTTCGCCCGAATGGTCGCGTGCGGGCAGATGGCCACGCACTTGAGGCATTGGATGCAGACCTTCTCGTCCCAAACCGGGATGTCCAGCGCCAGGTTGCGCTTCTCGTATTGCGCAGTGGCGGTCGGGAACGTCCCGTCCACCGGGAACGCGCTTACAGGCAGGTCGTCGCCCTCGCCGGCGGTGATTTTACCCAGCACGTCATTCACAAATTTAGGCGCGCCGGCCACCAGCGGCGGCAACAGAGGACCCGCGCCGTTCGCCCGGTTCGGCACCGGCACCTCGTGCAGATGTTCCAGCGTGTTGTCCACGGCCTTGAGGTTCATGGCCACGACTTCCTCGCCTTTTTTGCCGTAGGTTTTCTTGATGGAATACTTGATGGAATCGATGGCCTTGTCGCGCTGCAGCACGCCGGACAACGCGAAGAAACAGACCTGCATGATGGTGTTGATGCGCCCGCCCATGCCGCTGTCGTGGGCGACCTTGGTCGCGTCAATCACGTAAAATTTCGCCTTCCGGGCGATGAGCGTTTCCTGCACCGGCGTCGGCAGCTTGGACCAGGCCTCGTCCTTCGAGTAGGGCGTGTTGAGCAGGAACGTGCCGCCGGTGGTCAGCGGTTTGACCATGTCGTAGCGCTCCAGGAACGTCGGCAGATGGCAGGCCACGAAATTGGCGCGGCTGATGAGATAGGTCGAGCGGATCGGTTCCGGCCCGAACCGCAGGTGCGACACGGTCATACTGCCGGATTTCTTGGAATCATAGACGAAATAACCCTGAGCGTAATTGTCCGTGCCTTCGCCGATGATCTTGATGGAATTCTTGTTCGCGCCCACCGTGCCGTCGGCGCCCAGGCCGTAGAACATGGCCCGGATCACATTGTCGGGCTCGGTTGAAAACTCGTGGTCCACCGGCAGGCTGGTGTGGGAAACGTCGTCGGTGATGCCGACGGTGAAATGGTTTTTCGGCTGCTTCGCGCTGAGGTTGTCAAACACCGCCTTGACCATTGCCGGCGTGAATTCCTTGGACGACAAACCGTAACGACCGCAAATAACCTTAGGCATCGTCTTCAATTTGCCGGGACCGGCCGCCATCACTTCCGCCAGCGCGGTGATGACATCCTGATACAGCGGCTCGCCCGCTCCGCCCGGCTCCTTGGTGCGGTCCAGCACGGCGATGGATTTTACGCTGGCCGGCAAAGCCTCGACGAACCGGCTCAGGTCAAAAGGCCGGTACAGCCGCACCTTCAAGACGCCGATTTTTTCGCCCTTCTTGACGAGATAATCCACGGCTTCATGCGCCGCCTCGCAGCCGGAACCCATCAACACGATGACGCGGTCGGCATCGGGCGCGCCGACGTAATCGAACAATTTGTAGGCGCGGCCCACGACCTTGGCGAACTGGTCCATGACCTCCTGCACGATTTGCGGGCAGGCGGCATAATACGGATTGCATGCCTCGCGGCCCTGGAAGAAGGCGTCGGGATTCTGCGCCGTGCCGCGCAGCACCGGCCGGTCCGGCGACATTGCCCGGGCGCGATGTTCAGCAATCAGCTTGTCGTCAATCAACGCGCGCAGGTCGGCGTCGGTCAGCGCCTCGATTTTCTGGACCTCGTGCGAGGTGCGGAAGCCGTCGAAGAAATGCACAAAGGGAATGCGGGAGCGCAACGTGGCCGCCTGTGAAATCAGCGCGAAATCCGAGGCTTCCTGCACGCTGGCCGAGCCGAGCATGCCCCAGCCGGTCGTGCGGCAGGCGAGGATGTCGCTGTGGTCGCCGAAAATGGAAAGCGCATGGGTGGCCACTGCGCGGGCGGTGACGTGGAAGACAGCGGGCAGGAGTTCACCGGCGATCTTGAACATGTTGGGCACCATCAGCAGCAGGCCCTGCGACGCGGTGAACGTGGTGGCCAGCGAGCCGGTCTGCAGCGCGCCATGCACGCTGCCCACCGCGCCGCCTTCGCTCTGCAGCTCCACGATGGAGGGGATGGTGCCCCAGAGGTTCTTGCGGTTCTCGGACGCCCATTGGTCGCAAAATTCGGCCATCGGCGAGGAGGGCGTGATGGGATAAATGGCCATCACTTCATTGAGGCGATACGCCACGTGGGCGACGCCTTCGTTGGCATCCACTGTCAGTTTGGGTCTTGTGCTCATAATTGAGAAAAATGTGTTAATATAAAATCACTGCGACATCGAAAATGGCCGTCACGTCGGTCGGTTCATAAGCGCTTCCCCGGCGACCGACGACCCTGAAATCAGGTTAAATTAACGCCGCCCGGACACCATCACCTTTTTTGTCAAAGAAGCACCATTCGTTGTCTCCCCCCTCGTCCTCGTCCTCGAATTTGATGGAGTCATCACGCCGCAATCGCCGCTGGCTGAACGACTCTTGGGCAAAAAAAGGGTGCCCAGCCGCAGCTCAACTTTGGCGGCGCGAAACAGACGGCGAGAATTGTGAGCGCGGCATGAATTCGGATGAAGGCAATGTGATGACCGATGTAAACAATTCTGCTAACTGCGTGAAGCAGTTTTTCCCACCTTGAAATATAGGGGGGGGGTAGTAGGGTTGCCTTATTGGAAGTTCACTGTGGGTTTTCGCCATGAAACAAAACCGTTTTATTCTTCTGTTGGTCGGGATTTTTCAAATCGGTTTCTTGACTGGCGCACGAGCCGATGTGCTGGACAACTGGACGACGAATCAGATCTCCACCAATACTTTTGGATTACACCATGTTGTCTATGGCAATGGCTGTTATGTTGCCGTCGGGGAGTATGGCGAAGGCTGCGGAATCTACACATCGAGCGATGGATTGAATTGGACGTTGCGCTATTCCGACCTCAACGGCTGGGGACTTACTCTGGCTTACCCCAACGGACGTTTTGTCGGAGTTGGCGGTTTTGAAACAGCCGTCTCCACCAATGGCACAAACTGGACGGTTTCAATTCTACCGGATCAATATGGAGACTTTGGAATGGGGTATTATGCATATCCAAGTGATATGACATATGGCAATGGCATCTATGTTGAAGTTGGCAGCACAAATAGTGTCGGATGCATCATCACTTCAACCGATGGCGCCACTTGGACGCCCCGCACTTCCTCCCCGGCGCCCGGAGGACTGATTTCTAGCGTGGCCTACGGTTCATTGAAGTTTGTCGCGGTCGGAAATAATGATGGTTACGAATACACATCTACTGCCCCTAACATTGGCACCACATGGACGCGGCGCAGCATTCCCGGCGGAAATAAAATCAGCTATGGCAACGGCCTGTTTTTCGTGCCGCTAAATAACAAAACAAACTTGGTGTCTGTGGATGGTATTAACTGGAGCCTGAACTCCACCGGGTTGACGAACATGCTTGGAGTAGTGACTTATGGCAACGGCTTATTCATGGCGCAGTGTGGAATATCATATTCGGGAAGTTATCTCGCAACTTCGACTGACGGAACCAACTGGATTCAATACGCGAGGCCGTTGCCAAATTTTTGGACTTCTGCGTTTGATTTTCCTGACCCTGACGTCAGCCTGGCAACGGACGGCACCCGCCTAGTGACTGTCGGTGCTGTCGATACCGAAATTGGATCTCCAAATTCCTATAATGGCTTTGTTTTTACTTCCGATATTTTGGTTTGTGTTCGAATGACGAACAATCCGACTCCCAAGGTTGCCCTTTCAGGATTGGTCGGACGCAATTATCAAATCAAGTCTGTCGATGCTTTGACAATTGGTTCAAGCAACTGGCGCACGAACGCTACGCTGCAATTGACCAGCACGCCTTACGTCTGGACAGATAGCACAGCAACAAATTCCGCGCGGTTTTACCGCGGAGTTCTCCTGCCTTAAGCGAAAAGGTGTTTCACCAATCCGTCTCGCGGTAGTCCTTCAGAAATTTTCCCCAGACATGTTCGCCGGTGTTGAAGCCGGAAATAATCGGGTCAACGATGCGCGCCGCGCCGTCCACGATGTCCAGCGGCGGATGAAACCGGTGTTCCTTCACCTTGCGCGCCGCAACCGGCACCGGGTCCTCGTCCGTCACCCAACCCGTGTCCACGCTGTTCATGTGGATGCCGGCCGCATGATAATCCGTCGCCGATGTGCGGGTCATCATGTTCAACGCGGCCTTCGCCATGTTCGTATGCGGATGCCGCGTCGTCTTGAACTTCCGGTAAAATTGCCCCTCCACCGCCGACACGTTCACGATGTGCTTGTCGCGTTCCGGCGTGCGGAGCATCAATGGCTTCAGCCGCGCATTCAAAATGAACGGCGCGGTGGCGTTCACGAGCTGCACTTCGAGCAGCTCGACCGCCGGCACCTCGGCCAGGAGCAGCCGCCATGAATTGCGCTCGCGCAGGTCAACCTGTTGGAGATCCTGGTCCAGCCGGCCTTCGGGAAACAAATCCTTCTGCGCGGCGAGTTCGTCCGGCAACAGCGGCACCTGCGACAACGCCGCCGCGTGCGTCAGCCCTGCGAGCGATGCCGCAATTGAGTTGGCAGGGACGCGCTGCCGCGCGTCCAGGCTGACCGGCAGGTCAGCCCTACCACCTTCCGGCAGCAAATGATAGCCGCGCAAACCTTCGTAGGCGCCGAGCAGCCGACGAGCCTCCGGTGGCAGGTCATGCAATGACCCGTTTTCGCGCTCCATCATGTGCTGATAAAAATCCGGCGGACGCCGCACCGTCTGGCATGCGTTGTTGATGATGAAATCCAGCCGTGGTTGCGTCGCGAGCAGATGCCGGCAAAATGCCTCCACGCTCGGCGTGTGGCGCAAATCGAGTCCAAAAATCTCCAGCCGCTGCCCCCACTCCGCAAAATCCGGCTCGGCCGCATAACGGGTCGCCGCGTCGCGCGGGAAGCGGGTGCTGACGATGAGTTGCGCCCCGGCGCGCAGCAGCTTGATGCCCGCCTGATAACCAATCTTCACGCGCCCGCCGGTCAGGAGCGCCACGCGCCCGCGCAAATCCGCCGACTCGGTGCGCTTGCGGAAATTCAACTCCCCGCACGCCGGGCAAAGCTGGTCGTAGAAATGGTGAATGGTCGTGTAGTCCTGCTTGCAGATGTAGCAATTCTGCGGCTCGACGACTTCACGGAAATCCGGGTCGTCTTCCACCTCCTGCTGCTGGAATTCGATGAGCGGAGTCAGGTTCGGCGTGGTGAAGATTTTCTCCCGGCGCAGCTTGCGAATCCCGGTTTTATTGAGTTTGGACTGGTCCCGCTGAATTTTCTCCGCCTTGCGCTGGCGCACCCGGGCCTTAACCAATCGCCGCCGCGCGCTCACGTCCGGACAGTAAATCTCGCCCGCCGCCTTGAGCAGACGCATTCGTTCCTGCTCCGGAAGCCCGGCGAGCAACGCGCGGTTCGCCGCCGCTTTTTCGAGAATCTCGGCGGCCGCCTTCAACTGCGCGGACGGCGAATGGTTTTCTTTCGCGCCGCCGAGTTCACTGTGGTGGTGAAAAAACATTAGTTTGACACACAGAATAACAGCCGCGCGGACGGCGTGCGAATGAAAAGCACGGGTCCGGCTGATCGGTGGCACAGCTTGACACACGCATAATTTTTCCGCCCCGCCTCCCCCAAGGAGGAGAGGAGGCTGTTCCCGTTCAGGGGGGTGTTAAGATGCATCCGCCAACCGACAGCCTTTGACTGCCCTCGGCCGCAACGCTTTCTGTCGCGGGGCGAGCAAAGCAGGAGGAGTTGTGTAGTTAGCAAAGCAGGAATCATCTTGGCCGCACCACCCCTCTTGGAGGAGGGCGAGCGAAGCGATGCCCGACGAAAAGAGGGGTGGTGCGGCCAAGACCGGCGGTTATGCTGCGCGTCTTGAAAAGTATCAACAACTCAGCCATCGTCACGCGCCCTCATTTATCCGCCACGTCCTCGACGCCTTCCGGCAACACACGCTCAGTGCCGGCCAAGCCGCCGAGCAACTCGGCCTCTCGCCCAGCCGCCTTTACGCGCTGTCCACCGCTTACAACACCGCGCGCGTCCGCAAGTCACAGCGGCTCTGGACGCCCGGCACTTCCGGTGGCGATCATGCCACGGCTTGGCCACAGCCCGTCTTGGACCTGCTCAAGAAACGCCTGGACTGCTCGCCGCCGTGTCCTTACAGCTTCGCGGCTTCCGAGGCGCTCCGCCTGCACGCCTTTAAACTCGACCGCGCCCAGGTCCGCCGCTGGGCGCTCGAAAACCGGCTCGCCCATGCCGTCCCGCCCCAAAAAATCCGGGCCGCCGTCCGCCGCTGGCAACGCGCTCAAATCGGCGAACTCTGGCAACTCGACGCTTCGCCGCACCGGTGGTTTCCTCACTCCCGGATCGCCTTCCCCATGCTCAATCTGCTCGATGATTGCAGCCGCCTCTTCACCGGCTCAAAGCTTTACGAGCGGGAACTCCTGCTCTCCTACTTTGACTTCCTGCCCACCGCGTTCCAGGCCCACGGCCGCCCCTTGCAGATCTATGTCGATTACCACAGTCTCTTTTTCACCCACGACCCGGACGCCCTGACCCAGTTGGGCTGGGCGCTCAAGTTTTACGACATCAGTTTCCTCTATGCCCCCACGCCTCAGGCCAAAGGCAAAATCGAACGGGCTCACCAATACTGGCAGGGGCGCTTGCCCGCCTATTTTGCCAGTGAAAAAATCACCGAAATCGAAGCCGCCAACCCACATATCGACGCCCTGCGGGCGCATCGCAACGCCCGGGAAGTGCATCGCGAACTGCGCCAGACCCCCCAACGGGCCTGGAACCAAGCCAGGCAAGAAAAACGCTCCGTGCTGCGCCCCGCACCCCGTTGCCCGTGGTGGGATTATGTGTGGAGCGTGCGCACGGCCATCCAGGTCGGCAGCGACGGTCGCGTGCCCATCGGCACGCAACGACTGCGCATCGAAAAACCACCCCAAACCAAGGTGGTCCTTTGCCTCCATACCACCGGCCACCATTCCGTGCTGGCCGCCGCCCCGGATCCCCATCAAAAGCCCGTGCTCCTCTTCACCAATCGCCACCAGTGAACATTCCTGCTTTGCTAACTACAAAAGATTCCTGCTTTGAAAACTACGCAACACGGCCGCAACGCTTTCTTGACTCGCCGCGCGCAACTTTTATGATGTCTGCTTCGGATTTTTGAAGTTTGAAGATTTAAAAATAAATTATGAGCAAAATTATTGATATCCAGGCGCGCGAGATTCTCGATTCGCGCGGTAACCCCACGGTGGAAGTTGATGTGACGTTGTGCTGCGGAGCGTTTGGTCGCGCGGCGGTGCCCAGCGGCGCCAGCACCGGCGAACACGAAGCCATCGAACTTCGCGACGGCGACAAAAAACGTTTCGGCGGCAAGGGCGTGCTGAAGGCCGTGAAAAACGTCACCGACGTCATCGCGCCCAAACTCATGGGTCTCGACCCATACGATCAACTGACGGTGGACGCCACCATGCTCAAGCTTGACGGCACGGAAACGAAGTCGAAGCTCGGCGCGAATGCCATCCTTGCCGTTTCACTCGCGAACGCCAAGGCCGCCGCCGCCGGTCTGAACCAGCCGCTGTTCCGTTACCTCGGCGGGCCGAATGCCAAGGTTTTGCCCGTCCCCATGGCCAATGTCATCAACGGCGGCGCGCATTCGGATGCGCCGATTGATTTTCAGGAATTCATGATCATGCCGCTGGGCCTGCCGACGTTCAGCGAAGGTCTGCGCGCGATAGTTGAAACGTTTCACGCGCTCAAAGCCGTGTTGAAGAAAAAAGGTTGCAGCACCGCCGTCGGCGACGAAGGCGGTTTTGCGCCCAAGCTCAAGAGCGTGGAAGACGCGCTGGAAACCATTATTCAGGCCATCAAGGACGCGGGTTACAAGCCGGGCAAAGACATCTATCTCACGCTCGACCCGGCGGCGTCGGAATTTTACGTCGGCAACAGCAAATACACGTTCAAGAAAAGCACCGGCGAAACCGTGACGGGCGACGACCTGGTGAATTTTTACGCCAAGCTCGTCAACAAGTATCCCATTGTGAGCATCGAAGACGGCTGCGGCGAAAGCGACTGGGCGACGTGGAAGAAGCTCACCGACAAAATCGGCGACAAGGTCCAGCTCGTCGGCGACGATTTATTCGTGACCAACGTGAAGTTCCTGCAAAAAGGCATTGATACCGGCACGGCGAACTCGATTCTCGTCAAGGTGAACCAGATTGGTTCGCTCACCGAAACGTTTGACGCTGTCCAGCTCGCGCAGTTCAACGGCTACACCGCCGTCATTTCGCATCGCTCCGGCGAGACCGAGGATGCGACCATTGCGGACATCGCCGTGGCGACGAATTGCGGCCAGATCAAGACCGGTTCGCTCAGCCGTACCGACCGTCTGGCAAAATACAATCAGCTCCTGCGCATCGAACAGTTGCTCGGCAAGAATGCGGTCTATGCCGGCACCAGCGCGCTGCCGAAGGGGCGGTAAACAGGGTAGGGCGGACCTGCCGGTCCGCCGGACGCGCGGCAGCGCGTCCCTACCAAACGATTCAAAACCCGGAAGCCGGGCAACTGGTTTCCGGGTTTTCGTTTCCTCCCGGCCCTCGCGCAATGTTGCGCAGATCATTTTTGTTCAGGCGGCTCGAAGCGGTAGCCAATTTGCCGGATGGTGTGAATGAAAATGGGCCGGGCCGGGTCCGGCTCGATCTTGTTCCGCAGCGTGGTGACAAACCGGTCTATGCTGCGGCTGGTCACCACACAATCGTAGCCCCAGACGGCATTGAGAATTTCGTCGCGGGTCAGTGCCCGGCCCGGCTTTTTGACGAAGTATTCGAGCAGGTTGAATTCCTTGGGCGACAACTCAATCTCCCGGCCCTTGCGGGTCAGCCGCCGGGCGGGAATGTCCAGCTGGAAGCAACCGAATTCGTACACGTCTTGGGCTTCTTTCTTTGCGCGGCGCAGAAACGCGGCGGCGCGGGCGAGCAGCTCTTTGATGCTGAACGGTTTGGTGACGTAATCGTCGGCGCCGAGGTTGAGGCCGAGCACGATGTCCGATTCCTCGCCTTTGGCGGTCAGCATGATGATCGGTGTGGCGAGTTTTTCCTCACGAATCAGCCGGCAGATCTCGTAGCCGTTGATCTTGGGCAGCATGATGTCGAGGAGGATCAGGTCGGGCTTGGAATTCAGCGCGGCCTTGAGCCCTTTCTCGCCATCGGTGGCGGTGAGCACCTTGTAACCCTTGAACTCGAAGTTGTCCTTCAACCCGATCAACATCGTCGGGTCGTCTTCTATGATGAGCACGGTTTCCATGATTCAAATCCTTTCAATCGCCATTTTTCCGGCCGATGGGCAGCCGGACGGTGAAGGCGCTTCCCTTGCCCGGTTTGCTTTCGACGGTGATTTTTCCCTTGTGGGCATCGACGATGAATTTGACGATGCTCAAGCCCAGTCCGCAACCCTCGGCTTTTCGCGACAGTGAACTGTCCACCTGGTAGAAGCGGTCAAAAATCCTCCGCAGATGCCTTCGGGCCAGGCCAATGCCATTGTCCGAAACCACAAAGCAGACAAACCCATCGTCGGGGAAAATTCGAAGCGATACCTGCTTGTCGTCGGTGGTGTATTTGCAGGCGTTGTCCAGAAGGTTGACCAGGACGGTGACAATCGCGTCGTGGTCGGCCTGTATTTCCGGCAGGTCATCCGCGAAGTCAACGGTCAGATGACAGTTGTGCGCGGCGAATTTTGTCTTGACCGACTCGATGGCATCGCTGGCGATCGCCGCGGGTTTGGCGTCAACGATGGTGAACGCCATTTTGTTTCGTTCCATCCGAGAGAAGGTCAGGAAATTTTCAATCATCCGGCTGAGGCGCTCATTTTCCTTCACCGTCAAACGCAGGTATTCATTGGCCTGCGCCTCGTCCCGGACATTGCCTTCGAGCAGGGTGTCCACCAGGAGGCGCATCGAGGCCAGCGGCGTTTTGAGCTCATGCGAAACGGTGGCGATGAAGTCGTTTTTCATCCGGTTCAGCCGGATTTGTTTGCCAATCGCCTGCGTTGTGAAGCCGCCCGCTATCAGGATGAGCACGATCACCAGGATGCCGGTCCAGACATACACGGCGATTTGCCTATTGGCTGCCTTCTCGAAAACATCGCCGCCGGTAAAATACAATTCCACCTTCCAACCGGGGAAGGCGGCAGGCAGGTCTGCGGTGGTAAAGGATTTGCCTTCCGGCTGGGGAGTGCCGGCCACAAAATTGCCGGCGGCATCCAGTATGCGATAAGCCGACTCGGAGCCGGCGAACGCGTCGTGGTAGCCGGCAAGGGCTGGGGTGATTCCCGTCCCGGACAGCAGAACCAGCAGGGTTGACGACGGGCTCCGGTGGCGAAGGCCATAGACCGGCTTTGGATCGAGATCGGTTGCAACAAATCCGTCGAACTGGCCCGTCAACGGTCGAAGCTTTTCCGCCGCGGCAATGGAAAGTTCCTCGGCGTCGGCGAGCTTTTCGAGTTGGTCCCGGGTTTTTGCGTCCTCGGCGGCATTGGAATTTCGCAATGTTTCCAAAACCTTTTTCGCGATGAAAAGGTTTTGGTCTGCCGGCAGCAGGGCGCGGTCGCCGGCGGGATGGTAGAGATCATTGCCCAGGGCGTTGATCGTCCGGTGGAGGATTCCCGAATGCGACGGCGATGGGCCGGATTGTTTGAGCAGGGACAGGAGCAACAGCCGGGCGTTCTCGACGGCGAGGCGCCAGGCGGCGTCTTCACGATCCGGCGGCACGGCAAAGGCGGCCTTCTGGCATTCGTCAATCGCCTCCTCCAGCCGCCCGAGCCGGGACAAACATCGACTCTGTCCGACGATGGCCGCCACGGCCACGCGCGGGTCGCTGTCGGTTGAAAGCTGGTGGTATAGTTGCGCGGCCTCGGCGTATTGCTTCCGGGCGAACTCCTGCTGCCGCGCTTCCGCCAACAGGCTGCCCGCTGGCGCGTCGCTGCCCGCGACATCAACCGATTGCGGATACACTGCGGAACCGTCCACGTCCCACACCACCACGCCCTGGCAATTTTCCTCCAGGACGAGCCGCCGGAAGAGCGCATACGGATTCGCAGCCGGCTTGATTTTGTCGAGGCTGGCGAGCCGGGCGGCGAACAGGGATTCAGTTTTGGCGTTGGCGTCGGTGAGCTTGTCCTGGTAAAGCGCCGTGAGCTTCTGCCGGACGACCAATCGTTCGTTGGCGATCACCCGGCTCATGAACCAGAGCAAACTCACCGTGGGCAGCACCACCGCCACTGCCAGCAACGCCAGCCACTGCAACTGACTTCGTCGGGTGGTGAAAACAGCCATGACGCCTCAATCTTTGCTGCTCTACGGGCCGGCGGCAAGAGCCTTAATCTCGCTCTCGGAAAGCGCATGATTGTAGATTCGGACATCGTCAATCAGACCATCGAAGCATCGGTTGGGTTGTTCCACGTTTTCGCCGATGAGGACATCGGAGTTATTTTTGGCGATTCCGCCGGTCCACGTCTGGGTGCCATCCAGCTTGCCGTCAATGTAGAGTTGCATGACACTGCCGTTGTAAACCGCCGCAATGTGATGCCATTCGTCGGCATTGATCGTCGCCGAGCCATTCAACCCGGCGGTGCGGTTCCAGTCGTTGACCGAGAAATGAATTTTTCTGTCCTTCGCGATGGTGGACAATCTCCAGGCGCTGTCGCCTTTGGTGATGATGGCCATCCACTCGGCGGGTACCGAGTGAATGTTCACCCAGCAGCCAATGGTGGCCTGGTCGCCCATGTCAAAAGCGGACTTGTCGGCAATCTGCACAAAGCTGCCGGTACCATCCAGCGCCACGGCGCCGCCGGTCTTGCCGTGGGCCCATTTGGCGTTGCCCACCAGCGTGCCGTTGTGGTTGTTCCCGCTGCTGTCCTTGGCGGTCTTGCCCTGGGTTTCATCAAACTTCCACCAGCCAATGAGGCCGGCCAGCTCCGCATTGCCAAAGGCCCGTGGATTTTCCCAGGCGTTGTCCTCCCTGGCGTGCCACGCAATCTTGGTCTTGCGTTTGCCGTCGGCGTCGTTGTCGTTGACCATGACGTCCAAACCGATCTTGGTGCCGACGGAAGGCTTCGTGCCAAGGGTTGACCACGGGAACTTGATCTCCAAACGATAGCCGGTGTCGGTCGTTACCAGCGCGTACTGAACTCCATTGGTGCGACTGTGCTTGCCTTCCAGCATTTGCGGCGAGGTTTTGTCCCAAATGAACCCGTACTGAAAATCCGACTCGCCGTATTCGGTGGATTTGCTGTCCGTGGCATCAATATAAACCTCCACGCTGTCCGAATCATACCAGTCTTCCAAACTGGTATCGTGCTTGAGGACGTCATCGGTAACATCCACAAGCAGGTAAAGGTTGTTTTCGTCCCACATGGTCCGGTAGTTGGCCGAAAGGTCGGTGGGTGACGCCGGCGGATCGTACAGGACGTTGGCAATCTTGTAAGACTTGGCGGCGTTCCAGAGGTCGTCCACCTTGCCGTCAATGACCGGTGCGCTGGCCGTTGGGATGATGGTGGCGGGGCTTTCCTGCCGCAGATGTTTGACCGTGGCTTCGGTCTTGGCTTGTTTGGTGATCTGCGCGATTTGCGTGGCCGGACCGAGAACCTGATTGAGGGGCGGGATTCCGGTTACAGCCGAATTCAGGGTGAAATTGTTTGGCTCCTCATCCGTGCGAAGCTCGACGGTCGTGAGGTCCGCGGCACGGGCGAGCTGCTCATAGCTGGCGTTTACCTGCGCGGTCTGTTCGTCGTTCAGGGTTCCAAATTTCATCTGCGGACGAAGCAACCGCATGGCGCCGCCGGCATTCACCAGGAGCAGCTTGCTGGCGGTCGGAGCGAGCCGGTTGACAGCGCCATTCAACGGCCCTGAAGCGCAGATGGATTTGTGGGCTTTGAGTGCGGCGACGGAAGCATTCATGACCTCGCGGTTCAGCGACAGGAGGGTGATCCCATTGACCTGCTCCAGATAGCAAATGAGATCCTGCTTGCCGCTCGTGCCGATCTTGTATTGGCCGGGTTTGGCGTTCGGCTGGCCGCCGGACGACGACGCTCCGGCAATTCCCAGCAACGTGCCGAGAACCTGCCGGGTCTGCTCCGGGTTGCGACTTGTGATGGCCAGACCCAGGCGGCCGGGGATCACCCCGGGCGATTTGACATCGGCGGAGTTACCTTCGGCGGGCAGGGCGAAAATGGTGACCTGCTCGAGGTTGGCGAAAATCTCCCGTCCCACGTCCAGGCCGGTGACGTTTTGAATCTGGCCCCGGACCTTGTCGGCCTGGGCGGGATCCGTGTGATTCAAGGCGAAGCTGGCCACGGCAATGGCCTCGGCCGGCACCGCTTCCAGCGCGGCCTTGCTGAGGTTGGGAGTGCGAATCATGTCATACGCAAGGCAATGATGCCCGTCTTTGAAGTGGATTTCCATCCGGCTGCTGAAGCCATTGGTTTCAACGGACTTCGTGAGAACCACCTCATCCATGTTGGTAAAATCAGCGATGGCGTTGGCCGAAAGAATTCCCGAAGGAATCTGGCCGGCGGGAAACATTTTCAGCAGTTGCGCGTAGGCTTCATCTACTTTGGCCCAAACCGTCAGGGCGTTCTTTTGTCTTTGACTCTTGCTGAGTTTTGCGAACGACGGGTTGCTGGAAACGAGGGTCGGTTCGGAAGTCAATCCTTTGTATTGTTTCACACACCACGGGAGCTGGCTGGCCGGCTGCGCGTAGATGATAACCTTGTCATCGTAAGCCACCGCCCCGGCGGATTTGATGTTCACGGTTTGCATGCCTTCGATGGGCTGGCCCGGAGTTCCCACCATGCCCAGACCGGCCAGGATAAGCCCCCGCAACGCGTCGCTCTTGCCGGGATACAGGACGCCAACTATCGGCGGGTTGTTCTGGCTGACGCCGGTGATGCCGATGGCGTAGCTGCGGATTTTCTTGAATTCGGCCATCATGCTCGGATTCAGGAGAGCGGCCACGATGTCACCGGGCGATTTTTGATTGGAGTTAGCCGCCGGCTGGCCGCCGATGGTGGCCAGCGGATTTTCGTAAGGTGTGCCCTTGAGCATGGTGAGGATGGTTTCAATCTGCCGGCCAGGGCTGCCGAACTCCGCATACACCAATGTCCCGGGCGGCATCAGCTTGGCCGGATCAAAATCGGTCAATTCATCCAGAATCGGCCGGGCCTTTTCCACCATCTCGGTCTGAGCTGGGTAACCCGCCACCAGTTTTTCCAGGACCGTCCGGGCGGATGCCTCGTCTTTGAGCTTCAGGTAGCACATGCCCTCCCGATACAGGGCCTGGGCGACCTGGTTGGGCGGCGCGGAACCGTTTTTGATGACCTGATCATAGGTCTTGATTGCCGAATCAAGGTTGCCCTCGACCTCTTCGGCGTAGAGACCTTGTTGCAGCAATTCGCTGGTGCCAGCCCCATGGGCCGGGTTGCACGTTATTGCCAATGCTGCGAACAGCAGGCCCAGTGTGATCGTTCGTATTTTTTTCATAGATTGACTGCTTTCAGATAACAACTTGCCAATACTCTATTCATCGGCGTTCACAGTAAGAAATCATTGTTACCGTTTTGCTACTGCCCCGTCTTTTTATAAACAAAATTTTTTGCCGGCCATGGACGGAAATTGTTACGGCACCCGCAAAAATCGTTTGCACAGCTATGTTGCCAACGGAGCGCCGAACTCCGATGCGGCGCCAATCCGCCACACTTTTAAACCTGCCGATTTGGAAATCGGCGCTCCAATTCAAAACCCGGAAACCGGGTGACTAGCCCCGAAAGCTTTCCGGGCTGGCTTCCGGGTTTTCCTTTCGCCAACTGCTCTGTTTCCTCGCCATCCTTCGCGCGACGGAATGGGGTATTGTGATTCATAACTGGCAATTGATTGATTGGCGCGAATCTTGGCGAAGGGCGGCTGGCGAACACAAGCGGCAACTTGGGTTTCTGGCGTTTGCAAACGCTGCGAAAGGCCGGCCGTTGACTAACGGCTGGCTTGCATGAAATCCCGCTGCTTTAACCAGACAATCAGCTCATCGGCCATGGCGCGATCGTCGGCCACGCGCGGATGGTTCCGGGTCCAGTGCGCAAACACGAAGTGGCTGATGGCCCGGTCGGTGGCTTCGAGTTGCATCACAGCGGATTCCCAGGCCTCGCGCAGTGGTTCGCTTTGCGCGCCGCCAAACATGCCGCCGCGCAGGAGCACGATGTGAGCGGCCGGATACGCCGCGCGGATGGCGCGGATGAGCGCGATGTAGCCGTCAGTGTAACTTGCGGGAAACGGTTGCCCGTGGGCTCTGGGATAGGAATCGTCGTTTTCACCAAAGTTCACAAAGACGACTTGCGGCACCCATTGCGTCAGGTCGGCGCGCGGCGATGCGGGGTCGGGATAGATTTTGTCCCAGACCGCGCCGGCCTTTTTGTCAACCCAGCCGGTGGCGATGCCCATGCCGCTGACGGCAATGTTGCGGTAATCAGCCGAGAACGCGCTGGCCGTCAGGGCGGCGTAACTGAGCGCGGCGTTGTGCGTGCGGCGATTGTCCCATTGGTCGGTATCGCCGTCTTCATTGCAAGCGCCGACGGTAATTGAATCGCCGAAAAATTCCATCCTCAGCTGGCAAGCCGGCGGCGGCGGCGCCCAGGCTTTCCCACCGGCTGCCAGCTCAACACCGCGAAAATGGACCGTGCCGGCATCCGCTTCACTGCTCTTGAACAGCACCAGGTGATGACGACCGGGACCAAAACCGGCGAGCGTGGCGGGTTGGGCCGGTTTTCCTTCCCGGACTTCGACGACCGTGTTCGAGCCGTCCACCGCCGCGTTGAAAAAACACTGGCCCCTGGCGTCGTCAAAAAGCAAACCGAGTGTGTTGCCCTCGAAGTCGAGGCTGATTCGGCTGGCCTGCCAGATGATCACCGGCGCATTCGAATCGGAAAAATCAAACCGGCCTTCGTAACGGAAGCGGGCATCCGCCGCGGGAATTTGCAGCGTCAGGCGGCTGGTTTGCAGTTCCGGCGCGACCGGTTGGAAACTCCGCGTCGCGGCTGGATGGTGCCTGACGGTGCAGGCATCCAGCATCAGCAGCGCGAGAACGAGGCCGAGGCGGTGAACTTCAGTGATTTTCATTTGAATGGACGAATCAATACCCCTGTTTCAACAGCCAGTAAACCGCGAACATCAGCGCGATGCATGCCAGCGACATCAGCAGCGCGCTGGTGATGAAAAAGGACGCGGCCGTCATCACCACCCCGCCGAGAAACGGTATCGTGGCCCGCTGGCGCCAGCCGTAAATCAGATAACCGCTGGCAACCGCGCCCCAAAGGCACGATGCCAAGAGATAATGCTCGTCCAAAGGACCGAGATGATTAAGAACGTCCGGCATTTGTTCAGCAATGTGCCTTCGTCGTCCGGTGCAGGCAACTCTTGGCTTTGGGCACGCCTCGTGCTAACTTTTCACCGTGAGCCGGTTCTTTAAGCCCAACCTTGATTTCCGCGGCCGCATGGCGCGCGGGGTCATCGGCACGCTGTGTCTCGTTGCCGGGATTGTCATTGCCGGCGACTATTCGTTGTGGGGGCTGATTTTTGTGGCGGCGGGACTGTTTGCGATTTTTGAATCCCTGCGCGGCTGGTGCGTCGTGCGCGCGTGCGGTGTCAGAACCAGGTTTTAAGGCGCAAAATTCATTTCCCTCGCGGCGACTTTGTTTATCCTCTGGCCGCATGAATTTATTGCCGTTTGCAAAACTGCCCGCGTACCAGCCGCGCACCTTTGTTCCGCCAGCCATTGACCTCGGCGACTGGCCGCAAATCGCGCCGCTGTTCGACCGGCTGGAAACCCGCGCCGCACAGTGCAAAACCGCCGCCGATCTCGAACGCTGGCTGCTCGACTGGAGCGAACTCTCCGCCGCGCTGGACGAGGAATCGTCGCGCCGTTACATCGCCATGACCTGCCACACGGACAATGCCGGGGCGGAAAAGGCCTACCTGCATTTTGTCGAAAACGTCGAGCCGCAACTCAAGCCGCGCCAGTTCGCGCTTGAAAAAATTTACATTCACCGGAGGGGCGAGTTACACGAGCCCCAAACTGAAAATAATAATGGGACTCGCAGAGATCGCCCCTCCGAAAACAGATATTTTGTCTTTGACCGCGACGTGAAAAATCACGTCGAGCTGTTCCGGCCGGAAAACGTGGCGCTCGAAACCGGGGACGCCAAGCTCTGCCAGCAATACCAGAAATTGGCCGGCTCGCTCACGGTGAACTTTCGCGGCGAGGAAAAGACGCTCGTCCAGATGGGCCGCTATCTGGAAGAGCCGGACCGCGCGCTGCGCCAGGAAGCCTGGGAACTGGTGGCCAGACGGCGCTTGCAGGAGGTGGACAATTTCGACGAGATTCTCGACCGGCTCATCGATCTCCGCGAGCGAACCGCCCGGAATGCCGGTTTTAAAAATTACCGCGATTACGCCTTCCGCCGGCTCGGCCGGTTCGATTACACGCCCGAAGATTGCACGCGTTTTCACGACGCGGTCGCCCGGGAAGTCATGCCCGCCGTGCGCGAACTCCACGCCGCCCGCCGCCGGCAGCTGGGCCTCGACAAATTGCACCCGGGCCATCTGCGCCCGTGGGACTTGGCGGTGGACCCGCAGAATCGTCCGGCGTTGAAACCGTTCGGGCAGGTGGGCGAAATGGTTTCGCGCACGCAGAAAATATTCGACCGGCTGGATGGCGAACTTGCGGGCGGTTTCCGGCAGATGCAGGACCTGCGCCTGCTCGACCTCGACAATCGCAAGGGCAAGGCGCCGGGCGGCTACCAACAGACCCTGGCCGAGGCGCGCGTGCCGTTCATTTTTATGAATGCCGTCGGCCAGCAGCGCGACGTGGAGACGATTCTGCACGAGGCGGGCCATGCCTTTCATGCGCTGGCCGCGCGCGACGAGGATTTGCATGCCTATCGCAACAACCCGCCCATCGAATTCTGCGAGGTTGCCTCGATGAGCATGGAACTGCTCGGCAACGAATTCATCGAGGAATTTTATTCCGCCGCCGCCGCCAACCGCGCGCGGCGGGTTCATTTGGAAGGCATTATCGGAATTTTCCCGTGGATTGCCACGGTGGATGCTTTTCAACACTGGATTTATACGCATCCCGGCCACAGCCGCGCCGAGCGCGCCGCCGCGTGGCTGGAATTGATGGATCGTTTTGGCGGGGACGTGGATTGGAGCGGGTACGAAGCGGCGCGGGCCAATCTCTGGCACCGGCAGCTTCACATTTTCACCCACCCGTTTTACTACATCGAATACGGCATCGCGCAGCTCGGCGCGCTGCAAGTCTGGGCGAATTCCAAGCGGGACAAGGTAAAGGCGTTGAACGATTACAAAAAATCGCTGGCGCTGGGCGGTTCCCGGCCATTGCCGGAATTATTTTCCGCCGCCGGTTGCAAGTTTGAATTTGATGCCGCAGCCATCGGGCCACTGATTCAACTGGCGCAGGAAGAATTGAAGAAACTCTAAGCGGGCAAATCGCTGGCGGCTCGTCACCCTCTCCTCGCCAAACGAGGAGAGGGGCGGGGTGAGGAGCTTGAATTTTTTCCTGCCATCTGGAACGCGCTGCAACGGCGAACCGGCTGCGTTCGGACAATAAAAAACACCGGGGAACAGAAATTTATTCCGCCGGATTTGAGCGAAATTTACTTTGGAAGGAAAACGAACCCCTCGCCCTGACCCTCTCCCCGTTTGGCGGGGAGAGGGAAACAAAGCGCCCGGCGGCTCGCGGCCGTTGCCGGAACTGTTTGCGGCCGCCGGCTGCAAGTTTGAATTTGATGCCGCAGCCATCAGGCCGCTGATTCAACTGACGAGGAGCGAACTGGCGAAGCTGTAGGTGGCTGGGAAAATTTCAGCGGGGCAAAATGACGCCCGCCCTCAACCTGACCTTCTCCCCCGGGGAGAAGGAACAGCGATCGCGCAATTCTTGTTTTGCGGACGACCAATCAGCCAATCCCGTCGTAGGTTTTCGAAAGAGCCGGCAAACCATTCTCCCTCTCCAGGGGGAGAGGGCTGGGGCGAGGGCGAGCGTGAAACCCAACTCCACTGAAAACGCCCTCCCTGCAAAGGCCTGCCGGTTTGAATTCAGCGCGAAAACCATTCAACCGCTGACGAAATTACTGCGGGAAGAACTGGAAAATTTTTAACCTGAAGAAAATTTGCAGTCTATCCTCATATTGAACCACATGGTCATACTTCAAGAGCGATATCCTCCGCTCGAATATTTTACCGTCCTAATCCGCTTGTCGTCTTTGTTGTAAATCAAAACATGCTCCCAAACTGTCCCGTTTATGCCTATCGTAAGGTCAATAGCGTGCTGCCCCGTCCCGTCTTCAAAGAAATGTGTTGGGCCAGCATATTTTCGTTCTTCAGGGGGAAGCTTTTGAAGATAGTCATGATAGTCGTCCGTAATGGCTTTATTGGAATCGAGATTATTTAGGCTGGAAAAATGAAATCCCGCTAATGGGTCAGGCGTGGGCTTCGATGTAGTGCATCCAACAGTCCAGACGAACGCCGTCAGCAAAACACAAGATGCGAATCGAATAATGCTCATAGTGCGAATGTGGTCTAACAGATAATGGACGGCCTGTTTTGCAGTCTATCCATTTTCATGATTAGCCTCATTTTCCACGTAAAAGCCTTGTCCATCACGGACTTGGCTCTGAAATCAACACTGCACTCGCGCCAACAAAGGCTGCAAACGCGTTACACTTCAATCCCGTAGGCCTTGATCTTGTTGTAGAGGGTCTGGCGGCCGATGCCGAGGCGTTTGGCGGTTTCGAGCTTGTTCCCGCCGGTTTCCTTGAGGGTCTGGATGATGGCGTTGCGTTCCACGCCTTCGAGCAGGGTGAAACTCGTGTCGGTGCCGTCGGTCGAGCCGACTTTGGCGTTGGTGATGGATAGATCTGCCACGTCCACCTCGGTGCCTTCGTTCAAAAGGACGGCGCGCTGGACTTCGTTTTGCAATTGGCGAACATTGCCCGGCCAGTCAAATGCGGTGATCCGCTCAACCGCTGCCGGCGTGAAGCCGTTAATGACGTGATTGGCCTGCGCGGCGAACCGTTTCAAAAATGAGTTCGCCAGCGGCATGATGTCTTCGCGGCGTTCGCGCAGCGGCGGCAGGTGGACCGAAATGGCGCTGATGCGGTAATAGAGGTCCTCGCGCAATTTGCCGTCCTTGAGGGCGTCTTCCGGTTTGCGGTTGGTGGAGGCGATGACGCGGCAGTTGGTCTTGTAGCTGGTTTTGCCGCCGACGGGACGGACTTCCTGGTCCTGCAGGACGCGCAGCAGCTTGCTTTGCGTGTCGATGGGCATTTCGGAGATTTCATCGAGCAGCAGCGTGCCGCCTTCCGACTGGCGGAAAAGCCCTTCGCGGTCGGTGTGTGCGCCGGTGAAAGCGCCTTTGACCGAACCGAACAATTCACTTTCGATCAGTTCGCGGGGCAGGGCGGCGCAATTGATTTTGATGATTTTGTTTTTGCTGCGCGGACTGAGCGCGTGGAGAAGGTCGGAGATGACTTCCTTGCCGGTGCCGCTCTCGCCGGTGATGAGCACGGTGACGTCGCTGGGGGCGATGCGTTCAATGGTGCGCACGACTTCCTGCATGGCGGCGCTGCGGAAAATCGGCGACGCCGTGCCGCTCATCGTTTCCAATGCGCGCCGGAGTGTGTTGTTTTCCTGATTTTGCTCCTTGCGTTCGACGGCGCACTTGACATCGGCCATCAGTTTTTCGTTTTCAAACGGCTTGGAGAGAAAGTTGTAAGCGCCACCGCGTCCGGCTTCGACGGCCATGCTGATGGTGCCGTGTCCGGTGAGCACGATGACCTCGGTGTCGGGCCAGCGCTTTTTGATTTGCGGCAGCAATTCCAGGCCGTCGGCATCCGGCAATTTCACGTCGAGCAGCACCACGTCGGGCGGTGGCTGGGCAAAGGCCTTCTGCAGCGCCGCGCCGTTGTTGGCCTGGGCGACTTCATACAGATCTTCGAGCACCGAGGTGAGTAAATTCCTCAAATCCGCCTCGTCGTCCACGATGAGAATTTTGGCTTTCATGTTTATCGTTTCCGCCTGCATGCTTCGACAAACCGGTGAAAAATCGCCCGGTGTTCAGCATATCGTTCACTCAACCGTTCGGGATGAAATTGCACACTCAACAAAAACGGCATTGCCCGCGCCATGTCCGGTTTCAATTCCATCGCTTCAACTATTCCATCACGCGTTCGCGCCACAGCCATCAACGGTTCCGCCGGTTTCAAGACGGCCTGATGATGCGTACTGTTCACACCCAAAATCCGCTTCCGCACTATCTTGGCCAGTAATGAACCGGTTGTCAACGGCACTTCATGCACTAATTCACCCGCTTTGTCCATACACTGATGGTTCAGCGCGCCGGGCATCTGGCGGCGAATGTCCGCAATCAACCGGCCGCCGAGCGCGAGGTTCAACAATTGATGCCCGCGGCAAATTGCCAGAAGCGGTTTGTGCTGGCGAAAAATTTCGTCAATTAAAATCAGTTCGCGCAAATCACGCCCGCCGCCATCGGGCGTCGGGCCGACGGTTTTGCGGACGGCCCGCGGAAGGTTTTTGTCGTACAGGTCGGGATTGATGTCGTCACCGCCGGTCAGCAACACACCGTCCGCGCGGCGGACGATTTCAGCGAGCGTTTGCCGGTCCGTCGTCGTTGGCGTGGTGACGGGAATGCCACCGGCCTCGAGCACGGCATTTTCGTATTTGACCGACAGGCTGACGGAAAGGTCATGAAATTCGACCCCCCGTTTTTCAATGCTCGGCGAAACAATAATCAAAGGCGGTTTGGCCATCGCGAGTATTGTACGGAGACAGGATTGTTTGTCAGGACAAAATAAATCCCATTCATCGCAACATATTGTCAACAGGCTGGTTGCAACTTTAGCAAATTTCTGGCCTGATTTAAGCTTGAGGGGGGGCATGAAGCTGGATGCGGTCAAAATTAATCGAAGTGGCATCTATAATTTGATCAATACTGTAGCCCCCACAAATCATGCACTGAAGGCCGAATATGACGCCATCGGTTCAGTGATTGTCCTTGGCCTGGTCTTGGGAATCGTGTCTTTGGTGCGGTTTGTTTTGGCTTGGGTGCAGTGATAGTGGGACAGTAACGTGCCATTTTGAGGCAGGGCTTGGGAAACGACCATGGTTTCCGGCGATTTCAATTTCCATTTCGGGAAAGTGCCCGCAAAACAACTGTCCCGGCTCTGGCCAAAATGCAAAGCAAAACCTGTCGAAACCCGATGAACTTCGCACCTTCGACACGGGCAAGCTCGAACTCATCTCGCTCGGCGGCGTCATGTTTGGCCGCGCCACGCTCCAGCCGGGCTGGAAATGGTCAACATCGCTCAAGGTGTTGATGAAAACAAAAAGTTGCGAGGCCCCGCACCGGCAATATCACGTCTCGGGACGGATTGCCGTTTTGATGGATGACGGCAGCCGGGCGGAGTTTGGGCCGGGTGAAGTTTCACTGATCCCGCCGGGGCACGATGCCCGGGTTGTGGGCAATGAGCCGGTCGTGGTGTTTGATATTACCGGCCTGGCCGAACACGCCAGGCCGCCCGCGCGCTGATTTTTCGCCCCGGGAAACCGTTCGCGGATCCGGCGGGCGCATGGGCTGTTCGTTTGGGATGACGGCCGTTCATTGTTGCACCAGCGCCCAGGCGCACCACAACACGGGCGCCTGGCCGTGCAGGTCGCCGACGGCCCGCGGACGGTTCAAATAGTATTCCGGATCCTGGTTCTGGTTCGTGCCGACGCAAATTTCGCGGACGTTGCCATCCGCATCAACATAGCCGCACAAGCCAATCCAGCCTTTGCGCGCGCAATCGCCGTATTCCTTTGCCTCCAGCCAGCCATGCTGGACACCCACAATCATCGCGTAGGCAAACATGCCCGTGCAAGAGGTCTCGACCCATGATTGGTCGTTGTCAATGAGCTGCCGCCACAAACCGGATGGCGCTTGATAACGCCGCAGCCCGGCCATCATTTTGCGATAGCCGTCCATCAGCCGCGCGTATTTCGGATGGTCCGGGGGAAGCGAACCAAGCACCTCGGCGAGCGCAACCGCGAACCAGCCGTTGCCCCGGCCCCAATAGTGCGGAACTTTCGGGCCGTGATAAAACAGGCCGTTGGTTTGTTGCAATTGATCGAGATAGGCGGCGAGTTGAACTGCGGCCCGGTCGGCGTATTTCGGGTCCTTCGTCGCGCGATAGGCCTGGATTTGCAGGCTGCCGATCATGAACGCGTCGTCCACCCACCAGCGGGTTTCGCGCGTGAGGCCGCTGGCCAACGGGTCTTCCCATTGCTGGTCGGCGAGGTTGCGTCCGGGGTTGAGATAACGCTCGTCGCCCGTCTCCAGGTAAATTTCCAACGGCACGATGCCCAGGACGCGGAAATCCACATGGCGATTGGTCGAAATCAACTTTTGACCATCCGGCGTCAAAATCACCGAGTAACGCCCGACGAGCTTTTGCAACAATTCCTTGTCGCCCACTGCCCCCGCGAAACGCAGCGCGCCGAAAGCGGCGCAGGCTTCGGGATAAACAATGCAACCGGCCCGGTTGGTCAGATAATTGCGTTGGAGAAGATTCCGCGCCACCTTTTCGCCGACGGTTTTGGGGTCGGCATTCGTCGGCCAGTTCTGGAAAAGGCCGGCCGTTTTTTCACCGGCGTCCGTTTTACCCTTCTCCAGGACGCAGCCTCCGGTCAGGATTGCGCCGAGGGACAATGCCATTGCCAGCCGAAAAGATATGTACATGGTGTGTCTTTAATCCAAATCGCCCCGGTTTGTCCAGCGCGCAGGCGCGCTAAATTTTCGCCTCGGGAAACCGTTCGCGAATCCGGCGGCGAAGACGCTCCTCGTCGGCAGGTTGATAACGCCGCCGGGTGATGAGCCGCTGCACCGCGTCGAGCAATTCCAGCCAGTCCTCCAGCGGCGGTTCGGGCACGGATTGCCATTGATCGAAACGTCTTTCGCGCTGAAAGAACCGCCACTCGCGGCTCACGCGTTGGGCATAAACCTGTAGCTTCAAACCGTCGTCGGTCACCCGCTTCCAACTGATTTCAGCTTTGGGCATGATGTTTTGGGTCTGGCGTCTGGCGTCTAGGGTCTAGGTTTGGGAATAAGACGGCGGCTGACCCCCCAGAGCCAGGACGCCAGACCCCAGTTCCGGTATTCATTCAGGCAAATCCACGCTGGCCACGGCCATCGCGGCGATGCCTTCCTCGCGTCCGACGAACCCCATCTTTTCGTTCGTGGTGGCTTTCACGCCGATTTGCTTTTCAGAAACACCCAGCGCGGCGGCAATGCGCTTCTTCATTTCGGCAAGGTGCGGGTAAATTTTTGGCTCCTGCGCGATGATGGTCGCGTCCACGTTCACGATTTTGCCTTTGCGCTTCGCCACCTGCCGGGCGGCTGCTTCCAGAAAAACTTTGCTGGGCGCGTCTTTCCAGCGCGGATCGGTGTTTGGGAAAAAGTGGCCGATGTCCGGTTCGCCGAGCGCGCCGAGAAGCGCGTCGCAAATCGCGTGCATGAGCGCGTCCGCGTCCGAATGCCCGTCGAGACCCCTGGGGTGCGGAATCTCGACGCCGCCGAGGATGAGTTTGCGTCCCGCGACCAACGCGTGAACGTCATAGCCAATGCCAACGTGAACCATGTTCACACTGTAAGAATTTCGCGCGCGCTACAAAAGAAATTTCGGCTGGCATAACCGGCCCATTTTCATTTCGCATGGGAAAACGGCCCCGTGCGGGCGTGACTGCGCTCCGCGTTCAGCGAAAGTCCCTCACCGTGCGCTACCCCGTCGATCTGTAGCGGCGGGCCTCCTGGCCTGCAGTATCGGGCGGCATTGCCGCCAGGCCACAAAACCGAACCTGCGTCATGACTGCGCTTTCGCTTTGGACCGCCCGGCTGGAAGCCGGAGGATACGGCAGCCAGAGATGGCTGCCGCTACGGGGGCAGGCGCCCTTGGCCATCCGTTGCGCGACAATTTTTCTTTTGCGGAAGGACCAATTTTGCCAAGCTCGTCCCATGCCACTTCCGGTCATCAGCATCGCCCAGATGCGCGAATGGGAACGCGCCACATGGGAAACCGGCCAGACCGAGGCCGAAGTCATCCCGCGCGTAGCCGGAAAGATCGCGCAACGGGCGCTGCAACTCACACGGTCCGGCGACGCGATTTTGATTCTCGCCGGCAAGGGCCACAACGGCGATGACGCCCGCGCCACGCGGGAATTTTTGGCCGGGCGCCGCGTCGAAACGCTCGACGTGATTGCGCCCGAAAGCAAGTTGCCGGAACTCGAGCGGGCGCTGTCGCAAAAACCGGCGCTGGTCATTGACGGTTTGTTCGGCATCGGGCTTGACCGGCCGCTGGCCGACGACTGGAAAAAATTCATCGCGACGGTCAACCGGTCGGGAATTCCAGTTTTGGCGGTGGACGTGCCGTCCGGCCTGAATGCCGGCACTGGTGAACCCGCATCGCCGGGCGTGGCAGTGGAAGCGGCGGTCACGCTGACCATCGGCGCGCCGAAAACCGGTTTGCTCGCGCCCAACGCGTGGCCGTTCGTCGGCCGGCTCGAAGTCGCGGACGATGTCGGCCTGATTCCGTGTCCGCATACGAGCGAATTGAACTGGACGTTGCCGGAAGATTTTCAAAATTTTCCCGCGCGCCGTTCCGTAGCCGGGCACAAGGGCACGTTTGGTCATTTGGGAATCATCGCGGGCAGTTTTGGCTTTCATGGCGCGGCGATTTTGGCCGCGCGCGCCGCCCTGCGCGCGCAGCCCGGCCTGATCACTCTTTTTACCCAGGAATCCGTTTATCATGTGGTGGCGACACAATTGCAGGCGGCGATGGTGAACTTGTGGACGCCCGACCTGAAACTGCCCGACACGGTGAGCGCAGTTCTGGTCGGTCCCGGCCTGGCGGCGCCCGGGCTGTTTGATGCCATGTCGCACATCATGCGGCGGCTGTGGCGCGACTCGCCTTTGCCGATCATCGTGGACGCCAGCACCCTGGACTGGCTGCCGATGGGGCCGTCGGCCAAAAATGCCATTCGCATCGTCACGCCGCATCCCGGCGAAGCGGCGCGGATGTTGAGCACGACCCCACAGCAGGTCCAGTTGAACCGTCCGAAGGCGGCGCGCGAAATCTCGCGGCGTTACGGCAATTGCTGGGTGGTGCTGAAGGGGCACCAGACGCTCGTGGGCCGGAATGACGGGGAAATTTTTGTGAACCCGTCCGGCAATCCGCATCTGGCGCAGGGCGGCAGTGGCGACGTGCTGGCGGGTTACCTCGCGGGATTGTTCGCGCAGCGGCCGTTGCCGGAGGACGCCGGCAAATTAATCCGTTTTGCCGTCTGGCAGCACGGCGCGACAGCGGACGCGCTCCAAGCGAGCCGGGCAAACTGGGTCGTCGCGGATTTGGTTGACGATCTGGGCAACGCGCGCTGAATTTGCTTTCGCACCGCGCTGGTATTTGTTAAAAGTTTTTCGTGCGCCGAATCTTTTGGACAATTTCCGGTCTCTGGCTTTGCGGACTGTTTGTTGCCGCTGGCGCGGACACGTTTCCCCTGACCGATGGCACGTCGCTGACCGGTGACGTGATTTCGTACAACGACAACGGCGTCGTTTTCCGGCTGGAGGTGGACAAATACTCCCCACGCATACCGTGGACGAAATTTTCCCAGGACGCGCTGCAGGCACTGTCGAAAAATCCGAAAATCCGGCCGCTGGCCGAGCCGTTCGTTGAAACAGCGCCGGTGGAGGCGCGGACGAAAAAGGCGGAGGTGAAGGTTAATGAAGTGTCGCGCCTGGAACTGCCGCCGAAACCATCCCTGTTCGGCGCCCTGTTTTCGTCGTCCGTGGGGCTGGTCATGTTGATGCTGATTTACGCGGCGAACATTTTCGCGGGCTATGAGATTGCCGTGGTGCGGTCGCGGCCGATTCTGCTGGTCATGGGTGTGGCGGTGGTGCTGCCGATTTTGGGGCCGATCATTTTTCTCGCGATGCCCGTGCGCGTTGAACCCGACCGGACGGCGCCGCGGCCCGAAGCCGCGCCGCACACTTTTGCCGTGCCGGGCGCCGCCCAGCCCGTGGCGGCTGGAATTCACATCGTTGAGGCTTCCTGGCAGAAGGACGCGCCGGCCACCGAGCCTGGCGCGCCGCAGATTTTTCAGCGCGGACAATTCACGTTCAACCGCCGTTTTTTTGAGACGAAGTTTTCCGGTTTCTTCGCGATGATCCGGCGCGAATCCGAAAAAAATCTGATGCTGACCGTGAAAACGGGGCGCGCGCTGTTCGTGGTCGAGCGCATCACGCGCATTGCCACCAATGAAATGCATGTGGAGGTCGCCCAAGGCCCGAAGAAACAGGAGATCGTGGTGCCGTTCGCTGAAATCATGGAGGTTCAACTCAAACCCAAACCCGCGTGAAACCGGCGGTATTTTTCTGGCAATTGGTTCCCAGCTTGTGACTTTTTCCTTTCGCCGGAGCGCAATTTGCCTTTGGCTGTCCGCATGACGGCGTTGCGAATCCTCTTCCTGGGCACGGCGGAATTGTCCTGCGCCAGTCTCCAGGCGCTGGCGGGCGATCCGCAGTTTCAAATCGCCGCCGTCGTCACGCAACCCGACCGGCCCAAGGGCCGCGCGCTCAAACCCCAACCATCACCCGTCAAATCGCTCGCGCTGCGGCTTGGTCTGCCCGTGCTCCAGCCCGAACGCGCCCGCGACGAAGAATTCATCGCCGAACTCAGCGCTTTGCAGCCCGACCTCATCGTCGTTGTGGCTTACGGACAGATTTTGCCGCCGGCGATTCTGGATTTGCCGCGTCACGGCTGTTTGAACGTGCATCCTTCGCTGCTGCCGAAATATCGCGGCGCGGCGCCCATTCAATGGGCGATTGCCAACGGCGACACCGGGACCGGCGTCACCATCATGAAAATGGATGCGGGCCTCGATACCGGCGATATCATTGCAATGAGTCGCACACCGATTCAGCCTGAGGATGATTCCGCCACGCTGCACGACCGTCTGGCGCAGCTTGGCGCGGAACTGCTTGCGCAGACCATACCGGATTATGTCACCGGGAAAATCCAGCCGGTGCCACAACCCGCCGCCGGCGCGAGCTACGCGGCCAAAATCAAAAAGGAAGATGGCCGCATTGATTGGAACCGGCCCGCGCGGGAAATATGGAACCGGCTGCGCGCCTTCACGCCCTGGCCCGGCGCGTTCACGTTTTTGCGGGGCGCCGAGCACCAGCTCGGCGCGAACTTGCCGGCCCCGAAACGTGCCGAGTCGGTGCTCGGCGCTCCGAAACCGCTTCTTTTGAAAATCTGGAAGGCGGAAGTGGTTGAACGTTCCGGCAGGGCGGGAGAGATTTTGTCGGTGGACAAAACCGGCATCGTCGTGGGCTGCGGGCAATACGCGCTGCGGATTCTGGAATTGCAGCGTGAAGGCGGCCGGCGGCTGACCGCGGCGGAATTTCTGGCGGGTCATCCGATGAAACCTGGTGAAAGGTTTCTGGTGTAGCACCCGCGTCTCGCGGGTTGTTTCGGGCGTCGCGCCCGAAACCGTTTGTCATCACAGTTGGCCGTTGTTCATTCGTGCAATTTTCAGCGTGAGCTTGCTGGTGCAATTCGGCGAGACGCGGGTGCTACCGCAGAATTACTCCATCCCTCAACCCCGCCGCATAGGCCTCAAACACACGGCGGAAACCGGCCGGGATTCCCTCCTCGCTACCGGGGGCCTTGGCCGGATCGTCAAACGGCCAGTGATGGCGGTTCACCCGGGCGCCAACTTTACGTCTTGCCCTTTGCCTGGCGTGGCGCGGCCAGCGCCTGGTGCAGGACGCCCAGCAGCGTGACGCTGTTAAAGGGCTTGGTCAACAACACCAGCAGGTCGAGGGTCTCCAGCCCTTTGATGTCCGCCTTCTCGCCCACCCCGGTCATGCCGAGGATTGGCAGTTGCGGTTCCAGGTGTCGCAAAGCCCGGACCAGCGACGGCCCGTCCATTTCCGGCATCATCATGTCCGTGAGGACCGCCCGGATCTCGGCCCGGTGCCGGGCAAAGAGACCCATGGCTTCGGCCCCTTCGGCGGCGGGCACCACCCGGTAGCCGTGTTTTTCCAATGCACGCTGGACCACGCCGCGCACGCCGGTTTCATCGTCCACCACCAGGATCAATTCGCCACCGGCGCGTGGCGGCAACGTCTCGCGCTCGGGCAGGGCGGCAGCCTTCGTTTCCAACGAGGCCGGGAGATAAAGCTCAAAGGTGGTGCCTTTGCCGGTCTGGCTGTTCACCAGCACAAAGCCGCCGTGGCCGCGCGCGATGCCGAGCACCGTGGCCAGGCCCAGTCCCGTGCCCTTGCCGATTTCCTTGGTGGTGAAGAACGGGTCGAAAATGCGGTCAAGGTTTTCAGGCGGAATGCCCATGCCGGTGTCGGTCACACTCACGCAAACGTAAGGGCCGGGTTTGGCGCCGGACATCATGGCGGCGAACGCCTCGTCGAGGGTCAGGTTTTTCGCCGCCAAAGTGAGTGTGCCGCCATAGGACATGGCGTCGCGGGCGTTGACGCAGAGGTTCATGAGCGCCTGGTGGATTTGAGTGGCGTCGCCGAGGACCTGCCAGAGGTTTTGGGGCACGTTGACATGCAGTTGGATGTTCTTGGGGAAGGTTTCCTGGATGAGCTTGTTCATCTCGCCCAGCAGATGCCGCACGGGCAGGGGCACGCGGGCGCTGGGTTCGCCCCGGGCAAAGGTGAGCAGTTGCTTGATGATGTCGGCCCCCCGCTGGGCGCAATTTTCCACGGTGTCCAGCATCTCGCGGCTTTCGGAATCGCCGGTTGTCTCGCGCAGGAGCGGCGCGGTCATCAGGATGGGCTGGAGAATGTTGTTCAGGTCATGGGCGATGCCGCCGGCCAGCGCGCCGATGCCCTCGATCCGCTGGGCGCGGAGGTATTGGGCCTCAAATTTTTTCTTTTCGGTGATATCCGTATTGATGGCCAGAATTTTCCTGGGCCGGCCCTGCTCGTCCGGCAGCACGGTCCAACGGCAAAACACGATAAATTCCTTGCCTGCTTTGCTGAGCCATTTCAATTCGCCGGTCCAACTGCCCTGCTCCAGCAGCACGGCGTGCGCCGCCTCGAAAGCCTCGCGGTCAACCCCTCCCAATTCGGTGATCTTGCGGCCCAGCGCCTCGGCGCGAGCCCAGCCGCAGAGCCGCTCGGCGGCGTCGTTCCAATAAGTCACCGTGTGGTCCAGCGTGCGGACGTAGATGGCGTCGTTGGCGGCATCCAGCATGACGGCCTGCTCGCGAATGCGCTCCTCCGCCCGCTTGCGCTCGGTGATGTCCTCATAAGTGCCCAGGATACCGACGATCCGCCCTTCCAGGTCGCGCAAAGGAATCTTGCTCGTGCGCAGCCACAACCGCGTCCCGGCTGGCGTGGTTTGGGGTTCCTCGTATTGAAGCTTGGGGATGCCGCTGGCGATGACCTGCCGGTCGTCCGCGCGATACAAATCCGCCTGATCCTTCCACCCCATGTCATGGTCATTCCTGCCGATCAACGCCTCCGGCGAGTCAAAGCCCGCATCACCTGCAAACGGCTGGTTGCAGCCCAGATACCGCCCCTCGGTGTCCTTCCAGAAGACGCGCACGGGAACAGTGTCGAGAACCGAGCGTAACATCTGGCGGGATCCCTGCAGTGTCATCTCCGCCTGCTTGCGCTCGGTGATGTCCCGGCACAAGGCCACAATTTTCAGGCTGTCGCCCGCGCCCAGAGTTGAAGCGTTGATCTCGACCGGAATCACGGTTTTGTCCGGATGCACATGATCAACTACCAGTCCCCGCACCGAACCGCTGGCAATGCATTTCTTGACTTCCACGGCATTTCGAGCCTGGTCGTAGGCGGCAGTCCATTCGGTCACGCGCCGGCCTAGAATCTGTTCCCGCTTGTCATAGCCTGCCAACCGCAGGTATTCGTCGTTGGCGTCGAGCACGCGGCCATCCGCATCCAAGAACACGAATCCGGTTGCCGTGGTTTCGATCAATACGCGGTGCTTTTCCTCGCTTTCCCGCAGTGCCGCCTCCGCCTGCTTGCGCTCGGTGATGTCGCCGATGAGGAGGAGCAAGTGCGGTTCACCTTCGTATTGGAACGGCGCAAAACGGCAGGAGCACCAGACTTTCCGGCCGAAGGTGGTGAGCAATTGGGTTTCCAGTTTGCGCTCCGTTTGCGTGGCCAGCGCGGCTTCGGCGGCGGCCAGCAGGCCGGAGTTCTTCCACGATTCAAGCTGACGGAAGTTTTGTTTCAGCACCGTTTCGCGCGGGCCGCCGATGATTTGCTCGATGACTTCATTGGCGGAAATACACGGACCGGCGGCTTTGAAGACGACGATGCCCACGGGCGAGGCGCGGAGCATGGTCTGGTTGAAGTTCAACGCATCGGTGACGCGTTGCGCGGCCTGCTTGCGCTCGGTGATGTCCTGAACGGCCCCGTGAATGCCAATGATAGCGCCATCTTCCCGTTTCAACATCCGGTCGATAATGAACACCGGGAAGGTGGAACCGTCTTTCCGGCGGAACAACCGCTCGAAGCCATGCGACGGCGGCATCTCTCCGGCCAATTTCGCCAGCACGGTCCGGCGGGATGTTTCTTCCTCCGTGGAAAGTTTCCAGATAAATTGCCCCAGCAGTTCTTCGGCGGAGTAGCCCAGCATTTTCAGCTCGGTCTGGTTGATGCGGACGATGCGGCCATCAGTGTCCAGTTCGTGAAAGCCAACGGGGGCGTTGTCGAACAGGTCCTTGAATTCCTCCCGGTTCCGGCACAACTCGGTCTCCACCCGCTTGCGCTCGGTGATGTCGCGCGAAATGCCCATGATGCCGATGATCTTCCCGGTGGCGTCGCACATCGGCATTTTCGTGCTGGACGCCCACGTGACATGCCCGTCATTCCACACTTCCCGCTCTTCCTTGGCAATCATCGGCCGGCCGGTGCGGATGATTTCCTGTTCATCCTCAAATGCGGGACGGGCGTGCGCCTCCGTGAAGAAGTCAAAATCCGTCCGGCCCACCATTTCATCCGGGGATTTCACCCCGAATTGGCGGGCCTGGGCTTTGCTGGATTTGATGAAGCGGGATTGGGTGTCCTTGAAGTAAATGTGGTCCGGCGAAGTATCCAGCAGCGTCCGCCACAATTCCCGTTCGTCGTTCAGAGCGGCTTCCGCCCGCTCGCGCTCGGCCCGATGGCGCAACGCGCTAATCCCGTAGGCCAGATCACCGGCCAGTTCGTCCAGCAGTTTCACCTCGTCGGCATCGAAGGCATCCGGCTCCGCCGCATATATCATCAACGCGCCGAAGCAGCGGTCCCCGCCGCGCAGCGGCAGGGCGACGGAAGAGGCATAACCGCGCTGAATGGCCGCCACCCGCCAGGGCACGAAAGCCGGGTCGGTGAGAATGTTGCGGGCCAGCACCGGCTGGCCGGTGCGGATGGCCGAGCCGGTGGGACCGCGCCCGCGCTCGGCATCGGCCCAGGTGATGTCCACGGTGTCGAGGTAGCCTTCCTCGAAACCGGCCTGGGCCACCGGACGCACCGACCGGGCTTCATCCTGTTCCGCGAAACCGACCCACGCCATGCGGTAGCCGCCGTGCTTGACGGCGATCTGGCAGATGGTCTGCAACAACGCCGTTTCATCCGTGGCGCGCACCATTTCCTGGTTGCACAGGCTGATCATGCGCATGGCGCGGTTGGCCCTTCGCAACTCGGTCTCCGCCCGCCTGCGCCCGGTGATGTCGCGGTGAGCTGCCAGAATGTATTTTTTACCGCCCACCGTGACCAGGTTGGCCGTCACTTCCAGCGGGAACAACTGCCCATTCTTGTGATGGTGTTCAACCTCGAAGGTCAGGTTTTCTCCGGCCAGAATCCGCCGCATCCGTTCCGAGAACAACCGGTTGCTTTCCGAAGCGTCCAAATCCTTCAGATTCATTTTCAGGATTTCGGCAACGCTGTAACCGTGCATTGCGGCGAATGACTTGTTGACCGATACGATCTCACCTCCGGGGGTGAGAAAGAACAATCCATCACTCGCATTTTCAAAAACCGTCCTGAACCATTCCTCCTTCTCCCGCAGCGCCGCCTCCGCTTCCTTGCGTTCGGCAAAGAGGTTTCGCTCTTGTTGGAGCGTCTCCCCTGGCACGGGCGCCTGCGGGGACGGGGTCTGTTGGGGGATTGCAGCGGCAGGTTGATCCTTCCGTTGGGTGGGTTGGGCTGGGTTTTTTCATGGTTTCATTCTCTCCTCACAATCCACGTTCCACACCCTCGTTGAAAAACTGGTTCGCCGGCAACTGGCCGGTCCGCCAGTCGGCGATCGGGTTTGCCTTGAGTTCGGCGATGATTTTGAGACGACTTCCAACGTCCTGGCGCACACGCCATTCCTGGACGCGATTAAAAGTTACACCTCCTGCCAGCAGTGCCAGTACCGCCACCACCAGAACAGCTTTCAACCCGCCTGGGAAAGAGTTCATGGCAACCCGTGATTGACAATGACAATTTTATCAAACGCCGGCCGTTTTGGCAAAGGAAACTTTGCCCGGGGGAGGCGCATTTCGAAATCAAAGACCGCCCGCGGCAACGACCCGGCAACGCGGCGGGAAAATTTGAAGGGGAGGGATGTTGTAGCGTTGGCGCTGTGCGCCAATCTGTCCGGCCACAAGCCGGACGCTAAACGCGTGCCGCATCCCGCAAACCAGCCGCATAGGCCTCGAATACGCGGCGCATTTCATCGCGGACCCGGCGGAAACAGGCCAACACTTCGGCTTCGTTGCCGGCGGCTTTGGCCGGATCGTCAAACGGCCAGTGGTGGCGGTTCACCTGGCCGGGGAAAATCGGGCAGGCGGCGTCCGCGTTGCCGCAGACGGTGATGACGGTATGCACCGGCTGATCCAGAAATTCCTTCAGATGTTTCGAGCGATGGCCGGAGATGTCAACGCCCGCCTCGGCCATGACCTTGATGGCCAGCGGATGGACATGGCCGGTTGGATTTGAGCCGGCGCTTTGGACGTTGACCAGGTCACCCGCCGCCCGGCGCAGAAAACCTTCCGCGATATGGCTGCGGCAGGAATTGCCGGTGCAAAGGATCAAAATTGTGGGTTGGGTTGGATTTGTCATGGAACAATATGAGGGTTACTGGACATGAATAGATGGAATGGGGCATGGAAATGTCTAATGACGAAACCCTAATGACCAAAGAATGACGAAACTCGAATGGCAAAACAATTCCGGCGTGGGTTCAAATGTTTTAAGCTTGGTCATTGGACATTCTTTCGTCATTCGGATTTAGTTATTCGTCATTTACAGTCTTTGGTACCACCCGCGCGATTGGTTGCAGATTTTGCAGACGGAAAGCATCACCGGCACTTCCACCAGCACGCCCACGACCGTGGCCAGCGCCGCGCCGGAGCCGGGGCCGAAGAGCGTGATGGCCACGGCCACCGCCAGTTCGAAGAAATTGCTCGCGCCAATGAGCGCGCCGGGCGAGGCGACGTTGTGCGGCACACGCAATCGCCGCATCAACAGGTAGGCGAGCGTGGAATTGAAATAAACCTGGATGATAATCGGCACGGCCAGCAGCAGTACCGCCAGCCAGCGCGTCGTCAGGTTTTCCGCCTGGAACGCGAAGATGAGCACCAGCGTCAGCAACAACGCCGCGATGGTCACCGGATGAAATTTTGGCAGGAATTTTTGCTCAAACCATTCTTTGCCGCGCGATTTCAGCAGTGCGGTGCGCGTGAGCCAGCCCGCCGCCAGCGGAATCACAATGAACACCACGACCGACGTGATGAGCACCTTCGACGGCACGATCACATTGGCCACGCCGCACAGAAACATCACGATGGGCGCGAACGCGACGAGCATGATGAGGTCGTTCACCGCCACCTGCACGAGCGTATAGACCGGATCGCCATCGGTGAGATAACTCCACACGAAGACCATGGCCGTGCAGGGCGCGGCGGCGAGGATGATGAGACCGGCGGTGTAATTTTTGGCCGTTTCCGGGTCAATCCACGCGGCGAAAACATGCTGCATGAACAGCCAGGCCAGGAAGGCCATGCTGAACGGCTTGACCAGCCAGTTGACGAACAGCGTCACCGCCAGGCCTTTGGGTTTGCGCGCGATGCCGCCGAGTGCGGTGAAGTCCACCTTGAGCATCATCGGATAAATCATCAGCCAGATGAGCACGGCGATGGCGACGTTGACGTGTGAGTCATGGCCGAATTCAAGCTGGCTCAAGGAAGCTGTGAATGCCGGCGCGAGTTTGCCGAGCAGGACGCCGGCGACCATGCACAGGAAAACCCAGACGGTCAGGTAGCGCTCAAAGAACGCCAGTCGCTTTACAGATGTGCTTGCTGTTTCAGCCATGTTGAAAATCGTTGTTTAGCCAGACCCTGTCACTCGTCACGTGTCACTTGTCACTCTTGGAGTTTGCGAGCCGCAGCACGGATCGCTGGCATCCGCCGGCTGGCTCAATCCGGCTCCGGTCAGGCGGTCGGCTAGCCGCAAAATTGCCTGGTGCGGTGAGTCCTTAACTTTGGCGCCGGTTTCCACCGCGCGTGCCATGTCAGCTTTCGACACTCCGAGTTGCTGCGCTTCGTGGTAATGATATTTCAGGCACGGTTCGCAGTTCGCCGCAATGGCCGCGCCGATGGCCACCAACTCGTTCACTCCGGCTGAATAGTCCACCGCCGACACCGCTTTGCACGCCTGGACCTCCAAACTGGTGATGTATTCGGAAGGTTTTGTGCCCGCCGGCAGATGCTCGACGATTTTCCGGTAGAGCGGGTCTTCAAAATTCGCCATTGCTTCGACGTATCCGGGCTTGGATTTGAGAACGATGTCCGTCAGTCCGGCTTCGCGGGCCATGAGTTCGGTGTCGCTGACGAGCGCCGCTCCGGCGACGCAACCGACGAGCGCCTCGACCATTTTGAGCACTTCCGGCGGCAACGGCTTGAGCAGCGCCATGTCCGAAACGGCCACGCGCCCGCCCGGCTTGAGCACGCGCGCCATTTCCCGCCAGACCTGCGGTTTGGCCGGCGAAAGATTGATGACGCAGTTGGAAATGATGACGTCCACGCTGTTGTCCGCCACGGGCAGATGCTCGATTTCGCCGAGGCGGAACTCGACGTTGTCCAAGTCCGGTTTCCTTGCGGTAACCGGCGGTGTTGCGGCGCGCCTTGGCCAGCATTTCCGGCGTCATGTCCACGCCGATGGCGCGACCGGTGGCGCCGATTTTGCGTCCGGCGATGAAGACATCAAAGCCGCCGCCGCTGCCGAGGTCGAGCACGGTTTCGCCGGGTTTCAACGCGGCCAGCGCGGCGGGATTGCCGCACGAGAGACCCATGTTCGCGCCGTCGGGCAGCGACTTGAGTTCCTCGACGGAGTAACCGAGTTCGCGGGCGAGTTGGTCGGCGTCCTGGGGCGCGGAACCACAGCACGAGACGCCCGGACCGCAGCAGCCGGCGGAGGTGTCCTGGGCGATTTTGGCGTAGCCTTCGCGCACCATCCGGCGCACGGTTTCATTCTTATCTTCGGTCAATGCTTTTTTCATGGTGTTCTTTTATTTTTCCGGGCAGAGGATGAGAAAGGCGGGTTTCATAATTTTGGAAAACATCGAACATTCAACATTCAACACCCAACATCCAAGTGACGTGTGTTTCCTTCGTTGGGAGTTGAATGTTCGATGTTGAATGTTGGATGTTTCATTTGGTTGATTTTCTGCGCTGCATCCCTACCGGCAACATTGGCGGCGACAGATTTCCTTCAACGTCCATCCGCAAAATTTTACCCAGACGCTGAACATCAGTTTTGGCCTCGGCGGTTTTGGCGAGCGACTGGTGCACCCAATCCAGCGCCTGGCGGATCGGCCGCCGGCGCGGGCGGGTCGGGCAGGCGGTAATGAACCCAGCGCTCGGTCTTGCGGGACTGAATCAGGCCCGCGTGATGGAGGATGGACAGGTGCTTGGACATGGTGGACGGCGCAAAGCCAAACAGTTCCGTGATCTGGCAGACGCACAATTCCCGGCGCCGGAGCGCCAGGAGAATCCGCACGCGGCCGGGATCGGACAGCGCCTTGGTGATGGCCATGAAATCGCGCATATTGTTATTTCGTCATATAACGAAATGACAATCGCACGAACGGTTGCGAGGCGCAAGCAGTATTTTATCCCCGTGAATCGCGGTGGAATGTCGCAACCTTACCGCGCCAGCGGCAGCGTAAAGAAAAACATCGCGCCCTTGCCCGGCTCGCTTTTTACCCAGACCTTGCCGCCGTGGCTTTGCACGATGTGCTTGACGATGGACAGACCGAGTCCCGTCCCGCCCTGCTCGCGCGACCGCGCCTTGTCCACGCGGTAAAACCGCTCGAACACGCGATCCAGTGATTCGGGCGGAATGCCCGGCCCGTCGTCCTGCACATAAATCTCAATTTTATCCGCGTCAGTCTGGTTGTCCGCCGATGGTGACCGTGCCATCGGCGCGGCCATATTTGATGGCGTTGTCCACAAGGTTGGCGAGGACTTGTTCGAGCCGGTTCACATCCGCCGTCGCGGTGAGTTCGGGCAAATCATTGACGAGTTTAACGCCCTTCGCGTTGGTGCGCGTTTTGAGGTCGGCCAGAACTTTTTCGGCCAGCGGGCGCAGCGGGACGGGCTGCAAATCCAATGTGATCCGCCCGGATTCCAGCGCGGAAATGGCGAGCAAATCCTGGATGAGCAGGTCCAGCCGGCTGGCGTTGCGTTCGATGATTTTGAGAAAACGCTCGGTGACGACAGGGTCATTGCGCGCGCCGTCGAGCAGCGTTTCGACGTAGCCTTTGATGAGCGAGAGCGGCGTGCGCAATTCGTGGCTGACGTTGGCGACAAACTCCTCGCGGGTGCGTTCGAGCTGCTTGAGCCGGGTCAGATCGTGAAAGACGAGGATGGTGCCTTCGCGTTCGCCGGCGGAGTTGGAAATGGCGGCGGCGTTGACCTGCAACCAGCGTTCGCTCAACTCCGGCAGCTTGAGCTCGTAATCGAACACCTGCCCGTCGCTTTCGACGCGTTCGACCAGCGCGGCGAGTTCATGCACGCGCAGAGCTTCCATGACGGTTTTGCCACGCAGCTCGGTTTTCAGGCCAAAAAGATTTTTGAAGGCGCGATTGGCGAGGTAAATCCGGCGGTTGCGGTCGAGCAACAACAACCCCTCCAGCATGCTGTTGAACAGGACCTGTTGCTGCGCCTTGGCGTCAATCGTCGTTTGCTGGTGCCGCCGTTGCAACTCCTCCATATCGGCCTGCACCTGCCGCCGCTGGCGGAGAAACTTTTGCCGCCACCAGAGATGGATTCCGATAGCGGCGAGGGCGATGATGGTCAGGAAAGGCCACATGGCTGGGGAAAGTGAAATTGAAGAAACATCCAACATTCAACATTCAACGCCCAACATCCAATGACGTCCGGCTGCTGACAATTGGGCGTTGAATGTTGGATGTTCAATGTTCGATGTTCCCAACCTTTTCTCACTCCACAAACCGATAGCCGACGCCGCGGACGGTGTCCAGATGCTTTGACGCCGGGCCGAGCTTTTCGCGGAGGCGGCGCATGTGCGTGTCCACCGTGCGTGTGTCAATGAGGCTGTCGTATTCCCACACGTCCCGCAGCAGGGCGTCCCGGGATTGCACGCGGCCGGAGCGCTGCGCGAGGGTGGTGAGCAGCTTGAACTCGGTCGCGGTCAGTTCGAACGCCCGGCCCTTCCAACTGGCGACGTGGCGCGGCACGTCAATGAGCAAATCGCCGAAGCGCATCTGGTCGCGCGGTTTTTCCACGGTTTCGCCGCGCGAAAGGATTTTTTTGATGCGGAGCAGAAGTTCGCGCGGGCTGAAGGGTTTGGTCAGGTAATCATCCGCGCCCAGTTCGAGGCCGAGCACGCGGTCAATCTCGGCGGCCTTGGCGGTGAGCATGATGATGGGGACTTTGGCGGTGGCCGGCTCGAGCCGCAGCGTCTTGCAAATCTCAAAGCCGTTCATTTCCGGCAGCATCACATCGAGCACGATCAGGTCCGGCGTTTGCGACCGCGCCTTTTTCAGCGCCTCCGCGCCGTCCGCCGCCGTGCTCACCGCATAGCCGGACTGCTTGAGGTTGAACTCCACAAGTTCAACCGCCTCGGGTTCGTCATCCACCACTAAAATTCGCGGTTTCACCCTTGATTGCATATCACGCGCGCAATCATCACACAATTTCGATTCGGTGACAACCCTGTGACAATTGGGTGACGAAACGGGGCGGCTGGTCCGATTCATCCGTAACGATGCAGTTGAAATGGAGCGGAAAACAAGACGGAGCTGCTGGAACGCAGGAGCGCGGCATTTATGTCGCTTCAACGCGGATAACCATTTGGTATTCGTAAACGGCTGGTCGGGCGGAAGTCGAAGCGTAAACGCTGCGCTCCGGACACGTTTGAGCGGTTCCTAAACTGCATCGTTACGGACCCATCCGGCCGGGAAAGATCAGACGCGCCCCCAGATTTCGGCTGTGCTGCGAAAATTGTCCTGTCACGTTTTGGTGACGCCCCCGGTTGAGATGTCACCTGCCTGACACATTGCACTCAAAAACCTTTTGTGGCGCAGCGGCGCGGCTTTCCATCTGGCGCAACCAACCGTCACGAAACTGTGTGCGGCTGGCAGGTTAATGGAAGTGAGAGTGGGTTGCATTCCTTTAGACTTACCAGCAAATGAATATAAAACTATTTGTTCGGAAGGTGGTGTTGTTCTCCGCGGTTCTGGTCACGGCCGGTTCGGTTCGCGCCAACACTTTTGCATATACCAACGGAAACGTGCTGCTTTGTTTCCGCAAGGCCAATCCAACAACGTACGCCTCGCTGGGGGGAAACGATCTGGTGGTGAACATAGGTCTCATTTCTGTCTTCACCAATATGACGGCGAATACGAAGATGACCATTACGGGTTACACCGGCACGCAACTGGCCCAGGTTGCGACCAACAGCGTCGGGTGGTCCGCCTGGACATATTTTGACGAAAGTATCACCGGGACGAATACGCTTTTCATGACCAGGCCCCGCACCAGCTTGAATAATCAAACGGCACCGTATGCCATTCAAAATCACAATTCATATATTCAAGTAATCAGCAAGATGGGTGCGATTGTCCAAGGAGCGATTGACAACGCAAATTATTCCGCGTTCAATTCCTCGTCGGCGGTGTTGGAATCAGATTCCTGGAACGAAGGTGAAGGGGGCTCGTTGAGTTACTACAGCGGATTGGGGACAACTTTCGATTTTAACGGGAGTTTTCAGGCCGACCCGGAGCAATATAATCCTGCCAATTTTACCACAAGCGGCAATCCGCTGCGGTCTGATTTTTATTGGCTGTATCCCTCCAGCGCCTCAAAACTGAAAGCTGTCTTTCTGGGCTATTTTGAATTGTCAACCAACGGGGTGATGACTTACACGGCTTATCCGACACCGGCGTTGGTTACGCCGACGATTCTTTCCATCACTCGAACCGGAACCACCAGCACGGTCACATTTACCACCGGCAGCAGCGGCACCTATTTCTTGCGCGGAACCAATAGTCTGACTACCGGAACGGCAAGTACCAACTGGCCGTCCATTTCTTCGGTGGCGGGCGATGGCAGCAACCACTCATTATCAGACGTCACCACGTCAACCAACAAGTTTTACATCATTACCGCGCAATGAGTTTTTCGGTCAGATGGCAATACCCAACAGTTAACCAAATAAACAACAATTAACCAATCAAGGATAAATGAAAATCACCAACATTATCAAAGCCGCAATGGCGGCCGCTGCATTTTGCGGGGCGGCGGCATCGGCTCAAACGTTCACCTATAACCCGGGCGACCTGCTGGCGGCATTTCGCCAGACCGGCAGTCCGGATTTGGTTGTGGATTTGGGGTCCATCACCCAATTCAAGGCTCTCTACGGCACTGGGCCGGATAATTTAACGGGTGTCAGTTCAGCTTTGGCCAGCACTTATGGAAGCTTGAATGGACTCTATTGGTCGGTATTCACCTATGTTGACACGACAAGTTCGCTGGGGTCTGCCAACACGCTCTGGCTCAGCACGCCGCGAGGTGATGTGAATATCCAAACCACACCGCAGCATTCCGCATCGTTTAATTCGCAAGGCTACGTTATCAGCGAAATGGGTGCGATCGTTGACGGCGCCAATTCGAGTTTTGCGACCGTTATTGCGAATCAAGCCGTGCAATTGCCAAACGGCTTGAACTCAGGCGGAGACCCCATTTCTTATACCGTGGGGGTGGGTACTTATGGTGATTTCAATGGGACCTTGAAAGGTTCGGTTGAAAATTACACCGGCGCGAGCTTTGCCGGCTCGTCGGTTTCCGACTTGTTTCAACAAAATCCCGGGACGGGAAACGTCGGGATTTATCTGGGTGACTTCAGCTTGGAGAGCAACGGTGCCTTCACGTTTAGCCCGGTTCCTGAACCTTCCACCTGGGCGATGCTGGGTGCCGGGATGATGACACTGTTCGCCATCCGCCGTTTCGGACGCAACAACAAATAAAAAACCAAATCAACCTTACACCAAAACAACTTTCACAAAGACAATTAACCAATAAACCTAAAACACAAATGAAAAAATCCATTGCAATCTCCATATTGGGCGGCCTGATGGCTGCTGCCCCGGTCATGGCTGCCAACTATGATTTGTACGTCACCGGCTCAACGGCTTTTCGGCCCAACGTCTTTGCCGCCTGCTCGAAAATATTCGACGGAGGCGTGCCCACGGACTCGAACAAGGGAACAAGTGCTGCCCCCACCGGCAGTGACAACCAATGGACCATGGTGGGAACCTGCACCGGTCTCGGAGTGACTTCCGGGTCTGATACGTTGACCATCCATGCCCTGTTCACCGGGTCGGTCCAGGGTATCAGTTCCATGCTGAACAAAGATCAGTTGGTGTTTTTTGCGAGCGGCACACGCAACACCACCGCCCTCGTGACCAATACCGCCAGCATCGCTTTTTCCGATGTCTATTCCAAGCCGGCGCTTTACCATCTGCCCACCGACGGGTCATTTGCGGAAGATGACGTGGCCGTTCAACCGTTCTGCTTCTTCAGAAGCACGGGGACCGGTGACTTGCAAGGCCTCAACAACATCACAGTCCAGCAATTATATACCTTGCTGGCGCCAGGAGTGGTGCCTTTGTCTTATCTCAACGGCAACATTAATGATCATGGGACAAATGTTTACATCGTTCATCGCACCTTGGATTCCGGCACCCGTGTAACCACGTTGCAGGAATCGAAGTTTGTCGGCACGATCAAGATTCGTTACTATGACCTGACCAGTGACAGCTTTATCAACGCCACCACCAACCGCGGCCCGGCCCAATTTGGTCCCGGTTACGTCGGCGGGGCTGATCTCAGGGCTGCCCTGCAAACACCGACAGCGGGAGGCCAGTCCATCGGTTATCTCTCCTTTGCCGACGGCAGAAGTGTAACCGGCGTGAACTGGCAGAACATGCTAGCTTACAACGGCGCTTATCCGATTTCCAACTGGACTCCGGGCAGCTCATGGACCGCCACAACGAACGACTTCAGCCCGGTGGCCACCGGCAAATACAGCTTCTGGGCGACGGAAGAACTGGATCATCCGGCCACCCAGGCCGAGTGGAACACGTTCCTGGCTGCGGGCCAGAATCTGAGTTTCTCCCAGCTTAACGCCATCATTGGTCGCATGGAGGCAACCTATACCGGTTCCCCCCTGAACGGCAGCATTGACTATGAAATCGAGTTGTCCAAGACCATCTCTCCCTACGCCACGGCCGTGCGCCTGAACGATATGCAGGTTACTCGCCAGTCGGTTGGCGGGGTGATTGCTCCCAATTGAAAACCCTCTAAACCCAAAGAGCCGGGGTGGAAGGTTCCGCCCCGGCTCTTTCTCCAACCAGCGAAGAATGTCATGAAGCCGCTTTGGAAGATCAAGTCGCTATTGTCTGCCATGACCCTGGCCGTTGTCATTCTAACAGCAGGCGCTTCCGGTTCCAAATCGTCCCCTCCCGATGCCGTGGTACTGAATGGCGTGACGGCGATTTTTGGGGACCAGCGGGCATTCTTCCAGATTCCAGGCCCGAATCCATTATCGGCACAAACTTTCTCCCTGACCGAAGGTCAATCCGCCAATGGCATTCAGTTGCTGTCGGTCAATTTTAAACTGGAGAGCGTGATGATTAACAATCACGGCCATGTCCAGAACATTCACATTTGCACCACGCCCGTCCTGCTCGCGGCGGCAAATTTTGCAAACACCGGTCCCAAAGCAAGATCAACATGCCCAACTTCCACCAAAACGGGTGCCGGCGCAGTTTCCTCCACGGACAAATCCGGCATAAGTGGAGACGTCGTTTCCAATGTCGATGCTGCAGCCTTCCGTGGTGGCGGAACAGCTGAAAACCAGAACGGGAAAAGTCCAAACGAAAAAAATCCCAATTCCAGCAGTCCAACCGCTGGCGATGGCAATTCCACTCCCACCGCCCCGGCTTCCGGGGATGATTCCAATTCGAGCACGACCGACAATCATCCATACGTCTGGTGGTATGCCGAAGCACAAAAGATAGAGCAAACGCGCCTGGAAACCGCCGAGCGCGTCATGGTCGGGGAATGGGCACCGGAACCCCTCACGCCATTGACTCCATCCGGCACGCCCGCGCAACTCATCGGCACAAACAGCGTTTTCATGAAAAATGGTTGGGATCCTGTAGAATAGTTGGGAATGATCGTCCGCAAATCAGGCAACTGTGATTCATCCGAAAAACGAGAGAAACTTCAAAAGTTCCCGGATTGGCACCTGACCTTCATTTGGACGTAACGATTCAGGTTCAAGTTTGCTGTCAATAGATTCAAGCCTATGAATACTGAAACTTTGATTGAACCGGAGCTGGTGGTGGAAGGAAGACTGCGCTTGTTTTCGTTGTATGTGGATTTTCCCGCGGCCGTGCGCGCCCGTTGGGCAACCTGCCAGATCTCCCGGCTGGCCGGGGACCAGTGGAAAACTTCCGCGGAAATGTGGAACCTGGATACCCTGACGACCAGCGAACCCATCCGGAAAATGATCACCCAGGACGCGGCGGCCGCCGACGTGCTCGTCATTGCGATGAGTTCATTGGACTGGCGCGAACTGGAACTGGTCGAATGGCTGAATTGCCTGCCCGCCGGGAAGGCGAGCCGCCCGGGGACCGGATTGTTCATCGGCCTGCTCGGTGACGGAAAAGGCCAGGCGGTGGAACTGGACTGGACGGTGAAACAATTCCTGCGTTGCGCCCGGCAAATGGACCGGAATTTCATCTGGCACTGGATGGACCGAAATGCGATGGCGGATGTTGATTATTGGCTGACGGACAGTGTCGAAGCGTTATTGGCCCCCAAACAGCCCGGGCGCAACGTGACTCTTTTGCGGGAAGCCGCCATCGAAATTGCCTGAAATCTCCGCGCCGGTCACTGAACCCAGCCCGCGATCGGCCGGCCATCAGCGCAGTCTTGCCCTGGCCAGCAGGAGCATCACCAGCGCAACGGTGCCGGCGATGGCCAGGCCCGCCAATATCGCAAAAAGCAGGTTGCGCACTTCGCGCTGTTGTTGATCGGGTTGCAAACGCGGGAACAGCAACTTTCCAAAATCGGGTGTCATAAAATCAGAAAATTTGACCGGCATCCCGGCGTTGCGTTCAAAAGTGAATGTTAAGAGCCGGTTATGGGCCGGCGGTCCAGTTTGTTGTTCGCGTCACAAATTTTCCCGCCTCCGGTCTCGAAGTAAACGCGCTTGAAAATGTCACCGGTTTGTTTCCGTCCCGCCTTTGACGAAAGGGACGGGCTGTGGTTGACTAGGCCCGCAAGTTGGCATTCCTACCGCTGCTGGTTCGAGATGGTCCCCACCGGCGCTGGTGATCCTGAGCACCAGCGCCCTTCTATTTTCCAAAAGCAGCTTGTTCCAGTTTTCGCCAATCAAATGGCTGTTGAATGCTGACGTGAAATCCGGATTGCCCCCGCTGGGGCACAGGTTGCCACGATGACAGGTGAACGGTGTCGCGTTGCTGCAGCCGATTCACGAATTGGCCGCGAGCAAGGGGAGCCGGTCCTGGAAATAATGAACGGCGGGAGCGGGGGCGTCGAAACCATGCCGGGTGTGGCCGGGGGAAGCGCCGGCAAAGTCGCGGTAAAGGGTGATGGCCACGTGTTCGTTGCGCCGGATGCAGTCCTTGATAGCTTCGGAATCCTTCCCGGCATGGATGAGTGTCTTCCACGAGTAAATGTGTTTGGGCTTGTGGAAATCGCTGTTGGCGATGAAGGGCAGGCGCTTGAGGCCGACGTCGTTGAAAATGTTGTCGCGGTTGGCAATTTCCCAGGCGTCGAGCAGCGGCGCGAACCGGTCCTGGTTTTCCCAAAGGTAAAGCGTGTTCTTGCCCCACTCGCTTTTCATGACGTGCGGATGCGAGGCGACGGCCAGTCCGCCCTGGGAATGAATTTGCGCGATGATTTCCGGGAGGTCGAGCGAGGCATCTATCGGCGATTTCAAATCAATGCCGAGCAGATGCGCCGAGGTTTTGCGCGTGTAGCCGTCCTTGTTGAATTCGATGCCGGCCATCACGAGCATCTTGTAGCGCCGCCAGGCGCGCTGCCGTTCGCGCTCAATCACGGCGAAGTATTCCTCCACCTGTTCCCGGCCAAGGGTGAAGCTGGCCAGCTCCGACAGTTTTCCAATCAAACGCTTCGGGTCGGCGAGGTGGTCGGTGATGCAGATGCAATCGAAACCGTGCTCGCCGTAAAAATCAACGATCTCCGGCACGCTGAGCTTGCCGTCGGAGTAATTCGAGTGAATGTGAAAATCGCACAGCAGCATCTGCGGATGGCTGCCGTTGGCATTGCTGGCCGGTGCGGGCCGCATAACGCGCGCCGGCGCCGTCTCAAACAACTTGACCGGCTTCCGCCCGGACTGGTCATGTCCGGATTCGGCGAGAATCAGCTCGGCGATGCGGAGCGCGGCATCCGGCCGGCTCGCCTTCCGGAGGTTTTCACGCCACTCCGACCATTGCGCGGCCTTTTTGGCAAAGGCGTTTTCGACCAGTTCGGCCACCTCGCGGTTTTTTTCCGCAATGGCGCCCAAGCCGCAGCGCCAGATGAGTTCCGCATTGCCTTCCTCCTGGCCGGGGATGACCTGGTTGACAATCATCGGGCAGCGCGCGGCGATGGCTTCCTGCACGATCGCGCCGCCGGCTTTGCCGATGACCAGATGATGGGACATCATCAATTCGGGCATTTGGTTCGTCCAGCCAAGGATGCGGACACGGTCGGCGTGTTTGCGAGTGCGCTCAATCAGTTTGAGGCGCAAATCGGGATCGCGCCCGACGGTGATGGTCAGATGCACGTCGTCCAGATCGAGCAGCCGGTCAATCGCTTTGCCGGCTTTTTTCCTGCCGGTGTTGATGATGTAAAGCACCCGGCGCGGTTCGCGGCCGACCGGCGGCCGCAATTCGGCCGGCGGATTGGCAAAGGCGGGGTTGACGGGAAAGCCGAGGGTCTTGATTTGCTTCGCCGGCACGTTGCCTTTGCGGAGCACTTCGGCAGTGGCCTCGTTGGCCACGCAGAAAAAATCGCTGGGCGCGCGGAACCACGCGGAGTTGACGGTGATGGAATCGGTGACGACGGTGATGAGGCGGAACGGGCGTTCGTGGTGGTCCTGGTAAATCTTTTTGATCACGTGCGCATAGACCGGGTAGGTCGAAACGACGCAATCGGGCTGGGTTTCCGCCAGGACCTTTTCGAGCGTGCTTTGCAAGCGGGTGAACCCGCCGAGTTGGTTTTCGACAAACGGATTTTCCAGCAGTGAATAAATGCCGCCCCAAAGTTTCGGAGCATATTGCACGACGCCGAGATAGGTCTTTCTGGCAAGCGTGTTGAACACGCCGTAGCTGTCGGCAAAGAGGTCGAGGACCTCGGCGCGCGCGTCCTCATCGAGCAGTTCAATCGCGTCGCGCAAACTGCGGGCGGCGGCATTGTGCCCGTCACCGAATCCGGCCGTCAAAATGAGGATTTTTTTCATGCCAAACCGTTTTCACACTTAAACCTTATCCCAACCGCGTTACAGTCGTGTGACGGCCAGGTGAACTTCTATTCACATTTTACTCACTGTCCGGGCCGGTCTCGAAAAATATGGCGTGGCGGCAGGCTTTCCCGACCGAGGATCTTCAACGAGCCAAACCACGCAAGGCCGGCGGTTTAAAAACAAATCTGACTGCTCCTTGAAAAGTGCGGAGGGTTGCCGCGCTTGAATGTTTCAGCCTGGTATTGGGCGGTCGGCGGGCAAATTCGTTGCGATGCGTTCTCAACAAACAGATTCTGCAACGAAGGTTTGCACTGGCGGCAACTGATATTGCGTGGTCGAAAAACAACAATCCATTTTCCTCCGCAGGTATCAGCCAGCAATTTTCGTACAACGTTATAACGCCATTAGCTTGTGCGGCACATTGTTGCAGACTTGGCGCGACCGACTTCCAGGTTTGCTCTGTACCAAGGTTGTCTTGTTCCGGTTTTGGTATTACAAGTAAAATTGAATCCATGTAATTTCTGGCCGCGTGAATTGCCTGACAGTTGGAGCTGGCGCCAAACAAGCCGCCAGTTCCGATTCCATACATCATCGGACCTGTTTCCCTGATTTCCCCAACTGCAATTCCAGTAAACTCCACTTCCCCAATTCGGTCAAAGGCGGGACGGAAACAAAACGGTGACATTCTGGGTCGGGGTTTAGTTGCCGAAACGTCACAGTCCGGCAGTTGGCAGAAGCGTCGGTGCGGGTAAAATTGGGGGGATGCAGGAACCTGTCACAACGTCCGAACCCGAAAACGGGAAGCCCGGTACAGCGCCACATTCCGGGTTGCGGATTGAAGCGGCCGGAATAGACAAGCCCGCCGGCCTGTGCGCGCTGGTCAGCCACAGATTTTCGCTGGCGGCGGACACACCATTGGAAGTCGCGCACAAATTTTTCACCTTGCACGATTTGGAATTTGTTGCCGTGCTGGACGGTGAACGGGTGCTCGGCCTTTGCGCCCGGCGGCAAATCGGGATTGTGCTGGGTTCCCGTTACGGTTTCGCGCTGTTCTCGGGCAGTCCAGTGCGGGAACACCTTGCGCCGAAGGCGTTGGTGATTCGCAGCGGCGATTCCATTCACCAAATCCTGAAGCGCGTTTCCCGCTGATGTTCAGCGCCGCGAGAACGTGGCAGGACGCGCAACTGGAAGTTGATTGTGATCCTGCCGCCGTTTTCCGAGACAACAACGGAAAAATTGCCCGCGTCAGCGAGGCGAATGTTTGTCAGGGAAAGAAAGTCATTGGTTTCGCCGTTGAGTTTTCTGCCGTTCTTGAACCATTGGAAACGGAGCGGCGTAATGGATGCAGGAGGAATGAAGGCGATTAGTACATTTGTGCCAGCGACCGCCGTGATGTTGGTGCGGTTGATCTGGGAATTGAGAACAATTAGCTGTGTTGGCTGAATTGCCTGACTGTCCAAATTCGTGATCGTGATTGGCTGGCCGCCTTCCGAAATAACTATCGTGCCTGCACTCACGATGGGCAATTCGCTCCCTGTATTTGCCATTTCAATTCGCCCACCGGTTTGAATCATGATGTCGCCTGCGGCGGTGATGGAACCTGTCCCCGTCAAACTCAAATTGTTGCCAGCCAGAAAGGAAAGCGACCGGCCCTGTCCCGCCGAGATGCTGGTGCCATCCTGGATGATGATGTCGTTTCCAGCTTGAACCGAGAGCAGGCCGCTGGAAGCGCCCGGCGGAAGGGCCGGAAGATTCATGGAACCGCCGCCAAAAATAACGTCGTCGGTGGCTTGCAGAACAATGTTCGTCTGCCCGGCGTAGTCGGAGAACGATGTGACGGTCAGGTCGGCGCTGAAAACGGTTGTCGCCGCAGTTGGAATCAAAGCCAGGGTCCAAATAATAATTCTCACAGCCAGACGCATATTGCCGGCATTAAAACACAAGCCCGAAAAAAGTAAATTCAGCAGTGTTACATTCATGTTACGTTTGATGCGAAAAACTTATTGGTTGCCGATTTGTAATATAAACACCGACGGGATCCAACCGGGTCGGACGCCGGTCTCCGAAATGTCACCGGTTTGTTTCCGTCCCGCCTTTGACGGAATTGGGGAAGTATGGTTTGCTGGAACTGCAGTTAAGAAACGCTCAGTCATGGACGATGGTGGAACTGGTGGCTTGCCCGGCACCAGTTCCATTTTTAACTCCAGGCCTGAATTTCAACGCAGCGGGATGACACTGGTTCTTCCGTTTGGGTTGGAGTTTTGTCAAAGCGAACCAAGGAAAGGAAAAAAAATATGGCAAAGAAAATCAATTCTAAAAGCAGCGGCATTGGCACGAAACAAACCTTCACCATCACCGCGCCCGGCGCGTTGAGCGTACAACTGATGGGCGACTTCACGCATTGGCAGAAAAACCCCATCAGCATGGGAAAAGGCGCCAGGGGCGTCTGGCAGACGACGGTGGAACTGGCGCCCGGCACGCATCACTACCGTTTCTTCGTGGATGGAGAGTGGCATGATGATCCCGAATGCACGCTTCGCGCGCCGAATCCTTACGGCGGAGACAACATGATCCGGCAGGTGAAAGCTTCTGCAACGGCATAAGCCACCTTTTTCAGGCGGTCGTAAACCTCCATCCCGACAACCGGCAGGTGAAGGATAAAATCCGCCGGCAACTCCAAATCCTGCGTGATGTGGTCTGCCATTGCACATCGGTCAAGGCATCTGGCGTCTGCGGCAAATTTTGTGACGGAGGCGGAGATCTGCATTAGTCCGGGGAAATGACATGGAACGTGCCGTTCGATTTCACCTCCACACCCAAACCCGCATAGATGCTCTCGGAGGAAATCGCATCGGCTGGATTCTTCTTTAATTTCTGCATTTGAGCCTGCAGTTCCAAAAGATTGTTAAATTTTCGTTCCACAACAATCCGCTCGGCCACGTCCCGGCGCAAACGATTTTCCAGGAGAGCATAGTTTGTTTTTGCCTGATCCAGACTGGCCCCGGTCAAAGTGATTTGGCCCGTGAGGCTGGCCATCTGGTTGGTCAAATCCATGACGCGCCGGCCCAAGGTTTGATTTTCCGATTCCATCTCTGCGACCTGCCGGTTCAGGTTGGTGATTTGTTCCGTGTCGAGAACAATGGTGGATTCGGCTTCAATCAGATGGTTTGAAAGCGTCAATGACGCAGACCGGCTTTCGTCGAGTCGATTGGATAATGTGAGAATCGTTCCATTACCAGAGGCGATTTGTCCCTGCGCCGAAGTCAACTGGTTCGAAAAACCGGCAATCGCACCGGCATCATTTTCATGCTGTGCATTATCACCCCGTTTCATCACGATCAGAGATATGACCAACACGGCGCATACTAATGCGAGGACTGTGGATAAATATTGTTTCATACGGTAACCGCTCGGTTGGTCATAACCGATGATTGTGGGAGCATCGGCATCATGGTTTCAACCACCATTCCTTGGGACTGAAACCGGGCCACAATAGCCTGCATATGATCGTCAATTTCCTCTTCCGAGTATTGGCTTTTTGGTATGCAAAGAACCCAATAGCCGTTTTCTTCAGCCTCGAGGTCCCTGGCAGAACGCGTGGCGATTACGTAGTGGGTTGGAAGGTCTCTGGTTATAGCCTGCACGGTTGTCTTGCCGGGCGGATGGCGGATGGAAAACTCGTCAATCAGGCCCAACTCAAAGAGCAAATCCACAGCTTGTTCGTCGCCTGAAAATTCAAACAACTTGTTCGGCTTGCTGATTATTTTATCTTTGACCATATCTAAATTCATTGCCCGGCATTTTAGGGTAAAAAATCACTTTTGGAAACGGCCAAATTGTTACAATTAGATTACCACCACTCCTGATTGGAAAGGTTCGGAAGCAAGGTGTTCAATCATTCGCCGGTTCTTGGCCGGAAAAGAAAGGCGCGGCAACTGCAGGTGCCGGCAACGGATTCAGGTCACCCAATTTAGGGCGGGTGGCTGGAACCGTTTTGGGTTCGGGTGCAACTACCGGGGCAGGTTTAACTGGTTTGCCGTTGACAGTTTTCTGCGCCGACCGACTGGCGCCGTGTCTCGGTGCGCGGCTCTGGCGGTTTACGCGAAGGCCCAAGTTGGTTCACCTGTCGGCGCAGGTTTACTTAAACAAGGAAGCGGAATCGGCATAGACCCGGGCGACCTGTTCCATGGTAGGTCGGCGGTCGGGATTTTTCTCCAGGCATGCCATGATGATGACCACGGTGTTGCGGATTAGATTGTGCCCTGGTTTCAGGGGCGAAGACGGCGTCGCCTCCCGGATTGCCCGCTCGATTTGCGCCTTGCTGCCGTCGAACGGATGTTTTCCCGTGCATGCATAATAAGCCATGACGCCAAAGCCGAAGACGTCGCCCTTGAAACCCTTTGTGAAATCTCCCTCCCATTTCTCCGGGGCCGAATATTTGGCCGTGCCCGCCGGGTTGTTTTTCTTGTCGGTGATGAAGGGCGGCAGGTTCCCATCGAAATACGAGTGCGAAAAATCAATGAGCCGCGTTTCCCCGGGCGTGGCCACGGGCACCAGCACATTCTTGCTCTTCAAATCGTTGTGGACGATCGGGCGTCCGCAAAAGATGCCGGCGTGCATATCCGCCACCGTTTCCGCCACGCTTTGCAGGAGACGATGCGTCCGGCCCGGGTTCGAACGGGTGATACCCGCCTGAACCAGCTCATGCAACGTCGCCCCCTCGATGTATTCCAGGAAAAGCCGGTGTGCCACGGCGTCATACGCCAGTTTGCGGCGGATGCGCGGGTGCGTCACCTCCCCCAGCACATAGGCTTCGTTGGCGATGAAAATCTCGTCCCAGAAATGGGCCGGCTCCTTCAGCAAGGCGGGATACGGATGCCGCGCAAACTCCACGCGGGCCAGCTTGGACACGCCGGCCTCCACCGCCAACGGCTCCCGTTTTGTGATGGCTCGTATGTTCATGGTCATTCGACCCCGGCGGGCCAGAGCAGTGGCAGAAACCCTTTTGGCCGTCAAGCGATGAATCCCGAATCGCCCACAATCAGAGATGCATGTGCGTGGCTTGACTACACCGACGAAAAGATCTTCAGTTCTTTTCGGTCAAGCACTTGCTCCAATTCAGAATATCTCTCCCGGTGTGCGGCAGTACCCGACCGAAAAAAAGTGGCGACCGTTTGGAACCAAGCGGTCGCAGAAGGCACAAAGCCATGAATTTGCGCGCTTGGCAAGATTTGTCACCTGATTGTAACTTTCCGTCGGCAAAGGTGAACCTACCCTGCGGGTGGTTTGATTCTTTGAGAGCGACGAGAGGCGTCATTCCAGGTTAAAACATTTGATGAATCAGGTTATGCGCCGACAAAGCCGGTCAGACATTGCATCTGTCCAAACCGCCGATGTGCTGAAACATCTGGGCGATTCGTTGCACACGCAGTGGCGGCGTTATCGCAAACGGCTCAAGCGCTGCCGGGAACGGTTCTCTGAAGATGCGGTGCATGACGTGCGGGTGGAAATCCGCCGGCTCCTCTCAACCATCGAACTGCTCGGCGCGTTCATCCCCGAACGCGACATCAAGAAGTTCCGCCGCGCACTCAAGCGCCACCTGGACACCTTCGACCAGCTCCGCGACATACAGGTCCAACTGGGTTACGTGGGGCGAATGGCGGGCACTTTTCCGGACGCGCACGCGTTTTACGACTGGCTGCGGGCCCGCAAGGCCCGTTTTATCAGGACAACGCGCAAAGCCGTCAAACATATCAAGACGAAGCGTTTGGGCCGGGGTCTGGTGGCATTTGAAGAGGAGATACGGCTCCAGCATAAAACGATTACCCGCGAACAGTCTTTTGCGATTGTCCAACGCGCCATCAACCAGGCGTTTGCCCGGGTCGCGCAACTTTGCCGGCACGTGCGGGCCGATGATACCAAGACCATCCACCGCACGCGGATTGCGTTCAAACACTTCCGTTACATGGTCGAGGCGCTGGCGCCCCTGTTGCCCGCCGTCACAGAGGACCATCGCCGCGCCCTGCGTGCTTACCAGTGCATGATGGGTGATATCCAGGACATGGAAGTATTGCTGGCGGCGTTGGACAAATTCGTGCAAAAGAAAGAAGTCAACGCCGCGTCAGGCCGCCGGTTGAAAAAAGAGCTGGTGCGCTGGCGTCAGATGTTGATCCAGATTTATGTGAACGCGGCCGGCAGGTTGCGGCGTTTCTGGCCGCCACCCGGACTCAGGCAACAAACCCAAAAACAAAAAATTAAAGCTCATGAATCTTTACCTGCTCCGCCACGGCATCGCTGCTGAACCGAAAGTGGCCGGTTTCGAACCGGATTCCGAACGTCCCCTCACCGCCAAGGGAAAAAACCGCCTGCGTATCACCGCCAAGGCAATGGCGGAACTGGATTTGTCTTTTGACCTGATCCTCTCCAGCCCGTTTCTGCGCGCGAAACAAACCGCCGAGCTCATCGCCAAGAACTTCAAATTGCAAAAAAAACTGGCCTTCTCTGAAGACTTGACTCCCGCCGGCAACCCCCGGTTGTTGATTCAACAGTTGAACCAGTTTCGTCCCGAACCGGAGAACGTCCTGCTGGTCGGCCACGAGCCGTACCTGGGCAAACTTATCGCGCTGCTGGCCGCCGGAAATACCAGTCTTGAGATTGATTTTAAAAAAGGCGGTTTGTGCAAATTGGAGGCGGAATTCTTGCTGTATGGCCGCTGCGCGAAACTGGTGTGGCTGCTCACGCCGCGGCAAATGGAATTGATGACGTGACTGGGGCCATTGGGTGGGGCGAGACCCGCGGCGAGCCGGGTTCAAAATTGTTGACGGCTCGCGGGGACGCTCGCCCAACCAGGTTTCCAAAGCTGAAGTCAGCCGACGTGAAGCGAAATTTGCTGAATCAGATCCCCCCAAAGCCGTGTTGCACCCGGTCGAGAATTTTCTTGCGGCGGTAGCGCCTTCGTAGTTTTCCAAAATGTCACCGGCTTGTTTCCGTCCCGACTTTGACGAAAGGGACGGGCTGTGGTTTAGTAGGCTCGCAAGTTGGCATTCTTACCGATAGTACAAGTTAGGACATACAGGCGCTGGTGTACGTTCAGACACCAGCGCCCTTCTATTTCGACTGCCGGGCGGTTGAGACGAATTGCTACCGGGCGCCGGTGGTGGCGAACAACGTGGAGAATGATGGAGCAGAGCAGGCGGAGACGAGTTGAACCGGCGGGGTTTTGTCTTCCGGTATTTCCTGAGCCGGAGAATTGGTCAGCCCCGGGCAATAATACAAGTCGGCCCAGACATAAACCGTGGCGAGATAACCGTAAACTTCGAATTGTCCGAAACGGTCTGTGGTGTTGGGCGGATCAACTCCCAGCAAGACCACCACGTTTGCGCCTTTCCCGACCGCATCCTGTCTCATATGCGCCATTGCATCGTCGGCGTAATGCCAGGTCAGATGATCGTTAAATGAAGTCCACCCGACGCGCGCGCCTTCCAAGGGCGGCGCGGCCAAAAAAAATACATCGCGGGAAGATACTTTGGCAGGTGTTGTCTGATTGGATGCACAACCGACGGCAAACAAGGAAAGACAGAGAATTACAATTGTTTTCGCCATGCCTCCAATTTAATCAAAACGGCTTGTTTGGCAATTGGTAAGAAAGATTTGAGCCGTCCTATGTCCGCCAAGTGTCTCTTTTGACCGTTTTTGTCCGTTAAATGAAATGTATTGTTTCAAAATTGTCGCAAGGTTGACACGCAATAGTCACAAGCTGTCTTCAATCTTGTCGTCGGTGACCATTGAGCGACATCTCCTGCTGCAGGAACTGACCTTGCGCCCTTCGGGCGAATGGACTCCGCGTCATCATGAATGGTTCATGGTGCGGGTGGCCGGGGGCGTCGGTTACTGGCTGCAACCGGGCGTTGCGGCCCGCCAGCTTTCCCCGGGGGACTGTCTGATAGCAGCGGGCAACAGCAATGGGGTGTTAAGGGCCAGCCAGCTCGATCCGCTCAAATTGCAGTTTTTCAGCGTCCAGCCGCAATACCTCAACGGCCTGCTTACGGTCGCGGAATGGCATCAGCTCGAAGTGGCCCCCAACTGCCTGTCGGCGCATGTTTCCATCTTCACCGCCGGCGAACCGCTGGCGCAACGGTTCACGCGCCTGGCGGAGCAAACGCAGCGGGAGGGGCTGCCCATGCGTTGCGGGCTGTTGCAACTTTGGGCGAATGCCATCACCGGTCTGTTGCCGGCGCCGGCGATGGAATCCGCCGAGGGCGGCCGGCTGCATGAGCGTTTCCGGCAACTGGTCGGCCGGATGCCGGAGGCCGAACTGTCCCAATGCTCATTGCGCGACCTGGCCGGGCAGCTCAATTGCAGCGAACGGCATTTCAGCCGCCTGTTCCGCGAGGAGTTCGGCGTGCCGCTGCGCGCGCGCCAGATTGAATTGCGGCTCCAGCGCGCGCGGCAACTGCTCACGAACTCGGACGCCAAAATCATCAACGTCGCTTACGACAGCGGCTACCAGCACCTCGGCCTTTTCAATGTGATGTTCAAAAAACGTTTTGGCATGACGCCCAGTGAATGGCGGCAGCAGAACCTGCGGAAAAATTGCTCGTCGGCACCCCGGAACGGCCTCGCGAAATCCGCTACTCACGCCGCGATTTTGCTTATCCTGTTCGCCCTGAACTTTATTTCACCTGTGCAGGCACAGACTAATCTTCCAACCATCAATGCCACAGCCACGGTTGAGAGCAACGCGGATCCTCGCTTTAACGTCCAGGCTTATGCAGTTAAAAGCAACACATCGCTTTCCACGAACATTCTGGCGGACATCTTTTCCAAATACACCGGCACAAACGTCAGTTTGGACGAGATAGTGAAAGCGGCCTCAGACCTGCAATTGGAATATCGGAAACAGGGCTATCCAACGATGAGCATCACAATCGCACAGCAGCAAATTACCAACGGCACGGTTACGATGAACGTTTTTCCGATGGCGTCTCCCCAGATTTGGTTGTCTGGCAAACATTACGTCAGTTCCGGCAGCCATGCACAACCTGCACAAGCTGGCTCAAGCTTGCTGGCGGCGGAACCGGCGTTGCCGCAATCGGCCCTGGCCACGACCGCCACCACCAATGCCGTTGCTCCAGCTATCAGATGTTCGAAGACACCCGCCGGTCCCGAAGCGATGGCTCAGGCGCGCGCCGTCCTGCTCCAGAAGCTGGCCGAGTTGAACGCCAGTGATCAAGACACCCGGATTCACGTGGTTGCCACAAACGCCGGGCCAAAATTTGAAGTGGCCAAATATCTGGTCATGGGCAACTCCATTCTTTCGCCGGAAGCCATGTCCCGGGTCATCACCAACGTGGACGGCGCCTTCGGCACCAACACCAGCTTTGAAGGGATCCGCGCGGCGATGATTGAACTGCAGAAGGCATATCGCGAACGCGGTTACGTTACCGTGTCCGTCGGCCTGCCCCAACAGAAACTTACCAACGCCACGGTGAAAGTGAAGGTTACTGAAGGTCGGCTTGCTGCCATCAGCGTCACCGGCAACCGCTATTACAGTTCCAACAACGTGATGCGCTCCCTGCCGAGTCTGCAAACGAACATGCTGCTCAACTCGCAAGTCCTGCAGCGCGAACTGGACAACGCCAATGCCAGCCGCGACCGTCAGATTTATCCCGTCATCGGCCCCGGCCCGGAGCCGGAAACCAGCGAACTCACTCTCAAGGTCAAGGACCAGTTGCCCCTCCACGCGCGGCTGGAGCTCAACAACCAGGGCACCCCCGGCACGCCCGACCTGCGTGTGAATTTCAACGCCCAATACGACAACCTATGGGACCTCGAACACCAGGTCGGCATCCAATACAGCTTCACGCCCAATTATTACAAAAACAGCGACCCGTATAATGCCTCTCCCTTCGATGATCCGCTGGTTGCCAATTACAGCGCTTATTATCGCCTACCGCTGGGTGGCTATAATTCGGTGGAGCAGCAGGTGGACGCCAGTCCCGGCAGCTTCGGTTACAACGAAATCACCCACCAGTTCCAAATGCCTCCACCAACCGGACGACCGGACCTGACGATTTACGCCAGTCGTTCGACCTCGGATACGGGTGTTCAAATGGGGCCACCCAGCGTAATTACTGGTTCCACTCCGGATGGGAATCCGACAAACCTGGTGGCCCTCGGTCATCGGACGGCGGGTGAGAATGTCACTCTGAATGAAGGATTGGGCTTCAAACTTTCCCTGCCCTTGCCGGCCCTGGGCAAGCTGGTCTCCACGCTCACATTTGGCGCGGATGACAAACATTATCAGGCCGAAAGCGCCAACGCCGACCTTTTTTATGAGTTAATCACCACCTCCAACGGCCAATCGTCGGTCAAGTTTGGCAATTTACTTTACACGATGCAGCAGCCGGTTCGGCAGACGGTGGTGGATTATTTGCCCTTGAATGTCGGGTTGAGCGCTTCCGCTCCCGACACTTTGGGAACCACCTTTTTCAACGCCCAGGCCAATTTTAACCTGCCGGATGTTCTTCCCAATGATACAGACGCGAATTTTTCCCGGGCCTCCTATACGACCAACGCCCACGCTGCCTACATCACCTTGCAGGCAGGCGCCAACCGCATCCAGACGATTTACAAGGACTGGTCGGTGAAGCTGCATGCCGACGGCCAGTGGGCTGATGGTCCGTTGATCAGCAACGAACAATATGCCATGGGCGGATCGGCCAGTGTGCGTGGCTATCAGGATGGCCAGGCCTATGGCGACACCGGCTGGCGTTTCTCCATTGAGCCACAGACGCCCCTCATGAACATCGGCATGATCGGCAATGAAGGACATGTGGAACCCTGCTGGGTTCGCGGGTCGGTGTTCCTTGATTACGGTCAGATTTATCTACTCAACGGAAGTTATACCTCGGAGACGAATAATTCCTATTTGTTTCCTCGATCCAGTTACGTTGCCCATACAACCCAGTTAAATTTCTGCGGCGCGGGTTGGGCCGTGACCGCCAATATCGGCAGTCATATGGACGGACGGGTGACGGTCGCCTGGCCCTTGATCAGTCATGCCGGGGAATCCGACAGCATTCACGTCTATTTCGGCATTGGAGCCCAATTTTAATGCCATGACCAACAACATGTCACCAACTTGTAACGTACGGCTGCACGCTATTGGCCTAAACTTGAACATTAAGTTCGTTATGCGCACAGTGTATCGCCACTCCATGTTCCGCCGGCTGGTGACTGCGGTTCTAATGCTCGGTGTTGCGCTGGACGCGCTGGCCAATCCCACGGGCATGACCGTGCAGAGAGGTTCTGCCACCGCCACCACCAGCGGTTCGCAACTCACGGTTACTGCTTCGCGGAACGCCTCCTTGAACTGGCAGAGTTTCAACATTGCCGCCGGGGAGACAACCGTTTTTCAACAACCCTCATCCACCTCCATCGTGTGGAACCGCATCAACGACCAGAATCCGTCGCAAATTTATGGGAGCCTGCAGGCCAACGGCATCGTGGTGCTGCTCAATTCCTCGGGCTTTTATTTCGGACCGCACTCGTTCGTGAGTGCAGCCGGGCTGGTGGTTTCCACCGCGAATTACGCGCCGCCGCAAAATACCGGCGGCGGTTGGGAATTCAACGGCCCGCCTCCCCTGAAGAGCATCGTCAATTACGGGCAGATCAATATCGGCCGGGGCGGCTCGGCATTTTTGATTGCTGATCAGATTGAAAACCACGGCAGCATCACGGCCCCCGGCGGGACCGTCGGCCTCGCGGCGGGACAGATGGTGTTGTTGAGTGATCGTCCCGACGGCCGCGGCATGAGCATGCAGGTCACGCTACCCGGCGGTTCGGTGGACAATCAAGGCCGGCTGATCGCCGACGGCGGAACGATTGCCCTGAACGCCAGAGTGGTGAACCAGGACGGTTTCATCCAGGCCAACTCGGTGCGGAATCACTATGGCGTCATCGAACTCGTCGCTTCCGATCAACTCGATCTCGGCGCGGACTCCCAAATCATCGCTCGCGGCGATAATTCATCGCGGCGCAGTTCCGGCGGCAAGGTGACGTTGAACTCCGGAAATACTTTTAGCGACGACGCCGGCAGCCAGATGGATGTGAGTGGTGGTGCGCGCGGCGGTAACGGCGGCGATGTCGAAATCAGCGCGCCAAATATCTTGTCCCTCAAGTCGGCTATCAACGCGGGGGCGCAGTTTGGATGGAAGAGCGGTATTTTTACACTCGACCCGTTGGACATTGTGCTGGGCACAGTCAGTTCCAGCCCGTCGGACAACAACGGAACCATTGACGGCACCAGCGGTTCCGGCGTGTTCTACGTGGATGTGAACCACGAGTTTCTAAACATCACTGCCGGTCAGATTTTATTGAAAGCCTCAGGCAATATTTATGTGGGAAATGGCGTTGTGAATGCGGATGGTATCTTTACTCCCAGTGGTGGAATCACCTGGGATTTGTACACCTCGACGGGTAATAAAACGGATGGCCTGCTCACGTTGCTGGCGGGCGGCAACATCACCTTTGTTGACGGCTCGCTCATCACCTATTCCGCCGATCACATCATCAACAGTTGGGCGGTCACCCTCAAAGCCGGATATGATTTCGTCAACAATACGGTTAGCCCTCAAACGGGCTCAATTTATCTTGGAGACGTTATCCGCGATTCAAGTGGGAACCCTGTCTTGGATGCCAACGGCAAACTGACGCCCGGGACCGGCAGCGGTTCCATCGAAACCTCAAAGGGGGCCATCGATTTGACCGCCGGCCAGGATATTCAGGTCGGCTCCGGATTTGTGCGTACGACCGGCGGCGGCGGTGTCAGTGCTTGGGCGCTGTCAGGGGACGTCAACACCGGCACCTACGATTACGGGTACACGTACAACCAGGTTTATTCATATTCGAGTGACCCTTATTACGGAATAGATTCCTTCTATGGCGTCGGCGGCATCAGCACCTCCGGCGGAGGCAACGTGAAAATCACGGCGGGCCGCAACGTGACCAGCTTTCTGCCCGCTAGCAACGATGCCAATCCTGGTTGCGATGCGGGCACCGGGACTTTTGCCGAGCAGAATAGTGGCGTGACCGGCGATGTGACCATAATTGCCGGAGGCAATGTGACTGGACACTACACCGTGGCCGCTGGCACGGGCGCCATTTATGCTGGAGTAAAAATGGTCGACGGTATTCCAGTGGATGCCAATGGGAACCCCGTCACGGATGGAAAAAGTTATATTTTGAATCCTGTCTACACTGGCGACGGCCCCGCTCCCACTGGCAACGCCGGAACTGAGGCCAGCAAACTGGCATTGAGCCTGATTTCTGGCGGTTGGACGGTGAATGCGGCCAACAACATCGTTTTGCAGGAAGTCCGGAATCCAAATGGGATTTTTAACAGTGTGGCCGGATACGCGTCATATCATAATTTCGACTATGCGGCGGACGCCTATGTCAATTTGAATGCCGGCAACTCGGTCGCGCTGGGAACGGGGCTGGGGTCCAATCCATCCGTTCCGCCGCGAAATGCCGGGGAAGACCTGCCCTTCATTTACGCTCCCATCTTGAACATCGTGGCGGGCGCAGGTGGAGTCGATTTCACCCTTGCCGGGACCAGCGGCCAAACGACCAAATTGAATGAGTTGATTTTATTTCCCTCTCCGCAGGGAAGCCTGACCATCACCACCACCGGGGATTTGATGGGCCAGTATCAAGACCAGAACGGGGCCTCCTTGGGACTTTACGACCTGATTGTTTCGGACAGCGGTTACAAGCAATATTATAAATCCACCGTGGACGTGTTCGGAGCGAGTGACCATGCGGCCACACCGATTCACAGCACAAGCCCAACGCCCATCACCTTGTATGTCAAAGGAAACATGGACAGTGTCCTTCTCAGTGCGCCTGAAGCGGCGCAAATCACGGTAGTCGGTGACATGATTAACAGCCGGTTCCAAGGGATGAACCTGTCCTCGGACCCCAATCTGAGCATTCAAGTTCCGGTTTGGGAAAACGATGGCAGCAAGGGCACGGCCACGGTTCATCCAGGAGTTACCAGCATCAACGTGACTGGCGACATCCTCAACCGCAGCGAGTTCACCACCATTGATTTGCCTTCCGGCGCGCAAGTCCCCGATTTGTCGAAACTTTCAGAGTTATACGTTGACAACAACAATCCACTGCCGACCGGTCTGTCGGGTCTGACAGCAGCCGAGTTGGTTGCGAGTTTTTTCTATGACAAAAACACCGGAAAATTGACCTATCAAAACATCGTGCTCAACGGGACATCCGTGGATATAGGCACGCTAATGGATTTTTTGGAAGGCAAAAGCTATACGGTAATGGTGGATGGCATAGCCAACACCTACAGTATGACCATTCAGAATTTTAATAACGGCCAACCCCAGTACAATGCCGATGGAACCCCAAGTCTGACCCACCAAGTTTCCGTGCTGGACTCCGCTACCGGCAGCGGCCTAGCGAGCACGTACAACACCCTCGGCGTCGTTTCGGTCGATACTGGATCCGGCTACTTTCTCGGCGGTGGCGGGCAATTCAACATCACCGCTCACAACATAGATTTGGGGACCTCTGGTGGCATCCAGTCCCAAGGAGTGGCGTATGATACGTACCAAAAATTGAACAGCCAATATAAACCGACGGGGGCAGTGACTTATCCGTTGACCACGTTGCCGGACTTCACCGGTGGTGCAAACATCACGGTCACGGTCAGCGGTAATTTAGACATGTTTTCCACCATGATTGCCACATTGAATGGCGGGAACATCTACATCAATGCCGGCGGTGACATCAATGTCGGCTCGCCGGTATTTTCCGCCAACACCACCGATCCCCGCGGCATTTTTTCGACGGATCAAGGCGATGTTTTTGTTTATGCCAACGGAAACATTGATGTGAACGGTTCCCGAATTGCCGTCTATGACACCCGCCAGACCAGTGACAATGGTTCCAAAACGCCCGGCGGTTCCGTAACCGTGGTGTCCAGGAATGGCAATATCGATGCGGGGAATGGCGGTTCCGGGTATGTGGATTTCTATTCTTATAGGGCTGGTCCCGACCAGACGGTTGCATCTTTCCACTCGGAAATTCCGGGCAGCGGCATCATGGATGTTTCGTACACCCAGCCCGGCAATATTCTGGTTGAATCTCCCAACGGCAGCGTCAATGCCGGAGCCGGCGGCATCCTCCAACTTCTTTTGAACGGACCTCCGCTTCCCGAAGCAACCACTCTTTTTAGTTTGCCGCTCAACAAAAAAGCTCTGGCACAAATGTTCAATTGGGCGCTTACCGGCAAGATGAAGGCCGCGCTGGCCCTGCAAAAGGTTCTCAATGGCAACCCGGGAAACAGCGCGGTGGATGTTTTTGCGGGTTATGAAATGCAACAACTGGATGGTGGCCATTCCATGGTGGACGCTTTTGGCAACCCGATCATCACCGCCCTCAATCTGACGGATGGCACACTGGATCTGCCTGATGTCAAACTGGTGAAAACATCCGACAATCAGGATATTACTGCCACCGGTTCGGGGGTGATCGGTGCCGGCACGATTACGATGAACGCTTCCGGTGACATCACGGGAAATATCTTTACCCTCGGCAATTTAAATATCGATGCTGTTAACACCGTTAATGTAAATGCCCTGGCGGGCGGCATTGCCTCCGTCACCGGGAGCAGCCTGGGCACCAGCACAATTGCTGGTGTCGGCGGTGTCGCCGCGGTAGGCGATACCAGTACCGCCAAGTTAATATCAAACGAACCAGTCAGCGGCGGCCAGAACAGTATGGAAGCAGGCACGGCTGCGGCTGCGGCCAGCCAGGGAGAGGCCAGTGAAGATTCCGCCAGTCTCGCCAAAAACACTGACACGAGTACCACGGATAATGACGAGAAGAAGAAAAAAGGCAAAGCCGTCCTGGTACAGAAAACAGGCCGCGTGACCGTGATTTTACCGCCCCGGCAACAATCCCAAGCCCAAACCCCGGAACCCAGAACCTAATTAATCATCCATGACCACATTCATCCATCCCATGTTTGCCGCCAACGCGGCCGTGTACGCCATCCAAAATGCCACCACCGAAGGCAAGATCACGGTCCTCGTGCTGCTGATATTGTCGCTGTTCAGTTGGACCATCATCATCACCAAGTTCCGCCAGTTGACGATTGCGCGGAAGGCGACCAGGAAATTCTTTGCCGCCTACAACTCCACGCGCGACCCGTTGGACATCCAGCGCAAAGGCGAGGCATTCGACGGCGCGCCCGCCTACCAGCTTTACATCCGCGGCGCGGACGAACTGGCGTATCAATTGAAAAACAACCCGGTGCAGGTACAAGCCGTTGCCAAGTTCATTCCCCCAAACGGCGGGGAACACACCAACACCGATTACCTCGCCCGGTCCGCCGAGACCAAGGTCAGCATAGCCTCGTTCGAGGCGGTGAAAGTGATCCTCGAGGAAGCCTCCAGCGGAGAGGCGATGGCGCTGGAGAAGGGGATGATTGTGCTGTCCACGGCGGTGGCCGGCGGGCCGTTCATCGGGTTGCTGGGCACGGTCTGGGGCGTCATGTCCACCTTCGCCGGCATTGCCGAAAGCCGGGCCGCGACGCTTACGGCGATGGCTCCCGGCGTGGCGGCCGCGCTGGTGGCCACGGTCACGGGCCTGCTGGTGGCCATCCCGGCCATGTTCGCCTACAACTTCATGGTCACCACCATACGCGCCATTACGCAGGAACTCGACGGATTCGCCAGCCGTTACGCCAACCAGATTGAGCACATCTATGTGGATCACCGTCCCTTGGCCGAGGAAATCCGGAACGCCAACGAAGTGCTGGCCGACCGGATCGTCGGCGCGTTGAAGAACAATGAAACCCCCGAGTTGGTTGACCGATGAAAAAGTGTTCGAAGACGGCACATCATTCACTGACGGAGTTGAACATTACTCCGCTGCTGGACCTGGCGTTCGTGCTGCTGGTCATCTTCATCATCACCACCATCCCGCCGGTGAATGACCTGGACTTGACGCTGCCCACCGCCGCCAAGCGTCTGAAAGACCCGCCGCGGAAGGCCAATTACATCACGGTGCAGGCCGACGGGGCGATGTACCTGAACAAGAAGCAGGTGAACGCGGTGGACATGCTGCAAACCCTGATTGACCTGCGCATGGACGATCCGGACTTGAACGTGATCGTGCGCGGCGACAGCCAGACCAAGTACAAACAAATCCGGGCGGTGCTGGACGTGTGCCAGCAGGCCAACATCCCCAAGGTGGATTTGGCGACCGAGGCGGCCAACCAGAAATAAGCCATGCTGCCGCAAAGCCAGGCGCGCAAAAAACGCAACTCGTCGAAGGTGAACCTGCTCATCTCGTTCATCTTTCACACCCTTATCGTGCTGCTGATGTTTTATTTTGCGGCGCGGCAGGGGTTGCTGGGCAAACAGATGAAAAAAATCGCCGTCGAGATGGTGAAGGAAAAAACGCCGGAGAAACCCAAGGAACCGGAGAAGCCGAAGGTGGAACCGCCGAAAGTGGAAACGCCCAAGGCGGTGGAAAAACCCAGGGAGATAGGAGAAGCCAAAGCCGCGCCGCCTCCCACTGAGGCGCCGCCCACGGTGGCGCCCCCGGCGGCGGAGATGCCGGCGTTTGAATTCGAGGGCGGCAAGGCGGTCGAAACCAGTTCGGACCCGGTGAAACTTTATCAGGGGGCGTTGGAGTACGCGCTGCGGTCAAAATGGAACCGGCCGGCCGACCTCCCGGATGACAAGTACGTGGCCGAGGTGGACGTCAACGTCAGCCGCGCGGGCGACATCAGCAACCCGGTCTGGAGAAAAAGTTCCGGCGACCCGAAGTGGGACGATTCGGTGCGGCAGGCCATCGCGGCGTTCAAGGGGATGGACCGGCCCCCGCCGACCAACTTCCCCTCCCAGGTCCTGGTGCGGTTTGACGTTCTGGATGAAACCGAACCGATCAGCCAATGAAAAAGACATCCCATTCCCATCACAGTTCGCTCAACGAGTTGAACATCACGCCGTTGCTGGACCTGGTGTTCGTCCTGCTCGTCATCTTCATCATCACCACGCCGCAGATGATGAACAATCTGGAGATGACATTGCCGTCGGGCAAACCGCCGCCCAAGACCGACAAGAAACCGAAGATCAACCACATTGTGGTGGATGCGAAGGGACAGACGTATTTGAACGATGCCCCGGTCACCATCCCGGCCCTGAAAACCGACTTGCAACAACTCAAGGCCGAGGATCCGGGAATAAGTGTGGTGGTGAAGGGCGCTGACGAGGTGGATTATCAGAACATGATCAACGTGCTGGATGTGCTCCAGCAGCTCGACATCACCAAGGTGGGCCTGGCGACGGAAGCCGCCGCGAATCCATAAGTTCGTCACGCGCCGGCCGGGGGCGCGGCCTGGCTTTTCATGCCGGTGTGCCGGATGTCCTGCGCTTCGCAGAGATAAACAACGTCCTCCGCCACGTTGGTCGCGTGGTCGGCGATGCGCTCCAGGCTCTTGGACACGACCATCAAATGCAGACAGCGGCCAATCATATCCGGGTTTTCGACCATGTGCTCCACGAGGGCGGCGTGGATTTGTTTGTTGAGCGCGTCCACTTCCTTGTCGCGTGGAATCAGGGCGCGGGCGGCGGCGGGATCCTGGTTCACAAACGCGTCGAGCGCACCCTTGAGCATGTCGAGGGCGAGACCGGCCATGCGCGGCAGGTCGAGGACGATTTTCACCGGAGGTTCCTGCGACAGGTCGCGGGCGCGCTTGGCGATTTTGGAGGCTTCGTCGCCGATGCGTTCGATGTTCTGGGAGATTTTCATCGCCGTGGTGACCAGACGCAAATTGCTGGCGAGCGGCGCCTTGGTGAGCAATTGGATGACCAGTTCGTCAATTTCCACCTCAAACTGGTCAATAACGCGGTCATTGTCCTTGACGCGCAGGGCGAGGTCGCGGTCGCGCTGGTTGAGCGCCTGAAGCGCCTCGTTCACCGCCGTCTCGGCGTGGCTCGCCATCGTCAGCAGCTTTTGTTTCAGCACGTCCAGCTCCATGTCGAAATGTTCCATAAGTTCAGTTCACACTCTCCAGTTCACCGTCCACAGTCAAGAGCCGCGTCGCGAAACGGCGACTGTGGACTGTGAACTGTGGACTCATTTTATCCAAACCGTCCGGTCACGTAATCTTCCGTTTGTTTTTTCGCCGGGCTGGTGAAAATCTTCCGGGTCGCGTCGAATTCCACCAGTTCGCCCAGATAAAGGAACGCGGTGAAATCCGACATGCGCGCGGCCTGCTGCATGTTGTGTGTCACAATCACAATCGTGTACTCCTTTTTCAATTCCAGAATCAAGTCCTCGATTTTCGACGTGGCCAGCGGATCGAGCGCCGAGGCCGGTTCGTCCATGAGCAGTACTTCCGGCTGCACGGCAAGCGCGCGGGCGATGCACAGCCGCTGCTGCTGGCCGCCCGAAAGACTGATGGCCGGCGCGTGCAAACGATCTTTGACCTCGTCCCAGAGCGCGGCCATGCGCAGCGATTGTTCCGTGCGACCGGCGAGCAGCTTGCGGTCACGCAGGCCGTTCAAACGCAGGCCGACCGTGACATTGTCGTTGATGGACATGGTCGGGAACGGGTTCGATTTTTGGAACACCATGCCTACGCGGCGTCGGACGATGACCGGCTCAATGCCGGGTGCGTAGATGTCATCGCCAAACAGGCGAATTTCGCCGGTCATGCGCGCTTCGGGCACGAGTTCATGCATCCGGTTGAGCGCGCGCAAAAAAGTGGACTTGCCGCAGCCGCTGGGACCGATGATGGCGGTGACGGCCCGGGCGGCGATGTCGAGCGAGACGTTCTTGAGCACGTGATTATCGCCGAAGAAAACCGAGAGATTGCGCACCGTCAACGCGGTGATGTTCGTGGCGGTTGTCGGCGTCGGTGCAGTCACTGTTAAATTGTTTGCGATGGCGGCCATGGGAAATCAAGCCTTGCGTTGGAACCGGTCGCGCGTGAGCACGCGCACCCCGGCGTTGACGAACAGAACCAGCAGGAGCAGCACCAGCGCGCCCGCCCACGCCTGCCGGTGCCAGTCGTCGTAGGGCGAGATGGCGTAGGCGAAAATTTGCAGCGGCATGGCGGAGATGGGGTCGGTCAGCTTGTGCGTCCAGAAATGGTTGCCGAACGCGGTGAACAGCAGCGGCGCGGTTTCGCCGGCCACGCGCGCCAGCGCAAGCAGGACGCCGGTGACGATGCCCTTGAGCGCGGTGCGCATGACGATTTGCACGATGGTGCGCCATTTGGCGATGCCCAGCGCGAGCGCGGCTTCGCGGTAACCGTTCGGCACCAGTTGCAAAACCTCCTCGGTCGTGCGCATCACGAGCGGAATCATCATCAGGCCCAGCACGATGCCGCCGGCCAGCGCGGAAAATCCCTTCATTGGGACGACCACGAGGGCATAAACGACCATTCCCCAAGTGATGGACGGCACGCCGTTAAGAACGTCCGCCGTGAAACGAACCCACCAGTTGAGGCGGGACGAGCCGTATTCGGAAAGGAACACGCCACCAAGCACACCTATGGGCACGCCCAGCACGGCGGCCTGGCCCAGTAAAATGAACGTGCCGACGATGGCGTTGGCCATGCCGCCGCCGGATTCACCGACGGGTTTTGGCAATTGGGTGAAGAAAGCCCAGTTCATCGAACTGAAGCCTTCCCTTACCAGGTGATAAAAAACCAACATCAGCGGCGCGACCACCAGGATTGCGCACGCGAGCGTGACCGCCTGCATCAAGGCATTCTTGAATTTGCGCCAGCTGTGGTTGGGAGCGGTCATGCGAGGGTGAATGCCAAATGCCAAATGCCGAATGCCGAAAGAAATCCGAATGCCGAAACCCGAAACGCCTTTGCCCGCCGCGGATAAAAATTCCCCGGCACCGGCATGACAGCCTTTTCGGTATTCGGGCTTTGGGCTTCTTTCGTCATTCGGATTTCGTCATTCGGATTTGTTACGGTTTTCATTGTTGTGGTTTCACGCCCGGGCCGGCGAACGTTTTTAACAGTAATTGTGCCAGCGCGTTGACCAGCACGGTCACGCCGAGCAGCACGAGGCCGAGTTCGAACAACGCGCTGATATACGTGTCCTCCGTCGCCTCGGTGAATTGACCGGCGATGCCGGTGGCCAGAGTGGAAACCGGCGCAAACAGTGACCATGAAACTCGCATGCCGTTGCCGCTGACCATGAGCACCGCCATCGTTTCACCGAGCGCACGGCCCAACCCCAAAATCACCGCGCCGAACAAACCTTTTTTGGCATAGCTCAACACGGCGATGCGCGTGACTTCCCAGCGCGTCGCGCCGAGCGCATAGGCGGCCTCGCGTTGCAGACCGGGCACGGAACGCAAAATTTCACGCGAAATCGAAGTGATGATCGGAACAATCATGATGGCCAGGATGATGCCAGCCGACAACATGCAGACGCCGTAAATCGGCCCTTTGAAGAACGGCAGAAAGCCGAACGCGCTTTGCAGCCACGGAAACAAGTGGCCACGCAGCCACGGAACCATTACAAAAATTCCCCACAAACCGAGAATGACACTCGGCACGGCGGCGAGCAGTTCGATGAACATTGTCAATGGCTGGCGCAGCCAGAACGGGGCGAGTTCGGTGAGATAGACGGCGGTGGCGATGCTGATGGGCACGGCGATGAGCAGCGCGATGGCGGATGAAACCAGTGTGCCGAAGATGAACGGCACCGCGCCGAATTGTTCGTTGACCGGGTCCCAGTCGCTGCTGACGAGGAAATGCCAGCCGAACCGGCGCAAGGCGATGCCGGAGCCGCGCGCCAGCTCGTAACCGATGAGCACAATGAGCGCGAAGACGGACAGCGCCATGAGCAGCGTGAGCCATTGAAAGGCGCGGTCGCCGAAGTGCGGCCCGGTTTTGGCGTTGGTTGTCATTTTTAACGCAAAGGCGCAAAGGCGCAAAGACGCGGAACTTGGAGGGGAACAACATTCAACATCCAACATTCAACATCCAACATCGAATACTGCAGAGCGCAATTTCCAAACATTGGATGTTCGGCGTTCGATGTTGGATGTTCGATGTTCATCATTTTGATACAAAAGGACGAAGAGCGGGAGGAACTACGCTCTTCGTCCGGCTCACGCCGATAGAATTATCCGGCGCCGGAGCGAAGTCAGTATTTTATTGTCTTGATCCGCTCCAGGACGCGCTGCTGCACGCTTTCCGGCAAGGAGGCGTAATCCAGCGATGAGGCCATGCCTTCACCTTTGGTCAAAGCCCAATTCAGGAATTCGACCAGCTTTTTACCCTTGGCCGCATCCTTCTGCTGTTCATAAACCAACAGCCAGGTCGTGCCGGCGATCGGATACGTCTGGTCGCCGGGCGCGTTGACCATCGAGAACCGGAAATCGTCGGGAATCTTCGCCGTCGCGAGCGCTGCGGTGACCGAGTCGAGCGACGGTGTGATGAAATTGCCCGCCGCGTTCTTTACGTCCGCGTAAGGCATCTGATTTTGTTTGGCGTAAATCAGTTCAACGTAGCCGACTGCTCCCGACAACTGTTTGACCTGGCCGGCGACACCCTCGTTGCCCTTGGCGCCAATGCCGACGCTGGCCGGCCATTTCACCGAGGTGCCTTTGCCCACCGAATCCGCCCACACCGGGCTGATGCTGCTCAGATAATCAGTGAAGATGAAGGTGGTGCCGCTGCCGTCAGAACGATGAACCGGGATGATGCCGGCGTCAGGCAGTTCCACGCCCGGGTTGAGCGCGGTGATTTTGGGATCGTTCCATTTGGTGATATTGCCAAGAAAAATGCCGGCGATGGCATCCCCGTCCAATTTGAGCTTCGGGTTGCCCGGCAGATTGTAAGTGATGACATCCGCGCCGGCGACGGTGGGAATGTGCAGGATTTTGCCGGGCGCCTTGGCGAGATTTTCATCGCTCATCGGGCCGTCGGACGCGCCGAAGTCCACGGTCCGGGCGGTGATTTGCTTCTGCCCGCCGCCGGAACCGATGGATTGGTAGTTGAAGCGGACCGACGGATCCACCTTCGCGTATTCGTCGAACCACTTCGAATAGATGGGATAGGGGAAAGTCGCGCCCGCGCCATTGATGAGCAATTGCGCCTGCGCGCCGGTTTGCGCGGCGAACAGACAGACACCGCCAAGAAGGAAGACGATAAGTTTTTTCATATTGGGAATTTAATCAGTTTGGATCAATCAATCACGTTACGTTCGGGTTAAAATTTCCACATCAGGTCGGCCATGACGTGCATGGCGCTGTTTTTGGGTTCACCCGCCGCGCCGATGTTCTGGTTGGCGTTGATCAATTGGTTGAGGTAGGCGGTGAACGAGAAGGTCAGCGCATCGGTCAGCGAATAGTTGAACTTGACCAGGTGGCCTTTGATGTTGGTGCCGCCGACCCAGCCGGTTTTCGGCTGGACCGTGCCGGAATTTGAATAGAACGCCACGTTATCATCATCCACCAACTCGTCATACCAGGCGTCCGCCTCAAGGTATTGGTAGCGGTAGGAAACATCCCACATGCCCTTTTTCCCGGATTTGCCGAGCGTGACGCCGACCCAATAACCTTCGTTGTTGCCGGGCGCGCCGGGGTTATATATGAATTCTCCGGCGGGTTTGATTGGAAACTTGCCCTTGTAAAGCGGGAAGCTGTCCAGAGAATAGGTGAGGCTGGCGCTGCCAACGATGGGATTATACCAATAAAGCAAATTGCCGTTGGAGGCGCGAGTGTTGCCCTGGTTGTTGTTTGCCACTCCACCGTTGTTGTAATTGGGGGTGCCGACAGGGAGACCTGCTTGGCCGAGACCCAGACCATTTTTGTTTACGATATTATACGCTGAAAATCCCATTGAACTGGCAACCTGGGGCGTCCAATTTGCGCTCCAAAGCACCTGGCCGCCATACATCCACGGGTCGCGGGTGGAACCGGTTGTTGCGGAGGTCGAACTTGAGGAAGATGCCGGGGCCACATTGTCCAGCACAAAAGCCGCAGTGTTGAAACCAAGCGAATGGTTGTCACTGATTTTATAAGTGCCCTGCAAAGCCGCGCCTTCCGGTGTGTAATCCGGATCGAATTCCATGGGTGTAACCTGGAACGGCTGGTTCATCTTGCCGATGGTCGCCGCCAGCATCCACACGCCATCGTTGATTGGCGTCCACTTGCCAAAAGCCGTGTCCACATAGATGGGTTTCTTGGTGCCATTGTTTTCCAGGGTCGTGTTGTTGGACAAGGCATTGCCGGATGAATTGTCTGAACCCAGACTGAAACCCACCTGCAGATCGTCCAGCATGGCGACCAGCAAACCCACGCGCAAACGGTAGCGCAAACGGATTTCATTTTCGGCACTAAGCCCCGTCGCTTTGTTGCCGGGGTTGTCGGTGGTTTGTTCGTCAAACCGTCCGCGGAAATCGCCGTATAATTTGTAACCCGTTATCCACTCCGGCATCTGGATTTTGGAATTGAACTCCTTGTTGAAGTCGTTGGTGGAACTTTGCTGGTTTTCGGTCTTCAACTCCTTCGCTTCGTCCACCGTGAGGATGCCCTTCTGCTCAAGTTTGTTGAGCAGCGCGTCCACGGACGATTGCGCGTGAATGTTCGGGGTGAGGGCCATGAGCGCCGCGGCTCCGGCGAACAGGGCGACGTTTGTGGGATTTTGTTTTTTAAGTTTTTTCATGGTTGTTGTTTCAATAACAACGACACCATGAAACCACGCGGTTACAATCAAACGACGGAAAGGTTACAATTCGGTGACAAAACCCTTTGTCTGTTACAGGCGGGAATCCCGGCGGAGAGTTTTAAACCGGTAGGGCGTGTTTACAAAATGCTTTAAAGCGCCGGGAAGGTTAGGACGCTGGCACCGAAGTTTGAAGCTCATCCAAATGGCGCGTCAGCGTCTGGACTGCGAGTGCTTCAGCACCGCTTTTGAACCAAGGGGAATTGGCCGGTGTTTAGGATTCTGCGATGTCCATGACCTCCCGCGTGGCAAAGCGGCGGTAAACCGCGCACAGTCCAGACGCTTCGCGAGATTCAGCCACACCCTTTAATTTGGCCGGGCTGAAATCTCCAGCATCCGCTCGATTGGCAGACGGGCGCGCTTCAAAATTTCCTCCGGCAATTCAATTCGCGGCGCGAGGTTTTTCATGCAGTCGCGCACCTTTTCGAGCGTGTTCAACTTCATGTATTTGCACTCGCTGCAACGGCAGTTGTCCGACGGCATCCGCATCACGTCAAACACCGGCGCGCACAGAAATTCCTTGCCCGGACATTCCTTCTGCATCCGGTGGATGATGCCCGACTCGGTCACGATGACGAATCGCTTGGCCGGACTGGTCTTGCAGTAAGTGATCATTTTCTCCGTCGAGCAAACCGCGTCCGCCAGGTCGCGCACCTCGCGCAAACTTTCGGGATGAACGACAACCTTCGCGTCCGGAAATTGTTTGCGCAATCTCAGCACTTGATCGCGCTTGAACTCCACGTGTGCATAACAATCACCATGCCAGAGCGTCATCGGCCGGCCGGTCTGTTCCCTCACCCACGCGCCCAGATTTTCGTCTGGAACGAACAACAGGTCTTTGTCCTTCGGCGCGGCTTCGACAATTTTCACCGCGTTGCCGCTGGTGCAAATCACGTCGCTCAACGCTTTCACCACCGCGCTGCAATTGATGTAGGTGACCGTCCAGAAATTCGAATTCGTTTTTTGCAGTTTGGCGAGCTGGTCCGCCGGGCAGCCTTCTTCCAGGGAACAGCCGGCGTCCTTGTCCGGCAATACCACGATCTTGTTCGGGCTTAAAATCTTCGCCGTCTCGGCCATGAAATGCACGCCACAGAAAACGATGACATCGGCGTTGGTTTTCACCGCCTGCTGGGAAAGCCCGAGCGAATCGCCCGTGAAATCCGCGACGTCCTGGATTTCCGGCACCTGATAATTGTGGGCGAGGATGACGGCGTTCAGTTGCTTCTTGAGCGCAAAAATTTCCTTCGCCAGCGGCTCAAATTTTGAGCGCGCCATCGCGCCGCGCGGCTGGATTTCTGCGACATCGGTCATCCTCCCAAGTTACCGTCGCGGGCTGGTGTCGTCAATGAAGGCAAATTTTAAACTGCTGTTTATCTTTCCAAAGTGGAATAATCTTGCAGAAGCAACTCAACTGGACGCAATTTATTTCAAGCAAATCAAATGTTAGGTATAATTATTAAATTTTTGGTCGTTTTTGTTCCGACTTGTGCTATCGGAGCTAGCGGTTTTTGGCTTGCCCTCAAGCAGACTGGCATCCTTTGCTTTGTCGGCTGGGCTGTTGGTATTTTATTCGGTATTGCTGCTGCATTGGAAATGTTGATTTTGATTAGTGGTCTGATGCGTATCAATCGTTGGAAGCATGGTGTGGAGCAGAGTCTTGAAGAGTTGGAGCAACGAGACGCAGAGTTATTTGCCCAAGGTAAATCGTTTAACGAAGTTATGTCTCAATACAAAAAGCCGAAGTCTTGATTAGTCATCGTTGAACTAATTCGCATTCTTCTTTTGCTAAAATTCGCCATTGTCCCGCCGCCAGATCACCCAGCCAGAAATTCCCGATGCGCACCCGGATCAGCCGCAATGTCGGATGGCCGATGGCGGCGGTCATGCGGCGCACCTGGCGGTTTTTGCCTTCGATCAACTCCAACCCAATCCAGCAATCCGGCACGCTTTTGCGGAATCGGATGGGCGGGTCGCGAGGCGGGATTTTAATAACCGTAGCAGCGGACGTCAGTCCGCTCTGACTATTGGGATAATGGAGCCGACTCACGTCGGCTGCTACGACTGAAATTTCCGGCTGCGGCTCCAGAATCCACGCGCGGCACGGCAGCGTCTTCCGGCCCTGAACGGAAACGCCGCGCTCCAGTTTCTTCAAAGCTTCCGGCGCCGGGACGCGTTCGACCTGCGCCCAATACTCGCGTTCGTGGGCGTGGCGGGGATGCAGCAGGCGCTCGTTCCATTCCGGCTCGTCGCTCAAGAGCAACAAGCCCTCCGAATCCGCGTCCAGCCGGCCAATCGGATAGACGTTTTTCGGAAAACCAAATTCCGCCAGCGTGCGGTTGGGCGATCCGTCGGGCCCCGGCCGCGCCGAAGCGGTTCCTTCCGCGCAGGCGGGCGTGAATTGCGAAACAACGCCGAAGGGTTTGTTGAAGGCGATGAGCACAGGCCATTTTTAGCTGCAAACGGATAAATAGAACATCAAGAAAATGTTTGTGCTGGATGATCCGGTTGAACGGTCACTTCAAATCCGAATGACGAATGACAAATGACGAAAGAAATCCGAATTCCGAAGCCCGAAACGCCTTTGAACCTTGATAATAATTTCCCAGCACTGGTATGACAGCATTGGGGGAAATTCGGGCTTCGGGCTTCATTCGGATTTCGTCATTCAGGATTAGTCATTCCGCGACAGCGGTTCGGCTTCGTTTCTCTTTGTGTTCTTTGCGTTCCTTGTGGTTTAATATGGTTCGTGATTCGCAACATCATCTTCGACTGGTCGGGCACGCTGGTGGACGATTTGCCCGCCGTTTTGAAGGCGTCGAATTTCGTCCTGACCCAGGCCGGCCGGCCGGAGATGTCGCTGGACGAATTCCGGGCGGAATTTTCCCTGCCGTTCACGAATTTTTACGACCGCCACACGCCGCACGTGCCGATGGCCCAGCTCGAAGACTGGTTCCATACCAGTTTCCGGCAGGCGCAGGATTCCGTCAGCGAACTGCCGTATGCGCGCGATTTCCTCGAATTTTGCCGCGCGCAGAAGCTCCGGACTTTTCTTTTGAGCACGGTGCATCGCGATCATTTCCTGACGCAATGCCAGGTCACCGGCTTCGACGCCTATCTCGACAAGCCGTACACGGACGTTTGGGACAAGCGGGAAAAAATCCATGAAATCCTCGCCGAAAATCATTTGCGCGCGGACGAGACGCTGTTCATCGGCGACATGCAGCACGACATCGAAACCGCGCATCACGGCGGGGTGCATTCCTGCGCCGTGCTCACCGGCTACAACACGCTGGAGCAGTTGCGCGCGGCGCGGCCGGATTTGATTGTCGAGCATCTCGGCGAATTGCGCCGCATTTTGGAGCAGAATAATTTGCGCCTCAAACCGGCGGCGAAAAACTTTGAGCAAACCCATCCGCCGCTGGCCACCGTCGGCGCCCTGATTTTCAATGGCGCGGGCGAAGTGCTGATGATCCGCACCCACAAATGGTCGAATCTCTGGGGCATTCCCGGGGGCAAAATCAAATGGGGCGAGCCAGCCGAGGCCGCGCTCCGCCGCGAGATCAAGGAGGAAACCGGCCTCGACGTGACGGACATTGAATTTGTGCTCGTGCAGGATTGCATCCACTCCCGGGAGTTTTACCGCGACGCGCATTTCGTCCTGTTGAATTACATCTGCCGCCGCAATGGCCGGCCGGGGGTGAAACTCAACGACGAAGCCCGCGAATCCCGATGGGTTACGCTTGCCGAAGCCGGCAAAATGAAACTTAATATGCCGACGCGGGTGCTGGTTAACGCCGTGATGAAACGGCGGGGAAGTCGGAAAACAAAACGCGGCAAGTAAAAAAGCCCGGTCGCGGACGCAGAATAATTCAGAAGGATCGTCATGTCGTTTATCACCATCGTTGACCTGGAAGTTTTTTACCGGGTCGGCATTTCGGACGAGGAGCGCGCCAAGCCGCAGCGCTTGTTGCTGACGTTGGATATCAAGTCCGATTTTTCATCAGCCGCCCTGAGTGGCCGCATCGGGCGGACGATAGATTATTATGAGGTTGCACAACGACTGTTGAAACTTGGCGAAACGCGAAGCTGGAAACTGATCGAGTCCGTGGCCACGGACGTTGCCGACCGGATTTTATCGGAATTCCACCCTGAAAGCGTGACGGTCGAAGTGAAAAAGTTTTCGATTCCGGAGGCCCGTTATGTTTCCGTAAGCCTCACGAAACAGCGGCCTTTGCCCGACACCTACAAACGGCCAATGTGGTGGTGGCAGCGGTGGTAGTGATCCGGCTCAGTTCCCGGCCGCGGTTCGATTTGAATTTTTTTGCCCGTCCATCGTGCGCCAATCCCAACCGTCCGGCCGCAGCAAAATTGTCACCGCGCCCGCCGTGCGTGTGTAAACAACCGGAATCCCCCTTTGTTCCAGCCGGGCGCGCAGTTTCGGGCCGGCCCGGCGGGTCGCCGGGAATTCTGAATCGGCAATGACAATGACTTTTGGCTGTGCCGCATCGAGCAACGCCTCGCAAAGCGGTTCGCCATCGTCGGGCAAACCGGCAATCACAATGTCCGCGCGCAAATTATTCGTGCGCGAGAGCAGGGCGCTTTGTCCTTCGCGGCCCAGATCGGACAGCAGGAGGACGCGCGTGCCGTAAAAATTGCCCGACAGCACCAGCGAGGCATCATCCGCGCGCTCAAAATTATCCGTGGCGTCGGGAGCGAAAACGTGCCAGCAACCGGCGGCGCCGCCGCGATTGATGATTTGATGCCGCCGGGGTTGCTTTTCGAATTCCGCAACGATTTCGCGATACGCCGGCGAGCGAAAACGCGCCGGGCTGGTGTAAATTTCGCCGACGCCGAAAATTTCGTTGAGCAATTCCGTGCCGCCGCTGCTTCGCAAATCACCCTGTGTCAGCACGAGTCTTGGAACGCGGTTCACGCCTTGCGCGCGGAGAAACGGTTTGAGGGTGAAATTCACGGCGTTTTCGTCGCCACAATTCACGAGCCAGTCGTTTTTTCGCCCGGCGGCATCCACGAAAACCGCGTGGCCGCCATTGAGCGGCAGGACGGTCAATTTGGTTTCGCCGCGGGTCGTTTGCCAGTGCCAGAGGTAACCGGCGACAATAAGAACCAGAGCGGTCGCGCTCCAGATTCTTTGTTTGGGCGCAAACAGCCAGCCGCTCCAGGCGCCGACAAGGACGGCGTAGTAAATGCCGATTTCCAGCCAGGATGGCGCCGGCACGTAGAAAAATGCGCCGGGAATTTTTGTCGCAAATTCGCTCACCGCCGTCATCGCCGACATGAAAAACCACGCGCTGTGATTGAACAATTCCGTCACCCACGGAAACCACGTGCCACAGACGAGGCTGCCCAGGTTGCTCATCAGCGCGAGCGTGCCCAGCGGCACGGCGACGATGTTCGCCGCCGTGGAAACGGGGCTGAACAGGTGAAAATACCTTGCCGACAGCGGAATCGAGCCGATCCAGGCCGCGAACGAGAGCGCAAAGTAACGCGACAACATTCGCAGCGTTGCGATGGGCGCGCGCCGCCAGCGCGGGAGCAATTCGCCCGGGAGCAAGGGATCGCTTTGCCAGAGCCGGTCGGAAACTTTATTCAGCGGCGGCAGCATCAGCGCGATGACGAGCACGACGAAAAAGGAAAGTTGAAAGCTGGCTTCAAAAAGCTGCCGCGGTTCCCACAGCAATATGATGAACGCGGCGGCGGCAAGCGAGTTGACCGTGTCGCCCGGCCGTTTCAGCGCCCAGCCGCCGAGGACGATGGTCATCATCACCGACGCGCGGATGGCGGAGGATTCCCAGCCGGTCGCGGCGGTGTAAAACCAGATGAGCGGAATGGCCACGATGCCGCACCATGCCCGCGAGACCCGCAACCCGCGCAACAGCGCGACGAGCATCCCGGAAATCAGCGCGATGCGCAGGCCGTCAATGGCAAAGAGGTGCATGGTGCCCGCCCGCAGGAATGGTTCGCTAATGTCAGCCGTCAATGCGGTTCGCCAGCCGAGCGTCATCGCCCATAGCAAACGCAGCGGCTGGTCTTCCTCCGGCAAACCGAGCGCCAGCGTGCGTCGCGACCAGTTTAAAAAACGGTCGGTCAACGGTGGTTGGATCAACGGCACGGAGAACCGAGCCGCCAGTCGTTCGTGGAACTGGTTTTGAGCTGGTAAAAAATTCCGCGCGTCTGGAGGTAATCGCGGTAATCAAACAGTCCCTCGGCCAAGGGCGACGCCGGCCGGCTGATGACGCCGGTGACTTCAACCGGTTGTCCGGCGAAAAAACCGGCGGCGAGCGTCCCGGGCGTGGTCACGACGATTGAACCGGCCGCCGGCCGCCAGTTTGCGTCAGAGTGTAATGCGGTGACCCGGACTTGTGCGACCGAGCGTTCGGTTTGCCGGCCGTCGCGTTCGGTGATGCGCCAGTGCGGGGTTTCGATCAAAGTCCCGCGCACCGTCACGATGGCGCTGGCATCGCCGAGCAGCGCGCGCAAGTCGTTGGGTGAAACCATGGCCGTCCGGCTGGCCAGATTCGTCCAGCCGGCAATCGCAATGAGCAGCCCAAGCAACCAGGGACGAAGTTTATCGAGAACGAGGACCCGCCTTCGCGCAGACGCTTCAGCGCGGCAGGCGAGGATGAGAACGGCAAAGGCGATGCCAAAAAGCGCGACGAGCGGCGGCCGCAAAATTCCGGCCAGCAACAGGCCGATGGCGTAACAGGAAACGACGGCGACAAACGGGCGTTTCATGTCATATCCTTACCAGTGTTTTCGCCAGCGGCCGATCATCCAAAGCGCGAGCAAACTGGCCGCGCCACCAGCGGCGTCAATAAACACGTCAGACACCTGCGCCGTGCGCGTCGGCACGAAACTTTGATGGAATTCATCGCTGGCGGCGTAAAGAAAGGCGATGGCGAACGCGAGGCCGGCTTCCGGCCAAACCCAGGGACGGGGGTCATTTTTCACCGGTCGGCGCACCGCACGCCAGAGCAGCAGCGCGAGCACGGCATATTCGGTCAGATGTCCGCATTTGCGGATGACGTGATGGATGGCCTCGACCCGCGCCTGCGGCATCCGTGGAAACAACCAGTGCAAAAACGGTTCGACGAAACGCGAAGAATGTTCGTAGGAATGCGAATCGCTCGACGCTGAATAAATCAGTGCCATCCAAATCAACACCGGCAGCCAGAATTTGAAGAACGGGCGGAGTTTGAGCACGGCGAATCAAAACCGGATTCAGCGCGCGGGGCAATCAGAATATGATATGATTGGATTTGCCAAGGAGTGGCGTATTTGGCACAGAAAGGCCCGTCTATGAACAAGTTTTTAACATTTTTGTTTGGCACGGCAATGATGGCTGCGGTTGGGACCCAGGCGTCGCCACCGGCGGCGGACTTGATGGCGCGCATTCATTTCGCCGGCGCCGAACAGATTTCCGCCGACACCAACGCCGTTGCGTTCACAAATCTTTGGTGTTCCCCCGAGGCGCAGGCGCTTCGCGGGCAAACACTGAACAAACTTTCCCGCGCGCCTTGCAACTGGTTGAAATCGAAAATATCCCCCGGCGCGGGTGATGGGGCGGCGCAGCTTCGCCCGTTGCTCGACGACTTGTTGAGCGCCGAATGGTTCTTGCAGGTCGGCGACGCGACGAACGGGTCGCCGGAATTTGCGCTGGCGATCCGGCTGGATGCCGGCCGCATGCAACTTTGGCAGACCAATTTGGGAAATGTTCTCGAAGCTTGGACGGCGATGTCCGTGGAAAAAAAGCCGAACGGCTGGGAGTTTAAAAAACATCATCAACCCAATTTGATTCGCTTTGTCCGCGTCGGCGATTGGGCCGTATTCGGCTGGGGTCAGGACAAATTGCCGTTGAATGACGAACTGGTCCGGCGGATTTTGGCCGAAAAACGCCCGGCGGCGGAGAAGAATAATTGGCTGACCGCGGATTTGGACTGGCCGCGTTTGGCGCGTTGGTTTCCGGCATTGAAGCGCAGTTAATTTGCCGGAGACGCAATGTCAGGCCGCCGGACGCGATGGCAATTTGCATCTGGATGGCAAACTGATTTTCCCGCAGCCGCTGGCGATGACACTTGAAAAATGGCGGATGCCGACGAACACGATTCACGAGCCGATCGTCAGTTTCACCGCCGTGCGCGGCATCGCGCCGTGGCTGGAAAAACAAAACTGGGCGCGACCATACGAAATCTCGCCGGTGCCGAACCAGGTGTTCCTCTGGGCCATGGCGCAGATGCCGCTCCAGACTTTTGCCGCCGTGCCGGTTCCGGACGGGAAGGCGGCCCTCGGGGAGCTTGGACAAAAGTTGTCCGCCCACACCAACTGGCAGGGCCATTTCATGATGCCGGTCACCATGGTGATGACCAACGACGAGATTTCCTGGCGGGGGTTGCCGTTTATCGCGCCGAACCTGCAGGCGTTGCATGAGCCGGCCGGCGATGTTTTATTGGCCGGAGTTTTTCCGAATAGTCCCAGGTCCAAACCCCTGCCGCCGGAACTGTTCATGCAACTTGGCCGGACCAATCTGGTCTATTATGACTGGGAAATCACCGCGGCACGACTGAAACTGTTGCCCCAACTGACGCAACTGGCGCTGATGGTTACGCACCACCAGCAGCTCGACATGCAATCCGCCGCCGGCAAGTGGCTCGACCGCGTCGGCCCGACGTTGAGCAACACGGTGACCGAAGTCACGCAAACCGCGCCGAATGAATTGTCGTTCACGCGCAAAGCGCCCGGCGGTTTTACGGCGATTGAACTCACCGCCCTGGCCAACTGGCTTGAGGCGCCGAATTTTCCGGGCTGCGATTTGCGTTTGCCGCCGCCAAAATTCAAGCGGCCGCACCCTAAAACACCCGGCGCGCCAGCCGCGCAACCCCCCGCCGCCTCGCCGGCCGCACCGGCCCCGCCGCATTAACGTGCTCAAACTCGGCGTCAACATTGATCACGTCGCCACCCTGCGCGAGGCGCGTTATCGTGGACGCGGATTCGGCGAGCCGGATCCCGTGGCGGCCGCACAGCTTTGCGAAGCCGCGGGCGCGCACGGCATCACCGCGCACCTGCGCGAGGACCGCCGGCACATCCAGGACCGCGATGTCTGGAAGCTGCGCGACGTGGTCAAGACGCGGCTGAATTTGGAAATGGCCGTGGTGCCGGAAATCATCGCCATTGCGCTGAAGTTGAAGCCGGACATCGTCTGCATCGTGCCCGAACGGCGGCTGGAAGTGACCACCGAAGGCGGGCTGGACGTGGTGGCGAATGAAAAAGCCATTGCCGACACGCGCAGGAAAATGAACGACGCGGGCATCGAGGTGAGCCTGTTCATCACGCCGGATGAAAAGCAGATTGCAGCCGCTGCGCGCACCGGCAGCCAGTTTGTGGAACTGCACACCGGCGCGTTTGCGGAGGAATTTGGAGCGCCGAACACCGATTCGGCTCGAAAGGAAAGCTCGCATCAACACGCCGAATCAGAGTTCGGCGCTCCATCGCCTGAATTGGCGCGCTTGATCGCCGGCGCGCAGCAGGCGCACGCGCTGGGCCTGAAGGTGAACGCCGGGCACGGATTGAATTACGCGAACCTGTCCGTGCTGCATCGCGTGCCGCATCTGGTGGAATTGAACATCGGCCACAGCATCATCAGTTGTGCCGTGAGCGTCGGTCTGGAAAAGGCCGTCCAGGAAATGCTGCGTTTGATGAAAAATTATCGCGGGTGAAAAACTGAATTTGCGTGCAGCCCAAGCCTTTGCTAATGTTTCAATATGACGGCGACCAATGTGATTGAAGAAATCAAGCACCTGCCGCGCGCGGAACAGTCGCGGGTGATTCAATTTGCCATTGAGCTTGCGCGCAAACGCCAGTTGCCGGGGAAAAAGTTGTCCGCGCTTGCCCAGCGAATGGCGGATTCGGACGATCCCGCCGAAGTTGAAAAGTTGAAATCTGAAATCACCGGCGGTTTTTATGGCGAATAGCCATGCCGCGCGTCCGCCGCCACAACCTTCCTCCGCCACTGCTGGCGCATCTACTGGACCGCATTCAACGCCGGGACATTTCCGCCGGCCAGCTTGGCCTGCTGGCCGACTGGCTGGACACCGGACCTGAAGTTCCCGGCGGAAAGTGGTTCAAGAAATTTCCCGGCATGACCGTTTGCGGCGAAGGTGAATTGATTAAAACTTTTCTTCACCCCGGACAAATTGCCACCGGCGAGGAATTGAAATAATAAGCCGCGCGGTGGGCGTGGGGCTGGGAAAAGGCCGTCAAGGAAATGCTGGTGCTGATGAAGGATTATCGTTGGTGAGTTTCCTGCGGAACAAGATATTCCTTAATCAAGCGGTCGTTTGTATCTGTCTGCCACGTTTTTTGAAGCTTCCAAGGACTGTCTTTAGACGCTCGGTCAACATCATAATGATAGGTGGAGGAATCGCCATGTTTCCGGCCATCGAAGGCTTCAAAGTTGGGATAGGGTTCAAGATAAATCGTTCCTTTATCATTTTCTGACCAGCCGGGCAGTTGGCCTTTTTCCTTCAAGGCTTTAAAAAATTCCGCCGCCGCTTCCATATTTTCATCAACCAGCGGACCGACGCTTGTCTGATTGAGATACATTGTCCGTTTTGGAAAATCAAAGGTGACGAGATGCCGCGCCAAAAATCTCAATCCCATCACGTTTCCCCCCGCTCCGATTAAAAGGTTCGTGTAGGTTTCGCCTTTCCAAACGCATTTTAAAAACCACACTCGTCCAGAACGGCCACTGACCGCATCTCCTTCTGCCCGCAACCTTTGTTCCAGCACTTCCCGCCGAAAAAGTCCTGACTCCAATGCTCCGTCATTCCGGTAGCCGCTATCAACCAGCAAGTTGGTGCCTTCTCCTCCGATAAGGCTGCCGAAATGAATAAAAGGGCGATTGACAGAAAACGTAAGCGGAAAGGCTTGGCCCAGTTTTGCAGCATCCATGTGATCAGGGTCCAGAAAGCGCATCTTCCCGGCTTCAAAATCCAGTTGGATACAATAGTGCTTCAGGCAGTCCATGCCGAGAATCCCCATGACGGGACGACCTGTCTGAGATGATAGCTGCTTGAAATCAAAGGTAGCGACATTGGTGCCGGTCATTAGCCGAGTGCTTCCCAAATAGAGCGTGGGTTCCGCATAGCGGCCTGATTCATGTTTGGCGCCGAAAATCCCGAGTGTAAATGGGCCGAGGCATTTTCCTAATTTTGGTTCCAGTGATTTGTCGAAAAGAGTGCCGGGAGCTCCGGTGTCCACAATAAATGACAATTCTTCGCCACTCTCCAACCGGAGCGTCACAAATAACAAGTTTCCACGACCGGCGTCTTTGTTCATGGTTACGTCAGCGGGCAACTCAGATGCCGGAATAAAGGCGGATGGTTCAGGCATTGTCGTGCAAGAGCACAACAGCAGCAGGCAGGTACAAGCAAATACCACACCGATAGTTTTCATGGATTCGGGTTTGAGCCTAAAGCGCGTTTTGTTTTTGTCCAGCCGAGTTTGCTTGCGCGTCAATCGTAAATCGTAAATCGTAATTCCCATGATTCTCGGCGTGGGCATTGACATCATCGAAGTGGCGCGCATCGCCTCGTCTTACGAAAAATTCGGCGAGCGGTTTGTGAACCGCATTCTGCGTGCGGACGAAATCGCCTACTGCCTCTCGCACAAAAATCCCGCGCCGTTCCTCGCGGCGCGGTTCTCGGCCAAGGAGGCCATTTCCAAGGCGTTCGGCACCGGCATCAGCGCGCAACTCGGCTGGCAGGACATGGAAATCCGGCGCAAGGAATCCGGCGAGCCGTTCGTGGTCCTGCACGGCAAGGGAAAAAAATTGTTCCAGTCCCGCCGGGCAAAGCGGCTGCTCGTCAGCCTGAGCCACACGGCCAATTACGCGGCGGCCACGGCGGTTTTGGAAAGGTGAACAAAAATCCCGAAATCCGAATGCCTAAATCCGAATGAATTTCGAATACCGAAGCCCGAACAAGACAACATAACCGCTCCGGTTTCGAGTTTCGGATTTCGGGCTTCTTTCGGGCTTCGGTATTCGGGCTTCGGATTTGCCCATTTCTCCTTTTGCCTCGCGGTATTCCCGGCATAATACGCGCATGGGGATGGCGGTAATGGCGATTTTGGTTTTCGCGGGCGCAAGTTTCTTTTTCGCGCTGGCGGAGACGGCGTTGTTTTCCCTGAGCAAATGGCAGGCGCGGCAACTGGCCGAACGTCATCCGGGCGCGGGCAAAATCGTCACGCAACTGCTCGAACATCCGCAGGATTTGCTGGCCACGCTGGCGCTGGGCAACACGTTCGCCAACGCCGCCATGCTCGCGGTGGCGCTGCGAATGGTCTTCAATGCGAACTGGACGCTGGCGCTGACGATGCTGGCGTTGCTGGTGTTGACGCTCCTGGGTTGCGAGGTTTTGCCCAAAACGCTGGCCGTGCGGCGACCGGAACGCTGGGCCTTGCGGGTGGCGTGGCTGATGCTGGTTCTTGAAAAAATCACGGCGCCGCTGCATCGCGTGGCCCAGCAACTCGATGCGGCCATTTTGAAAATCATCACGCCGCAAACCGACCTCACCCAGGGCGTTGGTGCGCTGACGGACGCCGAGTATCAGGAGCTGCTCGAAATGGCCTGGCGCCAGGGCACGCTCGACGAATCGGAAAAGGAAATCATCCTGCAAATCATCAGCCTCGACCAGCGCACGGCGCGCGACGTGATGCGCCCGCGCGCGGGCATGGCTTGCATTTCGGACGACGCGGCGGTTGGGGAAATGATCGCGGCGGCGAAAAGATTCAGGCACCGCCGCCTGCCGATTTACGACGAAACGCCGGACACCATCGTGGGCATTCTCAACACGCGCGCGCTGCTGCTGGACCCGGCCATTGACCTGGCCGACGCGATTGAATTTCCCTCGTTCGTGCCGGAGACGATGAACCTGCTGCAACTGTTCAAGAGCCTGCAAAAACAGCAGCGCGGCCTGGCCATCGTGCTCGACGAATTCGGCGGCACGGCGGGCCTGGTGACGATGGAGGACATTCTCGGCCAGCTCGTCGGCAAAATCCACACGGAAACGCAGACGGAAGGTTTGGTGATGGAAAAACTCGCGCCGGATCGCTGGCGCGTGAGCGGCACGATGCGGCTGGACGATTTTCGCCGCGAATTTCCCGCGCTCGGCGACGTGGACGAGGTGGAAACGATGGGCGGGTTGCTGGCGCATCTGCTCGGCGTCGTGCCGGCGGCGGGCGAGTCGGCAACGTTTCGCGGTTTGAAACTCACCGCGGAGGCCGCCGACGAACGGCGCGTGCGCAAATTGATGGTTCAGCGGGTGAAATAAATGAACACGAACCTCCTTAACTGGCTTGTTTTTGCCGCGTGCCTGGGGCCGTCGTTTTTGCTGTCCGGCATGGAGGCGGGCGTGTTCGCGCTGAACCGGCTGCGGGTGCGGCGGCTGGCGCGCGCGGGCAAGCCCTCGGCGAAACTGCTCCATGGCTTTCTTGAAAATCCGGAAAAATTCATGTGGACGATTCTCGTGGGCAACACGCTCGCCAATTTTCTCATCCTGGGCTGGACGGTGGTCAAGCTGCACGAATGGTTTTTGGGTTATCGCGCCGGGATCATCATCATTTTCGCGGTGGTGGTTTTTTTATTTTACGCGCTGTTCGATTTGCTCCCCAAAATGCTGTTCCGCGCGTATCCCAACCAACTGTGCCTGTCGGCGGCGAATCTTTTCCGGCCCATTCATTTCATGCTCAGCCCGCTTGTGTCAGTCGTGGCCGACGTGTCCCGGGCGATGTTGCGCTGGACCGGCGGGCGGGCGTTGACCGGGCGGCTGTTCGGCAACCGCGAGGAAATGCTCGCGGTCATGCAGGAATCCGCGCAGGCGCTGACCACCGACGAACGCGCGATGATCAACCGGGTGCTCGATTTGCAAACGTTCACCGTCCGCCAGATTGCCACGCCGCTCGCGCAAACGGTGACCATTCAGACGCAAATGCCCATCGCCGGGGCGCTGACGCTGGCCCGCGAACGGAAATTGTCACGCCTGCCGGTCTGGGAAACGCGCGAGGGGCGCCCGTGCATCGCCGGATTGCTCATGCTCGGTCCGCTGCTATACCGCGACGATCTGGATTTGCAGCAGCCAGCCGCCCTGCACATGACGCCGGCGTTGTTTCTCGGCGAGGACACCCGGTTGGAAGTGGCGCTGCGCCGGATGCAACGCGCCGGCGAGCGGCTGGCCATTGTGCTCGCGCACGACGGGAGCGAAATGGGCATTGTGAGCCTGGAAGACATTTTAAAGCTGATGTTTGGTGAGGTGAAACTGTAAGCTGAAAATGACTAATTCCTAAATCCTAATGACTAACGAAATCCCAATGACAAAATCCCGAACCATCGTCGCACGCTTTTGCTGTGTTGGGTCATTAGAACTTGCTCATTATTTAGTCATTAGGGCTTCGTCATCAGTCATTCAATTTCCATGAACTGGGCAGCCCTCATCCTGGTCGCGCTGAAAATCCTGGCGGTGCTCGCGCTGGTGCTGCTGAACGGATTTTTCGTCGCCGCCGAGTTCGCGCTCGTCCGCATCCGCGAAACGCAACTGGACGTCCTGGTGGCCAAAGGCCGGCGGCGGGCGAAGATGGCGCTGCACATCGTCCGCAATCTGAATTCGTATTTGAGCGCGACGCAACTCGGCATCACGATGGTCAGCCTGGGCCTGGGTTATCTGGGCCAGCCGGTGTTCACCACCCTGCTGGAGCCATTGCTCGTTCCCCTCGGCGTCGTGTCCAGCGCGTGGCTGCACTCCATTTCCTTTGCCGTGGGTTTCACCGCCCTGACGTTTCTGCACATCACGGTCGGCGAACTCGCGCCGAAATGGCTGACGATTCAAAAACCGTTGCCCGTCGCGTTGGGGGCGGCGTATCCCTTGCGCTGGTTTTACCTGGCATTTTATCCGTTCAACCGGTTGCTGAACTGCACGGCGCGCTGGCTTTTGGAAAGAATGGGCATTGAGCCTGACGGGGCAACGGACCGCGCCCAATCGGAGGAGGAATTGCGTCTCTTGATCACATCGGCGCAAGGCACGGCGGTGGGCCGCAACGTCATTCTCAACGCGCTCGATTTGCGCCACCGCGTCGCGCGCGAGGTCATGCGCCCGCGCCACGAAATCGTCGCGTTCGACACCGACGCCAGTTTTGCCGAATGCCTCGCGCTGGCGGAAAAGACACGTTACTCGCGCTTTCCGCTTTGTGAGGGCGGCGATATGGACAAAACGCGCGGGGTCGTGCATATCAAGGACCTTTACGCCCTGCGTGACCGGGCGCAGACCGCGGCGGATTTGCTGCCGGTGGCGCGTCCGTTGATTTACGTGCCGGAAACCGCGCGCCTCGAAAAACTGCTCCCCTTGTTTCGCGAACGGAAATTGCACCTGGCCATCGTCGTGGACGAATACGGCGGGACGGTCGGCATCGTCTCGCTGGAAAACGTGCTCGAATCGCTCGTCGGCCAGATCCAGGACGAATTCGACCAGGAAAAGTCCGAATTGACGGTCGTGGGTGAAAACATTTGGGAGGCCGCCGGGACGCTGCCGTTGCATGAACTGGAAAAAATCATCGGCGAAACGCAACACGAGGAAACGGTTGCCACCGCGAGCGGCTGGCTGACGCAAAGGCTCGGCGGTTTTCCGAAGGCCGGTGACGCGCTGACGATGGGCGCCTGCGAATTGCGCGTCGAGGAAATGGACGGGCCGCGCGTGGCGCGCTTGAAGATCACCAAACACACCGTGCCGGAAGGCCTCGATTCTCCGTAGCAACCGGGGGAGGCCAGACTCGGATTGAATTTACGATGTACGATTTGCGAATCGTTTCACAATCCACGCCCGTCGCGTAAATCGAATATCGTAAATCGAAAATAAAAGTCACCACCGCCCGCCGCGAATGGCAAACATTGCGGTCAGAACGGCAATGGTCCCATCCACCGCGACCGCCCCCCACATTCCGTGCAAGGCGGACGCGATCCCGAACAGCAAAATCGCGCCGAGCCACACGGCCAGCGGATGAAAATCCGGCGCCCGCCGGGCCGGATTTTTGTTGATGAGCGCCGGGGTGACAAACGCCAGCATCAGCAGCGCCACGGCCGCCCAGCTGAAAAAATTCACCAGCGGCGCGCCCTGCCAGGTCAGCGGGAATTTTGTCGGCAGCCAAAGCCAGTAATGTTTCACCCGAGAGGCGAACGGGTCGAAGGCGAGGCCGAACAGCATCGTCAGCACCGCCGTCAGGCCGATGAGCCAGAAGCCGTAGCTTCGGATTTTCCGCCACGGACGCAAAATCAGGCGCACCACTCCGCGGGAGTTCAAAATCGCCGCGACCCAGATCAACGGCATCGCCCACGGCAGCGTCTTGAATAATTGCGGCCCGGCTTCCGTGCCAAACATGAATGGACCGAAGGGAATTCCCATCGTCACGCCGAGCGCATGGACCGCGCCGCCCATGAGCGCGATGATGAACGCGGCGAGCAGAACATTTTGCAGCGCCAGCTGCCGGGCGAGCGCGGTGATCGTACTCACCGTGGCCAGCAAAATCAGCAGTGCCTCCGGCCAGCCGGGCGAGCCGGGCAGCTCCAGCGACAGGCCGTTGGCCGCCAGCACCAGCGCAAAGGCGGCGGCGAGCAGGACGACCAACAGCCAGTGAAACCACGCCGCCATCTTTCCGGCGGGCGGAGTCGACGGCCGGTTTTCGGGCTGGGTGGGCGGTTGCATTATTTTCAAACAGGGTACGGATTTGCCGCCGCCAGCGCAGTTAAATCTTTTGCAATCGTCCCGGGGCCGGACCAAATCCGGGACCGTGGTTGACGAAGCTGGTTTGACGGTTTGGAGTTCCGCCTGAAACCGTATCCGACGGCAGGTTTTTAACCGGGGATGGATCGAGGGACATGGATGAAACAATTGTCGCGAAAGTTCACAGCGCGGCGTAGCCGCAACCAAATCTTTTTGGACTGCGGCGGGAAGCGAAGCGCCATGCCGCTTTGGAAGCTCAGTCCGCAATCGAAAAGCGGTGTCGCCGCTGCGCTCCAGTCTTCGCTGCGCTTCGCCTCGGCAAGCTGCCACCGCAGTCCAAAATCCTCGCGGGTTTGTGACGATTCTGACGGATATGGTAGTTTCAATCAACATTGGCACAAATGCCAATCCGGTAGGGCTGACCTGCTGGTCAGCCAAAAGGCGGCGCAGCAGCGCCGCCCTACCATGCTCATGCGCCAATGTTGTTTTGATTTGCCATAGCAGTGCAAAGAGCGCCTAAATCGTGTTGTCCCCCATCGTGTCGCATCTCCAAACGTGGAAAATATACCAATCGAAAAATTGTTTAGCCCCGGGAACCATGGCCAGTGCTTGGAGCGGTGCGTAAAGAACATTAAGCATTTTATCCGTTCGCTCACCAATAATTCCGCTGTCTTCCAGCTTTGCCACCGGTCCGGTACTCAATACATAGACAATCGGAAAGCATAACAGCCCAATCGCAATCCTTCGTCGTAAGCGCCTGATAAATAATCCGTGTTTATCCGTGTCCATCCGTGGTTAAACCAGCTTCTTCAACTTCGCATCCTCCGCCAGTTTCCTCACCAGTTCCTTGACCTTTTGCGCCTGGCTCTTGTGCGCCAGCAGCACCGCGTCGTCGGTCTGGACCAGTATCGAATCGCGCAAACCAACCACGGCAATCAGCGTGCGATTTTTTGTCCGCGCGTCGTAGATGATGTTCCGTGCCGCGTCCACGTGGATGAAATCCGCCACGGCGCAATTGCCTTCCGGGTCCGCCTTGAGATGCCGCGCCAGGGCCGTCCACGAGCCCAGATCGTCCCACTCAAAATCGCCGTCGGCCACGATGACGTTTTGCGCGTGTTCCATCAGCGCGTAATCAATCGAGATTTTTTTGATGCCGGGATATTCCTTCGCCAGAACTTTGGCGAGCTTGGCGGGCTGGTTCGCCACTTTGAACCAGCGCTGGCAGGCGGCATACATTTCCGGCTGATGTTTCTGCAAACCTTCCGTGACCGTCACAAACGACCAGACGAACATGCCGGCGTTCCAGCGATACTGGCCGCTGTTGACGTATTCCAGCGCGCGATCAAAGTGCGGCTTCTCAACAAACCGTTCCGCGCGGAAAAAAGTGGTTTTGTATTTCTTCGCGCCCTGCGGCGGCGGCAATGCTTCGCCAACCTGAATGTAACCGTAGCCCGTTGACGGCTCCGTCGGCTTGATGCCGATGGTCACAATCGCCTGACCGCGGCTGGCGAGGTCGAAGGCGTCATTCAAAACCTGCTGGAATTTTTTCCCGTCGGGAATGACGTGGTCGGCGGGCAAAACCGCCATGACGCCGGTCGTCGAGCGCGCGCCCACCAGCGCCGCGCCGAGCGTGACGGCGGCGCAGGTGTCGCGGCCCACCGGCTCGGCAATCAGATTTTGTCCGGGAATTTGCGGAAGCTGTTTGCGGACCTCCGGCCATTGCACCTCATTGGTGATGACGAAAATATTTTTGGCCGGCACGAGCGGCAGCACGCGGTCAACGGCCTGCTGGAGGAACGAGCGTTTGCCGAGCAACGGGAGCAGTTGCTTGGGCATTTTCTCGCGGCTCACCGGCCAGAACCGTTCGCCGCGCCCGCCCGCCATGATGATGACGAACCGGTTTTTGATGTCAGTTTTGTTTTTCATAGTTGTTCTCCCGCGCGCCGAAGTGCTTCACGAAGCAATTCATCACCAATGTAACCACCAACCATCTTGATTTGCATCAGATGCGGCTTCGCTTCGGATATCAAACCGGCTTGCTTGAGGCGCAAAACAACGCCAATCGTGCCGAGAATTTTTATGCCCAGGCGTTGGGCGATGACCCGCGCTTCGCGGTCGTCCAGCACGGCTATGAAACCGCGATGCGCTGCCGCCCAAGAAATGACCGAGCGTTCGCCGGATCCAATTCCCGAGCCGGATAATTCAGCCAATTCGGCAACCGCCGGACAAATGAATGGCTTTCCATTTTCTCTCAGCCAGCGCGCTGCCGCATCCTCGCCCCGAACGCCAAGAATTTCATCCGCCACCGGTTCAGGAACGACAAAGGGTTCAGCCAGCGAGGCAACAAGTTCCATCAATCCGGCTTTGGCGAGCAAGATGACTGGTGAAGCGTTGATGACCCAGGATTCAGACACCTTTCAATTCTTCAGCCAGTTCTTCAGGGGTGTATTGGAATGGTGTGACGTTGTGTCGCCGCAGCAAGTCGAGAAATTCCCCGCGCGCGACGCCCAACAGTTCCGCGCCTTTGCCGGAGGAAATGCGGCTTTCGGCATACCACTGCACAACCGCAGCTTCATACATCTCGCGGCCAAAGCACGCCTCGTCGCCGCCGAACTTCCGCACGGCATCTTCGGCAACTTCGATTGTGATGGGTTTCGTCATAACTATAATCTATCAGCTTCGGAGGAAACGGTCAAAAGCGCATTTTCAAAACTCAACGGCCAGAACCGTTCGCCGCGCCCGCCATGATGATGACGAAACGGTTTTTGACATCCATTGGTGTTTTCATGGTTTCAGCCATGAATTAAGTGCAAAACCACTGGAAACATCAACTGCAATCCCGCGCTCATCCCGCCATCGGGCGTATCTGGACGCCGCCCCGGTAGCGGCAGCCATCCTTGGCTGCCGTATCGCCCGGCTTCCAGCGGGGTGATCTGATGTGGAAAGGAGGTCGTGAAGTGGGTTTGTTTTTGTGGACCGGGCGGCAGGATGAGACCGTCTCACAACAATTTCTTGTCGGAGGGGCGAGTTACACAAGCCCCCATTTTCAAGGCATTCTATGAGGCAGGGACTCGTATAACTCGCCCCTCCGATACTTATGAAACAGCCTCAGGATGCCCGCCGCTTTAGATCGGTGGCGGGGCCCAGATGCACCCAAAACACGGTTCCAACCAGCCAATCGAAAAAGTTATAATTCCTTGTTGACAAAATCACCCGTCAACATACAATTTCACGAGTGTTCGGCTTTTAAGCTGAAGAGGAGCACCGAGCCGACGTTAAAACTTAACTAAACAACGAAAACAACGAAGATAAACGATATGAAACTAAATCAAATTCTGATGTGTGCCGCAGCCGCGGGAGCGATGGCTTTCGTTTCCAACCAAGCTCAAGCTGGTGTGGTCATTGGTAATAACCTTTACACCCCGATGAACGTCAAGGGGACTTTCAGCTATGTGAAAAGTGCCGGCAAGATTAAACAAGTCACCTTCACTTCCAAAGACATCTTGAAATATGAGGGTTACCCCAAAGGCACCATGCTGGCCGTTGGCCCCAATCAGGCTATTTTCGCCATCTCCAAGACCGCTATAATTGATAATCTAAGTACTGAAGGCTATTTTGTTAACAGCCATACGAGGGTTATCTCGACGGCAACAGACGTGAATAGCTACAAATATACTGAAGTAGGCACAGTTATTTTTGATTTTTACAGCGATGCCGATAACTCTGAAGAGTTTCCTATTACAGACAATACATACGTGTTTCAAGGCACCGGCATTTATAACTATGCTGAAACCGAGTCGAAAGACAACAGCAAGGGCATTTACACTGAGACTGAAAAATTTAAGTCAACCGTTGGCGGCACCGGTTACGACTTTGATGTGAGCGACAGCCTGTTGCCCGTGACCGGCACTTCTTCCGGCAGCGGCAGCGGCCCGATTGTAGATTAATCACAGTTTTAACGGCATTCAGACCGATCCAAAAATGGCTTGAGGCTGTTTTGGATCGGTTTTTTGCTTGGTTAAACGATTCGAGAATATATGAGGCCCAAAATCATCATCCTGATTCTGGTGGCCGGATTGGCCGGTGTGATTGGCATGCTTTTGATAAAATACCGGATGTCCCCTCCGCCGGCGGCGGCCCCAATCGCCATTGCCGAAGCCAAACCCGCCGCGCCCCAAACGGCTCCCACCATCGCAAATGTCCCGCCACCCGCACCTGTGCCCGCAGCCGCTGCGCCGGTTGCCACCACCAATATCATGACGGATGAACAGCGCCAGGCAGCCATCAACGCCGAGACCGACCGCCTCCAGGAATGGTCCATGAATGATGATCCCGAGTCCCTCTCCAACATCCTGGCCGACCTGACCAACCCGGAACAGGAGGTCCGGGAAGCTGCCATTGAAGCCGCCGAACAGTTCGGCGGCACCAACGCCATTCCCGTTTTGAAAAACCTGGCGGCCAACGATGAAGACCCCAAAGAAAAAGCCGCCCTGCTTGAAGCCGCCAATTTCCTTTCGTTGCCCAGCATCCTCGATGCCGCCGGGTCAATCACTCCAGCCGAAAGGGAGGCCCGCCGGCAGGCACGAATACAAAAACGCACCCTCAACCAAGATGCCCCGGCGCCGCCCAATAATTGAAGTGGCGTAATCCCGTTTTTGATTCACAAAGCCTTCACCGCCCGCACCAGCGACTTCACAAACGCGCCCGCGCGTTTCACCAGTGCCGGCGATTGGCCGTGTTTGGCAATCTGATTCACCACCGCGCTGCCCACCACCACGGCGTCCGCTGATGCCGCGACAAGCCGGGCTTGTTCGGGATTCGAGATGCCAAAGCCGACGGCCACCGGCAACCGCGTGTGCGCGCGGATTTTACCGACTTGCTGCGTCAGATTCGCCGCGACCCGCGCCTGCATGCCCGTCACCCCTTCCCGCGAGATGTAATAAATGAACCCGGCGCCGCGTTTCACGATAAATTCAATCCGGTCTTCCGGCGTCGTCGGCGCGATGAGATAAATGGGGCACAAACCGGCCCGGCGCATCAGCGATTCGTAATTGTCCGATTCCTCCGGCGGCAAATCCAGCACCAGCATGCCGTCCACGCCCGCCTTCGCCGCGTCTTTGATGAACGGTTCCAGGCCGGCGCGGTGTATGAGGTTGAAGTAAATGTAGAGAACAATCGGGATTTGCGAATCGCGCCGGATTGCCGCCACGGTTTTCAAAACCTTCGGCGGTGTGGCGCCGGATTCCAAACCGCGCTGCGCGGCGAGCTGGTTCACCAGCCCGTCGGCGAGCGGATCGCTGAACGGCACGCCCAGTTCCAGCACATCCACGCCCGCCTGGTCAAACGCGAGCGCGAGCCGGCGGGTGGCGGCCAGATTCGGGTCGCCCGCGCCGATATAGACGATGAAACCCTTTTTGCCCTCGCGCTTCAGGCGCGCGAAACGTTCCACGATGCGGTTCATGTGGCGGAGAGTTTAGCTCGGAGGGACGAGTTACACGAGTCCCTGACATTAATCAATAAGCTGATATTCACAAATTTAGTTTGGGACTCGTATAACTCGTCCCTCCGAAACTCGTCCCTCCGAAACTCGTCCTTCCGAAATGAAGTTTATGTCGGTTCATGCCATTGGAGAACATTCAATTCGCCCTGATATGGCCAGTCTTCCCAGCGCGCCACCAAACCGGCCTTGACGGGGTTTTCCACAATATAGAGCCACTTCTGGTGATAGCTCTCACCGCTCCGAAGTTGCCGGTCAAAAAAATCTTTCTGCCAAATCGGCTTGTCGCCAGCGCACGGCCAGCGGCGCGTTGCCTCAGCGCGCCAGAATTCCATCCAACATTTGAGCGGCGTGACCGGAATTTTCACCGGGGCGCAGAAAAAGTGCAGATGTTCCGGCATTACCACATAACGCCCCACCAACCAGTGATCCGCTTTGCGCCACGCTTCGATGAGCACTTGATGGATTTCCGGGTTCGCCAACAGAGGACGACGGCCATCCACGTTGCAACTGACGTATTGTATGACGCTCTGATTGGGAAGTTCCAAAGATGTCAAATGCGGCAACTGTTTCCGACCTGATTCTGGCAACGGTTTGTTCATCATTTCGGAAGGACGAGTTACACGAGTCCCCAGCTTAAATCAAACAAAATGCGTTTCACTTCGGAGGGACGAGTTATACGAGTCCCCGATTTTGGTAATTCCAAGTGATATGAATTTTTGGGACTCGTGTAACTCGTCCCTCCGGTGGCATTTTAATTGCAAAGCCAGGGCGCAAGGACTAAAACTGCCAGCACAAGCAATCTTTGGGAAAGTTTATGAAACCAAAAATTTCTTTGATTGCAGTCCTGGTTTTGTTCGCCGGTTTGCATCAAGCCGCCGCCTCACCTACGGACCAACAATTATTGGCGGCGGCAAACAACGGTTTTTCCTTCAAGCTGCTCAAGCAGCTTGCCAAAGACCAGCCGGTCGCAAACATCTTCATTTCGCCTTACAGCGCCTCAACCGTTTTGCAGATGGTCGGCAGCGGAGCCGCCGGTCAGACAAAGACGGAGATGCAGCAGGTTTTGGGAACGACGGGTTTGTCATCCGATGCTGTGAGCGCGGCCAACAAGAAAATCGCGCAGTCGCTCAACAGCGGAAACACCAACATCATTCTTACCACGGCCAATGCCATTTGGTATCGACAGGGCGCGCCGGTGACGCCGGAGTTCATCGCCCGCAATCAGAAGTTCTTCGGCGCCACGGTGGAGGCGCTGAATTTCGCCGACCCGCATTCGGTTGACGTCATCAACGCCTGGGCCAACGAAAAGACGCATGGGAAAATCAGCCGCATTGCGGATGGCATGATTGATCCGAATTACACCCGATTGTTTCTGGCCAACGCGGTTTATTTCAAGGGCAAGTGGGCGGACCCGTTTGACGCAAAGGACACTAAAGACCGGCCATTTCATCTGCGCGGCGGCAGCCAGAAAGACGTTCCCATGATGACGCAAACGAAAACGTTCACCTACCGGCGCGGGACGGGTTATCAGGCGGTGCGGTTGCCCTACCAGGATGAAAATCTGGCGATGTATGTTTTCCTGCCGGACACCAATTCCAGCCCGGAGAAACTGCTCGGCATCATGAATGGCGACACCTGGCAACGAGTGACCAAGCCGGGCTTCAGTGAAAAAGAGGGAACGGTCGTGCTGCCCAAGTTCAAACTCGAATACAATGTGGAACTAATTCAACCCTTGCAAGCAATGGGAATGAGAATGGCGTTTGACATGGACAAGGCGGATTTTTCCGGAATTGGGACGAATCTTTATATCTCGGCGGCGCGGCAAAAGACGTTTGTGGAAGTAAAAGAAGAAGGAACTGAGGCAGCAGCGGTGACCGCGATAGGAATTCCTGAAAGTAGTGCAATTGAGATGCCGCGGCCCATTCCGTTTCAGATGATTGTGGACCGGCCTTTTCTGTTTTTGATTGAGGATAAACAAACCGGAACGATTTTGTTCATGGGCGTCATTTTCGATCCGGAAACGAATTAACGAGGAGGCCACCACCTCCGGCGCGCGGCCTTCAGGCCGCTTCAGTGGCCGAGCGGGCATAAACGAAACAATTGACATGTGGACTTCTGAACGATGAAGCGGCGTAAACGCCGCGCTCCGGCCCATTTGCAATCAGGGCGGTATGCGGACGCGCCCTTGACAGGAGTACACCGCATTTGACCGCGTCATGGTTTTTTAGCATTATTGCGGCATGGCCAGCACCTTCGGGCAACTGTTCCGTATTACGACGTGGGGGGAATCCCACGGCGGCGGCGTGGGTGTGGTCGTGGATGGTTGCCCGCCGCGCCTCAAGCTCACCGAGGCGGACATCCAGCCCGATCTGGACCGCCGCCGGCCCGGACAATCCAAAATTGTCTCGCCGCGCAGGGAATCCGACACGGTGCAAATCCTTTCCGGCACGTTTGGCGGCAAAACGCTCGGCACGCCGATTTGTCTGTGGGTCAAAAATGAAGACGCCCGGTCCGAAGCTTACGCGGAAATGAAGACGAAGTTCCGCCCGTCGCACGCGGACTTCACTTATTTTGCCAAATACGGCATCCGCAACTGGCAGGGCGGCGGCCGCGCCAGCGCGCGCGAAACGGTTGGCCGCGTTGCCGCCGGCGCCATCGCGAAGAAAATTTTGCGCGAACGGTTCGGCGTCGAAACCCTGGCCTACGTCAAACAAGTCCAGCGGCTCGTCGCCGACGTAAACCCGGACCAGGTGAAGTTCAAAGACATTGAATCGAACATCGTCCGTTGCCCGGACAAGGCAGCTGCGGAAAAAATGATCCGGCTCATCGAAAAAATGCGGCGCGCGGGCGATACCGTCGGCGGCATTGTCGAAGGCCTTGCGCGCGGGGTGCCGGCGGGCTGGGGCGAACCGGTGTTCGACAAACTGGAAGCGGATCTGGCAAAGGCGATGTTGAGTCTGCCCGCGTCGAAGGCATTTGAAATCGGCTCCGGTTTCAGCGGCATCGCGCTCACGGGGCGCGAGCACAACGACCCGTTCCGCGCGAAGCAGGGAAAGGTTTTTACAACGACGAATTTTTCCGGAGGAATTCAGGGCGGCATTTCGAACGGGCAGACGATTTTCTTTCGCGTCGCGTTCAAACCCGTGGCCACCGTCATGCACGAACAAGACACGGTGGATGAGCAATTCCACAATACGACGCTCAAGGGCCGCGGCCGGCATGACCCGTGCGTGTTGCCGCGCGCGGTGCCGATGGTGGAGGCGATGACCGCGCTGGTGCTGGTGGATCACGCGCTCCGGCACAAGGCGCAATGCGGCTGACTCCGAAGGCGTTCGGAGTTGATTTTTACCGGGGCAAAAGCGATTTTATTCAACCAAGCGAACAATATGGCAGAGAAAAACATCAACGAAGTTCCGCGCGAGGCGCGCTTGCTGTTCACCAAGGCCAACGAAGCCGCGCAACGGGAAAATCTGGATTACGCCATCACGCTGTTCAACCAGGTGCTGGAAAAAGAGCCGGCGTTTTTTGATTGCCGCAAGGCGCTGCGCGCGGCGCAGTTCCAAAAATGCGGCGGCCGCGGCGGATTCTTCAAGAAAATGTGGAGTGGCGCCGGCTCCTCGCCCCAGATCGCCAAGGCCAAAATGGCACTGAACAAAAATCCCGCCGAGGCCATGGCCATCGCCGAGCAGATTTTGAACGGCGACCCGAACAGTTCCGCCGCGCACCGAATCATCGTGGAAGCGGCGAACGCATTGGAATTGCCGCACACAGCGGTTTTGTCCTATGAAACGCTGTCGAATAATTCGCCGAAGGACAAGGATTTGGCAATTGCCTTTGCGCGCGCGCTCGCCGCGGCGGGGGACATCAGCGAGGGGGAACACAACCGCGGAGAACAAATCCTGATGGATCTGTTGCGCGAGACGCCCAACGACGGCGAGTTGAATCAGGCGCTCAAGGATTTGTCCGCGCGCAAGACGCTGGACCAGGGCGGCTACAACGCCCTCGAGGGCGGCCAGGGTTCCTACCGCGACATTTTGAAGGACAAAAAGGAGGCCGCCTCGCTGGAGCAGGAAAAGCGCGTCGTAAAGACCGAGGATGTGACCGAACGGCTCATCGGCGAATACGAGGCGCGGCTGCAGACCGAACCGAACAATCTCAAGCTGGTGCGCCAGCTCGCGGAACTTTACGCGCAGAAACAACAGTTCGAACGCTCGTTGGCGCTTTACGACCGCATCAAAAATTCGGATATGGGCAACGATGCATCACTCGAACGCTCCATTGCCGACACCGTCGTACGCCGGTTCGATCATCAGTTGGAGCAGCTCGATGCCGCCGCGCCGGATTACACCGAACAGTCGGCGAAGCTTCAGGCGGAGAAGCTGAATTTCCAGGTCACCGAATGCCAGAAGCGCGTGGAAAAATACCCGACGGACCTGGCGATTCGGTTTGAAATGGGGCAGTTTTATTTTCAGACGGGCAAAATCACCGAGGCAATTGGAGAATTCCAAAAGGCGCAGCAAAACCCGCACAAGCGTCTTGCCGCGATGAGTTTCCTCGCCCAGTGCTACGCCAAGCGCAAGATGTTCGACATGGCCGCGCGCATGCTTCAAAGCGCCATCAAGGAAAAGCTCGTTTTTGACGATGAGAAAAAGGACCTCGTCTATAATCTCGGCAGCGTGCTCGAAAGCATGGGCAAGAAAGAGGAAGCCATCGAACAACTCAAGCTCATCTACGAAATAGACATCGGCTACAAGGACGTTGCCAAGAAAGTGGACGACTTCTACGCCGGGCAGTGATACAATCACTTGCAGCTTTTTGTCGGTATGTAACGAACGGCAAAAACTGATTCAACAGCGTGCCGGTCAAAAACTTGAAGATGAATAGCTGTCAAGCCACGAAAAAGGATAGGCTGCAAAACCAGCCGCCGATTGTCTGTTAGGCGCACTTGAGTATGGAGCCGATTGACCGACCATTCCGCTTCTCTTTGGATTTTTGCATCGTGTGGCTGGTTCTCGCGGTGCCGTCATATTTACTGTTACGGCATTCGGATATGTGGAATGCGACATGGTATGATTGCATTTTTCTCTTGTTCGTTGCTCTTGTTGCCACATTTCTGATTTATGGGCCAGTGTTGCTAGTGCGTCAGATTATTCGTTCAGGTTCGCGTGGTTGGTTTGTTGTTAGCGTGCTGATTTCGATTTTGCTGGTGACGGTTTTGTTCTTCTGTGTTCTTTTCATTTCCGGACACGGAAGGGATGTCTCAAGTATTTGGGGCGGCGTTGCGGCGTGTGCGGCCACGTTTTATCTTCACTGGAGGACCGACGAGAAATGAACCGTGCGCCTAATATCAGGATAGGCTGCAACTCTTCGGCTTCCCCGACCTAAATCCGCTTTTCGTCCGCGTCAATGTAATCCACAAACGTTTTGATGTCGTCACGGTGGACGATGCCGGACTGTTCCTTGCGCAGTTTGAGCCGCGCCACTGCTTCCGCGTTGTCAGGCTGGGGGCGGCTGAAGATGTCCCGGGCGTGCGCCGCCTTTTCGGCCGTGGATTTTTTAACGTTGTGCCGCACCCAGTCGCACACCTCGCCATCGGTGACGGAATTCTTCACCACCCCGATCATCTGTTCATGCGTGACGCCGGCGCATTTGAGCCACATGCCGTCAAAGCCTTTGCCGAAATTCTCCTGATAATCGGCGTGCAGTTTGCCGGCGAGGTGCAGGCGGATTTTGTCAATGTAACGCGGCAGGTAACTCCAGCCGTCCATCGTTTCGCGCGGGCTCCGCGGGTAAATGATGATGCTCATAATTTGCAATTCGTTGAATAGTTAAATTGTTAAATGAAGTTGTCAAATTTGAAATGCCGCGCATCTTTTCCCAAGTGCATTTTGACATCGCACGAAGCTGAGTCCCTCGCCCCGCCCAGCGGGGAGAGGGTCGGGGCGAGGGGATTTGAGTCCGAAATAAACGGCCTCCTCACCCCGCCCCTCTCCTCCTTTGGTGGAGAGGGAGAACAATGGCGCGGGCGTTGAGATTTGCACGCTTTTTTACCATATGAACGAATTTGATTATGACGTGGCGATTCTGGGCGGCGGCAGCGCCGGTTACGCAGCGGCGAGGACGGCGGCGGGCGCCGGTTTGAAAACGGCGGTCATTGAGGGCGGAAACGAAGTCGGCGGGTTGTGCATCCTGCGGGGGTGCATGCCCACAAAGGCGCTGCTTTACGCCGCCGAAATCATGCACCTGGCCCGCCATACCGGGACCTGGGGCATCCGCGCCGAAAAGGCGAGCTTCGATTTCGCGAAGGTGATGGCGCGCAAGGACGCGCTCATCAAGGACTTTGCGGATTATCGCCGGCAACAACTTGCCGATGGCAAATTCAAATTCATCCGGGCCAACGCAAGTTTCGCGGATGAACACACAGTAACGCTGACAAATTTGACCGGGGCGGATATGGCGCGACAGCGTCTTGGACTGCGGCAGTCCTCTGCCGCTTTGGCATTGGATGCGACGCGGGGAAAAGCGCCAGAGGGCTGGCGCACTCCAAAACCTGGCGGAAATTTTCTGACCGCGAAACATTTCATCATTGCCACCGGCTCGCGTGTTTCACCGGCACCGTTGCCGCAACTGAACACCGTTGGTTTCCTCACCAGCGACGAGGCGCTGACGCTCGCCCGGCTGCCGGAATCGCTCATCGTGCTGGGCGGCGGGCCGATTGCCTGCGAATTCGCCCAGTTTTTCGCGCGGTTCGGCGTCAAGGTCACGCTCATCCAGCGCAGCGGGCACATTCTGCGCGAGTTGGACACGGATGCCGGAATTGAACTGGAAAAGGTATTCCGGCGCGAAGGTATTCAAGTCTTCACCGGCACGAGGCTGGTTGAAGCACGGCGCAAAGGGAAATTGAAAACGGTTTCCTTTGAGCATGACCGCAAAACCGTTTCCGTCTCCGCCGAAGAAATCCTGTTCGCGCTGGGGCGCGTGCCCAACACGGCATCGCTTGATCTCGCCAAAGCCGGTGTCGCCACCGACGGCGGACGCATCGTGGCCAACGACCTCATGGAAACCAGCGCACCGCACATTTACGCGGCGGGCGACTGCGCCGGGCCGCACGAAATTGTCCACCTAGCCGTTCAGCAGGGGGAAATTGCAGCATATAACATTGCCCATGCCAGCGCGCCGCGGCGGATGGATTACCGGCTGCTCATCGCGGTCGTGTTCACCGAACCTCAGGTGGCGTTGGCCGGCTTGACCGAAAAGGAAGCGAAGACACGCGGCATTTCATATCTGGCGGCAAGTTATCCGTTCAATGACCACGGCAAATCGCTCATCATGGAAGCGAAGGACGGCTTTGTGAAGCTGTTGGCACAGCCGAAGTCCGGTAAAATTCTTGGCGGCGCGTGCGTTGGTCCCATGGGCGGCGAACTCATTCACGAAATCGTCGCGGCGATGGCCAAACGCATGACGGTTCACGAACTGGCCATGATGCCGCATTATCATCCGACCCTCGCGGAAATCTGGACTTATCCGGCAGAGGAACTAGCGGATCAAATTCCCTGATGCGCCTTTTGTTTCTTTTTACGCGCAATGGCCCACCACTGGACGATCATGGAAATCATCATGGGAATTGCCCAAACCCACATCAGCCAGAAAAAATATGGCGCCACCTTCCAGCAAGTCTGGAGAAACGGATTCGTTTTCACCAGGTGCCTGACGAGTTCATTGTTTACCTGCGCCGCATGGGCAACGGGGCCGAGAGCGAATTGATGGGCGATGGCATACTGGCCGCCCGATGCAATGTTCCAAGCGATGGCGCAAGCAGCCGACGCCTGCCAGCCAAACGCGAAGGCACCGAAGGTCCAAATGCCAAAAGCAAATCCGCCGACCGCGAGCCCGCCAACCGCCATTGCGCCATAGGAGAACAGGCCGATGGCGCAAGCGCCGATGCTGACGGGAGCAACCGCCACTGACCCCCATGCGAATAAAACGCCAAACGCGAACGCATCATCGGCGGCAATCCATGCCTTCACCGGCTTCAATTCTCTCACCGGCCGGCCGCTCTGCCAGCCGCCAAAACGGATGTGAATGAACGGCAGGCCGAGCAATTGAAACCGGCTGCGGTATTCCCAAAAAGGATTCTTTGGTCTGGTCGCGACTTCCACTGCCGGCAGTTCCAACTTCAATTTTTTTACCGTGCGATAAAACCAGAGGCAAAACGGAATGAGCAGCAACGGATAACCCAAAACCAACCCGGTCATCAAACCGACGAACAAGGAAGGATTGGTTTTGACGAGTGAGTCGCCGTGAGACATCAGAAGGCTGGTAAGCAAAATGACCGCGACGATGCTGCCGGCAAGTCCCGGATAAAAAATCATGTAAACCTTCCGTTCACGGTCCGAACGCGCCGCCTTATGGTTCAGACGCCAAACCCCAAAAAGATTTAGAAATGCCAACAGAGGACACAAAATCGCGCCGAGCAATCCTGCCCAGCCGGCGCCGGCGGCCGTCGCGCCACCTTTGGTTGCCGCCGCGCCAACCGTCGCGGCCTTGGCGGAAATTGTCAGCGCCGGCAGCGTCGCCAAAACGCCGAGCGTGAACGCCTGTCCGGGATTGGTTCGCGCCAGCGCGCCTTCGACGAACGCGAGAACCTGTTCGTGCAGCATTTTCCGCCCGCGCGAGAGGCGTTGTTTCACCGCACCCTCGGTCAACTCCAAATTTTGCGCGACGGCTTCGATGGATTGATGTTCGCGATAGAACAAAACGAGCGGTTCGCGGTAAATTTCCGGGATGCGTTCGAGCGAGCGCCAGAGAATCGCTTCCTCTTCCCTGCTGATGGCCTGTTCCGTCGGTGATGGTTCGAGCGATGGCGATTCCGGTGCGGCTTCCAATTGCTCGGCAGCATGCGCTGGTTCACGCCCTTGCCGACGCCGGGTGTTGTTGATGAGATTCCGCGCAATGCCGCAAAGCCAGGCACGCAGTTTTCCCGGCTCGCGCAAATCAGCCAGTTGCTTCCATGCGGCCACAAAGGTTTCTTGCGCCAAATCTTCACTCTGGCTCAGGCTGCCCGTGGCGCTGTAAGCCAGCGAACAAACCAGCGATTGATAGCGTGCGACGATCTGCCCGAAAGCGTCCCGGTTCCCGGACAGGCTTTCAACCACCAATTCAGCGTCGTTGCGAGTTGCGGCAGACATAGCTCTAATTGTCATCATGTCACCGTATCAGTGGCAGGAAAGCGCGAAGTGGTGACAAACAAACTTAACGCCGGCGCCGATTTGAGTTTTCGGCGGCGAAACCAGCCGTCCATTTCCCGCCCTGGCAGCCGCTGCCAAACCGGGTCCAGCAGATGAACCGGGGGTTCAGGTTCCCACCGGCTGCGTCATCCGGGCGCGTATCATCTCGGTGTCACCATTTAGCCGAAGCCGGTCCTTGGGAACGCCATCAAGGGTATCCCGAATCAGTCGGGCCACCTGGTTTGGCTGATACGGCTTGGCCAGAAAAATGTTCTCGCCTTGAGTAAAATCTTTTCCCGTCAGCGCGGAACTATAGCCGCTGGCGTAAATCACTTTGAGTCCGGGCTTTCGCCTTTTCAATTCCGCGGCCAGGTCGGTGCCCGTCATGCCGCCGGGCATGATCATGTCGGTCAGGAGCAAATCAATCTGGCCGTTGCACTCGTCCCAAACCCGCAAAGCCTCAACCCCCGAGGAGGCGATCAAAACACGGTATTGATATTGCTGGAGAATCTCCCGCACCAGTTCCAACAGTCCAATTTCATCCTCGACGAGCAGAATGCTTTCTTTGCCTCCCCGGACGTTCTCGGATTTGGCGGACGGATCGGCGGGGGCATCGCCGGCTTTGCCGGCCACCGGAATAAAAACTTTGAAGGTGGTGCCAACACCAATTTCGCTCTGGACTTCGATCCAGCCGTGATGTTGTTTAACGACGCCATAAACGGTGGCCAGTCCCAAACCCGTTCCTTTGCCGACCTCCTTGGTCGTGAAAAACGGTTCAAAAATCCGCTGCAACACCTTGCGCTCCATGCCGCAACCAGTATCCGACACGGTCAGGCAGACGAATGAACCCACGTGGGCTTCGGGGTGTTGGCGCAAGTAGGCGGCGTCAATTTCAGCCGCGGAAGTCGTGATGATAAATTTGCCGCCCTTGGGCATGGCGTCACGCGAATTGACCGCCAGATTCATCACAATCTGCTCGACCATCCCGGCGTCCGCCTGAATGCACGGCAGCTCCGCCTGACAGTGGGTTTCCAGCGTGATGTCCTCACCGATCAGCCGGGGAAGCATCCCTTTTAAATTGGCGAGCACCGCATTCAAATCGAGAATTTTCGATCGGAAAATCTGTTTGCGACTAAACGTGAGCAATTGCCGGATGAAACTGGCCGCGCGCTCCGCTGCCGCGGAAATTTGCTTTATGGATCTGGTCGAGTCGGCGCCCGGCGGAACGGCGTTGAGCAACAACCCCGCATGTCCCTGAATAACGGTCAGAATATTGTTGATGTCATGCGCCACCCCGGCGGCCAACTGGCCCACCGACTCCATTTTCTGTGATTGCCGCAGTTGCGCTTCCAGCATCAGCCGCTCGGTGATGTCTTCAACCGTGATGACCATTCCGTTAATCGCGCCGGCGGCATCGAAAAACGGCGTGGCATTGGTCGAGAGCAACGTGCGATGGCCGTCGAGACGGTCAATGGCATGATGAACGTCTTGCACCGGCTGGCCGGATTCGAGGACTTGCTTCAACGACAGCGCCTGGCCCGGAAGCGGGTGGCCCTCCGGATCAGTCATCCGCCACTCCAGAACGCTGCAAGTTCCAGCGGCGATGGCGTCCTTGGACAGGCCGAGAACTTCTTCCGCCCGATGGTTGGCAAAGGTAATTTTTCCGGCCTGGTTGGCAACGACGATGCCCACGGGGCTGGTTTCCATGATGCGGCTGATGAGATCCCGGTCGCGGCGGAGGTTTTCTTCGGCGTGCTTGCCTTTGATGGCATAGCGGATGGCGCGGTCGAGAATGTCGGCGTTGAGCTGGCCTTTGACCAGGTAATCTGCCGCCCCGGCCTTCATGGCCTCCATGTCAACCTCCTGGTCCCCCTGGCCCGTCAGCAAAATCATTGGCGCCCGGGCATTGAACTGCTGTGATTCGCACAACAGTTCCAGCCCGGTCCGTTCGCCGAGGCGATAGTCCAGCAGGTAGATATCGTGCTCCCGGCGCTGGATGGCGTCCAACGCGTCCTTGTAATTGTTGACCCAGTCGAGATGATAGCGGCCCGCGATTCGCAAAATCAGATCGCGAGTGATGATATAATCATCCTCATCATCATCCACCAATAGGACTTTGACCTGGGCATTGGCCATAAAGTGTTCAACTCTCGCCCGGTGGAAGCTCGACCACTTCGAACCAATACCGGCCGAGGACCTTGATCAATTCCACCAGCGATTTGAACGTCACGGGTTTGGTCACGTAGGAATTTACGCCCAGATCGTAGGTGCGCAGAATGTCCTCCTCCGCCTTGGAGGTGGTAAGGACGACGATGGGAATCCGGCGCAGTTCCGGATCCGCCTTGATTTCCTTGAGCGCCTCGCGCCCATCTTTGCGCGGCATGTTTAGATCCAGCAAAATCAGCCCGGGCAATGGTGCATCCTTCTGATCGACGTAACGGCCTTGACGCCGCAAATATTCCATCAATTCTTCGCCGTCTTCCACGCAATGGAGCACATTGACCAGACGGTTCTCCACAAACGCGTCTTGGGTCAGTTTACGGTCGTCCGGATCATCGTCTGCCAGTAGAATTGTTATCACTTTTCCTTCGATTTTCATGGTTAATTTTCCTTTTTTGTGGTGGTTTCCGTATTTTCGTCTTTGGCTCTTTTGGGATGGGCCACCGGTATCGTCAAGATAAAAGTGGAGCCCTGCCCTGGTTTGCTTTTGGCCGTGATGTCGCCACCGTGATATAATGCAATCTTGCGAACAATGGCCAGCCCCATGCCGGTCCCTTCATATTCATTGCGAGTGTGCAACCGCTGAAAGACATTGAATATTCGGTCCAGATATTTTTCATCAAAGCCGATGCAATTGTCACTGACCGTCAACTGGCAAAGCTTCTTCGCAGGCTCGACGGGATCGGGGATGATCTGCGCTTCGACTTTCACCACGGGCGGCTCTTCCGGGCGGCGGAATTTCAGCGCGTTGCCAATCAGGTTTTGCAACAACTGGCGCATTTGCAACGCCTCCGCATCAATGACCGGAAGGGTCCCCAATTCGACGCGGCCTTTGACCAGTTCGATCCGTCCCTCCAGATCATTCACCACTTCGCTGGCGATTTCGGCCAGATTAACCTGCGTAAAAGGATGGGCCTTGGTTGTAACGCGTGAAAAAGTCAGCAGATCGTTGATCAGAATCTGCATCCGCGCGGCTGCTTTCTGCATCCGATCCAGATAATCCAGCGCTTCCGGGCCCAAGGCATCACTGTTCTTTTCCTTGAGCCGTTCGCCGAAGACCACGATTTTTCGCAAGGGTTCCTGCAGGTCATGTGAAGCCACGTAAGCAAAATCCTGCAGCTCACGATTGCTGCGTTCCAGTTGCACGGTGAACTGGCGCAATTTGTCCTCGCTGGAGCGCAACGCGTTCTCGGTCTCTTTCAAATCGGTGATGTCGGTGGTAATGCCGAAGAGTTGCCACCGGTTTTCCGCCAGCTTGTTGATGGTAACGAACTGCTGCATCCAGCGCTCGACTCCCTGCTTGTCCGTACAGCGAAACTGGTTGCGATAAAACGGGGAGTCGTGGAGGAATGCCTCGCCAGAGACTTGGATCATGCGTTTGATGTCGTCGGAGTTGCGACTGTCGCTCCAGACTTGCTGGTATTGCTTGTCCGGCGGCAGGTCGAGCGGAAACACCTCCTGCGCCGCCTCCACGTTGACAACGGGAAAATCCCAGCGGAACGGTGAAACCGGATCCAGCGCATGTTCCCGCCATCCCGCCGGCGCTTCCACTTCACCGAAATTCAAGATGCAACGCGTCCGCCGCATGACTTCACGCAGGCGTTCCTCGCTTTGACGCAGGGCTTCCTGTGCCAGTTTCATCTGATGGATGTCACGGGTGACTCCGACGGTGCCCAAAACCGTGCCCTGGTGATCGCGCCAAAGCACCTTGGTGCTGACCGACCAGTATTTTTTGCCCGAATGATCGCCGGGTCTGCTCTTGCACTGCTCCTGATTATACACCGGCTGGCCGGTTTCAATGATCTTCTGTTCGTCGGCGTAAAACTTCGCGGCCAGCTCCTGCGGGAAAAAGTCAGCATCACTCTTGCCTTTCAATTCCGCCGGCGATTTTACCCCCAGATCGTGTGCATGGGCCACATTGTTCAACACAAACCGCCCCTGCTGGTCTTTTGCATAAATACAGTCCGGCAGGTTGTCGATGAGTGTGCGCAACAGGGTGCGTTCGTGGGCCAGAGTTAGTTCGATATGCTTGCGGTGCGTGATGTCCCGGCCAACACCCACCAACCCGACAATCTTTCCGCTTTGATCGCGCAGCGGCAGCTTGCTGGTCAACAGCCATTGTTTCTCGCCCTCGTCATTCAAGAAAAACTCCTCCCGGTTGACAACCGGCTGGCCTTGAATCACCCGCTGGTCGTCGGCCCAGAATTTTTCAGCGATTTCCTTCGGAAAGAGATCGAAATCGCTCTTGCCGATGGCCTCAGCCTCGGTCTTGCAGTGGAGATTTCTCAGGTCCGCCGGATTGGCCAGGATTTTCCGACCGGTGGCGTCCTTGGCGTAGATGCAATCCGGCAGGTTGTCGATGAGTGTGCGCAACAGGGTGCGTTCCTGGACCAGGGCTTGTTCGGCATGCTTGTGCGCGGTGATGTCGCGGGCAATGCCGATCAGCCCGATGATGCGGCCATCCTCATGCTTCATTGGAATTTTTGAAGTGAGCGACCAGTGCATTTCCCCCGTTTCTTTGAACTGAGTGGGTTCCTCTTTATGCACCGGCTTGCCGGACTGCATCAAGGACTGTTCGTCGGCGCGGTACTGTGCCGCCAGATCTGCGGCAACAAAATCCGCGTCGCTTTTGCCCAGAACATCCTCCGGGCGGCTGGCTCCGAGTTGTTGCGCGCAGGCCATGTTCAGCATGGTAAACCGGCTCTGGGCGTCCTTGATGAAAACGATATCCGGCAGGTTGTCAACGAGTGTCCGCAACAGCAGACGTTCATGTGAAATCTCGGCGGTACGCTCGGCAACCCGTTTCTCCAGATCTTCTTTCGCCCGGCACAGGCCTTCCTCCGCTTGTTTCCGGTCCGTAATATCCCGGTTGATGCCCATCAAACCCACAACCGCTCCTTGCTTGTCCCGCAGCGGCACCTTGGTGGTTTGCACCCAGCGCTTCTCGCCGGTACGCGGATTCGCCACGGTTTCTTCCCGATTCAACGGCTGGCCCGATTTCATCAGCGTCTGTTCGTCCTCATAATACTGGTTGGCCAATTCCGCCGGGAAAATATCGCGGTCGGTTTTGCCCAGCACCTCGTCCGGATGAGTTGCGCCCAGCGTCCGCACATGCGCCAGATTGCTGACCAAAAACCGGCTCAGCCGGTCTTTGACGAACATGTTATCGGGTAGATTGTCAAACAGCGTCCGCAGCAAATCCCGCTCTTGCATCAGTTGCGCATTTTCCTGCGCCAGTTTGGCGTTGTCCTGCATCAGTTGCGCGTTGGGTTCCACGCCTCTTGAGCTTTCCACACCGCCCGGCGAATGCCCGTTCTGCGACGAAGGAGCAACTTCGCTTGACGGCAGCTCATCTCGATGAATGCTTGTTGTGTTCATGGATAAATCTTAGTCCGAGGAAAAGCAGTTTGAGTGCCCTTGCCCTCCAATAACGCCAGTTATTAGTTTAATTGCCATCCAGTCCGCCAGTCCAATTCTTTGTCCCCAAATGGGACAACCTGAGCGCGGAAACGATACATCTCCCCGGCCGGCCGTCATGGAATTGATTGTGTCACCGCCGCATTTTCATCCAACGCCAGCGGAAATTGGACGTACTCGGTGAAAGAATTGGCTGCACGGATTTTCCGGCCGATGATCACCTGGCACAGCGACGAACACGGTTCTGGTCGTCATCGTCTCCCCGCCTGAATGGCAAATGGAACGGGAAAATTGACAGGAAAATATCAATCCGCTTTTGCTTCCAAAAGCTTTTGAAACACTTCTGCCGGGGCGAAGCCGTGGAGTTTGACCACCTTGTGCCGCGACTTGTGACCGCGTACCAATTCGACACGGCCGCGGGCGCAATCCAGTTTCCCGGCCAGTAATTTAACCAGCGCTTCGTTGGCGGCGGCGTCCACGGGGGGCGCGGTGACTTTGATTCGCAGTTCATCGCCCAGCGGTTCATCAATCTCATTGGCGGAGGCGCGCGGCTGCAGTTTTACCGACAGCAATGTCCCATCCGATTGCGCGCGGAGAAAGCCGGGAAGCGGCAGGCCGCCGCCATGAGCCACATTTTGATTTGCCTTCAGAACGGGTTGGAATCTCACGGATAAATCAATTGATAGCTGACGAAGGCCACCTTCAGGCTGTCCGGCGACCACGACGGAACGTTAATCGTGCCCTGCCCGCCAAATAATTTTGTGAGCACCTGGATTTTTTTGTCCGGGAGCGACATGAGCCGGATCATCACATCTTTGTTTGCCGGATGACCTTTCACGTCCTTTGCGAAAGAAAGGAAAACCATCCACCGGCCATTGGGCGAAGGATGCGCGAACCAGTTGCAGTAGTCATCGGACGTGATTTGTTCCTGCCCCGAGCCATCCGGCTTCATCCGCCAGATTTGCATCCGGCCGGTCCGGTCGGAATTGAAATAAATATATTCTCCGTCCGGCGAATAATCGGGGCCGTCGTGCGAACCAGGTGCGGTGGTCAGGCGGGTTTCTTCGCCGCCGTCAACGGGTATTGTGTAAATGTCAAACTGGCCGTTCCGCTCCGCACAATACGCGAGCGTTTTGCCATCGGGTGACCAGCCGTGCCAATACGACGGCGCCAGCGGCGTGACCAGCCGGGGGGTGCCACCGGAAACCGGCAAAATGTAAATGCGCGACTTGCCGTCCTGTGTCTGGTCGCTGATGGCCAATCGCGTTCCATCGGGCGAGATGCCGTGATCGTTGTTGCAATGACTTTGATCCCCGGTGTTCAACAGCTCCGGTGTGCCGCCCTTCACCGAGAGTCTGTAAATCCGCCCGTTGCTGTTAAAGAGAAGATATTTCCCGTCACGCGACCAGTTCGGCGCCTCAATGTGATCGCGCGTGCGGTAAACCACGCTCCGGTCCGAGGAGGCGACGGCGACCGTTTCGAGCGTGCTTTCGAGGACCGGATGGGCGTTGGTGGGTGTGGAAACCGGCGTAAGTTCGACATTCGAGAAAACCGCCTTCTCGATGGCCTTGTTGTCGTGCGCGCAAACACCGAGGCCGACATAAAATTCCCCCTGGAACGGAATCCGCAGATAACCGCCGGCAGGTTTCAGATCTTCCCCGACGGCCGCAAGCCACATTGAAATGTAATCGCCGCGTTTTTCGATTCGCATCCGCGCGGGGGCTGAAATGTCCGATTGAATTTCGTGCGTCGGACCGTCCGGCGTGTCGCGATATTGAAGCGCCGTCAGGCCGCTGCCATGAAGGGCGACATCCGCGTAAACCGAGCCCGGCTGGAGCGACTGGCGGATGACCAGGCAGGCTTTGCGGTGGGGATTCCCGTTCGTGCCCGGCCAGCGCACGTCCGCCGTGAGCGTGAAATCGCCGGACATTTCCTTCCAGACGAAATGAAAGGCGTCGTTGGTGAACCACATGTTGGCGCCACCGCCGGCGACGAGATATTCGCCCTTGGCCGGATCAAACGCCACCGAGCCGGGTTTGAGCACTTTGCCGATATCCGCGTGGCTGGAAAAAATTCCGAGATTGGATGATTGCGCGCGCATAAAAGAGGTGTTCATTAGCAGACAGGAAAAAATCAGCGGATAAAGGTGGAGTTTCATGGTTGGTTCAAGCTCAATGGAACTAATTAAGACAAAAGCCGCATAATTGGAAAGCCTTTCTTCGACAGCCATTCTTTGCAAAGCGTGCCTGACGGTTGCCTTCCTGGGAGCGCTGCCGTCCCGGCGGCGGGTGGACGCGGGCAATGCTTCGTTCCGAAACACGCCAGCGAGACGCCAGCGCGCCCAGAGCAACGCGACAGCTTCCTGAATGCGAATGAATGGTTTCGATGGAACCGCTGCCAGGATCAATCAAATGCCGCCATCCACCTGCCAGCGGCGTGCCGGGTTGTCTTTTCTCACGGCGAGGTTCCATTTTTTGATTTGCCGGGCCTGGCATTTGACAAACCAGGCGGATTCCTTGGCCGACCAGACCGCCTCGCCAACCTCGAAGGTCGGCATGAGTTTATGAATATCCATGCCTTGCTTATCCGCCGCTTCCATCTGACGTTTGGTTCCCTCGACATCAAACTCCGAGGTGAACTTGCGCATTTCGACCCAGTCCAGTTTTGACTGGGCATCAAAGTAAGCCTTCACCGCTGCCGCGGGCGTCAGTTGGGCGTAGGCATCGTTATTAGTCAGAATTTCCGGCGGGCCGGACCACTTAAAATCCTGCTGAAGCTTCAGTTGATCGTCATAAAATCCGGTGACCACGCACCGTTTCGCCGGGTTGGCGTTGGACACACGCACATTGAACTCCTGCGGTCGCAGTTTGATTTCGTAAGGAACAAACCGGCCGGCGTAATCCTTGCCCGTGAAAGATTCGCCCAGATTGACAATCTCCAGGCCACCGAGATATTTTTTCAACTCCGGCGTAATCGGCGTCTCAAACTTCCCCGCCTCATTCCAATCCTCGTTCGCGCAAGCCTCAAAAAAAGCGCGGGCCGCCTGTTCCGCGGTCATGGAGGCATACTTTTCGTTGTCAGGCAGCTTCTGCGGTTCCTTGTACCAGTTCACATTCGCGGGCAAATCGAGGTGGAACACGGCGGGATCAATGGCCTGGTTGTATTCAATCTGGCTGGTCTCGAATATCGGCTCGGCGTCAGGCTTGCCCAGGAGATACACCTGCGCGGATTCCAACCGCTTTGTCCCGGCATCGAAACGATACACCTCGCGCAGATCCGAAGAGTCGAACGATTTGTTCTTAAGAAAATCGTTGTCCGGCAGGCCGGATTTGGTTTCTATCGTCACCACGGATTTGTCCCGGCCATCCGCCCCGGTTTCATCCGTGAGTTCCACTTTCCAGCCCTTGGCGCGCGCCATTCGGATTTCGTTGGTGATGGCATTACTCAGGCTGGCAATCCTTTGGAGCCAGTCGGTGTCAAACGCGCTTTTCGTTGCCTGGGGTATTTTATTCCCCAAGTTGGCGGGCGGCTTGATGTATAGCACCGTGGATTTGCCATCCATGACCACCACCCGCCCCGGCTTCTCAACGCGCCACTTCGGTTTGGGTCCGGACTCTTTCCATAGCTCGATGGTGACAGGCTCCTCGTCGGGCATGATGGCGCTGAAATTATCGCCCGGGGAGGTGCGCAGTTGGCCCCGGATGTGGATGCCACTGGCGCTTCCCGAGGCTGGCGTCCGGTAATGATGGAGAACAACGGGGGTCGTAACTGCGGCAATGGCAACCGCCGCAACAATGAATGTGGTCGTGGTTTTGGTCATAAATAGCAGTTTGATGGCGGCGCCGCTTTTGGCCGCTGTGGCGCCAGCGGTTGCCGACTTGGCGGTGGCGGCCAGCACCGGCAACGCCGCCAGCACGCCGGCCGTAAACGCCCGGTCCGGATTGGTCCGCTCCAGCGCGCCTTCGACGAAGGCGAGGACTTGTTCGTGCAACAATTTTCTTCCGCGCGACAGCCGCTGCTTCACGGCGTCCTCGCTTAATTCCAAACCCTGCGCCACCGCCTCGATGGATTGATGTTTGCGGTAAAATAAAACCAGTGGTTCGCGGTAGATGTCCGGAATTCGCTCCAGTGAACGCCAGAGAATCGCCTCCTCTTCCCGGCCAATGGCCTGTTCCGGCGGCAACGGTTCGAGCGAAGGCGGTTCCTCCACCGTTTCCAACGGTTCGGCGGCATGGGACGGCTCGCGCCCCTGACGCCGCAATGAATTGTTGATGAGATTTCGCGCAATGCCGCAAAGCCAGGCGCGCAATTTGTGTGGTTCGCGCAAGTCAGCCAGTTGTTTCCACGCGGTCAAAAAGGTCTCCTGCGCCAGGTCTTCGCTCTGGCTCAGGCTGCCCGTGGCGCTGTAAGCCAGCGAACAAATGAGCGACTGATATTGCGCGACGATCCGCCCGAAGGCATCGCGGTTCCCGGACAGGCTTTCGCTGACCAACTCGGCGTCGTTGAAAACTTCAGCACTCACGGCTCTGGTTGTCATCGTATCACCGCATGAGTGGCAAACCGAACCGAAAGGTGACAGGATATTTTTACCCAAGGAGTGTCCTGTCGGAGGGATGAGTTATACGAGTCCCAATTTCCTTGTTGTTTTTGACGATCAGAGGGTCGCCGAACTCGCCCCGGCGAAGAGTTTCTGGAGGACGGCTTCCGGCGTGAAGCCGTGAAGTTGGACCACCTTGTGCCGTGATTTGTGGCCGCGAATCAATTCCACCCGGTTGCGGGCACAATCCAGTTGCCCGGCCAGCAATTTGACCAACGCTTCATTGGCCGCCGCGTCCACGGGCGGCGCGGTGACCTTGATTCGCAGTTCATCGCCCAGCGTCGTGCCGATCTCGTTTTTCGAGGCGCGCGGCTGGAGCTTCACGGAAAGCAAAGTGCCGCCAGGCGTTTCGCGGAGAAAGGTCACAAATTACGCGAGGTCGAAACGATCAAGGTTCATCACCTTGTTCCAGGCGGCGACGAAGTCGTGAATAAATTTCTCCTGCGCGTCCGAGCTTCCGTAAACTTCCGCCAAAGCACGGAGAATGGAGTTTGAACCGAAGACGAGATCAACCCGCGTACCGGTCCACTTGACTGCACCCGTTTTGCGATCGCGGCCTTCAAACACGTCCGCGTCTTGCGAGACCGGCTTCCACTCCGTGCCCATGTCGAGCAGGTTCACGAAAAAGTCGTTGGTCAGCGCCTCCGGCCGCTGGGTGAAGACACCGTGCTGCGCGCCTCCGAAGTTGGTCTTCAAGACGCGCAGGCCGCCCACGAGCACCGTCATTTCGGGCGCGGTCAGGGTCAGCAACTGCGCCTTGTCAACCAGCAGCGCCTCGGCCGAAAGGGTGTATTTGCCTTTGAGGTAATTGCGGAAGCCGTCCGCGATGGGCTCAAGCACGGCGAAGGACTCCACATCGGTCTGCTCCTGCGAGGCGTCCATGCGTCCCGGCGTAAAGGGAACCGTGACCTGGTGACCGGCATTCTTCGCAGCTTTCTCGACGCCGGCGCAACCGGCCAGAACGATCAGGTCCGCCAGCGAGACCTTCTTGCCTCCTTTTGCCGTCTGGTTGAAAGCGCTCTGGATGCCGCCGAGTGTCTTCAGCACCTTCGCCAGATTTTTCGGCTGGTTGACTTCCCAATCCTTCTGGGGCGCGAGGCGGATGCGGGCGCCGTTCGCACCGCCGCGCTTGTCGGATCCCCGGAATGTGGACGCCGAGGCCCAGGCGGTCGAAACTAGTTGCGAAATGGACAAGCCCGACGCGAGGATTTTCGCTTTCAGGAAGGCGATGTCTTTCTCGCCAATCAATTTGTGATTCACCGCGGGAATGGGGTCCTGCCAGATGAGTTCTTCTTTCGGGACCTCCGGTCCGAGATAACGTGCGCGCGGACCCATGTCGCGATGCGTCAGCTTGAACCATGCGCGGGCAAACGCGTCGGCAAACTGTTTCGGGTTTTTCAGGAAGCGCCGTGAAATATTCTCGTAAGCCGGGTCGAAACGCAGCGACAAGTCGGTGGTCAGCATGGTTGGCAGGCGCTTCTTAGACGGGTCGTGCGCGTCCGGAACCGTCGCGGCGGCTCCCTTCGCCACCCACTGATGCGCCCCGGCGGGGCTTTTCGTCAGTTCCCACTCGTAATGGAACAGGTTTTCGAAGAAGTAGTTGCTCCACTTCGTCGGCGTCTGGGTCCAGGTGACTTCCAGGCCGCTGGTGATCGTGTCACCGCCTTTGCCGGAGCCGAAGCTGCTCTTCCAGCCCAGGCCCTGCTGTTCGAGGCCGGCCGCTTCCGGCTCGCTGCTCACATGCGATGCCGGTCCGGCGCCGTGGGTCTTGCCGAAGGTGTGGCCACCGGCGATGAGCGCCACCGTCTCCTCGTCGTTCATCGCCATGCGAGCGAAGGTCTCGCGAATATCCCGCGCCGCGGCGACCGGATCCGGTTTGCCGTTGGGGCCTTCCGGGTTGACGTAAATCAACCCCATCTGCACGGCGGCGAGCGGATTTTCGAGATCCCGGTCGCCGGCGTAGCGTTTGTCAGCCAACCAGGTCTTCTCGGCGCCCCAATAGACGTCGTGATCCGGCTCCCAGACGTCCTCGCGCCCGCCGCCGAAACCGAAAGTCTTGAAGCCCATCGTTTCGAGCGCGACGTTCCCCGTGAGGATTATCAGGTCCGCCCACGAAATCTTCCGGCCATACTTCTGCTTGATCGGCCAGAGCAGACGACGCGCCTTGTCCAGGCTGACGTTGTCCGGCCAACTGTTGAGCGGCGCGAAGCGCTGCTGGCCCCGGCCGGCGCCGCCGCGGCCGTCACCGGTGCGATAAGTGCCGGCGCTATGCCACGCCATGCGAATGAACAACGGGCCGTAGTGGCCGAAATCCGCCGGCCACCAGTCCTGCGAGTCGGTCATCAGCGCTGCGAGATCCTTCTTCACCGCCGCCAAGTCGAGGCGCTTGAACTCCTTTGCGTAGTCAAAGTCCCCGCCCATTGGATTGGACTTGCAGGAATGCTGGTGCAGGAGCTCGAGCTGCAACTGGTTCGGCCACCAATCTTGGTTCGTGGTGCCGCCGGTGGCAGCGCCGTGGTTGAAAGGGCATTTGGATTCGGATGACATAGGTTTACTCCTTGGATCGGTTGAAGTGAATTCTGGTTGTAGCAACGGGATTGCCGCCCGTCGTGGTCATGGTTTCAAGTTTCTTGGCCATAAGTGTCCTTTGGGTTCCGGGATTAAAGCACTTTCGGAACTATTGTTGAAATGTTTTTTTCTTTCGCCACCATGGGTACTGCCGATGAAAATGCCATGGCTGTACGGCGGGCCGTTTCAATTTTTTCCCGCAGGTAAACGCCGTTTCAGGATTTGCAGATCGAAAAAAGGTTGCTCCTGGGGTGCGGAACTCACGACCGGCTCTGGCGCCGGATAAACCCGGTCATAATGACCTTCAATCCATTGTTTCAACTCCATCCCATACCGCGGGTCGTAGCCGAAAAAACGCACCCCGAATTCGGAGGCACTCCGGGCGAGGATCAGGACATAGTCGGGACTGTTTTTCTCAAAGTCGGCGGTCATGTTGGTTTGACCGAACACCGCCATCAACGGTGGAACCCAGACGAGGTGGTGGGTCGGATTCACCCGCCGGCTCAGATAATTAATCATGGCCCCTTCGGGCAGAACCGCCACCGTCGCGTCCGGGGGGGCGTTTTTTTCGATCCAGGACAGCGCAATTTCGACAGTGCCATGAAAAGGATCCACTGTGGGATTGTAGGCCATAATTGTATCCCCACCGCTTCCCACGGGAAAATTTTTCCGGAGATAATACGATTCCGAGAGCAGAAACAGGCGGACAAATCCGATCACCAGCACCAGGCAGGTCGTGATCCGAAACCAATGGAAGCAGACCCGGTATCTTTGTTCCAGCAACACTGGCAGCAGCCAGACCAACAAATACACTGCCCCCGCGAATGCCGGCATAGCCAGCGCAAAACCGTAATGCGAAATCCGCGTGTAAAACCCCAGCTTGGCCAGCAATACCAGGCCAAACACATTCCAAAGCAATGGAAAGTTCATGGCCGGCTGAGGCGCCGCGTTCCGGCATTTAACCGCCAGCAACCCACAGGCAACCAGTCCCAGCAGCGGCAAGGCTCGGCCACACTCGCTCCAATTGAAAACCAGGGCCAAAACGAGGAGCGGCAAAACCAGCAACGGCCAGGCCAGCCAGGACGGCTTCAGCCGCTTGAATCCCGATTCCATCCCGTACCGGAATATCAGAATGTAAACCGCGGCTATCCCCGTGATGAATACGAATTGCACCACCATTAATTCGAGATGCAACAACGGCACGTCCAATCCCAGGCACCATTGATAAAATGGATCCTGGGTAATGGACGTATGCCATAACGGCGTCCATGCCGAAACCACTGAACGCGCGCTGGTCCGCCAGTCTTCCACCCTGAGGAACAGCGCAAAAAAGGCCAGCGGGGGAATCAATCCGGCCAGCAGGCAGGCCACCATCGATTTTGCCCCAAAACGGGTTCGCTGCTGAAAAAAACACACGACAAAAAAAGCCGCCGCCACGCAAGCCGCCAAGGCCAGAAAAACATCCGGTTTGGTCAGAAAAACCAGGCCGGCGCCAAAGCCCGCTCCCACCGCAAACCGGATTCGTTGCTTGTCCACCCAATCCGACAGCCACATCACCACCACGATGGAAAGCACCAGCCCGTGAAACACCTCATGGCAATAGGGCGTGACATAGTTGTAGTTGCCGATTAATCCCGAATGCTGGAACGCAAACACGAGCACAATTCCCACGCCAATCATCGTCGCCGTCAACCGGTCCGCCGCCGCCAAAAATCGGCGGTACACCCACACCAACAACCCTGCCGTGATGGCCAGATTGGCAAAAATGAGCGTCCGGAATGAAACGCCGAAAATCTTGAAGAGCAGCGCGTTGAAATACTGGGACAGCGGGCCGCCGGTCAAATACATCACGTCGCGGTAAAGCACGTCTCCCTGGGAAATCCGCCACGGCAGGTAAAGTTGTATCCCGAAGTCAACCAGGATGTCCGGCCACCGGCGCCAGGAAAGGGCCGCGGCCAGCGCAAACACACATCCGACCAACACCAAGCCCGCCCATTTTGAGCGGCTCCATTCAAGGATTTGCGCCCGCCTGCCCGTCAAAGGCTTCATTCAGGAATCTTCCAAAGCGGGAATGTCCCGGTCAACCTTCAAACAGTTGCTCCCAGTTGCAGCCGGGGTTCCGATTCCAGGATGCTTTTAAGATTCGCCCAGTTGGCTTCGTTCATGTCGTTGAACGCATTCAGATAAACCGCCACGGCTTCGGGCGGGTACTTTGCCAGCAGCGTTTCAATTGCGGACTTCAATTTCGCGTCGTCCATGCTCGCCGGCAAATTCTCAACCACACCCTCCTCGTTTTTAATCTCCAGCGCGTTCAAAAAATCCACGAGCATGGCCTTGTGCTTTTTCAGCAACCAGGTGCGAATCAGGCCGCCCGCGGCCAAATCCAGCGCGGGCCGGGCCAGGGTGGCGATCATGGCCGCGTGCCGCTGGGTTTTGGGCTGGCGCTCAAGGAATACCGGGCGCAAGTGCCGCGCTTCGGCAACGGCGTTGAGCGTGGCGCGGTAAACCGGTTTGTCCGATTCAAAGGTAAACGTGATGATTTCATGAGCCAGGTTTGGCGACATGAAACCGAAGAGTTCGTGGGATGTGAGCATGAAAATCAGAGGTTGGTGGTTGGGAGATAAAAATCGGGGAATTTAATCAATGGTTGTGACGGTGATTTTACTTTTTTTTGCCAGTTGCCCGCAAGCCTCGCGTTCCAGCAGCAAGGCTTTTCCCGCCTCCAGCGCCAGCACGGAAATTCCGGCGTGGGCGCAGGTTTCCAGTGTCTGCAAGCCGATGCAGGGAATGTCGAACCGCATGTCATGATTGGCCTTTGCCACCTTGACCGCCACGGCACCGCCGTCCTTGCCGGCGAGTTCCCCGCCGCGCGCGAGGCATTTGTCCGTGCCTTCAAACCCTTCGACCGCCAGCACCGCGCCTTTTTTTACGACGACGGTCTGTCCGATTTCCAAACGGGACACCTCCCGGGCGATGCGAAAACCAAATTCCACATCCGCGCGTTGTTCCTCCGACAATTCCGGGCCGAGTTGAAAACCGGCCTGCGGCATGATCGGTTTCAGCCACGGCGTGGCTTCAACCAGTTCAACGCCGTCTTTTTTCAATTCATCCGCTATCGCGCCAAAAATCGTGTGGGCGTTTTTCTCCTTCAGCCGGAACAACAGCGACATCGCGCGCAAATCGGGCCGCAAATCAAAAAGATTTTTCGGCGCGATTTGGCCGACCATGACACATTGCCTCACCCCGCGGTCCACAAACGCGGAAATCATCTTTGAAAGCTGGCCAACCTTGAGCCAGACGATTTCATCCACCAGTCCGGCCAGCGCGGGATCGGTTTCATTTTCAACCGCGACGGCAACCAGCCTTTTAACCCCGGCGGCGCGCGCCTGCCGGGCAAATTCCAGCGGCAAGGAGCGGTTGCCGGCAATGAGGCCGAGAGCTGCAAGCGCGTTGTTCATTCGTGATTCCGTCTCAGTATAACCAAGCACCGCAAAGAAGCCAGCCTGCGTTTGGATGTGCAAAAGTTTCTGTCCTGCTTCGGAACAGGATGTCTCATTCAATAATAAACTTGAAATGCGTGATGAAATTGGGTTGGCGCCGGCGCCGGCAAAAAATGAGCCTTTTCCGCATCTAAAAATCTGGCGCGCAAGGTGCTAGGCGTAATAGCGATGTCATCATTGGAAAACATCTACAAAAAAATGGCGGAGGCGGCGGCTGGCGCGGATGCCCCGCATGAAACCGCCCAGAATTCCGCCCAGAATTCGACACCGTACGTCTCTCCTGCGGTCGCGCACGAACTGAACAATATCATCGCGATTATTCGAGGCTACGCCGACCGTTTGCTGTTTAAACACGGCGAAAATCCCGCGCTCGAACCGCACCTCAAGCTCATCTCCGAAGCGGCCAAACGCGCGGCAATCATCATTCACGATGCTTTGCCGCCAAACCCAGGTCCGGCAATCCGGCAAAATCCGCCGCCGTCGCAGCAGCCCACTTCGTAATCGCGGTTTCTTCCCGACGCCGAATTGTCGGCGATTCGTTTTGACGCTTCGCGTTTCATCGCGTAGCGTTTCGCTTCTATTTTAACTGACTATTTGGGTTTACTGTGAATTTTTTGAAATGGCTTATTCCGTCGCGGAACGACCGCGAACTGAAGAAACTTTGGCCGTTCGTCCGTCGGATCAATGAGTTCGAGGCCGGACTGCAAAAGCTTTCCGACGACGAGTTGCGCCAGAAAACCGCCGATTGGAAGGCGCGACTCTCGCAAATTCAGGACAAGGCGGAGTTGGCCCGCGCGCTCGATGAAATCCTGCCCGAAGCGTTCGCCGCCGTTAAAAATGCCTGCCGCCGCCTCAATGATCGCAAGACGGAAATCATCGTGCGTGAGCATCCCATGCTGTGGGAGATGATTCCGTTCGATGTGCAACTCATCGGCGGCTATGGGCTGCACAGCGGGCGCATCGCCGAAATGGCCACCGGCGAAGGCAAAACACTCGTCGCCACCCTGCCCATTTATCTCAACGCGCTCACCGGACGCGGCGTCCACCTCGTGACGGTCAACGATTACCTCGCCGCGCGCGATTCCGAATGGATGGGGGCGATTTACAAATTTCTGGGTCTGACCGTCGGCTGCATTTTGCACGACCAGCCGCCACGCGTCCGGCGCGAGCAATACAATTGTGACATCACCTACGGGACGAACGCCGAGTTCGGTTTTGATTATCTCCGCGACAACGGCATGGCGGCGCGCAAGGAGGAACAGGTCCAGCGCGGCCATTACTTCGCCATTGTGGACGAAGTGGACTCCATCCTGATTGATGAAGCCCGCACGCCGCTCATCATCAGCGGCCCGTCCGTTCACACCTACGATGAGCAATACGCCCAATGGAAGCCGCTGGTCGAATCGCTCGTCCGGGCACAGGAACGCTTGTGCGCCCGGTTTTTGTCCGAAGTCGAGGCGCTGATTAAAAAATTGAACCCGGCCGACGGCTCAAACCCTCAAAATCCCGAAGCGCTCGAACATGAAATTGGTCTGCTCTTGTTCCGCGTCAAAATCGGCCAGCCCAAATCCGAAGGCCTGATGAAAATTCTGGAAGACCCGGAAAACCTGAAGTTGATGAACCGGGCCGAACTGGATTTGCACAAGGACCAAAAGAAAGTTGACCTGTACCGGGAGAAGGAGGAATTGCTTTTTGCCATTGACGAGAAAAGTTTCGAGGCCGATTTGACCGAAAAGGGCCGTAATTTTGTCAGCCCGAAAGACCCGGAGGCCTTTGTGCTGCCCGAACTCACCACGGTGCTGCATGAAATTGACACCGGGCCGGAACCCGACGCGCGCAAGCGCATGGAAGCGAAGACCAAGGTGCAGCAGGACTTCGAGACCAAGGCGCAAAAGATTCACGCCATCTCGCAATTGCTCAAGGCTTACAGCCTTTACCAGCTCGATGTGGAATATGTCATTCAGGAGAACAAGGTCATCATCGTTGACCAGCACACGGGCCGGCTCATGCCCGGCCGCCGCTGGAGCGACGGTTTGCACCAGGCCGTTGAAGCCAAGGAAGGCGTCGAGATCGAGCACGAAACGCAGACGCTCGCCACAATCACGATTCAAAATTATTTCCGCCTCTACCAAAAACTGGCCGGCATGACCGGCACGGCGGAAACGGAGGCGTCCGAATTTTTCGACATTTACAAACTCGGCGTCCTGGTCATCCCGACGAACGAACCCTGCATCCGCAAAGACGCCAATGATGCGGTCTATAAAACCAGGCGCGAAAAATTCATCACCGTCCTCAATGAGATCAAGCAGATCCACGCCCTGGGCCGGCCGATTCTGGTCGGCACGATTTCCGTTGAAGTCAGCGAGCAGCTTTCACGCATGCTCAAGCGCGAAGGCATCATTCATTCCGTCCTCAACGCGAAATATCACCAGCAGGAGGCCGAGATCATCACGCGCGCCGGCCAGCGCGGCGCGGTGACCATTGCCACCAACATGGCCGGCCGCGGCACGGACATCAAACTCGGCCCCGGGGTGGCCGAACTCGGCGGACTGCACGTCATGGGCACGGAACGCCACGAAGCGCGCCGCATTGACCGCCAGTTGCGCGGACGCTGCGCGCGCCAGGGCGACCCCGGTTCATCGCACTTCTTCATCTCGCTCGAAGACGATTTAATGCGGCTGTTCGGCTCCGACCGCATTGTGAAAATGATGGAACGAATGGGGCTGGAAGAAGGCCAGGAACTCACACATCCGTGGCTGAATCGTTCCATCCAGCAGGCGCAAAAGCGCGTCGAGCAGCACAATTTCCAAATCCGCAAACGCACGCTCGAATTCGACGACGTGATGAACAAACAGCGCGAGGTCATTTACGGCTTCCGCAACGAAATCATCCATGGCGAGGACGTGCGTGACCGGCTCATGGACATCATGGAGGAGGTCGTCGTGGACAAGGTCGCGCAGTTCACGAACGCCGAATCCGAGTTCAGCGATTGGAAAACGCGGCCATTGGCCGACTGGGTGAATCTGAACTTTCCCATCGGTCTGCCGGAGGCGGAAATCCTCAAGTCCGCCGATTCCGGCAAGGAACATCCTGTGCCCGGCTCGCTTTTCGACGGACTCAGCCCGGCTCAATTCGCCGTTGCCAATTTCATCTCCGAAGGTGTCCGCAAGGCTTACGACATCAAAATCAGCTTTGAAAATCCCGAAGCGCTGAAGGAGGTTGAACGCTTCACCATCCTCAGCGCGATTGACCGCCTGTGGCAGGAACACCTCTACGAAATGGACAGCCTGCGCTACAGCATCGGCCTGCGCAGCTACGGCCAGCGCGACCCGCTCATCGAATACAAGGCCGAAGCGTTCAAGATTTTCGACGAGCTGATGATCAACGTGAAAACCGAGATTTGCCACAACATCTTCCGCAGCGCGTCGAGCATGCTGGCGTTTGAAAATTTCCTGAAGAACGTTCCACAGCAAACCCTGCACCAAGCCGCCAGCGCCTTCGGCGGCACGAGCACGGCAAGTTCCGGCGGCGCGCAACCCAAGGCCAGCGACGTCGTCAGCGAAGCTGCGGCCGCGGTGGCGGAAAAAGCCAAGCCCGTCCGCACCGGCCCGAAAGTGGGCCGCAACGACCCCTGCCCTTGCGGCAGCGGCAAAAAATACAAGCATTGCTGCGGACGGTAGGCGTGCCCGCGATTCCCAAAAACCACTTGCCACCGGCACGTCATTTGCTATATTGCAAACAGTTTGCAACACAAGAAGGAACATTTTTGCCAGCTCGGCAAGTCGTTCGTTGCCGCCTTGCTGATTGGGCTGGTTTTGTCCATGGCCGCGCTGGCTTCCAGCGAGACCCTGCACAAGCTGATCCATCATGACGCGGAGGAAGCCGGCCATGAGTGTGCGGTCACCCTCTTCGCGCACGGACACATCGAATCGGCAGCTTGTGATGTCCCGGTGGTTCTGCCGACGACCTTTGTTGAAACGACCCCGCATTTTGAATTTTTTGTTTTCAGCACGGCCATTGAAAATCTTCCCCCCGGTCGCGCTCCTCCAGCAGTTTCTTCTCTCCAAGCATAGGTCGGTCAGCTTCGGCTGATCGAATTCGTCGTTTGTAATTCCGTTTTGAACTTGCGCGCATGCCCGTTGCGGGGCGCCTGAGTTGGAGGAGCAATTATATGAAACTGAAAACAATTTTAGGGTGGTCTTCTGCCCTTTGCTTGTGCGCAACCATCGCCCAGGCTCAGGAGACAAATCAACGGGCTGATTTCGATCAGCGCTTGAAACAGATGCAGGAAAACTTTGAGCAGCGGGAGCGGGAAATGGAGACCCGTTTTGACAAAAAAATCACCGCGCAGGACGCGGAAATCGCTGCGCTCAAGAAACAACTGGCCGGCACGGCGACAAACACACCTACACCTGCGCCGGCCGTCGCCGGAACGCCGCCCACCAACACGGTGACACCGGATCAATTGAAAAATTTGAGTGACAAGGTGGACCAGATGGTCGAGGCACAGAAAAAAACCCTGATGAGCGAATTCAACCCGGCCATCGGGCTGGTGGGAGAAACGATCTTCTCGTACGACTCCAAAGGCTCGGACCAGACCGGCAACAATCGTCCCGGCGGGTTCGACGTGGATCAGCGTTCGATTGAATTGAACATTGCCGCGTCGGTGGACCCGTTTGCGAAAGGCTACGCGGTCATCAACGCCTCGGCCGATTCCGCCACCGGCGATGCCACCATGGAGGTCGAAGAAGCTGCTCTCCAGACGACTTCGTTGCCATGGAACCTGGAGTTGAAGGCCGGCCTCTTCTTCGGTGAATTTGGGCGCCTGGCCTATATTCACGATCACGAACTGCCGTTTGTAAATCGTCCGCTCGTGCTGGATCAATACATCGGCGGCGAATCAAAAACGGCCGGAGCACAGGTCAGCTGGCTGCTGCCCACGGCGCACTATGTGAACCTGACCGCCGGCTTCGGCGACCAGTTTGGCGACATTCCGAACAACCCGGGCACCTACCGTTCCCCCGGCGAGGTCAATTATTTCGGGCGGCTTTCCACGTACTTTGACCTGACGCCCGACTGGCAGTTGGAAACCGGCGTTTCGGGTTTGATCAATCCCAACACCGGAGAAGACTTGGGCGGCGTTCTGGTGCAACCCAACGGCGTCAGCACGCTGCTTGAAAAAGCGCGCCGGCTGGCTGGCTTCGATGTGAAATTAAGCTACGTCCCGCTCCAGAATAATCAGTTCCAAAGTTTCACCTGGGGCACGGAAGTGCTTTTCAGCGATAATCGCTATCTCGCCGATCCCAACGGCATTCCGTCCAGCGGCGATGAATTCGACGAAAACGTCGGTTCGGCCGGCCTTTATTCGTATGCCACCTACAAGTGGAGCCGGCAGTGGAGCGCGGGATTCCTCTTCGACTGGGTGCAGAGCGACCAGAATAATTCCGCAGTGACCTCCGCCTATTCGCCTTACATCACCCTGGCCCTCAGCCATTGGAACCAATTGCGGCTGCAATACACCCACACTGACTGCAATGCGGCCACTGGCCAGCACCCCAGCGACACCGTCTATCTGCAATGGGCCTGGATCATCGGTTCGCATTCGCATGGCTGGCAACAACGTTAAACCTTGAAAGGAAAAATCGTTTTATGAATTACAAACTGTTCCGTTTCCTGTCGCCGGCCGTCATCGCCGCCATCACGCTTGGCGCCGGCCAGGTCAACGCGGCCGAAATCCGCGTCGTCACCACGCTCACCGACCTCGCCGACTTTGCGCGCAACGTCGGCGGCGACCACGTTGAGGTTCGCAGCCTCGCCACCGGCATCGAAGACACGCACGGCGTGCCCATGAAGCCGAGCTTTGTGCCGTTGTTGAACCGGGCCGATCTCGTCGTGCTGGTCGGATTCGATTGCGAGCACGCCTTCCTGCCCGCGCTGCTCGAAGCGAGTCGCAACCCGCAAATCCAGGTCGGCAAACCCGGTTACGTGGATTGCTCGAAAGGCATCTCGCCGGTTGATGTGCCAAAGTCCACCGACCATTCCGCGGGTGACGTGCATCCCTATGGCAATCCACATTACATGCTCGATCCCGTGCTGGCGAAAACCGCGGTGCAGAACATCTGCAACGCGTTGGTCGCAGTCGCACCCCAATACGAAGCCGACTTCACACACAATCGCGACGCCTATCTTGCCCGGCTCGACGCCAAAATCGCCGAATGGCAAAAAGAGATGGCACCGCTTAAAGGTGTGAAGTTTGTCTCCTACCATGAACACTGGCCGTATTTCGCCGAACGCTTCGGCATGGACTACATCGGCACCATCGAACTGAAACCGGGTATTGACCCCACACCGCGGCACATCGAGGAATTGATCACCGAAATGAAGGCCGAACACGTTCCCATCGTCGTGCGTGAACCGCAGTTTCCGGAAAAGGTTCCCGCCCTGATTGCGCAGCAAACCGGCGCGGCGCTGGTGAAACTGCCCATCATGCCCGGCGGCGTGCCGCACACGGATACGTACATCGAAATGATGGATTACATCGTCCACACCCTGGTGGGCGCATTGCAAAAGTGATGAAAACAAACCCTCACCCGGCCTTCAGCCACCCTCTCCCATCCGATGGGAGAGGGACAAACGAACCCATCATCACGTTCGACGACCTGGCCATCGGTTACGATGGCCGGGCCGTGCTGTCCGGCATTTCGCTGGTCATCGCCCGGTCCAGTTTCACCGCCATTCTCGGCGCCAACGGCTCCGGCAAGTCCACGCTGCTCAAAACGTTGCTCGGCCTGCAACCTCCCGTCACCGGGCAGATAAAAATCACCGCGCCGGTCAACGCACCCCTGGTTTTCGGCTATGTTCCGCAAACCGTTGAACTCGATCCGCTCTATCCGCTGACCGGATTTGACGTGGCGCTCATGGGGACGTTTGGCCGGGTCGGAGCGGGGCGCTTTCCCCCCCCTGACGAACGTCAATTCGTGCATGACTGTTTGCGTGCAACAGCAGCGGATAGCTTCGCCCATAAAAAGTTCAGCCGGCTTTCCGGCGGACAAAAACAGCGCGTCCTCATCGCCCGCGCGCTGGCCACCCGGCCCGACGTGCTGGTTCTTGATGAACCGACCGCTGGCGTGGATGCGGCAGCCACACGCAATCTATTGGAATTTATTTCCCAGATTCACGCCGAACGGAAACTGACCATTCTGCTGGTGACCCACGATTTGCCGCTGGTCCGCAAGCACGCGCAACAAATCATCTGGCTGCACCAGGGCCAGGTCCTGCACGGCACCGTGGCGGAATTGTTCACGCCCGAACGGATGGCCGAAATTTTCGAAATGGAGGTTGGCTGATATGGAAACCTTGCGTCAAATTCTCTCACCGGATTTCTTGCTGCGAAACTCGGTTTACACCAGCGTGCTCATCGGCTTTGCCTGCCCGCTGGTCGGCGTGTTCCTCGTGTTGCGCCGGTTGATATTCATGGGCGTCGCGCTGCCGCAAATTTCCTCCACCGGCGTGGCCGTGGCGCTTTCGCTGCCGCTGTGGCTGGGCCTGGACCTGAGCGGTCACGATTCGCAAAGCACCCACATGCTGGCGTTCGCCGGCTCGATTATTTTTACGCTGGCCGCGATTTTGGTGCTCGCATTTTTGGAGCGGCGCGGACGCGGCCTGCCCGAAGGCCGGCTCGGCACAGCTTATGTCGTTGCCGCCGCGCTCAGCATCCTGTTGCTGTCAAAAAACCGCTACGCGGAACTGGGCTGGCTCGATTTGATGAAAGGGGAAGTTATCACCATTTCCAATTTTGATCTGACACTGACCGCCGTTGCCCTGGCGGTGGTGCTGGTCGTGCTCGGTCTGTTTCACAAGGAATTAATGCTGGTCTCGTTCGACCGCACACTGGCCGCCACGCTCCGCAAGAACGTCGTGTTCTGGGATGCGCTGACGTACCTGTTGATCGGCTTTACCGTTTCCATGGCCGTGTTGAGCGTCGGCCCGCTGATTTCATTCGGTTTCCTGCTGATTCCGCCGCTGACGGCGCATTTGTTTGCCCGGACCATGCGCCAGTTCACCGTTTTCGCCTCAGTGATCGGCGGAGTGGCGTCGTTCATTGGCTTCTGGATTGCCTATCAATGGGATTTGCCGGTCGGTCCGACGGATGTGGTCCTGCTGGGAATCCTTTATGCGTTTGCCTTTGCCGTAAAAAAACTCGCGCTCCTCATCCGCCCAAAATCACCGGTTTGATTTCATCCGGCACCGGTTGACCCGCAAACCGGCGCCGAATTTACAATTGTAAAGATTATGCTTGACATCTCTACAATTGTCAAGCAAAGTCGCGCGCATGCCCAAGCCTTCCATCGAATTGACTGAATCGGAATGGACCATCATCAAGGCCGTCTGGGACCACGAACCCTGCGCGGCGCCGGCGATCCAGGAAAAACTTCACAAACAGACCGCCTGGACCTATTCCACCGTACGCACGCTCATGGACCGCATGGTCGCCAAGGGCCTGCTGGCCGCGGAAAAGGTTCGCAACCTGACGTTCTACCGTTCCATGGTCACCCGGGAGCAGGCACAGCGCGGTGAATTGTTTTACGCCCTCAAGCATGCCTTCAACGGCGCGCTCACCCCGATGGTCCAATGCCTCCTCGACACCCGCAGTCTGAGCGTTGATGAACTGGAAACACTGGAATCCCTGATCAAAGCGAAGAAAAAATCAGCCAGAAAATGAATCCGCCCATCGAAACCCTGAATCGTTTTGGCGAAAGCGCGCTCCATTTTGCGTGGCCGATGTTATGGCAATCGAGCCTGCTCATTGCAGTGCTGTTTGCCATTGATTTCGCCCTGCGCCGGCGCGTCCGCGCCGCTGTGCGTTATGCACTCTGGCTGGTGCTGCTGGTAAAGCTGTTGTTGCCGCCTTCGCTGGCGTTGCCCACCAGTGCCGCCTGGTGGCTGTTCCCCTCCGCCGCATCCCGCAAGCTGCCAACAGCCCGGTTTGTTGTCAGCTATGGCTCTGATACCGCACCCAAACTTCCGCTGCAACCGGCACCCGTCTTCATGCCGCCACGATCCACCATGTCAGCGGCAGCGTGGATCATCCCGATCTGGAGCGCCCTCAGCTTTGGCCTGCTGGTTTGGATGACGGCGCGCTGGCGGCAAGTGGCCCGTGACGTGAAACGGGTGGCCCCGGCGCCGGCATGGCTCGACGAACTGTTCAACGCCGCCAAAAGTTCCATCGGTCTGCGCCGCAACGTGCGTTTGCGGGTGACGGACCAAGCCATGTCCCCGGCGGTTTGTGGATTGTTCCGACCGGTGATTTTGCTGCCGCAATCACTGGTTGAAAAACTTCCGCCTGCTCAATTGCGCGCGGTGTTGTTGCATGAACTGACCCATCTTCGACGCGGCGACGTGTGGGCAAACTGCGCGCAGGCGTTGGTCCAGATTGTCTATTGGTGGCATCCCCTGCTCTGGCTCGCCAATGCCCGCACCCGCAGCGTGCGTGAGGAAGCGGTGGACGATGCCGTCATGCTGGCGCTCCGCGACGAGGCGGAGGCTTACGCCCCGACGCTGCTTGAAGTGGCGAAGCTGGCGTTCCACCGGCCACTGGCCAGCCTGGGACTGGTGGGCATCCTCGAATCCCGCAGCGCCCTGCGGCAGCGGATCGAGCGCCTGGTTGATTTTCGCGCACCGCACAAGGCGGGACTGACCCTCGCATCCTTGCTGGGCATTCTTGCTTTTACCGCGCTGGCCGTTCCGATGGGCGCGGCGCCGACCCCATCAACCAATACGAGCGCTGCGGCTGGTTCACCAACCGCCGCCGGCAACACGCTGCTGGCACCGCTGGCCGGGACCGATTCCGAAACGGCCCGCCCGGCAACGATGATGTTCAAAATTGACCGTCCAACGGATGCGGATAGTTTGAAAAAGCTTTTGGTGGCTGCGGGCGTGAAAATGCCGCCTACGGCTTATTTTTACACAGACAACAGCCTCCTGCTGGTGCGAGGCGATAAGGAGCAGTTGGCATTGGTGAATTCGGCCGTGTTGAAATTGAATGGATATTTGCCAAAGGAGAAGGCTGGGGGGCAACCGGTGAACCGCGGGTTGTTGTCTACGACCAATTTTGTTCGCACCGGCGACGGACGCGAGGTGATTTACAGCAAGCTTAATCGCATCCGACTCGACAAGGTTTCCTGGCCCGATGGCCTGCCGTTGAGTGAAGTTCTTCGCAATCTAAGCCTTCAGACCAAGCTTTGCGACCCGGATAAAAAAGGCATTAACTTTACCTTCCATACCAACGCACCGACAGATTCAGCGGCAACCGCCTCCGCCGGCGGTGAAGCTGTGGACGCCAGTTCCATCAATGTCAAACTGACGCTAACCAATATGCGGCTGGCGGATCTGCTGGATGCCATTGTATTGGCGGCTGATCATCCCATCAAATACTCGATTTTGGATGACGGCATTGTTTTTTCGACCAAGGATTCGAATTCGGCGCCATTGGAAACCCGCACCTTCAAGGTGGACGCAAACGTATTCCTTGCCAGTTTACAGAAACAAACCGGACTTCAAACCAACGTCTCTGCCGCCATGAGACAGCTTCTCTCAAATGTCGGTGTGGATTTGTCACCGCCGAAAACGATTTTTTACAATGACAGATTGGGGGTGTTGTTTGTCCGCGCGACCGAACAGGATTTGGACACGGTGGAAAAAGCAGTGATGGTACTCAGCTACACCCCGCCACAAATTCACACACCGCCGCAAATTCACATCAAGGCCCGATTCATCGAGGTTCCGGAAACCATGGCCAAAAGTTTGGAGGCAAAACTTGTTCCGACGGGCCTCACCAACGTGGCCGGGGTTTTGTCCGGTCCCAATCTCCGCCCGATGCTGAACACGTTGGAGCAAAGCCAGGGAACCGAAACCCTGGCCGAACCGGAAGTGACCACCTTGAGCGGCCGGCAAACCCAGATGCGGGCGACTCAAATCATTACCGTCATAACCAACTTCACTTACCGGGAAACTTCAACCAATTCAGCCGTCACGCCACAAAACACACAAGTGGAATGCGGTCCGGTTTTGGATGTGATTCCTTCCGTTATGCCCGATGGCTACACCATTGACTTGAGGGCCATCCCATCACTGACGGAATTTTTGGGTTATGACACACCACCAACCAACTCAACTCCGGTTGTCACCTCGACGGGCGCCATCGTCAACGTGCCGACCATCCGCCCCAGTTTTTGCGTTCGTCAGACCGAGGCGCATCTGAAATTGTGGGACGGACAAACCGTTGTCCTTCGCGGATTGATTTCCTCGCAGGTCACAACGACGAAAGACACGGTGCCGGTGCCAGGCAACCGGCCGGTGGGAGACCCCTTGTTTCGCACACAGTCAACCCGCACGGTCAAACAGCAACAACTCCTTATCCTGATCACCGTAAACTTGGTTGACCCGGCGGGCAATCGCATCCATTCAGACGACGACATGCTGTTTGCCCAAAAAAACATTCCGCCGCAGGATGCCCGTTAAGGTGTTGCAAAACAATACCTGCAAATCAAGGTTTTTGGGATTGATCCAGCCGCAAATCAGCCCGGCTTAAAACGACTGCTTCAGTGGTTTTATTGTTGATTTTACTCCTCGCAAAAGGCCTAATCTCCTCCGCAGAAGTTGCAGGTGGTAGTTGATCGTTTTTAAAAGAGGGTGAAAACGGCGGTTGAACAATCAAACTGGCAGGCATTACAAAAATCAAAAATCGGAAGAATCTATGAAAATTTCCTCATCTACTTGCGCGAAACTTCTTTCGCGCGCAATTTATCCACTCATTGCCGCTGTTCTATTCGCCGCCACGGGCGCTCGCGCCGGCTTGACAGTTGATGTGCATCTTTATAACAACAACAATTCGTTTTTTGCTTTCCCGCTCTTGAGCACCAACATCGTCACGTCCAATAACCCATCCAATACCTATTTTGTTTCGTCTCCGCTGGGGGGCATTCATGGCGAACTGGACGCCGGCTCCACTTTTTCGCAGGCAGGCAGCGGTGGCTATGGCGACTTGGGATCCCTCATCCAGGAACTCACCAACGGCAATTGGACCTTGCTAATCACCAACTCCCTTTCAACCAACCAATACTCGTTTAAGGTCAGTGTTACAGGGGTGACGAGCAATCAGTTTGCCCCGGTGGTTGTCACCTTCCCAACCAATGGCGCGGTTTCCATCACCAATTCGCCGACTTTTACCTGGCAGGGTCCGACAAACTGGCTGGGCACGCTTAGTGTGAATGAAAATTTCACCGACACGAACGGCAACAACTATGGCGAAGCCTCGGCCAGCCTGCCACCCGGCCAGACCAACTGGAGTTGCCCCGTGGTAATCCCGGATGGCACCAACACGTTTAATGTGGATTACCAAAGCAACATGACCGCGCTGATTGTCGCCCATACTCCAACCAACAATCTCCTGCAACCGCTTAACGGCTGGGTTTCCATCGCCACGCTCGAAACCTATAATAACTCCCAATTCATCGTTGGCTCGCCCGTTCTCGGGCCTTCAAGCGGCGGACACACGAACGTTGCCCACTACACCTTCGACAACAGCAGCAATCTGGGCCAGGACAGTTCGGGCAACGGCAATGACATGTCTGGCCCCACTTGGTGGGGACCGGTGTATCAGTTCGACACGGATGCTGAAGCGGGTGGTGGCGCCGTCCAGTTTTTTGGAACCAGCGAACTAAACGCCAACGGTCAGAGTCTGACCGATCTGAATGCGGTGCTGGCCGGAAGCTTCACCTTCTCCGCCTGGGTGAAAACCACCGTGACGAACGGCGTTGACTACAACAACGCTTTTTATGGCGCGGTCATCTTCTGGGCCTACAACGACCACGGCAACACCAACGACACGATTCCGCTGGCCATCACCGGCAGCAAGGCCGCCTTCACCACCCGGGGCGGTGACTCTGGAGCGTCCGACAACCTGCACTCGCTCACCAGCGTCAATGACGGCAACTACCACCTGATCACGGTCACCCGCGACCAAAGCACCGGGGAAAAGAAAATCTATGTGGATGGCAACTTTGAAACTTCCCAGATCGGCACCACCAATCCGCTCAACGGAAACAACTACAACCTCACCATCGGCGGTTGGGCTTACATTCTGGAGATGAACAGCACGGTCACCAACTATTCCAGTTACAAGGGGCTGCTGGACGACATGCAAATTTATTCCGGGGTCTTGTCCGATGCCGAAGTCGCCTCACTTTATGCCAATCCGGGAACGACAATTCCTGATGTCGCGGGCAGCGGCACGGGCGGGCTGGTGGTGCATTATGATTTTGATGAAGGCACGGTGCTGGCACCCGACGTTTCCGGCAACAACAACAATATTGTTTATGCGGGCAACTTTGGCGGCAGCGGGCCCTCGATCAGCCCGGATGCGGCGGCGGGAGCGGGTTCGGTGAGTTTTGACGGCGGCAGCTATTTGACTGCCTCTTCGAATCTACTGGCAACCCTGGCCAGCAGCTTCTCGATTTCGCTCTGGGTTAATACCACGCAGGACAATGGTGACCCGAATGATGTGGCCTGGACCGGGGACGCCATCATTTCCGCCGACATCCCCAATCCAGGCGCGAACGACTTGATCCCGGTGGCGTTGACGGGCGGACAGGTGGCGTTTAATACCGCCAACACGCAATATAATTATGATGACACCATCAATTCTTCCGCCACCGTCAATGACGGGAGTTGGCATCATGTGGTCGTCAGCCGCAATCAACCGACCGGCGAAAAATTCATCTATATTGACGGCGTGCTGGACACCTCGGACGTCGACGCGACGAACCTGCTGAATGACCCGAAACTTCTCACCATCGGCTGCAAAGCCGATGCATCCAACCCCGACCCGACAAGCCCCAACAGCACGGGTGCAAACGGTTACGTCGGCTTGTTGGATGACGTTCAAATCTACAACCGGGTGTTAAATACCAATGAGATAGCTTTCCTTCACAACAATCCCGGCGCGACGCTCACCAGCACCACCAACACTCCTTATCCGGTTGACGTAAGCCTTCAATTTAGTTTTATCCGGTCACAAGATCCGAATTATGGCGAGATTTATGGCGCCGGCGTTTCGTTCAGCTCCGTCAGCCCCGACCCCACCACCACAAACAGTGTGCATTCGCCCAATGACTACTTTGTCACAGAAACCTATCCCGGCGGCGGCTTGGGATCCGGCGCCATCCTCTCCTCTCTGGACCAGGTGATCAACGAGTTCACCAACGGACTCTGGAAAATTTACATCAACCAGGACAGCCCGACGCAACAAGTCTATTCGTTCCAGGTTTCCATCAGTGGCCTCGACACGAATGTGCTCCGGGCAGTCAAAATTTTTTCGCCGACCAACGGAGCGGTCAACGTTCGTGCCAATGTGCCGTTTTATTGGAATGGACCGACCAATTTTTCGTCGTTGTCCCTGGATCTGGCCGGGGTGGTCAGTGTGTTGAGCCTGCCGGTCACTGCCACCAACTGGGCGGCCGCCCCGACGTTGAGCAATGGAGGCCAATTCTTTGATCTGAATTATAACTCCAACAATTTCCCGGGCGTCACCTTCACCACGCCGGTGGATGCTTCAGCCAACCCGGTCAGGACCTGGTCAGCAACCGTCAACTTGAGTTCGGAAGCCTTTTCACTCTTTTTCGTGGGACCGAACCCGGTCCAATTGACCCAACCCAAACTGGCCGGTACTAATTTTCAATTCACCTTCCTGTCTCAAACCGGCGTCACCAACAGCGTGCAATACCGCACCAACCTCGTCCTTGGCAGCTGGCTCACGTATTCCAATGTCATTGGCGACGGAAGCTTGAAAACGATCCCCATTCCCACCTCCAAGTTTAACGGCTCCAAGCAGGGATTCGTCCGCATATCGTCGAAGTAAACAATTGACCAAAATACGGTCCTGTTGGGCGGTGCATGCGGCACCGCCCATTTTTTACCCCATCACCGTGAGCGCAATACCCACCAGGATGCCGATCACGGCGGGGAGTTTTTTCAGCCCGTTGCCTTCGCCGAACAGGAGCAGGCCGCCGGCAAAACCCACCAGCGTGCTGCCGCGGCGCAAGCTCATCACGATCGAAACCAACGAATGGGGATCACGTAACGCGCTGAAATAAATATAGTCCGCCACCAGCAGCGTAAACGCGATAAACGGGATGCTCCAGCGCCAGTGAAATTCGTTGCGCGACCACCAGCGCCGCTTCCAGCCGATGGCGAACGGCGTGAACAGAACCACCAGATAAACCGAGAACCACGCCTGCACCGTCGGCACCGAGAAATGCCCCCGGCCCAGCAGATATTTGTCGTAGAGCGAACTCACCGCACCGAGCAGTGTTCCGACCACGAGAAAACCCACCCATTTGTTGCGATGGAAATGCACGCCTTCGCAGCTGCCGGCAACCGACAGCCCCACGAACGACGCCAGCGTCGTCAGCACGCCAACCGTTTCCAGCCAGGTCGGCCGCTCACCCAAAATCAGAATTGCGCCAAACAGCGTCCACAGCGGGCTGGTCGCGCGAATGGGTGACCCGAGCGACAGCGGCAGGTGTTTAAGCGCGAAATAAGTAAAAACCCACGAAGCCGCCACAATGACCGATTTGAGCACCAGTTGCAGGTGCTGCGTCAGCGTGAGCGGGTCCGTGACCAACGTCGCCGGCAATGTGCCCGGATGAAGCACCTGCACCATCAACAAGCCAACCCACACCGCCGCACCGGTCAGGGTGCTGAAGAACAACACCGGCACGACGGCGTTGTCCCGCACCGCGTGCTTGGTACACAGCTCATAAACGCCGAGGAACAATGCCGATACGAGGCTGGCAACTATCCAGTGCATGAAATCATTTAAAATGCGACGGCAATCTTGAAGAGCGAAAGCTCGTCAATCGGAAATTCCCTTTTCAATGGAAAAAACAATCCAACCGACGAGTATCATCAGGAGTGGAAAAGCCACCGCCGAACAGATGTTCCCGGCCAGGGATGCGAGCAGGCTTTTGGAGACCGACGGCAATGGCATTTCTGATTTGGCGGACGGCGCGAAGCGGCACATCAGATAAATCAGACTTCCCTCAAGCAACACAATTAAGCCTTCACCCATCGCCACGACCAAAGCCGGATGCAAACCGTCAAGGAGCCAAAGAATTCCCAGAAATACCGGATACGTGAGCAGATGCATGCCCATGAGCCAAAGCAAAAACAAGCGTGGCGTTCGCCAGCGCCGGAGTAACAGGACGACACACAACGACTCAATCAAAAGGGCGATGATGATGGCGGAGAGGTTTCCCAACTGGAAGATGGGACCTGCGCCTATACTGACTGGATTGGCTTTCAATGAAACCGTCGAAACCAACAGCACCGCCAGAACTCCTGAGCGGCCAAGGCTACGGTGACGAATGAAGCCAGTCATGATGGCAATTCTTAAACCTTCAGGGCCGGCAACGCAAAGCAAAGTTCTTAAATAAACTTGCCATTCCTCCATTCGAGGAGCAAACCTTCGGACCGTTAGCATCAAAAGTTTGCTGATGAAACTTCGTCCGGGAAAATTGTCCTGGCTGGTCCTGGTGGTTCTGGCGCTGGCCGGCCTGGTGGCAGCTTTGCGACCACCGGCTCCCGATCCCCGGGCAGTCCAGGCGGTGGCAGAAACCCGGCAATTGCTTCGCCAGCAAGGCTTCAAGACCGATCTGGCGGAATTTGACTTTTCGACTTCGCCGGAATTGCGCGCGCGCGAAGCGATTTTGAGCAATATCGCCCGCTTCCGGTTTGACGGGCCATTCCCCGATCATCCACCTCTCCTGCAACCCATCGGGAATGACGCCGCCATCGTGGTTTGGAAATTGGATTCGTTGAAAAAAAGAAACCAGTCAACGTGGGACGAAAGCGACCAGCTCACTTGGGAGAAATTTCGTGCCGCGATCGATACCAATCGATCGCTGTATGACCCGGCCTGCATGGCAATACTGTCCGGCCCCATCCGCTTTACCCTGAATGCGCAGCAAGGAAGTCGGATGTTAATGCCGCATCTCGCCAACATGAAGAATCTGGCCCAGGCGATGGGAGACCGCGCCTTGCTGGCCCTTCACGACGGCAATCAAGCTCTCGCATGGACCAATGCGCTGGCGGCAACCCGCCTGGCCACCGCCTTTGAGCCCGGGCCAATGGAGATTTCCCATCTGGTTCGGTACTTCTGCGCCGGGCTCGCCGGCAATACCATCTGGCAGGCGCTGCAGACCAACGGCTGGACGGATGACCAACTCGCGCGGCTCCAGCAGGAATGGGCGTCGGTAGATTATTTCAGCTCCCTGCCGGAAACGGCGGCGTTCACCCGCGCTTGCATGATGGCAGATTGCGAACGGGAACGCTCCGGCGAGGCGGATCCCAAGCCGACTTTCAGTGAATTTGCGAAAGCAGCCGTCGGGTTTCCGCCTTCCGTTTTGAGTGAACTCAGCTATCGCTGGAATCAGACCCGCCGGCGCTGGAACTTTGATGTTGAGAAAGAGGTGATGCTTTACTACCGCGACCGCGAAATTGAACTTCGCAATGCCATAAAAGCTCCCACGTGGGCCGCCATGCGACAGCTTCCTGGCGTGACAAACACCGTTCCCGGCCTGGCCGGGCATTCGCGGGTGGAAAGCCTGATGCGCCTCAGAGCAATGTCCTCGGGCGTACACAGGCAGGATTTCGGTCTCCTGGGTCGTTCCGCACAAGCCGAGGCCCAACGCCGGCTCACCATCACCGCCCTCGCGCTCGAACGGTATCGCGGTAAACACGGCTCGTATCCAAACGCTCTGGCCGGCCTCGTGCCGGAGTTCCTGGAAACCGTGCCAGTGGATTTCATGGACGGCCAGCCGTTGCGCTATCGCCAGGATGATAACGGCCATTTTCTGCTGTATTCCGTGGGGCTGGATGGCGTGGACAACGGCGGGAAGATGCGGCGGAGCTGGCGTGAAACCGGTTTTGACCGACCGCCTCGTCCGGGAACGCCGGAGGCGGAATTCGATCTCGTTTGGCCGAGGCCAAACAGCGATGCAGCCATGCAAGAGGAACAACAAATCCAAACCGAGGCCGGGAAAACGAAAACCAAGGTCAAGGAATTGAGACAAAAGGAATACTTGAAGGAGATTTCCGACCGCGAATGGAAACAGTCGCTTTTGCGGCAGTCCAGGGTCGCAACCATTCTCGCGACAAATTGGTCGGACCCTCCCGAAGGACCCGCCTTCAAGGGCCAAAGCGTCCAAAGCCTCATCGGCAACGTAAGCGTTTCCGACACGAACAAGCTTTCGCTCTGCGCGTTGCTCACACCAAAACAGATCATCACCGGCAAGGAACCCGAAGACATCACATTTGAATTTCCAATCCGCCATGATGCCATAACGAACAACAATATCCTGTTCGTGAACGTGGATGGAGACCCGGATGAGGTGGTAAAATTTGATAGCGGTGGAAAAGTTTATGACCGTGAGCGCGCGGCGAATGGCGACTGCCTGGTGATTTGGCACGCAATCTACGATCCGCCAGGCCGGCACGCCGTGCAGGTCTATGTCGTATTGGAGGACAAACGCGAAGGACGACTTTATTTTTCTGGCCCGCCAGTTGCCGTCACCACCAGCAACCTGTGCCAGTTTAGTCTCGACTGCGTGAACTACGACGTTGACGTTGGCGCGCGCTTTCACGCGCGGTTACCAGAGAAGAACGGAAACTTTTCCATCGAATGCGTCACCACCAACGGCGCGCACCTGACCACGCTCACCGGCAGCACCACGAACGGCGAATTCAACGTCGTTTGGAACCTGGTGGATGACCACGGCCACCGGCTTAATGGTGAGACGTTCAATTCCATCGTGCATATCTCGCTGCCGGATTCAGGACGTTCCCAGACATTAAGAGGTCCCTGAGCACGGCAACTTATTCGCTCGCAATGAGGCTGCCGCAGCGGTCCACGCCGGATCAGCCTACATGTGCTGGATGATATTATCACCAAACTGCGAACACTTGATCTCCGTCGCGCCTTCCATCTGGCGGGCGAAGTCGTAGGTGACGCGCTTGCTGCCAATCGCGCCGTTTAAGCCTTTCAAGATCAAATCCGCCGCCTCCGTCCAGCCCAGGTAGCGGAACATCATTTCACCACTCAGCACCACACTGCCGGGATTCACCACGTCTTTGTTCGCGTATTTCGGCGCGGTGCCGTGCGTGGCTTCGAAAATCGCGTGGCCGGTGATGTAATTGATGTTGCCGCCGGGCGCGATGCCGATACCACCCACTTGCGCCGCGAGCGCGTCGCTCAGGTAATCGCCATTCAGGTTCAGCGTGGCGATGACGTCAAAATCCGTCGGGCGCGTGAGTACCTGCTGGAGTGTGATGTCGGCAATGGCGTCCTTGATGACGAGGCCCGCGCCGGGTTTGCCCTCGGGAATCTTGCACCACGGACCGCCGTCCATCTCCACCGCACCGAATTCCGTCTTCGCCAGATCATAACTCCAGTCGCGGAACGCGCCCTCGGTGTATTTCATGATGTTGCCCTTGTGGACAATCGTCACCGACTTCTTCTTCTCCGCGATGGCATATTGGATGGCCGAGCGCACCAGGCGCTGGGTGCCGGTCTTCGACACGGGTTTGATGCCGATACCAACCAGTTCCGGTGATTCCGCGCCGAAGCGGATCTTTTTAAAATCCTTCGGGAAGTTTGTCTTGAGAAATTCAATCGTCTTGAGCGCCGCTTCCTTGCCCGCTTCAAAATCAATGCCCGCGTAAATGTCCTCGGTATTTTCGCGGAAGATGACCATGTTAACCTTCTCCGGGTGCTTCACGGGCGAGGGCACCCCGGTGAACCATTGCACAGGGCGCAGGCACACGTAGAGATCGAGCATCTGGCGCAGGGCGACGTTGAGCGAGCGGATGCCGCCGCCGACCGGTGTGGTGAGCGGGCCTTTGATGCCGACAAGATATTCCTTGAACGCCTCAACGGTGTCGTCCGGGAGCCAGTTGTCGAACTTGTTCTTGGCGGCTTCGCCGGCAAAAACTTCAAACCAGGAGATTTTGCGTTTGCCGCCGTAGGCCTTCTGCACCGCCGCGTCGAACACGCGCACGCTCGCCGCCCAGATGTCCGGGCCGGTGCCGTCGCCGCGAATGAACGGGAGAATGGGATTTGCCGGAACGGTGAGCTTGCCGTTCTGGATGGTAATTTTTTCGCCCGCGGGCGGAGTCACGTCTTTGTATGCCATGGAGCAATGTTAGTTTTTTGCCTGACGATTTGCGATTTCAATTTTTGCGTGGCGGGGAGAAAGGTTGAATGCGAAGGAAATCAAGAAAAGAAAATTGATTGGTTGGAAGAACGCCGGCCCTCAACCTGACCTTCTCCCCCAGGAGAAGGACCAGCAACAGGGCGTCTCCAATGTTATGAATAACCGTCCGGCAAATCCTATCGCAGGTTTTTCAAAGAAACGGCGGACGTTTCTCCTTCTCCATGGGGAGAAGGCCGGGTTGAGGGAGGATGTGAATTCTAACTTCGACGCAAAAGCAATTTTTCCTGTAGATTCCGAATGGCGGTCCTGCCATCCACCACTTCGCCGCGCCGAATTTGCTCCATGCCGGTGGCGATTTTCTCGCGCAACTCGGCGGCATTCGAACGGATGAATTCCTCCTGCGCGCGCAACATTCCGAGGCTTTGGGCAATGACGTCAGTGGCGGAATGGTAAAAATCGCCAGCCAGTTGTTCCGCGATGAATTTTTCCTGCTCCGCTGTCAATGTGACCGTCATGGCTGAAATATAACTTCAAGCAACCAATCCGCGCAACTGCTGGACGCAAAACTGTTAATCATCAGCAATCTCGGACCTCCAATAAATGCCATCTTCATCAGCGAGCGCAAGAAAACCAAATTTCACATCACGAATAACAACCCCGTTGAACATAATTTCATCAGGCTTGCCATCTTTGTCCGCGTCGTCCCCGACAAAGGTAAATCGCTTGCCCACTGCCGATTCCAAAGTAAGACCAAGTTTTGTAAGATTTTCCACCGAGCCTCTTGTCAACAAATAGCCGCGCTCTGTCATCTTTGCATTTAAGTCACAGTAAATTTCGGGATATGGATGTCTCGGTCGTTTGGACATTTCTAACATGTAATTTTCAAGCCACAACGATCAACTTCGATGTCACGGGGGCCGCGGCTTCGGCAAACTGCGCCTTCACTTTGGCCACGGCATTTTCGACGGACAGGCCGTATTTTTTGCGCAGTTCGTCCTGCGTTGTGGCGTGCTCGATGAATTGATCCGGCCAGCCGATGCGCACGACAGGCGTGGTGATGGCCTTCTCGCTGAACAATTCCAGCACCGCCGAACCGTAACCACCCATCAGCGCGTGGTCTTCCAGCGTCACGATCACGTCGGCCGCCTTGCCGAAAAATTCGTGCAACCCGGCGTCGAGCGGCTTGGTGAAACGCGGGTTGATGACCGCCGCATCGAAACCCTCCGCCGCCAGTTGCGCCGCCGCCCGGCGGGCGATGACGTTCATCGGGCCGAGGCCGAACAGCGCCACCTTGCGTTTGCCGTTGCCGGAAAAATTCTGGATGACCTCCGCCTTGCCGATTTCGAGCAGTTTGGGCTGGTCCTTGATGGGCACGCCTTCCGCCGTGCCGCGCGGGTAGCGAATGAACGCGGGATGATCCTGGTGCGTCGCGGTGAACATCATGTCCGCGAGTTCGTCCTCGTCCTTCGGCGCCATGGCAATGACGTTCGGCAGACAGCGCAGGTAGGAAATGTCGAACAGGCCGTGATGCGTCGGACCATCGTTCGCCGAAAGCCCGGCGCGGTCCATGCAGAAAATCACCGGCAGATCCTGCAAACAGACGTCGTGATGAATACAGTCGTAGGCGCGTTGCAGGAAGGTGGAATAAATCGCCACGACCGGATGAAAACCCATCGCCGCCATGCCGGCGGCAAAAATGACGGCGTGTTCCTCGGCAATGCCCACGTCGTAATAGCGATCCGGCATGGCCTTTTCGAGAATTTTCATTCCCGTCCCGCTGGGCATCGCGGCGGTGATGCCGACGATGGTGTTGTCTTTCTGGCAAAGTTTCACCAGCGTCTGCCCCATCACGTCCTGATAATTCGGCGGCGTGCCGGCCAGGACGGGCATCGAATCGCCGGTCTTCACATCATAAGGCCCGGTGCCGTGGAATTTTTCCGGGGATTTCAGCGCGGCCTCAAAGCCCTTGCCTTTTTGCGTGAGAACATGAATGACGATGGGATGGTCGCACGTCTTGGCAAATTCCAGCGTGCTGATAAGCAACGGCAGATTGTGTCCGTCAATCGGGCCAAGATAGCGCAGACCCATTTCCTCGAAGAAAATCGGGCTGCCGTAGCCGCCGCGACCGTCGGGTTCCACCAAGCTGCCGGTCTGCCGCAGCCCGACATCGGTGATGGCACCCTTGACCCCTTCCTCGGCCTTGTGTGCGAGCTTTAACGCCAGTTCCCCCTTGGGCAGGCGGCGCACAAAATTTTCAAAGTCCTTTGCCAGCTTGTTGTAACGAGGATTGGTGATGAGCTTGTTGAGATAATTGGAAATCGCGCCGACGTTTTTGGCAATGCTCCATTCGTTGTCGTTGAGAATGCCGATGAACCGCTTGGTTGTGTGGCCGATGTTGTTGAGCGCCTCGAACGAAATGCCGTTCGTCAACGCCGCGTCGCCAAAAATGCAGACGATGTTTTCGTCCGTGCCGTTTTTATCACGCGCCGCCGCCATGCCCAGCGCGGCGGAAAGCGCCGTGCCCGCATGACCCGCCCCGTAGCAATCGTGCGGACTTTCCGTGCGCAACGCGAAGCCGTTCAGGCCTTCCGTCTGCCGAATGGTGCGGAAGCGGCTTTTGCGGTCGGTAAGAATTTTATGGACATAGACTTGATGGCTCACGTCCCAGATAAACTTGTCCCGGGGCGTGTTGAAAACGCGATGCAACGCGATGGTCAACTCAACCACGCCGAGATTCGGGCCGAGATGCCCGCCGCTTTTGGCCAGCCCGGCGATTAATTCCTCCCGGATCTCCCCGGACAGTTCCTGAAGCTGTGACAGCGTGAGTTTCTTCACATGCGCCGGCCCGTCCACCATGTCGAGATAACGACTCATATATTTGGTTCTGGGGTCTGGGATCGGAAATCAGCCTTCGGACAAATCCGGTGACAACGGCTTCAATTTCATTTCGCCAGCCGCATTCTTCTCCAATTGCTGGATCTTCAATTCCGCCTCGGCGAGTTTTTCCTGGCAGATTTTCACCAGCTTTGTCCCCTCCTCGTATCTGGCCAGCAATGTTTCCAGCGGCAGGTCGTCGGATTCCATGGCCGCAACAATGCCTTCAAGTTTTTTCAAAGCTTCCTCAAACGGAAGCCTGGCTTTGGCGGGATTGTTTTGCCCCGCGCTTTTTGACGGATTGGGCACGACCACGAGGCTAAAACAAAAAAACGGCGGCGTCCAGTTTTGAGTGGGCGGCGGACAAAATTCTTCAAAATCAGTTTTTAGCCTTTTTTTTATTGCCTTGGTATATGGCATACACATATACTTCCGGCCATGAATACCAAATCCACTCCGCAATCGCTCCTCAACGACATCGCCCAAATCCAGCGTCTGGATCGCGGCACCATCAGTGTGCTTCGCCAAGGGCCGCAAGGGCCCTACTATAATCACCAATGCTATGAAAATGGCCGCAACGTTTCCCGCTACGTGCCCCCGGAACAGGTGCCCGACCTCAAGGCCGCCATCGATGGCTACCGTCAGGTCCAGGAACTGATGGCGCAATACGTGCAACTCATGGTGGAAAAAACCCGCGCCGAGCGAGTGGCGGGCGCAAAAAAAAAGACCCCACGCCACAACTCCTCCTGGCCCAAGAGCAGGAAATCCAACAGTTGATGGCGCACTTTGGCGGGCAAACGCCCAACGGCTTGGCGGTGCAGCAGTTGGAAGTGCTGGTGCGCACCGCCATCTTCAAGCCCGCCAATGCGCTGGTGCAATGGCTGCTCCAACAAGCGGCCGACCGTGTCGATGCCGCCTATCAGCCCGCACCCGGCCAGCAGCGCAAAGGACGGGAGTGCCTGCGGGTGGACGGTTTGTTTGGCACCTTCCAACTGGAGCGCGACTACTACTACCATGAGGGCAAAAAACAGGGGCACTATCCAGCCGATGCGGCGCTGGGTCTGGAGGTTGGCTACACGCCCGCTTTGGCCCGGCTGATCTGTTTGGAGGGCGCCGATGAGACAGGCTACCAAAAAGCGGAGCGGCATCTGGCCGAAACCGGTGCCATCCAGGTGTCGGCCCGGCAAATCCAGCGCGTCGTGCAACGAGTGGGCCAGGACGCGCAAGTTTGGCAGCAGCGCCAGGCCCAACCCGGCCGGTGCGACGCGCCCATTATGTATGTCAGCGCCGATGGCACCGGTGTGCCCATGCGCCCCAAGGAGTTGGCCGGAAGGGCGGGCAAACAACCCGACGGCACGGCCAAGACCCGCCAGGTTTATCTGGGCTGTGTTTTTACGCAGCATCGGACGGATGAAAAAGGCCATCCCGTGCGGGACCATGAATCCACCACCTATGTTTCCAGCTTCCAATCCATTGACCAGTTTGGCCCCATTCTGCGCCAGGAAGCCTTGCGCCGAGGCTTGGCCACAGCAGGAAAAACCGTGCTCTTGATCGACGGCGCCACCGGTTTGGAGAACATGGGCAAAGACTGCTTCAAAGGCTGTGTGCAGGTCGTGGACTTTTATCATGCGCTGGAACACGCGGGCCGAGTACTCGACGCCCTGCTGGGCAAAAACCATCCGGACCACAAAACCCGGCAGCGACGTTGGGCCAGGCGATTGCTCAAAGACAAGGTCGAGTCGCTGATTAAAGAAACCCGCCAAGCTTGCCTCGGTCAACCGCAAGCGCAAGTCGTGGGGGAGGAATTGGGTTATTTTGAGCGCAATATCCAGCGCATGCAGTATGGCTCCTTTCGCGCCGCAGGTTACTTTATCGGTTCGGGCGTCGTGGAGGCTGGCTGCAAGACGGTCATCGGCGCGCGCTGCAAACAATCAGGCATGTTCTGGTCCCTGCCCGGTGCAGAAAACGTGCTGGCGTTGCGTTGCATCCACAGCAGTCGGCGCTGGGACCCGTTCTGGAAACACCGGCTCAATCAACACGCCAAACGCAATGACACTCTCTCCCTGTCCGCCTGATGAAGAATTTTGTCCGCCGCCCGTTTTGAGTCGTCGGGAATATGCCGGCTTGCGTTTGTGGTGAAGTGTGCCTAAATATAGGACCATTGTTTCATGCGGTTGAAGTCACAAGTTATACGATGCGCCGGAAGAATATTTCTTCTTGGCGCGATTTTCTTTTCGACCTCGGCGCTGGCGCAAAGCAATATCAACGTCCGGGTCATGGCGGCGAACCTGAACGGCGACGCGCAAACCTACCAGCCATTTGCCATCCGCATTTTTCAGGGACTCAAGCCGGACATTGTTGCCATCCAGGAATTCAATTACAGCAACAACACGGCGTCCGATTTTCGCTCGATGGTGGACACTGCTTTCGGAACGAATTTTGTGTACTACCGCGAGCCTTACACCGCCAACGGCAACATCCCGAACGGCATCATCAGCCGTTATCCGATATTGAATTCGGGTTCGTGGACGGACACCGTCCAGTCTTTACCGAACCGCGGCTTTGCGTGGGCGCAGATTGATCTGCCCGGCACGAACGACCTCTATGTTGTCAGTGTGCATCTGCTGACCAGTTCGGCCAGCGCCCGGTCGAGCGAGGCGGCGAATCTCAAAATGCTGATTCAATCCACTTTTCCGAGCACCGCGTGGATCGTCGTGGCCGGAGATTTCAACACGGACACCCGCACGGAATCCACAACGATGACCACCTTCGACAGTTATTTGAGCGACAACCCGGTTCCCGCCGACAACAACGGCAATTCCAACACCAGCCAGAATCGCAACCATCCACACGATTACGTGCTGCCGGATTTTTCCCTGACCAATTTTGAAACCGCAACCGTGTTTCCATCGCACTCGTTTCCGAACGGGCTGGTTTTTGATTCCACCGTTTACACGCCTTTGAGCGACGTTCCGCCGGTGCAATTCACCGACTCCACCAATGCCCAGCACATGGCGGTGATGAAGGATTTTTTGATTCCCGCGGGGAACGATTCGGGCACGAACCCGCCGGTGATCGTTACGCAGCCGCAAAGCCAGACGAACGCGGTCGGCGCAACCATCACGTTTTCCGTCGGGGGCGGCGGCAGCGGCACGCTCGCCTGCCAATGGCAGTTCAACGGCACGAACATTGCCGGCGCCACGGCGAACCCATTTGTACTCGTCAATGCGCAGCTCACGAACAACGGAAATTATTCCGTCGTCGTCACGAACCTTTTCGGCAGCGTCGCCAGCTCCAACGCCGTGCTGCTGCTGACCAACGCGCCACCCGCAATCACAACGCAGCCCCAGGGCCAGTCCGTCCTTGCCGGACAAACCGCCACCTTCAGCGTCGCCGCCTCCGGCACGCCGCCATTGAATTATCAATGGTTCTTCAGCGGCACGAACATTGCCGGAGCGACCACCAATCCCTTCACGCTGGCCAATGTTCAACTCACCAACGCCGGAAATTATTCCGTCGTCATCACCAACATCACCGGCAGCGTGACCAGTTCAGCGGCCTCGCTCACGGTGCTGTTCACGAACCCGGCGGTTTTCGCGCAATGGAATTTCAACAGCATCACACCGGATGGCAATACGACCACGGGCGCCACGACGCCTTCCACCGGCACGGGCACCGCCGCCCTGCTGGGCGGCACAACCGCCACGTTTGCCACGGGGGACACAACTCTCGACCCGGCCGGCAGCACGGACAATTCCGGCTGGAACACCACCGCGTATCCCGCCCAGGGTACCGGCAACAAAACCCGCGGCGTGCAATTCAATGTCAGCACCGCGGGACGGCAGAATATCGTCATCAGTTGGAGTTCACAGTCCAGCAATACCGGCAGCAAGTATGGCCGGCTGCAATACACAACGAACGGGATTGATTTTGTGGATTTCCCAACTGCGTTCACCAACGGCACAAGTTTCAACGTGAAGACCAACAGCCTCACGGCGATTTCCGGCGTGAACAATAATACGAACTTTGCTTTTCGTTTTGTGTCTGAATTTGAAAACACGGCCGCAAATACAGCGAATACAAATTATGTCCCCGCTAATTCCAGCTCTTATGGCACGTCCGGCACCATGCGCTACGACATGGTCACGGTATCGGGGGCCTCTTATATCGTCGCCACGGCGGCAGCGCTGACATCCGTTGCGTTCACCAACGGCCAGTTCGCCTTCACCCTCAGCGGCAGCGTTGGCGCGAATTACGTCGTCCAGACCTCGACCAATCTGGCGGCGACGAACTGGTTTCCGGTTTTCACCAACGTTTCGCCCTGCATTTTCACCGACGCCAACCTGGCCGTGCCGCAAAAATTCTACCGGGCCACCGTCCAGCCATGATTGACGGGTGAGGCGGGCGTCTCCGCAAGCTGGCCCGAATTATTTCTCCACCCGGCTGGAAATCTCGCCCTCTTTCACGCGCGTCCTCAAATGTTGCCCGGAGCTCACGTCTTTGGCGCGACGAATGACCTTTCCCATTGCCGCGTCCATCGTGATGGAATAACCGCGCGCCAAAACCTGTTCCGGCCCCAGCAAACGCAGTCGCGCTTCCGTCGCCTCAAAACGGCTTCTCCCGTTTCGCAGGCCAACGTGCGCCAGTTCGCGCAAACGCCGCTGACTCACCACCAACGACTCGCGCCGCTGCTTCAATAATTGCGCCGGACGAACGCGCACCAATCGCGTCGCCAGATTCTGCCAGGCCACCTGCCGTTCCTTCGTCCCCTGCCTCGTGCAACGCAGCAAACCGGCCTGTAAATCATCGAGTTGCTGCAAAAGTTCATTCATGCGCCGGCGCGGATGCGCTCGAATCATGCGCTGCGTCAAATCCGCCACGAGCTGCCGGCTGGCAAAAACCCCTTCCGTGATGATTTCCGCCGCCGCGCTCGGCGTCGCTGCGCGCACGTCCGCGACAAAATCGCTGATGGTGAAATCAATCTCGTGGCCGACCGCCGACACTACGGGAATGGCCGACTCAAAAATTGCCCGTGCAACGGCCTCCTCGTTGAACGCCCATAAATCCTCCAGGCTGCCCCCGCCGCGGGTGACGAGAATCAAGTCCAATCTTTCGGAGGGGCGAGTTACACGAGCCCCCAATTCTCTTTGAGTTTCCAAGTCAGGGCGCCGTGTAACTCCGCCCTCCGAATATTCGTTAAGCAACTTGATGGCCGCCGCAATTTCTTCCGCCGCCCCTTCACCCTGCACGCGGCATGGCGCGAGGATGATTTCCAGACCCGGATTCCGCCGTTGTACGACGTGCAGCACGTCGCGGATCGCCGCGCCGGTCGGCGACGTGACCAGACCGATGCGTTGCGGATATTTCGGCAGCGACCGCTTTCGTTCTGTCGCGAAAAGCCCTTCCGCCGCGAGCTTCTGTTTGAGTTTTTCAAAGGCGATTTGCAGCGCGCCGACGCCCTGCAACTCCACCGCGCGCACGATGAGCTGGTATTGCCCGCGCGCCTCATAAACCGTCACGTCACCTTGCAGCAGCACTTTCCGACCGTCCGCCAGCAACTCGCGATGCGAAACCTTTTCGCGGCTGAACAAAACGCAACTCAACTGGGCAGCGGCATCCTTGAGCGTGAAATACATGTGGCCGGAAGATTGGGCACGCAGGTTCGTGACCTCGCCCGTCACCCAGACTTGGCCAACTGATTTTTCCAGCAACCGCTTGACCTGCGCCGTGAGTTCCGAGACGGACAAAACCTTTCTGGTCTGTTCTGTTGGAAACAGCTCGCCGAAGTCCCATTGCGATTTGGTATTGCTCATTGAATTGGATTCACATTACTTTGAACGTGCGCTGAATTTTCACCACTTTCCCGCCGTTATTCAATTTCAATTCCGACCGGAAATAATCGCATGGTCGGAGTTTGGGCGGCGCAACAGCGCCGCCCTACCAACATCTGGTAGGGCAAAGCTGCCGCTTTGCCATCACGGTTTGCGGGCGGCGGGCGCACGCAGCGAGTTGGCCACGCGGCGGAAGTGGTAGCCGAGAATGGCAAGTTCGATGGCGTGCGGGAACTGGCGCGGACGCCGGATGAGCGTGCCCCAGAACAGCCGCCAATATCCCACGCGCCCACGGTGCCACACGCCTAACACCCAGAAGGATTTCAGGAAGGCGATGCAATCCGCCCGGGACAGGCGCAGGCGCGGACCGGTGGGACGATGGCTCTTGAGGAGCGTCCGGATGCGCTGGTAGTAATTCCGCGGCTCGTAAAGTTTCTTCACCAGTTCGCGGTAGCCGGATTGCAGGAATTCGCGGTTCAATTTGGGTTTGAAATTCAGCGTGGCGTCGGAATTGTTGCCGGTGCTTTCGGCTTCCAGCCGCCCCTCGCGTTTCAACCGCTGCCACAAACGCGTCTGCGGCAGCGCGGTCAGCAATCCCACCATCGCCGTCGCCACGCCGGAACGCTGGATGAATTCAAACTGCCGCTTGAAGATGTCGCTCTTGTCGCTGTCAAAGCCCACGATGAATCCGCCCATGACCTCCAGACCGGTGCGCTGCAACGTTTGCACGGCAGCCACGAGATCGCGGTTCCGGTTTTGGAGCTTGTGACATTCCTCCAGCGCCTCGACCGATGGGGTTTCGATGCCGACAAAGACTTTCTTGAACCCGGCCTCGACCATCAGGGCGCACAATTCCGGGTCATCGGCGAGATTCAGGGATGCCTCCGTGAGAAACCCGATGCGGGTCCGCGTGTGTCGCCGCCATTCGATCAAGGCGTGCAGCAGCATTTTGGTTCGTGGTTTGTTGCCGATGAAATTGTCGTCCACGATGAACACCATGTCCTTCCATCCGCGCCGGGCCAGCGCATCCAGCTCGGCAATCAATTGCGCCGGCGTTTTTGTGCGGGGCACCCGCCCGTTCATCACGATGATGTCGCAAAACTCGCAATCGAACGGACAACCGCGCGAGAATTGCACGGCCATCGTCACGTAATATCGAAATTTGATGAGGTCCCAGCGCGGCACCGGGGTTTGGGTGATTTCCGGACGGTTCGTGCAGCGATAAACCGGTTGCAACCGTCCGCTCCGCAGGTCTTCCACCACCCGGGGCATCACTTCCTCGGCCTCGCCCAGAACAAAGTGCTGAATCTCCGGGAAGGCTTCATAGCCGGTGGTGAACAGCGGCCCGCCCGCAATGACGGTTTTATTCAGCGCCGCGCAACGCGCCATAATTTCGCGCACCGAATCCTTTTGCACGATCATGGCGCCCAGCAACACATAATCCGCCCAGCTCAGATCTTCATCCGTAAGCCGCTCCACGTTCAGGTCCGCCAGCTTGAGCTGCCACTCCGGCGGCAGCATCGCGGCCACCGTCAGCAATCCCAGCGGCGGCATGGACGCCTTTCGGGAAACGAAGCGCACGGCATGTTTGAAACTCCAAAACGTGTCGGGCGTCCGCGGGCTGATAAGGAGTATTTTCATATCAACGGTGAAACGGTGAAGCCTTAAGTGACAAATTAAACCTGATATGGAGTTTCCGCAACGTGAATTCCTGGAGCGATGTGCGAAGCAGGGCGGGGGCCCTCCGCTTGAAATCCGAATGCCGAAAGTAGCCCGAAGCCCGAAATACGAATAAGACCTGCACACGCACGATGTTCGGATTCGGGCTTCAGAATTCGGATTTCTTTTGGGCTTCGGCATTCGGCATTCGGATTTCAGCCGCGGCCGACGCACAATTTTATGGAAAATGTCTGTTAGTTGGCGCAAAATCCTCTGTGGCCTTCCCATCTTATGAAATGTTTTGTCACCGGCGCTTCCGGATTCATCGGCTCGAACCTCGTCCACGAATTGGTGGCGCGCGGACATCAGGTGAAGGCGCTGCGGCGGCCGGACAGTGATAAACGCGGGTTGTCCGGAGTTGAGTTCGAGGGCGTGACCGGCGACGTGTTCGACCACAAATTGCTGGAACGCGAAATGGGAGGTTGCGATTGGTGTTTTCACGTTGCAGCGAGCTATCATTTGTGGTTGCGCGATTACAAACCGATGTACGCGGTGAACGTCGAGGGCACACGCCGGGTTCTGGAGGCCGCGGGCCGGGCCGGCTGCCAGCGTATCGTTTATACCAGCACCGTCGGCTGCGTTGGACTGCCGAAAACGGTGGATGGCCAACTCGTGCCATCAACCGAATTGGACGTGATTTCCCCCGAGCACCTGACCAATCACTACAAATGTTCCAAATGGCAGGGGGAATGTGTGGCCACCAAGCTGGCGCGCGACGGGCTGCCCATCGTCATCGTCAATCCCACCGCGCCCATCGGCCCGCGCGATGTAAAACCGACGCCGACCGGCCAGGTAATCGTGGATTTTCTGAACCGCAAATTGCCGGCGTATCTCGACACCGGATTGAACTGGGTCCACGTCCGCGACGTGGCCGCCGGGCACATTCTGGCGGCGGAAAAGGGGGAGCTGGGCGAACGCTACATTCTGGGCAACGAGGAGGGCAACTGGACCATGCGGGAAACCCTGGCCGTGCTGGAGGAAATCACCGGCGTGCCCGCGCCAAAATGGGAAATTCCCTATTGGGTGGCGCTCGCGGCGGCGCACGTCAACCAATGCACCTCGTATTTCACCGGCAAACCACCCAAGGCGCCGCTGGCGGGCGTGCGCATGGCCAGGTACAAAATGTGGTTCGATCCGGCCCGGGCGATTCGCGTGCTCAAGCTGCCGCAGACGCCGCCGAAACAGGCGTTCGCCGATGCGGTTGAGTGGTTTCGGGCAAACGGATATGTGAAATAAATGCGTGCCGGGGCGACGGGCGCAAATAATGCGCTGGGTTTGGCAAAACATGGCTTGCCATCCCGCCAGCCTTGTGAAAAATTTCATTCATATTTATGCCACACGTCAAATTACACATACCGGGGCCAATCGAAGTAAGCGAAAAAACCTTCAAGGCTTTTTGCTCGCCGATGATCGGTCATCGCGGCCAGGGGTTCAAAGACCTTTACGCGAAAATCCAACCGCAGCTCCAGCAACTGCTTTACACGAAGCAGCAGGTCTATATCTCCACCTCGTCCGCCTGGGGCGTGATGGAAGGCGCCATCCGTAATCTGGTCTCCAAAAAAGTCCTGAACTGCATGAACGGCGCGTTCTCGGACAAATGGTTCGACGTGTCGAAGCGCTGCGGCAAGGACGCCGAGGCGCTGCAGGTGCCGTGGGGTTCGCCCATCCGCGCCGAGGCCGTGGACAAGAAACTCGCCACCGGCCAGTTCGACGCGCTGACGATGATTCACAACGAAACCTCCACCGGCGTGATGAGCCCGGTCGCCGAAATCGCCGCGCTCAAGAAAAAATATCCCGACGTGATGTTCATCGTGGACACCGTCAGTTCGATGTCGGCGGTCAAGCTGGAGTTTGACGCGCTGGGCATTGACGTGATGATTGCCGGCACGCAAAAGGCGTTCGCCCTGCCGCCCGGCACGGCGATTTTCACCTGCTCCAAGGCGGCACTGGCCAAGGCGGCCACGGCCAAGGACCGCGGTTATTATTTCGACTTTGTTGAATTCCAGAAGAATGCCGAGCTGAGCATGACGCCGAGCACGCCGAGCATCGGCCACGTCTTCGCCCTGGCTTCCAAGCTCGATGACATTTTCGCCGAAGGTCTGGAGGCGCGTTTCGCGCGTCATCGCAAGACGAACCAGATGACCCGCGACTGGGCGGCCAAGCACGGCTTTACGCTATTTCCGGACCAGGGTTTCGAGTCACTCACCCTGACGTGCGTGAACAACGGCGCGAAGCCCGGCGGCCGCGCTCCCGTGGACGTGCCCAAGCTGCAGAAGCTGGTCAAGGACCAGGGCTTCCTCATTGACGGTGGCTACGGGAAAATCAAGGGCACCACGTTTCGCGTCTCGAACATGGGCGACGAAACCGAAGCCACGATGGGCCAGCTTTTCGCCGCGATGGACAAGGCGATGGCCCAGCTCTGACTCGGCGGTTTAATTTGCACCGGCGGTCCGCGCAGGCGGCCCGCCGTTTTTTTTGCGCCGGGATCTGTTTGAACCCGAAACCGAAGTTGCCGGCGAGGGTAGCGGTGACGCCTCGTCACCATATTGTGGCTGCGACGCCTTTGTCGCAATTTTTAGATGCGGGGGAAAGGAATTCCTGTCCAATGGCGAGGAAGGCGTCGCCACCAACTTTCTGCGACGGGGCGTCGCAGCCACATGCAGACCTGCTTCGGATTTCGGCTTGAGGCTTCCGGGCAATGCCACACCGGCTTGTGCAAGGGCAAAAAATATTGCCGGCATGAAAACAAAAGATGCCTCGCAAAAAAACTTGACCTCCGCCTGGTTTTTCAAAAAGCTTGCCTCAGTTTATGAGGCTAGGGTTGTCAATTGGTAGTCTCATCTCCCGCCGTGCAACAAGCGGAAAACCCATAGATATTCCCAAGTCTCCAGCAGCCATTCCGCGAGGCTCATCAATCGTTGCCGGAATCTTTCTCAGCCATCGCGGGAATGGCACAACCGATGCTTATTTTCATCCAATCATTGCCGGAATTAGGACACGGCAAACATAACTGAAACCATGAAAACTCAAATCGCCAGTCTCATCCTCGGCCTCGCCCTGTTTGGCGCGGCGAAAACCGTTTCAGCGCAAAGCACCCTTTATGACATCCAGTTTTTGGGTAATAATTTGGAAGGCTCCGCCCCCCAGCAAACGGGCGCGGCGCTGGTGGGACAGGCTGGCGACCAGTGGAACTATCTGACCTCCGGTTCCGGAACGCAATCCCTGCTGGCTTCAGACGGCAGCTCAAGCGGGGTTGACTTCTTTTGGACGGGGGGGAACACCTACTCGTATTTTCCATCGTCATTTGGGCAGGGCGCCGCCAATTTGATGGGGGGATATCTTTACAGTTATCAGGACGTGAATCAAACGATGAGTTTCTCCGGGTTTGGGGCCAGTCAGACGATTGATCTTTTCATCTATACGCAGGGCGATTCGGGGGCCGCCGGCCGCCAGCTTTCAGTTACGCTGGATGGCACCACTTACACCGCCAACCCGTGTGACCCGAGCGCGACCGCTTTTATCGCCGGACAAAACTATCTGGAAATCACGGACGTCACCGATGGCAATGGCAGCCTGCAATTTAACTACACGAGCGTGTATGGCGAGGCGGACATTAACGGCCTGCAATTAAGTGTCGGTTCCGTCCCCGAACCGTCCACCCTGGCGCTGGCCGGATGGAGCGGGCTGGGTCTGCTGCTCTTCCGCCGTCGCAGCCGATGATGGAGGTGCTTGATTTAACCGGCAATCCGCACCTGCGGCTTGCCGGTTTTTTGTTGCCGGCTGCTATGGTGGGGCGAGCGTACTCGCGAGCCGTCGTTACTGATGACTTTTGCCCTTAAAACGGCTCGCCGGTAGTCTCGCCCCACCAATTCAGTTCAAACTGGACCACCACCGGTTCTTCTTTTCTCCACGGACGTTTCGCGCACAATTCCACAATGCAAACCGATTATCGCCTCGTCCACCTGCGCAACGGCGCGTGTTCCATCCGTTCACTGGCCGAAGCCGAGACGTTTCATCCCGTCATTGGGCCGGCCATGGAAGCCGAGGCGCTTTACGTCCGGCAATTGCGTCTGCCGGAGCGCGTGCGGGAAACGTCCGGCGAGTTTGTCATTTGGGATGTCGGCCTCGGTGCGGCGGCCAATGCGCTCATGGTCATCCGGCTCGTTCGTGAAAGTTTGGCAAGTTCAAGTGCTGCGGCTCAGGAGAGCCGCGCTCCAAAACAACTCCGGCTCATCAGCTTCGATCTTACCACCGCCGCAGCGGCGTTTGCGCTCGAACATGGCGCGGAACTGGGCTATGTCACCGGCTATGAATCCGCGCTGGCTGAACTCATAAAAAACCATTCCGTGACATTCGCCGATGATTGGCTTCAGGTCGAATGGACGTTGGAACCCGGTGATTTTCCGGCACGGCTTGAACGGTTTGTTGGTAGGGACGCGCTGCCGCGCGTCCAGGCAGACCGGCAGGTCTGCCCTACCGAATTGCCGGCCCCTCATGCCATATTGTTCGACCCGCATTCGCCGAAGAAAAATCCGGCGATGTGGACGGTGCCGTTGTTCGTCGGTTTGTTCCGCCGGCTTGACCCGAAGCGTCCGTGTACGCTGGCCACGTACACCCGCAGCACGATGGCCCGGGTGACAATGCTGCTGGGCGGATTCTTCGTGGGTGTGGGCCATCCGTCGGGCTTGAAGGAGGAAACCACCGTGGCGGCCAGCCGGATTGACCTGCTGGACGAGCCGCTCGACCGCCACTGGCTGGAGCGCGCGAAATGTTCCCACAGCGCCGAACCGTTGAGCGGGCCGGTTTACCGGCAGGCGCCGTTATCGCCCGAAACCTGGGAAAGATTGCGGCAGCATCCGCAATTCAGCTAATATGCATCGTGGATCATCACCAACAATTTGAAGCGCTGTTGGCCGCTCCAGAGCCGGTGCTGGCGCTGGCGCCGATGCAGGAGGTGACGGATTTGCCGTTCTGGAAATTGATGGCGGCTTACGGCGGAGCGGACGTTTATGTCACGGAATATTTCCGCGTCCACGCCACTTCCACCCTGCGAAAACGCATTCTTAAATCCATCACTGAAAACCCGACGGGCCAGCCGGTCATCGCCCAGATGATCGGCAACGATATTCCGGCGCTCGTGCGCACGGCACGCGAGTTGCAGCAATATCCAATTGCGGCGGTGGACCTGAATCTGGGCTGTCCGGCGCCGGTAGTTTATCGCAAATGCGCCGGCGGCGGATTGCTGCGCGAACCGCAGCGGGTGGATGCCATTCTCGGCGCGTTGCGGGACGCGGTGAAGATCAAATTCACGGTCAAAACCCGCATTGGATTCGATTCGCCCGGGGTTTTCGATGAACTGCTGCCGGTTTTTGCGAAGCACTCGCTGGACATGCTGGTTGTCCACGGCCGCACGGTTCGCGAGATGTATCACGGAACCGTGCATTACGAATGCATCGCGCGTGCCGTTGCGGAAATGCCCTGTCCGGTGCTGGCCAATGGCAATGTTCATTCCGCCCGGAACGCGGCCGAAGTCCTAAAAATCACCGGTGCTCGCGGGCTGATGATCGGACGCGGGGCCATTCGCAATCCCTGGCTGTTCCGCCAAATCCGCCAGCATCAGCGCGGCGAAGCCATTTTCATGCCCCGCGGATTCGAGGTGCTCGAATACGTGCGTGCGCTCTACGAAGCAGCATGTTCGCCGGACGTGCGGGAACCGGCGCAGGTGGCGAAAATGAAAAAATACATGAATTATCTCGGCGTGGGTGTTGAACCAGGCGGACAATTCCTGCATCAAATTCGCCGCGTCACCACGAAATCGGACTTCTTTCGGGTCTGCGAAGAGTTTCTAAATCACGATCAACCCCTGCCGCTCGAACCTTTTTCGTTTGCCAGCGAAGATGCGGACAGCATGGCCGGGGTACAATGCTGACCAAGAGTGGCATCCGAGGCAAATACAGTGTGACAGTCTCCGCTTGCGCCGCTGGCAGGATGCGCGAAACTTTGGAATATGTTGGCGCGAAACCAAGCTGAACAATCAAATGCCGGCTGGAAGCAGCCGCGAATGCCCCGCTGGTTGAGCATCGCGGTGATGGGACGCAATCCCAAGGTAACGCTGATACGGGTCGCCGCCTTGATTGTCACGTTCACCATTGTTGTCAAATTCATCCTGTTGCCCATCCGTGTCGAAGGCATCAGCATGCTGCCGACTTACAAGGACCGTTCGGTGAATTTCGTGAACCGACTCGCCTACGTGTGGCACGAGCCCCAACGCGGCGACGTGGTCAGCATCCGTCTGGCCGGTCCGCACGTGATGTATTTGAAACGCATCATTGGTTTGCCGGGCGAAACCATCGCCTTTGAGAACGGTCGCGTGCTGATCAACGGCGAAGTGCTGGATGAACCGTATGAGAAAACACCTTGCGGCTGGAACTGTCCGCTGGTCAAACTCGGCCCGGACGAGTATTTCGTCGTCGGTGACAACCGCACCATGCCTTCGGAAGATCACGTGTTTGGAAAAGCCGGGCGTGACCGTATTGTCGGCAAAGCCCTCCTATGAAAATTATCATCCGCATCGTGTTGCTGGCCGCGCTGGCGGCGCTGGGCATCTGGCTATGGATGGTTCTTTTTCCCAACCCGGAAAAAGTCATTCGCCGGCGTCTCACGGAACTGGCTCGCACCGTTTCGTCTTCGGCGAATGAAAGCGACCTGGCGCGACTGGCGGCTGCGCGCAGTGTGGTCGGATTTTTTGCCGCCGATGTCGAGTTGAACGTGGATTTGCCCGAACTCGGCCAGCGCACCATGGATCGTGAAGAAATCACCCAAGCGGCCTTGATGGGCCGTTCGCGGGCCGGCGGTGTACAGGTCAAATTTCCCGACATAAACATAACCGTTGCGCCGGACAAGCAGTCCGCCGTGGCGGATCTCACCGTTGAGGCGAACGTTTCCGGCGAACACGATTCAATCGTGCGGGAAATGAAATTCACCTTGCGGAAAACCGACGGCCAGTGGTTGATCACGCGGGTCGAAACCGTCCGCACCCTGACCTGAGGTTCGGGGCATCTGGAGGGCGTGTTGCCCAAAAGGGCTTTCGCAACACAGATCAGGCGGAGGTCAGTTGCGTGCTGGAAAGTTCGCGGGGCCAAGGTGCGAGAACGGGATTGGTTCCCGACACCATGCGCCACCTTCGACTCGCGGCCAAAATGAACCCCGCTGGCGCACGAGCGTTCCAAACGCGTCCACCAGCGCCAGCGCCGCACTCATCGCCGGTCGCCGCACCGTCCGCGCCAGCAGGATGCGCACGTTCTGAATGGTCGCGATCAGAGGGTCCTGGATTTGTTGCCGCCACAACCGTCGCCACCGCGCTCGCTTGAACCCGTGGTTGTTCGCCGCATCCGCAAAGCTGCCTTCCAGCAAATACTGGCGTCGCCGCCGATCCGCCCGCGCCGCCGCACTGTGCGCTGCTCGCCGGCATTCCTCCAAGAGTTCGTGTCGCTCGTGCCGGCTCCCCGCCACCAACCCCGCGGCCACGCATTGCTCGACGCTGCGCACGAAGAGCCGTTCAAAGACTTCCTTGCCCCAGCGCTTGCGCGCCTTGGAGAGCACGCTGTGGTTGGGGATGTCGTCATCCAGCCCGTAGCCCAGAAACCACAGGTAATCGAGCCGTTCGCGAATGACAGCCATTAACTCGCGTTCGCTGGGAACGTTGTCGAAGAAGAGCAAAAACATCATCTTGAGCAGGATGATCGGATCAACCGATTCACTGCCATTCTCACCGTAACAGTGGGCGACTTCGTCGCGCACAAAACTGAAATCTACCGCTTCGGCCACGCGGCGCAGCGGGTGATCCATGCGTACGCGCTGGTCGAGGTTGACCGAATAGTAGAACAGTTCGGATTGGGATTGGTGGATGCCCATCATAGTTGTCTTTCAGACATTCCCGCCGGCCATTCCTTCAAACAACATCGCAAAATAGTGATTTGGGCAACACGCCCTCAAGTTGTGCCCGTGCAAATGGCGTGAACCGCACAACGGCCCGGACACCACAAAAAACGCCGGCCCGGACAATGTCCGGGCCGGCGCGAAAAACTACAAATTTACGTCAGACTTACTTGCGAAAACGGCGGGCGGCAAACAACAAACCGAAACCACCAGCCAGCATTGCCAACGTCGTCGGCTCGGGCACTACGGGGATCACGGGGATAGTCCCTGTGACATATTCACCAGTCAACGTCGCTTCGACGCCGGCAATTTGAGTGGGAGTCAACACCCCTTGATAAATGTCAATTTCAGCAATATCCCCGCTAAAGTAATCACCGCCACCTTCATTGTTGCCAATTTCAGTAATGGGAGAACCAGCAAACGACGCGCCCCCACCAGTGCCGTCAGACGATCCATTGAAATTGAATGAACTAGCCGTAGAATTAACAGCCAAATCAATCAAGTTGAAAGTGCCATCTGTGGTAATGGTCGCATTTCCGTGGGCAACATCCGCTTGATACTCCCGCAAGAAGTCATCATGGCCACCATAGAAGTCCCATTCCAGCGCTCCACCGGCTGATCCCCCGGTGATGGCAGACCGGCTTCCGGTGGGTCTGGTAGAAGCAATATAAGCAAATACAGTGTAGCCGCCGCCGGTGTCACCGATGGCTGTGTTAAGTTGGAAATGACTTCCAACACCGTATGATGCATTGGCACCGATAATGTTCACCGCACTGAACGTGGTCAAACTACCCGTAAGTTCAGTATCCACGGTAGGGGTTGTTCCGTTCACAAATTGCGCGTCATCGTGGTTACCACTGCTATCCAGCCATATACCGGTGGCCGGGACATAATTGACAGATTGAAATTGTAACGCAAGAGTTTGAGCGCTGACGGAAAGCCCGCCAGCAACGATAAGCCCGACAGCAAGAACGATAGGAGTTTTCTTCATAGATTTTATTTTTGTTTTATTGATTGATCACTGAGACGTCATAAACATTTAACAGTTCAGTTATTTCTTTTTATGGCGACGGACTAGAATCGCCTAAAATTCAAAAAACGTAAATACCCAAATAATGTAGTCGAGGCATCACCGAAACAGGGGATGATGCAACTTTAGCTTCCGCAACCGTGCGGGGCCACGCTGCAACGACGCACAAAGGCCAGGGGCGGGTTTTAAGGGCTTATTCTGGTGGAAGAACGGGGGGGGGATTGCTCATGCGGGGAGAATTTAACATTAAAACACTGGTTCACGCCAACGCCATTTCACGGGTAAGTGAGGCGGAAAAAAACACTGCCGTCGGACAAACCGATCGGGAAAATAAATCGGTTGGTGAAATTAGAGCCGAGCACCGTTATCCAGTTGGTGCCCAGCCCAAAGTTGAGCGAGTTGGTCTGCACCTGCAATTTCCAACCCGCGTGATCGGGCGGCCAGAGCAGTTGAACCTGTCCGCCAGCAACCTGGCACGTCATCTGGGGCCGGACCGAGGAGGGCGAAAGAGACAGGCGCACGTTGTCCAAGAAAATCGTGTTGTCACCCCCGTTGGCATCAGTGCCGACAAACGCAATCGTATGGCTGCTGGCCGCCGAGGCGGTGAAGGTGGCGGTATAGTTCGCATAGCTCTGCGCCGACTCCGATGGCGCATACGTTCCGATGGTGGTTCCGTCCACCTGCAACTGCCATGTCTGGCCAGTCTGCTGGCCGTAAATGTTGTTCCGCTGGGCGGCGGAAAAGGTGATCTGATAAACGGCTCCCGCAAGCAATCCGGTAAACGTTTGTGAAATCGTGCCGGCGCCTTGAACAAACGCCACCTGGACGCCTTGGGGAGCGTTGGGATTGCTGCTGTTGAAGGCGCTGCCATTGGCGCTGATGCCGGAACCGTTGGCGCCGGACTGGGCGGTGAACGTCCAGCTTCCCCCGGATGGGTTATATTGATAGGTGCTGATGACCGGCGTCTCGAAGCCAAAGTTGGAAATGATTCCTGAAAGCGTGGGCAATACCGGGGTCGCGCTCACTTCCACAGAATTGGCGCTTTCGCCGCCGCCGCTCACGGCCGAAACCACGTAGTAATAGGGGGTATTGTTGGTCAAAATCATGTCCGTGTAATTTGTGCCCGTCACACCCGCACCCACGGTGGTGTAGCCGCCGCCGCTGGTGGTGGAACGCTTCACGTTATAACCGCTGACATCCGGCACGGCGTTCCAATTCAACGCCACCTGCTCGTTGCCCGCCACCGCCGTCAGCCCGGCGGGAGGCGAAAAAACATTCCAGGCAAACTGATAACCGCCCGAACCGACCGTCCACACCACGTAAGCCTGCGAACCGGCGCCTTGCACGTGATCAAACGCCACGCCCGGCGAGCTGCCGGACGCCGCGCCATTTTGCCAGATGGTCGTGCCGCTTTCCTTGATCACCAGATTCGTTACAGTGGTTCCGAGTGTGGACAAGTAGATCGAACCCGTCGAGCCAACGGGAATGGTGACATTGAGCGTTGCCAGGTTGTTGGTGAGGGTCCAATCACTGACAATGGTTCCTCGAACGGAAGCGTAGCTGGCGTTGACCCAGGTGATGCCACCGACGAATGCCGGCTTGATGATCACGTGCTGGAAACCCGGCAGGGCGGGATCGTATTGAATTCCTGCGAGGTCGTGATAGAACCATTCGGTGATATGGCCCAGCATGAAGTGGTCTTGCGAATCACTCGGATCGGCATCCCACGCCTCGGTCAAAGCGGTGGCGCCCTGGTTGAGAATGTAGCCGTATCCGGGATCGTTGGTTCCGCCGTGGAGAGTAAAGACCATGTCCGGACGCCCATTGTCGGTCAAGGCGCGCAAGAGGTAGCGGTGGCCGATCTCGCCGCACGTCAGGCCGTTGGTGGAGATATTCGCGATCAGCGACGCCAGCACTGCCGCCTGATTGGTCGGATTGACGATGCCCAGACACAGCGGCATGGCATTCGCGGTCTGCGAACCGGTGGAATAAGAACCGTTGGAGTAATAGGTGCTGTTGAAGGCGGTTCCAATATTGGTGACCAGCAAACTGAACTTTAGCGCATCGCTGGCATTGCCCAGTTCGGCGGCGGCCTGGGCCAGGACTTGCGCGTCCAAGTAATAATACGCGTCGGCGGTCAGAGAAACTGGAGTCGTGGCGATTTGATACCAATCACCCAGTCCACTGGGATAATTAAGGAAGTTATTGACCGCCTGATTCTGCAAATATCCAAAATAATTGGTCATTGTGGGGTAGTAATTGCGCAACAGCGTATCATCACCCGTAAAGAGATAATGCTGCCAAGGGACTATGATGACCGAACTGCCCCATTCGGGAGAATCGCGAAATCCGCCGCTGAACACCGTGAATTCAGGCGCGATACTGGGCACCAGACCGGCCGAGGTTTGGCTGTCGGCCATATCCTGCATGGTTTTGGAAAACAACTGGCCCACGTCAAATTCATAGCGGAGGGATGGGCCATGCAAGTTGTATTGTTCCAGCCAGCCCAAACGTTCGCGATGGGGACAATCGGTCAGGATGCTGATCAGGTTGTTCGCTTGCGCCCAGCGGGTGATCGTGCGGATGCTGTTGAAAAGAGGGAATGAGCAGGAGAAGTTTCCCGCATTGGTGGACGAACTCTGGATCACCACCCCCGACAAGGCATCCACCACCGGCAACTGCGATGAACCGGAGGCGGTGGTCAGGGTCACTTGAAGATAGCGGCAGCCGTGATAGAAAAACTTCGGCATCCAGGTTTCCGATCCAGTGCCGGCCAAGGTATATTGCCAGTAGGCGGCTCCACCGCCAACGGAACTGCGATTTATCGTCCCATCGGAGTTGGTCAGTTCAGCGGGAGTAATTTGAACCACGGCGCCCGCCTGCCCGTGCGTGGTCAGGCTGGCGATAATGGCGGCGTTCTGCCCGAGGTCATAGACAAAGGAGTTGGTGGAAAGGGTGTTGGTCCGGACGGGCAGCAGCGTTTGCGTGGCCACGATGGGCGGAGCCGCGTGGGATTGCCCGCGCAGAGTTCCGCCGGGGCCATTGGTGACCGCCGCCGCAAACCAGGACGAGGCGTTGAAACCAGCTTGATCCCAACCCGCCTGCACGAGCCGGGCATCGTAATTCTCGCCGCCATAAACATGGGAGTAGGTGATGGGGCCGTAAGTGGTCAACCATTGCCCATCGCTGGCAATGACCTGGCTGGTGCCATTGGTATAATAGAGATATATCTGCGCAATCACTTTGGGCGGACCGAAGGAGCCGGTAAACTTGGTGTAACGCGAGGTGGCGGGGACATTATACATGCCGTTGCCCAGCATCACACCCACGGCATTGTTGCCGTTGGTCAAATACGAGGTGAGGTCCAGCGTATCGTAGAGACAGGTTTTGGTATATAAACTCCAACCGGGAGCCAATAGCGCATTGCCCACTTTCACGCCGTTGGCGGATAATTCGTATTGGCCCAGACCGCAGATATAAACCAGGGCGCGCTGCAAACCGGCGTTGACCGTGAACTGTCGCCGAAAGATCGGCAGCGCGGTATTCGTGTTTTGCACGGTCACACCCGTTCCCCAAGGACTCATCCCATAGCTGCCCATCACCAGCGCGTTCGGCCAGGAACTGTCATTGAAACCAAGCGATTTCCAGCTTCCGGACGGCAACCCGTTGGTTGTTTTCCAAGTGGCGTCCATCTGGATGTTGGTCTGCGTGCCATCGGCGTAGTTCAGGACCAGCTTGCCAATCAGGCCGGCGGGATTGGGAACGGTGCCCCCATTGGCGGCGGCAATGGCCAGAATGTTTGCCCCCGACGAGAGTTGGGCCGTCACACCAACGGGGACCGCTGTGGTGTAATCCGATCCCTGGCCAACTTGCGTCCCATTGATATAGGCGGTGTAGCTGTTGTCCGCCGTCACAAGCAGCGTGGCGTTGACCAAGGCCGGGTTCGCGCTCACCACGACGCTTTTGCGGAAATACCGCGTGGCCACCGGGGCGGACGAGGCGGGATTGCCTTCCGGATACCAAATCCACGAACATCCCGTCAGGCTAAAGCCGTTGACTGGCGAAACCAGCCAGCCGCCCTGCCAATCGCTTTGATTGAGCAAACCCATTGTCCACGTGGCCACCGAACTGTAAGCGGAGGCCTGGTTGCTCACATCCCACACCCGCACCCGCCAGAACACCTGTTGCACCGACGCCAAGGCGCTGCCACCGTAGGCCACACTAAACGGCTGCCCGGATACTTTGCCACTGTCCCACAAGTCAGGTTGGCTGCTGCCCAGCAGGGCGGCGGAAGAAGCCACCTGAATCTGGTAAGCCGTCTGGCTCTGCGCCCGGTCGGTCAAGTTGGTCGCCACCACCTGCCAGCTCAAGCGCGGGTTGGGATCGTCAATGCCCAAGGGGTTTTGCCAGGAATCGCATTCCAAATTCACCGGAGAGATTCCTCCTGCATAAAGCGCCGGCACTGACAAAACCACCATTACGCAAATAAACTGCGCAGCGGACAAAAATATCTTCATAAAAGGTCAAATGCCAGCGTCAGAACGGTTTTTCGGGTTCAAGATTCGTCTTAAATCTTATTTTTAGGATGCGATGGTTTAACAGTTCCAAGTCCACTTAATTTGCGGTGGAACTGTGGCTGGTTATACGGCGATAATAATATAAAAATTTCCATGCCACGGACTCCACTAATATCTATACGTGAAAACACTCAGTCGTGCAACCCCTTAAAATTGTAGAACAAACATCGTCAAAACAGGGGAGGGTGACACCCTGGCTTTCGCAACCGCGCCGGGCGGCCAAAGGCGGGTTCCGGCGGAAGAACGGGAGAGATTTTGCAGTGGAGAAATGGAACATTGAAAGAATGGCCGCACCAAACCATTTCACGGGCGTTGGAGGCGGAAAAACATTCCAGGCAAATTGATAACTGCCCGACCCGACCGTCCACACCATATATGCCTGCGAGCCGGTGCCTTGCACATGATCAAACGCCACGCCCACCGCACTGCCTGTGGCCGCGCCATTTTGCCAGATGGTCGTGCCACTTTCCTTGATCACCAGATTCGTTACAGTGGTTCCGAGTGTGGACAAGTAGATCGAACCCGTCGAGCCAACGGGAATGGTGACATTGAGCGTTGCCAGGTTGTTGGTGAGGGTCCAATCACTGACAATGGTTCCTCGAACGGAAGCGTAGCTGGCGTTGACCCAGGTGATGCCACCGACGAATGCCGGCTTGATGATCACGTGCTGGAAACCCGGCACGGCCGGATCGGATTGGATTCCCGCGAGATCGTGATAGAACCACTCGATGATATGGCCGAGCATGAAGTGGTCTTGTGAGCTGCTGGTATTGGCATCCCAAGCCTCGGTCAGGGCAGTGGCTCCCTGATTGAGAATGTAACCGTAACCTGGATTGTTGGTCCCGCAATGGAGATTGAAAACGACATCCGAACGGCCCATGTCCGCCAAGGCCCGCAAAAGATAACGGTGGCCGATGTCGCCAGCCGTCAAGCCCTTGGAATATACATTCGCGACAAGCGCCGCCGTCACGAAAGCCTGGTTGGTGGGATTGACGATCCCCAAAGACAGCGGCAGGGATTGCGCGGTCTGCGAACCGGTGGAGTAATAACCATTGGCCGCCGAGTAATAGGTGTTGTTGAAGGCGGTGGCAATGTTGGTGGCCAGCGAATTGAACTGGATCGCATCGCTGGGCTTGCCAATCTCGGCTGCCACCTGGCCCAGAATCTGCGCGTCCTGGCAATAATACGCGTCGGCGGTCAGTGAAATCGGCGTATCCCGCGAATAACCCGGCGCATTGGGTCCGATATCATACCAGTCGCCCAGTCCGCTTGGGTAGTTAAGGAAGTTGTTAACCGCCTGATTCTGCAGGTAGTTAAAATAATTTGTCATCGCGGAATAATAATTACGCAGCAAAGTGTCATCGCCCGTAAAAAGATAATGCTGCCAGGGGACAATGATGACCGAACTGCCCCATTCGGGAGAATCGCGAAATCCGCCGCTGAACACCGGATATTCCGGTGCAATACTAGGCACCAGCCCAGACGAGGTCTGGCTGTCGGCCATGTCCTGCATGGTTTTGGAAAACAGCTGGCCCACGTCAAATTCATAGCGGAGGGATGGGCCATGCAAGTTGTATTGTTCCAGCCAGCCCAGACGCTCACGATGGGGACAATCGGTCAGGATGCTGATCAGGTTGTTCCGTTGGGCCCAGCGGATGAGCGTGCGGGTGCGGTTGAACAAATCATTTGAGCAGGAGAAGTCGCCCGCATTGGTGGATGAACTCTGGATCACCACGCCCGACAAGGCATCCACCACCGGCAATTGCGATGAACCGGAGGCGGTGGTCAGGGTCACTTGAAGATAGCGGGAGCCGTGATAGAAAAACTTCGGCATCCAGGTTTCCGATCCAGTGCCGGCAAGAGTGTACTGCCAGTAAGCGGTTCCACCGCCGACGGAACCGCGATTTACCGTCCCATCGGAGTTGGTCAATTCCGCCGGGGTGATCTGAATCACGGCACCCTTCTGGCCATGAGCCGTCAGGGTGGGAATCAGGGTGGCGTTCTGGCCAAGGTCATAAACACTGGTGCTGCTGGAAATGGTGTTGGTCTGGATTGGCTGCAACGTTTGCGTGGCTACAATGGGCGGAGCCGCGTGGGACTGCCCGCGCAGGGTTCCGCCGGGGCCATTGGTGACCACTGCCGCCGACCAGGCGGAAGCATCGAAACCAGCCTGATTCCAACCGGCGGGCAAAAGCCGGGCATCGTAGTCCTCACCGCCATAAACGTGGGAGTAGGTAATGGGTCCAGAAGTAGTAAGCCATTGTGTATCGCTGGGAATGACCTGGCTGGTGCCATTGGTATAATAGAGATATATCTGCGCAATCACTTTGGGCGGACCGAAGGAGCCGGTGAACTTGGTGTAACGCGAGGTGGCGGGGACATTATACATGCCATTGCCCAGCATCACACCCACGCCATTGTTGCCGTTGGTCAAATACGGAGTGAGGTCAAGCGTATTGTAGAGACAGGTCTTGTCGTATTTAGTCCAACCGGGAGCTATAAGCGCATTGCCCACTTTCACGCCGTTGGCGGATAATTCGTATTGGCCCAGACCGCAGATGTAAATCAGGGCGCGCTGCAAACCGGCGTTGACCGTGAACTGTCGCCGAAAGATCGGCAGCGCGGTATTCGTTTTTTGCACGGTCACACCCGTCCCCCAAGGACTCATCCCATAGCTGCCCATCACCAGCGCGTTCGGCCAGGAACTGTCATTGAAACCAGGCGATTTCCAGCTTCCGGACGGCAACCCGTTGGTTGTTTTCCAAGTGGCGTCCATCTGGATGTTGGTCTGCGTGCCGTCGGCGTAGTTCAGGACCAGCTTGCCAATCAGGCCGGCGGGATTGGGAACGGTGCCCCCATTGGCGGCGGCAATGGCCAGAATGTTTGTCCCGGACAAGAGTTGGGCCGTCACACCAACGGGAATCACTGTGGTGTAATCCGCTCCCCGGCCAACTTGCGTCCCATTGATATAGGCGGTGTAGCTGTTGTCCGCCGTCACAAGCAGCGTGGCATTGGTGAGCGCCGAATCCACACGCACCACAACGCTTTTGCGGAAATACCGCGTGGCCACCGGGGCGGACGAGCGGGGATTGCCTTCCGGATACCAGATCCACGAACATCCCGTCAGGCTGAAACTGGAACTGCTGACCGGCGAAACCAGCCAGCCGCCCTGCCAGTCGGTTTGATTAAGCAGCCCCATCGTCCACGTGGCTACCGGACTCCAGGCGGAGGGTTGACCATTCACATCCCACACCCGCACCCGCCAGAAGACCTGTTGCACCGACATCAAAGTGCTGCCTCCGTATGGAACATTAAACGGCTGCCCGGATACTTTGCCACTGTCCCACAAGTCAGGCTGGTTGCTGCCCAGCAGGGCGGCGGAAGAAGCCACCTGAATCTGGTAAGCCGTCTGGCTCTGGGCGCGTTCGCCGGGGTTGGTTGCCACCACCTGCCAGCTCAAGCGCGGGTTGGGATCGTCAATGCCCAAGGGGTTTTGCCAGGAACCACACCTCAAATTCACCGGGGAGATTCCCGCAATCAGTGGCAACGGCCCCAGGAGCATCGCCAGCCAGACAACCCAGACACTGCGTAATGATAACTTCATAAAAAACTCCCGAACCACAGCCCGATATTTTCGGAAAACAACGTGTTCAATTCTGATCTCGAAACCAATTCAGAGGAAAGCGGGAAAACGCCAACCGTTCCACCACCCCCCTCCGAATGCAACATGCAACAGCTTCCAACATTAGAAATTCCATTTAATTTTACACCGGAAACCTCAGGCACGTCCACACCCCAATCATTGTAGTGCGTCCATCACTGAAACAGGGGATGGTGTGTCTCAATACCGCAAAACCAGAGCGCATGATCCATTTGCTTTTGAGGTCGGACTTTCTTCACACGGTCATGGCATCTGGAGTTTTTCGCAGAAGGTGTTTTCAACGGGTTAGGATATGCGTCCCCATTTTAGGCGGTTTTTTAGGCGGTTGTTTAACTATACAAATGTGTGCTAGGTTGTAATACTGAAATCATCTCAGCGCAAAAATGATGTCGAGTTGCATTAACTATAAAGTTCAGGTTGCAGGGAAATCATTGAACAACATCAATCTGCCAAGGCTCGCGGTCGGATCACCAAGCTCGACGGCTAACACCGATGCTTTAGGCGGGATTTTTGAATCACCGGCGCAAGAGGCAGGCCCTTACAATCCCGTATTTCGATGATCGTCGTACTATAAAACCCGGCGTTAACGCCTTTTTCAGACATGTTAAACCCCATCAAGAAAGTATTCAGCCAAATCATTGCCGGATGGCTTGCCCTGGCGGCTCTTGCCATCACACCGCTGGCGGTTCAAGCGGGAACCACCAACACGTTTAATTTTATTAACACAACGGTAACCACGTCGTCTGGGGTTGGGGTTGGTCCGCTCAATCCCGCCAACGGGGCCACGTCTATCAGCGGCGCCAATCTGACGGCTGGGGACATGGTGGTTTTTGATGGCGTCGTCATTGATGTGCCCGGTTCAGGGAGCGACGCCTGGGGGTCCGTTGATCTGAACGGCAGCGGCTATGGTGGGGTCGTCTCTGCCACCCTGGGCGTGCTGGCGGAAACGGGGACGTCCAGCGGCAACCAGTGTCAACTTTTTCTCAATGGTTCAGGCACCTCAACCCAATTCGGAATGTCTCAAGGATCCAGGACGAACCGGGTTCGGATTGAGCTTACTTGCACCCGGACCGGCTCCACGACCAACATGAGTTATGTGGTCAAAATCGATCAAGGAATTTCAGGCACATTTAGCGGCACACTTTCGGGCACGGGAGTAAACTTTGCGAATAACACCATCGCACTCACTTTTGGGGCCAATAACGCGACGCACCAGTTCATTCAGACCCAGCCAATTATTGCTGTTTCGGCACCCACACCTGCCACCCTCACTGTAGCGGCGGGTGTCCAGGCGACCTTCGCCGCCACTATTACCCAGGGCTATCCGCTTAACACCGCCCAGCAATGGCTGTCCAATGGCGTGCCCATCCTGAATGCCACCAATTTGACTTACACCACCCCCGCGACCACGGCATCTTATAACGGAGCCCTCTATAGCATAGTCGTCACGAACCTGTTGAATCCGGGCAATGTGGTGACCAGTGCAGCCGCGACCCTGACCATCCGAAGCGCTCCCGGAATTGTCCCTTTTAATTTCACTGCCACCGCAATCCCCAACTCCAGCCAGGTCAACCCGCTCAATCCTCCCGTTGCCATTCCCGGATCCAGGTTGCTCGCCGGCGACACGGTCGTCTTTGATGGCATGATTGCAGCCAATGGCCCGCTGACCGGCGCGGGCGATGGCTGGGCCGGTATCAACCTCGGTGCGGGTGGATTCGAAGGAGTGACGGCGGCCAAGCTGGGCGTTCTGGTCCGCCTGGGAACCGGCGCAAGCCAACTGTATGTCAACGGTGCCGGACCGGTCTTGCCCAACCCGACCAGTTCCGGAGCGCTCACCAATCATGCGCACATCGAACTTTACCCATCCGCGACCGGCAGCACGACCAACATGGGCTGGTTGGTGGAGATTGATCAGAACCTCACCGGAACCTTTTTGCCTGCGGTCACGGGCACAAACCTGACGTTTACGAATAACACCATCCCGCTGAGTTTTGCGGCTTATTCCGTGGCTGGCTTGATCACGCCGTTGCCGGTAGGGCCGCTTCTAGCTTTCCATCAACAATTGTCCTCCACCAACCTGGTCGTCGGTGCTTTTGATCAAGTCGTGGTCACGGGGGATTACTTGAATATGTCCAACGTCATCCTGACGCCCACCACCCCGGGTCTGGTTTATACTTCCAGCGACACCAACGTCGTGACCGTCTCGAGCAGCGGGTTTTTACAGGCGGTCGGCATCGGCCAGGCGACGGTCACTTCGATGTTGTCGTCCTTGTCGGCCAGTAACACCGTTTCGGTGATTGATCCAGGCGGGCTGGTGAGCGTTACCCTGGTGGTCAGCAATCAAATGCCGCTCTTCTCGAATCAGCAGGCGGTCGTCCTGGGCACCTTTGCCAACGCGACGAACGTAAATCTTTTGAAATACGGGCAACCCGCATTTGCTTTAAACAACACCAATATCGTGACCATCTCGTCCTCGGGACTGATTACCGCCATCGGGCCGGGAGCAGCGGTCATCTACGCCATCAACAGCGGCATAACCAGCGCCCCCAGGCAGGTAACGGTAAATTATCCGACAAACCGGTTTATCTTTGACAGTTTTGGCGACGGTTTTTGGACCATTGTCAATCAGGGAAATTCGAACACGCTCGTCGTCAGTTCCACTGGTGCGAGCCAGGCTACATCCACCAATACCGCATTCGACCAGCAGTACGAGCTGCTTTACAATTATCAAAACAGCACCTTTCGGATCCGCAACCGCGCGACCTGGCAGTGCATCGGCGCCAAGCCGGGAAATCTGGTGGGAACTGGGGTCATCCCCGTTACTTATACCGGAACGCCCTCGCAGCAGTGGTATCTGGTGGATGCCGGGAATGGCTGTTTCCGCATCGTGAACTCGCAATACGGCCTGGTGCTGCAGACCGATAATGGAAATCCTGCCAGCGTTACTCTGGGCAATGCCTCCTCCAGCCCGTTTCAAAACTGGAGCTTTGTTTACCAGGCCCACTATCCGAAAAAAGGCTGCGCGGGTTATGAAGGCGACTACGTGCAGTTCGGTTTGAACTGGGCTTATAACTACGATGACAACACCGGGGTCAGTCTGCCGGCCCAGTTCAATTTTGTGCCGATGATCCATGATGCAAATTGGGAGCCTTTGAGCGATGTCCAGTCGCGTTCAGCGGGATGGCGGTCACAGCCCCAACCCGCCTATCTCCTGACCTATAATGAGCCGGATAATAGCGCTGCCGGCGGCGGGGCGAACATGACCACCAATCAGGTGATCGGTCTCTGGCCCCAGCTCCAGGCCCTGAACGTGCCGCTGGTCAGTCCGGCCACGCAAAACACCTTCGACTCCTGGGACTATAATTTCTTCAGCCTGATCGCGAACAACAACTATCGCGTGGACTACACCGCCGTGCATTTGTATGTGCCCCCAAACGCCGCGTCACTCATCAGTGATCTGCAAAGTGCTTATACCACCTGGGGCCGGCCCGTCTGGCTCACGGAATTTTCGCCGGTGGATTGGAGTGGCACGAAATCCTGGTCTGAGGACGACGACTACAACTTCCTGGCCGAATTCATGTGGCAGGCCGAGGGGCAGGACTGGCTGAAGCGCTATGCCATCTTCCCCTTCAGCGGCACGAACAGTGCCAGCCCGTGGGTGGATAATGGTTATAGTGGAACCTTTTTCCTGGCCAATGGTTCAACGCTTTCCCCCTACGGTGAACTTTACGCGACCTGGGATGCCGACCTCACGCTGGACGCCCGGACGCCTTACCTCATTCACAATCTGGCCACCAGCTTCCGCTTGACCGCGACCAATACCGCAAGCACACCGCTGGCGTCCACCATCTATGTCAGAAATGCCACGACGGAATGGGGACTTCTGCCCGCGCCAACCACCAATCACTGGTATATTATTTCGCTCAACGACGGGCGGCGCCTGCGTGACACAAGTGGAACCTTGAATCTCGGTCCATTTCTCGCCACCGGTTCCGCCGTGGAATGGGAATTTAACGGCCCGGACAGCAGCGGCTACTATTTCATTACCAATACGGCGGGACACGCTCTCAATGGCTCCGGCGCCGCCCCGGCCATCTCTTTCAACACAACCACTTCCTCGACCCAAAACAATAACACCCGATGGCGGCTGGTTAAAGCCTATCAACCCGTATCCACTTCGGTGAGTGTCCCCAATAACTTGTCATTTTATTTCACCAACCAGGGTGTCGCGTTGAGTTGGTCTGTTGACAGCAATCTGTATTACAACATTTATCGCAGCACCGCGAGCGGCGGGCCTTACGCGCTGATCGCCCGGGTCTCGTCCAGCACCAGCTACACTGACACCGCAGCGTCCTCGAATAACGTCCCTTGGTATTACGTCATCACCGGGTTGAACGCCTTTGGAGATGAATCCGGTTACTCGCCCCAGGCCGCCGCCACCGTCGCCGCTGTCTGGCGTCAACAATGGTTTGGCACCACAGTCAACGCCGGCAACGCCGCCGATAGTGCCGACCCGGCTCAAGATGGCATCATCAATATTCTTAAACGGGCGTTTAACCTGAATCCGACTGTGGCCGAAACATCTGGCACGCCGTATGGGACCCTGAATGGCAATACCTTCACCCTGATTTATCGGAAGAGTCTCGCGGCGACCGACCTGATTTTTCAGGTCGTCAGCAGTTATGACCTGATCAATTGGTCAACCAACAATATCACTGACGTGGTGGTTTCCAGCGATGGCGTTACGGAAATCCACGGCGCTTCCGTCCCCGTCGACAGCGCCACGCAGTTTCTGCAACTTAAATTGACTGAACCTTAACCCTTAAATGCAGGGAGCATTGAAAGTTATTATCTCTTCATGCCGCCATTATGATGAAGGCCGACACGAAGAAGCAGTTCGCGTGGCACGAGCAGCGCGAGTGCTGTTTCACGATACCCGCAATTCGCGGTCGCTTAAAGCCCGGGTGGTATAACACTCTGGAAGCAGGGCTTCGGCTTCGAGCCATGGTTGAAACAGCCGGCGGACATAGATTGGGAATTATCTTTCAAAATGCCAATCTTGCTGCCCTCCGTCAAATCGGCCATGAACTTTTGACAAGTGAAGAATTAACAGTGCTCGCAAAATAATTTTTAATCAGCCGCAAGTCTGATGGACTGCAATTTGTGAACATCGTTGTCTGGTCAACGTTGGGACTGATTCTCGCCCGGCTGGCGGCGGAACTGTGGCTGGCCGCGCTCAACCGCCGTCACGTGCTGGCGCACGCGGACGAAATACCACCGGCTTTTCACGGGATCATCGACGAGCCGGCTTATAAAAAATCCGTCGCGTACACGCTGGCCAAAGGCCGGTTGGGAAACATTGAAGACATCTGCGACACCGCAATCTTGCTGGTCGTTTTGTTCAGCGGTGTTTTGCCGTGGGCGTTTCATCTGTTCTCCCATGGGCTGGGCCAGTCGGCGTGGGCGATGGCGGCGTTTCTGTTTGCGGCCGGGCTGGCGGTGTCGCTGCCGGGCTGGCCGTTCGATTGGTATGCGCAATTCCGGCTCGAACAAAAATTCGGGTTCAACACCACGACGCCGAAAATCTGGTGGTCCGACCGGTTGAAAGGTCTGTTGCTCGCGATGGCCCTCGGATACCCGCTGCTGGTGCTCATCTTGAAAATTGTCCAATGGACGGGAGCGGGGTGGTGGTTGTGGGCCTGGGGCGCGATGCTGGCATTTCAACTCCTGATGAGCGTGCTCGCACCGGTTTTGATTCTGCCGCTGTTCAACAAATTCACACCGCTGCCGGAAGGCGGCCTGCGCGAACGGCTGCTCGATCTGGCGCGGCGAACCCAATTCCGCGCCCAAAGCATCCAGTTGATGGACGGCAGCAAACGTTCGCGGCATTCGAACGCGTTCTTCACCGGCTTCGGGCGGTTCCGGAAAATCGTGCTGTTCGACACGCTGGTGCAGCAACTGACCGGGCCGGAACTGGAAGCGGTGCTCGCGCACGAAATCGGGCACTTCAAGAAAAAGCACATCCCGAAAATGCTGCTCTTCTCGGCGGCCGGCTCGCTCGCCGGTTTTTACTTCATAGCCGTTCTGGCCCGGCAGGAATGGTTTTACCGCGCGTTCGGTTTTGAACCGGGAAACGTTGCCCCGGCGCTGCTGTTGTTTGGACTGCTGGCGGGGACGGTCACATTCTGGTTTTCCCCGCTGATCCATTGGTGGTCGCGGCGCTACGAATATCAGGCCGACGCCTTCGCCGCGCGGGTGATGAGCGGGACGCAATCCCTGATTGGCGCGTTGCGCAAGCTGAACGAGAAGAATTTAAGCAATCTCACGCCGCATCCATTGTACAGCGGATTTTACCATTCGCATCCAACCTTGCTGGAACGGGAGCAGGCATTGGCGGGCAAGACGTGATGGAAATTCTGGTTCCTGGTCCCAACCATAAACCCGCGGAAAGGTCAAAGCGCAGAAACGTATCGCCGCTGCCGGGTGCAACTGGACATACGCACCATTTTTCTCCCTCTCTTCCCTCAAGGAGGAGAGGGCCGGGGTGAGGAGCCAATGTTTACGGGCACGAGCCCCTCGCCCCAGCCCTCTCCCCGTTTGGGCGGGGAGAGGGAGTTATTTCCGTTTGGTGCGGGTGTCAAGTTACGTCTGCTGCCGCTGCCAAACCACCCTTAAAAACCTTGCTTTACCCGCCAACCGGGGTATTATCAGGCCGAGGCCAGTCGTCATGGAATCCAACAATGGCACACCTCGGAACCGGCACGTCCTGATCGTGGACGACGATATTCAACTCGCCTGGTCCCTGAAAGAATCCCTCGAAAGTGACGGCTATACGGCGACGATTGTGCCCGATGGCGCGCTGGCGTTGAAGTTCGTCCTTGCGCACCAGCTCGAAGCCGTGGTCTGCGATCTTCAGATGTCCGGAGTGGAAGGCGACCTGTTTTATGCCACGGTGGGACGCACGAATCCGGCGCTGGCCCGGCGGTTTATTTTTATCATCGGGCTGGAGGCCCGCTCCCAGTTCCAGAAATTCATTGATTCCGTCGAGTTGCCGGTGCTGTGCAAACCGGTGGCATTGGATGCCCTGCGGGGCGAAGTGGTGCGCGTGGCGGACCGAATATGAATTCGCCCGGAATCAATCTTCCAGATTTGTCCGTGTGAATGGAGCCTGGGCAGGTTTCAACCGTTAGAATCGCGCAGGGAAATTTTCCATTCTGAAAACCAACCACCGGTTGCAGCCTGTTTGAGTATTAGACGGCATCAACGCCACAATCATAATTTCATGGTGTCTGAGTCTGCCGCCCAACCATCGCATTTGTGCTAATCGTAACGCTCACTGAAGGCGGGGAGTTTTCGGTGAAAATTTGTGTGCTGTGGCGACGAATCTTGGAACTCTGAATGGGTGGGAGCAGTAAGCCTGCTGCCAATACCAAACCGATGAAGGCTCCGAGAATCAACATATGTTTGCGACTCATATGATTCCTTTGACAGTACAGTACATAAATACTCACACGCAATGCCGTCTAACAGATAATGAACGGCCTGTTTTGCAGCCTATCATTATTCATGGGATGACCGTATTTCGGACGGAATCAGTTGTCCAGCCTGGTTTTTCCCTGGGCACGGCCGCGGAGCGTGCGGCGGTGCAACCTAAGGCAAAAACTATCGGAGGGGCGAGCTCTGCCAGCCCCCATCTTGTGATTTCCCGGAAAGTCAGGGGCTCGTGTAACTCGCCCCTCCGACAATTGCGGGCTTTTAAGCACAGATGAGCCGTGGAATGGCCAAATTAACCATTGGCAATTAACCTGCGGGTCTGATATACAAACTGTCCGCTTTTTATTTGGGCGGCTGAAAATTTAACCAAAAATAATTTATGTCACAGCATCGCAGTCTGCGCGCGGCGTCCACCCTGGGCGGCAAGCGCAATGTCCTCAAGCGCTTCGAGCGCACCGAACTTCTCAAAAAGCGCGGCCAGTGGAAGGACGGCGACCGCATCACCGGCCTCCGCAAAACCAAGCCCGACGTGTAAGACGTGACGCGTGGCGGGTGGCGAGTGACGCGAATTTCCGCTGCCGGTCACTTGCCTGCCGCGCCGAAGCTTCTGAGCGAAGGCGGGTCACTTGACATATGTCACCCAGCATTCGTCTTCAAAAATTCCTTGCCGACGCCGGCGTGGCTTCGCGCCGCGCGGGCGAACAAATCATTCTGGCCGGGCGCGTCAGCGTCAACGGCCGGTTGGTTTGCCAGCTCGGAACCAGGGTTGATCCCATCCATGACGAAGTGACGGTGGATGGCCGGCCCGTCCGCGCCAAACGCAAGCTTTACGTGGCCCTGCACAAGCCGCCCGGCTGCGTTTGTTCGGCCCGGGATGAACTGGGACGCCCGGCCATACACGATTTATTGCCAAAAGAGTGGCAAAATCTGCATTCCGTGGGCCGTCTGGATTTCGACAGTGAGGGGTTGATTTTTCTGACGAATGATGGACAATTCGCCTTGCACCTGACCCACCCGCGCTATGGTGTCCGCAAAAAATACGTGGCCACCGTTGAAGGCCGGGTGGACAAGGCGATGCTCGGGCAGTTCACGCGCGGGGTGTGGCACGCGGGGGAAAAGCTCCGGGCGCTGGCAGCGCGGCTCGTTTCAGCCGGTCACGCGCGGAGCGTGGTGGAGCTGGAACTGGGCGAAGGCAAAAACCGCGAGGTGCGGCGGTTGTTTGAATCGCAGGGTCTGGCGGTGAAACGGTTGCAGCGGACGCAGATTGGCAAAATCAAGCTGGGCGAGTTGAAACCGGGCCGATGGCGGACATTGACAGAGACAGAAATAAGGACTTTACTTCAGGAAATATGAAAATGAACTACTGGTTGACTTTGGGCGTGATGATCGCGATGAGCGCGGTCGCGCAGGACAATACAAACTCACTGCCTCCCATCCCCGCGCCGTCTCCGGCGGTCGCACCGGCGCCGAGCGCTCCCGCGCCGGCGGTGGAGCCGGCCCCCAGCCCGGCGCCCGTCAAGAAGAAGCACAAGGCCGCGCCGGCCAAACCCATCAAAGAGCCGGCAGTCACACTCGTTCCCGGCCCGGCGGAAGTTGCGGCCAACGTCAATGCCCGCGGCCAGGCCGGCCTCAAGGGCGAAGTGGTCACCCATTTGAAAAAGGGCGAAACCGTGACGGTTCTGGACCAGATTAATTTGGACAAGCACAAGGCCAATGAACCCGCGCAATGGGCGAAAATCGCCCTTCCCTCGAGCACGCACGTTTGGGTCAACTCGAAATTCGTTGACGCCGCCAGCAAAACCGTGTCGGCGAAGAAATTGAACATGCGCGGCGGTCCCGGTGAAAATTACAGTGTTCTCGGCGTTCTCGAGCGGGGCGCAGCGGTGAACGAAATCACCACCAAGGGCGATTGGATGCAAATTGATCCGCCCGGCAACAGCTATGCCTTTGTGGCCGCGATGTATTTGAAACAGGAAGCCCAGGCGGCGCCCGCGCCCGCGCCGGCTCCCGAACCTCAGCCGTCCATGGCCCAGCCAGCCGCACCGCAGGGGCCGCAGCCGCGCGTGGTGTCGCATGAAGGTGTCGTGCGCCCCGTGGGCAGCATTGCCGCGCCGACCAAATACGAATTGTATGACCCCGCGACGGATGTTGACATCAACTATCTTTACACAACTTCACCGAGCCTCGACCTGAGCCGCTACGTCAATATGCGGATTATTGTCACGGGCGAAGAGGGTATTGATGCGCGCTGGAAGGACACCCCGCTCATCAACATCCAGAGCATCCAGGTGATTGCCCAAAATGCCGTCCAACACCCCATCTTGCGCAGCCCCAGACAATCACAAGCTCATTGATGGGCGCGCCATCGCCGCGCAAATCCAGCGGGAACTGGCGCAGCGCGTCGCTGAATTGAACCAACGCGGGGTCCAACCGGGCCTCGCGTTCGTTCGTGTGGGCGAAGATCCGGCGTCCCGGGTTTATGTCGGCCGCAAGGAGAAAGCCTGCGCCGCCCTCGGCATTTATTCCGAAACGCACGTTTTGCCCGAAGCGACGGGCGAAAACGAATTGCTCGCGCTGCTGAAAAAGCTGAATGCCGATTCGCGGCTGCACGGAATTCTGGTCCAGGCGCCGTTGCCGAAGCAGGTTCGCGAATCGCTCGTCTATTCGGCGGTTTTGCCGCAGAAGGACGTGGATGGTTTTCATCCGGTAAACGTCGGCAAGCTGATGCTCGGCGACCCAACCGGGTTTCAGCCCTGCACGCCGGCGGGCATCCGCGAACTGCTCGTGCGCTCGAAGGTGAAAACCGACGGGGCGGAAGTGGTGATTCTGGGCCGCGGCAACATCGTCGGCAAACCAATGGCCGCCATGCTCTGCCAGAAGGCCAAAGGCGCGAATGCGACCGTCACGATTTGCCATTCCGGCACCCGCGACATCCGGGCGCACTGCCGCCGCGCGGACATTTTGATCGCCGCAATGGGCGTCGCCGAATTTGTGAAGGCCGACATGGTCAAACCCGGGGCAGTCGTTATTGATGTGGGCGTCAACCGCGTCGCTGACCCGACGGCCAGAGGCGGTTCGCGGCTTGTGGGCGATGTGGATTTCGCCGGGGTGCTGCCGGTGGCCGGCAAAATCACGCCCAACCCCGGCGGCGTCGGCCCGATGACGATTGCGATGCTGATGCAAAACACCGTGCGGGCAGCGGAATTGAATAAAACCGGTTAAATGAGTGATTCGTTAAACAAGTGCTTGATTTCGATTCACAGTTGACGAGTTACTCATTCAACCAATCACTGATTTAACTTTTTAACAATTTAACAATTATATGCAAGCCACCCGAATTCTCCCCGATTTGCAAGCCTCGCTGCTGTGCGAGGAGGTCCGCCAGGAAGCCAACGGAAATTTTTTCATCATTGGCGTCGTCAATTTTCTCCGCGTGCCGCAACTGCCCATCGTGGCCGGCCGGCTGTGCGTGTTCAACCGCTGGACGGCGGGCATCGGCCAGTTCACGGAAAATGTCCGGCTCATCGCGCCCGATCAGACCACGGTGCTGCGCAAGGGTGAAATGAAATTTGAATTGCGCGAGCCGGGATTGCATTCGACCAATGTCATGGTCTTCAGCCAGGTCGAATTCAAAATCGCCGGAATCTACTTCGTCGAAGTGCTCGTGGATGACGTGATGAAGCTCCGCTATCCCGTGCCGCTGGTCCACGCGCCGCCCCCCAATCAACCCCCCCAGCCGCCGCCGGAAGAAAAAAAGGCCTGATGTGGCGGCGGGCGTCCTGCCGCCACGTAGCGGCAGCCATCTTTGGCTGCCGTATCGCCCGGCTTCCAGCCGGGTGGTCTGAGCCCGAATTCCGAAGTCGGGCCTGTAGGTAGCTGCGACGCCCCGTCGCAGAAAGGTGTGGGCGACGCCATCGTCGCCCGTTGGCTCGGCGTCTTTCCTGAAGGTGTGAAAAAGTGCGACGAGGGCGTCGCTGCCACCCTTTGGTGACGAGGCGTCACCGCTACTTGCGAAGAAGTAACTTCGGAATTCGGGCTGAGGCGGAAGCGAGATCGTGACGTGGGATTGGGATTGTAGCCCGGGCAGCAAGATGCCGCCGGATACGGCAGGCAAGGATGCCTGCCGCTACAGATCGGTGGCAGTATTTGGATGCGTTGCCACTCGTGCAGGGATTGATTTTCCCGGTTGCGCCATTTTTCAACGCAGAGGCGCGGAAAACGCAGAGTTTCGCCGAGTTTGATTTCCTCCGCGGTCCCCGGCGTCTTCAGCGCTATATCGAAGAGTCATCGTGCGTCGCGAGGGTTTTGGACTGCGGTGGCAGAGCGCAGCGGCGACACCGCTTTCGACAACGGATAGAGCTTCCAAGGCGGCGTGGCGCTTCGCTTCCCGCCGCAGTCCAAAAAGATTTGGTTGCGGCTTGGTCGGGCTGCTTCTTCGCGCTGAAGGCTTCCAGACGTTTGATTGCGGCATTTGCCGCGCCAAGGTATTCTGCGGTTCGATGAGCGCATCCGCTGACACAACTTTTGCCTGGGAACCGTTGACACCGCGCGGGGTGGCGGCGTTCGCGCGCGCCCGGCTCAGTCGTCTGCTGCTCGTGCAATTCGTCGTCGCGTCACTCGCCGCCGCCGCCGTCGTCTGGTTCCTTTCCGATGGCTGTTTCCCGACGGTGCGTGCCGCCATTCGAAATCTGCCGGTCGCCGGTGAAATTCATGCGGGACGGCTGGATTGGCCGGGCCACACGCCCCAAATCCTCGCCGAAGGCCGGGTGCTTGCATTTATCGTTGACCCGAATCACAGCGGCCAGATTCATTCGCCGGCCGACGTGCAAATCGAATTCGGCGCGCAAACTATTCGCGTATTTTCGTTGCTCGGTTACCAGGATTTTCCTTATCCGCCCGATCAAATCATCCTTTTCAACCGCACCGACCTGGAGCCGCTTTGGGGCGCTTGGGAGCCGGAATGGCTGGCCATCACGGTTCTGGCCGTCGTTGCGGGGCTGATGTTATTGTGGGCGGCGCTGGCGATGGTTTATTTTCTGCCGGCATGGCTCATCGGCTTTTTTACGAACCGCAGTTTGAACTTCCGCGGCAGTTGGAAGCTGGCGGGGGCGGCATTGATGCCGGGTGCGTTGCTGTTGACTGCCGCCATTGTGCTTTATGATTTTGCCGCGCTCGATTTGATTCAATTTTGCTTCATCTTCGGCGCGCATTTCGCGCTGGGCTGGATCTATTTGTTTCTCAGCCAGCTTTTTTTGCCGCGAACTGATTCCGCATCGCCCAAAGGCAACCCATTTGCGCCTTCTTAATCTGTAGTGGCATTCTGTAAGCGTGATGAATTTTACGGTAAAACCGGCGTAGCGGCTTCTCGGCAGAGAGCCGCACCCTTCAATTGGCTGGAGAAATGCGGCGGTCTGCCGAGACTGTCTCAAAACATCCTTTCATCGTAGCAGCCGACGTGAGTCGGCTCACTTTTACCGGGTTTTGCATGAGATTGGAGCGGACTCACGTCCGCTGCTACAAGTTTTGAGACAATCTTTGCCGACCGCCGCTACGATGAAAGGGAGTTTTTCAGAGGTTTCGAATTGAAGATCTTTCGCGAAAGCCGGGAGTAAAATCCCGGCTTTTTATTTAACAAAAAGTTCTTGGCAATTTTCGGGGAAGGTATAGAACTGAAAAGTCGTTGGAAAAGTTTCAGGGGTAAAACCATGAAAACAAAAACCTCCATTGCGAAAACCGCCAACCCGAACACGGTGGCCGGGCGTTTTAGAACCGCCTGTGGCGCGAGGCTGCTGTTGCTGCTGTTTTTGGCGCTGCCCGCCGTGGCGCAAGCCCAGTTCACATTCACGACCAACACCGACAATACACTTACCCTCACGGGCTATACCGGCACCAACCCGGTGGTGACGATTCCAGACACGACCAATGGCTTGACGGTCACCAGCATCGGGGGGAATGCATTCAATGGCTGCTCCAGTCTGACCAGTGTCACGATTCCCAGTAGTGTAACCAGTATCATTGGAGCAGACTGGTGGCTTCAAGGAGCGTTCGGTGCCTGCTATAACCTGACCAACGTTACTATTCCTGACAGTGTCACCAACATCGGGGGTAGTGCGTTCCAATCCTGCATCAGCTTGGCCAACGTCACCATTCCCAACAGCGTCACCGACATTGGGAGCTATGCGTTCTATAACTGCACGGGCCTGACCAACGTGATGATTAGCACAAACGTCACCAGCATCGGGGAACAGACGTTTAATTACTGTTCCAGCTTGGCCAGCCTGACCATTCCGAACAACATCACCAGCATCGGGACATTTGCGTTCCAATACTGCTCCAGCCTGACCAGCGTCACGATTCCCAACAGCGTCACCAACCTTGGAAACTTTGCCTTCGCTTACTGCTCCAGCCTGACCAATTTGACGATCGGCAACAGCGTCGCCAGCATCGGAAGCCTTGCGTTCTATTCCTGCACCAGCTTGGCCAGTGTGACTATCCCCAAAAGTGTCACCAGCATCGGGGATCAGGCGTTCAATGCTTGTCCCAGCCTGACGAGTGTTACAATAGACAGTGTCGCGGGTTATTGGTTCGCTGCCTTGCCCGGCCTCACCAGTATCATCATTGGCAACAGCGTCACCTACATCGGAAACAATGCGTTCTCCATCTGCTCCAGCCTGACCAATGTGACAATTGGCAACAGCGTCACCAACATTGGGAACAATGCGTTCCAATCCTGCACCAGCCTCGCCAACGTCACGATTCCCGAAAGCGTCACCAGCATCGGAAGCAATGCGTTCTATTCCTGCTCCAGCCTGACAGCCATAACGGTGGATACAAATAATCCCGCCTATAGCAGCTTAGATGGAGTCCTGTTCGACAAGAGCCAAACCACGCTCATCCAATGTCCGGGGGCCAAAGCCGGAAGCTACACGATTCCCGACACTGTCACCAGTATCGGAAACAATGCGTTCCAGGCTTGCTCTAACCTGACCAGCGTCACGATACCCAACAGCGTCACCAACATCGGCAACTATGCGTTCTCCACCTGCTCCAGCCTGAACAATGTGACGATCCCCAACAGCGTCACCAGCATCGGAAGCAGTGCTTTCGGAGCCTGCACAAAGCTGACAAGTGTGACGGTGGATATGACTACTATTGGCTCCAGTTTCGCTTCGATATCTGGGATAACGAGCCTGAAGAATTTGATAATTGGTGAGCATGTAATAACCGTCGGGAGCACTGCGTTCTCTGGCCGCTCCAGCCTAACTAACGTCACGTTCGGCAACAGCGTCATCAGCATCGGCAACAATGCATTCTCCAGCTGCTCCAGCCTGAACAATGTGACGATCCCCAACAGCGTCACCAGTATCGGAGACAATGCGTTCAGTTCCTGCACCAGCCTAACCAACGTCACGTTCGGCAACAGCGTCACCAACATCGGAAACAATGCGTTCAACAGCTGCTCCAGCCTGACCAGCGTCACGATCCCTAACAGAGTCACCAAGCTTGGGGACGGGACATTCAGTGGCTGTAGTAAGCTAACCAGCATCACGATTCCCAGCAGTGTTACCAGCATCGGGTCCTCTGTCTTCTCCGCATGCTCCAGCCTGAACAGCGTAACCATTCCCGCGAGTGTCACCAACATCGGAAATGACGCTTTTTATCACAGCCTTTACCTGACTAACGTTTTTTTTAAGGGTAACGCCCCCAGCTTTGGTTCACGAGTATTCGAACCGTCTCCACATACAGTCTATTACTTGCCGGGCGCTACGGGTTGGACTAATGGTATTGCCGGTCTAACGCCAGTGTTATGGAATCCGCAGACGCAGACCAGTGATGCAAGTTTTGGTGTGTGGACTAATAAATTCGGGTTCAACATCACCGGCACCACGAACATTCCGATTGTGGTGGAGGCTTGCACGAACTTGGCCAACTCGGGGTGGATGCCGCTGCAAACCTGCAAGCTCACCAATGGTTCAATCTATTTCAGCGATCCGCAGTGGACGAATTATCCCGCCCGTCTCTACCGCATCCGTTCGCCGTGAACTAATTATCGGGGTTCCGTCGTGCGAATCCAGCGCGCGCGATTCGTGGAAACAATTACCAATCGGTCGCGGAAATCCGTTTGTGCCCGATTCGACAAAAGCGGCAGCAAAACTTTGGCGACGTTTTCGGTCGAGGGCGGATGCGCCTTTACCCGAATAGTTAAAGCCATCAGAAGCTTCCGTCGTTTTGGTGGATTGCCAAAAATGTTCTCGCAAAAGCGGACGTTTCTGGTATGCTTGAATCCATGAACAGTGTTCTGGAAATTGAGAAGGCGCTACGGCAAATGCCCCCGCAAGAACGGTGGGAAGTCGCCCGTTGGCTGCTGGAAGATTTGCAGGAAGGCACTGTCAGCCCCGCCGAAGGCAAAAGTTCCGGCGATAATGGCGCACGGACTCCGCCGCTGCCTGATTATTCCGCCCGCCGCCGCCGAATTTTCGGGAGCAAGGTTCTGCCGAACATGGTTCTGGCGGCTCGCGCGGAAGAATCCTGGTGAAAACCTACGCTGACACCAGCTTGCTGTTTTCGCTTTAAGCCACCGACGCCAATTCGATCCGGGCCGATGCATGGCGTCAGGCCAACCCTGCACCTCTGCCTTTTACCGCGCTCCACCGTCTCGAATTGCGCAACGCATTGAGTCTCGCCTTGTTTCAGCAACGGCTCAACCTCGCGGAGATACAAGCCGCATGGCAGGAAGTGGAAAACGATTGTGCCGCTGGCTTGTTAGTGGGGCGAGGCGGTTTGTGGCACCGCGTTCTGGTGGATGCGGAAACGTATGCCCTTAACCACACCCCGGTTGTCGGTTGCCGCACGCTGGACGTTCTGCATGTCGCCGCCGCCAAACTTATCGGCACGACGGAATTTTGCACCTTTGACACGCGCCAATCCACTTTGGCCGGTCGGATAGGACTGGTCGCCGTCTCTCCATAGCTCTCGCTTACCATCTCGGACATTCGTGCGAGCCAAAAATTGACACCCGCTCGGCACACCTTTAGCCTGTGATGAATGTCTCGATTACCGTTTGAACTCCTGCTGGCCCTGCGCTACCTGCGGCCCAAACGGACATTCGTTTCCATCATCACGCTCATCTCCATCATCGGCGTCGCCCTCGGCGTCGCGGTGCTCATCATCGTCATCAGCGTCATGAGCGGCTTCGACCACGACCTGCGTGAAAAAATCCTCGGTTTCAATGCGCATATCGACGTCGGCAACAGCAACGGCCGGCCGATGCCGGACTACGCCCGGGTGGCGGGCATTATCGCATCCAACAAGAATGTTCGTGGCGTCTCGCCGCTGGTGATAGGCAAGGTGTTGGTGGAAACGCAGGAGGAAACCAACAAGCCGTCCCAGGCGGATGCGCCCATTTTGCGTGGCGTGGATCCACAGGCCGAAGGCAGCGTCAGCGTCCTGCCGCAGAGCATCGTGGAGGGGAAATTTGATTTGAGCGGTCATGGCGTGGTTGTCGGCAGCGGGTTTGCTCGTAATCTGGGGCTTCACGTCGGCGACCGGTTATCCATTTCTTCGCCGCATGATTTGGAGCAGATGCGCAAAAACCGCGGCCAGGAAAACGAGGAGGCCATTTTGCCGGAGGATTACGAGGTGCGCGGCATCTTTGATGTGGGCTACTACGAATTCAACACCCTGTTCATCGTCACGTCGCTGGAGAACGCGCAGGATTTGTACAATCTGGGCGATTCCGTGCATGTGCTGGAGGTGATGTTGAGGGACCCTTACCAGGCGGCGGAGGTAAAAAGGCAATTGGAACAAACCCTCGGTCCTGAATTCGCGGCGAGCACCTGGATGGAACAGAACTCCACCATGCTCAACGCCATCCTGGTGGAGAAAAAGGTGATGATGTACATCATGTTCTTCATTGTCGTGGTTGCCGCCTTTGGCATCACCTGCACCCTGATCACGTTCGTGGTGATGAAGACCAGTGAAATCGGCCTGATGAAGGCGGTGGGAGCCACCCACAACCAAGTCATGTTTGTTTTCGTCATTCAAAGCGTCATCGTCAGCGTCTTTGGCGTCGCCTGCGGCCTCGGTCTGGGGTTGTTCGCCTTGTACATTCGCAATGATTTTCTGCATGTGATGGATCGGTTGACGGGTTTTGAATTGTTCCCGGCTTCCATCTACGGTTTCAGTGAATTGCCGGCGCTGATTATTCCCTCGGACATCGTGATTATTTGCGGAGGCTCCCTGGTCATCTGCCTCCTGGCGGCGATTCTCCCCGCCCGTCACGCCAGTAAAATGAACACCGTGGAGGCGTTGCGTCATGAGTAAATTTTTGGAAAACATCCAACATTCCACATCCAACGCTGAACATCCAATGAGGCGTGATTCCGCAGCCCATTCGACATTGAATGTTGAATGTTGGACGTTGAATGTTTTCTTCCGTTCCAATGGAGGTCTGCCATGAACGAGCCACTCCTTTCCGCCCGTGGTCTCACCCGGACCTATACGCTCGGCAAACGCGCGCTCGAAGTGCTGCGCGGCGTCAATCTCGACGTGGCGCGCGGCGAATTCCTCGCCTTGCGCGGCGCGTCCGGCGCGGGCAAAAGCACCTTGCTGCATCTCATCGGCGGTCTCGACGCGCCGAACGCGGGTGAAATTCATTTCGCCGGCCAGAATCTGGCCGCGCTTTCGCAAATCGAACTGGCCCATTTCCGACGCCACCGCGTCGGCTTCGTTTTTCAATCGTATTATCTCCTGCCGGAACTTGACGCGCTGGAGAACGTCTGCCTGCCGGCACGGGTGGCGCGCGTGCCCGCGGTGCAAGCCGGGGCGCGCGGTCGCGACCTGCTCGCTCGGGTCGGCCTCAAGGACCGCATGGAGCACAAACCCTACGAGCTTTCCGGCGGCGAGCAGCAGCGCGTGGCCATTGCCCGCGCGCTCATCAACGAACCGGAATTGTTGCTGGCCGACGAACCGACCGGCAATCTCGATTCGCACACCGGCGAGGCAATAATTGAGCTTCTCAAAAACCTTCGCACCGAAAACAAGACCACGCTCATTGTTGCCACGCACGACGCCCGGGTTGCAGCGCACGCAGAACGGGTGATGGAATTGGTGGATGGGCAAATCAAATCCTCCTCCGCAGCATCCTCGTAATTCCAGCAGGAATCGAGGACGAGGACGGCAACAAGGAGGAATAAGGTGCAGACCACTCGCGAACAGTTGCTACGGCTGATTAGTTTCCCGCTTTGACTGATAAGAATTTGCTTTTCGTGAGGCCTCATTTACTTGACGCTGCGCGGGTAAGCGGGTGGCAAATCAAACTTATTTAATCAGACAATTATTGCAAACGGTTATGAAGGCCGAAATTATCTGTTCAGCACTTGCAGGAATACTGCTGTTGGGTCACAGCCAAACAACTGTCGAAACTGAAAAAAACCATGCTCCCTCGCCAGCCCCATCTGAAGTCCCGGCTGCCGTGAAACCAGTCGCCACGCCCTATCAGTTGGACGGCACGGAAACATTTTCGCTGGCCTCGCCGGAAACCGGAAACACCTACGATATCGTGGTGTCTCTACCCGGAAATTACGCCTCCGCCCCCGCCGGCAAAACTTTTCCAGTGGTTTGCGTGCTCGATGCCCAATGGCAGTTCCCTCTGATACGTGCTGTCGCCGGTGCAGTTAATTACGATGGTGATATGCCTGATGTTATTTTGGTGGGAATTGGCTGGAAAACAACCAATGGAAATTTGTACGCGCTGCGCGATCATGATTTAACACCCACGACAATTAAAAATTCCCCCAATTCTGGTCACGCTGATCAATTCCAGGATTTTCTGCGCAAGAATCTATTTCCGTTCATTGAGTCGCACTATAAAGCCAATCAGCATCGAACAGTTACCGGCGGTTCGACCAGCTCGCTTTTTGTTTATTATACGTTGCTGTCTCAGCCCGACTTGTTTGAGGGTTACATTGGCTCAAGCCCATCCCTTGGCTGGGACAATCATGTAATGGATTCGATTTTAGACAAATTCCCGCAAGACGGGATAAAACACAACACACGCGCCTATCTGGCATGGGGCGGTTTGGAAGGTTCTTCAGAATGGTCGGTTTTCGCAAAAAAACTTGCCGAAAAAAATCTGAAGAATTTGGATTTTTCTTGCGCGCCGGTCAGCAATGCGGGCCATGCTGGTGTGAATGCGGAATGTTATACGCGCGGATTGCAATTTGTCTTCGCCAGGAGCATGCCCCCGAAATCCGGACCAGCGGTCAAATAAGGCTTTTGGGTTTCTGACGGGCAATCCGCCCGCGAAGACGGTGGCGGAGGCGGGTGCAACCGGACATGCCACTGTAGCGGCAGCCATCTTGGCTGCCGTATTACCCGGCTTCCAGCCGGGTGGTCTTGTGACCCGGGCGGCAAGATGCCGCCGGATACGGCAGGCAAGATGCCTGCCACTACAGCGTGTGGCGGCGCTTTGTAAAAGTCCGTTGAAAAATAGCCGTTCAGCGACTAGTTTGCTTGGTTATGCTTGAAGATCGTGATTACATGCGCCAGCCGGCATACCTGCCGCACCTATCGTTGACCGTGGTGCTGCTGGTGGTCAATGCGATTGTCTTTGTGTTCGAACTGATGGTTTCCGGTCATTCCCGCAGTTTGTTCATCGAGGACAATTATTTTGCATTGAGCGTTGAAGGGTTGAAACACGGCTTTGTATGGCAGTTGTTCACCTTCCAGTTCATGCATGCCGGCCTGTTACATTTGGTGGTCAACTGCTGGGCGATTTATGTCTTCGGCCGCGCCATTGAAGAAACACTCGGGTGGAAAAAATTCCTGACTCTGTATCTGAGCAGCGGGGTGGTCGGCGGAATTTTTCAGGTGCTGGCGGCCTCGCTTTGGCCCGGTCTTTTTGGCGGCCCGGTCGTCGGCGCGTCGGCGGGCGGGTTTGGGCTGATCGCGGCGTTTGCGGTTTTGTTCCCGGAGCGCGAATTGATGCTGCTGCTGTTTTTCGTTTTGCCAATCCGGTTAAGCGCAAAAATGCTGCTGATGTGGTCGGTGGTGATCACCTTGGCTCTCATCGTGTTTCCCCTCGGCCATGTCGCCAACGCCGCGCATCTGGGCGGGATGCTGACGGGCGTGGTTTTTATCCGCCAGTTCGTCCAGGGCCGCTGGATACAATCGGGCTTCCCTTCGAGCAGTGCCGTGCCCGGCGAATTCATCTCCGGCTGGGTCGGCAAAAGTTCTCTCTGGCGCTCGGCGGCGAACAAACCGGACGGGGATTTGTCCAACGACGAATTTGTGAAAAGCGAGGTGGACCCCATTCTCGACAAAATTTCCCGGCAAGGCATTCAAAGCCTGACGGCGCGCGAACGCGAAATCCTCGAAAAAGCCCGCGAGCGAATGGCGAAACACTGACCTGTAGCGGCGGTCTATGACCGTCGCTGACTTTTCCGTCGCTCATAGAGCGCCGCTACAAATACTCGACACCCGCCGCCCGGCTTTTTACCCTCGCCGCATGATCACGCGCTACTCACGCCCGGAAATGCGGGCCATCTGGACGGACGAAAACAAGCTCCGCATCTGGCTCCAGATCGAACTCCTTGCCAGCGAGGCGCTCGTCCAGCAGGGCATCGTGCCTGCTGCCGACTTCGCCAAAATCAAGGCCGGCGCCGACAAATGGTTCGCCGACCTGCCCGGCCTCGTTGCGCGGCAAAAGGAACTGGAGAAAGTCCTTAATCACGACGTCATCGCCTTCACCACCGCCGTTGCCGAAAAAATCAAAGGCCCCGCCAGCCGCTGGTTCCATTTCGGCCTGACCAGCAGCGACGTGGGTGACACCACCTGCGCCGTGCAGATGGTTCAGAGCGCCGACATTCTCATCGCCGATGTGAAGGCGCTGCGCAAAATCATTGCGCGGCGGGCGCGGGAAACCCAGTTCATGCCCTGCATTGGCCGCAGCCACGGCATCCACGGCGAACCGACCACCTTCGGCCTCAAGCTCGCGCTCATGCACGACGAATTTGGGCGCTCTCTCGAACGCCTCGAACGCGCCCGTGAAGTTGCCGCCGTTGGCAAACTTTCCGGCGCGGTCGGCACCAGCGCACACCTGTCTCCGAAAGTTGAGGCCGCCGTGTGCCAGCAACTCGGCCTGCGGCCCGCGCCGATTGCCACCCAGGTCGTCCAGCGCGACATCCATGCCGAATTTCAAACCACGCTGGCCCTTGTCGGCGCGAGCATCGAGCGTTGGGCCGTTGAATTCCGCCACCTGCAGCGCACCGAGGTGCTGGAAACCGAGGAACCCTTCGCCAAGGGCCAGAAAGGCAGCAGCGCCATGCCGCACAAGCGCAATCCCATCACCTGGGAACGCCTCACCGGCCTCGCCCGCGTGCTCCGCGGCAACGCCTTTGCCGCGCTGGAAAACGTCGCCCTCTGGCACGAGCGCGACATCAGCCACAGCAGCGTCGAGCGCATCATCTTCCCCGACTCCTGCACGCTGCTCGACTACATGTTCGGCCTGCTGACGCGCCTGATGGACGGACTCAATGTTTATCCGGAGAACATGAAGAAAAATCTCGGTCTGAGCCTCGGCATGTGGAATTCGCAAACCATTTTGCTGGCGCTCATCAAAAAAGGCCTGACGCGCGAAGCCGCCTACAAGCTGGTTCAGGACGCGGCGATGAAGACGTGGGAGGTGAAGCACGCCGGCCGCGACGACGCCAATTTCGTGGAAGTTCTGAAAGCCGACCCCGCTGTGGCGAAACATTTCAAGCCGGGCGAACTGGAAAAGCTCTGCTCGCTCGAATTCCATTTCAAGGAAGTGAAGAACCGGTTCAAGAAACTGGGGTTGTGAGACACGAATTACACGAATTTGCACGAATTGAAGGGCTGAAAGCCCGACAGATGATAGCCCAGGGCAAACGCAGTGCCGCCCTGGGTAAACCATCCCAATAATTTCCCAAGCCTTGGCTTGTTGCTCGCCCGGACAATGCCGTAGGACAGCTTGTCGCGCCGAAATGATATGAAGGCGGACGCTTCCAGCCTGTCTCTGATTCAAATTGGAGCGCCGATTTCCAAATCAGCACGGCCCGCCGGACGCAGATTCTTTTTTTAACCGCAGAGAACACAGCGCAGCGAAGCCGCAACCAAAATAGTGGCACGGGCGTCCCGCCCGTGAGTTTCCGAAAATGTCGGCTTGATTGAAACGCACGGGCAAGATGCCCGTGCCACTACGCCGCTCGAACAATTTGCGCAGGAAAACAAAACTTTCATGGATAGTAGTACAGCGGGCGCAAAGAATTTCCAACCGGGCTGCAAAGATTTTTGACCGCGGATGAACGCTGACCTGCCGCGCCAAAGCGAAGCGACGGCGGATGGACGCTGATAACGCAGGACAGTGCTTCCAGTTTGTCTCAATTTAATTGGAAACCGTGAACCACGCCAAATACGCGAACACAAAATTGTCACTTATCACCGATAGACTCATTTCCGACAACGGTGTGAAATACACGTCATGCGAAAGCGTGATCCCATCCTTTGCTCATTTGGCCAGGGCGTGGCCAGACACCGCCGTGCCAAAGGGCTTTCCCAGGAAGCCCTCGCCGAAAAGGCCGACCTCGACCGCACTTACCTCAGCGACATCGAACGCGGCGTCCGCAATCCCGGCATCAAGAACGTCATCGTGATCGCCAAAGCTTTGGGCATCACCCCCTCCGATTTGATGAAGGGAGTCGGCGGGTGAGTCAAATCCGGACCATGCGGTTAAAAATCGCCGCCCTTTTTGAATTCGAGGGAAAGACACCGCCCACAAATGCAACCGACCTGGCTGCCATCACTCCGCTCGTGTTGAAGCAGTTTGGTTTTCTCCCGCAACCCGTGCTGGTGACGGTCGAAGGCGACGAGGTGGTGATTCAATATCCTGAAGAATCGACGGCTGCCCAGGCGGAAGCCGCCCGGCTCGCCGAACGCGCAGGAAAACGCGCTGCCGAGGGCCACTACGAAAAGGCCATTGGCATTCTCAAGCGCGCCTTGGAATTGCAACCTTCGCTGCACAAGGCACGCCGCGACCTGGCGATGGCTTATGTCGAGACTGGCGACGTTGACAATGCGACGAATCATTTGATTGAGGTTCTCCGGCTCGATCCGGGAGATGCGTGGAGTTGGGTTGTGCTGGCCAATCTTTACATCCGGGAAAAGTCAGACAAAGAGACGGGAGAAAAGTTTCTGCGCAAAGCACTCGAAATCGCGCCAAATGATGCCTGGGCATTGAACAGCCTGGCCTCCGTGACTTTCGAGCGTGGCAAGACTGACGAAGCCATTTCACTTTTCGAGCACGCGATACAATCCAATCCTGAATTTGCCAACGCCTACTACGGCGAAGCCATTGTTTATCACGACCTGCAGCAGCCGGACAAATCGCTCGCCACACTCGAAAGGCTTTTTGCCCACGCAAAAATGCAAGATGCGCGGTCAAAACCGGTTTACGACGGCGCCCGTCAGCTCTTCGGCAAGTTGCAGGTTGATCTGGCCCGGCGCAACGAATCGGAAACTTTCAAGCTCGTCCAGAATTACAAAGCCGGGATGGAAACCCTGTCCGGCTATCCAATCCGGATTCAGGAAGAGAACTTTGAAAGCAAGATCGGCGCGACCATTCAGATGGCATGGAAACACAATCGTGACTTCCACCTCGTGAAGATTAGAACGGGTTACCCCCCCATTAGTCAATCATCTACAGAGCCACGAACTGACCCATCTTAAGCTCGAATCCGAGGCGCGCAAGGTTGGCAAAAACCTTTTCTTCGCCACCACCGCCAAGACACGGGACACGGCCATCCGGTCGTTCGCGGGCGACATCCGCAAGTGGGAAAAGGCCGGATACTCCGAACAGAAGATCACCGGGCTGACGCTGACGCTGGTCAACGGACTCTGCGAATTCCTGTTCAACTGCCCGCTCGACATGCTGATTGAGCGGCACCTGCGCGACACGTTCAAGCTGCTCCAGCCCGCGCAATTCCTTTCCCTCCGGATCATGGCGAACGAAGCGTGGCATACCAGCAGCAAGCCGGAAGTCCGCCAGCTCACGCCCCGAAAAATCCTGCTCGCGAGCCTCGCGCTGAATGGAGCTTACGCGATCTTCCTGGATGATTTGTTTCGCGGTGCTTCGGAATTCGCCGCGCCGTATCGCCGGGAAGAAACATTCGGTCTGTCGCAAAAGCTCTGGAAACTCTGGCAGGAACGCGCCAAGAATCTTGGGCCGGGCGACGAATATCGGCTGGTGGACGAGTTTGCTGACATGACCGGGCTTCGCGATTGGTATGAATGGCGGCCCGACCCCGGTCATCACGAGGCGACGGCAGAACCGCTCAAGGAAGGCACTACCAATCCGGCTTTGCTCACGGCCAAGCAACCGGCGGCGGTTTTCTACTTTCTCGACGCCTTCAAGCGGTTCGATGCGATGACGCCGGAGCAGGTACGCACGGTCGCGTTTGAAATCGCACTGCTGGGCCGGAACGGACTCGACTACGCCGCGCCAGACGAGAAATACGAACTCCGCGCGCTGCCCGACCGGAAGTTTTCCGGCCTGCACCTGATGTGCCTCATGTTTGCAGGCTTCAAGCGAGTAGCTCCCGAACATGAAGTGGGAATGGACTTAAACGACCCATTTCTAACTGCGCTGCAAATATACCAAGCACAAGGAGGCAAGTGATGAGACTCTACGCTGGTTCGAGTGAGGAATTTATTGCCGACTCGGTTCATAACCGGATTGCGGACAAGCTGAAGACTGCTTTCTTCGAAGAATTCCGGTATAAGCCTTCGCCAGGTGAAGTCAGTTCTTGGCGAAATTCGCTTCGCGCTCTGTCACAGGTTTTCCAAGATGGAGAATTCAAAGGGCATGGTGTATTGCTGGAATATGAGCTTCCTCTCACGTCAAAACGGTTGGACTGTCTACTCACTGGTCGTGACAACTTGCTCAACGATCAAGCAGCAATTATCGAATTGAAGCAGTGGGAAAAGTGCGAAGAAGGCGACGCCGAACGAATTGTCACATTTGTTGGAGGCAACAATCGCGATGTTCTTCACCCCTCGGTTCAAGTTGGCCAATACCGCCGCTATCTCGCCGATTATCAGCCCGCGTTTTATGAAGGCGAATCTCCCATCGGCCTGCGAGCTTGTTCGTACCTGCATAATTACACACCGAAAGACGGCGACGCTTTGTTCGCTCTACAATACGCGCCATATATCAAGGAATGTCCACTATTCACTGGAGACGATGTCACAAAGCTGACAGGTTTTCTGCGTGAGTTTTTGGTCAAGGGCGATGACCAACACGCGCTCCGCCGGATTCTCGAAGGTAAATTCCGTCCAAGCAAAAAGCTTCTCGACCATGTCGGGAAAGTATTGGACGGCAAACCTGAATATGTGTTGCTTGACGAGCAGTTGGTCGCATTTGAGCGGGTGCTCGCAACCGCGCGGGAAGGAATTAAATTGCAGAAGAAAGCAGCAATTATTATTCGTGGTGGTCCGGGCACTGGAAAATCCGTTATCGCACTCAATCTTTTATCCGCACTCGCTCGTGAGGGGGTGAGCGCACAATACGTTACAGGCTCAAAAGCATTTACAGAAACCCTGCGGAAAATCGTCGGCGATAGAGCCGATGCGCAAGTCAACTATTTCAACAGTTATATGCAGTCAGATTTCAATGAGCATGATGTTCTGTTGTGCGATGAAGCTCATAGAATCCGGGAAACCAGCAACAATCGTTTTACCAGGGCGGCGCGTCGTTCAAACCGCTCACAAATTGAGGAGCTTTTCCATGCGGGCAAGGTGCTTGTGTTCTTCGTCGATGATCGTCAAGTGGTTCGTCCTGGGGAGATTGGTTCAGCGACAGTCATCACAGAGGCGGCGAAAGCTCAAGGGGCAAAGCTTTTCGACTACAAACTAGAAGCGCAATTCCGATGCGCTGGATCGGCTGGCTTTGTGAACTGGATTGAAAACACTCTTCAAATCGAGAGGACAGCTAACGTGTTGTGGAATGCGAATGATAAATTCGAATTCGGGATTGTCGATTCACCGCAAGCATTGGACAAAATCGTTCGCAGTAAACTCGAAGCCGGAAACTCGGCTCGCCTGATGGCAGGTTTTTGTTGGGACTGGTCTGACCCATTGCAGGACGGTGGTTTGGTTGATGATGTAGTCGTCGGAGATTTTAAGCGCCCTTGGAATGCGAAACCCGGTGCTGGTCGTGTAAAGCGAGGAATACCCAAGGCGACACTGTGGGCTCACGATGCACGCGGAGTGGAACAAGTTGGCTGCGTTTACACGGCACAAGGTTTTGAGTTCGACTACGCCGGTGTCATTTTTGGGCCAGACTTGGTTTACCGTCCTGGAAAAGGTTGGGTTGGTCAGCGGGAGAATTCATTTGATACGGTGGTCAAAAGATCAAAAGATAATTTTTCGGAACTTGTGAAGAACACCTATCGAGTTCTTTTTTCCCGCGCAATGAAAGGCTGCTACGTTTATTTCGTCGACAAGGAAACGGAAAATTTCTTTCGAAGCCGTATCGAGCGCGACGCAACTGTGAGCGAAGTCGCACCTGTCAAAGAGTTGGTTCCGCCTTTGCCTTTCCGTATTTTGGATGAACACGAATTGGAACGTTTTGTAAACGCCGTTCCCATCTTCGATTTAGAGATCGCAGCAGGAGCTTTCAGCGGGGAACAATGGATTGACGAATGTAAGTGGGCTGAGTTGCCGGAGCCGTTTGTAGCAAAGAAGGGGTTTTTCCTGGCGAAAGTAGTGGGTGAATCGATGAACAACAGGATTCCAAACGGGTCGTGGTGCGTTTTCAAAGCGTCACCGGAAGGCAGTCGGCAGGGCAGGGTCGTTCTGGTGCAGCATCGCAAGATTCAAGACCCGGATAGCGGGCAGTTTACCGTAAAGATTTACGACAGTAAGAAAATCGCCTTTGAAGATTCGTGGGTGCATGAACGTATCATATTAAGGCCTGATTCGCGTGAAAGCGGTTTTAAAGAGATCGTCCTGCACCGAGATGACGCTGCTGAATTGAAGGTGATTGGCGAATTTGTAGCTGTTGTGGGCTAGCAGCCGAAGCTACGCGAAATGATTTTGGTTAAATTTTGGTTCTGGTCGTTTTGGTTTTTTCCGAAACCGCAGCGGGCCGATTCGGAGATCGGCGTTCCGCTTGTTTCGGTTTCGTGACGCAACGAGATTACGCCGAAGGGCAGTTTCCGGCAATGCGTTTTCCGCAGCCCCGGCAGCAAAATTCAACAGAAGCTAACCAAGGCAACGAAGAATTTTCTCTCTGCGTGAAAGGACGCGGAGAGATTCATTTCTTCTTGCCGCCATAAGGTGGTGGTGTTTCCGCCAGCCTGGCCGCCGGTTCAGACGCGGCGAAGCCATGCGCCTGGGCTGCTTCGTGTGCCTGTCGCAGTATCTCCCGCAAGGCCTCACGCGTCGGCAGATGCTTCGTTTCCCGGTAAATGGCGTCTTTCCAGTCCCAGACCTGCTGTAGAGCCGCCGGCACAAATTCTTCTTTTGGTTCAGGTTTGGTTTTCATCTTCCACCTCGAGCGGCGAGAGCAGCCGCAATGTGTGCCCGTAGCCTTCCGCCTGATTGATCGCTGCGATCAATCCTTCGCGACGGACGTTCGCCAGATGTTTGAAGTTCCATGACAACAATATATCCAATCCGCGAACAGTTGCATGCGCAACGTGCAGGGCATCCTCGCGTTTCCTGGCGGGGATGACGCCGCGAGCCAGGTATATGTCCGCCATCCGTTCGATTTCCGGGTCGCTGGAAAGCATGGTGAGGAAAAGAATCCGCGTTCATCCGCGCTCATCTGCGGTTAAACTCTTTGCGCCTTTGTATCTTTGCGTCTTTGCGTTAAAAAAATCAGCGGTTGAAGATTGTTTTGGCATTTATCCGCGCCGGCGTGTTTGATACGGTTTCGGCGTGAACAGCAAGTCCACAGACGTCAGCCTCAAGCGCGGCCTGCGCCGCCTGTTTCGCAACATGGATTTTGTGGCGCGGCATCCGGCATTGAAGCGGGATACGGCGGAAGCGCGGCGGTTGGCGGAGATTTATCAGCAGCTTGGGCTGGCGTGGGAGTTTCTCGCACTGCAATGTTCGCATCGCGGCGGCTGGCGCAAACTTCGTGACGGCCAATCGGTTTGCAAGGTGTGCGGACTGATTCGCGGGACAAAGGAGCAATGGCTGTTGCTGCCGCGCGACGGAAAGAAGACGGTTGGCCGCCACGCTCTGCCGAACTCGAAACGCACGTTCCCAAACCGTCAGGCGGCGACAGTGGTCAATGACACGGTTGATTTCCATGGCGCGAAATTGAACGTCGAGGTGTTGAACCCGCATCGCAGCGGCCCGCGCTGGTTTCGCAAGCACGATTGGACGATTGCGGCGGATCGGCTGGTGCGGTTGGAAGAGGGCGGGATAGATGTTCGCTTCGATTCGCATCTGGTCACGGTGGAATTGCGCAAGCACCGGCGCGGCGAGATGCCGCCTTACAGCCATTTCGTCTGGGAACTCCCGCACAAGTTTTTGAAGAAATTTCCCGTGATGCTGCAATTCGACAAGCGCCGCCGCTTCACCGGGCTGGTCATTTTCAAACCTGATCGAAAAGCCAAATGAGCCAATCACCCAATGCAAAAACCGTCAAACCCCGCTGCGCCCTGTGCGGCAAGACGAAGAATCTCACCAAGACCGAGTGCTGCGGCCAGTGGATTTGTGATGACGCGGACAAATACGTGCCGTTTTCGTACGCGCGGAACAGTTGCTTCCGCAACCACACGATGTTCACAATTTGCGGTTTGCACCACAACGAACATCACGAAGGACGCTGGCAGGATTGCCCGAAGTGCCGCGAAGCCATGCCGCTCGAAATGTTCGTTTATCACGCCACCAACGAATACAATTTTGAGAAGCTTGCCAATCCGCCGGTGTTCGAACCGACTTATTGCAGTGATTGCGGTGTGATCATCCGGTTGAGCACGGACGGTTACATGGTCCGGGGAAAGGAATTTATCTGCGACGCCTGCATGGCAAGGTCGCACGGCCAGACTTCCAGTGACATTCACCAGAAATTCTTTTCGCCCGCCGCCGGGGCGGACGCGCCGGCTTTGCCGCGCCGGAACCTGGGCGATTATCCCATCGGCACCATTGCTTACTACGGTCCGGACAACACGCTTGCGACAAAGCTGGTGGCTGCCGTTGTGAATGCGCCCGGCGCGGAGCCGGGGCCGTTGCATCGCTGGATCACCCAGGCGGGGGACGTGCGGCGGGACGCGGCGACGACCGCCGCCGTGCGCGCGTTCTTCCAGGAGCAGGGCGTCAAGCACACTGTTTCATCGGAGCGAATCATCGGCTGTCCGCACGAGGAAGGGGTGGATTACCCGAAGGGCGGCGTCTGTCCGCATTGTCCCTTCTGGCAGCATCACGACCGATTCACTCACGAACTGCTGCCGCCGCCGCGGGAGATGACCCCCGCGCAAATCCTGGCCGACCTCGCCACCGTGCGCGACCAGCAGCCGCGCGAGGCGCTCATGGCCGCCGATGCGCAACAGGCGGCGCTGACCGAGCCGCTCCTGCGCGCGGTCGAACGCGGCATCTCCGACCCGGCAGGCACGCCGCCGGGGGAAGGAATGCTGTTCAGCTTCGCGACTTATCTGCTGGCGAAGTGGCGCGTACCGCGCGCGTTTCCGCTGTTCATCCGCTGGTTGTCGCTGTCCGGCGAGGGGGCCTTCGACCTCGGCGGCGACACGGTCACGCAGGATGGCGCGCGTTTTCTGGCTTCCGTCTGTGCCGGCGACCTCGAATCCATCAAAGGGCTGATTCTGAACCGGAACGCGAACGAATTCTGTCGCGGCCAGGCCATCGAGGCGCTCGGGACACTTGCCGCCTGGCGAGAACTGACCCACAAAGACGTCACCGAATATTTTCTGTGGCTGGCTCACGAAGGGCTTGAACGCGAACCCGGCAATGTCTGGAACGAACTCGCCGCCACCTGTGCTGACATCGAAGCATTGCCTGTTTTTCCAGAATTGCGGCGTGCGTACGACGAAGGACTGATTGAATCCGGCTTCATGCAACCGGACGAATTGGAGGAAGTTGAACTCGGGCCGCGGGGAAGCTGGTGGGAGCAATATCGCCGCCGGCGCCAGCCCATCACCGATGTGGCCCGCGAGACTTCCTGGTGGCAATGTTTTCAAGATGACCCGGTGTTGAAGGCCGAACGGGAAAAAGTCATCAGCCAACTCGACGCGCCGCCGCCCAAACCTTACCGCGCGCCACCCCGGGTTGGCCGCAACGATCCATGTCCCTGTGGCAGCGGGAAAAAATACAAGAAATGTTGCGGAGGATAAATCATCATGACCCGGACACATCCCGAACCCCAGGACGCTCCATCCGGTAAATCAAAAGACATTGTCGTCTTCATCATCCGCCGCGACACGAAATGCGCCGAGTGCGGCGAGGAACTGGGTCGGGGCGCTGGATTCGGATGGAGAACGAAAAAGCTCTCTGCATGACCTGCGCCGACCTGGCGCATCTGGAGTATCTGCCCAGCCGGCAATACGGCCCTCACGCGCCGGGCTACGAAGCATTCGCCGCTGCGCGCCGTGGTCGTCCAATGGGCGCGCGCCCGCAAACGCTACGAACGCCAGGGCATCCTCGTCACCGCCGAAGCGCTGCGCCGTGCGGAGGAGGAGTGTCTGGCTGACGAGGATCGCCGCTCCCGGCAACGCGAACGGGCGGCGGAACGCCGCGAGAACGAGGACCTGGAATACCAGTCGGCGGTCACGGCAAAGCTGAAGGAGCTGTTTCCGGGTTGTCCGCCCAAGGAGGCGGCGCGCATTGCGGCGTGGACCTGCCAGAAACATTCAGGCCGCGTCGGACGCTCGGCGGCGGCGAAAGATTTTGAGCCGCAGGCCCTGCGGCTGGCGGTCATCGCGCACATCCGGCACGAACACACCCGCTACGACGAACTCCTCATGCAATACGGCGACAGGCAGCAGGCGCGGGAAATGGTCCACGCTGAAATTGAAAAGCTGCTGGCCCGGTGGGAATTCACCCGCTAAAACGCCAAATCACATTTCAAGCGCCGGGCCGGAGGCCGGCGCTCCGATCAACTTCGATTTCGGGCTTATCCGAGGTGATCACGGACGAATTGCAGATATCCCTGGCGACCGCCGAGTTTGGTGTGCCGTTCAACGGAACGCTGTAGTTCGCGCAAATAGTCCACCAGCTTCTCGATCACAATCGGCTTGGTGTTGCCCTCCGGCAGGCCCTGCATCGGCTCGGCTCCGGTGGCGAGCAGTTTCTCGCAGACATCCCGCACCACGCCAAAGGTCTCGGCGTCAATGCCGGCGAGGTTGGGTGGCTTGGGTTCGTGGTTTCGCAGCCGGGAGCGGTATGTCTGATGGGCGGCTTCATAAGCGCGTCCAGCCGCGTAATCGCTCATGTCGGGCTGGCGAATCCAGACGGCGATGACAGCCGATTCCAGTTCGCGCAGCGCGGGCAGGTCCTCGTCTTTCAAGTTCATAATTTCAAAATGGTCCTTTGGGCAGACGCCAATCGCGAGCGGGCAGCCATTCGCAGTCGTCGAAAGGATCAATCAGGTCAATCGGCGGCTTGGACATGGTTGTTTGTTAACAAATGAGCCTGACGGGGGCGATGGAAATATTTTCCAATCTTACCTGGTTTTGGCAAAGTGGGGTCATGGCTTGGCGCATTCAGGACAGCGTGATTTGCGGTGAGATTGACAACCGCGTGAAGGGTCGCGTGTGTGGCAAACTCTGGCTTGAGGGCCTCGATGAGCCGGTGAAGCTCGAGCTGGAAGGCAACGCCTGTCCCGACCTCGCAGGTTGCCTGCTCAAATTCAAGAATCCCGCCAAGACTTTTCCGATGCGCAAGAAACCGGGGTTCAATCCGCTTCAACGCGGCAAAATCGGCAACCTCTCGGCGTCGCAAAAGGTGCGTGTGTTCACGATTCCCGACGCGGAGGCGTTTGCGATGATGGATCGGGGTGAGAAACCGCCGGAGCGCACGGCCAACGCGCTTTATCTCGAATGGTTCAGCGAGGGCAACGGACGGGTCGTCATTGAGAGCGCAAATTTTGAACTGAACATTTCCGCGCCGGAGTGGCGGTTGACATCCGCCGAGGAGCAACAGCGCGCTCAGGACGCCGAGGCGGGCTGGGGAATGTTCTCCCGGCAGTTGAATGAGGCGTTGGAAAAACAGAAACGCGGGCAGAAAGACCCGGAGGCGGAATGGGACGAGCACGATTACGAAAAGTTCATGAAGGAATGCGACGCCCGCACGGACAAATACATGGAATTGCGGGAAAAATACGGTGATTCCGACGAGGCTGAGGCGAAAATCGCGAAGGAAATGGGCTGGATTTCCGAGGGCGAGAACGAGAGCGAGGATGACGACGAGTTGATGTCCGTCGAGGAGATGAACCGTATTTGTGAGGAAGCTGCGAACGAACCGTTGCCCGAACCGGAACCGCACCGCGAAGGGATAGACTGGATTCGCACTGCTCGCGGTGACATCCGGCATCCGCTCCAGCATCGCTGTCATGAAAGCGCGATGAAGGTCTGGCGCGAATGCGATGAACTGGGCCTCAAGGAGTCCGAAGACGAAGATTTGCAGCAGTTCATCTTCGAGTTCCACACGACCGGCGCGAAACTTGCCGGTGCGTTGCATGGCATTGCCCGGGGCCGCGGGCCGCGCGACGGCGCGTTCACCGTTGCCTACCTGAAACGCGCGCTCGACCACCTGCACCAGGCGCAGTCGGAGCTGGAGGCGGTTGCGCCGAAGAAACTGCTGCCGGAGAAAATGATTTCCGAAGCGCGGAAGGAATTGTTTGAAATCCGCGAAGGCATTCTGAAATTGATGGATGAATTTCGCGGGCGCAAGTGATGTGTTCCCCGACATTTTCAATGGAAGCAGATGGCGATCCTGTGACCATTCAGTGCCGGTTAAGGATGCCGAGAATGACGAATGACAAAACCATAATGACCAAAGAATGACGAAGCTCAAATGAGCCATGAGAGCGAAGGCACAGCGATTGGTTTGGGATTGGGTTATTGGGAATTCCTTCGTCATTCGTGCTTGGTCATTAGTCATTGATTTTTCACCCTGGCGATGAACCTGCCGGAAATACAAAAAACTTGAACGTGACACGGCCAAACCGTGGCGTAATTGTCAGGGCCACCGAGGCCGACCTGCCGGCCATTTACAAACTGGCCGGCGTCATCTGGCGCGGATGTATGCGCCCGACGTGTTGCGTGAAGAAATGCATTCCCAAGGCATTCGCTATGACCAGTTGCTGGTGGATGGCAAACCGGCCGGCTTTGCGTCTTACGGGCCGGCATCCGATCCGGGCGTGATGAAATTGCACAAGCTTTACCTGTTGCCGGAAATGCACGGTCAGGGGCTGGGCAGCCGTCTGTTGCGCCATGTCGAACGAGAAGTCCAAGCCGGGGGTGCGCGCCGGTTGATTCTTTCCGTGAACAAGCGCAACACCAAAGCCATCACGGCCTACCAAAGAAACGGTTTTGTCGCAGTTGAATCTGTGGTCACGGATATCGGTGGCGGTTTCGTCATGGACGATTACGTCATGGCGAAGGAATGGTCTGCTTGAAATCGTGAGGATCTGGGACCGCCCGCCCCGTTTTCTGGCCGTGGTACGCCGCCAAAAAATAAACCAGCACCACCCCCACCGCCGCCGACAAAACGGCCCAGAATAATGACCATTGTGTGCCGGCCGGACGCGCGCACACGGCAAACCACCAGCCGGTGCTGAGATAGCCGATGAGGTTGCCCACGCCGTTGGTCATGAGCGTCATCAGCGCCTGCGCCCGCGCCCGCCATTCGGAACCCACCCGTTCGTCTATGTAAATTTGGGCGGTGATGAAATACAAGGTGAAGGACAAACCGTGCAGGGTGGTGCCGGCCAGCAGCCACGCCTGGCCATTGAGCGCGCATAACGCGAAGCGCAGCACACCAAATCCCAGTCCGGCGGCAAAGATCCATTTCAACCGCCAGCGCAGAAACAGTCCGGCCAACGCGAACATGGCGACCAGCTCCGTCGTTTGCGCCAGCGTCATCCAGGCGGAGACGTGTTTGAATCCGAGCGCTTGCAGGTGGAGCGGCGTGAACGGATAAAACGCCGCGAGCGGAATGCTGAACAAGGCCACGGTGATGAAGACCACGCGATGATCGTGGTTTTTCAGCAGCACGAAGGCGTCCCAGCCGAGTCGTTGCAGCAGCGTCGGGTGCCCCGTGGATTTTGGCGGGGGCACGCTGGGCAACAGAAAGGTAAATGCCGCCAGCAACAGCCACGTCGCCGCGCTGGTGAATTCCGCCAGCGTGGAAGCATCGGCATTCAGCGCGCTCACCAGCCAGCAGCCAGCCATCCAGCCCACGGTTGCCCCGGCCCGAACCGGGCCGTACTCGCGCTGGGAATTTCGCAGGCGCGAAAAAATGATGGCAGTGATGATGCTTCCGGTGGGCGCGGCACAGAGCGCGTAAATCTGGACCACCGCCAGCACCAGTCCCGGCGGCCAGCCTTGTTTGACGCTCCAGGCGAAAAGAGTCATGGCGGCGGCGCTGGCCACAGACAACCCGCGCAACACTTTCACCGGGGAAGCATGGCGGTCGGCCATCGCGCCGAAGATCAATGGCGAAATGAAGGTCGCGAGGGCGGAGGCGGCAAAGGCGTAGGGCGCGAGGCCGCGCAGGCCGTGAGCGGCGAAAACCATGCTCAACGGCACCATCCAGATGGCAACGGCCATTGATTGGATGAAGAACAGCGCCGTCAATTCGGCATATTCGGCTTTGCGAAACGTCCTTAACATTGGCGCGGAGAATAGCCAGTCGGGTGGAAAATAAAAGCGTGCAACCGTCGCGGCTGAAGCCGGATTTTATTGGCTGCGTTGATAGACACGCACCCAGTCAACTTCGAAGCGGATGGGGAATTTTGTCTGCGACGGATCACCGCCGGTCGAACCGATGGCCTGATTCAAGATGAGATAAACCGGTTTGTGAAATGGATTGCCTCCGCCCGCACGGTCGGCGGTGGCGACGTCAAGCTGGTTCATCAGTTTGCCGTCGAGCCGCAGGTCAACTGTCTTTTCGTCCCATTCCATTGTCCAGATGTGAAATGCCTTCGACCACGCATCGCCGCCGGGCTCGGCGACGGGTTTTTTGACCGCCAGCCATTTCGTTTTTCCGTCGAGCCCATAGCCGAAGTTGGCGAGAACGGTGCCGGTGTAAAATTCCATGATGTCAATCTCACCGCACACCGGCCAGCCGAGGTGTTCGATGTCCGTCCCGAGGGTCCAGAACGCCGGCCAGCTGCCAAGCCGGGTGTCAATGCGCGCCCGCATCTCGAACTTGCCGTATTTGAATTCGTGCCGGTTGCGCGACGTGATGCTGGCGGACGTGTACTCAATCCATTCGCGGCTCGTCTTCCAATCGCTGCTGCCCGCGATGAACCGCGGATTGCGTTTGTGTTCCGGGCGCGCCTCGATGACGAGCAGGCCGTTCGTGCAAAAGGCATTTTCCGGCTGATACCATTGCAATTCCTGGTTGCGCACGAAACCGCGCTCGTAATTCCAGTTCGCCGGGTTGGGCGGGCCGTTCGTGTCGAATTCATCGTGCCAGACCAGTTTCCAATCTTTGGCTGAATCATTCGCCGCGATCGGCCAGCCGTCCGGCCAGTCAATTTTCCCCAGCGCCAGACGCGATTTGCCCTGCGTGTCAGCGTCGTAGTAATGATAGCTGAACCGCATCGGGCCGTTGGTGTCTCCGTCATCCACGATGCCGATGTGGCCGGGGCCGATGAATCGTCCGCTGCTTTGCAAGAATGGCGTGCCGCCGCCATCCGTGAGTATTTTTCCATCGCGGTCGAGATACGGGCCGGTGATTTTTTCCGCGCGGCCAACCCGCACTTCGTAGGTGCTGTTCGTTCCCTGGCAACATTGACCCCAGTTTACAAAGAGATAATAAAAATGACCGTGGCGGGTCAGGCACGCGGCTTCGATGGAATCGTTCCATGCGAGATGAAACAGCGGCGAGTTCGTGCTGATGCGTTTTCCGGTTTGCGGATCGAGCTCCGTGAGGAAAATTCCCCGCCAATACGAGCCGAACGCCAGCCACAACCGGCCATCCGCATCCAGCATCGCACTCGGATCAATCGCGTTGAACGGACTGTCGTTGGTGGATGTGATGACCGGACCGCCGTCCGTCCAAAAATAATTCGTCGCCGCCGGATTGAGCGTGGGACTGGTCGCGAGGCCAATGGCGGAGACGGGTGTCTGCCAGGTGGACGCGGCGTAATACAGAAAATACCTTCCGTTTACGCGCACGACATCCGGCGCCCAGGCGTAACCCTTGAACGCAGGCACCAACGTCGTCGTCCACGCCGGCGGCGCGCGGAAAACGGACCCGCCGTTCGTCCAGTGAATCAAATCCGGCGACGACTTGGCGCCGATGCCCGGCCCGGTGCCGAAGAGGTAAAAGCGATCGCCATCTTTGACAATCGTGGACGGGTCATGGATGAACGTCTGTCCTTCCAGCGGCAACGGCTCGAATTGTGTCCCGGCACAACAGGCGGCAAGCGCAGCGAACAAAATATAAGTACAGAGCGATTGTGCTGGTTTGGTCATTAATTCAAAACGAATCCGTGTCAAACATTCTGCTCCGCCGGAAACAACCCGCCGAAGTTTCAAGTTGAATCTGTCTCGCATCAAGGTAAATTTAGGTCATGCCAATCACGCTTGATGAGATTGTCGAAGAAACCCGCGAGATGCCGGCGGAAGTCGTGTCGGATTTGGTTGACCGCATCATGGTCGCGCGGCACGGCGGCATCGAACCGTCCGTGGCGGCGGCTTGGAAGACCGAAACCGACCGGCGCATCGCCGAGATTGAATCAGGCAAAGTCAAAGGCGTTCCACTGGAAGAATCACTGGCGCGCGCGCGCAAAATCGCCGGGCTGTGAAATTCTCGCTTCATCCCGAAGCTGACGAGGAATTTGCCGGGGCGGTTCGTTATTGTTCTGAAATTCCCCCGAACTCGGCGTTCGTTTCTATCGCGAAATGGAACGATTGTTTCGCGAAGCCTGCGCCGATCCGGTACGCTTCTGCAAATTCGATCCACCCGCCCGCAGGCATTTCAGCCGCGACTTTCCCTACGCCGTCATTTTTCTGGAAAAGCCGGACTGCATTTGGATTGTGGCCATCATGCACATGAAACGCCGTCCCGGTTACTGGCGCGAACGGCTCGGTTGAAAATGCACTAGCAGGAACAACTCGCCGATGTCCTTTTGCGATTGGGTGGACAGTTTTGGAAAAAATGGAATCAAACCTAGTTCAACTCTAACGCTGTTCGGATATCCGGCAAACTCGGATATGGCGGTTCAAGCACCGCCTTTTTTGCTTGGGGCATGGCATCTTCCATCGCTCGCTGTCGTTGGCTCAATTGCAGGTACAATGATGTTGAGTTCAAGCTATTGAGTAAACGCTTCCGCCACGCGCTGGATTTTCAGCGCTTTACCGCTGGCGTCATCAATTTCAATCACTGTGCCGTGGAGCAGCACGCGGTTTTTTACCACTTCAAACCGCTGCGGCATGCCGGCGAAGAAGCATTTGCGTACCGGCTCGATTTCCAAGACCAATCAGGCAAGGGGCTTTGACTCACTTGACACGGAATACCACATATTGCTCGGCGGGTGCCGGACAAAAAACGTAAGGAAGAGGGCCCCATCCGTCTGAATAGTAGCCGGCACCCGCACTCATGGTGGACAGCCATTTCGAAGCCGTAAATTCATGCTCAGACCAGGGCTCAACCTGATCTTCCGGGAGAGGAAACAGGTAGCTGTTGTGCGTGGGCACAACAATCAGATCGTTGGAAGAGAGATGCAGGTCATGCCGGTCAAGCGCCTTCGCCCCGAGCTTTTCCATGTAGTGCTGGAACCCCCAGTGTCCCTCAAACCATATGGCGCCGGGAGCCACCCCCAATTTCTGAGTCATAAACGAAGCGGCAGTGCGCGCCGAGTCCGCCAACCGATAATCTGCCCGCGCCACCAGCAGGGCGATCAGCAACGACACTCCCAGCGGCCCCAACAGAAGCCGGGTGCTCCTCCACTCGCGAAAGAAATCCCGCGCCTCTAGCCGGCGTATCAATAACAAGGAAACCGCCGGAATCATCGGCAAAATATTGCGACCGCTGACAGTCCAATTCACGGCACAAGCAAAGACAAACGTTCCTGCAACCCACAAACCCAACAGCGCTGACGTGGGCGTTTTTTGCCTCAACCAGTCCGCTGCCACGAGAAAAACCAGACTGGTTCCGGCTGTGACCAACAACGAAATTTGGATGACAAAGAGCCAGTTCACATTTCCTCCGTTAATTACCTGGAACTCCCCTAATTTATCCAGGGTCGAGACGATTAATCCGACCATGACCACCATAAAAACACCCGCCGCAAGTTTCTTTCTGTCCCACAAAATGGGAGCTGCCGGCAAAAGCATGACCATGCCGCCACCGGCAAAAGCCAGACCAGCCAGCAACTTGGATGGCAACTCACCGCCTGCGCGCAACTGGGTGGCATACGCAAGGGCATTCAGCAACAATCCGCGCCCATAAAGTCTGTAGGTCAACCATTGGTAGAATGCCAGCGCCAGCACCGGCAGGCAAAGATAGACCAGCCAGCGGCCGATTCGGCGCTGTTCCAGCAACGAGTAGGCCAGCAGGAGCGGAATCAGGGATATCCCGAAGTACTTCGTCAGACTACAGGCCGCGATGAGAAGTGCAGCCACGCCCAGCTTCACCGGATTCCCGGTTTTAAAACCTTCCATCCAGAAAAACACCGACCACACCCAAAAAGCCATCATCATCGTGTCACACATGACGCTTGTGCTTGACAAAAGAAACACCGGGGCAGCAACCGTCGCCAGGGCCGCCCACAATGGCTGGGAGCAGAAGTTCCGTCCCATGCAATACGTTCCGAGGACCAGCGCAAGGGCGGGCAGGAGAAAGCCGGCATGCAGCGCGGTCTCGCTCCAGCCGAGCAGTGAACCGACCAGTGCCAGGTAGTAAGCAGCCAACGGTGGATTTTGTGTCACCGCCGCCATCGAAGCCTCGTGCCCGTCCCAGTTCAGGTTGAACCCGTAAAAATTAAAAGGATCGGATTGAATATGGCGGGCGCACCAGATGAAGAGGGGATCGTCAATGTGAAACGCCTTGCCAATGAATGGGAGAAGGCAGGCCAGGGTGACCGCCGTGAGTATCAGCAGAGAGGCAACCGTGTGCGGCGCCTTCGGAGCCGGTGTTTTCATGCAAAGGATTCACTGACCCGCTGAATTTTCACCGCCTTGCCGCTGGCGTCATCAATTTCAATCACTGCGCCGTGGAGCAGCACGCGGTTTTTCGCCACTTCAAACCGCTGCGGCATGCCGGTAAGGAAGCGTTTGAGGACGGGCTCGATTTCGCGGCCCAAAACGCTTTCGTGCGGGCCGGTGAATCCGGCGTCGGTCAAATATGCCGTGCCGCCGGGAAAAATCTGCTCGTCGGCGGTCTGCACGTGCGTGTGCGTGCCCACCACCGCGCTCACCAAGCCATCGAGCATCCGCGCGAACGCAATTTTTTCCGAGGTCGCCTCGGCATGAAAATCCACGAAGATGATTTTCGTCCGTTCGCGCAGGCGTTTTACCTCCTCGGCGGCGAGAAGGAACGGATTTTCCAGCGGCGGCATGAACGTGCGGCCTTGCGCGTTCAAAACCGCGATCAAAATGGGATTTTGGGTCTTGGCTCTGGGATTTGGGATTGAAAAGATGGCGCTGCCCTGGCCGGGCGTGCCGGGCGGATAATTCAGCGGTCGCAGAAAGCGTTTTTCGCTGGCGAGCAATTCCATGACTTCTTTTTGGTCCCACAAATGGTCGCCGGTGGTGATGACGTCCACGCCGGCGGAGAAGATTTCCCCGGCGGTTTTGGGCGTGATGCCGGAGCCGCCGGCGGAGTTTTCGCCATTGGCGACGACGAAGTCGAGCGCATGCTGTTGGCGGAGTTTGGGAACAAGTTCTGTAACCGCGCGCCGGCCCGGTTGTCCCACGATGTCGCCGATGAAAAGCAATTTCACGGGGAAAATTTAACCACGAAAGACACGAAAGACACGAAAGAAAACCGAAAGCAGGGCAACAGGGACCGTTTCAAATGTATCGGAGGGGCGAGTTATACGAGTCCCTGACTCATCGAATGCCTCTGAAAATGGAGGCTCGGATAACTCGCCCCTCCGACAAGAAATTATTTGAGGCGGTGTAAGTAGCGCCGCTCCGCCAATCAAAGCCACCAGGCGATGGAGCCGATGGCGGCGGCAATCAGCCAGATGAGCAGCACGGCGCGGGTGCGGCTAAGGCCAGTGCGGACGAGCCGGTGCGACAAATGATTCGTGTCGCCAATCCAGAATGGTTTGCCGGCGCGGGTGCGCAGGATGACGACCCACGCGAGGTCGGCCAGGGGAACGGCCAGCACGAGCAACGGCGAGAGCACGGCCAGCGGACGCGGGTTTTGCTTCGTGTAAAAGTGCGGCAGGATGGCCATCACCGCGAGCAGGTAACCGACGAGATGGCTGCCCGAGTCGCCGAGGAACGCTCGGGCGTTCGGAAAATTCCAGGGCAAAAATCCGACCAGCGCACCGCACATCAAAAATCCGGTGGTGGCAACAAGGTATTCCCCGCGGGCCGCGGCAATGATAGCGAACAAGAACGCGCCGATTGCGCCCAGCCCGGCGCACAGGCCGTTCATGTTGTCCATGAAATTGAAGGCATTGACGACCGTGAGCACCCACAGAATGGTGATGGCGTAGCTGAACGCGACACTGGGCACGAAGAGCGTGATGCGCTTGCAGGCGGCGGCCACGAGCACGGCGATGAACAATTGCCCGATGAATTTCGGCAATGGTTTCAGTTCATGTTTGTCGTCCAGCCAGCCCAGCGCAACCATTACAATCGCGCCGAATGCGATTACGCCAAGTTCGATCGCGCGGCGATTCAATCCGTGCGCAATCAGGTGCGTCTGGCTGGTGATGCTCACGCCGAGCTTGATCAAAATTGCGCCGGCTGCCAGCGGCAGCAACATGCCGGTGAGCACGGCGAGTCCGCCGGCGAGCGGCACGGGCATGTTGTGAATTTTGCGCTGGCCGGGGTCATCCACGAGATTGGAGTGGAGGCACCATCGGCGCCAAAGCGGCAACGCGAGCAACGTGGTCAGCAGCGCGCTGGCAAAGGCGGCGAGGAAAAAATTGAAGGGAAAGGCCATGTGGTTGGAATGACTAATGACCAAATCCGAATGACGAAAGAATAACAAAGCTCGAATGACGAAAGTGCGTGCCATTCGTCATTTGAACATTGGGATATTTTTTAGTCATTAGTCATTATGGTTTAGTCATTGTTACATCGGCTGCCAGTTTCAGGTAGAGATGGTAGAGTTTGTCCACCATTTGTTCGACGGCAAAATTTTCGCGGACAAATTGTTGTCCCCGGCGGCCGAGGCGCTCGCGCAACGGCGCGTCGCCGGCGAGCTGGAGCAGCCGTTGGGCGACGACAGACGTGTCGCCGGTGCGGACCAAAAACCCGGTTTCGCCTTCGAGACAGACTTCGTCGGCGCCGTCGAAGTCATAAGCTACTACCGGTTTGCCCGCTGCCAGTGCCTGCGGCAGCGCGCGGGACAGCGCTTCCCGCGACGACAGGTGGGCGAGGCAGTCCATGATGCCGACATAACGCGGCACTTCGCCGGGTGGCACGAGGCCGGTGAAGATGACCTTGCCCTGGAGGTCGAGCGCGCGGACCTGATCTTCAATTTCATTCCGCAATGCGCCATCGCCAACCAGCAGCAGCCGCGCGTGCGGCGTTTGCGGCAGGATTTGTTGGAACGCGGCGAGCAGATCGGCATGGCCTTTGAATTTGAACAGCCGGGCAATTTTGCCGATGACGAAATGGTTTTTGTTTAGTCCGAGTTGCGCCCGAAGCGCAGGATCATTCGTCGCGTTCAAAAACGGTTCCAACGGGAAGCCGCTGAAAATGCGCGTGTACATTTCCGGGCGTCCGATTCCAGCGGCGAGGTAGAGCCGTGTCATGGCCTGGGCGGAACAGACGAAATGCGTGGTAGCCCGGGCGGCGTAACGTTCGGCGGCGGTAAAAATCCAGTTGGCCGGCAGTCCTTGAAACGGGCCGAAGGAAGGGCCGTGAATGTGGTGGATAATCACCGGCACGCCCGCGCGCCGGGCCGCGAGCCGGCCGAGAATTCCCGCCTTGCCGCTGTGGGTGTGGACGAGGTCAGGCTTTTGTTGGCGCAGGATTTTTTCGAGCTGCCGCAGCGCGAGCCAGTCTTTCAACGGATGAACCGGGCGGACGAGCGCGGGCACGCGCGTGAGGACATCCGGCAGGTCCGTTAATTCAGATTCGAGCGAGCCTTCGGGACCGGTCGTCGGGCCGGAGAGCAAATGGACTTCGACGCCGGGTTTTTGGCGCAGGCCGAGCACGGAGGCGACGGTGTTTTCCTGCGCACCGCCGACGATCAGCCGGGTGATGATGTGCGTGACGCGCATTGGCGCGTTTCAGGGTGAATGGCCTTTAAGTTCGCGGAGCCGTTGAATGACGTTGGTGGCTTCCTCGGTGTTGGTGTCCGCGTTGGCCAGATAAAGTTTGTAATTTCTAATCGCTTCGTTCGTATTGTGCTGGCGCCAGGCGATTTCGCCGAGGCCCCAGGCGACCCGAAACGAGTTGGTGAACGATTGTTGCAATGTTTTATAATCAGCGCCCGCGGCGTCGAGCTTGCCGCTGTTGAGGCGGGCCAGGGCGCGATTGAAGAGCACCGAAGGATTGTTCGTTTGAGTGGCGAGCACGCGGGTGAAAGCGTCAATGGCGTCATCGTAGGCCTGGAGTTGTAAGGAAACGTTGCCCCGATTAAAAAGCCAGTCCGGGTCGTTGGGCGCCAGTTTCAGTTGACGGTCAATGATGACCAGCGCATTGGTGAACAGGCCGTGGCTCAGATAGGCCTGTACGGTGGCATTGAGCAGATTGGTGTCGTCGGGATGGAGGGCAATTTCGGTTTCGAGCAGATGCGTTCCCCGCGCAAAGTCGTTTTTTTGAAAATCGGCGGCGGCGGCGGTGACGTTCAGTTCGGTCGCATTGTTTTTGGCGAGCGAAAATCTTTCCGGCTGTTCGAGCGGATCACGCAACACCTCGAGCGCGCGGTCGGGCAGGCGGGACATCACGTAAATCTGGCCGAGCCAGAGCCGCGCCGCGAGATTGTCCGGGGCCAGTTCCCGAACGCGCGCGAACGGCGCGACCGCCTGGCGAAAGTATTTATTTTGCATCGCCAGGTTGATGCCCTCCACAAAACAAAAACTCGGTTCATCGAAAGGCCCGTTGGCGTTGACGGCTCCGTTCCAATCCCGATATTTGCCAAATTGGTCACTGGTGGTTTTGGACAAGTCCAGCGGCACGCTTTTGCCGGCGCGAAGGCTTTGATTGAACTGGAGATTGACTTGCGCGACGAAGTTGTCGGGATTGACTTCCTCGGCCAGGTTGAAACACGCGGCGGCGTTGGTAAGATCGCCGGCCCGCTGCAACTGGACACCCCAGAAATTCAGGCTGCGCGAGTAAAAGGTTCCGGCCAGGACGGCATTTTTATTTTCTTCGCGGGGCACATGAAATTTATCCAGCAATTGCTGGCCCCAATTGCGCGGCGCATTGGGGTCGGGCGGTGTGACCGCGCGTTTAATGGGAGCGAACGCCTGCGTTTCCACCCGCGCCCAGAATGCCTGGTTCTCAGCGATTTGATTTTTGTCCGGTAACGGTGGCAACAGCGTGTCATCGGGCAGTAGTTTTAGTTTGTAAACCAGGCCGTGCGGCTCCTGATAGAACTGCTCGAAATAGTAGCCGAAGCTCGGATGCAGGTAGTAAAGCTCGTTGGATTTGGACAGCATGGTCAAGGCGCCGATGAGTCCAATCGGATTGAGCGATTTCTCGTCCGTCGCCGATACCAGTTTCGGCCACTTTTGCGGGAATTTATTGTGCAGGAACCGGAGATAAGCCGGCCAGTTCAGGGACTGGGTGGCGAGCGGCAAAAAATTCTTCGCCCGGCCTTCCCGCGCCAACACCGCTTCCACCAGAAATAAACGAACCGGATCATCGCTCAACAAAATGCCGCCCGAACGTGGCAGGTTCTCCTCCGCGAACGATGCGTATTTTTGGAAGGTATCATCATTTGCCGCGCGGATTTGAGGCGTGTTTCTATAAATCAGCCCGGCTACTGCCGCCACTGCGAGCACCCAAACGCCAACGACCACGAAGGGATCCAAAAAATGAAACGGTTCCGGCTGGGAAAGTTGCAAACGGCCGCTGGGGGCGTTGCCAAAAATGAGCAGAAAATAACCAGTGAAGTAACCGATAATCAATGCGCCGAGATAATAAAGGGTCAGGAGCGGTGTTCCCAGACTGAGATGCTGCGGGCTGAACGGCGGGTCAAATGCCATCCAGATGCAGAAGACCAAAAAAGTGGCGCACACCAGATGAAACAGGAAACTTGTCAACGCCATGCCCATGGGGCTGTGATCGCCGAAGGCCGCCTTCCAGCGGATCGCCATGACGAACACCGGCATCAGATAAGCCAGCAACAATGCCAGGAATGAAGCATATTGCGATGGGTTGAGACAGCAGAAGAAGTAAAGTTTCAGCACATAAAATTGCGGAGCCAGGCTGGCTTTCAGTGTCTCCCAGAAAGTCACCGGCATTTTTCCCGAAATCACGGCCAACAGCGGCAGCAAAAGAAAAAGCATCATTCCCAGCAGGCCGCACAACGCCATTCGCCGGAGGAATTGCAGATTGAAGATGCTTAAGCCGCGGATCCGCACTATCGCGGCTACAAAAACCGGAAAAAATCCCACCAGGGCCCAATTGTTTGCCATGCCCGCGCCATACACGAACGAGGCCAGATACAAACGCCATTCGCGTTCATCCAGCCGGTATTCCAGCAACGACCAAATCACGAACGCGAACAGCAACAGGTCGAACATCTCGCCCGTGTAATTCGTTGCGTTCTGCCAAAACGTCATTTGCAAACCACAAACCAGCACGGCCAGAAACGGCGGCAGCCACGCGCTGCCAGTGGTCAAAAACGAAAAATCGCTGTGTTCACGCTTGCGTTGTGTGTCGGTCTGGTCGTGCGGCAGCAGCGCGACCGACCGCGCCAGCAAGCCGAGGGTCAAGGCCGCGCATGCGGCGGAAAACATATTCAGCGCGATTGAAATTTGCGGTGCCGGAAGCCAGCGGAACGGCTGCGTAACGAGGAATAAAATCGGACTCACAATCTCCGGCTGCCAGGTCCAGCCTGATATTTTGGCGACCGCCAGGAGGTTGAATGGCGACACCCAGCGGTTCAACGTGAACCAATAAAACGCGAATGCCGCCACCGTCAGAAGCCAGGGTAAAAATCGCGGCGCAAAATGTTTTCGCGGGTCAGTTCGCGTTTGAGTTGTCATTAGGTTTGTTCAGTTGAATCCAGGCCGTGCGTCCTGGCAAGGTTTTGGCCAGCCGCAAATCCGCCACGCATTCGACGTGTTGTGTTTGTGGAAACATATCCAATGGCTGCACGCGCGCCAGTTCAAAGACACCATTGCCGCACAAAATGTTCAAGTCGCGCGCCATCGTCGCCGGATGACACGACACATAAATCACCTGCGCGGGCCTTGTGTCACGCAATAATTTCAAGGTTTGCGGCCAGCAGCCCTTGCGCGGCGGGTCGAGCAATACCGTTGTGGCTGGCGACGAAAAACGCTTCAGCAATTCCGGCAAAACCGCCTCCACCGCCGAGGCGATGAACTCGCCGTTGTGGATGTTTCGCGCCGCCGCGTTGCGCCGCGCCGATTGAATGGCGCGCTGGTCGTATTCCACGCCGACGAACGATTCGACCGCGTCCGCCAGTTCGATGCCGAAAAAACCGACGCCGCAATACAAATCCGCCAGATGCCGCGCGCCACTGTCGCGGAGAAATCCGCGCACGGTTTCCACGAGCTGCGGCAGCAGGGAAATATTGTTTTGGAAAAACGAGTCCGGCGGCACGTCCCAGTTTTCCGGCGACACGCGCAAAACGACTTTGATCCCGCCTTTCGGCGGCGGATGCGCGCGGACCCGCCGGATTTCTTCGTTGAGCACCGGTTCGGCGATTTTGCATTCCTCGATGTCCTCGACCAAACCGCAGTCCCAGCGCACAAAACCGATGTTCAGTTTTTGCTCCGGTTTGTTCCACTGGCTGCGAATCATGATGCGATTGCGGTAGCCGTAAGGCCGGGGACAGGGGATGACCGGCGCCACCCGTGCCTGCTCAAACCCGCCGATGCGCTGAAACAAATCGGCAATTTGTTTGTGTTTCAACCGCAACTGCGCGGCGTAATCAACGTGCTGATACTGGCAGCCGCCGCATTGGCCGAAGTAACGGCACGCCGGTTCGACGCGCTCCGGCGACGGCTGAACGACGCGCAGAAGTTTCGCGCGGGCAAAATTCTTTTTGACCTCCATGATTTCAACCTCCACGACTTCGCCGACGAGCACAAACGGCACGAACACGACAAAGGAGTCGAGGGTCGAGGGTCGAGGGTCGAGGGTGGCAGAGCCATCCGGAGGTGGTTTTGCTTTTGACTCTCGACTCTCGTCTCTCGACACGCTTACGCGCCCGACGCCTTCACCGCCGAATGCGATGTCTTGAATCGTCAAGGTGAGTTGATCGCCAGTTTTGAAAGGCACACTGTCAGTTTAGAAAGCCGAACGCGCTCAAAAAAGACTTTTCACCGCGTGGGATCACTTTTTGCGGCGATGGCTTCGGAGAAAATCGCCAGCACTTCCGCCCGGATGACCGCGCCGACCAGCTTGTTTTCCGCCGGATTGTTGACGACGGGCACGTTGCGAAATTCACTTTCCAGCACCGCCGGCAGCGCCTCGAGCAACCGCTGGCCGGGGGTGAGGCATTTCGGCGGCGGACGCATCACGTCGTAGGCGATGACCGCTCCCAGGTCCTGGTTGGCGTTGAGGAATTCCTTCAAATCCTGCAACGCCACCACGCCCAGCAACCGTTGTCGTGCGTCCACCACGGGCAGAAAATTATTGGAGTTGGTTAAAAAGCGGTCAGCGATTTCCCGGAGGGGTGTGCTCTCGCGCACCGGTGTTACCGGCGCGCGCATGAGGTCGCCGATGGTTTGTTCCATGGTTTCGCCGGGGCGGCTGGTTTCCTGGCCGAGCGCCAGGCCTTTGACGCGCATATGTTCCATGTAAACCGACTCTCCGTGCAATTGCCGCGCCACTAGGATGGAGACCACGCAGGCCAGCATCAGCGGCGGCACGAGCGAATAATCCAGCGACAATTCAAAAATCATGATCATCGCCAGCAATGGCGACCGAGTTGTCGCCGCCAGCACCGCGCCCATGCCCACCAGCGCGAACGCGCCCGCCGGCACAGCCGCCGCCGAACCGCCAAGCTGATGCAGCGCCGTGCCAAACAGCGCGCCGGCGGCCGCGCCGACGAACAACGTTGGCGTGAACACGCCGCCCACCGTGCCTGCGCCGACCGTTGCCGCTGTCGCCACCCATTTTGCCACCAGCAATCCCGCCAGCCACAGAAGCGGATTCGCCGCGGTCAGGAATTTTTCGTGCAAAATGTCATTGGTCATGGAATAGCCATTGCCGCAGACGCCCGGAAATCCGACGGCGATGACCCCGACGATCAAACCGGCGAACGTTAGCCGGAGATAAACCGGCCAGTTGAGTTTGCGAAACTGCGCTTCACCCAGGCGCAGCAGTTTCAAGAACACGGCGCCCACCACGCCGCACAGCACGCCCAGCAGCACAAACCACGGCAGTTGCGACAGCGTGGCGGCGGGAAACGGCGGGATTTTATACCACGGCTCAATGCCGAAGAAACTGCGCGACACCATCGCGGCGATGACCGACGAAAAAACCAGCGGCGCAAAGAGATTCATCGAAAAATTTCCCAGCACAATCAGCGAAGCGAACACCGCGCCCGCAATCGGCGCGTTATAAGCCGCCGCGATGCCGGACGCCGCGCCGCAGCCGACCAGCAGCCGCAGCCGGTAGGGCGGCCATTTCGCAATCTGGCCGAGCTTGGATGACAGCGTCGCCGCCAGTTGCGTGATGCCGCCCTCCCGCCCGATGGAGGCGCCGGTGGCGATGCTGATGATCGCCGAAACGGTTTTCACCAGTTCCGTGCGGAATGGCAGCCGGCCGTCGCCGGCGACGACCACTTCAAGCAGGTTGGTTGAACCTTGCGGCCCGACGAAACGCAAACCCCAATGCAAAACCAATCCCGCCGCCAGGCCGCCCAGGGTCGGAACCAGGATGCGTTCCCAATCGTTCAATCGTCCGACGACTTCCACCGGGTCGCCCGGTTGAATCAGATGGACTGCGTAGAAGAAAAACAGGTTTACCAGACCGCCGATGACGCCGACCAGCCCGGCCAGCACGAGGTGGAACGCCTCTTCGTTGAGGACCAGTTTTTCGCGCCAGCGCAACGCGCGCCGCCAGTGGCGGTGAAGAAAATCCCGCGCCTTGGTGACCATGCCGCTGTTCATCCACGACTGCACACGGCGAATCTAAACGCGGATTGCAATTTTGACGAGCGGGGACTTTTGCGGCCCGCGCCTGACGCATGCCGTTTCTCCATGACAACTGCAACGAATTTCGGCAGGGTGGGCAGTGGCCATTTCAAAACATCATTTCATCGTAGCAGCCGACGTGAGTCGGCTCACTTTTCCCTGATTTTGCATGAGATTAGAGCGGACTCACGTCCCGCTGCTGCGGTTTTAAGGCGCTCTCACCTTCTGCCCGCCGCCTCTTTGCACAACGATCGTGCCAACTCACTTCTTTTTCAAACCGGCGATGGCGTCCTTCATCTCGTTGAAGTGGAGGTCGGGATTGCCCGCGTCGGTCACGTGAACGATTTTGCCGTCCAGGCCGATGAGGAAGCTGACCCGGCGCGCCATTTTCCTGCCCACCACCTGCACACCGTAAGCGTCAGCAATTTTGCCGTCGGAATCGGACAGCAGGCGGAAATTCAACTTGTAATCAGCAATGAACTTTTTGTGGCTTTCGGCGGAATCGAAGCTGACGCCGATGACCTCGACGTTGTTGGTTTGCAGCCCGCTCATGCGGTCGCGGAAACCGCACGCTTCCTTTGTGCAGCCCGGGGTGTTGTCCTTCGGGTAAAAATAAAGAAGGATGATTTTTTTGCCGATGAGGCTTTTCAATTTGACGACCTTGCCATCCTGGTCCTGGCCGGCGAACAGCGGCGCGGGGTCGCCGGCCTTGGGCACGGCGGGAGCATCAGCGGCAAAAGTCGCCGCAGTGGATAAAAGGATGGAACCGATGACGAACAGGCTGGTGAGACAATTTGTTTTCATGGTGAACTTTAATTTATGTTTGCGGAATCTAGCTCAGGGTCTGGTCCCGCGCAATTTCACGTTTTTCAGCCGTTCGACAAAATCGGTGAAGCCGCTGGCTTGAGACTTCAAACGCCCGATCAATTCGGCGTCCTTGAGCCGGCCCGAGGCATCGAGCAGATTGTTGATTTGCGGCAGGAAAACGCGTTCGGGATAAAGATAGGCGTTGCGGTAGCCGAAGATGGCCTGGAGCTGTTCCACCGGCCGCAGCGCGCCCCAGATGCCGGCCGCCACGCCGGTGAAACACACCGGACGGCGCTCAAAACTCTCCGGGAATTTCAGCATATCAATGAAATACTTCAAAACGCCCGGCAGGCCGCCATTGTATTCGGGCGTGACCACGTGCAACCCGTCGGATTGCAGGACCGCGTCGGCGAACGGCTGGAATGACTTCGGTCTTTCGGCGTAGGAAGCCGGTGAAAAAATCTCCGGCGGCAGTTGGGCGAGGTCAAGCACGCGCAGGGGGACTTTCAATTCAGCGTAAAATTCCTCAAGCTGCGCCGCGACCTTGCGCGTGTTGCTGCCCGGACGGTTGGTGCCGACGATCAGGCTGATCATGATCGTCAATTTAGCTGATGATGCGCGTTAGGCAAATATTTGATTGTCACTTGCGCGGCCAGCGGCGCAGGCCGTTTTGCCACAAAAGTTTCCACACCATCCAAAGCGCTTCCCAGACGATGTGGCCGGACATTTTGGAATGACCCTCGGCGCGGTCGGTGAAAATAATCGGGACTTCGACGACTCTGAATCCCTGCCGCCAGAGTTTGTGCGTCATCTCAATCTGAAAGCTGTAACCGTTGGACTGGACCTCATCGAGGTTGATGGCCTGCAACGCGCGGCGGCGGAAACATTTGTAACCGCCCGTCGGGTCGGTAAACGGCATGCCGGTGACATACTTCACGTATTTGCCCGCGCCCCGGCTGAGCATCAGGCGTTTCAGCGGCCAGTTGATGACGCGGATGCCGTCCTTGTAACGCGAACCGAGCACGAGGTCGGCATTCTTGGTGGCTTCGATAAACATGGGCACGTCATCCGGGTTGTGCGAGAAATCGCCGTCCATTTCAAAAATGAATTCGTAGCCGTGTTCCAGCGCCCATTTGAATCCGGAAATGTAGGCGCGGCCCAAGCCGTTCTTTTCCGCGCGATGCAGAACGTGAATTTCAGGATGTTTGGCCGCCAGTTCGTCGGCCATTTTGCCCGTGCCGTCGGGCGAATTGTCATCCACCACCAGCAGGTCCACCGGCACCGGCAGTTTCAAGAGGCGTTCGGCCATGCGCGGGAGATTCTCCCGCTCATTGTAAGTCGGCATTATGATGATGGTCGGATTCATGCCCGGCAGCGCTGCAGATAATTATACGGGAAACGCGCGGAAAACAAGCGGTCAATTCAGTAATGGGTCAGTTTGATGAAAGATGACGGGCGGATGGAGACAAAATCACAAGCAAAACCCCAAGCTCTAAACCATAATGACGAAAGAACGCTCAAATAACCAATGCGCGTTTGGCAAATATTTGATTGTCACTTGCGCGGCCGACGGCGCAGGCCGTTTTGCAGCCACAACCGCCAGACCATGATGAGTGATTCGCGGAAGATGCGGCCGGACATTTTGGAATGGCCTTCGATGCGCTCGGTGAAAACGATCGGCACCTCGATGACTTTGAATCCCTGCCGCCAAAGCCGGTGCGTCATTTCAATTTGAATGCTGTAACCTTTCGAGAGAACGGCATCGAGATTGATGGCTTGAAGCGCGCGACGGCGAAAACATTTGTAGCCGCCGGTCGGGTCGCTAAACGGCATTCCGGTGATAATCCTGACGTAAATTTCCGCGCCCCGGCTCAACATCAACCGCTTGAGCGGCCAGTTGACGACGCGCACGCCGCCGGAATAACGCGAGCCGAGCACAAGGTCGGCATCCTGATTTTTCGCGGCTTCGAGAAACATCGGAATATCATCAGGATTGTGCGAAAAATCGCAGTCCATCTCGAAGATGAATTCGTAGCTGCGTTCGAGCGCCCACTGGAAACCGGCGATATAGGCGCGGCCCAAGCCGTTCTTTTCCTCCTGATGCAACACGTGAATTTCCGGGTGTTGCGTCGCCAGTTCATCGGCGATTTTCCCCGTGCCGTCGAGCGAACGGCCATCCACCACCAGCACGTCCACCTTGACCGGCAGGTTCAAAAGACGTTCGGCCATGCGCGCGAGATTTTCCCGCTCGTTGTAAGTCGGTACGATGATGAGGGTCGGATTCATGCCGGACGCCCCAAATAATTATACGCGAACCATGCCCAAAACAAGCCGGCAGTTCATTACACAAAAATCTTGGAGCGCGGCTGTGTGCGCAAAGCACCAGCCGCAGCATGTTGAAAAGCTATGCAACATCAGACGTATTCCAGCAGGCCCAGTTCTGCAAAGCTGCTGCGGCTGGTCTTCGACTCAGCCGCGCTCCGGGGGCAATGGCAGGCAGGCCTGCCGGCCACGAAGTTTGATTGCCTCATTTTGCCCGCCCCCCTAATCTCAAAGTCATGTTCGCCTCGCTGCTCACCAACATCGAGAGTTGGAACTTTCTTTTGACCAGTCCGTTTTGGCTGGCGGTGTCCATTTTCCAAATCTGGATGCTGATTGACGCCACCCGCCAGCGCGAATGGATTTGGGCGCTGTTCATTGTCCTGGGCTGGGGATTGTCCTCCGTGTTATATTATTTTTACGTTTATCGCGCCGCGCCGTCGGCCACGGTCGGATTTGAACTGCCCGGCGCGCACAGCCGCCGTCGCATCAAGGAATTGCAGGCGCAAATTTATCACCTCGACAAGGCGCACCACCACTCGCAGCTCGGCGACATTTATTTTCAACAAGGCAAACTCGAAAAGGCCGAGGCCTGCTACCGCGCCGCGCTCGAACGGGATGCGCGGGACATTGACACCCGCGCCCATCTCGGCCAATGCCTGCTCCGCCGGAAACGCGCCGCCGAAGCGCGTCCGCTGATCGAAGGCGTGGCCGCCGAAAATCCGAAACATGATTACGGCTACACGCTGATGGCGCTGGCCGAAACGCTGGCCGCGCTCGGCGAAACCGATGCGGCGCTCAAAAAATGGCAACAGGTCACCGCGGAACATTCCTATGCACGTGCCAAGGTGCAACTGGCCGGGCTTTACCTCGCCAAAAAACAGCCGGAGCTGGCGCGGGTGGAATTGAAAGATGTCGTGGCTGACGACATGCATGCCCCGGCGTTCCAGCGCAAGCGCGATCGCGTCTGGGTTTGGCGGGCGAAGAGCCTGATGCGGAAATTATAACGCAGGTTGATACCGACTCCCTCGCCCCGCCCATCGAAGTCGGTTGCGCGGACATCTACCGGTTCATGGGGAAGAAGCCGCGCGCCAACAGCCAAGCCGAACCCAGCAGCCGGCTGCAAACCCTCGTGCAAGGCACGCGCCTCAAGCACACTCTGGGGGCGACTTCCTTGAAAATGTATGATCAGGCAGGATGTGTCTTGCGCATTGAATGCACCACCAGTGACGTGACTGTGTTCCAACACCGCCGCAAGGTGGAGCCGCGCCGAAGCGCCGGTTCTGGCACAAGCCAGTCCGGCGCGGGCAGCAGCGGAGCAACAAAGTGGGCCCGATGTGCAAGACCTTTTACCGCCTCGGCGCGGTGGCGGAAGCGATGAGCGCGTGCAACCGGCGCTATCTGGCCTATCAGCCAGTGGCGGGACCGGACGCGGGAACGGCACGCGCTGGGGGAAGTCACCACCTCCCACATAGAGGTTCTGGCCTGACCAGCCTTGGTTATGTATTCAGAAATCCAATCTGCGGATAAATCGTTCATGTGTTTAAAGTTGTTGCGTTACGCATTCACTTTTTCTTCATGCGCCAGCAGCGCCTCAAACTCGCGCAGGCTCGGCTTGATTTCGCGCGGTTTGCCCACGTGGCCGGCCACGGCGTCGAGCGTCTTCAAGCCGTTGCCGGTGACACAGAGAACGGCGGAATCATTTCGCGGAATTTTGCCCGACGCGATGAGTTTCTGCGCCACGCCCACGGTCACGCCGCCCGCCGTCTCGGCAAAGATGCCTTCCGTCTCCGCCAGCAGCTTGATGGCGTCGCGAATTTCGTCGTCGGTCACGTCGTCCGCCGCCGCGCCGGTGTCCTTCATCACTTTGAGCGCGTAAAAACCATCCGCCGGCGTGCCGATGGCGAGCGATTTGGCAATCGTGTTCGGCTTGACCGGCCGGAAGAAATCCAGGCCCGCCTTTTGCGCGGTGGAAATAGGCGAACAACCCGTCGCCTGCGCGCCGTGAATGGACGTCTCGCTTTCCGCCACGAGGCCGAGTTTCACGAATTCATGGTAGCCTTTCTGGATTTTCGTCAGCAACGAGCCGGACGCCATCGGCACGACCGTGTGCCGCGGCAGCCGCCATCCGAGTTGCTCGACGATTTCATACGCCATGCTCTTGGAGCCTTCGGCGTAATACGGCCGCATGTTCACGTTCACAAACGCCCAGCCGAACTTGCCCGCGATCTCGGCGCACAAGCGGTTCACCTCGTCGTAATGGCCTTTGATGCCGATGACATTCGCACCATAGACGAGCGAGTTGATGATCTTGCCCTGCTCCAAATCCGACGGAATAAACACGTAGGCTTTCAATCCGGCGGACGCGGCGTTGGCGGCGACGGAATTGGCCAGGTTGCCGGTCGAGGCGCAGGCGACGGTGTCGAAGCCCAGTTCGCGCGCCCGGCTCAACGCCACGCTCACGACGCGGTCCTTGAATGACAGCGTCGGGTAGTTGACCGTGTCGTTCTTGATCCACAATTCGCGGATGCCGAGTTTTTTGGCCAGCCGGTTTGCTTTCACGAGCGGCGTGAAACCAACTTGCAGACCGACCGTCGGGTCATTCGCCACCGGCAGCAACTCGCGGTAACGCCACATGGTCTGCGGACGCGATTGAATTGCCGTCCGGGTGAGCAACTTCTTGATGCGGTCGTAATCATAAACCACTTCGAGCGGGCCGAAGTCGAACTCGCACACGTGCGTGGCGGTGAGCGGATATTCCCGCCCGCATTCGCGGCACTTCAGCGCCTTCATGAAACCGTGATGTTCACTCATATTTTTCTGTCGGTAGGGCGGCGTTGCTGCGCCGCCCAAATATTTCCGCAAAGGCCGAGCGGCAGCTCGGCCCTACCGATATTGTTTCAAGGCAAACAAAAAGCCCCGACTCATGGAGAGAAGGGGCTGACAAAACTTGTGCGCGCTTCTCATTTTCCCCCGACACCCGCCGGGGCTGGATTTGGCACCTGTCGCCTCGAACGAATTCGAGGCCGGTTGCCGTGGCGTCATCGGGCCAGTCCCTCAGCCACTCTGCATGAGATTCGTTGTTTCAACGAATGTGGATAAGCTGGTCTAAGCATCAAATCATGTCAACTGATTTTTTGCCGGACTCCCTCTCCCCGCCCGAGCGGGGAGCAGGGCCGGGGAGAGGGGATTTGAACTTGAACAATTGGTCTCCTCACCCCGCCCCTCTCCTCGTTTGGCGAGGAGAGGGAGAAAAATCAATTGCGACTTGTACAAAACCAGTTGACGAAACCGCCTTCCAGTCGTATAAGAGCAGGGTCGTTTTAGCAGTTTGAAAATAGCGGTTGTTGGCACAAATCAAACCATGGTTCCTCACCAATTAGTTGTGCCACAAGGGTCGTAGTGTGCTTTATATTGTGGTTTTTGCTTTACATAAACCGGCAATTTTGGTCTTTTAAACGAAAGTCATAAGTCATGTATCTCAAAAATTTAACGCTTTTGGGGTTTAAGTCCTTTTCGGACAAAACTTCACTGAATTTTCAGCCCGGCGTGACTGCCATCGTGGGCCCAAACGGATGCGGCAAATCCAATGTTTCCGATGCCATCCGCTGGGTGCTCGGCGAGCAATCTGCCAAGGCTTTACGCGGCGGTGAAATGGCCGACGTCATCTTCAACGGCACCGACGGACGCAAACCGATGGGCATGGCCGAGGTGTCGCTCACGCTGGGCGACATGGACCAGGACCACCTGCGCGCCGCCGGGGTCGAGGTGGCTTACAACGAGGCCACCATCACGCGCCGGATTTTTCGCGACGGCAACAGCGAGTACTTCATCAATCGCACCGGATGCCGGCTCAAGGACATCCAGCAGCTCTTCATGGGCACGGGCGTGGGCCGCACCAGCTACAGCATTCTGGCGCAGGGCCACATCACGCAGATTCTTTCCAGCAAACCCGAAGACCGCCGGATGATTTTCGAGGAAGCCGCCGGCATCACGAAATATAAAAGCCAGAAACGCGAATCGCTCCGCAAACTGGAATACACCGACCAGAACCTTTTGCGCATTGCCGATCTCATCCGCGAAGTGAAGCGGCAGATCGGGTCGCTCCAGCGCCAGGCCGGCAAGGCGCGCCGGTACAAACAAATTTCCCAGGAACTCCAGCATCTCGACACCCAGCTCGCGCGCCATCAATTTGACGTGCTGGCGGCCGAGATCACCGAGAAGCAGGCCACCGCCGAACGGCTGCGCGATGAAATTGCCACGGGTTCCGCCGAACTTCTGCGGTGCGAAGACGAAATCAAGCAGTTGCGCGAACGGCTTTCCGAGCTCGAACACGAAGTCGCCGGCCACCAGCAGCGCAGTCTGGAATTGAAGGGCGAAGCCGACCGGCACGAAAGCCGGATCCAGTTCAACGAGGAACGCCTGCGCGAACTCGCGTCGCAAAACACCAAGGCGCTGGCGGACATCACCCAGGCCGAGGAACGCTGCCACGCCGCATCCGCCGAATTGCAGGCGGTGACGGAGCGGCTGGCTGCCTCGGAAAACGCACTCCTGCAACATCGCGTGGCGCTGGAGCAGAAGCAGTGGGCGTTGAACACCGTCGAGAACGATTTGCGCCAGCGGCAGGAGTCGTTGCGCCAGGCGCAGGCCGATGCGTTCACCGCGGCGCAGGATTTGTCGCGCATCCGCAACGAAATCACCGCGCTCGATCTGCAAAAGCAGGGCAACAGCATCCGGCTCGAAAAACTTTCCGCCGAGAAACTGCAACTGGAGGAGGAACGCACCCGGCTGGAGGCGCGCCTGCACGAATTCACCGCGAGCGTCGAGGTGGAGAAGTTGAATGCGCAGACCAAGCGCGGCTCGGTCGAGCAGCGGCAAACCCGGTTGCGCGAATTGCAGGTGGAGTTGCAGGCATCGTCCATTGAGCAGGACCAATTTTTACAGGCGCAGACCGACAAGCGTTCGCGCCTGAACGTGCTGGAGCAGCTCGAAGGCTCGCACGAAGGTTTCAGCGCCGGCACCCAGGCCGCCTTGCGCCAGACGCGCACCGTCATCGGCTCGCTCGCCGACCGCATCCGCGTTCCCGACCAGTACGTCGTCGCCGTCGAAAACGCGCTGGGCCACCATTTGCAGATCGTTCTGACCGAGGCGCCGGAATCCGCGCAGGAAATCATCGCCGACCTTACCACGAACAAATCCGGCCGTGCCAGCGTCGCGGCCCTGGCGATGCCCTACGATTCAAAACAGCTTGCGTTTGAAGGCGAAATGGCGCCGGGCGGCGGCCTTGATGTGGTTCAAAACGGCCTGCAAAAAGGCCAGATCATCCACGCCCTGACCGTGGTCCAATCCGAGCCGTCCGTGGAAAAACTCCTGAAGGCGTTGCTGGCCCGCACGTTCATCGCGTCCGACCTCGCCACCGCGACGGCCCAGGTCCAGAACGGCCACGCGGGCTGCGATTTTGTCACGTTGACCGGCGATTTGCTGAGCCGGCACGGTGTCTATACCGGCGGTTACCTCAACGGCAACGGCAATCCCAAGGGGCCGGCCTCGATTCTCGGCCGCAAAAACCAGATCTCCGAACTGCACGGCGAACTGACGGAAGTCCAGCTCCGCGTCGCCGACATGAGCCGCAAACGCGGCGCGCTGTTGGGCGAACAGACCGAGTTGCAGGCCTCCTTGCAGCAGGCGCAAACGGAATTGCGCGAGCAGGAAGTCGCCATCGCCACGCGCGAAGGCGAGTTCAACGCGCTGCAAAACTCCAACCGGCTGCTGCACCAGAAAATCGAGACGGTGGTTTTTGAAGTCCAGAGCCTCGCCGCGCAGGAGCAGGAAGGTTTGCAGAAACGCAACGCGCTGGCGGTGCAGTTGAACGAACTGGAAACCCGCGAACGCACCGGCCAGGAACAGGTCGCCGCGCTCACGGCCGAATTGGAAAATTTACGCCAGCAGCGCGACGCCGCCCATGCCGCCCTCACCGAGAGCAAGGTCGCCCTCGCGTCCGAGGAACAGATGCTGGCGTCGTTCCGCCAGCAGCAGCAATCACTGGAACAACGCATCCGCGAGCTGACCCAGGCGGTCGAGCAGCGGCGCGCCGAAGTTTCATCATTCATCAGCCGCAAGGAGCAGGCGGAATCGGAAATCCAGGATTCCCGGGCGCAAATCGGGCGTTTGCAGCACGAGCGCGACCAGGTGAACGCGCAAACCGCCGAATTGCTGGCGCGGAAACAATCGCAGGAAGCCGACGTGGCCACGCGCGAGGACAATTTGCGCGGCCAGCGCAGCCGGCTGACCCAGTTGCAGGAGCAGCGCGGCGCCCTGGACGTGGAACTGGCGCAGAAAAACATGTCCGTCCAGAACCTGCGCGAGCGCATCCAGCAGAAATATCATCTCAACCTCGACGACGTGCGGAGCGAGTGCATCACCATCACCTACGCCGACGAAGGCGCGGCGAAGGTGCATGTGATGACGCCCGAAGAAATGGCCGCCGCCGGCGCGGCCACGGACTGGAACGCCGTGGGGCAGCAGATCGAGTCGTTGCAGCAGAAGCTCGACGAAATCGGCCCGGTGAACCTCGTGGCCATCGAGGAATACGAGGAGACCGAGCAGCGCTACCAGTTCCTCAGCAAGCAGAACGACGACCTGGTTTCGGCCAAGGCGCAACTGCTGGAAGTCATCAACCGCATCAACGTGCAGACGCGGCAGATGTTCATTGAGACGTTTGAAAAGGTCCGGGAAAACTTCCGCCTGATGTTCACCGAGGTCTTCGGCGGCGGCAAGGCGGACCTGATTTTGTCGGATGAAAACGACGTGCTGGAGAGCGGCATCGAAATCATGGCGCGGCCCCCGGGCAAACAACTGCAAAGCATCTCGCTGCTGTCCGGCGGCGAACAGACCATGACCGCCGTGTCGCTGTTGTTCTCGATTTACCAGGTCAAGCCCAGTCCGTTCTGCGTGCTGGACGAACTGGACGCGCCGCTCGACGAATCGAACATCAACCGTTTCGTCCGGGTGCTGCAGCGATTCATCACCAATTCGCAATTCATCGTCATCACGCACAACAAACGCACCATTGGCATGGCCGACGTGCTGTACGGCGTGACGATGGAAGAGCGCGGCGTGAGCAAGATCGTCAGCGTGAAATTCCACAAGACCGGCGAAACCGCGCCCTCGGTGGAAACCACCGCCCCCGCCGCCGCCGAAATGGCGCTGGCGAAGTAGGTTTTTAACCCTTTCAACGCAGAGACGCCGAGGACGCAGAGTGAGGCGGCCCCCATTCTTTAGACCACTGAGCGCAGAAAATAAGATGGATTCTCGCGGTCTGCTGTCATGGTTACTTTTGTCTGTCTCTCGTTCAGTCTGCGCTTTAAATCCATTTGGAAAAGAGAGAGCGAGCCGTGCTGGGCACTACCCGCCCTCCCTCTCCCGTTTAATGGGGTTTCAATACTTACCGCCGAAGGCGGTCCGATTTCAAGTCTTTCTTCGCGGCCGTGCGTTCTGGGGTTGCATCGCTTCCCAACTGGCTGGCTGGGCACCATGCGCACCAGGATCAAAATACACTTCTGCCGGCGTCGCATAACCCAGTGCCTGGTGCGGACGCTCCTGGTTATAGCCGTCAAACCACCGACCCAGCCCGCGTCCGGCCGCCAGTCCGTCGCCATAGTCCTGCAAATAGATGTCTTCATATTTGGCGCTCCGCCACAGCCGTTCGATGAACCGGTTGTCGATCCACCGCCCCCGACCGTCCATGCTCACATCCACGCCCGCCGATTCCACCGCATCGATAAACATCGGCGCGGTGAACTGCGAACCTTGATCGGTGTTGGAGATCAGCGGGGCCTGCCGTCCCACCCGCAACGCCGCCTCCCAGGCGTCCACACAAAATGCCGCCTCCAGCGTGTTGCTCAATCGCCAGCCCAACACATAACGACTCCACCAGTCCATCACCGCCACCAGATACATGAAGCCCGTGGCCATCGGTACATAGGTGATGTCTGAACACCAGACTTGATCCGGCCCCGTCACCTCCAAATCGCGCAACAGATACGGATAAATTTGGTGACCGGGTTCCGGCAGGCTCGTCCGCGGCTTGGCGTAAATCGCCTCGATCCCCATCAAATGCAGCAGCCGCACCACCCGCTTGCGATTGACGGCCAAACCCTGCTGGTGCAACAGCACCGCCAGCTTGCGGCTGCCATAAACCGGATGCTCCAAGTGCAACTCGTCCAATCGCCGCATCAGCGCCAGGTTCTCCTCCGTCTCCGGAGCACACTGGTAATAGTAGCTGCTGCGGCAGAGCTCCAGCAGTTCGCACTGATGCCGTACGCTGACCTTCGGATCCGGGCTGACCAGTTCTTGCAGACATGTTACAACCCCAGTTGTCTGGACTTTTTTTTAAGCCAGTCCAAGTCCACCGTCAATTGGCCGATCTTCTGATGCAACTGCGCGATCAACTCCTCCTGATCTTCCGTCCCCGGTTGCCCGGGCTCGAACAACTCGGGCATGTGATCCCGAATCGTCGCCCGCCATTGCGTCACCTGCGTCGGATGCACCCCGTACTCTCTCGCCAGTTGCGAGACCGTCTTCAGCCCAACCAGGGCTTCGAATCCCACTTTGGCCTTGAAGGCCGCACTATGCCGTTTCCGTTTTGCTTTCATAGTCTGCTTTCTTTTCTCCAGCAGACCAGCGAAAGTCCATCTTAACCTGTGGTCCAGTTTTTGGGGTCCACCTCAGAGAGACGCGGAGCTTTTTCTTTAACCATGGACTCCGATAAATCGCGAGCAGGTGGACACGGATTCACACGGATTGGAAAGAGGGGAGCACAATGCTTGACAGATTTGGAGTGCGGTGGCAGAGCGGAGCGGCGACACCGCTTTTCGCACGTCCACCAGCCTCCAAAAGCGGCGTGGCGCTACGCTTCCCGCCGCAGTCCAAAAAATGGTTGCCGCGCAATTCGCGTCTCGCCTTATCCGTGTTTATCCGTGTCATCCGTGGTAAAAAATCTTCTCAAAACTGGGAGCAAGGCCGCCGTCAACCGACGGGTCCGGCCAAGGTGCTGCTGAAAATTGCCACCCGGCATCCCAAAGTTCTGCTGGAAGTGGCGTAGGGAAATTCCACAAGACCGGCGAAAAACCGCGCCATCGGTGGAAACCGCCGCCCCGCTGCTGAGATGGCGCTGGCGAAATAACTTACCGCCAAGGAACTTGTCGCATAGCAACGGGGAATGGTGCAGGAATCATTTCGTTTGATTTTGAATCACCTTTTACAGGTAAACCTTGCGACGGCTGAAGTGGAGCACCCAACGGGACATTTTTCTTTCGCCTGCCGGCTTTCTGCCGGGCCAGCACTGATTCGTGCCATGGCTTCATCCCCAGATAAATTTGCTGTGTCTCGTCAGCAAGAGAAACGAGATCACGCACGTCACCCCACGAATGTACGTGCGCTGCATGAATGCCTCCTAGATCCTTCCATACTTGTTGAGGATCGCCGTCTGCGAACAGTTCGATTCCAGTCAAAATGAGTACTGGATTGAACGGTCTTTCCGCCTTCCAATACTTTCGGCCGCGATTTACCACTGGCCTCAGCAATCGCTTTTCAGCATTCGTTAACGATTCATTGAGCGTCGCAAACACCAAAACCGCACCGGGGAATTCTTTTGCAAGAGTTAGCATCCGCACAGCGTCTTTCCGTTTAAAATGTCCGAAGGTTTTGCATTCTGCAAAAATCAATTCGGTGCGAGACGGTGCGTATTTTGACCGTTGAAAGAATATCCCCAAGTCTGCCTCGATTGATGATGTTCCTTTCTTTGCGGTGAAGCTGAGCATCGGCGTTGTAGCTCCATTAAGTTGGCGCGTAAAGAAACGTAAAGTTAGCAGAACCGAATAAACGCCGTAGGCTTGCAATGGCAAACTGAAAGGGCCAATAGCCCGATAAGCCCACGCAATATCTTTGGGACTTTGCTCAGGGAAATGGAATTGGTCTAAGCACTGAGGACAGCGCAACTCGTAATCAGCTTCCTTTACCGAATACCAAGATCGTTGGCGACACTTAGGACATTGTAGTTTGAGGCCAAGTTGAACCATTCGGCTCTCGACGAATCGTTCTGTGAGGCGGTCAGCGTTCATACGCTGGTATTTGTCTTCGTTTGCAATTTTTGCAAGCGCACCTCTGAACTTTTCGACAGGCATAGTACGCCCGCTTTCTTGTTGTGCTAAATCGTTTTGATCTACGTCCGAGATTTCATCATCATTCTCCCGTCTCGATCGTCCTACAGCAAATTTCTCAAAAAGTTTGATGGCGCTCTTCTTCGCTATAAGCCCAACACCAAATACGCCTTTCAGGTGCTTGAGCATTTGGCGTGCGATATGTCCATTGTTAGAAAGCTCGATTTTCCACCCTTTTGCTGTTAGCCAAGCCGAGAAAACGGACTCTGCGGATTTGAGTTCGAACCGTACCGGCCAATTCTTGTGCTGCGGTAGATAAACAAGTCCAGACTTGGCGCAACGCCATTCGTCAAAACCAAAACCGCCAGCAGCGTTTGCTAATTGCCAATCTCCTTCAGGAATGATTTCCGCAGGAAGTGCATCACCAGTCCAAATGCGGAGTTCAACTTCATTTGCGCATCGTGGTTTACTGTGACCTCCGAACCGACTGGCAAATTCAGGCATCAGATTCCGAAACGTAATATTTTTATCTTCTGATGATATATCATGTTCTTCTTCCGACACCTGAAGCTCGCATGGTTCGGCATCGTCTTTTTCTCGTGCCCATTCATCCCAAATTCTTGGATACGCAAGATTAAGAATTATTTTATTTTCGTGCGGATGTTTTGGCGGAGTAAGTTTGATCGACCGCCCAAATTTATCCAGCTCGTTAATGGAAACAGTGCGGCCTTTAAGGAGAGTTGTGTCATTGAAAAAGTCTGGATTGTTGCGATCCGGGAAAGAGTTCTCTTCAACATATTCAGTCGCATTTTTCAGCAAATTGGCGTCACTTGCCATTTGTTGACAAATTGGCATGACGTTCCAGCCGAGCGCCCTAAGATTCCAATAATCAATAATGTCTAAATTACTGTTTGCATTCAGAAGAAATATACAGTTTCGGTGTCCGAATGAACGTAAACGAAGTGGTTGTATTTGCCATGTCCCAAGGCGACGTATAAAAAGGTTATCTGGCGATAAAAAATCTACATAATTTTTTAACGAGCATTCCTTATATTTAAGTCCAGGGAAATCTTTAGCCCAGCCTCCTTGAAATTGCTTTTCAATCTTGGCGGGGAATGCTCCAAAAACGCTGGTTAGGAAAAGTCTATACTTCAAGCCAATTTGCGGCAGACACATTTTCAATGGTCGCACTTGGACAAACTTTAACTCTTCCTCATAAAAATGATGAAGCAATTCGCCCATGCCAATTCCAAATATCGGGGTGCCATCTTTTTCGACCGGCGCGATTATCTCTGAGCACTTAACAACCTCTCTGTGACCAAATTTTAGCTCTTCAGATTCCAATTCACCAACTTTGACAACATAATCCGGATCAAACGCATCAAGATAGCCATCCAAAACTGAACGTGCAGTGATGCCGCGCCTCGAATCTCGCCCCCAGAATCTGGGAAGCTTGTGATAGACAGGAATGATTGGATTGAACGCCCCACCCCAAAGAAAGCTTGTAGTTTCAATGGCGGTTGCAATCGCAGCTTTGTCAGAAGGTCGAACCAAAAATGCCAGTCGAAGCGGGCGAAGTTTAATTTTCAGTGATCCGGTGGCCATCGTTCGATTATTACTGGAAAGTTTTTGAAGTTCAAGAATTAGACTCGTCTTTACGGCCACATTCACTCTTGCCGTGTCCGGCGGAACTGGTTGGTCATTTCAGGCGTCATTTCCGGCGCGAGCGGCAGGCTGGAAAAGAGCAGTTGGAATCAGGCGGTGGTTAAGTTAGATTGTCGTCATGAAAGCGCTGGATCGAATCACTCTGGACCCAAAGGTCATGGGCGGGCGGCCTTGCATCCGCGGGCTGCGCGTCACGGCGGGAATGATCGCAGGGCTGGTTGCCACCGGCCACGCGCACGCGGAGATTTTGAAGTTGTATCCGTATCTGGAAGCGGAGGACATCAATCAGGCGCTGAAGTATTGCGCTTGGCGGGCGGAAGAAGTTGAGTTGCCGCTCCAGCCGGCATGAAGCTGCTGGTGGACATGAACCTTTCGCCCGAGTGGGTGGCGGTTCTCAAGCAGGCCGGGTGGGAGGCGATTCATTGGTCGAAGGCCGGCAATCTTCGCGCCGCAGATTCCGAAATCATGGCCTGGGCCAAACAGAATGGTCACATTGTCTTCACCCACGATTTGGATTTCGGTTCGCTGCTGGCATTGACCCAGGCGGAAGGACCCAGCGTGATTCAGGTTCGCACGCAGGATGTGACGCCGGCCGCGATTGGCAAGCTGGTGGTCGCTGCGCTTCGCCAATTTCAACCGGAGCTTGAGAAAGGGGCGCTGATTGTTCTGGATGAAGCCCGCGCCCGTGCCCGCGTTCTGCCGTTGAAAGATTGAAGCGCGCCGGGGAAAGCGAAGCCTTTACTCTTTGTTTCCTCTGTTTCCTCCGTTTCCTTCCGTGAAATATTCCGGTGTTCGGTTTTACGGCAGGAACAAATCGGCGGACACGCGGAAGCGTTTTGCCAGCGTGCGGACGTGCGCCAGCGTCAACCGCCGTTCCCCGCGCAGAATCATCGCGCCCAGGTTGCGGCTGCTGCCCAAAATGCGGGACAAATCCGCCGCGCTCATTCCATTTTCTTCCAACAGGTATTTGAGCGCGTCCAAGCCGCTGATTTTCGGCAGGCGGATATTTTTGCCCTTGTCGTATTCGTCCACAAATTCCGTCAGCACGTCGAGGTAATCCTGTTGCTCCGCGTTGAGCCGGGTGAAGCCCGCGAGCGCGAGCATCATGGCCGTGGCTTCCTCGTCCTGCGCGTCGTCGTGAATCGGACGCGGCAGGCAAAGCCCGCACAATTCGCGGTAGGTCTTGGGAATGGCCGCGTAACTGGCAAAATGCCGGGTTTGATGCGTCAGTGTTTTCTTGGGTATCCGCACGCATACAATTTGTATTCATCGCGCAAATTTGTCAAATGCAAAAATAGCAGGCGGAGCGCCGATCTCCGAATCGGCTTGAACAGGTTATTCCATCGAAACTGGCCGAATCGGTGTTCGGCGCTCCGGGAATAGCGAAGCCTTCATTCTTTGTTTCCTTCGTTCCCTTCTGTGAAATATTTCGGTGTTCGGTTTTACGGCAGGAACAAATCGGCGGACACGCGGAAACGTTTTGCCAGCGTGCGGACGTGCGCCAGCGTCAACCGCCGTTCCCCACGCAGAATTTTCCCGACAAGTCGGGATTGACATCCCCAGCCTGGCGTGGCTGATTTCTCGCCGTCAGGATGAAGGCTAACAGCATCAAGTTGCTCGGAGGAGTCACAATGATTGGACTGCTTCTGTGCTCAAGTTCTTGTGGACCCAAAACCGTTGTTCTGCCAAATACGATCAACACGGTCGCTGCCGGCTAACTGCTCGCGCAGGTAACGAATCACCTTTGACGCGGCGATACTGCATCATCATGGGAGTCAGTAGGGCTTCGGCGGCCATCGGTGGAAAATTATGCGGGAAATTTCGCCAAGGTCGAAATGAAATTTCACGACGTCACCTTCCCAGTGGCCGTCCAGTGTCCGCATCCGGTCGCCAACAAATTATAAATAATTCTGCTTTTCATTCCAACCGAATCGGATAAAAAAGCCGATGCCATGGACGACGAATGGCCAGGCATCGATCAACGAACAGCGTTTTTGAAACGGAGGACAGCATGACTGACACGATTTCCTTCAAACTCAACGACAAATCCGTCCGGTTGAAAGTGGATGGCGACCGACCGCTCCTGTGGGTGCTGCGGACGGACCTCGGGCTGACTGGGACCAAATACGGCTGCGGCGAAGGTCATTGCGGCTCCTGCACCATCCTGATCAACCAGCGGGCGACCCGCTCCTGCCTGTTAAAGGTCAGGGACGTCAAGGACAAGGAGGTGGTCACCATCGAGGGCCTGGCCAGGGACGGAAAGTTGCATCCGTTGCAAAAGGCCTTCATGGAGCACGACAGCCTGCAATGCGGCTTTTGCACGCCGGGCATGATCCTCACCGGCGTCAGCCTGCTGAAGTTCAATCCGCAGCCGACCGAACAGCAGATCAACCAGGGCTTGGAACAAAACTTCTGCCGCTGCGGCGCCCAGGTGCGCATCGTTCAGGCCATCCAGCAGGCCGCCGCCGAAATGAAAGGAGCCCGATGAACACGAACGATTTTCTGGCCGCCAATTTCAGGGACATTCACAGCTACGAGGACTTCTTCTCGAGCAACCGGCGGGATTTTCTCAAGCGCATCGGCGGCGGCATCGTCATTTTCGTTGCGCTGAATGATGTGCTCTTCGGCCAGGAGGAGGCCGCGCGGCCCCGCGGCGGCCGGCCCGGATTGCCTTCGGATTTTAACGCTTTCCTGCGCATCGGCGAGGACGGCCGCGTCACGTGTTTCACCGGCAAGATTGAAATGGGCCAGGGCCCGATCACCTCGCTGCCCCAGATGCTGGCCGAGGAATTGGAAACACCGCTCGACACCGTGGACATCATCATGGGCGACACCGATCTGTGTCCGTGGGATATGGGCACGTTCGGTTCGATGACGACCCGCATGTTCGGCCCGGCGCTCCAAGCGGCGGCGGCCGAGGCAAAAGTGGTCCTTTTGGAACTGGCCGCCGAAGCACTCAAGGTGCCGCAAACGCAACTGGTCGCGAAGGACGGCGCCATCTTTGACCAGCAAAACCCCAAAAGCCGGATGACCTACGGACAACTGGCGAAGGGACAAAAAATCGAACGGCACGTGCAGGCCAAGCCGGCCCTGAAAAATCCCGCCCAGTACAAAATCGCGGGCCAATCGCATACCCGCCGGGACGGGGAAGTCAAAGTAACGGGCAAAGCCCATTACTCGGCCGACATCCGCGTGCCGGGCATGCTTTATGCCAAAATCCTGCGGCCGCCCGCGCACGGTGCCAAAATAAAGAGCGTGGACACCGCGCCGGCCAAGGCAGTTACGGGGGCACAGATCGTCCAGGACGGCGACCTGGTGGCGGTGCTGCATGAATTGCCCGACATGGCGGAGACCGCCCTGGGAAAAATCAAGGCCGAGTTTGATGTTCCGGAGGCGACCATTGACGACAAGAACATTTTTGACCATCTGATCAGCGTCGCCCCCGAACCGAGAATTTTGAAACAGGGTGGCGACCTGGACGCGGCCAAAACCAGCGCCGCCAAAAAGTTCGACGCGACCTATCTCAACAGTTATGTCGCCCATTCGCCGATGGAGACCCATGCCGCCCTGGCACAAATCGAGGGCGACAAGGCCACCGTCTGGGCTTCGACGCAAAATCCCTTCGGCGCCCGCGATCAGATTGCCCATGCGATTGGGTTTCCTGCGGAAAAGGTCCGGGTCATCACCCCGTTCGTCGGCGGCGGGTTTGGTGGGAAGACCAACAACGCCGAGGCCGTGGAGGCCGCGCGCCTGGCCAAGGCCAGTGGCAAACCGGTGCAGGTCATGTGGACGCGCGAGGAGGAATTCTTCTACGACACTTTCCGCCCGGCGGCGGTCGTCAAAATCAATTCCGGCGTGGATGTCGCCGGCAAAATGGCTTTCTGGGATTACGATGTTTATTTCGCCGGTGAACGCGGGGCGCAACAGTTCTATACCGTGCCGAACCATCGCACCGCGTCGCGCGGATCCGGTTTTGGCGGGCCGGCGGGAGCCCATCCGTTTGCCACCGGCGCCTGGCGCGCGCCCGGCAACAACACCAACACTTTCGCCCGCGAATCGCACATGGACATCATGGCCGCCGGCGCGGGAATTGATCCGGTGGAATTCCGTCTGAACAATCTGAGTGACGCCCGGATGATCCGTGTCCTCAAGTCCGCCGCCGATCGGTTCGGCTGGACGCCGGCCAAGGTCCCCAGCAAACGCGGTTACGGCGTGGCGTGCGGCATTGACGCCGGAACCTACGTGGCCGCCATCGCCGAGGTCGCCGTGGACGCCGCCCAGGGAACCGTGCAGGTCAAACGCGTCGTCTGCGCCCAGGACATGGGCGTGGTCATCAATCCCGAAGGCGCGAAGGTCCAGATGGAAGGCTGCATCACGATGGGCTTGGGCTATGCGCTCACGGAAGAGGTGCATTTCAAGGGCGGCCAGGTCCTGGACACGAACTACGACTCCTACGAAATTCCGCGCTTCTCCTGGGTGCCAAAAATCGAAACCGAGCTCATCCAGAACAACGAAACCGCGCCGCAGGGCGGCGGCGAACCGGCGATCATCCTGATGGGCGCACTGATTGCCAATGCCATCCACGACGCCACCGGCGCGCGGCTGTTCCAATTGCCCATGACACCGTCCCGGGTCAAGGCAGCCATCGCGAAAGTCTGAGTTTAAGTGGTTGATTTTAAATTTTCGCTATCACCGGGAGCAGTTTCAAGTACCATGCGCCCAGTCGTTTTATGGTCGCCGCCATCCAATTTATCCTGAACGGACGGACCGTCAGCATTGAAAAATGTTCTCCGAACACGACACTGCTTGAGTTCCTGCGCGGCGCCAGCCTGACCGGCGCGAAGGAAGGTTGCGCTGAGGGCGACTGCGGCGCGTGCTCAGTCGCCTTGGTTGATCGCGACGCGCAAGGGCGGCCTTGTTATCGCGCCATCAATAGCTGTCTCGTGCCGGTTTGCCTGATGGCGGGGCGTGAAATCGTCAGCGTCGAAGGTGTCGCCAACTCCGAACTCCGAACTCCCATCCTTCGCCCGAAGGCTACGGAGGGCAGGCCGAATTCCGAACTTCAAAACCTGCATCCCGTGCAGCGGAAAATGGTCGAGGGCCACGGTTCCCAATGCGGCTATTGCACCCCAGGGGTCATCATGTCGCTCTTCGAGGGTTATTACCGCGACATCCATAAGCACGATGAACTGGACGATCAACTCAGCGGCAATCTATGCCGCTGCACCGGCTACCGCCCGATTCGCGACGCCGCCATCGAGGCGTTTTCCTTCCGTAGCAGCCGACGTAAGTCGGCTCAAAACAAAACCCAAAATCAGTCAAAGCAGACTGACGTCTGCTGCTACGAGGATACGTTCGCCGAACGGCTGAAAAAAGCCGGCGCAGGGCCGGACGGTGTCGAGTACGAATTCGAGAATGAGAAATTTTTCCGGCCAACCTCGCTGGCCCGGCTTTTGAATCTGCTCCAGCAGGTTCCCGACGGGCGGCTCGTTGCCGGCGCGACGGAACTTGGCCTCGAGATCACCAAACGATTCAAAAGATTCCCAACGCTCATCTCCGTCGAAGCTGTTCCGGAACTGAATGGCATCAAATCCACCGAAACCGAATGGCACATCGGTGCCGCGGCGACGCTGACGCAGATCGAAGAAAAAATGGCCGGGGAATTTCCCGCGCTCGGCGACATGCTGCGCGTGTTCGGTTCGCGGCAAATTCGCAATCGCGCCACGATGGGCGGCAACCTCGTCACCGCCTCGCCCATCGGCGACAGTGCGCCCGTGCTGCTGGCGCTGGATGCGAAGGTGGTCATAGTGGCACAGGCTTCCAGCCTGTGTGTTTCCGAAGACCAAAAAAACAAACTCACCGGCAAGGTGCCTGTGCCACTACGCGAGCGCACGTTGCCCATAGCGGATTTCTTTGTCGCCTACCGCAAGACCGCGCTCCAGACGGGCGAGATTTTGAAAGCCATCATCGTGCCGCGCGGTATTTCCAAACCGGGGCTTGCGCGCAAATGCTCGTGGTTCAAGGTTTCCAGGCGGCGCGAGATGGACATCAGCACGGTGGCGGCCTGCTTCACGGTGGATTTGGACAAACAGAACGTCGTGCGCCACGCGCGCCTGGCCTACGGTGGCGTTGCGGCGATGCCTTCACGCGCAAAGAAGACCGAGTCGGCGCTGCTCGGAAAGGTTTGGAGCAAAGAAACCATTGAAAACGTGCTGCCGATTTTACGGACGGAGTTCACACCCATCTCCGATGTTCGCGGCTCGGCGGATTATCGAAGCGGATTGGTCACAAGTTTGCTGGGAAAGTTTTTTGCTGGTGAAAACCAACGAATGCCGGAGCAGAAAATCATCTCCATGCCCGCGCCGGCAAACCGCCCTCCGCCCCACGAAAGCGGCCACAAACACGTCACCGGTGAGGCGATTTACACGGACGATCCACCCGCCGGGAAAAACTTTCTCGAAGTCTGGCCCGTTTGTGCGCCGCACGCGCGCGCCAGGATTCTCAAGCGCGACGCGGCCGCCGCCCGCCAGGGGCCCGGCATCAAAGCCGTGCTGCTCGCCGAGGATATTCCCGGACTCAACGACGTCGGCACCAAGCGCGACGAAGTCCTGCTGGCGGACAAGGAGGTTTTATTTCACGGCCACATGGTCGCGCTCATCGTCGGCGAAACGCAGGAAGCGTGCCGCGCGGCGGCGGAAAAAGTGGTTGTTGAATATGAGCCGATGCCGCACATCCTGACTTTGCGACAGGCGCTCGCCGAAAAAAGCTTCCACAACGAACCGAATTTCATCCGGCGCGGCAAATGTGACGACGCACTCGCCAGCGCGCCGGCCATGCTCGAAGGCGAGTTCGAGCTGGGCGGCCAGGAACATTTTTACCTCGAAACCCAGGCCGCGTGGGCGGAACGCGGCGAGGACGGTTCGTTGTTTGTGGTTTCGTCCACACAGCATCCGTCCGAGGTGCAGACGGTCGTCGCGCACGTGCTGCATCTGCCAGCGAACAAGGTCGTGGTCCAGGTGCCGCGCATGGGCGGCGGTTTCGGCGGCAAGGAAACGCAAGCGGCCACGCCCGCCGCGCTCGCCGCGCTGGCGGCGCATCGCACGGGCCGGCCGGTGCGCGTGCGTTTTAATCGCGATCAGGACATGGCGCTCACCGGACATCGGCATCCGTTTCTGGCGAAGTTCAAAGTCGGTTTTGACAAAAACGGTTTATTGCGCGCGGCGAAGATTCATCTCTGGTCGAACGGCGGCTGGGCGCAGGATTTGTCACCGGCGATTACCGACCGGGCGTTGTTCCATCTCGACAACGCCTATTACATCCCGGCGGTCGAATTGCGCGGGCAGGTGGCGAAAACGAATCTGTCATCGAACACCGCCTTCCGCGGGTTCGGCGGACCGCAAGGAATGCTGGTCATCGAGGAGATCCTGGATCGCATCGCGCGCCGGCTGGGGCTGGCGCCGGAAATTGTCCGCGAGCGGAATCTTTATCGTGGCAAAGGCGAAACGAACACGACGCCTTACGGCCAGGAAATCGGGGACAACCGCATCCAGAAGATCTGGCGCAAGTTGAAGCGGACGAGTCACCTGGCGCGGCGGCGGAAGGAAATTGCGAAGTGGAACGGAAAAAAATCGCACCACAAACGCGGCATCGCCATGACCCCGGTGAAGTTCGGCATCAGCTTCACCCTCACGCATCTTAACCAGGCGGGCGCTTTGGTGCTGGTTTACCAGGACGGCTCCCTGCAGGTGAACCACGGCGGCACCGAGATGGGCCAGGGGATTCACACCAACGTCGCCGCGATTGCCGCGCAGGAACTGGGCGTGAAGCCGGAGCAAGTGCGCGTGATGCCGACCAGCACGGACAAAGTGCCGAACACGTCAGCCACGGCGGCGTCGGCGGGGACGGACATGAACGGGGCGGCAGTGAAGAACGCCTGCGAGATTTTGAAAGCGCGTTTGATTCCCGTCGCGCAAGAGTTGTTGAAGGAGAAATGCGGACGCGAACCGAAGCGGGGGAAAATATTATTCGCCGGCGGAGAAGTTTTTGACAACGCGCAGCCGCGCGTAAAACTTCCTTTTGCCGCTGTCGTCCAAAAAGCCTATCGCGCGCGCGTGAGTTTGTCGGCAACAGGCTATTATGCCACGCCGGGCATTCACTGGGATCGCGCGGCGGGCCGGGGCCGGCCGTTCCACTATTTCGCCTGCGGCGCGGCGGTGACGGAAGTGGAAGTGGACGGCTTTACTGGCATGCACCGGGTGCTGCGCGTGGATATTTTGCATGACGCGGGCGACTCGATCAACGAAGGCGTCAATCGCGGGCAGATCGAAGGCGGCTTTGTGCAGGGCTTGGGCTGGCTGACGACCGAGGAACTCAAGTGGGACGAGCAGGGCCGGTTGCTCACGCACTCGCCGGACACTTACAAAATCCCGTCCGTCGGCGATACGCCGCAGATTTTCAACGTGACGCTGCTTCAGAACGCGACACAAAAAAATGTGATTCACGGCAGCAAAGCCATCGGGGAACCGCCGTTGATGCTGGCGATTTCCGTGCGCGAAGCGATTCGCGAGGCCGTCGCTGCGTTTGGTCCGGCGGGCCGGGAAGTGCCGCTCGCAGTGCCCGCCACCTGCGAGGCGATTTGGTTTGCGATTCAGAAACGCAAAGACGCGCCGACTCGAGTGGAAGCGGAATCCGCGTCGGTTGCGAAATAACTATGCTGGAACGATTCTTTCGCCTTTCGGAAAGCAGCACGACGCCGCGCACTGAGGTGCTGGCCGGCGTGACGACGTTCCTGACGATGGCTTACATCATCGTCGTGCAACCGGCGGTGTTGTCGGGCGCCATGTTCGGGACGCCGACGGGCATGGATTTTGGCGCGGTGACAACGGCTACATGTCTCGCCGCCGCGCTGGCCACGGCGCTCATGGCGTTGCTGGCGCGTTATCCCATCGCGCAAGCGCCGGGCATGGGTGAAAATTTCTTCTTTGTGTTTTCGGCCATCCCCGCCGCCGCCGCCGCCGGTTTCACCAACAGCTGGCAGGTTGCGCTCGGAACTGTTTTTGTATCGGGGATTTTATTTTTGATTCTGTCGCTCGCCGGTCTGCGCGAAATGATTTTCAACGCCGTCAGCCCCAGCCTGAAATGCGCGATCGCGGCGGGCATCGGCCTGTTCATCGCGTTCATCGGGCTGCAAAACGCCGGCGTCATCATCAAAGATCCCGGTTCGGCGGTGAAGTTGAACGCGCACTTTGCCTCGCCCGACCTGATTGTGTTTTTTGCCGGCCTGCTGATCACGGCGGTGTTGCACGCACGCAAGGTCCGCGGCTCGATACTGTGGGGCATCGTCGCGGCAACGGCGCTGGCGGTCGTGTTGAAACTGGCCTTGCCGCCCTCCGGCTCGCCTCTGGTTGCCGGGTCGATGCTGGTGAAACAATTTGTTTTTGCCAAAGGCATTGTCGCCGCGCCGCCGTCGCTCGCACCGACATTTTTCCAGATGGACATCCTTCACGCGCTGTCACCAAAAATGCTGCCGTTTGTTTTTGTGTTTCTGTTCATGCTCGTGTTCGACGCCATCGGCACGCTGATTGGCGTTTGCGAACAGGCCGGGTTCATGCGCGACAACAAACTGCCGCGCGCGAAACAGGCGATGGTGTCCGATGCCGTCGGCACGGTGGCGGGCGCGGCGTTGGGCACCAGCACGGTGACGAGTTTCGTCGAAAGCGCGGCGGGTGTGGAACAGGGCGGGCGCACGGGGCTGACCGGCCTGGTCGTGGCCGCACTGTTTTTGCTGGCGCTGTTTTTCAGCCCGCTGATTGCCATGATCGGCAGCTACCCGCCCATCACCGCGCCCGCGCTGGTCATCGTCGGCGCGATGATGGCGCAAAATGCCGCCCGGATTGACTGGAAAGATTACACGGAATCCGTGCCCGCGTTCCTGGTGATGATTGGCATTCCGCTGTCGTATTCGATTGCCGACGGCCTCGCGCTGGGTTTCATCAGTTATCCCATCATCAAACTTTTCACCGGCCGCGGGCGCGAGGCGGGCTGGCTGGCTTACCTGCTCGCCATTGTGCTCGTGTTGTATTTCGTTTTTGTGCGGAGTAAGATGGGTTGAAGCTGAAATAAACACATGCGGAACATCCAGCAAAAACTCGGCATTGCCCGGGGCGAACAGCCGGCGGAACTGCTCTTCAAAAACGCCCGGCTCGTGAATGTCCTGAGCGGCGAGATTCATCCCGCGAACGTGGCGGTGGATGACGGACGGGTCATCGGCATCGGTGATTACCGGGCGCGGCGGGTGATTGACCTGCGCGGTTCGTATCTGGCCCCGAGCTTGATAGACGGGCATTTTCACGTGGAAAGCTCGATGCTGACCGTGCCGGAATTCGCGCGGGCGGTCGTGCCGCACGGCACGGGCGCCGTGGTGATTGACCCGCACGAATACGCCAACGTGCTCGGGCTCGACGGCATCCGCTACGTTCTGGAGTCGTCCAAAAAACTGCCGCTGGATTTTTTCATCATGCTGCCCTCGTGCGTCCCGGCAACGCCGCTGGAGACGGCGGGCGCGCGGATCACGGCGGATGATTTGCGATTAATGATCGGCGACGACCGCATCGCGGGGGTGGGCGAGATGATGAATTTCCCCGGCGTTTTTCTCGGAATCAAAAGTGAGCTGGCCAAGATTGACGCGGGCAAGGGCAAATGCGTGGACGGGCACGCGCCCGGCCTGCGTGGAAAAAATCTCAACGCCTATGTGCTGGCCGGCGTGCGCTCGGACCACGAATCCGTCGAGGTCGGGGAAGCGAAGGAAAAGCTGCGCCTCGGCATGCACATTCTGTTGCGCGAAGGCAGCACGGAGCGGAATCTGGCGCACCTGTTGCCGCTCATCAATGCACACAACGTGCAAAACTGCTCCTTCGCCACCGACGACAAGCTTGCCGGCGACCTGGTGAACGAGGGTCACATTGACCATTGCGTGCGCAAGGCCATCCGTCTCGGCCTGCCGCCCATCAGCGCGCTGCAAATCGCCACCATCAACCCCGCGCGGCATTACCGTTTGCAAAACCTCGGCGCCATCGCACCGCGCTTCTGGGCGGACTTCATCGTGTTCGACGACTTGAAAAAGTTTTCCATCCGCCAGGTGTACAAGAAGGGCGTGCTGGTTGCTGAAAACGGGCGGTTTCTTGGCCGGACGCCGGCCAAAATCGGCTTGCCCCGCAGCACCATGAATTTGCGCTATCAACCGGGCGACTTCAGTGTCCGGGCCGTCGGTGGAAAAAAAATCAAGGTCATCGAAATCGTCCCGCAGCAAATTGTCACCCGGACCGCCATCGCCACGCCGAAGGTTGAAGACGGTAAAGTTGTTGCCGACACGAGGCGCGATATTCTCAAGCTGGTCGTGGTCGAACGTCACCGCGCGACCGGCAAAGTCGGCGTCGGGTTCGTGCGCGGCTTCAAATTGAAAGTCGGGGCGCTCGGGTCCACAGTGGCCCATGACGCCCACAATGTGGTGGTGGTAGGCGCCACGGACGGCGACATCCTGATGGCCATTGACGAACTGGTGCGGTTGCAGGGTGGCCAGGTGGCGGTGGCGAACGGCAAGATCCGGGCCCGGCTGGGGCTGCCCATCGCGGGATTGGTATCCGACCGGCCGTTGGCAGAGGTCATCAAAGGCATTGCGGATTTGAACGTCGCGGCCCGCGCGATGGGCTGCGAGTTGGCGGCGCCTTTCATGACCCTCTCGTTCCTGAGCCTTTCGCCCATTCCCGAGTTGAAGCTCACTGATCAAGGACTCATTGACGCGGTCAAAATGCAGCGCACCGAGCTTTGGGTTCGTTAAACCCAAAAACATTCAACATTCAACATTCAACGCCCAACGTCGAAGGCGTCTTCCCTTGAATGTTCGATGTTGAAAGTTGAGCGTTGAATGTTCCCGCGGTTACTATCCCCGCGAGCGGACCTGTTGGTTGAACTCTTCGATCAACTGATCAAAATACGCGACTTCGTCCTCAAACAAGGCCTGCCAGTATTCCGGATTCCATTGTTCCATCAGTTCGGCTGAAGTTTTGCCCTGCTGCTCGACCCAGGTGTAATACTTCAGGTTGTGAATCGCTTTCCGCTCGGGCTTGGTTAGTTCCTTGAAGTAATCCACGCTCTGATGCGCGAGCGGACCGGCAAAATCGGCAATGGCATCCTGGGCGCGATAGGTGCCGCGTTCTTTCTCCAATTCCTTCACGCGCGAGCCGTAGAGTTCGGTGGAGTCGGTGAACACGGTGAAAATCACGTCACGCTCATCAAGCTCGAAATGTTTTGCGGTCTTGATGGCGGCCAGCAGGTTGCAGATGCTGGAAATGCCGAGCAGCGGCAACGATTCCAACTCCTTCGCCTTCACCCCGAGCGAGGCGAGATGCTTCCGGCCGGCGGGTTCGTTGAACAGCCGCAGGATTCTCATGCAATCCTCGTCGTCAATGGCGGCGACGGCGTCGGTGTTGCGGACGTTGTGAACCCAGGGAACGTGTTTGTCGCCGATGCCTTCAATGCGATGGTCGCCGAAGCCGTTCATAAGCAACGTCGGGCATTGCAGGGCCTCGGTCGCAACGATCTTCAGAGCAGGATGCAGCTTCTTCAGGTAATCGCCCGCCGCGATGGTGCCGGCCGAACCGGTTGCGGAAATGAAAGCCGCCGCGTGCAACGGAGCGCGGCGTTCACGCCGCTTCAGTTCGGAGGGTGATGCGGCCTGAAGGCCGCGCTCCAAGCCGTCCAGTCCTTGGAACACTTCGTCAATCGCCGGCCCGGTTACGTTGTAGTGGAAGATCGGATTACCGAATTCTTCGAACTGATTGAAGATGACGTTCAGCGGATTCCTTTTCAGCTCCCAACATTTGTCGTAGATTTCTTTGACGTTCGATTCGCATCCCGGCGTGGCGATGATTTCCGCGCCAATCTTTTTAAGCCATTCGAACCGCTCGCGCGACATGCCCTGCGGCAGAATCGCGATGGCGGTGCAATCCAGCACGGCGCAGTCAAATGCGCCGCCCCGGCAATAATTTCCCGTGGACGGCCACGCCGCCTTGTGCTTCTCGGGATCGAACTCGCCGCTGACGAGCCTCGGCACAAGGCAGCCGAACGCTGCACCGACCTTGTGCGCGCCAGTGGGAAAATATTTTCCAACCAGCCCAATGACGCGCGCCTTCACGCCGGTGATGGCCGGCGGTATTTCCACGTAGTTCACGCCGCCGTAGAGGCCGGTCTTCACGTCGTTCTTCCACGTGATGCGGAAAAGATTCACCGGATTTACGTCCCACAGCCCGACGCCTTTGAGCTTCCGCTGGATGGCCGGCGGGATGAGTTCCGGATTCCGCAATTGCTTGAATGTCGGCAGGACGATGCCGCGCTTGCGGCAGCGCGCCACGGTTTTCCTGATGACCTCCGGATGCAGACGCTTGATGATTTTGGACATGGCTCGCGAATCTTACGAGGAAACGCTGCAAAAGGGAATTGAAGAAAAGCCCCGCAAATCTACCGAAAAAGGGAAACGAGATTTACACGAAGGCGAGAAGCAGCGTCTCCTGCGTTGATCGCACGTGCGGCCCTCAATGCTTGCCGACCGTCCTTGATCTGGACGCGATAGCCCGTGCATACTGCCGACCATTCATGAAGCCGATCAGTGTCTTCGAGCACGAGCCAATCCGCGAACCGTTGTCGGATAGCGAGAAGAGCGCGCTCGATAATCTGCGCGGGCCGCGTGGCGAAAAGATGTTCGAGGTCGGCTGGCGCGAAGCGCGGGCAACTTCGTTTGTCGGCGTTGTCCAACTCGGCGCGCGTGTCGTGCAGGTGTTGCCCAAAATGCACCGTTCTGACCTGCCGGCAACCGAGTGCGAACGCGAGGCGACCGCCAACCTGCTGTTTCTGCTCAGTTACACCGGCAAACTGCGCGTGACCGAAACTGAAATCTCACGGTTGACTGAGAAATCCGCACCACTTTCCGAAATCCTCTACTGGATTTTCGCCCGGCGGCTTTGGGACGCCGTCCGGCGTGAATTGTTGCGCGGCTATGTCTCTGTCGAGGCGCGGCTCAATGTGATTAATGGCCGGTGGCTGGTGGCGGCACAGGCGCAACGTTCCGACGGCTGGCGGCGCGACCATTTCGACGTGGCTTACGACGAGTTCACCGAGGATAATCTGCCCAATCGCCTTTTCAGTGCCACCGTCTTACGCTTATCTCGGTGGGCAACGTGGTCTGACACGCGCAGTCACCTGGCACAGTTGCGGTCAGCCTTCGCCGACGTGGCTGACGTTACGCCACGACCGAAAGATTTTCCTGAAGCCGCGCAATGGATGCAACGGTATCGTCGCCGTGCGGGCGACGGGCAATCGTATCGCCCGCTGCTGGAGATGGCGCGGATGTTCTGGGAGGGCGCAGGACCGCAACCGAGTCCGAGCCAGCTCGACGCGTTTGCGTTCATGTTCGATATGAACAAACTGTTCGAGGAATTTCTCGCCGAGTTCATCCGCCGCGAATTGCGGGCATTATGGCAGGCACGCGGCTGGTCATTGCGACCGCAGAGTGGCACGCGCTATCTGTTGTGCGATGAATCGGGCAGCAATCTTTTCAAGCTCGTGCCCGACATCCGTTTTGAAACCGCCACGAACGAAACGGCGCTGATTGTGGACACCAAATACAAACGGCTTGAAGCCGACGACGCCAAAGCGCGTGTCGCCGAAGGCGACGCTTACCAAATGTTCGCCTACAAGGAGCGATACCACTGCCCGCGCGTGGTGTTGCTCTATCCGCAAACTTCTGAAACAATCGCCCGTGATTTCAGCGCTGACGCCGATTCGCCGCCCTGGTTGGAAGTGCGCACGGTGGATTTACAACGAAACTTGATGCGGGAGAAGATGCGGCTTTGCGAAGAACTGGCCTGCATATTACTACCAGTGCACAACATGGAGATCGAGTCATGAATGAGAATAATCTTAATAAAACATCGCAGAACCAAGATTCGCAACCAGACGACATTCTTCAGAAGATAAAAGACAACTATGACTACCGTAAGAACATCGAGGAATTCCTGAGCCAATTCTCGAAACTTACGCCAGAAGATGCGCGCAAGATCGAAGAAGATGATCTGTATAAGCTATGGACTGCCAGCCGCTTCGCATCAACCGGAGCCGCGCCCAACCTACCACGCCCAAAGAACACCTCGCAGTGGAAATGCTTGCGTGAAATGACCGCGCTTCTCGCTGACCGGAGGCGACCTTTGGGAGAAAGACTCCGCGCGGCGTATGAAGACGGTCGGAAGGGGTTCGGCATACGGTATGTGGGGCGGCCAAGCGTTCTACGAACATTGCTCATCCTCGAAGGCGGAAAATACGGCACGATTGCCTCAGGGACATGGACGAACAAGCTGTTGGAATGGGCGGGCAAACCCTCGATAGATTTCGCCAACGCACAATCCATCACTGACGGTCTGCTCGCCGTAGGCGACATCATCAACTCATGGGCCTCGAAACTTGGTTTGGATGACGTCAATTACACCTCGCTGATTCCCTGCTGTCTTTACGATGCTATCAAAACACCACTACCGGCGACTCCCATGCCCGCGTCTCGACTCGACATAGAGCGCAGTCCCAACTGGATTTACTACGGCCCGCCAGGCACAGGCAAGACGTGGTCAGCACTCCATGAGGTGAGGCAGTTGTTGCTGGCGAAAAATGGCTGGACCGCTGAAGCCGCACAGTATCCCCAAGCGCTAAAGCAAAGCAACAAAGACGAGCTGAAGCGACTGATGGCGCTGGTCGAGGGCACGGGCGAGCAGAAGGACATCCGGTATTGGTGGGTGACGGCAAGCCCAGCCAGGTGGAAATGGGATGAATTGTTCCGCAAGAAAGCTGAAGTTTTTACTCGTGGCAAAATTCAGCGCAACTACGAGGAGATTGCGGTGGGCGATTTGGTCTTTGGCTACGCCGCTTGGCCCAAGAAGGAAATCACGGCGATTGCGCGGGTCAAACAGCTTGTGCCGGAAGGCGAGGCGCAAACCTTCGAGCTTGAACCCGTGCAACTCCTTGATTCGCCCGTCGGCTGGGCGGAATTGAAAGACAATCCCGCGCTCAAGCAAGCCGAGCCGATCCGGCATCGGGCGCAGGGCACCTTGTTCAAGCTGGAGGAGACAGAGGCGGCGGAGATAGAGCGTTTGCTGCGGGCGAAAGGGAATGACCTAAAAGTCAGCGTCAAGGCCAGTCCGCGCTATTGGGAGTTTGTCACGTTTCACCAGTCCTACAGCTACGAGGACTTTGTCGAGGGATTGCGTCCGAAGATCGAGTTGGACACTGAAGGCGAAGTGCATTACGAGATTAAGCCGGGCGTGTTCAAGCGCTTATGCTGGCGGGCAGACCAAGACCGTGCTCACACCTACGCGCTGGTGATTGACGAGATCAATCGCGGCAACATCTCGAAGGTGTTCGGTGAGTTGATCACATTGATTGAGCCGGACAAACGGCTAGGCACGGCCAACGAGATCAAGGTGGTGCTTCCCTATTCGGGCGATGAGTTTAGTGTGCCGCCTAATCTGCTCATTGTTGGCACGATGAATACGGCGGATCGTTCGATTGCGTTGCTGGACGTAGCGTTGCGGCGGCGATTCACATTTGTGGAGTTGATGCCGCAGCCGGAACTGCTGGGCGAAGTTGCTGGTGTGCCGCTCGGCAAACTGCTGACGGCGCTGAATCAGAAACTTGAGGCCAATTTCGACCGTGACCATCAGATCGGGCACAGCTATTTCATGGGGCTGGCAGGCCTCGAAGACCTGCGTTTCGCTTGGAAGCACAAGATCGTGCCATTGTTGCAGGAGTATTTCTACAGCGACGGCGAGAAATTGCTGGCACTTCTGGGCAAGGAGTTCATCGAGGGCATTGACTTTCCGCTTGGCAATGGTGGCAACGACGAAAAGAGGACCGTTTACCGGCTGCGTAAATTGCCGACCGGAAACGATTTCGCCGACGCCTTGAAACGTTTGGCGGGGTCATAGCCATCCGGCTTCGCCACCTTCTCCCCGGTCGAGGCGGAGAAGGGATTTGCGTTCTTCGCGTTCTTTCGCGGATTACTTGATCAGCTTGCTGAGTGCGGCCAGCGGCGATTTTACGCGCGCCAGGAAAATCATCGCCGCAATCACAAACGGCTTGAAGCTCGCTTCGCGATACGTGGCGATGCGGTATTTCTCGAACACAGCCGCCGAGACCTCGCCCTGCGCGCAGCTCACGCCCGATATGTCCGCCGGCAGGCAATGCAGATAGAGCGCCTTGCCGCCTTTGGTGAGTTTCATTTTCTTCTCGTCGCATTCCCAGTTCTTGAAGCGCGCGTTATTCGCGAGGCATTCCTTCTCCAGTGCCTTCAATCCGTCGCGGTCGCCCGCGTGCAGCAGCGGTGTGCGACGCTGCATCACCGAATACGGCGCCCACGATTTCGGATAAACCACGTCCGCATCGCGGAACGCGTCCTCCATGCTCGATACCACTTCAAATTTGCCGCCGCTCTTTGCCGCGTTTTTCTTCGCGATTCCGACGACGTCGGGAATCAGGCCGTAACCTTCCGGATGCGCGAGCGTCACGTTCATGCCGAAGCGCGTCATCAGGCCGATGATGCCCTGCGGCACGGACAGCGGCTTGCCGTAACTCGGCGAATACGCCCAGCTCATCGCGATCTTTTTGCCGCGCAGCTTCTCCAGCGAACCGAAATGGTTCTTCAGGTGGACCAGGTCCGCCATCGCCTGCGTCGGATGGTCAATGTCGCATTGCAGGTTGATCACATTGGGCCGCTGGTGCAGCACGCCCTTCTCGAATCCTTCCTGCACCGCGGCGGAAACCTCGCGCATATAACGGTTGCCCTCGCCGAGATACATGTCGTCGCGGATGCCGATGACCTCCGCCATGAACGAAATCATGTTCGCCGTCTCGCGCACCATCTCGCCATGCGCGATCTGGGATTTCTCCTCGTCCAAATCCGCGAGACCAAGACCCAGTGCATTCGCCGCCGAGGCAAAGCTGAAACGGGTGCGGGTCGAGTTGTCGCGGAAAATGGAAATCGCCAGCCCGGTATCGAATGTGCGGAACGACTTGCCAGCCCGGTGCATTTCGGAAAACAGTTCCGCGAGCGCGACGACCGCGCGCAGTTCATTGTCAGACTTTTCCCACGTCAGCAGGAAATCCTTGCCGTAGCTGTTGAATTTGAGCTTTTGCAGTTCATCCAGTTGTTTCTTGATGTTGTTCATTTTTTTGAAAAGTGTTTTAAGTGTCAAAGCGTTGCCTGCTGCCCAAAAGCGGCGGTGAACGCGCCGCACTCCAGACGCTTCGCGAAATTGGAGGCTCTCCGGTAGTCGCGCCAGCGTCTGGAGTGCGGTGGCTTTAGCACCGCTTCTGTTTCAAGGTTCATGGAGAGGAGGCTGTTGTTGCGGACACTTCAGTATGCTCGGGCGTTATCACCCCTCTCCCCGCGTTTCGCTGCGAGGCGAGGGAGTTGCCATCTTCGCGAGCTTCGGTCTGCTTCTGGTAATGCGGCGCGGCCTTTTCGATGGCGTCAATGATCTGCTGGTAGCCGGTGCAGCGACAGAGATTCTTGAATATCGCGTTTCGAATTTGCTCCCGCGTCGGGTGCGGGTTCTTCAGCAGGAACGCATGCGCGGTCAACACCATGCCGGGCGTGCAGTAGCCGCATTGGATTGCGCCGCAATCCACGAACGCCTGCTGCAACGGATGCAGCGTGCCGTCGGGCGCGGCCAGACCTTCGATGGTCAGAATATGCTGGCCGGCGAAATCCTTTACGCGCTTGATGCAAATCCGGATCGGCTCGTCGTTCACGAGGATCGTGCAGGCGCCGCACGCGCCGACGTCGCAGGCATTCTTCGCGCCGGTCAGGTCGAGATCCTCCCGTAAAAACTCGACGATGCGCTTTTCCATCGCGGCGGCGGGGACTTCGATTTCCTTTCCGTTGACGAAAAGTTTCATTTGCATCCCTCCCCGCAGGTCGTGGGTTCAGGCGGCGCGCCCAAATGAATCGGCAGCGCAAAATGCCGCCGGCCCGTCGCGTTGAAGATCGCGTTGGCAATTGCCGGCGCAAGGATTTCATTCGCCGGTTCGCCAATGCTCTTCGCGCCCGTCGGTGAAACCGGGTCGGGATTCTCGATGATAATGGCCTTCATCTCCGGCAAATCCATCGAGCGCGGGATGCGATAGGTGTTGAGGTTGAGCGTGGTCATCTTGCCGTCGGGCGCCTTCACCTCCTCGTGCAGCCCGTAGCCCGCGCTCATCGCCATGCCGCCGTAAATCTGTCCGCGCACCATCTCCGGATTCACCGCGCGCCCCACGTCGTGCGCGGCGACGGCGTTGAGCAGCTTCACCTTGCCGGACTTCTTGTTCACGGTCAACTCGACCGCCTGGCAGCCATAGACCCAGGTGAAGTACGCGTCGCCCTGGCCGGTGTGCTCGTCCCAGGTCACACGCGGCGCCTTGAACGTGCCCAGCGCAAACGGAAACTGCTGCATTTGCCACATCTGCCGCATCGCTTCACCGAAGGCGATGCGGTCGGAGTCCGACCTCCCACAGATGAAATTGTTTTTGAACCGCACCTCCTCCGCTTTGCAGCCCAGTTTCCCGCAAAATGCCGCGGCAATCTTCTTTTTCAACTCGCGCGCCGCGAGCGTGACCGCGCCGCCACCCATGATCGTGCCCCGGGAGGCTACGGTCGTGCCGCTGTCGGGAATGTTCGAGGTTGAAGAGCGACGGTAGCGGATGCGATTCAGGTCCACGCCCAGTTCCTCCGCCAGCAACAGCGACATCGCCGACTCCGCGCCCTGCCCGTTTTCGTGAACGCCTACCTCGACGAAGATTGAGCCGTCAGCCTGGGCGTTGATGATGGCGGCGCAAAAATCCACGCCCTCCGCGCCGAGGCTCACGCCGCGGTAACTCATCGCCAGGCCAATGCCGTAAAGCTCGTCGTCGCTGACCGGAGCGCCGAGCACCGTCTCGGCAAGTTTCGACGTGGATTGATCAACGTGCCGAGACGGTGCTCGGCGCTCCAATTTCCCGTGCGAGCATCGCGCGAGTTTCTTCTCGTAATTCATTTCGCGCAGCACGGTATCGAGCGCCTGTTCCATCGCGACCTTGTGGCCGTCGAGTTTTTGTCCGGTGATCGTCACGCTACCCTGGCGAACCATGTTGCGGCGGCGGAATTCAACTCCCGAAACGCCGGCCCGTTGCGCCGCAATCTCGACCATCTGCTCGATGACGAAATTCATTTGCGGCGAGCCAAACCCGCGCATCGCGCCAGCGACGACGTTGTTCGTGTAAACGCCGAACGTGTCACAGTGGACATTTTCGACGACGTAGGGACCGCAGCATTGAACCGTCGAGCGCCACGTGACCCACGGCGTAACCGAGCAATACGCGCCGCCGTCCGCAATGATTTTGCATTGCACGGCCGTGATGCGGCCCGCCTTCGTCACGCCCATCTTGTAATGCACGCGATACGGATGGCGCTTGTAACTTTCGCGCATGGACCAGTCGCGGCGATAAACCATCTTCACCGGACGGTTCAGCAGCTTCGCGGCGAGGGCGGTGCGCGCGCAGACGATGGCGGCGGTGTCGTCCTTGCCGCCGAAGCCGCCGCCCATGGGCGTGCCAATGACTTCGACTTCCGAAAGCGCCACACCCAGGCACGCCGCCACAAACCGGCGCGTGCTGAACGGATGCTGCATGCTGCCGTAAACCTCGATCACGCCATCGGTGGAACGTGGCACGCAAACCGCCGCCTCCGTCTCCAGGTAGGCGTGCTCGACGGTCTGCGTCTGGAACTTTTCCTCGATGACGAAATCGGCCTGGCGAAAACCCGCCTCGACATCGCCGCGCCGGACGACGTGCGTGTTGACGATGTTGGTGCCGTGGTTTTCGTGGACGAGCGGCGCGCCCGGCAGCATCGCCGCCTCGGGATCGAGCACCGCGGTCAGCGGCTCGGCGTTCACCTTCACCAATTGCACTGCGCGAATCGCAATCTCGCGCGTCTCGGCGACGACGACAGCGACGACATCGCCGTGATAACGAATCTTGTCGTCGGCAAAGATGCGGTAATCCTGGATGATCTGGCCAAACCAGTTCTTCCCCGGAACATCCCTGGCGGTCAGCACCTTGATCACGCCGGGGAGTTTTTCCGCCTGGCTGGTGTTGATGGCGGTGAGTTTCGCGTGGACGTAATCGGAATAGACCGGCGCCGCATGAAGCAGGTTGGCGAATTTCAGGTCGTCGGTGAACTTCGCCCGGCCGGTCACCTTGGCATACGCATCGTTGCGCCAGCTTTTTTTGTCTAGTTCCGGCATAGGTTTCCGCGCGGCAGGCAACCATCGATCAACTGGTTGTTCGAGACTACCACTTCACCTCGGACGAGCACATATTTAAAATCGAGCGTGGTAGTGCGGCCGGGATAGGTTTCATAAGCGTCCGCCAGGCTCGATTGGATCGCTCTGGGTTTTCCGTGAATATCAACGATTGACAGGTCCGCGTCGGAGCCGACCTTGATGGCGCCCTTCCGCGGATAAAGCCGGAACGCTTTTGCCGGAACGGTCGCGAGGCGCTGCGCCAGTTGCACGAGCGCATCATCACCGAGCGGTTGCAGGAGCGCGTAAGCGAGATGCGGCAAAGCGCCGATGCCCGCGATGCCGTTCGGCACGTTGCGAAGGTCCGAGTTCCAATCATCCTTGTGCGCTTTCCGGAACGCGCAATGGTCGGTCGCAAAAAGATCAATAGCGCCCCGGGCAGCGAGGGCACGTAAACGCAACTGGTCGGCTTCGCTGCGCAACGGCGGCGTGCACAGCCAGCGATGCCCGTCCGGCCGTTGCAGCCACGAATCGTTCAACCACAAATATTGTGGCGCGGTTTCACAGGTCACCGGAGCGTCGCGCCGGGCGCGTTCGACCAACTCCACGCCTTCCGGCGTCGAGACGTGGACGATATGAACGCGCGCTTCGTATTTCGCGGCGATCTTCAGCACCGCGGCGATGGCGGCAATTTCGGCCACCTTCGGCCGCATCAGGGTATGCGTGAACGGCTGGCTCAAATCCAGCGGCCCGACCTTCGCGCGGTTCAGGACATCTTCGTCCTCGCAATGCACCAGGAACTGCGCGCCGCGCGGAGCGTACCGCTTGACAATGGCTTCTACCTGCTGATAATCGCTGAAAATTCCCGCCTCTTTGTAGGTCGTGTAAAGCTTGATGGAGTGGAACCCGGTTTCGAGCGCGGCTTCAATCCAGCCATGATTCGTCTCGTCAAAAGTCGTCGGCGTGATATGCCAGCGGTAATCGCAGTAACAATGGCCCATGGCCTTGCCCATGGCGCTCCGGATGGCAGTACTGAGCGAACGATCGCGCGGGGTCTGGGTAATGAAGGTGAAGAGGGTGGTGATCCCGTTCTGCACGGCGACGCGCGTGCCGCTCTCGTACGTGTCGGCCAGATAAAACCGGCCGATCTGATCGTCGAGATGCGTGTGAATGTCGATGAAGCCGGGAAGCACGAACAACCGCGTCGCGTCAATGACGCGGGCTCCGTCGATGTGGTCGGGCAGCACGCCGACGTCCGCGATCCGGCCGTTCTCGACGAGCACGTCAGCCCGTTCGACGGTCTTCTCGAAACAAACCTTTCCGTTGCGGATCAGGATTTTCATGAGCAGGCCAAGGCGGAATTGATTCCTTCCATCGTTGGCTTCACCGAGGCCGGCAACGGAACGCCTTTCAGGGCGGCATCCACATCCTTCAAGCCGTGCCCCGTGATCAGCAGAACGATTTGCTCGTTACGCCCAAGCAGCCGCGATTTCCGGAGTTTTTTCAACGCCGCAACAGTCGCCGACGCAGCCGGCTCCGCGAACACGCCGGCCTTGGCAGCCAGAAGTTTTTGTCCTTCCAAAATCTCCGCATCCGTCACAGTCACCGAAAACCCTCCGCTTTCACGAACGGCCGCGCGAGCCATGTGAGCATTGGAAGGAATGGACACCGAAATTGAATCCGCGATCGTATGCGGCCGGTCTGCATTGCGGTAATTTCCACTGGTGATATAATGGTGAATGGCCGCCGAGGTTTCGGCCTGCACACAGACCAGCCGCGGGAGTTTGTTGATCAACCCCGCCGCTTTGGCGTCATAAAAAGCTTTGAACACGCCGCTCAGAATTACGCCGTCGCCAGTGGGCACCATGATGACATCCGGCGTTTTGAATTTATTCTGCTGCAACATTTCCAATCCGACGGACTTTTTCCCTTCGATTGTCAAGGGATGATACGCCGTATTCCGGTTTAAGCCGCCGCGCTGGGCGGTGTATTCGAGCGAGAGGCGGAAAGCGTCGTCGTAGGTTCCCTTGATCGGTATGACCCGCGCCCCGTAAAGGAGCATCTGCGCGAGTTTGGCTTTCGGCGCGGTTTCCGGGACCAGGATGACGGCCTGCCGGCCCGCGGCGGCGCAGACGGCGGCCAGCGCGCTTGCCGCATTGCCGGTGGAAGCCGTCACGACACATTTTTCACCAAGCCGGGCGGCCTCGGCCACCACCAGGAACGAAGCCCGATCCTTCAACGACCCGCTGGGATTCAGCCCGTCATTTTTTACCCAGAGATTTTCGCAGCGCAGTTCCCTGCCGAGCGCCGCCACCGGGTGGAAGGGTGTGCCGCCGACCGGGTAAGACGGGTAATGCTTGTTTTCCACCGCTGAAAAAAGGGACCAATCCGGATTCGCCTTCTTGAATTTTTTCCGGATGGCGCCGTAGTCAAACCGGGCCGACAGCACACCCACGAGCGGGATCCCCGGGCGATATTGCTTCGCGCAGGCCGGGCAGAGGTATCGCACCTCATCCCTCCGGTAAGTTTTCCCGCACGTGCTGCACTGGTAAACAAATTGGGTCATTTAGACTTTTCCATTCAGCTTCGCGACGAGTGCCGCATAAAACGCAACCGCGCCGCTCAGGTGTTCGACAGGACAGGCTTCGTTGGCGGCATGGGCCTGGACTTCGTTGCCCGGTCCGAGACCAAAGGTCGGAATGCCCTTCATGCCGGCGGTCGCGATGCCGTTCGTGCTGAATGTCCACTTGTCCACAAACGGCTGTTTGCCGAACACGCCGGCGTAAGCCACAACGGCATTCTTGAGATACGGGGATTTCTTGTCGAGCGCCCAGGTCGGGTAGTATTTTTCCGTCGGATACACCTTGCCCGTGTAAGCCGTTTCCTCGTATTTCAGCACGTAAACCTTCGCGTCCGGATAACCGGCGCGCTTCGCCGCGTCCTTCACCTCGGCGATGGCGCTCGCCTTCGTCTCGCCATGCGTGAGCCGGCGGTCGAGATGAATGCCCGCCCCGTCGGCGACGGCGCACTGCGATGGGGACGAGGATTTCACTTCCGAAATCGTGACCGTGCCCTTGCCGAGGAACGGGTCGCTTTTGAGCCGCTCGTTGAGTTTTTCGATTTCGAGCGCGATGCGGGCGATTTTGTATATCGCGTTGTCGCCGCGCTCCGGCGCGGAACCGTGACAGCTCCTGCCCTTCACCTCGACGCGAATCTCCATGCGCCCGCGATGGCCGCGATAAATGTTCATGTTCGTCGGCTCGGTAATGACGACGAGTTCGGGCTTGAGCTTCTCCACGTTCAACAGGTATTGCCAGCAAAGGCCGTCGCAATCCTCCTCCATGACCGTGCCGGTAAAATAAATCGTGAACTGATCATTCAAGCCGAGTTCCTTGATGATCCGGCCCGCGTGAATCATCGTGGCGACTCCGCCTTTCTGGTCCACCGCGCCGCGACCCCAGATCTTCCCGTTCTTCACAAACGGCTTGAAGGGATCGAAATTCCATTGTGAGAGGTCGCCGGGATAAACCGTGTCCACGTGGCCGTCGAAGGCCATCACGCGCTTGCCCCTGCCGATGCGGCCGATGATGCTGCCCAGACCGTCAATGCGGATTCCGTCAAAGCCGATTTTCTGCATCTCCCTCTTGATGACAGCGATGACGTTCTTTTCCTTCGATGAGAAGGATTGGGTGTGGACGAGGTCGGCGAGAAACCGCACGGTGTCTTTCTCCATCGCTTTGGCGCGTTTCCGGATCAGGTCGTAGGTGATCGGGGCGGTCGTTTGCTTTTTTGTCTTCGTTTTCACAATTACATTCTTTTCCATAAATTCTTTGCCAGTTCGCGGGCGCGGGCGTTCACCCGCCCCTCGTCGAGGTTCAGCGCGAGTTTCCGGTTCTCCATCAACACGCGGCCGCCGACGATGGTCGCATCCGCTTCCGTCTGGGAAATGCCGAACACAAGATGGCCGAACACGTTTCCACGCTCAAGCGGCGTTGGCGGGTCGTAATCGAAAATCGCGATGTCTCCGGCGGCGCCTTCGCAAATCTCACCGAAGCACAGGCCGAAGATGCGCCCGGCGATCCTGGGATTGTTCGCGAACAACGCGCCCGTCACTTCGCCGAATCCAACCGAGGGATTCTCCGCCCGCAAATGTTGCGCCCAAAGCGCCACTCGCAATTCTTCGAGCATGTTGGTGGTCATCGCGTCCGTGCCTAGGCCGACGAGCACCCCGCGCTTCACCAATTCGACGACGTTCGCGATGCCGACAGCATTGTTCAGGTTCGATTGCGGGTTGTGAACGGCCGCGGTCCTCGTCTCCGCCAGCAGATCCATTTCGCGCCGGTTGACGTGGAGGCAGTGCGCGGCGATGGAGCGCGGACCGAGGATTTCGAGCCGCTTCAGCCGCTCGACCACGCGTTTGCCACGGTGCCGCAGCGCCCAATCCTGATCGCTCTGCGCCTCGGCGACGTGGATATGAAAGCCGGCGTGCAACTCGTGACCGAGGGTTGCGGCCTTTTCCATCGTGGCATCGGAAATCGTGAACGACGCGTGCAAACCGAAGAGCGCTTTCACGCGGGAGTCATTCTGCTGCTGGCATTGGCGGATGAACGACACGTTCTCCGCCAAACCCTCCTTCGCGATTCGCGCGCCGTCGCGTTCGGACAGTTCGTAGCAGAGGCAGGCACGCAGGCCGGTTTCACGCACCGCCCGCTCAATCGCTCCCAGCGAGCCGGACACCGCGCCCGGACTGGCATGATGATCAATCAGTGTGGTTGTCCCGTGGCGGATCGAGCCGAGCAGCGCGATCAGCGCGCTGTAGTAGCAATCTTCCGTGGTCAGCGCGGAATCCAGCCGCCACCAGAGGTTTTTGAGCACCTGGTTGAAACCCGCGGACGGTTTCACCTTGGTCAACCCGCGCGCGAAGCTGCTGTAGAAATGGGTGTGGGCGTTGATGAATCCTGGCAGAACAACCTTGCCCGTCGCATCAATGCGTTTGCCGCGGAAGTTTTTGATCGTTTTCCTCGGTGCGACCTTGGCCACCAGACCGTTCTCGATCAGAACCGAATGGCCGCGCAGAACCCTGGAGGTTTTTCCCAGGGTCAGCACCGTTCCATTTTCGATGAGCAGGGAATCGGGCATGAGTTCAACCTTCCTTCAGCGCGTCCAGTTCCTGCGGTGTGCGGTCGCGCATCGAGATGGCGCCGGCAAAACATTTCTGCGCGCAGAGCGAGCAACCGACGCAGTGGCTGGGGTCAAACGTCGGAACACCGCGACTGTCGAGCACGATGGCCTGATACGGACAGCGTGTGCAGTTGCCGCAATGCTGGCAGAGTGCGGAGACGACTTGCGGCAGTTGTTTCGTCGGCGACAGCGCCGCAAAGTCGGTGATCGGATTCGGCAACGCCGAGCCGACGAGCTCCCTGACCGAGCGGAACCCGCGCTCCTCCATTAGATAACTAAGGCCGGAATGAAGTTCGTCCACGTAGCCGAGGCCATATTTCATCACGGCGGTGCAGAACTGGACGGTCTGGGCGCCGAGCGCCAGAAAGTTCGCGGCGTCCCGGTAGGTCATCGCGCCGCCATTGCCCGAGACGATGATGCCCGTGCTGGAAACCTTGGCAAGCGTGAGATTGCTGATCGGCAAAACGCCTTCGCCGGACATGCCAATGACCACACCTTCCTCCCAGCGGCGATTTTTCACCTTGCGGAACGCCAGGGATGGAAAGCTGTTGGCGAGCGTGACCCCGGCTTTCTTGCCCGGGTAACGCGCGAAGACTTCCTGAATCGCTTTGATGATTGGCTGAATCGCGGTGACTGCGGCGGTGAGCTTGAACAGTTTCGGGTTGTCGCCGTCGCTCGCTTCCATGACCCAACCAATGATCTTCGCCGTCAGCTCTGCGTTTTGCGAAACAACGTCGCCGTGCGTGCCGTCGCCGCCCTGCGGACAGGAGAGGCTGTATTCAACGCCCATCGCGCCGGCGTTTTGCAGCTTGCGCGTGTTGGATTGCCAGACCGCCTTGTCCGCCTCGTCGTCGCCGGTGACCGGGCCGCCGGTCGAGGCGAGCGTCAGGCGATCCGGGAATTCCTTGACGAGTTTTTTGACTTCGCGGCAGACGCGGTCGAGCGGATGGCCGGAAACATTGTCGCAATTGCCGTAGGTCGAGCGCGTCAGCTCGAACATGTAGCCGGCGGGAATGTGAATCGGCACGTTGTCGAACGCGGTCTTCATCACACCGCCGGACCAGCCGCGCTCGTAGGCCTTGCGCATCTGCCCGTAGCCATCCGAGTGCGGCGCGGCGGAGAGCAGGAACGGCGAGAGAATCTTGCGGCCAAAGAAATTTGCATCGAGCGGCACCGGACGCAACGGTACACCGGCCAGGATGACGCGGCTTTTCGCGCGGTTCTTGAACCTGGGTTGTGTTTTGCCGCGAATGAACGCTTCAGCCTCCGCAGCGGCGTTCTTGCCGCTGGCAACGGACTCCACCACGGTTCCCGCGCCGAGCACCATGTCGCCGGCGTAAAAAATCCCTTTGGCTTTCGTGACCGGCTGTTTGGGGCGGCTGCCGATGGCGGAAACCACCAGGTCGAACTCGCGGAAGACCGGAGATTCCTTCTGGCTGACGACGAAATTCTCCGGTCGCGAAGGCTTGCCGGCAGGCAGCATCAAGCGCGCAAGACGAAGCCCGATGACGTGTTTGCCCTGGAGCATGACAGCAAGCGGCCTGGAGCAACTGGTAATCTCAACGCCGTGTTCGAGCAGCAGGTCGCGCTCATACTGTGTCAGCGGCATGTCCTGTATCCGACGGCGATAAATCAATTCGACGGAAATAGCGCCGAGACGTTTGGCCGTTGTCGCGCAATCCGCCGCCACCGCGCCGCCGCCGAGCACGGCGACCTTTTTGCCTTTGAGCTTGAAATGCTTCTGGTTCTCAAGAAATGCCTGCCACGAAACCGCGAGTTCCTCGCCGGGAATGTTCAGCTTGATGGGTTCCGCCAGGCCGGCGCAGACGATGACGGCATCGAAATTCTCGCGGAGACTCTCCAGTGTGATCTTGTTTTTGGTGGGGCCGCGCTGCCGCGCGGCCTGGCCGACCGGCAGGTCGGCCCTACCATTTTCATTTGGAACGACAATTACCCCGTGCTTGAATTCGACGTTACCGAGGCTTTTGAGGAATGCGATGTCCGCGCGAACCACCCGCTTGTTCAGCCGGAAGTCCGGAATCAGATACATGGCCCCGCCCGGCCGCTTTTGCTGTTCGTAAATCGAAACCTGGTAACCGTCTTGCAAGAGCACGCTCGCCGCGCCCAAGCCCGCCGATCCGGCGCCGATGATGCCGACCGTTTTCCCATTTGACGTTGCGCGTTGAAATTTTGCCATCCTGGCTTCGTTGGCCTTCTTGATGACAGTCGCTTGAACAGCGGGAATCTCAATCGGCCGGTCGAACGTCCGCCGCGAGCACGCTTTCATGCAGAAGTAATCCGGACAGACCACGCCGCAAACCCAGCCGAGGGGGTTAGCGCCCATGATGAGGGCTGCGGCGCGGCGATAATCCGATTTCTCGCCGACTTTCGCCGCGATGATGAAATCCGCAGGCGAGCAGTGGGCCGGGCAGGCTTCCTGACAGGGCTTTTCCTCGCAGTAAATACACCGGTCCAGTTCCGCCTGGAATTGGGCGTCGGTAAGTGAGCCGTCATTCGTTTTCATCATAGCCCCGGTGCTGATTAACCATTTTATCGTGACATCGCAAGCACATCCGACCCACACACTTGTTGCCCTTTGCTTCACTTTTCTTGTCAGCAACGGGCAGCTTGCCGTGAATCTGCACGACTCGCTCTTTCGACCGGCGTTTGGATGCGGTAAGAACGGTTCCGCCTTCCCGGCCGGCAAATTGCCTGCCGTGTTGCGGCTCTGTGATTGACAGGATGCTTCCCGAATGATTAGTGGTTTGGCATGCCGGTCACTTTCCACGACATCCAGGAGGCGGCGAACCGGATCGCCAGCCACGTCATTCAATCGCCCTGCCCGCGTTCCATTCCGCTGTCCGAAGCCACGGGATTTAACGTTTATTGCAAACTGGAATACCTGCAGCGCACCGGCAGTTTCAAGGAACGCGGCGCCCGCAACGCGCTCCTGACGCTTCCATCGAAACAGAAAAAACACGGCGTGATTGCCGCGTCCGCGGGGAATCATGCCCTCGGCCTGTCTTATCACGGCCAGTTGCTCGGCATCCCGGTTACGGTCGTGATGCCCCGCTTTGCTCCGCTGATGAAAGTGATGAATTGCCGGCGCCTGGGAGCCACGGTCGTGCTGCACGGCGCCGATATTGCCGAAGCGCGCCTGCGCGCGGATGAAATCGCCGCCGAACAAAGCCTCCGGTACATCAACGGATACGACGATCCCGCCATCATCGCCGGGCAGGGAACCCTTGGCCTGGAGATTGTCGCGCAGGTTCCGGACGTCGAGGCGGTGATTGTCCCCATCGGCGGCGCCGGGCTGATTGCGGGGCTGGCACTAGCCGTGAAGACCCTCAAACCACGGGTGCGGATCATCGGAGTGGAACCCGAACGCGCCGCCAGCTTTACCGCCGCCCTGGCTGCCGGCCGGCCGGTGCCGGTTGAAATTCAACCCACGCTCGCGGACGGATTGGCGGTGCCGCAGGTCGGCAAACACGCCTTCGCCATCGCCCGCAAACTGGTGGACAAAACCGTCCTCGTCGGCGAACACGATATCGCACTGGCGATTTTGCGTTTGCTGGAATTGGAAAAAGCCGTGGTGGAAGGCGCGGGCGCGGCGCCGCTCGCGGCCTGTCTGGCCGGACTGGTTCCCGAACTGAAGGGAAAAAACGTCGTGCTGCCATTGTGCGGCGGCAACATTGACACTCCCATACTCGGCCGGATCCTGGAACGGGGGCTGGCCTCGGACGGGCGGCTTTGGCGCTTCACGGCAACGATCAGCGACCGTCCGGGCGGGCTGGCGCGCTTCGCCGGACTGCTTGCGGAAACCGGCGCGAGCATTCTGGAAATTTCCCACGATCGCGCATTCTCCAGCGATGACATTACGACGGTCAGTGTGCATTGCGTCGTCGAAACCCGGGACGCCGCTCACATCGCCAGCATCCGTAAGCGCCTCGACAAGGAAGGGTTTCGAGTGTCGGAGCAATGATCGTTGCGAATGGCCGGTCGCGTTGGATAAATTAAGGCTTGGGCACCATGAAAACACTCGTCATCGCCATCGGCGGCAACTCGCTCATCACGAATGCGCAACACATGAGCGTGCCCGACCAGTATGCCGCCGTGGTCAAAACCGTGGATCACATCGCCGACCTGCTGGAACGCCGCCATCGCATCGTCATCACTCACGGGAACGGACCGCAGGTTGGTTTCATTCTGCTCCGTAGCGAACACTCGCGCGGCCTCCTGCACCAGGTGCCCCTCGATTCCATCGTCGCCGACACCCAGGGCGCGCTCGGCTACCAGATTCAGCAGGCGCTGGAGAACGAGTTCCGCCGCCGCGGCCTGAAGCAATCGGTGGCGACCGTGGTGACCCAGACACTGGTGAACCGCGATGATGCCGCCTTTGCCCGCCCGGCCAAACCCATCGGTGAATTTTACACGCGCGAACAGGCGGAGGAGCGGATGCGGGTTGAGAAATGGACGATGATGGAGGACGCCGGCCGCGGCTGGCGGCGGGTGGTCGCTTCGCCCATCCCCGTGCGCATCATTGAATCTGGAGTCATCAGCCACCTGGTCAAGGACGGCTATGTTGTCATCGCGGCGGGCGGTGGCGGCATTCCCGTGGTGGCGGACGAAAAAGGCATCCTTAGCGGAGTTGCGGCTGTGATTGACAAAGATCTTGCTTCCGCCGTGCTGGCCGGGGAAATCGGCGCCGACATGCTGGTGATTTCCACCGCCGTCGAGAAGGTCTGCCTGAACTTCGGCACGCCCGGGCAACGGGCGCTCGACTCGATGACCGTGGCCGAAGCCAGGCGTTACATGGCCGAAGGCCATTTCAAACCGGGTTCGATGCTCCCCAAAATCGAAGCGTGCATCCAATTCGTCACGGACAGCGGTCGTGAAGCTCTGATTACCTGCCCCGAAGCGCTTCCAACTGCATTGGATGGCCACACCGGCACCCGCTTGGTGCCTTAGCCGCAGGCAAATTACCCATTGGCAGCGAATGTGCCGCAACTACTCAAAGTCGTTGATTTTTGAAACCAATGCCTGTAAACGCCTTACCGTTATTGGTAATAGAGAAATTGGAGGCGAGGGTCGGAATCGACCGAGTCTCGTCTTCCACAAGCCACTCGAAATCAATCATCTATGGCATCGCTGACTGTTTGACTATAAACGAGTTACGTTCATTGTCAACACATATCCGGCCATATCTTTTCTTACCAGTTTTAGCCCTGTTAAAAGGGTCCGTGCTGGCACTTTTGCTGGCACTTTTCTACATCTCACTTTGATTTGGCCTAGCTAATTTAGGATTTATTCCGTTTGCACAATGAAGCGAACTTCGCTACAATGTGCAAACGTAAAAGATGAATCAATCCAAATCTAAATCCCGGATGGACGGGTCGGCTGACGCTTTCATTAACCAGCGTCTGGCCTTGGGACGCGTGGCTTTCCCGCTGGCGGATTTGGTCAAAGACACCGGGCTGTCGGTGACGGCAGCCAGAAATCAGTTGTTGCGGCTGGAAAACCGGGTGACGAGAGTTTCGCCGCGCCATCAGTTTTTTCTGATCGTCAGTCCTGAACACAGTGCGGTGGGCGCGCCACCCGTGGCGTGGTGGCTGCACGATTATTTCCAATGGTTGGGGGAGCCGTATTATCTGGCGCTTCAGTCGGCAGCCAGTTCACTCGGTTCAAATCCGCAGGCATTGCAGGTGACACAGGTGATGACCAAGATTTCGCGGCGTGCTGTCAAAGTAGGCCGCATTCGCATCCAGTTTTTTGTGAAACGCACCGTGGAGCAGACACCAACGCAGCCATTGACGAATGCTTATGCGCCGTTGCTGGTCAGCACACCGGAGGCAACCACTTTTGATCTGGTTCAATACGCCGCGCGTATTGGTGGCATTGGCCGGGCGGCGGAAACCATCGTTCCACTGTTGCCGCTCATGCGCCCGGCCGAATTGCGCCGGGTGCTGAAAATTGAAGACGAGCCGGCCACGGCCCAGCGCTTGGGTTTTGTGCTGGAAAAATTGAGGGCAATCAATTTGGCCAAGGTCATTCAGGATTGGCTGCCGTCTGATTTGGTCTCGGTGCCGCTGGTTCCGGGTTTGCGCGGTGATGCTCCTGAAATCAAACGGTGGCGAATTCTTAACAACGCCGTGGAGTTTGGACGATGATAACGCCCATCACACGCCGGGATGTTATCGCCCATCAATCGGTCGTTCCGTGGCCGAGCCAGATTCAAGTCGAGCAGGATTTATTGTTGTGCCGGGCGATGGTCGCGCTGTTCGATGATAAGTTTTTGCAGAGTCAGATTGCCATGCGCGGCGGCACATTATTGCACAAGATTCACCTCGCGCCAGCATCCCGTTACAGCGAGGACATTGATCTGGTTGTGGTCAGTGATCGCCCGGAGGGTCACATTCGCAAGGCGCTCAATCGCGTATTGAAGGGCGTGCTGGGAACTCCGAAGCAGTCAGTGTGGGACGATCTCAAACTGGCGATTCGCAACACCGTGAAGCCTTCACGGGTGCTGCGGATGACCTACGCTGTTCCTTGCCTGACAGAACCGGGCAAGAGTTTGGAAGTTGTAGTTGAGGCCAATGTCACCGAGCGCACACCATATCGTCCGGTGGTGAAAATTCCGTTTGAATTTCCGTTTCGAGATTCAGTGGTCAGGACACAGGTCAACGGGTATGACATCCACGAAATGTTGGGGACGAAACTACGGGCATTGTTTCAGCGACGGCGGGGGCGGGATTTGTTTGACCTGTATTGGGCGCTGACGCTGGCCAAACCAGCCGTGTCTCCCGCCATGATCATCAAGTCATTTCAGCATTATCTCAAATTGGAAGGCAGCGTTGCCGGACGGGCGGAGTTTATTTCGCTGCTGGACGCGCATCTGGCCGACCGTGGATTTTGCTCGGACATGAATCCATTGTTACGGGTGGGAATCACTTACGATCCGCAGCATGCCGGAGAATATGTAAAATCCAAACTGCTCGCCTTGCTACCGGTGCGCTGATGTCCGAGCAGATTTGCCGCCAAACGTAGCGCCCAGCCTGTTAATAAAACCATCTTGAAATTTTAACGGACAATGTTTGAATCGGGGCGCGTAGTTAAAGTCATGCTTGAACAATTGCGACTAAACCAAGCAGAAGTGGGCGGTTGCCAATTCGGTCTTAAACCAGACATGCAGATTCCGAGCGTGATTCCTAAGTGCCATTCCCTGGCGAAGCGAGCGCGGTCAAGGTGGAGGCGACGGGTAGCAGGGCGCACAACCTTGACGGCGTGAGCGAGCCATATAATGGAGGCACGAGGAATGCTCGGTTTGCGGATGGAAAAGTTGAAACAAGTTTTTGTTCCATATTTTATACCACGCTCATGGCGTCCAATAATCTGACCAGACAAAGATTCGTTCTGCTGCTTGTCAACCAAAACGATTTACAGCACAATTGGAAAGTAAACTACTATGCGAGCGCGCCGCAAAATGATGCAGCCATTCTGGGTGCCGCGCCCAGGGTCTGTGATACACCGGCGAGCAAGCTGCTGTCGCGACACCATCGTATTGACAGTCGTCAACTATGCTTTTTTGGTTTTAATGAAAAAAGATGGAGCGCCACTCTTTCGGTTGCGGACGCTTTAGCCGAAACTGAAGAATTAATTTCTAAATTATAGGCCGGAAATGCAACGCTGGAGAATCAACCGCCGGAGCCGATCACGCGTGCGATACCACATGCGCCCGAAACGGCGATTTTATGAACCCGGCGAACTGAATGAATACTTCCGGTTCTTTGGGAGCAATCGCTACAGCACGCTCGAAGCAGCGGGAAGCTTGGGCGCTCGACGTTTCAGTTCGTTTGAGCGCATCCGGTGAAGGAAAATACTTCGAGGCGTCTCCTTCCGATATGCTCTGTAAGAGAGACTGAGAGCTGACATCCTTTGGAAATATTTGCGAACCCATTGTTCCGGCGTAATAATTCCCTAATCCAACCCAACATTTCCATTCATTCGAGGAAATTACGGTATCTTGTGCTTGCCGGGTACCCATTCAATTGCCATGCTAAAGTCAGTAATACATCGCGGTTGGGACCGCGAGTGGCGCATGGAACGTAAACAGAGCTTGTGCAGAAAACGAACTTAACTGCCAGCTCTCCCGGTAATGTTGCAGAGCTCAAGACATCTGCTGGATTCGTAGCACTCATGAAAAGCCTAAGTGCCGTGATTTTGCCTCTTCCTCCGAACTGCCGGTTGCTTCCAGTGCGGCGAAACACTGCGCGATGAATCTGCGTTTCCCAAAACTCCCGCTTGTTCTTCTACTGGGCACCTTGCTGGGGTTGCTGAGCCAGACGTGCTGGGCCCAGGCTTCCGGCGACGCGGCTCGGGCCCCGGCCCTGGCACTCACCAACCCCTTTTGTCAGTTGGCTCCGGGCGACGCGCTCCGTTATGTTCGTGACCCTTCCCGGCAGGCTACCCTTGCGCAGGTTCTGGCGAAACCACCCGGCGCGTGGTCGGCATTCAAGCCGGGCTCCCCGACTTCCTTCGGCTTCACGCCCGACGTCTTCTGGCTAAGGCTGGGGCTCAGATCCGCCTTTGCGGATACCAGCGAGATCGTGGTGGAGCTGGACAATCCGCGCATCGAAGACGTGGACTGGTTTGCGCTCCGCAAAGGCGAGGTGAGGGAGCGGGAACTTAACGGCAACCAGCGCCCGTCGTCCGCACGGCTGCCGCGGCCCAGAGCCCCGAGCTTCCGACTGAAGCTGGCGGCGGGAGAGGAAGTCGAGATTCTTGCACGAGTGGAGTCACGCAGTTCCATGATTTTGCCGGTCCTGGTTTACGGCAGCCCGGAGGCGCAAGCCAACGCAGCGGCGAAGCGCGACTGGGTGGCGTTGGCGGCGGCGGGCTTTTTCGGCAGCCTGTTTTGTCTCAGCGTGGTCCTCGGTTTCATCCTGCGCAGTCGATTGAAGCAGATCAACGCCGTGATTTCCTTGCTGTTGTGCGCTTATTTCCTGCTCGTCGACGGTTCCTGGGCCAGGCTGGGGCTGCCCTTTGCGGCGGAACTGGCGATGCATCCGACGCTGCTCCTGGTCGCGGGCATGGATTTTCTCGCCGGGCTGTTCACGCAGCAGTTCATCCCTGCCCAGTTCAAAAGCCGACTTCCCGGTCGGATTCTGGGCGCGGTGCTGGTGGCAGTGGCGGTGGAGATCACGGTGATTCCCTTCCTGTCCTACCGCAACGACTTTCGCCTGGTGGCGCTGACGTCAGTCGCCGTCATGGGGAACTGCACAGCGGTGGCTTGGGGGCTCTACCGTCTCCGCCCAAGCGGCGGCATGCGGCTGCTACTGACCGCCTGGCTCTTTAACCTCGCCGTCATCGTCAATATCATCCTGGAATTGATCGGGGCCATTCCGGCCTGGCTGCCGCAGACGATGGCTCCGTTGATTTACGGCGTTACGATTTGTGGCCTGTTCTTCGCAGCCAGCACGCAGCGCGCTCACGAATTCATGCGCGAACAGGTCCGCGCCTCGCATCTCGAAAAGTCCCTGGCCGAAGCGCGCTTGCTCGCCCTGCGATACCAAGTCAATCCGCATTTCCTCTTCAACGCCCTCAACACCGCCATCGCCCTCGTCCAGCACGAACCTGCCCGCGTCACACCCTTCCTCTACCGGCTGGCGACATTCCTCCGCACCGCCTCGCATGCGAACCCCCTCCTGACCGTGCCCCTCGCCGAGGAAGTCGAGAAACTCAGCGCCTATCTCGATGTCGAAAAGGTCCGCTTCGAAGAGCGGCTGCAAGTAACGCTGGATTTTCCCTCCGAGTTGGGCCAGTTTCAGGTGCCTGAATTGATTCTCCAGCCGCTCGTGGAATATGCCATCAAACACGGAATGAGCCAGCCAGCCAAAGTCCACCGCATCCGCCTCCGTGCCGGGCGCGAGGGCGACCGCCTTCAGCTCGAAGTCGGCCACACCGCACAGCTGGCCACCGGCTCGGCCCCGGGCCAGGAAGCCGGCGGCATCGGCCTCAACGACCTCCGCGAACGCCTGCAACTGCTTTACCAGGAGCGCAGCAGCCTGACTCTTACTGAAGCCGACGGCTGGGTGCTAGCCCGCCTGTCGCTGCCCCTGGTCGAGCCACCGCCCAGCGCCCAACCCCCAAAGCAAAACGGACCGTGAAACCCATTCGCTGCATCCTCGTAGACGACGAGCGCCTGGCCCGCCAGGTCATGCGCAACCTGCTCGCCGCCCACCCGGACTTTGGGATTGTGGCAGAAGCCGCCGACATTGCCGAAGCCGTCCAAGGCGTCCGGCTCCACCGGCCCGACGTGCTGTTCCTGGACATCCAGATGCCCGGCGGCGATGGCTTCCGGCTTCTGGACGCTCTGGCGCCCGACCTGCCTTTTGTTGTGTTCGTCACCGCCTACGACCGCTACGGTTTGCGGGCCTTTGAGGTCAACGCGGTGGACTATTTGCTCAAGCCCGTGGAGCCGGTACGCCTGGCCGCCGCCATCGAACGGCTGCGCCAACGCATGAGCGCGGCTGCGGCGCCGGATTCCACCTCCGTCGCCCTGCCCAAGCTTCTCGAGGAAGACCGAGTGCTCCTGCCGCTGGGCAACTCCGGTTGCTTCGTGCCGGTGCAGGACATCCTGCACGTCACCGCGCAAGGCAAGCGCTCGGTCGTGCAGCTCCGCGATGGCCGGAAAGTGATCGTCCGCCAAACCATGGCCAGCTGGAGAGCCCGCCTGCCGGCCGTGCCGTTTGCCCCGCTGGACCGTGGCTGCATTGTGCAGTGGAAGCAGATTCAGCGGGCGAATTTCAATGCTCTTGGCGCCACCTTGGGGTTCGACGCACTGAGTAGCGAACTGACGCTGGGTCGCGCCGCCGCTCAGCGCCTCCGCTCTTTTCTTCCCGAAAACCCCCGCTGACAGGGAAACTGGGCAGCGCCCCCGCGACGGTTGCTAACTGACGCCAATCTTCGTGCAAACTCCGCAGCAGCCGAGATAACCAGGCTCAAACTCCAAAAAACAGAGCCTCCTCACGTCGGCTGCCACCGGCTTACACACTTCGCACTTCACCCCTCGCATTTTCTCCCCTTGCGTCCCACGAGTCCGCCGCTACCTGCGCGGTCCGGAGTTTTGACAAAAGTGTGGCAGCTTTGGCCCGCGGCCAGTTTGTATTCGACGGAAGGAAATTCTCGGCCCATATTGTATCCTGCTGGATGCGAATATGCTAAGTTATCGATTCTGCCGAACGGTTTGACACGCCGTCCGATGCTATGCCGAAAGACACCAAAGCGGTAAAGGCCTCTTTCAAGGCTGCCTCCCCGCCTGCTTCCAGCGAGACGCACACCAAGACCGGCACGATCCTTGTATTGGAGGACGAGCCAATGCCCCGCAGAGTCGTAAGGACGGTGCTGACCCGAAAGGGCTACACCGTCCTGGAAGCTGCGGATGGTCCGGAAGCACTGGCGGTCTGGGCGGCGCATCGCTCGGAGATCGAACTGATTTTCGCCGACATGGAGATTCCGGGCGAGCTGTCGGGACTTCAATTGTGTCAGCGAGCTATGGCTGAGAAGCAGGGCCTGAAAGTCATCATCACCAGCGGCTACATCACGGACCAGGTGGATTTGAAGCAGGTGGCGAAGGCTTCCATCCTGTTCCTGCCCAAGCCGTACCCGCCGGAGAGCCTGCTCGAGGTGATTGGCGAGTGTTTGCAGTCGGCAAGGGCTAATAAAAGTCCCGACCGGTAAACCTTGAGGGCTGTTGAGCGGAACGCAGCTTCGCGCTTCGCCCCTCGCATTGCCTCACCCTGCGCCCCCAACTCCGTTTCGTGCCGTTTTCGTGCGGGTTCGTGCCGATTCCGCGCCCGACTTCCCTGCGCGAATCAGGATGCTTCCGATGATCGCCTCAATTTGATGCACCGACCTCTATGTCTAACCGTTTAACATGTGCGGCGAGGTTGCCAACCCAGCCGCGGACTTCCTGATCCGGGCACTTTCGGACGGAATGCTCTTCGGGTTCACCGTGAGAGCATATCTCCCATAGCAACCGTGATGTGCAATGACTTACAGCAGCAACATCGGCGGGGAATCGTATGTGGAAAGGCGTAGGTCATCCTTCTGGAGCTCGGAACCCTGAGCCTGCCCGGGCAGCATCGCTCATAAGCTGCGGATGTCCTTTATAGGAACACTTCGACTAACCACCGGCATATCCCCAAGCAGCATTTCTATCTGAGAACACCGCGCCAGCTCAGGTGAAGCTCGTCCCCAGTGCGTTCGCTGCGACAATTCGCGCGTTAGTTGACGAGGCGTTGTTCAGGCGATGCTGGCAAAGCGGTTGCTCTACACACGGGCGTGCGAAAGACAGAGCATGAAGAACGACGAACTAGGGCACAGTCGTATTGGGCCTTCGGTCCCTTGGCTGGTGGCAGAATGGTTCAACTTAAAATATCCCGGTGCGGCAAGGGCCGCCGGCCTGAATGGCTAATGGGCCGGTCTTTTTGCAATTCATTTGCCGTGGTCGGGCTGACGTGGATGATCATGTCAACTCCGGTTTTTGGGCAGGAGGGAACTAATGTAATGAGCAATACCGCCAACCCTGTCGAAGCTTCGGAATCAATCTGGACTCGTCCAACGTTGAGCGGTGACTGGTTCGGGTTGCGACCGGAACTAAAAGAGCATGGCGTCACTTTGAGAATCGAGTTGACCCAGTTCGGGTCCGGCATGGTGAGCGGTCAAGGATCGGATGAATGGGCGTACGGGGGTAAGGGTGATCTCTATCTTACGCTGAATGGCGCCCAAGCCGGGTTGTGGAATGGTCTCTCCGTTCTCGTTCGTGGCGAGCAAAACTATGGTCATGACCTCAACGGATCTGGTGGAACGCTCGTTCCATACAACGCCAGTCTTTTTATTCCCGGCGCCGGCGAGGGCGATCTCGGGATCGAGATTACACAGCAGTTTTCGGATTACGTTGCCCTCAAGTTCGGCAAGTTGAACATGGTGGACGCTGCCAAGGCGACGCCGATTAAAGGCGGCGGGGGCATTGACACGTTTATGAATACGGCCATCGCGGTGCCGGTCACCGGACTGATGCCGCCGGAAGTTTTTGGCGCGTTTCTCAACGTGAGCACAAAGCCGGTGTCCTATTCGCTGGGGGTGTACGATCCTAACAGCGCCAGCCAGCGCACAGGTTTCGAAGGCATGTTCAGCTCGGGTGTCAGTTTTCGGGCGGGCGCCACGCTGAGCGCCAAGCCGTTCGGTCTTCAAGGGTTCTACGGGGTCAAAGCCATGTATAGCACGACGGAGGGACTTGATCTGCGTTCCGTTCCAGATCTTTTACTTCCGCCCGAGACCGGCACTGTGCCCGCGAAGCTGGCGAACCCCTATTACATCGGGGTCAGCGTACAGCAATATCTATGGCAGGACGCCAATGACCCGAAAAGGGGCTGGGGGGTTTTTGGAGAGCTCGGGTTTTCCGACGGCAATCCTACGGTTCAGCAATGGGCGGGATTCTTCGGTTTGGGCGGCACGGGTCCGCTGCCAAGTCGCACTGGAGATCGTTGGGGCTTGGGCATTTTCCGGAACTCACTGAGCGGGTTTCTGGTTCAGGGACTGAGGCCTTTTCTGGGGGTGCGCGACGAACAGGGTTTGGAAGCCTTCTACAATGTTGCTCTGACGCCCTGGTTACACGTGAGTCCTGACATCCAGGTAGTCCAGCCGTTCCTGGACCAATATCCCACTGTGGTATTCGTCACATTGCGAGCCAATATCAAATTCTAGACCTCAACCGGAAATACGAAGACATGGAGGCCTCGAGGTCGTTGGTTCCCGAAGTAACCGCCCGAACTTTAAGAGCGCGCGTGAAAAACAAGCCTGCAACACTATTCCTGACGGCGCTGGCGTTCCTTGCCGACGGCACCCTCTCCATCAGGGCTCAGCAGCAGTCCGAAATTGACCAGCCTAAGTCCCAGGTGCAGGGCATGGAGCGAACGCTTGCGGAGATGAAACAGAAGATGGCGGAGTTGGAGAGACAGAAAGCTGGGGCGCCGGCGGATCCCCCAACGCCCTGGAGAGCTCGCGCTCGATCAAAGACATGGAGAAGGTTGCGGAGGGCGGGACCCTCGGCGAACCGCCCTTGGATGGGAAAAAGACCAAGCCAGTGAAAAAGCAGAGTCGGCAAGCTGTTTTCGAAGCGGTTTTAGGCCATTTTCCGAGTCCAACTTCAGGACGTTATTTGTATTGGTGAAGGGCATAATCCCGCCTCGAATCCGTTTCGTGCCGTTTTTCCGAAGGTTCATGCCGTTCCCGCACCCGGCCACTTAAGTGGTATTCGCCACGCTGAAACCTCTATCAAATATGAGCATCAATAAAAAAATGAGCACCAAGAATACACACATGAGCGTGGCCATCGCCATGCTCGGCTTGTTAAGCCTGGCGTTCCATCCAATTGCCCGGGGGCAAAGCACGAATCAGAGTGCCGAGATAAGCACAGGTAGCCCACAGGTCAGTAATGCCGATTTGGCCAAGGACCTGCAAAATCCGGTGGCTGACGTGATTAGTGTGCCGCTGGAATACCGTGTGGATGTTGGGCCGGGCAGCACAAAGCGTTATACCCTGAATCTCCAACCGGTTCTGCCCTTTGATCTGACGCCCGACTGCCTCGTGGTTTCGCGCACGATCCTGCCGTTTGTCTATGCGCCAAAACCAGCCGGGGGTGACCCAGCCTTCGACGACCCAGGCGTATCAGCTGTAGGGAAAGGATCCAGCCTGGGCGGCATCGGCGACATTACGCAGAGTTTCTTTTTCGTTCCCAAGGAGCCTACCGATGGCTGGATTTGGGGTGCCGGCCCGGTGCTGCGGCTGCCAACTGCTTCGCGCGACGCGTTCGGCCAGGGCCGATGGGGAGCCGGTCCGACGGCCGTCGTTCTGCGCCAGGATGGACCTTGGACTTTTGGGATGCTGGCCAACCATGTCTGGAGCTTTGCCGGTTGGGGACCAGAGAACGTAAATACATCCTGCCTCCAGCCGTTTGGGGCCTACACCACCGATTCGCAGACCACTTTTGGATTAGGCTCGGAGTCAGCCTATGACTGGGATCATGGCCAATGGGTAGTGCCCATCGATGTTTCGGTTTCGCGACTCGTGCAAATAGGGAAGCTGCCATTGTCGCTTGGCTTGGGCTGGCGCGAGTATGCCGTGCGTCCAAGTGGTGGCCCCAACTGGGGATTGACCCTGACCGTTACATTTCTGTTCCCCAAATAACAGCCTGACTACCAATTCCTAATGTTTTGATTCTTTATGAAAACACAAGAAAACGTTATTTCTGCCCGCTTTTTTGGGTTTGCCTCAAGTCGGAGCCGGGGGCGCCGGCTCGGCCGGCTGGGGCGGTCGTTGGCCGTTATCGCAACGGGTGCCACGCTGGCAACGAGTGCCTTTGGGTTTCCGGACGACTCAATTCCAAACGACCAATCGAGCCTTCAACCGATCGTCAATTCAGGTGGCACGGAACTCAACTTCGACTGGCCGATGATTTCCATCGGCACGGCTGAATACAAGGAAGGGCCCACGGGTGTGACAGTATTCCGTTTCGGTCGCAAGGTTACCGCCGCCTACGATGTCCGGGGCGAACCGGGGACAGCCAACGCTGAGTGGTTGCGTCTTGGCCGTGACAAGCCAATAGTTGATGCAGTCGTGCTTTCTGGAGGATCCCTCTATGGCTTGGAGTCAACCACGGCGGTAATGTCGGCTTTGAAGGATGATCAACTCCGAACTGCCACGTGGAATGATGTGGCTTATGCCACTGGAGCCATTATTTACGACATGGGCGACCGGCGTCTAAATGAAATATACCCCGACAAAAAGCTGGCGCAGGCGGCATTTCGTGCCGCCAAACCGGGCGTGTTCCGGGTCGGTTCGGCGGGCGCAGGCCGGTTCGCCAAGACCGGTTATTTCTTTGGTTTGAACGCACATTCCGGACAGGGCGGCGCATACTATGAGAAGGGCAACCTCAAGATCGCCTGCTTTACCGTTGTGAATGCCTTGGGAGTTGTTACGGATCGCGAGGGCCACATCAAGGCAGGCTATCGAGACTCCGCCTGGCCGACCAACATCGTTACCACTGCCGACCTGTGGGCAGCGGTACGGAAAAATTGGACCAGCGGCCCCGCTGAAACCAAGCCCACGCAAAACACGACCATCAGCTTGGTGGTGGTCAATCAAAAGTTGTCTTTTGGCGATCTTCAACGCCTGGCAATTCAGGTGCATACCTCCATGTCTCGCGGCTTGCAGCCTTATGCGACCGAATGGGATGGTGATGTCCTGTTCGCAGTTACCACCGGCGAGGTGGATCTGCCGCAGGATGAAAAAGAGCGGAACAAGTCGATTGCGTTGATTCCTGCGATTGCCTCCGAGGTGATGTGGGACGCGATTTTGTCGTCCGTGCCCGAACAGCCCAAGCAGCCGAAACCGGTATCCGTCAGGACGCCGCTGCCCGATAATTATGCCGGGAAATACAAATTCAGCCGTTTCGTGACCGTGGAAATCACGGCCAAGGATGGCAAGCTGTTTGCGCAAGCAACGGGCGAGCGCGATGCCTACGCGATTGGCCGTGAAAAACCCGTCGCCCTGGTTCCCGTGTCAGCTTCGCTGGACCAATTCACCATTGATCCGCCCTCGCGCTATCCACTGACGCTGGATTTTTCCACCGGCACGCTCGTGATCAATCCGGGGTTGTGGGCGCAATATGGAACAAAACTTTAAGCAAGGAAATTAACTATGGCATGGATTTATCTTGTCTTGGCGGGCGTATGTGAAATTGGCTGGCCGATTGGACTCAAGTTGGGGTGGACGCCGGCGGGTGCGCGGCCACTGTGGATTGGCTTCGCCATTTTATGCATCGCCGTCAGCGGGGCTTTGCTGTTGATGGCCCAGCGCGTGATCCCCATGGGAACGGCCTATGCCGTCTGGACCGGGATTGGCGCTGCGGGGACATTCGCCATGGGCATTGCCATGTTTGGGGAAGCCGCCACCACCATGCGCATGGTGTCAGCCGGCTTGATTATTGCCGGGGTTGTCGGACTCAAATTTGCCTGAACAAACGAGACTCTCGAACAGAAAAATTAACGCTAGAGCGTTTCAATTAATATTTAAAACAAACAACTAAACTATGATAATGAAACTCGTTAAGCTTGTGCCAGCTTATGCCTGCCTCGGCCTCGCCGCCGCCGCGCTGCTGGCGGCATCTTCCGCCACCGCCGAGACGGCGGATTTTGTTTTCACCAATGGCGCGGTCTATACGATAGACAGCCGGAACCCCGAGGCCCAGGCGATTGCCGTCAGCGGCAAGCATATTGCCTATGTCGGCAACAACGATGGCGCGCAGGCGTTCATCGGCGACAAGACGAAGGTCACCGACCTGAAGGGGCAGATGTTGTTGCCGGGATTTGTCGAGGCGCACACCCATCCCACTTTGGCCATTTTCACTGCGGGTGCCGACCTGCAATCCGACTCAGTAGACGAAGTCCTGGCACGGACGAAAGCCTGGGCGGATGCTCATCCTGATGCCAAGGTCATTACGGGCTTCGGCTGGCGTTACACGTTGTTTCCTACGACGGGCCCGACCAAGGCGGCCTTGGACAAGCTGTTTCCCGACAAGCCGGTCCTGCTGATCGCCATTGACGTTCACAGCGCGTGGGTCAACAGCAAGGCGCTCGAAATAGCCGGAATTGACGCCAAGACCCCCGATCCTGCGCCGGGCACTAGCTACTTCCAGCGCGATCCCAAAAACAACGAGCCTACCGGCTGGGTCGTGGAGATCCCCGCCGAACAACTGATCCTGGCCAAGTTGAACCCTCCTACGCCCGAGGCCGTGATGGTCGCTGCGGCTGAAAAACTCCAGGAGTTTGCCGCCGCAGGCGTTACGGCTCTGTGGGATGCCGGGATTACCACGATACCGACCGAGCGCGGCCTTGCCGGCTACCAGCAAATGGAGCAGGAAGGCAAGTTGCCGATCCGGATTGTCGGCAGCTATTATTGGAATAACCCGGAAGTCACCGACCCCGTGGCAAAGGTGCTGGCGTTGCGCGATCAGTTCAACTCGGAGTTGGTGCAAGTCCGAACCCTGAAGATGTTGTTCGATGGCGGCGAGGCCCAGCACACAGCGGCCATGCTCAAGCCGTATGCCGACGAGCCCGGCTCTCGTGGCGACTATCAGTTAAATGAGAAGCTGGTCAAAGCCGCAGTGCTCAAAGCGCAGGCCAACGGGGTTGATACCCAAGCCCATGCCTTAGGAGACCGTGCAGTGCGCGACTATCTCGACGCGGTGGAGGCGGCGCGCAAGGCTTATCCCGACAGCCCGGCGCGGCACGCTGCCTCGCACGTCACCTTTCTCGCCGATGAAGACGTCGGACGCTTCGCCAAGCTGAACGTTACGCTGCAAACCTCGGCCCAGTGGGCTATGCCTGACCCAACCATGCACAGGTCGGCCCAGATCGTCGGGGAGGACGTGGCTTTTCGGGAATGGTATCGTATGAACTCTGTTCTGAAGGCTGGCGGGCGCCTCGCGTTCGGGATGGATTGGCCCGCCAATAACTACGTCGCCAGCTATCGGCCGCTCGACGCCATCCAGGTGGCCGTAACACGGGCGATCTTGCCGCAGTATGGAAAGGCTCAATTCACACCCATCTTGCCGCCGAAAGACGAGCGCATCACGTTGGATCAGGCTCTCAAGGCCTCTACGCTGGACGCGGCTTATGTGCTGGGACTGGAAAATAAAATTGGTTCGTTGCAACCGGGCAAGGCGGCGGATCTCGTCGTGCTGGAAAAAGACCTTCACCAGATTGCGCCCAGCGAGATCAGCACCACGAAAGTAAAGCTGACCATGATGAACGGAAAATTCACCTACCAGGCGGAATAGAAAATCACGCACAAACAACAATACTATGAAAATGAAAAACACATTCGTTTCTATCAAACTCAAAATCGTTTACGCTGGCCTGGCCACCGCAGGAATGATCGCGGCCATTTCCGCGTCTGCCGAGACGGCGGATTGCGTCTTTACCAATGGCGCGGTTTATACGATTGACAGCCAGAATCCCAAGGCAGAAGCAGTTGCCGTCAGCGGCAAGCACATTGCCTATGTCGGCAACAACGAGGGCGCGCAAGCGTTCATCGGCGACAAGACCAAGGTGACCGACCTGAAGGGGCAGATGTTGTTGCCGGGCTTTGTCGAAGCTCATATCCATCCGAACCTGGCGTTTTTCACCAAGGGCGCCGATCTGCAATGCGACACCGTCCAGGAAATACTGGCGAGAGTAAAGGCCCAGGCTGACGAACATCCGGAGGCCAAGACGATTCAGGGCTTTGGCTGGCGCTACTTTTTATTCCCGACCACCGGCCCGAACAAGGCGGACTTGGACAAGCTGTTTCCCGATCGTCCGGTGTTATTGATAGCCATTGACGTTCACAGCGCATGGGTGAACAGCAAGGCGCTCGAGTTGGCGGGGATCAATGCCAAAACCCCCGACCCCCTGCCGGGCGTGAGTTACTTCCAGCGCGATCCCAAGACCGGGGAGCCGACTGGTTGGGTCGTGGAAACTGCCGCCGAACAGATGATCATGGCCAGGCTGAGTCCGCCCACAGTGGAGGCCCAGTCGGCGGCGACAGCCGAGCAACTGCCGAAGTTCGCCGCGGCTGGCATTACGGCCGCATTTGATGCCGGCATTGGCACCATGCCGGCCGAGCGCGGTTTCGAGGCCTACCAACAACTGGAGAAGGACGGCAAGCTGCCGCTGCGGATCGTCGGCTGCTATTATTGGAATAATCCGGCTGTCACCGACCCCGTGGAAAAGACGTTGGAGTTGCGGCACCGGTTCCATTCCGAACTGGTGCAAGTCCGGACGCTGAAGATCATGTTGGATGGCGGCGAGTCCCAGCACACTGCGGTCATGCTCAAACCCTACGCCGATCAACCTGATACCCGTGGCGATTTTCAGATAAACATCAAACTGGTGGAGGCAGCAGTGCTCAAAGCCCAGGCGAATGGATTGGACACCCATGCCCATAGCTATGGCGACGGCGCGACGCGCGCCTATCTCGATGCCATTGAAAAAGCGCGCAAAGCCTATCCCAACAGCCCGTCAAGGCATACGGCTGCCCACGCGATGTTTCTCACGGATGAGGAAATCGCGCGCTTCCCCAAATTGGATGTCACAATGCAGACCTCCGCGCAGTGGTTCACTCCGGATCCCACATTCGGGCTGATCATGAAGATCGTGGGCAAGGAGGTGGTTTCCACAGAGTATGCGCGGATGAACTCCATGCTCAAGGCGGGCGGACGGCTGGCCTTCGGGACCGACTGGCCCGCCTCCGGTTGGGTAGCCACGTATCGCCCGCTGGATGCGATCCAAGTGGCCTTGACGCGCGCCATTTTGCCGCAATATGGAAACCAACAGGTCATGCCCATTGTGCCGCCCGAAAATGAGCGCATCACCCTGGACCAGGCGCTCAAAGCCTACACCCTGGACGCGGCGTATGTGTTGGGACTGGAAAACAAAATTGGTTCGCTTCAACCAGGCAAGGCGGCTGACCTCGTCGTGCTGGAAAAGGACCTGCACAAAATCGCGCCCAGCGAGATCAGCACCACCAAGGTGAAGCTGACCATGATGAATGGAAAGATCACGTATCGGGCTCCATAGGCGGCCATATCAGGGGCCTATCTCAGCACGGTGCTTTTCCGAGCGTAAGCGGCCGATAATTAACAACTGTTCTTGCCTGCTGAGATAGGCTTTAAATTTATGAATGACAGACTTTACGTCAGAGGGCTTCTATGAAGGTCAACGCCATTGGCACCACCTGGCTACGCGCCGGACTGCTTCAGGAACCGCATCGCGCCGAGATTCGCAGATTGCTGCGCGAATATGTGGAGGTCCGCCTGGACGCTGTTCAGCAAGGTCAGGCCCAGCGCGGAATTGCCCGCTCGGAGGAATTGCAGGAGCATCTCTGGGCGGAGGCCGTTGCCGTGGGCCAGAAGGAACCGAGCTCGATCCTGGTCGGGTTGTTCATCGCCTCGCTCAATGAAGTGATCGATTTGCACGCCAAACGGGTCACTTTTGATCTGAGGACCCGCATTCCCACCTCCATCTGGGCTGCCCTCTACTTTATCGCTCTGCTCTCGCTGGGAGCCATGGGCTACCATGCCGGGCTGCTGGGCGCACGCAAGTTCTTCACCATTATCCCGGCGATACTGACGTTTTCGATCGTCTTACTCCTGATCGCGGACCTCGACCGTCCCCAAGAAGGGCTCTTCAAAACCAGCCAGCAAGCACTGGAGGATGTGTGTAACCTCATGAAATAGCCACTTGCCTGCAAGGTGCCTCGGGCAAAGTCACCTGGCAGAAGCGGCTGGGAGAACGTTTCTTCTTTTACTCCGAATATGACTCACTCCAACCTGACCAACCACGCCCGGCCAATTCACATGGAACCAGTTGTCCTGCTCGCCGCGCTTTTGTTCTCCGTGGCCGGCTGCGCATCTTTCAAGCCCCAACCGCTGTCCAGTGTGCCCTTCCGTGAGCGCGCTCTTCGGTCTGAAGACGCTGAATATGTTGTCGAAGTCGCCGTCCCGAGCGCTGCCGAAGCAGCACGAATTTTCAGCCGCAGCCTTGATAAAAAAGACATCCAGCCGGTCTGGATCAGAATCCGAAACCGGGGAGAGAAACCCGGCTTGTTCATGCCGCGCGCCCTGGATGCGCAATACTATTCGCCACTGGAGGTGGCTTACCAATATCGTTCGCTCTTCACGCCTTCCCGCAACAAGCAAATGGGGGCGTTCCTGGTTACGAACTCGATGCCAATTCAAATCCCGCCCGGCGAGACGCGGTCTGGATTTGTCTTCGCCCATTTCGATCAAGGAAGTAAACATGTGAACGTGGCGCTGGTGAACGATAACGGCCTCAAGCGGTTCCGTTTTACACCGCAGATCCCTGGCCTGAAGGCCGATTGGCAAACCAAAGATTGGGAATCTCTCTCTCGCAATGTCGAGGCGACCGAGTGCGATGAAGTCCGGCTGCGCACCGAGCTTGAGAAGTTGCCCCGAGCTGTCACCGACAAAGCCGGCAAAAAGGAGGGCGACCCGCTTAACCTCGTGGTCATTGCCAATCCCGATGACCTTGAAACTTTCATCTGGAGCGGTTGGGACGAAACCGAACGGATCACCGGCGGCAGCGCCTGGCGCACCTTTAAGTCTTTTTTGGTCGGTACCAAGTATCGCTACTCGCCAATCAGCTCACTTTACGTGTTTGGCCGCCCGCAAGAGGTCGCGCTGCAGAAGGCGCGCGGGTCCGTCCATTTGCGAAATCACTTGCGGTTGTGGCTGACGCCATTTCGGTTTCAAGGCAAGAATGTTTGGATTGGCCAGATCAGCCGCGACATCGGAGTCTATTTCACCGGCAAACTGCCGAGCTTCACCACCCATGCGATCGATGCTGATGTAGATGAAACCCGCGATTACCTAATTCAGGACCTGGCGCTCTCCCAGGGCCTGCGGCGATATGGCTATGTGAAGGGCGTTGGCCCCGTCTCCATCGACGCACCGCGTCGCAACCTCTCGGGCGACCCCTATTTCACCGACGGATTTCGCGCCGTGCTGGAACTGACCACGAACCCGACGGACCTGGCAGAAATTCAGGTGTTGAATTGGGAGTAGGGCCATGGTGGTGTCCGCGGATGGAAAGAAATGGAAAGCGCCGCTGGTGCTCGAAGACCAGAAAGCCTGCCAGTCATCACAAGCTGGCCCCCCACCTTTTGGATAACGACGATTATTTTTTACCTCTACTTGATTACCGAGTCGGCTTGCCGTTTTATTTTCAGGATATGACCGGCAAGGTTTGTGCTGAATTACTCGTTGAAGATAGCGTTGTATCTGTTTTGCGGAAATGTTAAGATCAAATGTAGGGAAGGATAAATGAGTAAAATTTCAATCGTCAAAGAAGCGGCGGAAAAGGCCATCGCCGCCGAGTCAGACAGAACCGTGCGCTTGCTGCGGAAGGCGGAGGTGTTTGCAGCAGGAATAATCGTTGTCACAGGCTTTCAATTGCTGGACGTTAAAACCCTGCTGGAATCCGCTTCGCAACCGGTAAGAATTTTATCCTTCCTGTCACTGGCGGTCTTATTCATTTCTTTGATTTTCGCCTTGCGTGGAATGCAGCTTAACGGTTATGCGGATTATCCCCGCGGCAAAAAACTTTGGGACAATTTGCAGCCGGAGAACATATCGGAAGAGGCGGCGCAAGAGGCAATCGTGCATCTGCTCCTGGAAACCAGGGAACAGAACGCGCGGTTTAACGATGCGAAAGTCAAATCTCTATTTTGGTGTGGCTGGCTGCTCTTCGTTGGTTTTTTGCTGGTTGCAGGCAGCCAATTGCTGGATGCATTCGCGAACACGTTGACCTGATCAATATAAAATGGATGCAAACCAGACATCGCCCGCCTACGAGTTGAAGAATGAACATGTGCGCCTTTGCCTGCCAAAAACAGACCGAGACGCGAACCTGAAGCTCGCGTGGGTTTGCATCCTTTTCTAATCATCGGCCTTTTCGGCGCGCGGCGCGGCTGTTCTGCGAGACCGTGACGATGGACTGGTCCAAAGGACAATGAGGAAGTTGACGGACTGATCAAGGACTCGTGACTGTGCGCGGTCGTGGACTGGTTATGGCCAAGTACAAATTGCGGTCACAGTCAGTTCGCGGACTGGACACGGACATGGACTGACCAAGTTTGCGGATATTGCTTGGACGCCGCGCGGACTAAAGCGCGACTGTTGCGTGGACATTCCAGGACAGTGCGCGGACATGCCACGGCTATTGCTTGGCCACTGCGTGGAAATCGCTCGGAAACTGCATGGCAATTGTGCGGACACTGTGAGGGTGTTGCGTGGCTATTGCGCGGAAATTGTGTCGGACATCGCGACGGACGCCGCGCGTACAAATGCGTGTCCGTTGCGTGGATATTCTGTGGACGTTCGCCGGATATTCGGCGGACACGAATGCCTTAACGAAGTAAGGGGTGGGGCGTCCTTCCCTGAATTCACACGAATTGTGTGAACACTCGCGCAGTATCTGATGCGGCAGTCGTGCAGCGTGCCAATCTGGTTGGAATGCGGTTGCGTGTCATGTGATGATGACTTGAACGCACTGAACGAGCGTTCCTGAAACCGGAAGCGGAACGGAGCAGGTCGGAAGTGGCATGAACGGACGACAGCGCAGTGGAGCGTGGTTCAGGAACGGTCGCTGAGTGCGTCACCGCATAGGTTCATTCCGAGGCGCTTTGTCTGTCCGGTTTCCGAGTGCCCGCAGGAAAGCCGGACAGTCAAAGCGCCGGGGCTTCATTTCTTGCAGTAGCTGCAATTCAATCATTTTGAATTTCGGTATTCTGTCCCGTCACCTCATGGCGACAGTTTGGGGTATTCATGGGAAAGGGAGCATTTCATTTTGTGTCCCAAGGACAACTTCGTCCTCTTGGATTTTGGCAGAATCATGGCCATGACAATTCCTGGTAATGGACCGGCAATGTTCGCGGAAAAACTGACCGCTCGATTGTGTGCGTGCTACACCTGCGCCCTGCCGAATTCTGCCAAACTGCCCTGTATGATTGATTTTGATCAACGCTTGAACATCGGTGGCCGCCAACCCTGGCACGCTGCGCCCCAAATGAATTTAACCATCGTGTCGTATGAATAATGAATGCAAAGCCTTGTTGAGCCTGGTCACGCTGCCGGCCCGCTTGAACCGCACCCAGACCGCTGATTATCTCGGTTTCGAGCCGGACCACATCACCCTGCTGATCAAGGCGGGTCTGCTAAAACCATTGGGACGCCCAAAACCCAATAGTGACAAATACTTTGCGACGGTGAAGCTGGCTGAATTGCGGCAAGACGAGCAATGGCTGTCACGCGCGACGCTGTTCATCAGCCAGCATTGGAATGACAAAAACGCCCGCAAATCCCGGGAGCAGAATGGGGAGATGATGACGGCGAAAAGATAGCCGTGACAATTCACAAACTTGCCGAACCGAAACCAATTCCAAGCGATGCTGGCCGCCAAACCACAAACCCGTCTGGTCGATGCCAAGAAATACTTCAAAGAGCATCTGTCCGTCGGCGATTACTACGCCGAAGGGCAATCCGTCGCCGGCCAGTGGTTCGGCAAGGGTGCGGCGGACCTGGGATTGAATGGCATCACGACCAGCGACGAATTTACGCGCCTGTGTGACAATCTTCATCCCCAGACCGGCGAACGGCTGACGCTCCGCCAGAAGACCACCCGGATTGAAAAAGGAACTGACGGCAAGGAGCATGAAACGGCCAACCGGCGGGTGTTTTATGATTTCACGTTCTCACCGACCAAATCGGTTTCCATTGCGGCATTGGCCGGCGATGACCACCGCATCGTCGAGGCTCACGAGCAGGCGGTGACGGTGGCACTGCATCAACTGGAAACCTTCGCCGCAACGCGCGTGCGCAAGGCCGGTCAGTGCGCCGACCGGCCAACCGGCAACATCGTGGCGGCCGTGTTCCGGCATGAAACTTCCCGCGCCCTGGACCCGCACCTGCACAGTCATTGCATCCTGTTCAACGCCACATTCGATCCCGTCGAGAAACAATGGAAAGCACTTCAAAATCACGAAATGTTCGGGGCGCAAAAGTTCGTTGAAAATGTCTATTACCACGAACTGGCACGCGCCCTGGTAAAATTTGGTTATCAGATCGAGAACAGGTGGCGTGGTGACTTTGAAATCAAGGGCGTCTCGCCGGAGTTGGTGAAAAAGTTTTCCAAACGGCACGAGGAGATTGACCAAAAGACGAGGGAACTGCTGGCGCGGGAACCGGAAAAGGCTGACGGCAACATCGCGGCGATCCGTGAAAACATCGCCCACAGGGAACGGGCGCGAAAGATTCGCGATATTGGTCTGGAAAAATTGCAGGCGCTGTGGGACGGACAAATGACCCCACAAGAAAAGGATTCGCTCCGCAGGCTTGCCGTCAATCGGAGCCCCGCACCCGATGTTACAGTAAATCTCGCCGAAAAAGCCGTCACTTGGGCTGAGGAACATTTATTTGAGCGGCGGTCGGTCGTCCAAGAGCATGAGCTATGGCGTCACGCGCTCGAACACGCCAGAGGCTGGAACGTCAATCTCGCGGAAATTCAAGAGTTCACCCGCCAGCGCAATTATCTGCGCTTTAAAGATCGCCCCGGCAAGGTGAGCACGCGGGAACATCTCCTGCGTGAATGGGAAATTGTCCAAACCGCAAAGGAGGGTATTGGCGACTGTCATTCACTGGTTTGGGAGCCAAAACCGTTCGATCCCAAGCTGGACGAGGAACAGCGTCAGGCGCTGAAAGCACTGGTTTCCAACATTAACCGGGTATCGCTCTTTCGTGGCGGTGCCGGTACGGGCAAAAGCTTTGTCCTGCGGGAGCTGGTCGAGCAGGTTCGGAGCGCGGGAAAGAATGTGGTCGTTCTGGCGCCTCAACGGCAACAGGTCATGGACATGGAACGGGCAGGGTTTCCATCGCCCACTACCGTATCAAATTTCCTGGCCAGACACGAATTGGCGGAAGGCGCGGCAGTAATTGTGGATGAAGCCGGTCAGATTGGCGGGCGGCAGATGCTGGATTTGATCCGGCTGGTTCTGGAGCGGAATGCGCGACTGATTTTGTCAGGCGACACCCGCCAGCATGGAGCAGTCGAAGCTTCGGATGCATTGCTGGCCATCGAACGACATTCAGGCGTCCGGCCCGTTGAATTGCACAACATTCGCCGGCAAGACCCGGCACTTGCTCGAAGCGAGGATGAACGTAATCAAATCAAGCAATACCGGCAGGCGGTCAAACTGGCCGCGTCGGGGAAACTCGATGAGTCGTTTTCACAACTGGACAAGATGGGCGCGGTGGTGTCGTGCGGTTTGAATGATCAAACCGACAAGCTGGCGGACGAATATCTCGCATTGGCGGAACAAAACGTGTCAGCCGTAGTCGTCTCGCAGACTTGGGCCGAAGTTCACCGCGTCAATGAACAGGTTCGTGAAAAACTCAAATCAAAAGGTTTGATCGGCGCGAACGGGGTGATTGTTCAAACACTGGAAAAGATTGATCTGACCAAGGCACAGAAACGGGATGAACGATTTTACCCGGCGGATGCGGTGATTGTTTTCAATCAAAAGGTGCGTGAAGCCGAAGCCGGGGCAAAAGGCAAATTGCGAGGCATCGTCAACGCCGGTGTGCTGGTTGAAGTGGATGGGCGATACGTCACAGTCGCGAACAAGGTGATCGACAAAATTACCGTCTGTCATCCACGTGAGACTCAAATCGCCGAAAAAGACCGGTTGCATCTAAAAGCCAATCGCAGGCTGGCTTCCGGCTCCCGCGTCACCAATGGTGAATTGGTCACGGTGAAGTCGGTCCGCCCCGACGGGGCAATCAAGCTGACTGACGGCCGGGTGCTCGATTCCGATTACCGGGAATTTTTGCCCGGCTATGCCATCACGTCCTACGGCTCACAGGGCAAAACCGTGGATTACGTTTTGTTCTCCGACTCAACGGTCAAGGCTGCGACAAACGCGCAGCAATGGTACGTCAGCATTTCACGCGGGCGGCGTGGCATCAAGATTTTCACGCCAGACAAGGAGCAGTTACGCGAAAACATCACGCGCACAGGGGACCGGCCATCAGTGATTGAATTGCTGGCCAAGCACTACGAGAATAACTGGTTCTACCGTCTTATAGAACAGCGCTGGGGAATGCGGGCGGCAGTGATAATGACCAAATCGAGGCAGGCCCGTTTGACGCGAGAGATGCGCCAGCGCCAGGTGCAAAATATCGCACACGGGCACACCCCCTCCGCAGCCAGGCAATCACGAAGTATCGGCGTATAGCCCGGCCCCGGTGGGGTCGTCTGGCATCATTATTCTACAATTCAACTGCACCACTATTTCGCACCCAAAGAATTGGGTTCCCTATTCAAACCATTCGTCGTCATCGTTCCGCGATGGATCAAATTCGTGCATAATGATAAGTGGAGGTGGTGGCGGTTGCCGGGTCGGTGGCAGCATCACGATACCGATACCGGCGGCTATGTGCGGGTGATGCCGGGATTTTCGCCGCAACCCGCCGCTCAGATATCCATGCAACCAGTATCAACGACAACCAGACCAGCACGAGATAAAGATAAACTCCATAGTCCGCGATGACTTCATCCAGAAAATCAAACACGGGTTTCAAAGTTTCGCCTGCATTCAAGTTCATATCGCCTCCTTGGTTTATGCGTTCAGGATTTTGATCACCGGCTCGACAATTTGAGAACGGTCCGAAGATTTGTTTCGCATCCGTTCAAATTCGCTCAACGGCGGCAGTTCCACCTGCGCCCGGCGTGCATACGCGCGATGCATGGCTTTGCTGTTATGTCCCAACGCTTCCTGTGCGAACCGTTCGGGATAACCGGCTTTTTTGGCGCGTTCCGCCCATGCATACCGATACGAATGCAACGTGACACCTTTGATGCCCAAGCCCGCGCAACGCTGGTGAAATTCCGTCGCCCGGTCGCCGGAACGAACCGTGCGTAGATACGGAAACAGCGGGCCGCTCCCCGGCAAATCACGGAGAATTTCCGCCACTACGTCGTCAAACCGCATGATGGCAATCGAGCCGGTCTTTTTGCGCGCGTAACTGATGACGTTGTGTTCCCAATCAATGTTTTCAGCGTCGAGGCACGCCAGATCGGACTGTGATGCACCCAAGTGCCACGCGAGTTGATAGAACGCTTTGCGTTCAGGATTCAGTTCGCGGGCGACGATGGCCTGATGTTCCTCCCAGGTGATGGCGCGTTTGTCCTTGAACTGAACTTTCGGCCACTGGCGTTTCACGATGACCGGCCACGGCAGCCATGTCATGTCCAGGGCGAAATTATGGATGCGCCGCAAATATACATTGGTCGAAACTTTTCCGGTTTCGAGCACGCGCAAAAAATTTTCCGGCCTCGTTTCCAAAATCGGCAGATGCCGGATGATATTGAACGCTTTGTCCTTGATGGCGGTCTGCCAGCGGTGCTGGGTCTCGTCCTTTTTGAGTTTGACCATCTCGTCCATGACGAACTGCCAGTTGCGGGTGGCAATCTGCGGGTCGCTGGCGGCGAGATAGGCGCGGGCGATTTGCAGGTTCACGGCCGGCTGCTGGACGGCCTCGCTTTTGGAATGGAACAGCCGGACGGCGGTGGCCCGGTCACTGGTGCCGAGGCTTTCCTGTTTGCCGGTCACGTCGTCGTGGATGTAGTAGCGTCCGCCGTTTTTCCGGCGGTAGAGTCGGTATCGTTGTCTCATAACTGTTTTTTGCAGCGATGAGTTTACGACGATTGATTTCGACTCGGCAGCCGAGTAGTGGGCGAGTTACCACCGATATGCTAGAAGCTGCCCGGATAGTTATTTTGCTGGCACTTCTGCTGGCACTCGCGTGTGGAAGATTTCCAAATCCTTGCCGCACACACGGTTTAGATTTGGAGGCGAGGGTCGGAATCGAACCGACGCATGAGGCTTTTGCAGAGCCCTGCCTTACCACTTGGCTACCCCGCCACTCCGAAAGTTAAAGCTAATTTCGATTCGCATCCGGAGCAAGTTCAATTCGGCACACGCAACCCAACTCGCGCCGCTGCGCCCAAAGTTCCCTCGGCTTGAAAATTCCCGCCGGCGTGATGATGCCGGTGATCAATTCCGGCGGCGTCACGTCAAAGCCCGGATTGCGCGCGCCGCTGGTCGGATTGGCCACGCGCACATAGGCGCGCTGCGCCGACTTCGGATTTGCGGATTGCGGACTTCGGATTTGCAATCGATGCCCCACGCGCCGAGCACTTCGCTCTCGTGCCGCTCTTCAATCGGGATGTCGAAGCCGCGCTTCAAATTCCAGTCAATCGTCGAAAGCGGAATCGCCACGTAAAATGGAATTCCGTGCCGCCGGGCCAGAACGGCCTTGGTGTAGGTGCCGATTTTGTTGGCGACTTCGCCGGTGCGGCCCAGCGTGCGGTCGCTGCCGACGATGACCAGGTCAATCTTCGCCGCGCTGCATCAAATGGCCGGCGGCGTTGTCGGCGATGATCTGGTGGGAAATTTTTTGCTGCGCGAGTTCCCAGGCGGTGAGCGTCGCGCCCTGCGAACGCGGGCGGGTTTCGTCGCAGAAGACGTGAAATTTTTTGCCCTGCGCCTGCGCGGCATACAGCGGCGCGGTGGCGGTGCCGACATCCACGAACGCCAGCCAGCCGGCGTTGCAATGCGTGAGAATTTTCATGCCGTTGCGAATCAGCTTCGCGCCGTGCCGGCCGATGTCCTCGCAATGCCGCACGTCTTCGTTGGCAAATTCCTCGGCGGCGGCGAGCGCGAGCGACTGCTGTTCCGCCACGGTTTCGCCGGCGCGCATCGCGGCGCGGACGTCGTTCATCGCGTTGACGGGATCAACGGCCGTGGGCCGCGCGGCTTTGAGCGTTTGATAAACGGTTTCGACGTGCGCGGAGAAATTTCTTCAGGTCGCTGCCCGCGAAAGGCGCAGCGCGCCCTGGGCCAGGCCGTAGGCCGCCGTGGCGCCGATCGCGCCGGCGCCGCGCACGACCATGTCGCGGATGGCGCGCGGCGGTTTCGCGGAAATTTTTCGTGGCGACGATTTTGAATTCGTGCGGCAGCAGCCGTTGCTCGATGAGCCGGACGGAGTTGCGCGCGCGGTCGAAGGCGACGGTGCGGTAATGTTGCGTGCGGCCGCGGACGGTGACGTTCATTTTTGGAATCAGTTGAATCAGTAACTGGTTAAATGAGTTAAATGGGCTTCTGGCGCGTCACTGATTTAACCGATCACTCATTTAACTTTTCATTGGCGTTTCAGCCGACTTTGACTTTCATCCGGCGGATTTTGGCCTTGATGTCGCGGTAAACGGGCTGCTGGCGGAGTTTGTGGAGGTCGGGATCCTTGGCCAGCCAGTGGAAATCGCGGTAGCCGAGTTGCAGGGCCTTTTCCAGCGCGGCCGCGGCGCGGTCGAATTGGCCGGTGAGCGAGTAGCTGCACGCGAGATTGTAAAAGACCAGCGGATTGTGCGGTTCCAGGCGCGCGAGGCGTTCGTCCACCTTCAGGCCTTCGGGGAAGCGGCCGCGCTGCGTGTAGTGGTCGCCCAGCAATTGCAGCGCGTCCACGTAATCGGGATCGCGGCGGACCAGCCCCTCCATGAACTCGATCTTGGTGTCGAGGTCGCGCTGGCTGGCGCGGCTCAATTTTTTTCTGGCCTGCTTTTGACCGGCATACGACGCGGGCAGTTTTTCCAAGCCGCGGCCCAAGTCAAGCGGGCGGACGCGAAAATTTTTGTGGAATCTTCCGGTCGCATTCGTTACAAGACTGTGCGCCAGATCTTTCGAGGCATTATGAAATGTTTTGTCACCGGCGCCTCCGGCTTCATCGGCGCGAACCTTGTCCACGAACTCGTCGCGCGCGGGCACCGCGTGAAGGCGCTGCTGCGGCCGGGCAGCGATGAGCGCGGGCTGGCCGGGGTCAAATTCGAGCGCGTGACCGGCGACGTGCTCGACCGCAAGTTGCTGGAACGCGAAATGGCGGGCTGCGACTGGTGTTTTCACGTCGCGGCGAGCTACCATCTGTGGATGCGCGATTACGCGCCGATGTATGCGGCCAATGTCGAAGGCACGCGCAACGTCCTCGAAGCCGCGGGCAAGGCCGGCTGCCAGCGCATCGTTTACACCAGCACGGTCGGCTGCATCGGCCTGCCCAAAACGGTGGACGGCCAACTCATGCCGCACGGAACTGGACGCGATTTCCACCGAAGCACACTGACCAATCATTACAAACGCTCGAAATGGCAGGCCGAAGGCGTGGCCATGGAACTGGCGCACAAAGGGCTGCCCATCGTCATCGTCAATCCCTCCGCGCCCGTCGGCCCGCGCGACGTGAAACCGACGCCGACCGGCCAGCTCATCGTGGATTTTCTGAACCGCAAATTGCCCGCGTATCTCGACACCGGATTGAACTGGGTGCATGTCCGCGACGTGGCCGTCGGGCACATTCTCGCGGCGGAAAAAGGGGAGCTCGGCGAGCGCTACATTCTGGGCAACGCCGACGGCAACTGGACCATGCAGGAGATGCTGGCCGTGCTGGAGGAAATCACCGGCCTGCCCGCGCCGAAAATGCAAAATGCCCTATTGGGTCGCGCTGCGCGGCGGCGCATGTGGACGAAATGCATTTCCAATTTCACCGGCAAACCGCCGAAGGCGCCGCTGGCCGGCGTGCGCATGGCGAAATACAAAATGTGGTTCAATCCGGCCAAGGCCATCCGCGAACTCGGCCTGCCGCAGACGCCGCCGAAACAGGCGCTCGCCGACGCCGTCGAATGGTTCCGCGCGAACGGCTATGTGAAATAAATGCAGGCGTCCGGGCGGTGGACGCAAATAATGCGCCGGGTTTGGCAAAACATGGCTTGCCATCACCTCAGCCTTGTGAAAAATTTCACGAATAATTTATGGCACATGTCAAACTACACATCCCGGGACCGGTCGAAGTCAGCGAAAAAACCTTCAAGGCGTTTTGTTCGCCGATGATCGGCCATCGCGGCCAGGGGTTCAAAGACCTGTACGCGAAAATCCAGCCGCAGCTCCAGCAACTGCTTTACACGAAGCAACTGGTTTATATCTCCACCTCGTCCGCCTGGGGCGT
>CAWDPX010000011.1:0-72158 GCA_963804345.1 uncultured Verrucomicrobiae bacterium | reverse complement strand
CCTGAATCCACCGTCATCCTCGATGCCCTGGCGATCCAGCGCGCGCTGGCGCGCATCGCGCACGAAATCGCCGAGCGCAACGCAGTCGGCACGGACGTCGTGCTGATTGGCATTCCCACCGGGGGCGACCATCTCGCGCAACGGCTGAGCAAGATTCTTTCGGGCATCTGGAACCAGCCGGTGCCCGTCGGCATCCTCGACGTGTCCATGCATCGTGACGATCTCGACCAGCGCATCGCGCCGAAAGTGTTTCCCACCGTCATCCCCTTCGACGTGACCGGCAAGACGGTCGTGCTGGTGGACGACGTGCTGTTCAGCGGCCGCACGACGCGCGCCGCCATGGACGCGCTCAATGATTTTGGCCGGCCCAAAAGAATCCAGCTCGCGGTGCTCATTGACCGCGGCCACCGTGAATTGCCCATCAAAGCGGACTTTGTCGGCAAAAACGTGCCGACGGCGCTGGAGGAAAAGATTTCCCTGCTCCTGGTTGAGTCGGGCGCGTCCCGGGACGAGGTGATTTTGAAAAAGAAATGAGCTGGAACCGCAAACATCTGTTGGACATTGAATCGCTCACGGTGGACGAAATTACGACGGTGCTCGACACGGCGCGGGCGTTCAAGGTCGTGGGCGAACGCGTCATCAAGAAAGTTCCGGCGTTGCGCGGCAAGACCGTCGTGAACCTGTTCGTCGAGCCGTCCACCCGCACGCGCATCAGTTTTGAGCTGGCCGAGCAACGGCTCTCGGCGGACATCATCAATTTCACCGCCGAGGCCTCGTCGTTGAAAAAGGGCGAGACGCTCAAGGACACCGCCCGCAATCTTGAGGCGCTCAACGCCGATTTCATCGTCATGCGCCACAGCGCGTCGGGCGCGCCGCATTTCCTGGCGCGCGTGCTCAACGCCCATGTCGTCAATGCCGGCGATGGCGCGCACGAACATCCCACCCAGGCGTTGCTGGACGCCTTCACCATCCGCGAGCGCAAGGGGAAGATTGCCGGGTTGAACGTCACGATTCTGGGCGACATCCTTTACAGCCGTGTGGCGCGCTCGGACATCTGGGCGCTGACGAAGCTGGGCGCGCGCGTCACGCTTTGCGGGCCGTCCACGCTCGTGCCCCGGACGTTCGAGCAGATGGGTTGCCGCGTGGTTCACAACATGGACGAGGCCATCCGCGACGCCGACATCATCAACCTGCTCCGCATCCAGCACGAGCGCCAGCGCAAGACGATGTTCCCCAGCATCAACGAATACACGCAGCTTTTCGGGCTTAACAAGGCCCGCCTGGCCAAAACCAAACCGGACGCGCTCATCATGCATCCCGGTCCGGTCAATCGCGGCGTGGAAATTGACAGTGAAATTGCCGACTCCGTCCGTTCGTTGATTCTGGAGCAGGTGACGAACGGCCTCGCCGTGCGCATGGCGGTTTTATTTTTGGTCAACGGCGGCAAAGGTCCGCAGGAACTGACGGGGAATTGAAGCTGTAGCGGAAAAGCTAAAATTCTTGATAATTAACACAATGTCTGTTAATTATAGTTGTCTGCTTGAAGAATTTGAGTTACTGTGTTTTGGTGTCGCGGATAATCCTGAGATGAATAAATGAAAATTTCGAAATCAATTTCAATAGTCATCGGTACGATGGGGGTCATAATGGGTGCTGTAGCCGCTCCGGCACTGCTGTTGAATGGGGATTTTGAGCTTCCAACCGAACCGTCAGAAACCTCTTTCTCCGTGGGCAGTATCATCCCGGGGTGGACGGTCATAGGCGTCGGCGAAGTGAATGTGGATATCATCTCAGGAACCCCATACTGGACAGGAAACACGTCACAGTTCATGGACCTCACCGGGACTACCGGTGGCGCGGGCATCCAGAGTGATGCCTTCAGCACCGTTGTCGGGCAGACTTACCAGATCGCCTTTGATGCGTTTAATTGGTCTTCGGTTTGGCCGGGCACCTATACCGGGCCTGCGTTTTCTTTGCAGGCGTCCGGCAGCTCCGTCGCGAATTACAATGGTCTCACAGATGTCCCTCCGGGAGTTTCAGAAGTGCTCACATACTCGTTCGCGGCTGTTTCCGCGAACACCACCCTCACCTTCATGGAAACATCCGGTTTTGACAGCAACGCCAGTTGGATTGACAATGTCACAATCGAAGCTGTTCCGGAGCCTGCTGCTCCGACAATGATTTTCGGTGCGCTGCTGGCGTCGTTTGGGGTGAGGGTGCTGCGGACTCTGCGGAAGATCCGTGTCGCATAACGGTCGAGCCAGTCGGTGGTTTTAGACCTTCCTTAAAAATCAGGCCGGCCTTCAAGACCGGCATCCGGCAGAAAATTATCAAGGAGTGCGGCGCAGTGGACGAGTCCCCTTCGAGGCATTATTGATGCCAGAATTCCTTTGAACGATATTAAATCGTAAGTGACTAACAGGGCCCGCCTGGCCAAAACCAAGCCGGACGCGCTCATCATGCATCCCGGTCCGGTCAATCGCGGCGTGGAAATTGACAGTGAAATTGCCGACTCCGTCCGTTCGTTGATTCTGGAGCAGGTGACCAACGGCCTCGCCGTGCGCATGGCGGTTTTGTATCTGGTCAACGGTGGCAAAGGCCCGCAGGAACTGACGGGAAATTGAAATCAACGGGGAGCGGTTTTAAAATCTTGTAGCCGCCGATGTCAGTCGGCGCATTTTCCCGGGAAATCAGCGCGGACTGACGTCCGCGGCTACCACGAGTTTTAACGGTCGGGTTTGACCTCAGCCAAACCTTTTACAATGGCGACGCTGGCCGAGGTGCCGAGGCGGGTCGCGCCCGCGGCAATCATCGCCAGGGCGGTCTGCGTGTCGCGAATGCCGCCGGAAGCCTTGACGCCAAACTTCGGGCCGACGGTTTCGCGCATCAGTTTGACATCGTCCACCGTTGCGCCGCCCGTGCTGAAGCCGGTGGAGGTTTTGACAAATTTCGCCCCGCTTTCAACCACGATCTGGCAGGCGCGAATTTTTTCCTCCTGGGTGAGCAAACAGGTTTCGAGTATGACTTTCACCGGCCATTCGTCCGCCGCTTCCACCACGTCGCACAATTCGCGCAGGATGAATTTGTCGTCGCCGGCCTTGAGCCGCCCGATGTTGATGACGACATCAATTTCCTGCGCGCCATCGTCAATCGCCGCCTCGGTTTCAAAACGTTTCACGTCGCCGGACATGGCGCCCAGCGGAAAACCCACCACACAGGCAACCTTGATATCGGCGCCTTCCAGAAAATGGCGGGCCTGCCCGACCCACGAGCCATTGACGCAAACGCTGTAAAACTGATTTTCGCGCGCCTCGGCGCAAAGTTTCTCGATGTCCTTGGCGATGGCATCGGCCTTCAACAGGGTGTGGTCAATGTAAGCGGCCAGTTGTGCGGGCGTGAGATTCATTTTCATGGTAACCACGACTTGAGGCTAAACACGGCGAGCCGCATTTGCCAGAATAGAATGTTCCATCCAAAGCTCCATCGGGGCGAAAGATAATGGCCCAGGGCAAGCGAGACGAAGCCTGCGCCGCCCTGGGAAAAACGTCCCCCCAAATTTTCTCCCTCTCCTCGCCAAACGAGGAGAGGGCCGGGGCGAGGAGCCGAAAAATTAGTTCTCGTGGCTGTCGCCGTTTGTTTCGCGGTCGTTTGATAAGGAAAGTCTCGATACCGCTCGTTCTCGGCGTTCGGCTATAAGCTGTGTGCGTTTGAGCCATTTCTCTTTGGCTTGAGAATCATGTTCAATATCAAGACTGTCGTAGTATTGTTGGGCTTTTGCTTTTTCTGTCCAAGTAACCGCGCCAAGGAAATCTTTCCCTTGCTCCAATTTAGCAATGCTTTGACGAATATCGTCCAAGCTCACTCGGAAAAATTCTTTGCGGAGATTTATTTTATTCATCCTCATGGCGAGGAATTGCTTATGGAGTTTGTATTCCAGTGCCGGAGCGTTATCGGTTTCAATTACTGCATGAATATCAAATTCAAATGGCACGCTGGCACTGCTTAATTCATCCACACGTTCTTCGGCCTGGCGTCGTGTCAACCCGATTTTGTAAATGCCTTCCCCAAACGATCCCACGTTGGAAATAATATAAATTCTTCCCTTATTTGTTTGCTGCGCGATGGTCAGTTCCCGCGTGGTCGCGTCGGCATACTTTTGTCGCCATTCCTGCAATTCTTTTTCGGATTGCTCTTTTTGTTCTGCAGACGCCTGGGCAAATTTCTTTTCCGCTTCGGCCACCGCTGCCGCTATTAATGCTTTTTCCTTTTCCACTTCGCGCAGTTGCTTTTCTTGCGCTTCTTTAGCCCGCTGCTCGTCACGCCGCCGCTCGTTTTGGAACCGCTGTTCTTCCCGATCTCTTAAAACCAATTCTTGCACTACCACCGCCCACTTGAGCTCAGCCAGCCTTGCGTCGAGATAGGCCGGGAGAATACGCGCATTTCTGAACGCGCTGCCATCTTTATTGACGATGCTATATGAATCCCGGATTCGTTGTTCGAGAATTCCATAGTTGTCGCTTTTAACGCGCGTCAGGGTTGCATCCACACTGCCATTGAAGGCATGAATCACAAATTGAATTGCAGTATTCCGACGGCTGGCCTCAACGTAATCGCAGGCCGCCGCTTCACCTTGTTCCACCATGCGTTTGGATTGATTCCGCGCCGAGGCGAGAGCTTGTCCCGCCGCGTCATAACCATATTCGGCGGCAAGGTCGTCAAGCAAACTGTGCGTCGGTATCAGGTAACGGTCGCCATAACCCTCAATGACATTGCGCATTGCCGTGGCAGCTTGCTCCAGCATTTCTTTGTCTCGCAGTGCTGTGTAGGCATCGCCACCAATTTGTTCCGCGCGTTTCTCTGCTTCCGCAACGATGCGCCCGGCGTCACGCAATGCCTGGTTCAAGCGCGCATCAGCCTGTTCATGGATGTCCTTGGCTTTTTGAATTGCCAGCGAGCGCTCGTTAGCGGCAGCATTTTTTGCCTGTTCCAGCAAATTTTGCGCTTCCGTCCGCAAACCGGCTGCCTCTTTCAGAGCTTCAGCAAGCTGGCGTTGAACCTCGGCTTCTGCGTCACCTAGCTTTTCGTATTTCCGGAGTGGTTCAAAATCTTTGATGGTTTTGGAAACCAGTGCGTCCGCGGCCTCCTGAATTTTGCGCGATTCCGTTTCGTAATGCTGCCGAATGCGCTCTGCCTCCCGCTTCAACTCGGCGAGTTGCTGATCAACCAATTTCTGTGCATCAGCAACAGACGCTTGCGCCTTATTCTGCGCATCAGCAACAGATGCTTGTGCCTTATTCTGTGCGTCAGAGGCGGTTGCTTGGGCTTCGCCTTGGATGCGAATGGCTTCAGTTTCATAGTGTTTGCGGATACGCTCCACCTCTCGCTCCAAAGCTGCTTGAGCTTCATTCTGAATTCGGAGCGTTTCTGTTTCACAACGCTGGCGCTCATTTTCGGCTTCCTGTTTTGCAGTAGTAACATCGCGTTCCTGTTGGGTGATTCGATTTTCAAGTTTTTTGTTGGCTAACAGCATTGCAATAAGCAACCCCAGCAAGACAACGGCTGTAATGATGAAAAAAGTAATCATGGCGCTGAAGCAGTTTGTAGGTCAGACGCGTTGGAGCTTGGACTCAACTCAGTAATTTTTAATTTCAATTCTTCCCGCATCTTTTGAACGTTAGCAATGAGATCGCAAATGCCCATGTCTTCAATGGAAGACTGGGCAATGTCGGCGGGTGTCAGCGGGACAATTGGTTGGAACACCTCGGATTTTCGAGATGCTTTAAAATCGCCTCGATGCTGGAAATTGTCCATTGCATCAGATGGATCAATATTTTCAAAGTGAAGCTTGGTAATGATCTCGCGTGACATCGCTGCCGACATAACCGGTTTCTCGACAGCATGCCCTGTGCGCGAGTCCAGCAAATCTGCCAACGCCGTGACCAACAGAGATTCCACCGGCAACATGGCAAACACCTCACGCGCTACACGCAACATGCAACCGCAAACGTAATCCTGATAAATTTCGTGAAACCGCCCCCTGGACATTAATTTGACTGACATCTTCCCGCTAGACGTAAGACTTTTGGCTTCAGTTGGAATTGTCTGCGTGCTGTTCACTTTCATCTCGCACTCAATCAGCGTTGTGCTGTGAACCGTAAAATGTAATGACGAACCGAGATCGGAAATTTCACGAAGCGGACTGAATTCCACCAAAGCTTCGATATAAGCCTTGTGTTCACCTGCAAGAATCCGATAAGCCAAATTCTTTAACTTCTCCCCCTCGGCTTTTTCCGATGAATAAGTTTGCAAGGCCTCCTCAAATGCTTGTTCATCCCGCATCTGCCCTCGTTTGATCATTGCCTCCAAAAATTGCTCCCGATCTGGCGGTAAAACATACCCCTGCTGTCTCGCTTGTAATTCGTTATACGAATTCCTTTTGGGACATGGTGTGGGCAAAGAAGCTGCAATCGCTGTCCAATCCCAAATTTCGCCCTGCTCTTTGTGAACGGATAAAAGAACTTCCAACCTGTTTTCGTAGGTTTCAACTTCAAGCCGGGCTTGCTCAATAGCCGACAGCTTGGCTTGCTCCCTGTTTTGACGCTCCAACTCGCGCTGACGTTTTTGCGCATCGCGCTGCTGCCGCCGTTGGGCGGCTTCCATCGCCCGGAGTGTTCCTTCCAAGCCCATGAGCATCGTGTGAGATTAAGATGAGTGTTGCCGCTCGACAAGCGCGTCGTTTGTATTTAAATTCGGCTCCTCACCCCGGCCCTGCTCCTCGTTTGGCGAGGAGAGGGAGAATTATTTTGTGGGACGATTAACCCAGGGCGGCGTTCGCTTTGCTCGCTTGCCCTGGGCTATTGTCTTTCGCTCCGTTGGAGCTTCGGTTTGCACTGCGTTTCTCGCACCGCGCCCACGAAATTCAATCACGCGGGCCTGCTGCCGCATGAATGCGGCGTTCCTATCGTTGCAAGCGCTGAAAATTTACTGGGGAGCAATCAGGATTCGCAAGAAATGGGCTGGAGCCGAACCGATGGCTGTGCTGTCGGTGACGACGACGGTTTCCGTGCCATCGCCGTTGTTGGTCACGGTTTGGGAGGTGAAGTTCGGGCCTGAATGCTAAACGCCCGAGGTCAGATCATCGGCGACTTGCGACGTGTAACTGATGTCAGCCGGGGCCGGATGGGTGCGCTTGAAAGTGACGGTGAGATGATTGCCCACAACAGCGAAGGAAATCGGGTTCGAATTGGCGACGTTGGGGTCGGTATCGAAGGCATATTCGAGAATGTTGATGATGCCATCGTGGTCGGGGTCGGCCGTGTCAGCCGCATTGCCGGAATTTTGCGCCGTGCCGAAATAGGTTTGCCGCCAGGTTGCCCGGGGCGTGATGGCGAGTGATACCGGCAACGTGACCAACGGTTGATTGGCATCGCCCGTTTGCACCAAAAGGGTCGCGCTGTAAGTGCCGTACGCCAGTCCGGCCGGGTTGAACGAAACATTGACGACGTTCGATGCGGAGACCGGTGCGAAGCCGGCATTGCCGTCGAAACCGAGCCAGGAAACCGGCATCAGGCGGACGGCAAAACCGGACTGCAAGTAATTCTGATTGAACGCGACCGTCAACCCCTGGGTGCGGGCGGCATTTTGGACGCCGACGGTGCAAGTGTTGGAAAAAGCCAGGGACTGGTATTGCATCAGGATTTCGCCGGTGGTTTTTAGAATGAACTGGCAATTCACGGTGGCGGTGGTGCTTTTGAAACGCACGTTCTGGAATTCCAGGGTGAACGTTCCGTTGATCGGATCAGCCAGGGTATAAACGTGACCGGAGGTGCTGAGGTCCAGGTCATCCCAGAAAAAGGCGATGCCATTGGACGGGGCGGAGCCGCCCGGCAGCGTCGTGTTGGTGGATGTGTCGCCGCCAAAAGGACTGAAGGTGACAAATCCATTCGGCGAAACGTAAAGTTGCGCAAAGGAGTTGGTAAAAAACGGGAAGGCAAAGCCAATGTTGATGGGCCCGGCGATGCCTTCGTCCGCGGCGGTTTTGGGCGAAGCCAGCGCAGTGAAACTGGAGCTGATGTCCTGGCCGATGGCCGAAATGTCCTTCCACGCATAAACCGGCCCGCCGGGCTGGGCGGAATTGATGGCACTGTAGGCCACCGGGCTTGGGTTGGTAACGACCAGGGAATAACCCAGCGGCAGTCCGCCACTGTTGGCAATGGCCAGCGGCACGCTGATGGCCGGCGAATTCGCACCGAGCATCTGATTGAGATTCGGGGCGGTGACATTCGCCTGCGGCGGGAGCCCGATGTAAAGCGCGGCGGAACGCAAAATGGGCGGGGTATTTAGTGTCACCGGCGCATTGCTGCTGGCAACGGTGAAGGTAAAGTTGCTGATGGCCACCCCCGCAAAGGTGTCCCACCAGACGCCGGAGTAGGTTCCGGCGTTTAATCCGGCGACCTGCACCGTTCCGGTCGCACTGCTGCTGGCGCTGGGACTGAAGACATTGGTGCGGTTCCAGATCCACACGGCGCTGAAGCCGGCATTGCCAACCGCATAGGCGCTCAACACCGGGACGTATGGATTGAGCGTGAGGTTGCCGATATTAACCCAATCCAGGCCGGGATTGTAAATTTGAATGCTGTGCGCGCCCGCGGAGACGGCAATGGACGCGGTGAAATTTGTGGAGGTGTCGCCGGAGGTGGCGGGAAACGAAATATTGGTCTGCACGGTTCCGTCCAGGAAAATTTCCAGACCGGCGCCCGAACTGGCAATGGTAATGATTTGCACGGAAAATATTCCGGCTTGCGGATAGTTGACCAAAAAAGTATAGCCGTTCGGCGTCATGGAGCGGTGGTAACTGCCTTGCAGGTAACTTGGGGCGGAGCCAATTCCATCCGGCGCGCCGGCCCCGACCGTGAAGGTATCTTGGGAAGCCGTGGTCCAGCCGCCACCGGGCGCAAAGGCCAGCGGGCCGTTCGCGCCGCCGGTCACCGCCGGAATGGATTTGTTCAAAACCGCCTGCTCGCCCAGTCCGGACCGGGTGATGAAATCGCTGACGGCCCGGAAATAAATGTAATCATTCTCCCCGTCCATGCTGTCCCACCACCATGGCAATTTCGGCTCCCGACTGTCCGTTCATGATGCCGGCCCACAGCGGCGCGTTCACGCCGTAGCGCGGAACGCCGTTCGTGGCGCATTCGGCGCCGTAATCCGGCTTGACCGGCTGCGAAGCAGTGATGTCCGTCGCGTCCCGCAATCCGGTGATCACATCCGTCGGATAATCGTGGTGGGTGTAATAGTCGCACTGGTCCCAAATGGGCTGGGTCAAATCCGAACTGGTGGTGATCAGGTGCTGATACGGGTCTTGCGAGCGGAGGAACAAGGCCATATTGGTGTGCCATGACTGGATGAGTCCCCACTGCCCGGTTTGCCCGGCGTCGGTGAATTGAACCTCGTTGAAAAGTTCCCAGGCCATGACGGCGGGCGAATAACCCCAGCGGGCCACGGCGTAACGCAGTTTGCGTTTGGTCAAAGCCATCGCCGTTGCATCCGTAAAAAATTGCACCGGGTTGGTGAGAAATCCGTTGGTGCTGCCGATCGTGTTGTTGGTGTTATAAGGATTCTGCGCCCAGTTTGAGTCCACGGTGGTCGAATACTGCCCGTGATGCTGCAGGGTCATCTGAAAATGAACGCCCGCCTGTTCCGCCGCCGCCACAATCGAATCCCATTTTTGCGCGACCGTCAGATTCAACTGGCCGGGCGGAAGCGTCGGCCCGTAAGCCGGCCAGTCCAGATTCTTGCCGTCCCAATGATCCATCCAGACGCGCGACCAGTTTTCGTGCGCCGCGCCCATCTTCCAGAAAATGTTGGTCACGTAGTAGCTGCCGGCGTCCCAGGCGACGTCTTCACCGCGCGGGAAAAATCGTTTACCGTTGGCCGTGATAAACCGGCGGGGATTGGACGGATCCACCCGGATGAAACCTGCATCGGTCGGCGGGCCGGCGATCGTCCACGATGTTGGTTGCAGTCTGGCCACGGAAAGCGGTGATCCGTTCAACGTCACGCCCAGAACACTGTAAATTCCGGCCATCGTCGGCGTGTGACGCACCCGCCAGGTCGTGCCGCCATCAAAAAATGCCGGCAGCAATACCGTGGAATTGTCCGGCTGCAAAATCTGCACGCGCACATCCGTCACCGTGTAGTCAAACGGGTCCGTTGTGAGATTGGTGACGTTGAACGACGCCTCAATCTTGGGATAGGTGCCTTGCGCGGGAATTTTCGTCAGGGCGCTGAGGGAAAACAGAACCAGAACCGCCATTTTAAAGAGCCGGGCACGACATGAAAGCATACAAGCAAACTGCCATGTTCGGGATGTTTCTGCAAGTCAGAGCGCTTGCTGGCGCCGACAGTTTCCAATTTCAAGACAACAAAAAAACACCCGGCGACTTTGCCGGGCGTGTCCGGCGAAGGAAGCGTTGCGGCTAAACTTGCAGCAATTTGATTTGTTCGCTGTCCTTCGCGACGGCCTCGCCGAGCGTCTGCGCCTGGCGGCGGCGGCGTTCGATGGTGTGCTTGTCGAGTACGGGATCGTAGGGCACGGGATAATGGCCGTCATAGCAGGCCAGGCAGAATAATTCCCTGGCGCGGCCGGTGGCCTTGACCATGCCTTCCTCCGAAAGATAGTGCAGCGAGTCGGCATTCAGGTATTTGCGGATTTCGTCCACACTGTGATTCGCCGCCATGAGCTTGCTGCGGTCGGGAAAATCGATGCCATAGACGCACGGGTTCCGGTGCGGCGGACAACTGACGGTGACGTGAACCTCCCGGGCGCCGGCTTCCTTGAGGGTTTTGACGCGCGCCTTGCACGTGGTGCCGCGCACGATCGAATCGTCCACGATCACGACACGCTTGTTTTTCACGAGCGGGGCGATCAAGTTCAACTTCATGCGCACGTCGAAGTCGCGGATCAATTGCGACGGTTGCAGGAAGCTGCGCCCGACGTAGTGATTGCGGATGAAGGCCATCTCGAATGGAATGCCGGATTCCTCGGAATAACCCAGCGCCGCGCAGACGCCGCTGTCGGGCACCGGGATGACGAGGTCCGCCTTTACGCGATGTTCGCGCGCAAGCTGGCGGCCCATTTCCTTGCGAACTTCATAAACGCTGCGCCCGCCGATCACGCTGTCCGGCCGCGCGAAATAGACGTATTCAAAAATGCAAAACGCGCGGCGCTGGTGTTCGGGAAACGCCTGAACGCTGATCAAACCTTTTTCATTGATGATAACGATTTCGCCCGGCTCGACATCACGGATGAACTCCGCCTGAATCTGGTCCAGGGCGACCGACTCGCTGGCCAGCACATACGCGCCATTCAGGCGGCCGATGGAAAGCGGGCGGAACCCGAACGGGTCGCGGGCGCCAATCAATTCCTTCTCGGTCATGATGATGAGCGAGTAGGCGCCTTCGAGATGGCGGAACGTCTGCATCAGCGTGTTTTCAACGCCGCCGATGGACGGCTGCGCGAGCATCATGATGATGATTTCGCTGTCCACGGTGGTCTGGAAAACGAGTCCGCGGCTTTCGAGTCCGTCGCGAAGCTGCGCGGCGTTCGTCAGGTTGCCGTTGTGGGCGACGGCGATCTGGCCGCGCATGCAATCCACCGTGAGCGGCTGCGCGTTGCGGAGATTGGAGGTGCCGGTGGTGGAATAGCGCGTGTGGCCAATGGCCATGTTGCCCACGAGGTCATGGAGAATTTTCGGGTTAAAAACCTGCGGCACGAGCCCCATGCCATGGTGCTTGAAAAATTTTCCATCGTGGCAGGTGACGATGCCGGCGCTTTCCTGGCCGCGATGTTGCAGCGCGTAAAGACCGTAGTAGGTCAGCTCGGCAGCATTGGGATGTCCAAAAATGCCGAACACGCCGCAATAATGTTTGGGGTAATTTTGCATCAACTTGCTCGCGCCCGCCGCTGAATTGTCGCAAATACGGGCTGCGTGCGCAAGGCGGAAGGGAATGTGCGCCAGGTAACGTCCGCCCTCGCCCCGGCCCTCTCCCCCCAGGAGAGGGGGAATTGTCGCCAATCGGTCAGTGTATCGTGAGTTGTTAAATTATCGCGTCCGGTGCGAATGCTGTTCCTTCTCCCCGGGGGAGAAGGTCAGGATGAGGGCGAGCGTAAAACACAAACCTCCACTTCGGTTTGGCGCCCGCCGCTGAATCGTCGCAAAGACGGGCGGGCAGCGCAAGGCGGAACAAAAATGGGCAGGTCTTAATTTGAAATCAATCTTTGTTCATCATGCGATTCCACACAACCCACGCAATGATTAAAAATATAACTGCGAAAACAACCGACATTCCGCCGCCAGTCGTAACTTCTGGGAATTGTGCCAGCAGCGGTTTCATTTCTTCGCCTTTGAATCCGCCACAATCGCTTCGCTCAAATACGGCTTCAGTTTTTCAGCCAGTTCCTCCGGCAAGCGTTTGGGTTTTTCATTCGCGCCGGCGCAGACGTGGAACGTTTCGGCTTCCAGAATGAGTTTGCCATCCTGGTTGATAATGCGGTGGGCGAAATTCAATCGCACGCGCTCGATGAGCGTCGGCCAGACTTCAATCGCCAGCAGGTCGTCGTAACGCGCGGGTGATTTGTAGCGCAGGCGGGCTTCAATGACGGGAAAAATGACGTCGCGTTCCTGCCATTGCAGAACCGTGGCGCCGAGCGAACGAATGAATTCGCCGCGCGCGGCTTCGAGCCAGTCGAGATAGCGCGAGTGATAAACGTGGTTGCCGACGGTGCATTCGGCGTAGCTGACGCGATGCGGGTGGCGGAACGGAACGGTCATGGGCGCAGCGTAAGGGCGCGCGCCGAAAGTTCAACGCCGAAATCGGTTGCGCGAACCGTTTTTGCGGTTATGTTGCCACCATGAATTGGCAACAGGCCGTTTCGCTGGCGATTGTGGCATCGGTCGCCGGATTGTTTTTGCGGGGACGGTTTCGCCGGCGCAAGTACAGTTTTGAGCGCGACACGCATTGCGGTTGTTCGGCACACGGGCAATCCGGCACGAAAAACTCCATTGTGTTTCACGCGCGCAAGGGCGAACGGCCCGAAGTGGTGGTCAAAATGAAATGAACCCGGCGCACTTGCTAATCCGGGCTTTATAGGATATTATTTTTCATCATGGCTGTAACCAAAGTGAGTTCCATAATGCATTTTATTCCCCGCGGCTCGGCGGTGGGTGGGCGCGGGGGCGCGGCCAGCGGCCGTTGGATTCCGAACACGGATGTTTACACCACCGACACCGGACTGGTCATCAAGGTGGAACTGGCCGGGATGAAAAGCGAAAATCTCGAAATCACCGTCGAAGGTCATCGTCTGCGAGTCAGCGGCAGCCGGCCGGATGTTTGCCGGGCGCACAAATGCAATTTTCTGGTCATGGAAATCAGCTACGGGCCGTTTGAAACCGCGCTCGATCTGCCTGCAGATTACGACCTGAGCCAGGCCAAGGCGATTTACGTGAACGGTTTTCTGCGAATTGACGTGCCGGTGGCACACCAATTGCACACCAAAAGCACGAAAGTTCCAATTGCCGAAGGAAATTAGCCGCGCATGAATCTTTTCCCGTGCGCCGGCATCTAACTTTATAGATGGATGGAAACGACGATGACTTCGCCGGAGACAGAATTTGTCAGCATTCTGGGCGGCGCCGATAAACCGGACGCTCTGCCTCGGATCTCGTCGCGTTCATTGCCGGAAAACCTGCCCATCCTCGGCCTGTCGGACATCGTGATTTTTCCCGGCGCGGTGGTGCCGCTGCTCGTCGAAACCGGGCCGAGCCTGAAATTGATTGATGACATAGTCGCGGGCGACCGTTTGTTCGCCGCGGTGCTGCAGCGCAAACCCGAAATCGCCGAACCCCTGCCGGAGGATTTGCACGATGTCGGCTGCGTTTCGCGCCTGTCCAAAATGGTGAAATTTCCCGACGGCACCGCGCGCGTGCTGGTCGAGGGTTTGTGGCGCATCCACATAAGCAAATATGCGCTGCCGGCCCCGTATTTGCGCGCGAGCTACGAATTGCTGCGGGACGAAACGGAGGATTCCATTGAGTTGCAGGCCATGTTGCGCAACGCGCACAAGCAATTCGAGGAAATCGCCCGGATGTCCAACGCGCTTTCGGACCAGGTCAAAGTCGCCGCGCTGAACACCGAGCATCCCGGCCATTTCGCCGACCTCATCGCCGCGAATCTGAATCTCAGCCTCGAAGACCGGCAGAAGCTGCTCGAAACGATCTCCGTCCGCGAGCGGCTGCAAAAACTTCTGCCCCTGCTCAACCGCGAGCAGGAGGTGTTGACGCTCAGTTCAAAAATTCAAAACGACGTCGCGTCTTCCATCGCCAAGACGCAGCGCGATTTTTTTCTGCGCGAACAATTGCGCGCCATTCAGCGCGAACTCGGCGAAGGTGAATCCAGTTCGGGCGAAACCAAATCGCTGCGTGAAAAAATCGAGCAGACGCCCATGCCGGGCGAGGCGCGCAAAGCCGCCGAGCAGGAACTCGAACGCCTGCAGCAGACGCCGCCCGCCGCCGCCGAATACGCCGTCGGGCGAAATTATCTCGACTGGATTTTGAGTTTGCCGTGGGAAAAGTCCACCGAGGACAAGCTGGATTTGAAGGCCGCCGCGCGGATATTGAACGAGCAGCATTTCGGCCTGGTAAAAGTCAAGGACCGGCTGCTCGAATTCATCGCCGTGATCAAACGCCGCAAGCAAATCAAGGGACCGATTCTTTGCCTGGTCGGCCCGCCCGGCGTGGGCAAAACCTCCCTCGGCAAGAGCGTGGCGGACGCGCTCGGGCGCAAGTTCGCGCGCATTTCACTCGGCGGCATGCGCGATGAAGCCGAGATCCGCGGCCACCGGCGCACGTATGTCGGCGCGATGCCCGGACGGATCATCCAGACGCTGCGGCGCATCGAAAGCTGCAACCCGGTCATTTTACTGGACGAATTGGACAAGGTCGGCGCGGATTTTCGCGGCGATCCGGCGGCGGCGTTGCTGGAGGTGCTCGACCCGGCGCAAAACCACACGTTTACCGACCATTACCTCGACCTGCCCTTCGACCTTTCGCGGGTGCTTTTCATCACCACGGCGAACTGGCTGGAGCCGATTCATCCCGCGTTGCGCGACCGGCTGGAAGTCATCGAACTGCCCAGCTACACCGAATCCGAAAAATTGCAAATCGCCAAACGCTATCTCGTCCCGCGCCAGATCGAGGAGCACGGCCTCACGCGGAAGGATGTGAAATTTGCCGACTCCGCGCTGCGCAAACTCATTCGCGAATACACCCGCGAAGCCGGCGTGCGGCAGTTGGAACGCGAAATTGCCGCGCTGTCGCGCAAAGCCACGCGCAAGATCATTTCCCAAAACGGCAAGGCCGCGACGGTCAAGCTCGACGCCGAAAACTTGAAGGACTTTTTGGGCCATGCGCCGTTCATTGCCGAGACGGCGGAGAAGATCACCGAATACGGCATCGCCACCGGGCTGGCGTGGACGCCGTTCGGCGGCGATGTTTTGTTCATCGAAGCGACGCGGATGCGCGGACGGGGCAATCTGCTGCTGACCGGATCGCTGGGCGAAGTGATGAAGGAAAGCGCGCAGACGGCCATGAGTTATTTGCGGAGCCAGGCCAAATTGCTCAATCTGGATTTGAGCGATTACAACAAGTTTGACATTCACATTCACGTGCCCGCCGGAGCGACGCCGAAGGACGGCCCGAGCGCGGGCGTGACGATTGTCGCGGCGCTGGCGTCGCTACTGACAAAAAAACGCGTGCGTTTCCGGATGGCGATGACCGGCGAGATCAGCCTGCGCGGCCGGGTGTTGCGCGTTGGCGGCATCAAGGAAAAGGTGCTGGCCGCGTCGCGTTTTGGCATCAAGGAAATCATCATGCCGGACCAAAACAAATCCGACTGGCTCGACGTGCCGGCGGAGGTTCGCGCCAAGCTCAAAGTCCATTTCGTCCAACACATTGCCGACGTTCTCCGGCTGGCGCTGGAGTCGAAATGATCGTACGCAATAAATTTCCAATCGGTAGGGCCGCGCTGCTGCGCGGCCTTGATTTTGGGCGGCGTGGCAGCGCCGCCCTGCCAATGGTGGGAGTGATTTTATTTTTTGCTTTGGGCGCAACAGCAGAAACAACAAACACCCTGTCTGCCGCGGAGATTCAAGGCCGCCAGCTTGCCCAGCAACTTTTGGAACAGGGCCCGGTCACCAATTTTGTCCAAACTGGCGTTTTAAACATTCGCGCCGACAAGGGAAAGCGTTCCGAAATTCCCCTCCGCATTCAAACCTTGGTGAATGGGGCCGGTTGGCAGGCGGTTTATGAAACGACTTCCCCATCCAACCGGGTGCGTTTGATTGTTCTTCATGAGACCGGTCAGCCGAATGGTTATTATCTTTGGGAAGGCCTTGAGGGACTTGACGCGGAGACGGACCGCAAAGCCAACACTTTGGTTGGCTCAAAAATCATGACGCCCTTTGCCGGCTCGGATTTCTGGGTGGCGGACTTGGGCCAGGATTTTTTTCACTGGCCGCAGCAGAAGCTGCTCAAGAAAATAGTGCGGAGCAGCCGCGGCTGCAGTGTTTTGGAAAGCGTGAATCCGGATCCGGCCACGAATGGCTATTCGCGCGTGGTGTCATGGATTGACAGCGAGAGCCTCGGCCCCCTCCATGCCGAGGCTTATGACGCGAAAGGCAGGTTGTTGAAGGAATATGACGCCAAAAAGCTCAAGAAGGTGAACGGTCAATGGCAGGTGGAGGAGATTGAAATATGCAACGACCAGACCGGTTCGCGCACGCGGCTGGAGTTCGATTTGAAGAAGCAGTGACTGTGCGGCCGGGTTCCGCTGGCTTGAAGCCACCGTTCTGCCACAGTGGATAGCATGGTGATAAATTGCGAACAAGTCAGCCGGCCACATACTTGACATCGGCGGCCCGACGATTCAGGCTCTCAAAAGCTGATATGAATGCCATGCTTCGCCTGAATTTTCTGGTTGTTTGCGCCGGTTTGACTCTCGGCGCGCGGGTTTTTGCCGCCGAAACGAATGCCCTTGCTTCGTCAGAAGCGACGGGCATCACGGTGCAAACCCAGATAAACGGTTATCTTCAGATTCAGGAACAGCTTCACGACACCCAACTGGCCATCGAGCACAACCGTCAACAAGCCGAGGCGGCCGCCAAGCGCAGCGCCGACGACATGGCCGCTCGCATCGAAGCCTTGCAACAAATCATTGCCGCCCAGCGCGCGAATGAGATTGAGATGATGCAGAAAATGCAGCAATTCATGCTGATTCTGGCGGGCGTTTTTGGGACGATTGGCCTGCTGGTCGTGTTGCTGATGGCTTATTTGCAGTGGCGCACCGTCTCGCGGCTCGTTGAATTGTCCGCGCTGCGCCCGCCGGAGTTTGCCCTGGGCAACGGCCGCATTGCCCCTCCATTGGTGACCAGCGCCGGCGTGGAGCAATCGAACGCGCGGCTGTTCAACATGGTGGACCAGCTGGAGAAACGCATCCTGGAGTTGAAACAGGCCACGCTCGCCCCGCTGAATGAAGCCACTTCAGCCACCGTTCACGAACCGAATGGAGTGCCGAAGATTTCGAACGACCGTGATGAATGTGTCGCCAACCTGCTCGCCGAAGGCCAGTCGCTGCTGGTCGCCAACGAGCCGCAGAAGGCGCTGGAATGTTTTGATGTGGCGCTGGGGCTGCATCCGAAACACGCCGATGCGCTGGTCAAAAAGGGCGGCGCGCTCGAAAAGCTGGGCCAGCTCGACGAGGCCATTGCCTGTTACGAACAGGCGATTGAAGCGGACGGTGGGATGACCATCGCCTATCTTCACAAGGGGGGCCTGTTCAACCGCATGGCGCGTTATGACGAAGCGTTGCACTGTTACGAACAGGCCTTGCGCACACAGGAGAAAAAAGCGCCGGATGAAAAGGCCGCCGCGTAGCCTCAGTTGAATTCCATCCGGTTGCGCGTGCTCTCGACTTCAAGCTGGTGGCGCAACATGTCGATTTTAAGTTTCAGCAGTTCGCGATTTTCCTCGTTTCGGGCCGCGAGTTCTTTTTCGAGTTCTTGAATTCGCATTTCGTAAGAGCGCAACCGTTCCTGGATGGGCGCCCGCAATTCGTCCAGGTGGTGCGTCAATTGCGCGATTTCCGCGGCGGCGATTTGCTGCGCCTGAAGCAATTCTCTTCGCTGGACGGCCAGTTCCTGAACCAGCATTTCCTTGAGCGCCTGGGCGAGATGCGGCGCGAGGCTGGCGCCGACAGCGGCCTGGGCCTGCTCCGCGCGCAATTCCGCCAGGAGCGCGCGTTGCCGCCAGACATCGTCTGGAACCGGCAGTTCGTTTCCTGCGGCTCCGGTGGATGCAATCGGCCGTGAGCCACGCCATCCGGCCAGGAGGTGATGCCACCATTTCCGGCCGGCCATTGTGCCCTCCATTACCGCCGCATGATTGAGGGCGGGCACGGATTGAGGCGCGGGAGGCGCGGACTGGGCGCCGAGGGTGCGCGCGATGGCCTCGTTGGCAACTGCGGTGCCGTCCATGCCGCAAACGGGACATTGAACGGGTGCCGGCATCCGGCCATTCAACGGATGCACGTCGAAGGCGTATTTCTGACCGCAACCGCAGATTATTTTGATGGCTACCATGGGAATGCCTGCCGGATTGCCGCCTCCGCGCCGGGGCGGGCGAAGCCAAACCTCAGGACCAGAAGTTGCGCGGCGTTCACCATAAAAATGATTTTTGCTCACTGAGCAACTGGTCATCCGACCACAGCGTGGCGCGCCACGCGACGAGTTCGCCGGAATTTTTATAGTCCGCGCCGCCCAAAGTCAGCGAAGTCCAGCGGCGGAAAAATCCGGTCGTGACGGATTGTTCCAGCGTGGTTTGGCGCGGCAAACCGCCCGCGCCAATGCCACGGAGTTCAACGCGCAATTTCAATTTTGCGCCTTTGGCGTTCGACGCCTTCCACAAAACGTCGCAACGAATGGCGGAAATTTCGTTGGTGTGCTGGCGCAGATGAGCCTGGTAGGCGTCGCGGTCGTAAAGACTCGGCGAAACCGCGTCGCGGCTCTGGAGGTCGAGGAGCAGCGGCAGGACCTTGACGACCCGGCCGCTTACGGCGTCGGATGCGAACGTTGCCGAAAGCGAACCGAGCAAAAACAAAATCACCAAAAGCCGGCGCATGGCGAAACAATAACGGGCGGCTCTGCAAATTCAACACTGATTTATGGCGGTCATGTGGACGTCGGCCGGCTTGGGGGCGGACATCGCCCGCCGCCGCAAAATTACTGCCAGTAAAAGCTCACGACTTGAATGTCCGTTGCCGAGGTGCGGGCGAGGATGGCGATGTATTCACGTTTGAAATCGCCGATTTGCGCGGTGATGTGAACTTCGTACGTGAAACTATGCACGTCGCAGAGGGGACCGGGGTTGACGCCGATGATGGCAGTGAGTTGACCGACATTTTGGAACGGGGTGTCGTCCTCCGTGCCGTCCACGCCGTCGGGACCGGCGCGTTGTTTGATAATGGCGTCGGCCATGGCCTCAGCGCCAGGGATCATTTGCAGGACGTTTCGATCAGCGGTGTTGATGTTGATTTTTCCGCTGGAAAACGGAGTAAAAAAGTTCGTCAGGCCCAACCCATTGCCGGCAGCCTGCCCCGGTGCCGCGCCGAAGCCGAGTTTGTGATGGAAGACGGGCGGATTGGTCGAGTGGCCGGAATAGATTTCCTCGGTTACCCCTTTGATATATTTCAACTCGGACAAATCATCAATCGGCGCGTTTTTGGCGTAATAGGGCGGATTGAGTCCCTGATAATAATCGCTCTCCGCCCCGGCGGGCCGCGGAAGATCATCGGCATCAATCCAGTCCAAAATTGAATCGGAGACCACGGAAATTCCATTGGCATCCACCTCCATGAGCGTCAGCGCCTGTTGAATCGTCGTGGCGCTGGCGGTGTTGATGTTCACCTTGCGTTCGAGGTCAAAGATTTTCCAAGTGAAGGTGCCGTCCCCCACCTGAACCGGGTTTTCGACCATCAAGTTTGTATCACACTGCGATCCAGGTCCGCCGGCCCATTTTTGATTCAGGGAATCATACGGGCACTTTTCCTGTGCCAGGATCCACTGGCAGTACTCCACGCCGGAACGGCCAATCCAAAGCAGTTGTTCCTCGGAATTTGCGTTTTGTGCGAGGCGGGCCTCGACTTTCATTGAATACGCAAACGCCGCCGCCAGGGCGGACAACACCACAATCGCGCACATCACCATGATGAGCGCGATGCCGTCGGAATTGTGGCGGGTGCGGACTTTCATCGTTACCTTCACCTCGGGGAGTTATTCTTCCGGTTGTTTTGGTTGTTGTTCTGGTTATTCTGGTTGTTGTTATTCCTCTGGTTGTTGTTCTGAATGTTGTTGTTTAGGTTGTTCTGGTTGTTGTTGCCACCGCCCCTCGGCATTTGCACAATGGCCGGCATCGTGATGGACTGCATCGTCACGATGTTCGTGATGCCCAAGGTCGGGGCCGCTCCGCGGAAATCATCGTTGCCGCCAAGCACGAGGGTGTAGCGCACCTGCGGGGGGATGGAGTTGGTATAATCCCATTCGGCCACCCACTCCCCCTTGTTGGTGTCCAGGCATTCGATGGTAAAATTTTTCACGTTGCGCGCCAGCACGAGTGGATTGCTTTGCTCGTCCGGATCCACATCCATGAGAATCGGATTCTGCCGCAGCACCAAATCTTTTTCCGAATCCGGCCCCGCCTCGACGGTGAATGTCAGCCGCCGCAGATTAAAATCGCCAAACCGGCTGTTGCGCGGAAAAGTTCCCGGCACCCGCGCCGTAAAACTCAACATCGGCTGGTCGCCGTTTTGGACAACGAAATAGTAATATTTCATGGAGGCTTGAAACGACTGGATGCACGTGAGCGCGTCTTCAATCGTCCGTACGGTGATGCGCTCGCGCTGGATTTGCGCGGCGGTTTCCTGCCCGACGCGCGACGCCTTCAAAATCAGCACCCACGTGGAATAAATCGCCGCCACCATCATGCCAAAAATCGCGATGGCAACCATGATTTCGATCAGCGTGAACGCGCCGCGCCGGGATTTTTTTACCAATTTCATCTGGCCATCGGTCCGTCAAATGTGCCCGCGGATGATTTGGGTTTGTAATACATGGCGGTCATTTTTGAGATGATCGCCCGGCCGCGGTCGGGGCTTTGCACAATAATGTCCACCTGGTACCAATGGTTCGAATTGACTTCCTGAATGGCGTACGTCACTTGATAACCTTTATAAGCATCGCCGAGAAAATCGCCAAGATTGGCCTCATAGACCTTTTCAACAAATATGTTGGTCATCAGCAAAAAACCGGTAACCGGGCTTGCATTTGCGATCGGACGTTGCAGCCGGCGCGCGTTTTCGAGGGAACTGGACACCAGTCCCAAAATCGCAAACACAGCCATAAAAAAGATGCCGATGGCGATCATCACCTCCAGCAGCGAAAACGCCCGGGGTTTGCGCCCGTGCCGCCGATTGATTTTAAATTCCGTTTTCATCTGGTCACCGGGCCGACCGAGGCCAGGGCGGTGGAAAATTCCAGCGTGATTTTTTCCCATTCGTCGCCGGAATGCAGCACCAGCGTCAGTTCCTCGCACGTGCCATTCTGGAAAAAATGCACGCTCGTCTTGTCCTTTCCGCTGCAATCAACCAGATTGATGTCCAGCATCGCGATGTCCACGCTGTCCGGCAGCACCACCGACTCTTCGGTGTTTGACGGCAAAGGCGTTGATGGCGTTGTTCCGGAATTGTTCATGGGCGCTCCCGTCGGCGGCATCGGTGATCCGTCCAGCGGCGCGTCGGCTATTTCCAGCCGTTTTTCCGCCGGATAAAAATCAACTTCGGTGGGTCGTCCGTGAAGAATCGCCCGTGCGCGCGCGTCGCTGCAAAGATCCATGACATCGCTCACCGCTTTGCGCATCCCCTCCTTGCGGAAGGTCTGGAGAATGGCGGGCACGCCCATGGCCGCAATGAGGCCGATGATGGCCACGACGATCATGATTTCGATCAGCGTGAACGCGCGCCGCGGAAGTTTTTTTTTGGCGTCCGCTGTTTTCATCGCAAGACTCAAGCGTGAATTTGTGAGATCAGCCGGAACAGCGGCAGCAGAATGCTTATCAGCAGGAAGCCCACGATGATCGCCATCACGATGATCAGGATTGGTTCGATAAGATTGGTCACCACGCGCAGGGCGATTTGCAGTTCATTTTCATACGTGCCGGCGAGATTGTTCAGCGCCCCGGGCACGTCGCCCGTTTCCTCGCCGATGCGCACCAGGTCCACCATCAATTGGGGGAAAATTTTGTTTTGCTGCAACGGTTGCGCGAGCGTCTTGCCGTCCGTCACCGCGTCGCGTGTTTTGGCAATGGCTTCCTTGACGATGCGGTTGGCGATGACCTGCTCGGTGATTTTCAACGCGGTGAGCACCGGCACGCCGTTTTGGAGCAGCGTCCCCAGCGTCCGCGCGAATTGCCCGAACAGATTTAATTTCATCACCTTGCCGAACACCGGCGCGTTCAATTTCCATTCATCCAGCATCCGCGCGCCTTCCGCAGTCGCCTGAAAGCGTTTGAACAAAATGACGGCCACGATGATGAGCAGACCCAGCAGCCACCAAAAATGGCGAAGAAAATTACTGAACCCGATCAGCAGGCGCGTCGGCAATGGCAGTTCGACGCCGAACCCGTTAAAAATTTCCATGAACCGCGGCATCATGAAGAACATGAAAAACGCGACGATGCCCGCGCCGACGCAACACACCATCGCCGGATAAATCAGCGCCGAGGTGAATTTCGCCTGCACCTCGGCAAATTGCTGGAAGTGACTCGCCATGCGCCGCAACACCTCGACCAGCGAACCGCTCTGCTCGCCCGCGCGCACCATGTTGATATACAAATCCGAAAACACCCGCGGTTGTTTTGCCATTGCATCGGACAAGCTTTTGCCTTCGGTCACCTCCTGCTTCAGTTCGCGGCTCACGTCGGCGGCAATGCCCTTCGACTCCAGATGCGTCATGCTGTTCAACGCCACCGTCAGCGGCATGCCGGACTGGATCAGGTTCGCCAGTTGTTGCGTGAACGTGGCCAGTTCCTGCAGCTTGGGTTTGCGTTTTTGTGAAAGCTGGGCCCGCAGCGTGGGCGGCAGGAACGCAAGCAAATCCACATTTTTCCCCGCGTGTGGAGTGCCGTTCCCCGCGCCGCCCTTGGCCGTGTCCACCGCGACGGGGAACAGTCCAAGGCGCTCGATTTGCGCGACCGCCGCCGAGCGGTCGGCCACGTCTAACACGCCCTCCACCAATTCGCCGCTGCGGCGGCGCGCCCTGTAGGAAAACTGCGGCATATGCTGGTAGTTAAAAACCGGTTCCGCCTGAAAGTTTCACGCTTCACGCCTCACGTTTTGCCTTTCGTGATCCGTGATCCGTGAATCCAGTTTCTCATTCAAACTCCCCCGCCGGTAGCCCTGCAAATCCAGCGTCACGTGCGCGTAACCAATCTTTTTTAACGCTTCGGCCACTTTCGTCGTGATGCCGCCCTCCAAAAACCGCGGGATTTCCGCTGGCCCTACTTCGATGCGGGCCAGATGACTGGTTGAGGGTCGAGGGTCGAGGGTCGGGGTGACGTCTTTTCCGGTCACACGCCATTGCGTCACCAGCATGCGCAGTTCATGGTGCCTGACCCGCACGTCATGAAATCCCAGGTCGCGCAGGACATATTCCGCCGCTTCAATCATCGCCAGTTTTTCCGGCGTCACCGGCTCGCCCTGGGGGATGCGCGAACTGAGACAGGCCATTTGCGGCTTGTCCGCCGTCGGCAAACCGAGCTGGGCCGACAGCTCGCGGATTTCTGATTTCGTCAAACCGGCTTCCTTGAGCGGCGCGCGCACCTGGAATTCCGCCGCCGCTTGTGCGCCCGGACGGAAATCGCCGTTGTCGCTGGCGTTTTCGCCGTAGGCAATCACCGCGAATTTTTCCGCGCGCGCAATCGGCGCCAGTTGCCCGAACAACTCGTGCTTGCAGAAATAACAGCGGTTGGCCGGATTTGAGAGGTAATCGGGATTTTCAAATTCCGCCGTCCGCACGACGCGGACCGGGAATTGAAATTGGGCGGCGATGGCGAGCGCCTCCTGCAATTCGCGCCGCGGCAGGCTCGGCGAATCGGCAATCACCGCCAGCGCGCGGTCGCCCAGGACATCATGCGCCACGCGCGCGAGGAAAACCGAGTCCACGCCGCCGGAATACGCCACGAGGCACGAGCCCTGGGCGCGCAGCGCGGCGCGCAATTGTTCAAGCTTGTTGGCTGACACGGTTGCAAGCTCGCATTTTTTGACGCGCTTGTCGAGCCGCGCAAAACAATCGTGCTTGACGCGGACGGCTTTTTCGATTGGATTGTCACCCATATGAAGACAAAATTTTTTGCGGTGGTGGTCGGAATTGCCATGGTCACCGCCGGTTGTGTCAAGACGGTGAGCGACACACACACGCCGACGGTGTCGTTTGGCAAGGACAGTGTCGAGGGGCGTTATGAGCGCAGCCTGGATCAGGTCTATCAGGCGGCGGTTAAGGTGGTGAACACTGATGGCGCGGTTGTCACGGAATACATACCGCACGATACCACCAATGTGGTGCGCTCGTTTAAGGGCAAGGTGGATCAGTGTGATGTCTGGGTGCGCGTCGAAGCGGTGGATCCCAGACCTATCACGTCGGTTGTCGTGGAAACCCGCACGAAATGGGGCAACAAGAACATCGACCTCGCGCACGAGTTGGAAAAGGAAATCGCGTTGCAATTACAAACGGGGTCGTGAACCGGGTTTCGAGCCGATATTTTTTCATAAACGCCGGGCTTCATGCCCGGCGTTTTTGCTTGAGCCGGGTTTAAACGTTCCGGGACTTTTCCCGGATGATGTGGTCGGGGTGGTGCGCCCGGCTGATGGCGGTGTCGTACGTGATGGCACACTTGCAGTACAGGTCGTAAAGGCAATTATCCATGAGCACCATTCCTTCCTTGCGTCCGGTTTGGATCATGTTTTCCAGTTGGTGAAGCTGGTTTTCACGGATCAAATTCCGCACGGCCCCGTTCGCCACGACCAGTTCATACGCCAGAACGCGGCGGGTGCGGTCCGCCGCCGGCAGCAGGTCCTGGGAAATGATTCCCTGCAACCCGTTGGACAACTGCATGACGATCTGCCGCTGGGCGCTGCCCTCAAAAACGCCGACGATGCGCTCGATCGCATGGGTAACGCTCGGCGAATGCATGGTGGCCAGCACCAGGTGTCCCGTTTCGGCTGCGGTCAGGGCCGTGGCAATGGCCTCGGGATCGCGCATCTCGCCCACGACAATCACGTCCGGGTCCTGGCGCAACACGTGGATGAGCGCCCGGTTGAACGAATGCACGTCGGTCAGCACCTCCTGTTGCACCACGATGGCGCGTTTGTTTTCGTGGACGAATTCAATCGGGTCTTCAATCGTGACGATCTTGCACCGGCGCTCGTGGTTGATCAGATTGACCATATAATTGAGCGTCGTCGTTTTGCCCGCCCCCGTCGGGCCGGTGATCAGGACCAGTCCGTTCGGTTTGCGCGACAGATCGTCAATTTTCTCCGGCAGTCCGAGTTCTTCGCGCGAGGCCACCTTGTCGCCGCAAAAGCGCAGGCTCATTTCCGGGTGTCCGTTGCGCCGGTAAAATGTGGCGCGCACGCGCCCCGCCACGCTGTGCAGCAGCGAAATGCAAAGCTCCCATTCCTCCCCGAATTTTTTCCGCTGCTGTTCGTTCAGCAGGCTGTCCGCCATGACGGTGATTTCGTCCTCGGTCAGCGCGTCCTCATCGGCGATGATGATTTCGCCGTTCACGCGAAACGCGGGCGGCACCCCGGCCACCAGATGCAGATCGGAGGCATCGAATTCATTGGCCGCGGACAAAAGTTGATTCAGGTTTTTTGTGCTCATTGATGGAACCATGTCGTTGACAAACAAAAGAAGTGCTCCGGCACAGGTCGTGTGGTTGGCGGACGAGGGCGGCGGTCAACCGCCGCAGTCCAAACGCTGGCGCGATTATCGGGCGACTCACTGATCACGCGAAGCGTCTGGACTGCGGTGTCTTTAGCACCGCTTTGTTGTCTGACAGGGTCATGGTTTGTTAAAGGCATAATCCCCCGCTCATCGGTTGAAAAGTTGCCGGCACCAGCCGCGCAGGCGCGCCCCCAGCCCGTTTTGGGAAAGCCGGACCAGCGCCAGATCGGCTTCGCTGGAATGCGGGTTCAATTGTTGCGCCTGCAAGAACGAATTTCTGGCCGGGCCGAGCATGCCGACCGCCTGCTGGCATTGGCCCAGTTCGAGCCATAAAAGAAAATGGCCGGTGTTCCATTCGATGGCTTGTTGCAACAATTTCAGCGCCAGCACGAATTGTTCATAATAAAGCCGGATCCGGGCCGCCAGCCACGCGACGAACCAGTCCCGCGGCGCGAGCAGCAGCGCTTTCTCAAAACAATAATCCGCCCGCTGCTCTTCGCGCGCCAGCATCACGTCGCCGCGCGCCAGCCAGACGTAGGGCGTGTCGCCGCGTTCCTCGATGGAGGCGTCCGAGAACGCCAGCGCCCCCTGCAAGTCGCCGCTGCGGCCCAGCGCGACGGCTTTGGCGGCGAGCAGTTCGGGCTCGTTGGGAAACCGTTCCAAGGCCTTGTCGGCCCAAAGCTTCGCCTCGCGAAATTCACCCAGCTCGATCAGCATCCGCACCTGCCCGGTCCAGGCGGCGGCATTTTGCGGATTGTACTCCAGGACTTTTGAGTAAAACCGCAGGGCCTGCTCAAAATTTCCGGTTTCAAACGCCGTTCGCGCCTCGTTGAAATAATACGCCTCGTCCTTGACCAGCGCCTTTTCCTTTGGCTGCGACTGGTCTTCGGACTCGTCTCCAAACTCAAGATTGACAAACCGGCTCATGGTGTCATTTGTCGGCGCCACAGCCACCGGTTGAAGGGTTTCCCGATGAACTGTGTCTGGGATACCGTCGCTATTTGCAGCATGGCGGCCGAAATGTTTGCTTCGCCAAGATTTCCGTGTTCGTATATATCAAAATCCGGCCAGATAAACCAATGCTTTTCCGGCACGGTCAGCGTTCCTGAACCCGGCATGTGCGGCAATAGCGGCCGCGCCTCGCCGTTCACCCGGAAAACGTTCGTGGAAAACTCCACGCGATCTCCCGCCACGGCCAGCACCGGCCCCCAGCCGTAACCGGCCCGAACCCAAATCGCGCCGCCGCCGCGATGAGCATCGCCCGTCTCGCTGCCCTGCTGCGAAAACATGACCCAATCCCCGCGCTTGATGTCGTACGGCGCACTCAGCCGATGCACAATCACCACGTTGCCCCGCACACGCAGCGGCACCAGCCAGTGTTGCAGGATGACGTTCCTCATGGGCAGGTAAAGGAGCAGGCCGAGCGCCATCATGGTCAGCAGCGTAAACAGCAGCCGGGATCGGAGCGATGCCTCCAGCAGCAACGGACTGCAGTAATAGACGAAACCGGAGACGTGAATCGAAAGCAGCAGCCCGAAGGCGAAATTCCCGGCCGGATGGCCGAACCACACGATGAATAAAAGCAGCAACAACCCGCAACCGGCCAGCGCGGCCTTTCCCCAAAGTCTTGGTCCCCGGATATAAACAGCGAGGCCGGGCACCAGAAAACCGGCTACCAGCCCGACAAACGCCATTTCCCGCGGCAGATGAAGGCGATCCAATGCCAGCCGCCGCCGGATGGAACTGCCGAAAGAAAAAAGACAGCTATACCACCGCGCCCGTGGCGGGTAGTACGGCGAAGCCTCTTCCTGTATGTTCAATCTGGCCACAAGTTGGAGTTCAAGCTTCAGCTTGCCGGCTGCGGACAAACTCAAGCTTGGACTCCAACTTCAATGCCGTTGCTCGATGTTAAATCGCACCTGTTCGTCCGGCTCGTAAAACTCGCTTGTCTCCCGTTGCGACTTCATCTCTCCGACGACCTGCTCGAAGATTTTCATCGCTTCCAGGCAGCTCTTGCCTTTGTAGCCTTTGACCAGCACCTCCACGCTGCCGTCGGGCGCTATCGTGATTTCAAATTCGCGTTGGGGCATAATTCGTTTCAAACATTCAACATTCAACATTCAACGCCCAACATCGAAAAAGCCGGCATCGCGACCATTGAGGGTTCGGAGTTGAATGTTGAATGTTGAATGTTCCCTGCATAAATTCAATTCACCCATCCCAATGCCGGACCTTGAGCCGGATGGCGTTGTTTTCATCCACTTCCTCCTCCACAATCACGAACTGGCGAGCTTGAATCTCATCCATCAGCCGCCGGTGGACATATTTTTGCACCACACGCCGGCTCAGTTCCTCGCCAATGACGCGCAGTTCCTCGTCTGAGAAGCCCGGCCCGGTCACGCAAATCGCGGCCTTTCCGCGCGCGTCGCGGGAGAAGGTCACCGTCACTCCGCCGCGCTGGACCTGGATGCGCTGGTCGCGGCCAAGCTGGTTGGTGACGATTTCGCTTTGTTCGATTTCGAGATTAACCTTGCGCTCGCCGGTTTGGTTGACGTTGCCGGTTTGATACTGTTTGACGCCCTCCTCGACAATGGTGTAGCCGAGGGAGGATGCCGCCGCGACGACCGCTGCGCTGAACGCCGGCCAACTGGCGATGACCACCGGGGTTAAAATGCAAACACAGCTCATAACCTTAATATTTCAAAAAAGTGTCCGGAGCTCGTGAAGCCGGACGATTGATCGGTTTCATTCCATTCCGAAGTTTTGACCGGGCTGCGCGCAATTCGTCACGCGACAAGGGGCCGCGCAGCAGCTTTTCCCGGCTCCGTATCCGGGCCTGCCGAAATTTTAGAAACCCCCACGCCAACCCCAGAATGCCAATGCCAGGCAGCGCCTCCAGAAAATACTGCTGCATCCCGAACCCGGACAGAACCGCGGCGATGATGCCCCCCAATGCCAGCAGGCCGAACAATGCCATCAGGGTGGACCAAAAAAGAGCCGCGTAATGGCGATCTTTAAAATTATCATACTGATTGTCCCAGAAAGAATTCATTTGGCTCGTTGCTGTATGCGTTCAAATTTCGCGCTTTCAACAACATCACAATTCCATTCGCCGCGGTTCCACCTCGTTTTTCAGGGGGTGGGCGACGCTGGCATTCCGCGCGCGACCGGCGGCCCAATTGCGCTGCGCGCTGATTTTTTCCGACATCGTCTTGGCCAGCGGCACCGTCTGGCCCAGCGTGGCCAGAACGTGCCCGGTGGCCAGTTCCTGCTTTGTGTAAAACGCATCGTAGAGCGCGCTGATGATGGCTTCCTCGATTTCCGCGCCGCTCAAATCCTTGCTAACCTCAACCATCGCCTTGAGATCGAAATTTTTGGGATCGCGCCCGCGCTTGGTTAGATGAATCCGGAAAATTTCCTCGCGCTCCTCCTCGTTCGGCAGGTCCACGTAAAAAATTTCGTCGAGCCGTCCCTTGCGCAGCAGTTCGGGCGGGAGTTGCGAAACGTCATTGGCCGTGGTTACGACGAACACCGGCGCGTCCTTTTCCGAAAGCCAGGTGAGAAACGTGCCGAAGACGCGCGCGGTCGTGCCGCCGTCGGTCGCGCCGGAGCTTTGCGAGCCGACGAAGGCCTTGTCAATCTCGTCCACCCACAGCACCGCCGGCGCCACGGACTCCGCCACGGCAATCGCCCGCCGGACGTTTTCTTCCGACGAACCCACCAGGCTGCCGAACATGCGGCCCATGTCAAAGCGCAGCAGCGGCAGTTGCCACAGCCGCGAAACCGCCTTGGCGCACAGGCTTTTGCCGCAGCCCTGTACGCCCAGCAGCAAAATGCCCTTCGGCGCGGGCAGGCCAAACGCCCGCGCCTCGTCCGTGAACGCCACGGAACGCTTGTTCAGCCAGTCCTTCAACACCGTCAGGCCGCCGACGCTGGAAAAGTCATCCTCGGTCTTGTAATATTCCAGTAACCCGCTCTTGCGGATGATTTGCTGCTTCTCGGCGAACACTTCGTTGACGTAATCGCCGCTCAAGCGCTGCTCCTGGACGATGATTTTGGCGAAAACATTTTCCGCCTCGCCCAGCGTCAGGCCGAGCGCCGCCTGCAGCAGCCGGTCGCGGCCCTGTTCGTCGAGATCAATTTGAATCTGCTTCCGGTCGCTGACTTCGGCGACGATTTTGTCGAGCATCGCGCCCAAATCCTCCTTCGTCGGCTGCGGGAAATTGATGACGGTGATTTCCTTGTCCAGCTCCGCCGGGATTTCCATCACCGGCGAAATCAGCACGATGGTCTTGAAGCTGTTTTTGAGATGCTGGGCGATGTCCTTGAGCTTGCGGATGATGGCAAAATTGTTTTTGGTCAGGAACGGATGAAAATCCTTGAACAGATAAATCGCCGGCTCAACCTGTTCAATCACCTGGTCCAGCGCGGCAAGCGGGTCCTTGGTGGAGGCGTTGCGGTTTTTCTGCGACTGGATGGAAGTGCCGGCCGGGACGATGCCGTTGCTGAACGTCCACTCGAACACCTTTTTCTGCCGTTTGGCGGCGATTTCCACCAGCAGGTTCTGCACGCGCATTTCCTCGTTCGTAATGATGTAGAGGATGGGATAACGGGCGCGGATGAGGGTCTCGATTTCAGTTTGAAAGTTCATGGGATGTTTGAATGATTCCGGAATTGTGCCTTTGACTTGGTAGGGCGGCGTTGCCGCGCCGCCGGGCTGACCAGCAGGTCAACCCTGCCGGGTTCACGCAAGGGCAGTGAATGATGCAAGACGCGCGACGAGATCTGCTCGGCGTCGGGATTCAGTTCATGCAGCAACTCGGCAAAGGTCTGGGTCAGGTTGTGGACCAAGATCCGGCCGTCCGGCAAAATCAGGAGTTCGCTCACCTGGTCCTTGCCGGGGCGCGCATCTGCGCACTGCCCATTTTCCCCCCTCCTCCCCAAAGGAGGAGAGGGGCGGGGTGAGGAGGCAGTTTTTTCAAGATCAAATCCCCTCACCCCGGCCCTCTCCCCGCTCGGGCGGAGAGAGGGAGTCGGAGACAGTGTCAAGCTATGCACTTTGCCGCGTAAGGCACTGTTTTTTTTGGAGTGATGCTTTTTCATGGAATCAGATTCAAACCCAGGTGCCGCGCCAGGTCAACCGCCCGGGCGCTTTCCGGCGCGGAAACTGTTCCGCGCAATTCAGGATGTCGCGCCGCCCGCCACGCCGGCCAGAAACCGGAACGCAAATTCACTTTGACCCCGGGCAATGCCGCCGCCAGCCATTCCGCCGCCGGCTGCCAGCAACATTCCACATGCCCCGGCATCAGCAAGTGGCGCACGATCAATTCGCTGTGTTCATTGGCCCAAAGCAGGTTTTCCCGCACGACGCGGACATAATCGGAGGCCCTGGCCAGCCGTCGCGCGCAGTCGTCATCGCCAAATTTGAAATCCGCCAGCCACACATCAAACATGCCATCAAGCAATTCGCGCGCCTGCGCCGTCCCATGCGCGTTGGTTTTCCAAACCAGCTTTGGAGCGCCGGCCTCCGGCACGGCGTGAAGCGGTTGGTGTTCAAGCTTTAGCTTGTTCGGATAGCACGCTGAAGCGTGTACTCCAACGCGCCGTGCCGGAGGCCGGCGCTCCGATAACGCGGCAACAATTTCCAGAACCGCCGGCAGATGAATCATCGGCTCGCCGCCGAGGATCATCACGGTGCGTGCGCCGCTGGCGAGCGCGGCGTCAGCCCGGGCAACCAGCTCTTCCAATCGCACCGGTTCGCCGGCACGCGGGTTCCAGCTCGGCCCGCCCGTGATGCAGAAATCGCAGCGCAGGTCGCATCCGCTCAGGGCGATGGCGAACGTCGGGATCAATTCCAGCTCGTCCGACACTTCCGTTTGAGCCATGAAAATGCGGGCCTCCGCGCCGGCGTGGCAAAGCCCGGTTTCACCAGCCAGGCGGTTCACTCCGCAATGATGTTCGCAGAGGTGGCAATCCGCCAGCATTGCGCGCGCGATCCGCGCCCGTTCGCGGGCCAGGCCGGAACGCGGAGCGCCAGTCTCCGCCCCACCATCTGGCGTAGCGGCGTCTCGGCAGAGCGCCGCTGTCTCAAACTTCAAATGATGGCGGCGCTCTGCCGAGACGCCGCTAAGGGAAAATGTCATCATAATTCCAGCCGGGCCACGCGTTCGGACCGGATTTGTTGAGGGGTTTTGCCCAGGAAAAGTTTCGCGCGCATCCTGAGCCAGAGCCATCCGGTCAGGCCGCCACACCACATCGCCAGCATCAGGAACCAGCCCGAGCAGAAGAACAGGATGAGCGAATTGATGATGACGATTAAAATCGCCGCCTGGCGCACGGAGATTTCCCCGATGCCGAGCAGGATCAGGCGTTCGTTGCGATACATCCAATCCCACGCTGCCAGCAGGGCAAAAATCATTGCTCCCTCACCGGCCACACCGCGTGGCATGCCCGGCTTGAGCAGCGAAATGAACAATCCGCCCGCCAGCGCGCCCAGCAGGCAGTAACCCCAGAACCCGCGCGCGGACCAGTTTCTGCCCAGCACGGAAACCAGCGTCGCGAGCCAGAACAGGCTGATGAGCCAATCCAAAGGACCTGTCGGCAGAAAGGCGTAGGTTACAATGCGCCAGACCTGCCCTTTCCAGACCAGCACCGGTGTCAAAGCGAACCAGCTATACAGGTCAAACAGTTGTGCGCGAAGGCCAATCCAAGCCACCGGGAAACCGAACACGAAGATCAACAGGAAAAGGCGCATGCCCCATGGCAAGGACGAAAAATAATTGTGGAAAAGATTTTTTTTCATTGATGGGTTCCTCCAAACAATCGTTTCCACCAGGCCGTTTTCGGCCCGGGCAGGTCAACCGTGGATTTTTGGAGCCGCCGGGCGATGTCCGGCGGCACGGTGGTGTGTGCCGCGTCGTAACGCAGCATCTCTTCGGCGTTCGCAAATTCGCGCGCGGATTGCTTTTGCGTCTGCTGTTCAGCGGCGTGCTGCTGCTGCTGTTGTTCCTCGGAAAGTTTGGTCTGTTGTTTCATGTCTGGCCTCCTCAGGCGGTTTTCTTGAAAAAAGCGGCAAAAGTTTTGCGGGCGCGGTGCAATTTCCCCCGCACCGCGTCGGGGGATTGCCCGACGAGCGCGCCCACCTGCTCGTAGGTCAATTCCTCGTCGGCCACGAGCAGCAACAGGAGCCGGTATTCATCCGGCAGACCCTCGAGCGTTTTCTGGATGCGCTGGCCCAGTTCCTTGATTTCCAGGACCCGCAAAGGCGAATCGGTTCCGGCCGTGGCGTTTTCCCACACCGCGTCGTCCGCGTTGGAAAACACGTGGCGGTCATGCCAGCCCTGGCGGAGGTTCTGGCAATGATTGATGGCGATGCGGTACAGCCACGTGCGCAGGGACGCCTCGCCGCGGAATTGTTCCAGCTTGCGGAAGGCCTTCAGGAAAACGTCGTGCGTGGCGTCCTCGGCCTTTTGCGGGTCGCCCAGGAAACGCAGGGCGAGATAATAAATCGCGCGGCTGTTTTCGGCATAGAGACTGGCAAATTCCGGGGTCGCCAGATCGGCTGGCGGCTCTGCCACGAATTCACATCCTGCGGCCGGCTCGTTCATGAGTGTCTTCACCGCTGATTAGACAACGCTCGCGCGCAAATGTCACGCTGGCAAGACGCCATTGTTGGGCGCATCCGCGCACGGCCCCTACGGTAGGGCGTCGCTGACGCGACGCCTAAACTGCCACAAAAACGAGCGAAAAAATGATTTTGTCTGTCCGGTCACTGATGCCTCTTCGTCTGCCGGCACGGCGCTCAAGGCAAAGCGGCAGCTTTGCCCTACCGGCGTGGTGAGCCGTATTTCAGTCCGAGATTTTGTTCATAAACGCCGAGCTTCACATCCGGCGTTGCTTGATGTCCTTTAAGCTCGGTTTTCAAGCGCCCCAGCCGCGTTCGCGCCATTTCCGCGACGGCCAGATCCGGAAACCGTTCCACAATTTTCTCCAGGGTTCCGCGCACAGTGTCGTAATCCACGCCATGGCGGATCTGCAAATCCGCCAGTAAATTCAGCCAGTGCGCGACGCGCTTGGACGGCTGGTTCGGCTCTTCAATCAATTGTTCCAATTCGCCCGCGGCCAGGTCCAGCCGCTGGTAGTGGTCGGCGTAAAGGATCGCCAGCTTCTCGCGAACCTCCGTGTCGAGCGGATGCTGCTCCAGATGTTTCACATAATCGGCGGCGAGTTGCGCCGGATCAATTTCGGCGGGAGCCAGATGCCCGGAAGTTTCCAACAGGCCGATATTTTTCACGCCTTCCGGCACGGCCAGCGGCTGGCGGTTGTGGGCCTCCAGTAAATTTTTTTCCGTGCCGCCCAAATGGGCGATGCGTTGTGCGGCCAGCAACGCCAGTTCGGTGTCGGGAAATCGCATGACGATTTTCTCCAGCGCGGCGCGCGCCGAATCCGCGTCCTGCGCCAGTTTGAGCTGCCAGTCGGCGAGTTGGTTCATCGCGGCGGCAAACTGTCTGGGCGGCGCCTCGGGCCGGTCGCAGAAATGGTTCAGCGTGATTTCCGCGCCCGGCAGATCCTGCAGGTTTTCAGCCTGAATGCCGGCGAGCAGCGCCACGCCCTCAAAATCATTCGGGAAACGGGCCAGTTGTTTGCGGATTTCCACGACGGCTTCCAGAAATTTACCCTTCATTCGCAGGGAACGCGCGATGGAATAGTACGGTTTCTGTTCCGGCCTTTCATTGCCACCGTCGTACAGGCCTGCCAGGGGATTGCACAACCATTCCCCGATATGTGGCGTCCACATGACCGTCATGGCGACGCCCAGAATTATCATGACGAGCGGTCCCAAAAAACTGAGTTCGATGGCGCCGATAAAACAAGCAATGACCAGCGGGACTGTGATTGCCAGCTTGAACAACACCTGCGCCGGGTCATAGCTCCGTTTCAACATGTGAAATAACCCCCAACCGATAATGCCCAGAATAACCACCAGCCCAATCGTCCCTTCCACAATTTTGCAAGTGGTGCTCATGGTGCCCAGGCAAAACCTCCATTCGCCGGCTTGTTCTCAAGAGTCTTCACTGCCAATTGGACAATGCCCGCGCGTCAATGTCACGCAAGCAAGATGCCCTTTGGTCTTGGACCGGCTGGGGAAGAGTCACCCGTACTGGTGATTATTCCGACGTCAAGGCCATTGCCGCCGAAGGCTGGGAAATCCCCTGGAATCAGGTATCGCACATCAATCAGGCCGAAATGAAAAGGCTCATCACTGGCCGGGTGAATCGCATTCATGCATTCCTTGCACGACCGCCATTTCTGCAACCGAAGACAGCCGTGGGATGCAAAAGAAAATTCATCGCGCACTCAAAACCGCCTCGGCCGCGCGGATGAGTTCATCTATGGAAATGTTGCCGACGAAATTTGCGCTCGGCGGATTTGCGCCGATGACAACACGGCATTTTTCGCCGGCGGGAATCCATCCGTGCAGACTGGGGTTTGGCCAGAACCACGCGACAATCGGCGTCTGCATCATCATCGCGACGTGCAGCGTGCCGGTGTCGCCGCAAAAATGCAGCGCGCTGTGTTTAATGACAGCGGCGATTTGCATCAGATTCAGGTTGCCGGCGAAAACCCGCCATGGTTTCTGCGGCAGCAACGCAAGCAACTCCGCCATTTTCCCCTGTTCGCGCCCTGTTGGCGCGCAGGAAAGGGCCAGCTTTTTCCCGGGAAATTTATTTGCGAGCGCGATGATGAATTCCGCGAGTTGCGCCGGCGGCAGTTCCTTGTAATCGGCGGTTGTGAACGGGCTGATGTGAAAATAAGTTCCGGCGTCGGTCCCGGAAATTCCCGCCGCGCCCAAATGGCCGGAAGAAATCTCCACGTGAAATTCCGGCTCAACATAAGGAAAACCGGCTTTCGCCAGGCAACGGCATTTTTGAAGATAAACCGGCTCCTGGGTTGGCCGGTATTCGACGTTTGCGGTGAACATCCGCCGCCAGAAGAGCGGGCCGCCGTCATCCGGAACGCGGCCCAGCCGTTCGCGCGCGCCGCTCAAAAACGTCAGCCAGCTTGAACGGTCCGAGCCGTTGAGATTGATGAGCACGTCGAATTTTTCCTTCCGCAAACTCGAAACCATCGAGATGTTTTCACGCAGCGTCGCGCGGCGCGGATAGCGCATGTAACCCCAGACCCGGTTCACCCACGGCGCGCAGTCCATGAACGACGTGATGTGCGTGGCCACGGCAACGCACAGTTCCGCGCGCGGATACGATTGACGGATCATCCATAGCACCGGAAGCAAGTGAACCGTGTCGCCCAGAAAGCCGAGATCCAGCACCATGATTTTTTTTGCGGCGCGGGTGCGCTGAAAAAAACTCCCCTTTTCAATTGCAAGCATCGCGGACAGCCTAGCGCGGCGCGCGGCGGAAACAAGTTGGAATCGCGCAGGCACCTGTGAATCAAGAGACGGTTCCAGTATCTGTCCGGAGCGCCGGGACGAAACCCGAAGTTGTTTTTCCAGCAGGTCTGAGTCAACCCCAAGAAACTCCACGATCTGAGACAAACAGGATATTTGAGGCAATGCATCACCCGCCCGATTGGTGGAGGCGGGGCCGGAAGTCACCGGTCAGTCCGCCTTTTTATTTTCGGAGGCTTTCAAGCAGATCTGTAATTGCCGCGCCAGTTCGTCGACGGCTGGTTTTACAAAAAGTCCGGCACGCTCGCCGGAAATTGCAATGACACGTGTATGATGCGCCAGTGGCTGCGCCCTCAAGCGCGGGTCTTCATGCGGAAATTTCGTGTCAGCAGTGATGAACAGCGTGATTTCGCCCGGATAAAAAGACGGCTTGTAATGACGATGCGCGCGGCCATTAATATTTGCAATGAAACGGCGGTAATTCGGCAGCCGGCGATCGCTCTGACTCATGCCTGCGGCGCGAATGATTTTCCAACGCAAAATCCGCCAGTGCTCATGTATGGGAGTGCGTAACGAGACGTAAGTTTTTTCGTGCCATTTCCCACATTGGTTTTTTGACAACGGAAGCAGGGTGTCCATCAATCCGAGCAACCCGATTTCTTTTCCCTGCCGCCGGAGCATTTGCGCCAGTTCAAACGCAACCATTCCACCCATGCATGTTCCCGCCAGCAAATACGGGCCGGTCGGATCTTGGGCAAGAATTTCCGGAAGATAACGTCGTGCCATCGCTTGCACACTCATGAGCGGCCAGCTTTCGCCTTGCAATCCGACAGATTGCAAACCGTAGATCGGACGGCCCGGAAGGCGTCGCGTCAGCAAACCATACGACGCCACATCACCCTGCCCGCTGTGAATCAAGAACAGCGGACGCCCATTGCCATCGCGCAATTTTACGAGCGGACCTGGCGACCGGATGACTGCGTGATCCGTCAACAAGGCTGACAACTTTTCAATCGTGTAGTGTTCCACCAAAGTCGATGGGGGAAGGGCAACGCCGAACAGGTCCTCAATTTGCAGCAATACTTCAACCGCTTGCAAAGACGTTCCACCCAATTGGAAAAAATCGTCGGTGCGGCCGACCGGCGAGATGTTCAACGCTGATTCCCAAATTCTCTTCAGGCGGGTGTCAATCACGTCACGCGGTCTCTTTGCGCGGCTTAACCCGGTTTTGTCTTCCGGTCGCGGCGGCAACGGCAAAGCCTGACGGTCTGTTTTGCCCGCCGCCGTAAGCGGCAATTTTTCCAGCGCCATAAAATCATTTGGCATCATGTGTTCCGGCAGCTGCCGGTGCAGTTTCTGCCGGAAATTTTGACGCGCCACGTCCGCTCCCGTGCAGGGAACGATGTAAGCAACCAGCCGCTTTTCGCCCGGCTCATTTTCCATTGCTGTCACAACGGCCTCTTTCGCCAGTCCCGTCGCCAGCAATGCGGCTTCCACTTCACCCAGGTCCACGCGCTGACCGCGAATCTTCACCAGTTGGTCGGCACGTCCCAAATGTTCCAGTGAACCGTCGGACAAAAAACGCCCCAGATCGTTGCTGACGAAAATTCGGAGCCGGGAATCTTGTTCATCGGCACGGAATTTTTCCGCGGTGATGTCCGGTTGCCGCCAATATCCCTGGGACAAATGCGCGCTGCGGACGGCAATTTTCCCGTCGGCACCGTTTTTGACTGCCTGCCCGGTTTCGTCCAGCAGCAGGACCTCGACCTCGCGCATGGTACGCCCCACCGATATGCGCCGGGTGGATAACACGGTTTGCCTGTCAATCAGCAGTGCGCTGATGAGACCGGTTTCGGTTGAACTCAATGCGTGCATCAGCCGGCAATGCTCCGGGCAATGCTGACGGAAAAGTTCCCAGTCGCCGCGCAACATCGGTTCGCCGCCAAGCCGGACCAGACGTACGGTGTCAAAAGAATTTTTTTTGCCCACCGAACGCGCCAGCTGCCGAAAAACCGCCGGCACGGAATGGTAAACCGTGATTCGTTGTTCATTCAGCCAGGTGGCCAGTCGCCCGACACCTTGCGAACGCACATGAAACAGGCACAAGGCCGCGCCATTGAGCAACGCGCCGAACAAATGCGTGGCCGAGGCGGCAAGATGACACGAAGTGAGCAACGAAAGCCGGTCGTCCGGTAAGAGCTGGATCAGTTCGCTGTAAACATCTGCGTGATGAATGACCCCGCTGTGATTTTGCCACACGCCTTTGGGTGTGCCGGTTGAACCGGAAGTGTACATAAGCCACGCGCCGGTTTCAGGCGAGACTCCTGAAAAGGAAGCGTTTATTGAGGGTACGGCAAAATCACCGGCAATCTCCCAGACTTGAATTTGGCCGGACGAAAACGAATTTGCCGTCGCCGCATTTTCGCCGTCCGTCAGCAAAAGTCGCGCTTGTGAATCGGCGATCATGGCGGCCAACCGTTGCCGTGGCTGGCTGGGATCAAGCGCGAGGTAGATTTTGCCGGCTTTCAGCGCGCCTAAAATTCCGGAGATCAACAATGCGCTGTGCTCCATGAGCAATACGACCGGCGCGGAACTTTCCCCCAGACGGCTTAATATTTCACCCGCGATAAAATGAGAGTGCCGGTCAAGCTCCGCATAAGTCCATTCGGCATCAGGTGCGGCAATCGCGATCCGGCCCGCATGGCCCGCGACGATTTGCGCAAAACGTCCGGGAATGGTATTTGCATTGGAGTGCATGGAGCTTTAACCCGACCGTGGTTTTTCCGCGCCATAAACCGCCTGTAGTCGTGTGTAAAAAAGCCGGTCGCCTTCGCCGTGTTCCGGCGGGCCAAGTCCGGACATTTTCCAGCCGCCGAACGGCAGCGACACATCCACTCCTGCCGTCGCGGAATTTATTTTTAACATCCCCGCCCGCGCTTCGGCCAAAAATTTTCCCCGCAGTTCGGGAGCCTGGCTGAATAATGCCGCCACCAGTCCCTGCCGGACTCCGTTGCAAAGTTGCAACGCCTGCTCGAAGTTCTCCGCACGCTGCACGACCAGCAGGGGACTCATCGTTTCTTCCTGCACCAGCGCATGATCCGGCTGGTCGCAGCAAACAACCGCTGGCTGGGCGTAAGCTCCGGCCTTCACCCACGATTCTTGGGCGCGCGATTCGAAAAGAAATTCAACCCGATGGGTTGCGCCGGAATTTCGCGCGGATTGAATCAACCTGGCCTGCTCGTCGCGTTTGCCGGTGTGAATCACCGGCCCAATGTCCGTGGATTTTTCCAGCGGATCACCCCAGTTCAATTTTCCCGCGGCGATTTTCAGTTCCCGCAAAAAGATTTCAAACCTGGCTGCGCTAATGATCACGCGGCGATTGGCCGTGCAACGCTGACCCGCGAAACCGAAGGCCCCCCACGCGATTTGCGCGGCCGCCTGCGGCAAATCCGCATCGTCCCAGACAATCGCCGCATTGTTCCCGCTCAGTTCCGCCTGCAACGGCAGAAAACGCCGCGCGCAAATTTCCTGAATCGCAAAACCGGCCGGCGCCGAACCGGTGAGCGTGACCGCGTTGATATTTTCATCGGCCGCCAGCTTTTGCGCGGTCGTGTGATCGCCGGTCAAAATCTGAACCGCATTTTCCGATAATCCGGCCGCGCTCAACAATTTCAAAACGGCCGCCGAAATATCCGTGGCCGCGGGCGCGGGCTTCCAAACGACGCTGTTTCCGTAAATCAATGCGGGCGCGATTTTACCGACGGGAATCGCCACCGGATTGTTCCACGGCGAAATCAAGGCGATGGCGCCAACCGGTTCATGGCGGACAAGTCCCGCCGACTCATGTTTGTGAAATTCAAACGCGGCGGCGCGGCGGACCACATCGCGAATGTTTGCCGCCGCGCGGCGGACCTCCTCCAGTCCATGCGAAATGGGCTTGCCGATTTCGACGGCCATTTGCCGTGCCAGTTCCGGCGCGCCCAGTTCCAGCCGCGCTGCGATTCCCTCCAACATTTCGCAGCGCGAACTGATTTTTGTTTGACGCCAGCTCCGGCCGGCGATTTGCGCGGCGTGTGCCGCCAAAGAAATTTCATCCGCGCTGGCGATTGGAATTTCAAACAGGATTTTTCCGGTTTCACGTGGTGAGCGGTGGGTCAATCTGGCAGGCTGGTTGCCGGCCACTCGCGACAAAATTTCATCGCCGGCCATGAATTCGACGCCGCGTTCGGAAAGCCAGCGGTGCGTGGCGGCGCCATAAACCGGATCGTTGCCGGCAACCGCATCGGTGGCGATGAAAACTTGCAGGCCACGTTCCAGGCCTTCCATCGCGATGGCGCGAACGCAGGTGTGCAAATGAATTCCGGCGACGGCCACCGTGTCGCAATTTATCTTTTTCAGCGCGGCGTCCAGTTCACCGCTGGCAAATCCGTTGAAGCCTGTTTTGTGGATGACAACTTCATTTTCCAGCGGCTGAAGTGACGCGTATGTTTTGTGTCCTTCTGTCCCGTCAACGCAAAGCCAGCGGCCGCTTTTTTTCCAGTGCGGCAACCGCCGGTCGTTTGTGCGCGAGATCGTTGTCCAAATATGGATGACGGGAATTCGCCGGTCGCGACAGTCCCGCAGGAGCACGGCGGTTTGCGAAACTAAATTTTCGGGCGCGGGTTGCAGGCCGATTGAATCCAAAAAGTCACCCTGGAAATCCACGAGCAACAGGGCCGGCCTCATACAGCTTGCGTAACTTCAGCGGAACGAAAAACTTGTTCCACGACTTTTTCGGCCATGACCTTCGTGCCAACAATCTGGCAGCCTGGCTCGGCGATATCGGCAGTGCGCCAGCCGGCGCGCCAGGTCCCAATCAGAGCTTTTTCAATGAGCAGCGCCGCTTCATCAAGTCCAAAACTTTCGCGCAACAGCATGGCCAGCGAGAGAATTTGACCGCCGGGATTTGCGACGTCCCGGCCGGCGAGGTCATGCGCGCAACCATGGTTGGTCTGAAAAACACCGCGGCCCTCCGGGTCAAAATTACCGGAGAAAGTCACGCCCCGTGACGAGACGAGCACGCCGCAAATGTCCGCAATGATGTCGCCAAAAAGATTCGGCGCGACGATGACGTCGAAGCGCGCCGGGTTTTGGATTAATTCATAGGCGGCGAGATCAATATTCATGAACCCGGCCTCGATGCCGTGATGTTTCGCCACCGCACGGCCAATATCGCGCCAAAGTGCGGTCACGGTTGGCACCCCGCCGTATTTGACAATCACATGCAGATTTCCCCTGCGGTGCGCAGCCGCACGCGCGGCGACTTCGACCAGGCGATGAACTTCGTGTTCGCTGTAACTGAACGAGTGTTCGGCCACCCGCCCCTTGTCCGTGGCGCGGTCGCCCCACTGGCCTTGATAAACGCCGCCGGTGTTGTCGCGCACAATGAGCATGTCCACGTCCTTTAAAAACTGCGGGGCAATTTTCCCGGCGCGCGCCAGTTCCGGCCAGGGCTGGACCGGAACAAATTTGCAGAATAAATCAAAACGCCGCCGCAAATCATAAACGTAACGTCCGCCGGCGGGGCCGTTGAGGATTGCGCCGCCGCGATGAAAAATATCGGCGCAAAAATCCACCGTATCTTCCGGCAGCCATTTGCCGTATTCAGCGATGGCGTCCTCGCCGATCAATCCACCGTTCCGGATTTCAAATTTCAAATCCAACACCTGCCCGGCTGCTTTGAGGACATGCAATGCCGCGCCGATGACCTGCGGACCTATGCCTCCACCCTCCAGGACGCCAATCAGAAAACAGGCTTCAGGAACAACCGGCCCCGCTCTTGACAGTTTTCCATCCAGAAAAGTCACAAGCCTTGCGGAGCTGTTCTTTTTGAGTCGTTCTGTTTTCTCCATGTTTCACCGGAGTAACAGCTTCAAATTGAAGCGAAAATAAAACGAATCAAGTCTGAAAATAACAAAATTGCAATAAAGGGAAGCGCCCCCCGCCGGGTAGTACAATGGTTTCGTTGTGAGCCTGCGGTGCCATCACGTCCAGCGCCGCTAATGTGTCTTCTCGACCCAGGCAGATGCATTGACCTTGCGAGCGGATATTCCGCACCTGCGATTCTGTTGATGGGGCACTGTTCAGGCAAATTCGACCGGTAGGGCCAGACGTGCAAGTTGTTTTCAGCCGTAGCGATACGGCTTGCTCAATGAAAACGAATTGGGTAGATGCCGGATTTCCCGCACCTCACCATCCGCCAGCAGCACCTCGACGATGTCGAACCGGATTTTTACCGGCGGATTTTTCAGCAGCCGCAAATAATCCAGCGCGGTTTGCGAAAGCAATCGCCGCTTGCGCGCGTTGACCGCCGCCGCCGGGCGCGTCCAATCCTCGGACGAACGCGTTTTGACCTCGACGAACACCAGGCAATCCTCGTCGCGAAAGACCAGATCAATCTCGCCGCGCTTCGAGCGGAAGTTGGCCGTGAGAAATTTCAGCCCCTGCTGCTGCAGATGTTTTTTCGCCGCGTGCTCGCCCAGTTCACCGCGTCGTAGGTGCTCCGGCTTGTCCTTGCCGGTGAGCCGGTCTTTCAATTTTTCCAGCAGATTCATTCAGTCGAAAACAATCCCCTCATCCGTCGCTCCGCGCCACCCTCTCCCCGCTTGGGCGGGGCGAGGGGTTGTAGTGTCGAGCCTGTGGCTCAATTCAATTCGGCCACAGGCCGAACGCTACAGCCTTCTCCCTCTCCCCGCCAAACGGGGAGAGGGCCGGGGCGAGGGGAATTTTTGTATTCATCCGTGTCTAAAAGAGTTCGCGCTGGGTTGATTTCAATGGCGCGAAGCTGCGCCGGTGGATCGGACACGGACCGTGCGCCGCAATCGCCGCAAGATGTTGCGCCGTGCCGTAGCCTTTGTGCCCGGCAAATCCGTACTTCGGCCATTGCCGGTCGAATTCGAGCATCAGCCGGTCGCGCGTCACCTTGGCCAGCACACTCGCGGCAGCGATGGAATAACTCCGCGCGTCACCCTGCACAATGGCCGTGTGCGGCACCGGCATGGTCTGGACGGGCCGGCCATCCACGAGCGCGTGTTCGGGCGCGGGCTGCAATTGCGCCAGCGCGTTGTTCATGGCGCGATGCGTGGCGCGCAGGATGTTGATGGCGTCAATTTGTCCGGCCTCGACTTGCGCGATGGCAAATTGCACTTCGGGACAGGCGGTGAGAAAGGCAAAGTATTTTTCGCGCTGCGCGGCGGTGAGCTGCTTGGAATCATTCAAGCCCTCGAGTTCGGGCGGCAGGCCGGATGCCGCCCATTTCGGCGGCAAAATTGCCGCTGCCGCCACAACCGGCCCGGCCAGCGGACCACGTCCCGCCTCGTCCACGCCCGCGACGCGAGTCATCCCCTGGGTCCACAGCACGCGCTCGAATTCAAAGCGGTCTGAAAATTTGGCGGACATTGCTTGGTTCCGAGCCTAGCGCGTTTTGCGGCGTTGTCAGCCATGTTTTTTAAGCGCCATAGGAGCGACATCGTAGGTTGGAGTTCAAGCTTCAGCTTGTGCGGGTGTCGGACACGCTGAAGCGTGAACTCCAACTAGGGAATATGCCGCTCCTGACGGAGCTTGGAACCATCACCAGACAAATCTACACAGATGCCGCGCCTACGGCGCTGTGTAACGCGATCTGTCCTTACACAAAAAATCCGTGTCCATCCGTGTCATCCCGCCTTCGCTACTTGCTTCGGCGCGGCAAGCCGTGGTTAAATTCTTCCCATGAAAATCGAATCCCTGCATGTCGGCATGAACGTCCGCCATCCGCAATACGGCGTGGGCGTGGTCAAAACCATTTCTGAAATCACGGCGGAAATTCTCTTCGGCGACGGCAAGCGCGCCGTCGCGCCGGAGGCCGCCGGCCTCGAACTCGCCGAGCCGCAAACCGCCGTCACCGGCTTGAACCTTCCGCTCAAACAATTCATCGAGCAAACCGTGGATGCCGCCGTGGTCCGGCTCGGCCTTGAAAAACCGGATGCGGTGATTGAAAAACTCGGCGCCCGCTGGCACGGCGGCAAACTGGTCATGCATCCCTCCGACCCGGCGCTGCAACCCAAGGATGTCCCGCTGGAAACCTTTTTCCACAAAATCGTGATGGTGCGAAACAACCTCCGCGTGCTGGAACAAAAGATCAACGCGCACGAGAAACTGACTGATGGCGAAAAGGTGGAGATGCAGCAATACATCACGCGCAGCTACGGTTCCCTGACCACGTTCAACGTGCTGTTCAAGGAAAAGGAAGACCAGTTTTGAAGAACATCACCATCTTCAATCCCGTCGTGCTGGAACTGCTTGAAGCGGTGCCCGAGCTGCGGGCGGATTCGGATCTGGCCGCGACGAACGAGGGCGTGACCGTGCTCTGGCTGAAATAGCGCGCTCAGGGCTTACTGCCGCTCCCGATTCATCTTGTTCCGCTTCGCATTGCTCTCGACAAAATACATGCCCAGCAAACCCCGGCCGGTTTTTGATTTCGGCCTGGATCGGATGGCGTTGGTGAAAAATTCGAGGAGGTTGACGAGGCGGGAAAGGAGTTTGGACATCGGCGCAGAAGTTTGAAGCCGCAGATATGCGGGTCAATCAAAAAATGGAAATTTTCGACAACTCGCTGTAAAGCGGCGGTGATTTTGTCCGGTTTGGGGGAGCATCGACCTCCAACAATGGACGCGCATCGGGGCCATGAACCGGTTTCGATGTTGCCCATGCTAGCTGCAAGATGTGTTTTTACAAGTATTTGTCCTGCAATCAGATGACAAAACTTTGATGCAGGTGAAGCAAAGTTTTGCATACAGTTCCGCCCGCCGGTTCATGGAAAGTTCCAAGTTCCAAGAATTGGGAAAATACGAATCGCGCACCCTTTTGGCGGGTGAAAAACCGCAAGTCAACGCCCGTTTAACCGGCCCAAAATTGGTTTTAAGCCTCGATTAATCGTATATCGCCCGCTGGCGTGATCCAAAGTCGTCTTGCTCAGATCGGAGGCAGATATTGACTGTTGAGTCTGGCGCATCCCGTCGGCATTTCGCTTTCATCAATCCCGGGCCGCTTGCCGATTTATCGGGCTTGATGGATGCCTGGGCATTTCGGATTCTTGACCGGAATTGTGAGGGAGAGAGTGGTGTCGAATTCGGCAGATATTGTTTGGCGTATTTGGCGCACGACCATTTTGGGAAATGTCGGATGAAAAAAAGCATCTGCAAATTAACTCCGGTTAGACTGCCGGTGGTCATCGGCGGGGCGCTTGGTTGCTTTATGGTTTGTGCTCTCACTGCTTGTGCGCAACCGGAAAATAAAGTGCCGGGTGGTGTCGCGTATGAGGCCGGGGATGCTTCTCTTTCCGGAGCGACAAACGCAGCCGGCGGCCCGGAGCGCCACCTTCGCGACGATGCGGCGCTTGCCAGTGAGGACCGGTTGCGATTCATGGAAAACCAGGTCACCTATTGGGTCAAGGATTTCACGGGAGAAAACCACCAGCGGCCGGAGATGGGCTGTGAGCTTTCTGATTTTGGTTCGTGGTATGACGTCGCTTATTCGGGAGGCATCAACCGATTCTGGATGAACTCGGTGCGGCATCACACCTATGATCAAGTGGGTTTCAATGCCGCCAATGACGTCGGACGGCTGGCTTTGTTTTTCCAGACCCCAGCCGGGGAATTGATCGACGGGAGCAGTGGCGAGTGTGTTGTGAACTGGTATCCCTATGGCTGGAAGACCACGACCCGGCAGGGTGACATCGAAATTGAATCCACGGTCTTCTTCACCGCTTTCAACACCGTTGCCATCCTCGCCAGTGTGAAAAACGCGGGAACCGAAGCCGCCATATTGACTCCTTCCCTGCTGGTCACCGGCCGTTCTGAATACGACGGCAAGACCGGTGGCCTGATTGTGGGATTCGCTGCGGCCCGCGACCGCCTGGCCTGGCGCAACCGGCGCGTTGGAAAATCGGCAGCCCCGAATGACTACACGGATTCCCTTCTGATCGGCTCGACCCTCGGCATCCTCCACTCGGCCTTTCTACCGCGCTACCTGACGTCGGGTCGCGGCAATGAATTGAAGGAGGCGCTCCGCGAAACGTGGGCACCCGCCCTGAAGGCCAAAGCCGGCTCGGCGGTCGCCAGTGCCGATCCGCTGAGGCTGGCCCCGGGCGAAACCCGCGAATTTGCATTCTATGTTGCGGCGGGAGCCGACGATGCGACCGCGGAAAAAACCGCCGTTCAGGCCGGGCATGACCTCGCCGCGACCGGCCTTGCCGGAATTGTGACGCGCATGGAACACGATTGGAACGATTATCTGGGAGCACTGCCCAAGCTGTATCAACCGGGCGATGAAGACCTGAAGCTGTATTATTCAGCCGCCCTGGCGTTGCGCTCGAACCGCCTCATGAAGGAGCAAAACGGGGGGTTGTATGATGCGTCCTGTCCGGCGCGCGGAGGTTTTAATCTGTTTTTTCAAAGCGACGCCTGCTGGAATTTACTCGGATACCTCGACATCAATCCCGACTGGGCGGCCGGGCACGCCGTGCCGATTCTCGACCCACCGAGCATCATCATGGATCCCCATTATTACTGGTCCATGTGGGAGCTTTACTCGCGACTGCCGAATCCCAAAAAACAACAGGAGTTTGCGGCGATGGTTTATCCGCTGCTCAAAGAGAACTACCGGGTCTGGACGACGCAGATTGACATTGATCACAACCTTTTGTGTTCAACGCCGAACAACTGGGACGACAATCCGCGTGCCGACCTGCTTTTTAAGGAAGCCACCGATATACCGGGGCAATGGAATAGCTGGTGGAATGATTGGGTAAAAGACTCCAGGGATAATTTCCTGGAGGATCCCGCCGCCAGCTCCCAACTGGCCTATGGCACGGTCATCATGGGACGTTTTGCCAGAATCCTCGGGAAAGATAGGGAAGCGGCGGATTGGGAGAAGCAATTCCAGAAGCATGTGCAGGCGATTGACACGTTGTGGGATGAAGAGAAGGGCTGTTGGATCGTGACCTATCGGCATGCCCTGAAGGACAAAGTGCTCACGAGTTCCATTCTCTATCCCGTCTTCACCGATGTCTGCCGCGACCCGGTACGAATCCGGCGCGTGATTGAAAGCCACATTCTGAACCCGGCGGAGTTCAATGGGCCGTATCCCGTCCCAACGGTCGCTTACAATGACCCGCGTTATTACAGGCAGAAACCACCCAGAACCGGCCAGGAAGGCGGCCTCTGGCGCGGCAACATCTGGCTGCCTGAGGCGTGGGTTATCGTGAAGGGTTTGTATAAATATGGATATGAGGCCGAAGCCAGGGACATCGCCCGCCGATTGACCGGCATGATGTCCCACCAGGCGCAATGGACCAAAAGCAATCCACAATTCGCCTGCGTCCCGGCCGAATTTTATGATTCCCGCAACGGACAAGCCCAAAACATCCGCCGCTTCTCATGGACCAGCGCGGTGGCGATGGATTTCCTTTTGGGCAATTATCAGAACGAGCGTATGCTGGGCACGAACCCGGAACGTGACCGTGCGATCAACGGACATCTTCGGGAGATCTTTGACTTCGAGAGCGGGAAGAGTCTTTTCCGCGTCAAGACGGTCAAATCGGTTTTCCCGCTGCTGCGAATGGCCTCGGCCGACAATCTGCCGATCAATAAGAGCGCCAAAGTGGAGTTCAGTTTTTCGGACCCGGCCGGCAATTTTGCCGGGTCAACCATCTTTTTTTCCGCTGATCCCAGCCGCTGGGCGGTGATGGAAAAAGTAAAAGGCGTTCCTCTCAAACCGGATGCAGGCGGATATTACCACGCGGCACTGGGAACCGAACTCATGCTTATTCCCCGCAAATGACGAAAACGAAACCGAGTCAAAAGCATCATGGGATCGCAACTCATTTAGCAGAAAAGCGACTTCACACTTCAGCGTTGTTCAGATGGTGCCGACGGAGGGGGTCGAACCCACACACTCTCACGAGTACCAGATTTTGAGTCTGGCGCGTCTGCCAATTCCGCCACATCGGCAACCATGCGCCAATATATTTCGGCGGACGGCAAAGTAAACAAGTTTCAGCGCGTTTCAACGCGTGTGACCGGCTTGAATGGAAAGGCCGCGAAATTCACCCGTGCGGGAATTAACGCCAGTATCCGCGCTCGTGGTGCCAGCCATAGCGATCATGCCAGGCATGTCCGCTAATCCACACGGCGTGCGGGTACGGCGGATACCCCCAGTGTCCCCCGATCCACACCCAGGAAATGCCGTTCCATTCATAGTCGCCGCCAATCCAGACGTAGCCCGGGCCCGGTGCGGCGACCACGACCGTTTCCGCCGGTGGCGGTGGCGGAGCCTGCTGGACAACCACGGTGCCGGCCGGAGCCGCCGCGCCTGCGGTGGACGGCGTGTTGATCATGTAATTGACGACTTTGTCCGTCACACCCGCGTCGCGCAGGTCAATGATGTCCGCCGCGCTCAAATGGTAAACGGTCCGCGAGTTTTGAATCTGGCTGATGATCACGTCTTCACTGATGCCCGCTTTGGCGAGCGCCTTCACATCCGCAACGCTCAACGGCTGGCCCTGATCCACCCGCACATAAGTTTGTGGAGCCTGCGCCCGCAACCGCGCCTGTTGTTCCTGATCCATGGAATTGCCGACCAAGCCGCCGGCAATCACGCCCGCCGCCGCGCCAATCAACGCACCCTCCCCGCCGTGCTGCGAACCGCCGATGGCCGCACCGGTGACCGCGCCCATCGCGCCGCCAATCAACGCGCCGGAACCCGTGTTGTTTTGCGTGCCGTTGGGATTCTGGCATCCGGTCAACACCGGCGACCGAAGCCGCCAATGTTAAATTCAAAGTCAAAATATGTAATTTCATAATCAAAATTCCATTCTATCAGACAACCAACGGCATTTGTACATTCAAAAATCAAACAGCCGTGGCCGTTGGTTAAAGTCGTTTCCACAGCCGTTTCTGTTTTCCAAGACGATGGGTGCGGCAAAAAAGTTACACTGCGCCAGGAAATTTCCCGGCACCCCCGAAGCCGTCCAGCAACAAAACAAAACATTCAACCCGCCGGAATGAGTTGCCTTGCGCCGCCCGCCGCGTTTCAATGAAACCCATGATCGCCAAACGAGTCATTCCGTGCCTGGACGTGCATGACGGCCAGGTCACGCGCGGCGTCCAGTTCGGCAAGGCCGAGGCGGGCGAACTGCGCAACGTCGGCGACCCCGTCGAACTGGCGCTCCGCTACAACGAGCAGGGCGCGGATGAAATGGTGTTCTTCGACATCACCGCCAGCGCGCATGGCCGCGCGACGATGGTGGACGTGATCGAGCGCGCCGCCGACCAATGCTTCATGCCGCTCACCGTCGGCGGCGGCATCCAGTCCGTGGAGGACATGTACACGATGCTCCGCGCCGGCGCGGACAAAATCAGCATCAACTCCTCCGCGCTCGCCAATCCCGATCTGATCCGCGCCGGCGCGGAAAAATTCGGCAGCCAGTGCATCGTGGTTTCCATTGACGCCAAGAAAATCGCGCCGGACAAATGGGGGGTTTTCTCGCACGGCGGCCGCAAGGACGACCGGCCTGGACGCCGTCGAATGGGCCAAACGCGCCGTGTCGCTCGGCGCGGGCGAGATCGTTTTGAACAGCATTGACGCCGACGGCACGAAGGCCGGGTTTGATCTGGTCATCACCCGGCGCATCAGCGAAGCGGTGGGCGTGCCGGTGGTGGCCAGCGGCGGCGCGGGCAGTCTGGAGCACATGGCCGAGGTGCTGCTCGAAGGCAAAGCCGACGCCGTCCTCGCCGCGAGCATTTTCCATTTCGGCACCTACACCGTCGGCGACGTGAAACAGTTTTTGGCGAAGAAGAACATTCCGGTGCGACTGTAAAATATGGATTCAAAAAAAATCAAATCCGCGTTAGCTGACGTGACGGCGGAGCAAGACCCGACCATCAAAAGTTTGAAGATGGCCTCGCTGTGCAGCGCGCTTTGGGCGGAACGTGGCGTGAAACTCGTTGTGGTCGGCGGCTCGGCCATTGAGATTTTGACGGAAGGCGCGTATGCGTCTGGTGACTTGGATTTATGCCTTGTCAACAAGGCTACGTTGCCCATCCGTGAGCGGCAGGAAATCATGGGTTTGCTCGGCGCAAAAGGTGGCCCGCGCAACTGGCTGGTGGCCGGGATGTATGTGGACGTGCTCGGCCCGGCGGAAAGTTTTGCCCGCACACCATATCGCAGTGTTCAAGGGCCTTACGGTGAAGTTCAGGTAATGAAAGCGGAAGATTTGCTGGTAGAGCGCGTTTTGGTTTCTGTTTATCCGGGAGAAAACTTAATCGCACGGGAATGTGCGCGAGAACTGGCCGTGGTAGCCTTGGCGGGTGCGGTCAACATGGACTGGAGCGAAGTCTTGCGGGTTGCCAATCTGCCGGAATATCGTAACGTCAATGAGTGCAAGACGCTCGTGAATGAGGTTGCCAATGAACTTAAAATTAAAAGTCCCTTCGATTCCGATTGAAGGCTCGATCAGCTACGAAGACTGGCTGAAAGGGCGGCGTTACCGCCGTGAGTTGAGCAAACTCGTCGCGCCCGGCGTCATCCGGCGCGCGAGCAGTTCCAGCGACCGGCGGCTGAAAAAACTGTTCAACGGCGAACGCGGCCTGCCCTTCACGCCCACCGAGAAACTGTGAGCGGTACCTACACCATCGGCGATGTGAAACGATTTTTGGCGAAGAAAAATATTCCCGTGAGATTATGATTAAGCCAAGCCCGGCTGCCGTCAGCTCCTATCTGGAGAAATGGAAAACTAAAAAACCTTGAGAATTATCGAATTCAAGAGGAGGCACTTGAACTTCTATTTCATGAATTTTGTCCGGCAAACAGTTCCTTGAAGCTTGTTTTGTTAAAAGTCACGGCGCTCAACCAATTTTACAGCACGAATATTTATGATACCTACTCAATGGCAAAGCATATCATTGATTTACAAATTGATGAGCGTTTACGGCGAGGTAACCTGACCCTTGTAAATGAGTTGGCTAGGATAACCCTTAAAAAGAAGCGGAAAAATTTCTATTCATTTGCTTCGAAGTATTGCAGCCACCATGTTCCTAACGCGTTTCCCATTTATGATTACTTTGTGGAAAAGATGCTTATGCACCACGCCAAAGTTGATCGCTTTATGGAATTCAAGAAAGCTGAACTGAAAACGTATGACCGATTTGTTCAAATCATAAAGGCATTTCAACAGCACTTCGGTTTGGAAGATTATTCATTAAGGGAGATTGACGTGTTTTTGTGGCTTGTAGGAAAAAAACAATTTCCGCGCTGGCCAAAGAAAACATCATAATGCCGTTCGCGTGGAATTCAAAACCGGCCTGCCCCAGCGCCGGCGGCGCGGCATCTTTGTAGAACCCGGGCAAAAGAGATTTTCAAGCTCCGTCAGGAGCGGCATCGCAGGTTGGAGTTCAAGCTTTAGCTTGTTTGAGGGGCGAACACGCTGAAGCGTAAACTCCAACAAAGATGGAATATGCCGCCCCGCTGGGGCTGGAGATTTTATTGGTTTTGATTTCTACAAAGATGTCGCTCCTGACGGAGCTTGCCGAATTGGACGCGCTTGAAAATCCTCCGAGTTCCCATTTGACACCTCTGCCATGCAAATTCATTTTTGACGGCGTGAAGCCGGCTTTGCGTAAAACCAAAAAGCATCCCATCAGCAAATATGTTGGCGTGTTGAAAACGCGTGGCCAGCGCTCGGACGATTTGGTGGACGCCCTGCGCGGCATCCAGCGCGGTTTGGATGAAATGAAAGCTGGCACCGGCAAACCATTCCGTGTCGCGCTCGATGAAATCCGCGCCAAACACAAAATTCCTTTTCCCAAATCATGAACGACCTGACTCAATCCCGCTGGCTGCCCGTTGTGCTGCTGACCTGCTCGAACGTTTTCATGACGGTGGCGTGGTACGGCCACTTGAAATTCAAAAGCAAGCCGCTGCTGCTCGTCATCCTCGTGAGCTGGGGCATCGCGTTTTTTGAATACGTCCTGCAGGTGCCGGCCAATCGCTGGGGCAACGCCGTTTATTCCGCCACGCAGCTCAAAATCATCCAGGAAGTCATCACGCTCACCGTCTTTTGCGGCTTTGCGATCTTGTATCTCGGCGAGAAAATCCGGTGGAACCACTTCGCCGCGTTTGTCTGCATCCTGGCGGCGGTGGTATTTGCCTTTTTGCCGGAGAAATAATGGCGGAGACAGCGCAGCGTCCCCTCCAAACTTTGTGATTTTGTGTTTTGGCGGTGAAATCCCGCTTGGCAGCCGCGGTTCGTTCTGTTTAATTGGCCGCGCCTGATGAGAAGATTGTCCGCCATTGCCGCGCTGATTTTTTTTGGCGCAATTTTTCCGCTCATTTCTTTTGCGCAAGAGCAGCCGTCGTGGGAAGCGTGGGCGCTCAACCAAATCATCCCCGGCGCGCCCACCGGCAGCGTGGACATGGAGGGCGACATGATGACCGGCACCAACGGCATTTGTGTGAAATACGGCGAGATCGGTGCTGATGGCCGACAGCGCGTCGGTGAACCGGCAGACGGGCGAGGCGGTGGCCGACGGCAACGTGCGCATCGAGGAAGGCGATCAAATCTGGGTCGGCGAACACATCCGCTATAATTTCAAAACGCACCAGATGCAGAGCGAACAATTCCGCATGGGCAAACCGCCGGTGTTCGCGCAAGGCGGGCAATTGCAGGGCGACACGACCAATCAAACCTACACTCGCGCGCCACGCTTTCGTCACGACCGATGATGTGAGCGACCCGGCGATTCGCGTCCGTTCCAGCCACATAAAAATTGTTCCCGGGAAATACGTCGAAATGTGGAACGCCGTGCTGTTCGTGGACGGGGTGCCGGCGTTTTACTTTCCGTATTACCGGCGCAATCTGGGCGAGCACGCCAGCAATTTCAATTTCACTCCCCGGCTACCGCAGCGCCTACGGGCCGTTTTTGCTCAACACTTACACGTGGTATCTCAACGATGCGGTGGACGGAAAGATTCATCTGGACTACCGCGAGAAACGGGGCGTGGGCGCGGGGCCGGACCTGAATCTGCACCTCGGTCAATGGGGCGAGGCGGATTTCAAGTATTATTATCTGCACGACCAGGATCCAAACAACGGCACAGGCACGAACAGCTTCGCGAATTTGGGGGCGATTCCTGAGAACCGCCAGCGGTTTTACCTCGACTACCAGGCGACCCCGTTCACCAATTTGAACCTCAAGGCGCTGGTGAATTACCAGAGCGACCCGCTGGTGCTGCACGACTTTTTTGAGGGCGATTACACCGCAATAACCCGCAGCCCAACACATTCATCGAGGTCAACAAGTATTGGAACAACTGGAGTCTCGACGCCGAAACCACGCCGCGCGTCAATGATTTCTTCGACCAGGTCGAACGTCTGCCCGATGTGAAGCTCACCGGTTTTCGCCAGCAGATTTTTGACACGCCGCTTTATTACGAGAGCGAAAGTTCAGCGGGCTATTACCGGCGTTTCTTTGCCGCCACGAATAATAACTTGTTCTCCGCCACGAACAGTCCGCCGGCTTATTCCGCCGCGCGCGCCGACACCTTTCATCAATTGCTCCTGCCGTGGACGTTTTTCAGCTGGCTGAATGTCACGCCCCACGTCGGCGGCCGGTTTACCTATTACAGCCAGGAAAGCGGTCCCGGCGGCACCAACGACGAAACCGACCGCGCCGTTTTCAACACCGGCGTCGGAACTTCGTTCAAAGTTTCGCGGCTTTGGGCGGGCGCGACGAATTCACTTTTGGACATTGACGGCTTGCGCCACATCCTTGAGCCGTCGGTGAATTACGTTTTCGTGCCGCGGCCCACCGCACCGCCGTCGCAACTGCCCCAGTTCGATTCCGCGTCGCCCAGCCTGCTGCTGTTGCCGATTCAATTTCCCGACTATAACAACATTGATTCCATTGACAGCGAGAATGTGATTCGTTTCGGCCTGCGCAACACGCTCCAAACCAAACGCGACGGCCAGCTCGACAATTTGCTTGATTGGAACGTGGCGTTGGATTGGCGGCTCACCCCGGGCCGCGATCATAACAATCTCGACGAACCGTTCAGCGGGCAGGAGACGTTCAGCGATCTTTATTCCGACCTCGTCTTTCAGTCCGCGCACGTGGATTGCGCTCGAATTCGCAGTTGCGCTACGACATCAACAGCGGCGATTTGAACCTGGCCTTTCATCAACTCACGTTGACGCCCAACGAAAGATGGAGCTGGGGCATCGGCCACTGGTATTTGCGCAGCGGATTTGATGGGTTTACACAAAGCGACAATTTCATCACCAGCACGTTTTTTTACCGGCTGAATGACAACTGGGGGTTGCGCACGATGCACAATTTCAACGCCGAGAACGGCCGCTTGCAGGAACAAGATTATACGATCTATCGCGACCTGCGGAGCTGGACCGGCGCGCTGACCTTCCGTGTCGTTGACAACGGCAACGGCCCGACGGACTTTACCGTGGCCTTCACTTTCTCGCTCAAGGTGACACCCAAAACTCACGTTGGCGGCGACACCGTTCAACATGCTTATCACCTCGTCGGGGAGTAAAATTTGGCTGTAAAATCACAACGTGGGAATACTATAATACTAGGAATCGACCCGTTTACGACCCGTTTAATTGAAGGAGAATGGAATATGGAAAATACTAGAATTCTAAATTGGGCTGGGTGGTATAGGCGCGAGTTTAAAACTCGGGGAGGATTGCTGCTTATCTTGGCCGGCATTTTGGGCGCAAATACAGGTTATTCAACTGATTTGCCTCTGAATGGCATGTCCCGAACAAACAGCAATACGCAAGCCTCGCCTATTCAGCTTGCCGTTATAAGCATTCCTGACCCCGTGGACATAAAATGGACGGGGAACAGCAACCTTTATGTTTTATCAGGAAATACAGCAACTATAACCGAGCTTGACGCAAATGGGAAAACAGTTCGTTCTTTAAGCGGGATCGGTTCAACGCCTTCCGGTTTGGATGTGGATATGGCGGGCAATGTATATGTGGCGGTAACCGGTGATAACCAAGTGCGGAAATTTAATTCGACTGATAATTCCTTTAAACTGGACACTAAATTTGGCAGCGATGGATACATTGGCAAAGCTGATAAAAGTTCGGGCACTAATTCGAGTTCATTTAACGCTCCATTTGATGTTGCGGTGACGCCTGACAGCCGGGAAATCTCTGTGTCGGATTCCGGCAACAACCGGATTCAACACTTCACTAAAGACGGTGGCTTCATAGACTCATTTGGAAAACAATTTGGCGGGATTGGACAATTGAACAGCCCGAAAGGTCTTGTCTATGACTTTTGGAATAATTTGTCCATCGTGGATTCAGGAAACAACCGCATTGTCATTGCCAGCGACTACGGTTCTCAAAAAGCGAGCGGGGGCACAGGTTCGGGTTTGGGCCAATTCCAAGCTCCTTGGAACCTCTGTACTGGCAAACGCGGTCTTTATGTGGCAGATACGGGAAATAATCGCGTGCAGGTTTTTGCCCCCACTAGCAGCCATGAACTTTCTTCTAATAATCCCCTGCGCCCACGATTATCACTCTCAGGCGAATTAGGATTGAATCATCCTAAGGCAGTTGCCGCATTTGAAGATTTGCTGGAAGAAAAATTTTACATTGCCGACACAGGGAACAACCGCGTGCTTCTTGTCAAGTTGCCTTTGGATAATCCGGAGGTTGTCTGGGAAAACATGAAGGCTCGTTTGGCAGTCGGTGATATTCCGGGCGCGCTTTCCTATTTCAGCATCGCATCGAAGGATCAATATCGGGAAACCTTTCTTTCGCTGTCCAAAGCCGAATTGATTTCTGACGCCAAAAACATTGGAACTATCAAGCCGGTTTCCATTGAGAGCGACAAGGCTCAATATTGTTTTGAAAATGTCGTGGACGGCCACAAAATAACTTTCCCCATCGAGTTTACTAAGGAGAATGGACAATGGAAAATCTTGGAATACTGATTAAAGTTTGCTGAATAGAATCTTCTGAAGGTGAAGGGGGCAGTCCCACACATTTAAACTTTTCGACTCGGAACGAGCTTGGCCTCGATTTGTTGGGACCACCGGCTCACGCCGCGGTGAACGCCGGCAGCGACAGGCTGAACGTCGAGCCTTTGCCGGGTTCGCTTTGCACGCGAATCGAGCCGTGATGCTCCAGCGCAATGCGCTGGCTGATGGCCAGCCCCAGGCCCGTGCCATTGTATCTTGGTCGTGAAAAACGGCTCGAACAGCCGCCCCAGATTTTCCGGCGCGATGCCCACGCCGGTGTCTTGAATGTTGATCCGCAATTGCCGCTCGCGGCGTTTGCCCTTCACCATTTCCGTGTGGACCGTCAACACGCCGTTCGTGCCCATCGCTTCGAGCGCGTTGAGCAGGAAATTCATGAACGCCTGCTGCAATTGCGCGTCGTCGCCGCGAACCGTGTCCGGCTCGGCCCGGTAATGACGTTGCAGGGAAATCAATTTCCCGTTGATTTGATGCTGCATCAGGCGCAGCGAATGATCCAGCACGTCGTGGATGCGCACGGTCGTGAACGCCGCGCGGTTCGGCGCGGCAAACCGCAGCATCTGCGTCACAATCGCGTTGATGCGCTCCAGCTCGCGCCCGACAACCTCGGTGAGTTCCGTGTCCTGGCCTTTCTGCGCCAGCAGGTCAATGAACGTCCTGATGGCCACCATGCCGTTTTTGATTTCGTGCGCCATGCTCGCCGAGAGCGTGCCGAGGCCGGCCAGCCGGTCGAGCCGTCGGAGGTTCTGCTCAAAAACCGGCGTGGAAGTCAGGCTGTTCAAAACGACGACAATTTCCATCGGCTCGCGCGTTTTCACGGGCAAAATGCTCGCGCGCAATGCCGTCGCCCTGCCCAGGGGAATTTCGCGGTTCAAAATTGCCTTGCCGCTTCGGACGGTCTCCTGAATCAGCCGGGCCAGCGGCGCGGGCAGCGAACTTAATGGCGCGTTCAGCAGCTTCGCCGCGTCCCGATGCAGATGTTCGGCGGCTTCGGCGGTGCAGGCGACAATGCGTTTGCGCGCGTCCACCACGAGCACGCCGCAGGCAAAACATTCCTGAAGCAGACTCGAGGGGTTTCCGCTTGAAAGTCCGCCGGTCTTTTTGGCCAGTTTGTTCGATGACATTGAAATTTATCGGTCGTTCGGTTGCTAAATCTTTCCGCCACCGCCATGAAAAGCGCCCGCAATGGACGCGAAGAATCGTAAGCCGGCTTTTGGTGTTTTGTCAGCAAAAATCGGCACGCGACGTAACCGATTCGCTTTGCGTCTGGCATTTGAGCGGCGGACGGCTATGCTGTCTTCACCGGATGAAAAACACTTTTAACAGCATTGAATCGGTCGTCGCGGACATTCGCCGCGGAAAAATGGTCATCGTGGTGGACGATGCCGACCGCGAAAACGAGGGCGATTTGATCATGGCGGCGCAATCCGTGACGCCGGCGGCGGTCAATTTCATGGCCAGATTCGGGCGCGGACTCATTTGTGTGCCGGCGGCCGCCGAACGGCTCCACCAGCTCGGCATTGACCGCATGGTGCAGCAAAACCGCGAGAGCTTTCGCACCGATTTTCACGTGAGCGTGGACGCCGCGCGCGGCGTCACCACCGGCATCAGCGCCGCTGACCGGGCGCGCACCATCAAAATCATGGCCGAACCCAAGTCGGCGCCGGACGACCTGGTGCAGCCGGGCCACGTGTTTCCGCTCCGCGCGCGTCCGGGCGGCGTGCTCCAGCGCGCCGGCCACACCGAGGCGGCGGTGGACCTGGCCACGCTCGCCGGCTGCCAGCCCGTCGGCATCCTCTGCGAAATCATGAACGACGACGGCACGATGGCGCGCCTGCCGCAGTTGCTGAAGTTCGCCAAAAAACATCGCCTGAAAATCTGCACCATTGCCGACCTCATCGAACACCGGCGCACGCGGGAGAAACTGGTCGAGCGCGTCGAGACCGTCAAATTGCCGACCGACTACGGCGATTTCGATTTGTATTTGTATCGCTCGAAGCTGGACGACCAGCATCACCTCGCGCTGGTGCATGGCGACGTGGCCGGACGGGGCAAGGTTCTCGTGCGCGTCCACAGCGAATGTCTGACCGGCGACGTGTTCGGCTCGCGCCGCTGCGATTGCGGGTCGCAACTGCACCAGGCCATGCGGCAGGTGGCCGCGGCCGGGCGCGGCGTGATTGTTTATATGCGGCAGGAAGGCCGCGGCATCGGCCTCGCGCCGAAAATCAAGGCCTACAAATTGCAGGAGCAGGGCTACGACACCGTCGAGGCGAACGAAAAACTCGGCTTCGAAATGGACCTGCGCGAATATGGCATCGGCGCGCAAATCCTCGTGGACCTGGGGCTGAAAAACATCCGGCTGCTGACGAACAATCCCAAAAAAATCGTCGGGCTGGAGGGCTACGGGCTGAAAATCGTCGAGCAGTTGCCGATCCGCGTGAAACCCAATCCGCACAACGAACGGTATCTGAAGGCCAAGCGCGAGAAGATGGGGCACCTTCTTTAATTTGCGATTTCGGATTTACGATTTACGCGGATATGTGTTTCTGCCGCAGCGCCGTAGGCGCGGAATTTTTGTAGTTTCAAACCCAACACAAACCCGAGTTCCGTAGGAGCGACATGTGTTTTGATGCCGCTCCTACGGAGCTTGGGACATCGAACACGGACACGGCTACAAATATGACGCGCCTACGGTGCTGGTTGCCGCCTTCATTTTATTTTTCACTTTGGCTTTGTCCGCAGCCAATGCTCCATTGCCAAAAAAAACAAATAAAGTGGATTGCATTTGCGGGAGCGGATTAACATTATGGCGATTAACGAAAGGAAGTAGAACTTTTATGCGCTCAACACTCACCAACAAACGACGGGTTGTTCTGGCCGGCGCCCTGGCGCTGATTGCCGCATGCCTCAGCGCGGTTCTGGCGCACGCCGAACCGGAAAAGAAAACCGACCAGAAGCCGGCGCCCAAGAAACTCACCGGCGCCGAGTTGTACGCCATCAATTGCAACCGCTGCCACCCGGAGCGGTATGCCACCGAGTTCACGGCGGCCCAGTGGAAGACCATCATGACCCACATGCGCGTGCGGGCCAATCTTCCGGCGGCGCAGGCGAAGTTAATCCTCAAATTTCTCCAGGAAGACGCTGGAAACTAGAACCTCAAGGAATTCACCGATGAAAATAAATTCCATCATTTTGAGCACAGCAGCGGCGGCCTGCGTGCTGGGTGTGGCCATGACTCCCCGCGCGGCGGCGATGATCAGCGATGAGGATTTCAATGCGTTGAAAAGCGCGTTCACCAACCAGGACCAGAGGATTGGCCAGCTTGAAAAGCTGCACGAACAGGATCAGCAGACCATTCAGCAGTTGCAACAGCGGCTGGGCGAAACGCAGACGCTGGCCACCAACGCCGAGCAGAAAGCCGACGCGGCGGCCAAAATTCAACCGGTGAATCCCATCCCCGGCGGCACCATGAGCGCACTGCATAATTTCACGATGGCGGGCGACGCCGAGGTTCAATTCGGCAGGGTGCAAGGATCGCACAGCGGCTTTGTGATGGCCGATTTCGCGCCCATTTTCCTGTTCCGGGCGAGTGACAACATCCTGTTCGAGGCGGGCTTTGATGTGACCCTGCAGAACTCGGCAGTGAGCCTACAGAATAATCAGACGGGCAATGGCGACGCCGGAACTTCGGTGAGCCTGAGTTTCGCCCAGTTGGATTATCTCTACAACGATTATGTGACCTTGGTGGCTGGGTACATGATTTTGCCGCTGGGCACGTATTCCGAGCGCTCGGCGGGCTGGCTCAACAAAATACCTGATGATCCGCTGGCGGTGGATTTCCTGCCCGGCGCCGGCGTGGGCGCGCAGCTTCGCGGTTCCGTGCCCGTGGGCAATTCCGGGCAGATGGTGACCTATGCGGTTTATGGCGCCAACGGGCCGTCGTCGGTTGACGGCTCCGGAAGAGCCACCACCGTTGATTCCGGCGGCAATACGATACCGAATATAAGTCTCAACGGAAATGTGGGCGTCAATTCCGATGGCAGTTCCGGCAACCTCAACGGCAATCCCAGCGGCGGCGGCCGGATCGGCTGGTTTTATCCGTGGAAAGCCCATTACGACATCGAACTGGGGATTTCCGGCCAGGCGGGTCCTTGGGACAACGCCGGTCAGGAGCTTTGGTCGGCTGCGGTCGTTGATGCCGCCATGCACATCGGTCCCTACGCCGAGGTGAAGGGTGAGTATATCAACTCCTGGCAGCAAACCACCGATGCCGGCACCCTCCGGGCGCGAGGCTGGTGGATCCAGGGAGCCTACAAGCTGGCGGGGTTGAATTTGGATGCGCCCGTCGTCAACGATCTTGAACTGGTCAGCCGTTACGACGGGGTGAACGATGGTTTGGGAACCACCACCGACCGCGTCACGGCTGGTATTGTTTATTACCTCACGAACACCTTGCTGTTCGAAGGTGACTACGAATGGCTGCACAGCCGCGGTCCCAATGCGCTGCCGTCCAATGGATTTGTCGTCCAGCTCTCGTACGGATTTTAATGAAAGGAACTCCCATTATGACCATGACACAAAATTCACCACCCTGCTCCTCGGCGTGGCGGCGCTCACCCTGACGGCGGGCCTGGCACGCGCGGAAGACCAACTCGACGCGGAAACCAAGGCGCGAGTCGAACGTTTCGAAAAAGGCCCGGCCACCATTGATGTCTCCAAATACCCGGATGGCATCAAGGACAACTACGAAGTGTTCAGCACAGAAATGCACGCAATGCCACAAGCTGAGCCGGCCCATCAACTCCGATTACGCCACTGCCCGACGAGTGGTCGCGCTATATCAAACGGATGATGCACAAGCCCGGCTCCGGCATCAGCAACGCCGACGGCAAGAAAATCTACGAGTTCCTCGTCTATGACTCCAGCATCCGCAAGAAGGCGATGCTCGACGACAAGCTCGCGAAGGCCACGCCCGAGGAAAAGACCGACGCCGAGGCCAAGATCAAGGAAGTCCACGACAAGTACGATTCGAAGTAGTCCGCCGACGCGAACTGCGACATGCCCACGACCTATCCAGTCGAACTGCCGGATGTGAATTATTTCACCCGGCAGGTCCTTTGCCGCGAGGGCTGTCCGGTGCGGACGGATTCCGGCGGCTATGTGCAGGCCATCGCCGAAGGCCGTTACGAGGACGCCTACATCATCGCCCGCACGCCCAATCCGTTCGCCTCCATCTGCGGCCGGGTCTGCGCGGCGCCGTGCGAGGCGAAATGCCGGCGCGGCGCGCTGGACGCCTCCGTCTCCATCCGCGCGCTGAAACGGTTTGTCTGCGAAAAATTCGGCGTCGAGTCGGACCACTTCGACCTGGGCCGCGTCTATCCCGAATTGCGCGATCCGCGCCGCGAGCGCATCGGCGGCGGACGCAAGGTGGCCATCGTCGGCGCCGGTCCGGCGGGTCTGTCCTGCGCGCACGAGCTGGCGTTGATGGGTTTTGCCCCGACGGTTTTCGAGGCGCACAATCGTGGCGGGCGGCATGCTGGTGCTCGGCGTGCCCGAATACCGGCTGCCGCGCGAGATCATCCGGGCGGAAATCGCGGCCATCGAATCGCTCGGCGTGGAGATTCGCCTGAACACGCGGCTCGGCAAGGACTTCGCGTTTGCCGATCTCAAGCAGCAGGGCTTTGAAGCCGTGTTCCTCGGCATCGGCGCGCACAAGAGCCGCGAGCTGGCCATCGAGGGCGTGCAACTCGACGGCGTGCTGCGCGCGATTGATTTCCTGCTGAACGTCAACCTCGGCTACCGCGTGTCCCTCGGCCGCAAAGTCGTCGTCATCGGCGGCGGCAACGTCGCTTTCGACGTGGCGCGCTCGGTCGTCCGCCAGACGGAAAAATTTGCCGGGATGAGCGAGGCGGAATTGCGCGTGGCGCTGCATCAGGCCGCGTCCGCGCTGGAACAATTGACCGCGCGCGAACCGGAAGCGCCCGACGAGGTGCGCCTCGCCCTGGACGTGGCGCGGGAAGCCATCCGCAAGGGCGTGCCCGAAGTCCACATGTATTGCCTGGAGAGCCTCGACGAAATTCCCGCCGCGCGCGAGGAAATCGAGGAGGCGGAAAAGGAAGGCATCCGGCTCCACACGCGCTTCGGCCCGAAACGCATCGTCGGGCAGCGACGGCAAAGTCTCGGGCATCGAACTGATCAAGGCCAGCCGCGTGTTCGACGAGAACCGCCGGTTCAACCCGCAGTTCATCGAAGGCAGCGAAGAAATTGTGGATTGCGACACGGTTGTTCTCGCCATCGGCCAGTCGGCGGACCTTTCCTGGATTCGTCCCGAAGACAATTTGAAGGTGACGCCGCGCGGCAGCGTTGCAAACCGATCCGGTGACGATGGCCACGTCGCGGCCGGATGTGTTTGCCGGCGGCGACGTGGCGTTTGGGCCGCGAATCATCATCACGGCGGTCGCCGAAGGCAAGAAGGCGGCGCAATTCCATCGCCAAATTCCTCACCGGCCGCGTGCCCGCCGAGCCGCGCCAGGCGCGCGTGACGATTTACAACACGCACCAGTACCGGATGAAGCCCGATTACGAGAAGTTTGTCCGCCGTCCGCCGCCGACGCTGCCGCTGGACCGGCGCATCGGGATCGCCGAAGTGGAAAAAGATTATCCGGAACCCGACGCGCGGCTGCAGGCGGATCGCTGTCTGAAATGCCACGTCGGTCCGGTGTTCAACGGCGACGAATGCATTCTCTGCGGCGGCTGCGCCGATGTCTGCCCCGAGTACTGCCTGCGGCTGGTGGATGCCGCCAACCTGCGCGGCGATGAAAAGCTGCAGGCGCGCGTTCGTCGCGCGTTACGGGCGCGTGCCCGAACCGCGGCGAGCAGGGCGCGATCATCAAGGACGAAACCCGCTGCATCCGCTGCGGCCTGTGCGCCGCCCGCTGTCCCACCGGCGCAATCACCATGGAACGCGTGGAACTGATGCCCGCCTGATATGAATCACACCACCTCGGAAAACAAAAACGAAGTTTCCCGGCGCAGTTTCTTCCAGCTCACGCTGGGCTGGCTCGCCAGCACCTTCGCGGTGGCGGCGGCGTCGGCGGGAGCCGTGCGTTTCCTCGTGCCAAACGTGCTGTACGAGCCGAGCCTGCGCTTCAAGGCCGGCAAGCCCGACGATTATCCCGACGGTTCGGTGACGTTTCTGGAAGACGAGCGGGTCTTCCTCGTGCGCCAGGGCAACACGTTCCGCTGCCTGTCGGCGATCTGCACGCACCTCGGCTGCACGGTCAACCGCGCCGGCCACGGCTACCATTGCCCGTGTCACGGCAGCGTGTTTAACGACCAGGGCAGTGTCGTCAAAGGCGGCCCGGCCCCGCGCGGCGCTGGAGTGGTTTCAAGTAACGCTGAGCAAGGACAACCGGCTGCTGGTGGACAAAAGCCAGCGCGTGGCCGCGGACAAATACCTCGTCTTGTGAACGCGCCTCTGCCCAAACGAATCTGGCAATGGTTCACGCGCACGCGCGTCGGCCGCTCGATCTTCCGGGTCGGCCTGCCGGAGAGCAACCTGGAGCGGTCGCAGGCGATGGTCTCCAGCTTCCTGCTGCACGTGCAGCCGGCGAAGGTCAACCGCCATTCGCTGCGCGCCTCCTACTCGCTCGGGCTGGGCCTGATTTCGCTTTACCTGTTCCTCATCCTGATCGTCACCGGCGTGCTGCTGATGTTCTATTACGTGCCGAGCACCGAGCAGGCGTACGACATCATGAAGGACTTGCAGTTCGTCGTCTCCGCCGGCCTGGTCATTCGCAACATGCACCGCTGGGCGGCGCACCTGATGGTGCTGTTCGTGCTGCTGCACATGTGCCGCGTGTTTTACACCGGCGCCTACAAACGCCCGCGCGAGTTCAACTGGGTGATTGGCGTCGGGCTGTTTCTGCTGACGCTGGGGTTGAGCTTCACCGGCTATCTGCTGCCGTGGGACCAACTCGCGTTCTGGGCGATCACCGTCGGCACCAACATCGCCGGCTACGCGCCGGTCATCGGTCCCAAGTTGAAATATCTGCTGCTCGGCGGGAACGTGGTCGGGCAGGAGGCGCTGACGCGATTTTATGCGCTGCACGTCATCGTGCTGCCGGCGGCGGCGCTGCTGATGGTGGCCGTCCATCTCTGGCGCGTGCGCAAGGACGGCGGGCTGTCGCGTCCCGACGAAGCCGGCGACATCGTCGCAGCAGATTGACCTCGAGCAATTGCCGACGAACAAGAGCTACGGCCTGATGGAACTGGCGCGCGGCACGACGCCGCAGGTCGGCCAGAACCCGGAAGACGAGGTATTCTCCTGGCCGCACCTGGTTTTCCGCGAGGTGCTGCTGTTCCTCCTGGTGACGGCGGTGGTGCTGTTCCTGGCGATTTTCTGGAACGCGCCGCTGGAAGAACTCGCCAACCCGATTCATCCGCCGAATCCGGCGAAAGCGCCGTGGTATTTCCTCGGCCTGCAGGAACTGGTCAGCTACTCGGCGTTCTGGGGCGGTGTGGTGGTGCCCGGCTTGCTGGTGACGGCGCTGATGCTGTTGCCCTACCTGGATCGCAAGCGCAAGGGCGTCGGCCGCTGGTTTGCCCGCGAACGCGCGGTCGCCAACACGATTTTCACCGTCTGCCTGGTGACGGCCATCGTGCTGACGATCATCGGCACCCTGTTCCGCGGCCCGAACTGGGGCTGGGTGGTCCCTTGGGAACAACCGCCAGCAATCACGGAGGGCCACTGACATGAACGACCTCTCCGTCCGCAAATTCTACGGCTGGTTCACCGTGCTCGGCCTCCTGGTCGGCGTGTCTCGTCGTCATCGGTTATTACCGGGACGAGTACCGCGAGTGGAAGGATTATCAGCACAAATTCATCCAGGAGGAAATCCGCCGGGCCGCGACGCCGCAACAACTGGCGCTGGCCGAACAAATCCCGGTGCAAATCCGTCAGATTCTCCTGCCCGACCTCAACCGTGTGGACCGCTGCACCACGTGCCATCTCGCGGTGGAAGACCCGAGCTACGGCGGTTATCCGCAACCGCTCGCCTATCATCCGTTGCACGAGCAACATCCGTTCGAGCAATTCGGCTGCACCATCTGCCATCGCGGCCAGGGCCGCGCCACGACCGCCGCCGACGCGCATGGCAACGTGCCGCATTGGGACCAGCCGATGTTGCCGCTGCAATACATCCAGGCCTCCTGCGGCCAATGCCACGAGGCCGCTGACAATCCTGCCGCGCCCGAATTGGCGCGCGGCCAGCAGGTGTTCGAGGACAGCGGCTGCCGCGGCTGCCACAAACTCAACGGCGTTGGCGGCATCATCGGACCGGAACTCGACAAGGTCGGCGCCCGCCGTTCGCCGGAATGGCTGAAGAAACATTTCCTCGCGCCCGCCATCGGTCACGCCTGGCTCCGCCATGCCGCCGCAAAAATTTTCCGAGACGAATCTCGAGGCAATCATCCTTTTCATGCTCAGCCAGACCGGCGAGTCGGCGCCCGGCTATTACGCCTCCATGAAAGTCATTCCCAGCGCCAGTGAGGGACAGCGTTTGTTCCAGCAGAAAGGCTGCATCGGGTGCCACTCCATCGGCGGCCAGGGCGGCAAGGTCGGCCCGGCGCTGGACGACGTCGGCCTGCGGCGCCCGCCCGAATGGATGATGCAACACTTCCGCGATCCGCAGACCGTCACTCCCGGCACGGTCATGCCGCGGTTTGGTTTTACCGAGACCGAAGCGCGCGCGCTGACGGATTTCCTTATGCACTTGCGCAATCAGAAAGTGGCGTTGAATCTTCCATCGCTGATGAGCCCGGTTGAGCGCGGACGGGAAGTCTTCCGCAAGTATGGTTGTGCAGGCTGCCACGGCGCCGACGGCAAAGGCGGGGTACCCAATCCCAATGCCAAGACTGCCGAGCAGGTGCCCGGCCTGATCTATGTGGCTGATGGCTACACCAAGGACGAATTGAAAAAGCGCATCCTCAATGGCCAGCGCGAAATCACGGCGCTGGACCCGAAACGTCCGCCACCCCCGCTTTTCATGGCTGCGTGGGCCGGCATCATCAAGGACTCCGAACTGGACGACCTGGTCGCTTACCTGTTCAGCTTGAAACCCAAGGAAGAAAATCCGGGGTTTTAGCCGCCGCCGGCCAAGTTTACGGCGGCAGCGTTGAAAAACGGCGCGCGCCCCAAGCGGTTCCTTTGCCAACAACAATCTGCGCCTGCATGACCCCAAATTCCTTGTGTTCATTTGCGCCCAATCGTGGTTTAATTCCCCACGATGCTTCGCAAGGTCCAGCAGAATAAAGTCCGGGCAACCGGCGGCAATTTCACCATCGTCGCGTCGCGCTACAACGCGCGTTACGTGGATGCGATGCTGGCCGCCGCCCGGCGCGAGCTCAAACGCGCCGGAGCGAAAACCATCCAGGTCGTCCGCGTGCCGGGCGCGTATGAAATTCCCGTAGTGGTTAAACGCCTTGCCCGCGCCTCACGCCTCACGCCTCACGCCTCACTTTCTGCCATCATTTGTCTGGGCGTGATTTTGCGCGGTGAAACGGCCCATGCGGCGCACATCGGCGAGGCGGTCAGCCGCGCGCTGATGCAAATCCAGTTGGAACACGAAATTCCCGTCATTCACGAGGTGTTGCTGCTGGAAAACGCCGAGCAGGCGCGCGCGCGCTGTCTGAATCCCAAGCACAATCGCGGCGCGGAAGCGGCTCAGACCGCGCTGGCAATGGCGCGCGTGATGGAAAAATTGCGCGCCTGATGCAACACCGGCAATTTCCGCCGCGCTTACCCGTTGAATCTGCGACGGCATACGTCATACATGTCAATGCCGGAATTGCGACTGTTTGCTGACCTTGGCCAGCCGCTTTTCCCATTCTCCCTTCTGCGCCAGCGGGTCGGCGTCCGTGCCCCAGAGTTTTTTCACCATCTCGCGCTGCGGCACGAACGGACATTTCGCCTTCGGATTTTTGAACGCGTCCTCCAGCTCGCGCAAGCGCCAGTTGCGCGCCGGTCATCACCGCCGCCGGACCGAACCGCTGGTTGAGCGTGTGCGCCGCGTCGTCGAGCGCGCCCCAGCGTTCGGCGTCGGTGCGGCCCCACAACGTCGGCTGCGTGTCCAGCCGCGCCAGGTTCCAGAACGCGATGCGGATCTGCCGCACCGGCTTGGCCTGGTCGCCCATGATGCTGCCGGAAAATCGTCTTCCAACACCGCGTTGATGACGGAATTCTGAAACTGCGGCTCGTGAAACCGGTGTCCGCCGCTGACTTCGGTGAAATCGTTGAACCGCACCGTCAGCGCCAGTTCGCGGGCCTGCAATTGCTCGCGGCGCAACTGGCCGACCAGCCGCGTCGCCTCGCTCAACGTGAACGTCAGCGCCGCCTCGTAATCCGGCTCGTCGTAAGGCAGCGTCGTGTTGCTGGAAATCGTCGTGCGGTCCTTCACTTCGAGCAGCAGCGGCTCGTTCCACAGGCCGTTGGCGAACAGCCAGAGCTGCTGGCCCCAGATGCCGAATTTCTGCCGGAGCAAAGTCGAAGGCAGTTTCGCCACGTGACCAAAGGTCGTCGCGCCGAGCGCGGCGAGCGAGCGTTGCCGGTTCTTGCCGATGCCGGAAAGTTCGCGCACGGAACGGTCCTGCAAAAATTCCTTTTCCGAGCCGGCTGGAATTTCGATGAAGCCGGGCTTGGCCGCGTCCGTCGCCAGTTTGGCCAGCCGCGATGAATTGGCCAGGCCGGCGGACACCGGCAGTTTTACCTCGCGCAAGATCCGCTGGCAGATTTCCTTCACGTATTTTTCCGGCGTGGTGTTGCGCCAGACATGGCGGTCCATCGTCGTGAAATCGAGAAAGCCCTCGTCAATCGAGATGGGCACGAGCGTGGGCGAATATTCCTCGAGCACGCGGAACATTTCCGCCGACAGCCGGCGGTATTCGTCGTAGTGCGGCTGGCAGAGCACGCCGCGCGGACAAAGTCTTTTCGCCTCGAAACACGCCATGCCGGTTTTGACGCCGAATTTTTTGGCCGCGCGATTCGCGGCAATGACGATGCCGTCGCCGCGCCGCCCGCCGCCCACCCAGACCGGGCGGCCCTGCAATTGGGGATTCAAGGCGATCTCGCAACTGGCGAAGAAGCTGTCGCCATCCACGTGCAGGATGCGGTTGGGCGGTTTCGTATTCACGGGCAAACTTTAATTACCCAAAAAGCAGTTGAAACCACGAAACACACCAAAGACACGAAATGACATAGCTTTGGCCAAGCACCGCAGATTCACCCAAGTAGTAAAGTCTGCCACCGCATAATATGATCGTTTCCCATCCACTTTTCGTGTATTTCGTGGTTCATCTCATCTGCCGCTTTAGAGTAATTGAACCCAAATTCGGGCCGTGTCAAATCCTCGCACAACGCCGTGGACAAAGGCGGTCCAACCGCCAAACCTGACGGGAGTATGTATTCAACGCAAATTGGCACCAAAGCTAAAAAAACCAGCGCTTTATTTGCTGGGTAAACCCCGCACGAAGGACGAAATTTGCGTTAAGTACATACTCCCGGAGAAGTTAGAGCCGACTCACAGCGGCTGCTACGATGGAAGGCGGTGGTGCTGGTGCGGGTTTATTGAGTAGCAGCCAAATTAATCATTTCCAATCAGCCGCAATTTTGATGGATTGCAATTTGTGAATATCGTTGTCTGGTCAATCTTGGGACTGATTCTCGCCCGGCTGGCGGCGGAACTCTGGCTGGCATCGCTCAACCGCCGCCACGTGCTCGCGCACGCGGACGAAATACCGCCGGCTTTTCATGGAATCATTGACGAGCCGGCTTATAAAAAATCCGTCGCGTACACGCTGGCCAAAGGCCGGTTGGGAAACGTTGAAGACACCTGCGACACCGTGGTCTTGCTGATCGTTTTGTTCAGCGGCGTTTTGCCGTGGGCGTTTCATCTGTTCAACCACGGGCTGGGCCAGTCGGCGTGGGCGATGGCGGCATTTCTGTTTGCGGCCGGGTTGGCGGTGTCGCTGCCGGGCTGGCCGTTCGATTGGTACGCGCAGTTCCGGCTCGAACAAAAATTCGGGTTCAACACCACGACGCCGAAAATCTGGTGGTCCGACCGGTTGAAAGGTTTGTTGCTCGCCATCGCGCTCGGATATCCGCTGCTGGTGCTCATCTTGAAAATTGTCCAATGGACGGGAACGTGGTGGTGGCTGTGGGCCTGGGGCGCGATGCTGGCATTTCAACTCCTCATGAGCGTGCTCGCGCCGGTTTTGATTCTGCCGCTGTTCAACAAATTCACGCCGCTGCCGGAAGGCGACCTGCGCGAACGGCTGCTCGAGCTGGCGCGGCGAACCCAATTCCGCGCCCAAAGCATCCAGTTGATGGACGGCAGCAAACGTTCGCGGCATTCGAACGCGTTCTTCACCGGCTTCGGGCGGTTCCGGAAAATCGTGCTGTTCGACACGCTGGTCCAGCAACTGACCGGGCCGGAACTGGAAGCGGTGCTCGCGCACGAAATCGGCCACTTCAAGAAAAAGCACATCCCGAAAATGCTGGTCTTCTCGGCGGTCGGCTCGCTCGCCGGCTTTTATCTCATTTCCGTTCTGGCCCGGCAGGAATGGTTTTACCGCGCGTTCGGTTTTGAACCGGGAAACGTTGCCCCGGCGCTGCTGTTGTTTGGACTGCTGGCGGGGACGGTCACGTTCTGGTTTTCCCCGCTGATCCATTGGTGGTCGCGGCGTTACGAATATCAGGCCGACGCCTTCGCCGCGCGAGGTGATGAGCGGGGCGCAATCCCTGATTGGCGCATTGCGCAAGCTGAACGAGAAGAATTTAAGCAATCTCACGCCGCATCCCCTCTACAGCGGATTTTACCATTCGCATCCCACGTTGCTGGAACGGGAGCAAGCCCTGGCGGGGAAAACGTGACGGGGATCCCTTTTTGCGGGGTGGCTACAAGGTTCATGGGGAGCTTCGACCTCCAACAATGGACGCGCCTCGTGGTCATGAACCCGGGGAGGTTTGAAGTTGGGGAAACATCCAACAACCAACATCGAACATCCAACTTCGAATAACTCTATTTTGTCCCAATCCATCCATTGGATGTTCGGCGTTCGATGTTCAATGTTTTCCTTACCGGTTCATGGACCGGGATGGGTTCGCTCCATCTTATCCCAAACAATGTCAGAGCCGACTCACGTCGGCTGCCACGGTTTAAGGTTTCAAGGCGCGGCGAGAAGCCGTTGGCGCGAGCGTCAGATGATTTCGCTCGTGCCAACGGCTCCCCGCCTGCAACCGTGCCCCACTTGTAGCTGGCGCGATTTCATACGGCGAGCAGTTCGCAGCTGCTCCTGAAAATGCGCGCCTGGCGTTCAACCTGGCGGAGAGCAGCCTGGGTTTTTTCCTCGAACAGCACCGGGAACACCAGCAACGGGTAAAGGGTCGCCCATGCCAGTGCCGCCGCCTCATTGGCCGCGCGCCGCAACGGAGGGTTCAACTCCGGCGTCGGCGCCTCGGCCAGTTGCCGCGCGAGCAAACGGTTTTTCAACCGTTCGAACTCGGTGTCCTGCGTGGCCCGAAACGGCACCGGCGGCGCCGGTCGCACTTCGAACCGCGTTTCGGGGCCGAACCTGGCCGGCACCCGTGTTTCATTTTTGTTCATGTTTTTTCCTTTCATTTGGTTTTGGGTTAAAAAGCGAAAAACCCGCGATTGACTGGCAATCGCGGGTTTTTCAGAAATCTTTGTCCTTGTATCAGAATTTCACTCCCTCGATGCCAAAACGCCGGCAAACGCGTGTCCAAATGGACATGCGTCCATTGGTCTGCGCGTGCTTCAGCGTTGGATTAAACGTGTTTTTCATGTTCAACTGGCGGGAAGAAACACCATTTTGGCGTGTTTGTCAAATGGTTATTGAGACCATTAAAATGCGTTTTCTCAGCTTGTCGGATGACCGGGCGGTGGTAAATTGAATTAAAACATGAGCGAAACGCTGCGAATGGTCACTTGCGGATGGTGCGATGCGAAGGTCTTTATTCCCGGAGACCTGGCTCCCTTGGCCACCGAACCGTGCAAGAAATGCGGCCATCCGATCATGATGCCGATGATGATCCGGCAATTCGAGTTGCGGAGCGTCGTTGGGTCGGGCGGCATGGGCACGGTCTATCGCGCGTGGGACACGACCTTGGAACGCATGGTGGCGGTGAAGTTGATGCGGAAGGAGCTGCTCGCGGACCCAGATTGCGCTGGAAAGTTTTTATCGCGAAGCGCGCGCCTGCGCCCGGCTCAATCACACCAACATCGTCCACATTTACGCGTTCGATGAATGGGAAGGCCAACAGTATCTCGTGATGGAACTGGCCGACCGCGGCAGCCTGGACGCGCGCATTGAGAAATTGCGCCTGCTGTCGGAATTGGACATGCTCGACATCGGCATCAAAATCGCCTCGGCGCTGGACATGGCGCTCAAATACGATCTGCTCCACCGCGACATCAAGCCGGGCAACATTTTGTTCAACGCGGATCACGAACCGAAACTGGTGGACTTTGGCCTGGCACG